>NZ_CP131061.1:0-1895112 GCF_032594355.1 Methanolapillus ohkumae
CGTAAAGGAAGAAGGATATTCAAACGGAACATCCGGGTCCTCGGGATTTTCCGGCTCTTCGGGATCTTCGGGGTTCTCAGGATCTTCGGGGTCTTCGGGATTTTCAGGGTTCTCAGGATCTTCGGGGTTCTCAGGATCTTCCGGATCATTTGGATTCTCGGGGTCTTCAGGGTTCTCCGGATCTTCTGGATTCTCCGGGTCTTCAGGGTCAGGGTCTTCGGGCTCTTCTTCATTTTCCATCAACTCATAAAGGGCCGCATATTCGCCGCTGATGTAGTTCACGCCGGATTGATAACCCGCCAGATGGAGTTTCATTTCCGAAATATCCTCTGTTGTCACATAGGAATAATTAGTTGTCGAATTTAAATTGCCTCTCCAATACTTCTGAATTTGAATTGACCGGTTGCCGGAATCTTCCGTGAAAGTTATGTTAAAGGTCATATTTTCATAACCGGGATTTCCGTTGATTTTTGAAATCGTTCCAATTTGAGCCCCTTGCTCATTGTAAATGTAAAGAGTGCCGCCGCCTGAAGTATCGACGAATTTGAACATTTCTTTGTTGTCGAAATAAATCCGGCCAATATCACCGGCACCCATCGAAAAGCGCAAATTCGTCAAATCCAATTGTTTCAAAACCGCATCTTCTTGAGCCAGTTGAACAATAACTTCATCTTCATTGACAAAATCCCCGGAAATTGTTTCCGTTGCTGTTTCCGGCTCTTCCGGATCCGGTTCTTCAACCGGCTCATAAAGAACACTATAACTACTGTTGATGTAATTGGAACCGGAAGCATATCCGATCATGTACGCCTGGATATCCGTTATCGGATTATTTGTCGCATAAGAATACTGATATGTTCCAAGAAGTTGGCCGCTTCTTAACTTTTGGATTTGAATTGTCCGCTCCGACGGATTAGAAGTGAACGAAACGTTGAAAACCGTGTTTTCATAACTCGGGTTCCCGTTAACGCTTTGAATGATTCCGATTTGTGCACCGTTTTCATTCAAGATTTGAAGCGTACCACCAGAAGCCGAATCCGTAAACCGCAAAACTTCCATGCCGTTGAGATAAATATGAGCTTTGTCGCCGGCATACATTGAAACACGCAAATTCGTTAAATTCAATTGTTTGACATGAAAACCGTCTTGTTCCAATTGAAGCGTAATGTCTTCCTCATTTGAAAAAGAACCCGTGACGGGATTTGTGATGGAATTGGTGGCAGAATTGGTGGCAGAATTGGAGGCGGAATTGGTGGCAGAATTTAACGTAATAGATTCAGCCATCCCCAAATCAATTGTTGTTGGACCTGCCGGCCGGGTGGTTAATTTCGAACCGGCTTGAGACTTCAAATCTGAAATCTTGATATCAAAAATGCCCCCTTTTGTGGAATTAAAAGAAGAGGGGTCAAAAGATATGATTTCTCTTGTCATCGAATCCACTTGAACAACTTCAGCTGATTTCAAATGGGCGGAAGCCGGATTAATCGGCGCTACTCCGATGGATTTGGAATAATATGGCGTTGAATTAAAGTCGGAAAACTCTAAAGAAGAAGATTTTCCGGACATCAATCTCATCGCTGACATGATTTCATTTTCATCTTCAACAACAGTTTCTTCGATAGAAACGATTTCTTCAATCATTCTCAATCTTTGGTCATAAGAGTAGGATTTTACCGTCACATCGGAGGTTACGGATGAAAGCGTTCCGACGGTTCCCAAGTCATATTCAAAAATAACATCCGAATCTGTCGGATAATCAATTTTTGTCGGACGGTTGAGTGCATCATACTCATAAGATGTTACAATTCCTCTTTTATCTGTTTTTGAAATCATATTTCCATTCTTATCATAAGAATATTCCCAAACACCAATGTCCGGATCATCGATTTCAATTTGTTGACCCAATGAATTGTACGCGAGGGTTGTGTTTGCCACACGGTACGGATACGGATAAGAAACCGTAGAATCCGGATCGGCCCCTGTACCGGAGCCGGATTCTGTTCCGGAGCTCGTTCCGGAATCCGACTCTTCGGAAAATGAAATATCCGGAATCACATAATTTTGCAGAGGAACAATTTTGACCAACCGATTCATCAAATCATACTGATAATTTGTTTCATAGATTTCATCACCATTGAATTCCGTAACTTTGACAATGTTTCCGTAAATGTCCTTATTCATTTGGATTTTGTTGGAACGCTCATCAAAGTAGGTCGTTTTCAATTGGTCGTATTCTATTCTTCGAGTTGTTCCATCCGGATTTTTGGTTTGAATAATTCTTCCAAAAGAATCGTAAGTATTGACCGTTTCCAAAGCCGGTTCACTGCTGATTCTTGGAGCGACGATTTTAAAAATGCCTCCATAATTGTCATAATATGTTTCTTGAATGATGTTTTGAGAAGTATCTGCAGATTCCATTTCCGTTTTAATGACGCGCCCCAGACCATCCATATATTTCCAAGAATCAAAGTACCCATTGTTATCTCCGATTCCTTCTTTGACGGAGACTTGGATGTATTTGGGCATGGTTTCGCCAATGAAATACGTATAAGAAACCGACGGGAAAGTGGGTGTGTCGTAGGGCCGGATGATCTGAGTCAAGCGCCCGAGACCATCGTATTCCATGAACGTTTCAAATCCGTTCGGATCCGTCACTTTTTGAACTTTACCGAGAATCAAATCAAAATCAAAAAGCGTTGTCTGATCAAGCGCATTCGTTGTCGAGACCGGATAAACACAACTGAAATCGTAATCATATTCCGCTGTTGTAACGTATCCTTCTCCATCTTTTTGCTCAATCAGATTTCCGTAAGAATCGTAATCAAACTCTTGGACAACATCTTGTCCGGCATTGTTCCAAGTGACAAATTTTGTCATTAATCCGTGAGATGGAACGACATCCAAAGAAACGGCACTGTCATAATAAAAAGTCTTTTCCGATAATTTTTCCAAATTTTGTCCTTCCACTTTTTCGCGTTTCACACAATTTAAGATCCAACTGCTTGTATTGTAAACATAGTCTATTGTAATTGTTCTTTCGTCACCGGAAATTGACAAGTCGCCTTTGTTCAACACACGAATAACATTTCCGTAAGCATCATAGCTATATTCTGTTTCCGAAACAACCGGCGTTGTTTTTTTGTCATACAAAGATTGCGTGGATTTATTCAAAAGAACCGTGTAAACGCCGGAATTATTCACAGAAGTAAAAACGTTTTCCGTTTTGGAATAAAGATCGCCATTTACAGCTTTTTGAATAGCCTGATATTCTTTTCCTTTTTTGGCTTCATCCTGATGGAAGTAATGTTCCGCAACCGAACGACCATCATTTACCGTCACTTGTTTGAATCCTCTGAATTCGGATTCACCTTTCGGTTTAATAACCATGAGCCCGCCTTTGTAATCATAATTGATGGTTGAAACGGTTTTCTGGTTTCCGGTCAGTCCATTATCGGTTTCTATCTTTTTGACAACATTTATGGGAACCGAAAGGCCGGCTTTCCCATTTTCCTGTGTGTTGTTGTATCTGGTGGAAACATCGTAATCGATTTTGGTTGTGGAGCCGGCTGAGTGATGAATTTTGGTGAGAAGATTGGGAGATGATGGGGACATCGTCAAAGTAGATTTGTAGATAAAAGTGTGAGCACTTTGGACATAACTGCTTTGAATAAAATCAGAAAGTCCGTCGCCATTGATATCCGTAATTTCAACACCACTTCTCCATGTCGTATGGCTTGGGAGATTTAAATTCGGGTCTTGTACAAAACCGGAACCTGTATTTATTAAAACATAATTGAAATTTGCATAAGAATCAGAACTCGTTGCGTATTGAGAGGAGTGAAGGACATCCGGAAGACCGTCGCCGTTCACATCTCCAAATCGGAAACCATAGTCTTCCCCATAATGTATAATCCAATTCGGTATTAACCAATTTGAATCATATGTGAAGCCTGTTCCATTATTAATGTAAACATTATTAATTCGGGTTGTTGAGTAAGAACCCGAATTTATATAAGAATGAACTAAATCCGGAAGACCGTCTCCGTTAATATCAATAAATCGAGTGCCTTGATCGTGCCCTCCAACAGAAAAATGAGGCAATGATGTGGCCCAACTGTTGTCTGCTGTGAATCCGTTACCGTTATTGATCCAGGCTCTTTTTATGTTATGTGTTGAATAAGGAAGAGAAACGTAATAAGACTCAACAATATCCAAAAGCCCATCACCATTCAAATCAACAAGCCGGGCGCCTTTATCTTCTTCATTTGAAACAAAAACTGTCGGAAGTGTCCAATTGTTATCTAAAACAAAACCGGATCCGTTATTAATCCATGTTTTTTTCGTCGGATTGGCTGAGTTTCTAAAATGAGCCGCTTGAACAATATCCGGAAGACCGTCACCGTTAATATCAACAATTTGAACACCTTGCCAATGATTAGCTCTATCGTAATGCGTTGTAAAAAATACAGGTGAATTCCATGTCGTATTTCTGACAAAAGCCGTACCGTTGTTTATCCATGTGTTATTGTCAATGAATGTGGGCCCGCCCGAAGGATAAAGATATGTAGATTGTATAATGTCTTGAAGACCGTCACCATTTAAATCAACAATATAAGCGCCCATGTCTCTTTTTCCATCAATAATCAAATATGTCGGAAGAACCAAATTAGAATTGACAAAACTTCTAGGTCCGTTATTGTACTCAAAACTCGTCTTTGGCAGGCTTTCATCATCCAAACCAATCAATTGAATGGATTCCAAAAACATGCGGTTGTCAACTTTTTCATATTCAATTTCATACCGGTAAACATTTTCTTCCTTATTCCAAACCACAATCTTTGAAAGCAGAGACTTCTCAGCAATCTGCGTTCCGTCTTTGAATTGGTTAAAAGCAACCGGTTTCGCCGTTCTTTCAAATTCAATAACGGTATCTCCGTTGTTGTAGGTAATATTTTTCAAATAAGCCGCGCCGATTTCACCGGTAGCCGGATTTTTCACATATTTGTACTCAATTAAATTATCATTGACATCTTTCATTTGGTCCAAATTCCATTTGGAAACATAATCTCGTCCGGTGACCGAATTCATCATTTCGGAATCCGCCGTGGAGCCGAAACGATATTGTGTTCCATCTTTCGCTTTCACAATCCAATAATCTCCTTTTTGGTTGGAAGCCCCGGTTTCTTTTTGGATGTAGAGGAAAGATTCAATTTCCGTATGGTAACGGCCTTCTGTTGTATTGTAGATTAAATCATGGCTTTGACCGTCAAAAATCAATTTGAATTTATCATCCGTTGTGTTTTGTGGCGTGAAATTGACATCCCGCAGAATGTAATATTCATTCAGCTGCCAGCCGTCCCCAAGCCAACCATATGTGCGGCTGGCTCCTTGGCTGTTGTAAGTCAAATCAATTTTCGGTTGGAAGTTCGCAATTCCTTTGGGAACTTGAACCGGATAAGAATAAACAGCAGCGCCGGAAAAAAGACTGGTCAGATAAGCGTCGTTCGCAAAACCAAAATCAATCTGTGGGGACGTGTAAGAAGACATATTGATTTCCGGAGTCACATTGGTTGCCGCGGCAGCCATTGCTTGATTTTGTTCCTCCTTTTTCTCAGCTTCATTTTCACGGAGTTGCTCTTGGTCAACTTCGCTTTCATCAGTTTTATCTTGTTGTTTTTGATCGGATAAATTGGAATTATTTTGTTCGCCATTATCTGATTTAGGTTTGGATGATGTATTTTGTGATACATCATTTGAGGAAGAATTTCGTGCGGAATCCGAAGATTGCGACCCTTCATTTGAAGAACCGTGTTCAACATTTGAGCCGGAAGAACCGGGACCGGAGCCTGAACCGGACTCCGACTCGGCCGCAAAAGAAAAAGAAGGGGTTAAAATCATCAAGGCAATACAAACAACAATTATTTTTCGAATATTCCAACGCATGAAAACAACTCATATGATCAAAATAACAAGAAACACAAAAAAGAAAAATGGATTTGGCATGTTTTTTTATTTTCGTTTCAAGATGCCGAAAATCCAATATCTGTAACTTTGAAATATGAAATAAAGACTTTATATATTTTATTTGAAATACTATTATATTAACAGTTTTAATTATTTCAACAAAATATAAATTATTTATTAAAATAATATTTTTCCGGTAAACGATAAAGAAATTAAAATGGATTAAAAATCAATTTATATTGAGACTTGTTTAATACGAAAAACGCTTTTTGATTACGTAAAATCCATAAACGTTCTGCCAATCAAAATCATGAAAATAATCTGTGATTAAAATGAAAAACACTCATTTTTCAAATTACCTGACTCAAAAATATGGAATCGGCCCGGAATTTCAAAAAAGAATCGCTGTGATCGATAATTTTGAATCTTTTTTGAGTCAAAATAATATTTCAAGCATAAAAAACGCCTCCGAAAAAGAAATGGAAGAATACGCACAACATTTGCTTTTGAATTCAAGGGAAAACATTCATGAATCTGCTTATGAATCTTTTATTATTTTAGGCGAATACGGGGAAGTCACCCAAAATGAAGATTTGATGCTTCTCATGGTTTATTTTATTTCGGCAACCGGAGACGCGGACGCGTATTTGACCCGGCTGAAGGAATTAAATTTAAACGTTTGGGAAAAGATTTCCTGGCCACGTTTTTTTGGGGATGAACTGTGAATTTTTTTTAGACTTTCAACTCTTTGAATTATATTTGAAACCCATCAATTCAAACAATGTCTTTTTTAAATCTTTGCTTTTTCATCTCTGCTACTTTTAAATATATCAAGAACAAAATTCCAACCCGATTCATTCAATCCAATTCATTCAATCCAATTCATTCAATCCAATTCATTCAATCCAATTCATTCAATCCAATTCATTCAATCCAATTCATTCAATCCAATTCATTCAAACACTGCCGAATTATTATGACACTCCCTTCAAAAACAAATTCTCTGCCGTTGACCACCGAAAAAAAAGCATTTTTGCTTTCCATCGGAACGGCAAACGTTGACCACGGGCTGATTCCGGCAACCCGAAAATCGACCGCCGGCCCGAGTGCCGGAAGCGAAGGCTCTGTTTTTATTTATTCCGGCGGGCACCGGATTCGCTTGTCCTTGGACAAAAATTCGCCCGTTCGAATTCAAAAAATCGATTCCAAAAAAGCCGATTCCAAAAAAACCGATTCCAATAACGTTGATTTCAATTATGCCGGTTCCAATCATGTCGGCTCCGACGAAATTGTTGTTTTGTATGAAAATGAGCCGATTGTAACCGGAAAAATTGAAAAGGTTTTGGCACACTGTCCGGAACAAGCCTACATTAATTTGTCGGAAAAATGTATTTTCAATTGCAAATACTGTACTGTTCCGCTTTTGCAAGGACACACAAAATCCAAATCTGAAACCCTTCAAATCATTCAGGAAGCGTTTGACAAAGGAAAAGGAAACGTGTCCGCGATTTCCATCACATCCGGCGTTGAAGAATCGCCGGAAGGAGAATTGGCGCGCGTCATGCAACTCATGCCCGAACTTATCAAATATGGTGTTCCAATCGGTGTTTCCATTTACGTGACAAAAGACGGTGCCCAACATCTCAAAGACGCCGGCGCCGTAGAAGTCAAGTTCAATGTGGAAGCGGCCAGCCCGGAAATTTTTGAACGGGTTTGCCCGGGGCTTTCCTATGAGGATGTTTTTGAAGAATTGAAAAATTCGGTCGCGATTTTTGGGAAAGGACGCGTTTACAGCAACTTAATTGTCGGCCTGGGAGAATCCGATTCCGACATTACAAAAACGGTGGAGGATTTGGCCAAAATCGGCGTTATCGCCTGTTTGCGGCCGGTCTTTGAAAATAAACTCCGGTCGGGCGAATGCTTCATGGAAAGACCTTCCAAAGAGCGCCTGCTGAAATTGTATGAAATACAAAAAAGAATTTGCGAAAAATATGATTTGCATCCCGAAAAATCCGAAACCATGTGCTCCAAATGCGGCGGATGCGATCTGGTTCCGTTTTCAGATGATTGATTTTTTTATGTTGCGCCGCTGCGCGCGTTACAGCAACACATTTTTTTAAAAAATAGAAAAACGGTGGTCGATCTTTTTATTTTATTTTATTTTATTTTATTTTTATTTTTTCAGATTTTCATTCTGATAGACACCGTTGTACAAATTTTCAACACCGGTTCCGAGCCGGTAAAAAAGAAGCTGCATGACGCGCGCGTTTTTCTGAAGGTCAAATCCGGCCGGATTATGAACAATCATTAAGCATTCGCTCCGTCCGCGGTAACCGGCATCCCAGACCGCTGTTCCAAGGGTCACGCCGCTTCGGACCAAACTGGAACGGTGAAGCGCAATGGCAGCGATGTCGCCGGGAATATTTACGATTTCATTTAAAACAACAGAATAAATTCCCGGGCTTAAATGGATCCACCCGTCGTTGCCAAACGAAAGAACATCCTTGGCGGGCGTTTTTCGTTTGCTGTTATCAAAATCAACCGTGCCGGCGCCGGACAATTCATAGATTTCAGAGACGGTCATTTCAAAGCCGTTGGGCTGGATTTGAAGATTCAAATCCGTATAATTTTCAACTAAGGGCGGATTTGTTTTCATCAATTCGCGGATTTCAAGGTCGGATAAAAAAGACATACTGCACAAACGGCGGAAAAATAATTATAACTTTCGTTTCGGATCAAACCCGGATTTTTTGAAAAACCCGGGTTTGCTTTGGTTTGCCGGTTCGCTTGTTTGCTTTGGTCTGCTGGTTTGCTTTGGTCTGCTGGTTTGCTTTGGTTTGCTTTGGTTTGCTTTGGTTTGCTTTAAAAAGCTTCCGATTTTAAAAAAAACGAATCGTTTAAATCATTTTTTATTTTTTTACATTTGATTCTTATGAAACCAAAAATTATGAAACTTACAAAATCCATTACAAAATCGGTCGACCACTTTTGGGATTCGGAAAAAGGGGTCAGCCCGGTCATTTCAGCGATTCTGCTTGTTTTTATTGTTTTTGTGATCTGCGGCGGACTTTTTTTGTATGCCGGCGACTGGATGGATTCTCACGATTTATCCAATCCAAAACCGGTCAAAATCGAGCTGGATGCGGCATTTTGCGGTGACCATGCCAATGATTCCGTCCGGTTTCAAGACAATTATCTGATTCTTAAAAACGCTGGTGGAAACTCAATTCCTTTGGATTGGACATCCCTAAAGATCACCGGAAACGGCAATTCGTACCACGGAATTCCCGGACAGGAAGGAAAAATGGCGGACGGCGGCATTGAAATTATTTATGTTCATCTCAACACCACCGACAAAAATTCGAATTATCAAAAAATGAATGCACAGACCATCAAAGATGGAAAATGGTCTCCCGGAGAAAAACTCATTTTGACCGGAAACGACAGCAAAAATTCAACCGTTTCCAGTGTTTTGGTGGGTGTCGGCGGCGATTTTAACACATCCAACAATTACGGACTTACCGCCGGAAAAAACATTGAGATCGTGGTGATTCAGGCCGATTCGAAAAATAAAAAAAATCCAAAAATAATTTTTCGGAACAATTTTACAATTTTAAAAAAATGAAAGCGGATACTGCAAATTTACCAATATTTTTAAAAGCCTGGGTTGATTTTTGTTGAAAAAAATTGAAAAAAAATGTCACTGTAACGCGTGCGGAGGCGGTGAAAAACAACAAATCGCAAAAACAACAAATCGCAAAAACTAAAACACAAACAACAAAATAACAAACAACAAAATAACAAAATATGAATAAAACCGCCCACCGTTTTTGTTGAAAAAATCTAAAATTTGTCGCCATAACGCGCGGCGGCGCAAAAATACGAAAAAACAACAAAAACACAAATAATAAAAAACACAAATAATAAAAACACAAAAAAATGAAAAGGTATAAATTGAAACCCGAAGGTATGATTTCATTCATTCTTTTGTTCATTTGGTCACCTGTTCATTTCAATACTTTCACCCTCTACATCATAGGATTTAATAATTCAAAAGCATTGAATCGGTATCGTCATGGATTCTTCACCCGTTCCCGGATTTATGAAATATTTCACCAAAGAAAGCTGCTATCCCAACCAAGCGGAAGCGATGCGGTACATAGCCGACGCTTTGGAAAAGGGAGAAGTTGTGCTCTTTGAAGGCGCTTGCGGAACGGGAAAGACACTCAGCGCTCTTGCACCGGCCCTTGAAATTGCCGCCCGCCAAAACAAAAAAGTGATCATCGTGACAAACGTTCACCAACAAATGGTCCAATTCATCAACGAAGCCCGCGACATCAAAAGAAAAGTCGATATCCATGTCGCCGTCATGAAAGGAAAACAAGCCATGTGCCCCCGGCACAAAGATTACGAGGAATGCCGGGCGCTTTCGGAAAACACATACGAACTTTTGGAAATGGAACGCAACCTGCTCAAATCCAAAAAAGAATTTGCGGACGCCACAGAAAAATACAAAACAACCAAAGATCCTGAATACAACCGGCTCCGCGCGGAACTTGAAAAAGAGATTCAAGAGATGGAAAACACAATTCACCGAAAGCGGGATTTGTCCTGCACTCCTTTGTATGAAGTTCTCAAAATAGAATCACCCGCTTTTAAAAATTGGCTTTTTGACGACGTCCGAAGTCCGGAAGACATCAACGAATACGCAAACGGGCGTGGAATGTGCGGGTACGAACTTTTAAAGCGGGAAATCAAACGTGCCGACCTCATCATTTGCAATTACCACCATGTTTTAAGCCAGGAAATTTTTATGACCTTGCTCGGCTGGCTTGAAAAATTGCCGGAAGATTTGATTTTAATTTTTGACGAAGCGCACAATATTGAAAATGCCGCACGATCGCACTCATCCATTGTCATTTCCGAAAAAACAATCGAAAAAGCCGTCATAGAAATTGGAGAACATGCGGACAAATTTCCGGAAAAACTCAAAGAGGATGCGCAAAAGATACTTTTATGCTTCCTATCCGCGATTCGAGAAACCTATGACCAGGCATTGGAATTTGGCGAACGCAACCGAATCGGCAAAAACTGGAAAGACATCCGGATCAGCGATCCGTACGAACGGTTTGATGTTGTCAAAAGCGTTTTTTTGAAAAAAATCAATACCTATGCTCAAGAGGAAGGGCGGGTTTTGAGTGAAACCTCTCTTAGAATGATTATGGAAAGTGTTTCCGATATTGGATATGAAATTGATCTGATGTATCACGAAAAATTCAAATCCGGTGCCGATATCATTCGGAAAAAATCAAACATCAGCGTCGCCGCGGATTATTTGGCCGCGCATTTGCTGCTATCCGAAAACCCGAATTACTACCCGATTTTAAACATTCGCCGTGACCAGCAATCCGGAGAAATCTACGGCCGGATGGAACTGTTCACCTGTATTCCCAAAAATGTAACGGCACCGCTCTTTGATTCTTTGGGCGGGCTTGTTTTGATGTCAGCAACCCTGCGGCCGTTTTCCATGATTAAAGAGACTCTTGGGATTGAGCGCGCCTGTACGGAAATTGCGTTTCCGCTCACTTTTCCTGCCAAAAACCGGAAAACTTTTGCCGTTTCCGTTCCCCCCTTGTTTTCCAGTCGAAGGGATGATGCGCAGACACTGGCCGCTGTCGAAGATGCAATTGTGTCCGCCATTTTAGCAACCGATGGGAACACCCTGATTTATTTCCAAAGTTTTTCGGAAGCTGAAAGGTATGTTCATGTGCTTAAAAACCATGAAAAAATCCAAAGCGAAAGTATTCCGGTTCTTTTTGACGAAGCCGGCGTGTCGTCCAATGCCGTCCGGGAAGAGTTTTTTAAAATCGGCGAGTCCGGAAAACGCAGCGTTTTAGTCAGCTATATTCTTGGAACGCTCAGCGAAGGCATTGATTTTCAAGGGAAGCGGGCCCGGACGGTGATTGTGGTCGGTGTCGGCTATCCCGCGCTCAATGATCGGATTCGTGCCGTTGAAGCCGCTTATGACATTGTTTTTGGAGATAAAAAGGGCTGGGAATTCGCGATTTCCGTTCCGACGATTCGCCGGGTCCGACAAGCGATGGGGCGGGTGGTCCGTTCCCCGGATGATTTCGGCGTCCGCCTTCTTTTAGACGCGCGGTTTCAAAAAAAATCGGTGTCCCGTCTTTGGAAATATTCCGTATACAACCAATTTCCCGAAGAGGAGCGGGAAGAATTTATGGATATTTCTCCGGCTGAAGTGGAACAAGAATTAAAAGCCTTTTTTTCGGGAAAAAACACAACAGAATAAATAAAAAAACATAAAAGAATAAATAAAAAAACGTAAAAGAAGAAAAGGAAGAAAAAAGTTTCTTCCTATCCCGGTTTTTATTTTTTATTAATTGAATTATCCGGTTCTTGGCGGTATTTTGGATAAAACGATATTAATTAAGCCGGCCATCGGCATGGTTTGAATCCAAACTTTTCCGGGACCTGTAACGGTTCCTAAAAAGAGTCCTTCCCCCCCAAAAAGGATGTTTTTGGCGCCCTTGACGGTCTCAATGTCAAAAGAAACCGTGCTTTCCATAGCGGCCAAATGGCTTTGTTCAATGAACATTTTTTCCCCGGCTTTGAGGTCATACTCAACAACGTCACCATCAATTTCCAAAAAGACGTGGCCGGTTCCCGTAAATTTCTGCATGATAAATCCTTCGCCGCCAAAAAAGCCGGCACCGATTTTTTTCCGGAAATGCATTTCCATATCCACTGTTTTTTCCATCGCCAAAAGCGCTTCTTTTTGAGCGATGAGTGTTTTTCCTCCATCCAATTTAAAATCCAAAATTCGGCCGGGGAAGGAGGAGCCAAATGTAATGTTCTGGCAATCTTCTTCGGCCGTATAATTGTTTAAAAAGAGAGAATTTCCGGCAAGCATTCGACCAAGACCTTTCATGAGTCCACCGCCTGTTGTTGTTTCCATTTTCATCCGATCGGTCATCCATGACATCGCACCGCTTTCACTGACCATTGTTTCCCCTTTTTCTAAAGAGCATGTGACCACCGGAAAAGGTGTTCCTTTGATTTCATATTTCATTTTAAAAACTCCAGAAATTAAAAAAGTAGACCTTGACTATCATAATTATAAAATAGTCATTTAAAAAAGGACGGATGGAATTTTAATTTTACTCTTTGGGGGAGAAATTTTACAAGGGTTTAAATGGGTTGAAATATTAATAAAATACAAAAAATAAAATAAGTTGTAAGGACTTATATTTAAATTCGTGTTGCTGTTCATTCTTATAACAAACAACAAATCAAATAACAAATCAATCAAGCAATAAATCAAATAACAAATCAATCAAGCAACAAATCAATCAAGCAACAAATCAAGAAACAGACCGATTTTTTAATTTTTATTTTTAAGGAAGTATTAAAATGACCATTCAAGAAGTTATTGCGGAAGTCACCGAAGAATTGGAAAGAATCGTTAGCGCAAAAACCGTTATCGGAACACCGATTGAAGCATGCGGAAAAACCATCATCCCGATTACGAAAGTGTCGGTCGGATTTGCCAGCGGCGGATATGAGGGGGCTGCGAAAGGAACAGACAGCGCCGCAAAAAGCGCTTATGGCGGCGGTGGCGGTGCCGGCGCGAAAATTGAACCGGTCGCTTTTATTATTTTAACGGCGGAAACTTCCGAAATTTTAACCGTCAACGGTACGCAGCTGGAAACCGAAATTCTCAAATTCATAGAAATGATTCCGTCAGTTATTGAAAAAGTAAAATCCATGAGAAACAAACAATCCCGATCAACCATTATTGAAGTGGATGATGACGATTGTTCCGACTAAACTTGAAAAATTTCAAGATTTTAAAATCTTAAAATTTAAAATCTTCATGTCTCCCAGTCTTGTTTGTCGTACCGGTATATTTTCATGACGCTTGATACCGCTTTTGTGAATTTCGGATGGGCTCTTTTGTGGGCGTTCGCCTTTTTGGCGTTTGCGGTCGCATTCATTTTAGCGGTTGCTTTTTTTCTGACTTTTTTTCTTCGGCTGAAAGTCGACGTATCTGTTTCCGCAAACGGCTGGAATAAAATTAAAAATAATGTCTCTGCCGTTCTTTTATTTTCAAAATTTCCGGTTTACCGCTTTAAAACCGGCGATATGGACGATAAATCAGAAACGGATGACAAAACTGATTTTGAAAATAATTCTGAAAATAATTTTGAAAATAAAACCGGAAATGAACCCAAAGACGAAATACCGGCTGAAGAAATCCACGACAAAAGCGTTTACTGTATTTTATTTGATGCTGACGGAAAAGCCCGCCTCAAAATCAATAAATCAAAAAATTATGCCGACGGATATGAGATTTTTGTGATGCCGACGGATGAAAACAACTCAAAACCAAAAGACGAAACATATTTGAAAAACGAAGAGGAGAAAGCGATTTCCGAATGTGAAAACAAAACATTTGAAGACGAAACATTTGAAGACGAAAATGTTGAAAACAGAAATGTTGAAGACGAAAATGTTGAAGAAAATCCATATGAAGTTTCATTTGAAGCGCAAACCCATGCAAAACCAATCGATGCAAACCCTCCGGATGAAACAAAATATTCCGACAAAGAGGAGGATTTTGATGAAGAGGAGGATTTCGATGAAAAGGGGGATTTCGATGACGGATTTGAAAAATATATTGATTTGTCCGACCCGGCTCAATTCACATCCGATTCCATCACCGCCGCTTTAAAAATAATTCCGCCGGCGGTCCGGTTTTCCTCGGCGGTTCTTTTGAAAATGAATATTCAAAAACTGTCAACGGATTTAGTTTATGGATTTTCGGATCCGGCCGATACCGCCATTTACAACGGCATTTTGCATACGCTCAAAAGTTCAATCGTTGCCCGCCTGGCGGAAATTCAAAAAACTTCAAAGAATAAACGCGTTCAAAAAAATGCCGCTCTTTTAATGAAAGACGTGGAAGAAAACGTCCTCTTTTATCCGGATTTGACGCAAAAAACACTTCAAAAAGACGCTGATTTTGTGTTTACGATTTGGATCCCGGCTTTGTACATTCCGACACTCCGGTTTATCTGGGATAAAAATACTCGCTGGGTCCTTTTCAAATACGTGTATGTTTACTTTGTCCGCCACCATTTCGCAAAAGATGAAAACAAAAATAAAAAAAATAAAAAAAATAAAGACAAAAAAAATGAAGAATTAAAACAAAAAAATAATAAAGAAGAAAACGCAAGCCATGGAATGAAAAATCCGGCTTGAAAAAATGATTTGACGGCGCCGGTCATTAAAACTGTTTTTGATTTTAAAACTCCTGCCAACGAACTTTACGATGAACTTTATGGGTTCATTCTCTTTTTTTCCATGACTATTTATATATGGTTGGTTTTTATTGTCCATTTTAATCAAAAAAGATATTTTGAAATTTTACCATTATTTACTATTTACTACTATTATTTATGAACCAATAACGTGATGTTTTATGTTTGAAATCGCCACCCCTTCCCGTGTTCATATGACACTCATCGATATGAACGGCGGTTTTGGCCGGCAGGACGGCAGCGCAGGCCTTGCTCTGAAAGAGGGCGGGGTCACTTTACGCGCTCAAAAATCCGACGATTTTTCAATTTTGGACGCGGAAGGAAATTCATTCCGATCGGAAATGGAACTGTACGATTATGTTTTCAAATCCGTTGCGCCGCTTTTGGATGTCAAAGAAGGCCGGGGCATTGAAATCCAACTGCTTTCGGATGTGAAGCAGCACATCGGTCTTGGGTCCGGAACACAGTTGGCGCTTTCCGCCGCAAAAGCCGTCAATGAACTTTATGCGCTCAACAAAAATATTCGGGAACTGGCCGTTTTAGCTAAACGCGGTGGTACCTCCGGAATCGGGGTTCTGGCCTTTGAAAAAGGTGGATTTATTGTGGACGCGGGTCATAAAATCAATTCTAAAAACGGATTTGTCCCCTCGTCGAGAAGTACGGCAAAACCGGCCGATATGCTTCTTCGGATGGATTTTCCGGATTGGGACGTGATTGTCGCCATTCCGCCAAAAACCGGAATCAGTGGAGATGCCGAAAAAACATTTTTCCAAAGCGTTTGCCCGGTTCCTCAAGATGAAACATTTGAAGTTTCCCATATCGTTTTAATGCAACTCATTCCATCGATTATTGAAAAAGATATCGAAACACTTGGAAACGCAATTGACCGCCTTCAAAAACTTGGATTTAAAAAACATGAAGTTCAAATTCAACCGCCGGAAGTCAAATCATTGATGATGGAAATGAAAAAATGCGGTGCGTACGGCGCCGGCGTCAGTTCTTTTGGTCCGGCCGTTTACGGGTTTTCGGAAAGCCGAAATGAATCCGAAGATATTAAGTCCACCCTTCTTGAAAAAATGCCGAAAGGAAGCGATGTGATGATTACAAAAGCAAACAACAGTGGAGCAAGTTGGCATGCCTGAAAAAACCGGTTGCAATGTCCGGGAGAATGATTTTGATTTTTCGGTTTGGTTTGGTGACCTTCGGCTTTTGAAAAATGAATCGGGCCGTTTGGTTTTCCAAGTTGTTTCTCTGGAAAAAAAGGATTTGGCTATTTTAAAAGACCGTTTCTTATCCTTTTCTGCCCGCTCTGAAAATCCGTCGGACCGTACCGGTCAAAAAAATGCCGGAAAAATCAGCCGTCTCAATTCCGGTTTCGGATCTAACTCCGGTTTTGGATCTCATTCCGGTTCCGAACACGATTCTGTTTTTGAGGTCCAGCCGGATTTGGCGGCACTCGCCCTTTCATCCGGATTTGTTGCGTCTTTGGAAGAATATGACGCACTTCTTTTGGATGTAGCCATTGCTGCCGCTCACACTCAAATTTCTGCGTCTTTGACTGACGATCAAAAAATCATTCAAGCGGTTGAAATGCTGGATGATTTGAATGAAACCGCCAATCAGCTGTCGGAGCGACTGTTTGAATGGTATGGTTTTTACTATCCGGAACTGGCCTTAGATGATGATTTCATTGCGCGCGTGGCAAATGTGCCGGAATCGGCCGCTCAATCGAAGATGGGGGCCGCGCTTGACGGAAAAGACCAAACACTTTTGCAATCCTTTGCAAAGGAAATTGAGGGCTTATATGCTCAAAAATCCGCCGTTGAAAATTATATTTCGGAAAAAATGAATGCATCCGCTCCGAATTTGTCGGTCCTCTGCGGTGTTGTGCTCGGCGCACGCCTCATCAGTATGGCGGGGGGACTTAAAAATCTGGCATCGATGCCGGCCGGAAGCATCCAAGTGATGGGCGCAAAAAAAGCAATGCTCAAACATCTGCGGTCAAAAGCACCGTCTCCGAAACACGGTATGATTTTCAGCCACCCGGTACTCAATACGGCGCCAAACCGCCTGCGTGGAAAAATGGCCCGATCGTTTGCCGCCGCCATCAGTTTGTCCGCCCGAACCGATTTTTATTCCGGAAAACGCAATCCCGACCTTGAAAAAAGATGGGCTCAAAAAACAGGTCGGCTCTACCAAGAAGACGCACAAAAGCAAAAAAAACAGGCGACACAAACATCACCTCCAACACAGGGCACACAGAAATCACAAGTAACAAACGCGACAAAAACCACACAAACCCGGTCGGCAAAACCGGCATCTGAAAATCAAAACCAAAATCAAAATCAAAAGAGGGATTTTTAATGGAAACGCAGTCCGGAGACAATCCGTTAAGGCCTTTCTCCGACGGTGTTTTTGAGGGAAAGGTCTGGGGAAAATTTCATTTATTGACTCAAAGCGCCGCGCCAGGTCATTCTGTTTACGGCGAAAAAATACTTTCGATTGACGGTGAAGAATTCCGGTCTTGGGATCCGAAAAGAAGTAAATTGGGCGCTCTTTATTACAAACGTGCGAGTCTTCCGATTGCGCCGGATTCCAACATTTTGTATTTGGGCGCAGCATCGGGAACAACGGTCAGCCACGTGTCGGATATTTTAGCTTTCTGTGGCAGCGGTTTTCCAAAAGAGAGCAAGACAAATTCAGTTTCGGCCCGCCGAAACGGTTTGGTTTACGCGGTGGAGTTTTCGGACCGGCCGATGCGGGATTTAGTTATGCTTGCCGAGCGCCGGAAAAATATCATTCCGATTTTGGCAGATGCCTCCCGTCCGGAATTTTATTTTCCGATTGTCGAGCCGGTCGATGTTGTTTTTCAAGACATTGCCCAAGCGAATCAAGCGGAAATCGCATGCAAGAACTCAAAATACTTCCTCAAAGATGGAGGGCATTTGATTTTATCCGTGAAGGCAAGAAGCATTGATGTGGTGGAAAACCCAAAAAAAGTCTTTAAGGAAGAGATGAAAAAATTAGAAAAAAATGAGTGGGGCGCATCTTTTAAAATTCTCAAAACGTTTGATTTGGCACCGTATCATGCCGACCATTTGGGAATTATCGCCGTTAAAAAGTAACGCTGTCAAAATTAATAAAATGAATATTAAAATCAGGAGGCTGTGAAATGGATGTTTTAAGATTGGTTCCGGCTTACTACGATTCAAATGTTTATGTTGTCAATGGGACCGTGTTGATTGATGCCGGAATGACGCCTGATTTTGTCATGTCCGGTCTTGAAAAATTGGCCGATGTTTCTAAAATTGAGCTTGTGATTTTGACGCATGCGCATTTTGATCATTTCGGAGCGGTTGAAGCGATTCTTCAAAAAAGCGGCGCAAAACTCGGCATTTATGAGACGGATGCCCCGGCTCTTAAGAGCGATTTGTTGTCCTGTTCTTTGAATTTCGGTTTTCGCACATTTCCTTTGGAGCCGGATGTTTTGTATCAGGAAGGTGACAAAATCCGGATCGGAAAAGGTGAAGATGGCTGTGATGAATTTTTAGAAGTAATTTTCACGCCGGGGCACACATCCGGTTGCATGTGTTTATATGAGAAAAATTCAAAATCGTTATTTTCGGGAGACACTGTTTTTTCCGAAGGTGGAATCGGGCGGTCTGATTTTAAAAATTCTGCGCCGGAAAAAATGTCCGAATCCATTCAAAAATTAGCAAAATTGGATGTTCAATGTTTGTATCCGGGACATGGAAACCCGACACTTAAAAACGCAAACAGATCCATCGAAAAATCGCTTAAAATGTCTTTAATGATGAATCCGTAAAAAAGCAAAATCAGTGAAAATTTCCGTTTCAGAGGGATGAAAATGGATCAGAAAAAAACCGTGGCCGGCTCGCCACAAAATAAATCACCCGGGAAAAAACCCGATCGAAAAAGCCGTGCGGATTCTAAAAAATCCAAATTAAAAGCAAAATCAAAAGCCATCCCGGTTGGCCAAGCCGGCGTGCATGGTGTGGTGGAAATCGGAAAAGCCGGAGAGAGAAAAACTGTTGTCGCTTCCGAAAAAAAAGTAGGAACTCTGGGGGCGCGCGGAAAAATTCCATCCGTTGATGAAATTGAAAAGCGGCAAAGGATATTGGAATCTCAAAAACAGAATGAAATTAAAAACGCGCCATCTGTGCTTGCGGAAAAAAAAGCGGATAAACATTCCCGATTGGCTGGAAGAATTGTCGGACAGATGGGTGTCTCCTTGCGGGAAAACAAAAATAAAGAGGTGTCTCCTTCAACAAATTTTCAATCGGAAAAACGGCAAAATACAAATAAATCGAATTCTGACGGCATGAGCGTCTGGAAAAATGCACCATTTAAAAATGATGATTTTAAAAAACAAACCGATTTGAGAAAAAAAGATGATTTAAAAAAGGGAAAACGTTTTGAAAAAGAGAAGGATTTTGAAAAAACAAATTCCAAAAATCAATATTCAAAGATGGATCCAAAGTCTGAAAATCAAAAAAACAAGTCAAAAGAAAGAAAAACAAAAGAGAGAGACGAAAGAGACTCGGATTTTTCAAAAAAAAATGTGGTCGGCCTCCCGGCTTTTGAAGAGCGCCGAAAAAATTCAAAATTCAAAACTGCCGACTTTTTGCCGATGAGTTTGTCTGAAGCTCGTGCGAAAGGATGGGATGAATTAGATATTATTTTGGTATCGGGCGATGCTTATGTGGATCACCCCGGATTTGGAACCGCAATCATTGGGCGTGTTTTAGAAAGCGCCGGTTTTTCAATTGGCGTTATCGCCCAGCCGGACTGGACGAAAAAAGAATCTTTTGAAATTCTCGGAAAGCCGCGGCTTTTTTTCTCCGTCAGCGCGGGAAACACGGACTCCCTCGTGAATAATTACACCCCGCTTCTCAACAAACGTGAAAGCGATGCCTATTCCCCGGGTGGAAAACCCGGACTTCGGCCGGACCGTGCCGTTATTTCGTATGCCAATCGGATTCGGGAAGCGTATCCGGATGTTCCGGTTGTTGCCGGCGGCATTGAAGCGTCTTTGCGCCGCTTTGCAGAATTTGATTATTTGTCCAATACGGTCCGACAATCCGTTTTAGCAGACGCCCCGATTGATTTGATCGTGTACGGAATGGGCGAACTGCAAATCACGGAAATCGCAAAGCGTCTGGATGCGGGCGAAAAAATTGAAACCCTCCGAGACATTCCGGGAACCGTTTGGAAAATGCAGACGAAGGAATGGAAAAACGATTTTTCCGGAAAAATCCCAAAACCGGATTTGGATTTATCGGATGTTGATTCACCGGAGATTGATTTGATGGATTCTGATTCCATTCATTCCAATTCCATTCATTCCAATTCCATTCATTTCAATTCCATTCATTCCAATTCCATTCATTCCAATTCCATTCATTCCAATTCTATTCATTCCAATTCTATTCATTCTCCGGATTCTATGATCGAGTTGCCGAGCTTTGCCGATGTTTTTGAAAGCAAAGAACAATATGCTTGGGCATTTCGATTAATTTACGGCAATCAAAATCCCGTAACCGGGAGATCTTTGGCACAAGTTCATCCCAAAACCGTCATCGTTCAAAATCCACCGATGCGGCCGCTCACGGAGCCGGAAATGGATTTCATTTACGAATTGCCGTACACCCGAATGGAACACCCATCTTATACGGAGCCGGTGCCGGGTTTGGATGTTGTCCGCTTTTCAATTACCAGTCATCGCGGCTGTTTTGGAGGCTGTTCTTTTTGCGCGATTACCCAGCATCAAGGACGTGCGATCAGCAACCGGAGCGAAGATTCGATTATCCGGGAAGCGGTTTTGATTTCCGAATCCGCCGGCTTTGGCGGAATTATCAGCGGCGTCGGCGGCCCGAGCGCCAACATGTATGGAATGACATGTCCGGGATGGGAAAAACGCGGCGCCTGCACGCATAAAAATTGTTTGGTTCCTCATGTTTGTCCGTCTCTTCGAACGGACCACAGCCGAATGTTATCGCTTTTAAAAAGGCTGCGGGAAATTCCGGATGTTAAAAAAGTTTTGACCGGATATGGAGTCCGCTTTGATTTGGCGGTTTTGGATGATGAATATCTTGAAACACTATGTAAATACCATGTCGGCGGTCAGCTCAAAGTTGCGCCGGAGCATTTCTGTGATCCCGTGACCGCAATCATGCGAAAGCCAAACCGTGCCGCCTTTGAAAAATTTGAAAACAAATTCAAAGAAATCAACAAGCGGCTGGATATGAAACAGTTTTTGGTGACGTTTCAAATTTCAGGACATCCAGGGTGTACGATTGAAAATGCAATCGAGATGGCGGAATACATTCGGGACAATAACCGTTACACCGAACAAGTTCAAGATTTTACACCGACTCCGATGACGATTTCAACGTGTATGTTCCATACGGGACTCAACCCGTTTACCATGGAAAAAATACATGTGCCGGTGACCCGAACAGAAAAAAAGATTCAGCGGTCACTTCTCCAATTCAGAAATCCGGAGAATCAAAAAATTATTCAGGAAACTCTCATCAAAGCCGGACGGGAAGACTTAATCGGAAATGGATGGAATTGTCTTGTGAAAAAATAATTTAAAATTTTAATATTGATAAATCATTTGAATAATTTAAAAATAGTTTAAAAACAATTTGAAGAAGATTAAAAATAACTTAAAGCCGACTTGAAATTATTTAAAACAGCAAACAATAAAAAAACAAACATCAACCTAAAAAAACAATAACAATCTAAAAAACAAAAACAATTTAAAGGTATTATTAAATAGATGCAAAAGCAAAGAAAAAACAAAACAGAAAACAATATAAATTAAAAACAAGATTTCAATCCATAACGAAAAAACCGGGATTCCCATGAAATTACAATACAAAGTCATCATTTTATCCGTTTTAATCGGGTTTCTTTTTTTGTTGGCGGAATCCTTTTCACGGCTTTTTTCAAATTCTTCCGAGTCTTTTTTGAGTTTTTTGTTTTCACCGTTGACGACGGATGAGAATCTTTTCTTTAATCTGACAGTTTTGCTTTTGTGTCTTGTTTTCGGAATTCTGCTGGCGCAAGTCATTACACGCATCTTAAAAGCGAAGGAAATCATTCAAGAGCAAAATGTTGAAAAAAACACGACCTTGAATTCGATTCAAGAAATTTTGGTTTATTTCGGGAAAAACGAAGAAATCAAGTGGGCAAACCGTGCTCTTTATGAAGAATTAAACATTTCAGAAAAAGATGTTATCGGCAAAAAAATCGATATTTTTCAAAATTACGATATTTTCCCAAGCGATATCATTACCAAAGCATTGGATTTGGAAGAGCAGAAAAGCTTTGAAACACGAAGCAGCGATGGAAAATACTGGTATATTACAATCGCTCCGGCCAAAGATGAAAAAAATATGGTTTCCGGTTGCGTTTTGATGGCAATCGACATTACGCATGAAAAAGTCGCCGAAGAAACACGGCGAAAATCTTTTGAACAAATCGAGCGCAATATCGAACAATTCGCGTCCATTATCGATAATATCCGAAATCCGCTCTCCTCTATCGTTCTTTTGACGGAAAAAATTGAAGAGAAAGACGTTGCTTGTCAAATTTCAATGGAATGCGATCGGATCGAAGAAGTTATTTCCGAACTGGATTCCGGATGGGAAAGCTCGGAAGAAATCAAAAAATTCTTAAAAAAGCATAATCACCCGTGAAAAATTATTTCATTAAATTATTTCACGATCGATTCACAGATTTTCATTGTATTCTTTTTCATTCTTTTCTTTTTTATTCAATTATTTTTTCGTGTTCTTTTTTATTCAATTAGTTTTTATTGTGTTCTTTTTTATTCAATTAGTTTTTATTTATATTGGTTTTTAACAAAATTTTTCGGTTTACAGACCTTTATTTTAAATATTAAGATTTTAATATTGATTCACCTTTTGCAATATCAGAAAATCAAAAAATGAAATGGTTTTAATATGATTTTATCAAACAAAATGTCAGACAAATCCCTCGCACAAAGTGTTTTTCGTGCAGATTTTCCTCAATCTTCCAAACGCATCTGTCTCATTGGCGGAAAACTTCAAGGTGTCGAAGCCGCTTATTTGGCGAAAAAAGCCGGTCTTTACGTGATTTTGATTGACAAAAATAAAGAGGCGTTGGCACGGGAATTTTCGGACGAATTCCACTGCTTTGATATAACAAAAGACAAAACCCGGTTGACGGAAATTTCTAAAAAATCGGATTTTATGCTTCCGGTGAATGAAAATCAAGAGACAATTGACTTCTTGGAAGCGGTCTATGCGGAATTGGATCCCAACTGCGCTTTTCTTTTCGATTTTGATGCCTACCGCATCAGTTGTGACAAAAACAAATCTAAAAAATATTTTCGATCCATTAATATTCCAACGCCGGCCGATAAACCGGAAGAACCGCCGTTTTTTGTCAAACCGCCCAACGAAAGCGGAAGTTCGAATGCTCGGATTATCCAAACCAAAAGCGAACTTACCGATGTTCCATCCCATTACTTAATTGAAGAATACGTGGAAGGCCCGGTTCTCTCTTTGGAAATCGTTGGCGATGGCGAATATTTTGAAGTGGTTAAGGAAACTCATGTTCATTTGGATGATGTTTACGATTGCAATCAAGTGACACCACTTCCGGCCAATTCGGATTTTAGGAAAATTGCTTTGGATTTGGCAAAAGGTCTGTCTTTAAAAGGAATTATGGACGTGGAAGCCATTGCCGGCAAAAAAGGATTTAAGGTTTTGGAAATCGATGCCCGTTTCCCAAGTCAGACACCGATTTGTGTTTACTTTTCATCCGGCGTGAATCTTTTGCTTTTGCTTGCGGAAGCTTTCAAAAAACCGTTTGGAGCCGACAGTCTCAAACGGGCGACAAATGAAAAATACAAAGACAGCTACGGTATTTTGGAACATTTTCTTTATGAAGAGTTTAAAAATCCGGTACCGCCGTTTGGAAAATTGACATCGGGTGGAGAACATTTGGTTTCCAAAGGAAAAAAATTAAACATTCTTTTCACCAGCGAGAACATCGAAATTTATGAATTTGCCGACCAAAAATACAAGGCTTACACAATTATCAGCCACGGCCAAACACAAGAAAAAGCTGAAAAATATCATCAGACCGCTAAGTTAATGGTTTTGGAAAGAAATGCCCCGGCCGATGAGTAAAAAGACAGAACATAAACCACAACAAAAAATTAAAAGCAAAAAAACGTGGGGCCAAATTTGATTGACGGACGAAACAACAAAATAAAATAAAGGCAATTCAAAGTAGGAATTACGGTAATTAAAAAACATTTTAAAAAAACAAATTCAGAAAAACATTTTGGAAAAACATTTTGGAAAAATTTTTAGAAAAACATTTCTTTAAAAATATTTTTGGGGAACGACGCAAATGGCACTTTTAACTCCGGACGATTTGAAAAATATGACCGACGATTTGGTTGAAAACGATACTCTGATTCACAAGTTGACCGGATTTTCCTTGGACCGCTTGTGTTCCGAAATTTATAAGACAGAAAAGAAAAAGGAAAAAATCGCAATCATTCCGGTGACAGCCGGCTGCGGAATTATCGGACGGTTCTCCGAATCCTTGCTTTTTACGGTCAAACATTTCGGAATGGATGGATTCATTACGAAAAACACGGATGTTGCCGGCTTTTATGAAGCGGTGATGTCAGATGCGGATATTGTCCTGATGGCGGATGACTTGGCTTTTATTGCCTACAATTTGAAAAATAAAAAAATCGCACACAATCAAATCTGTACCGGGCGGGTGTATGCTGAAATTTTATGCCGGTCCAAAACTCCGGATTTAGTTGCCGAAAAGAAGGCGTTAGTCATCGGTCTTGGAAAAGTCGGAACCCCTGCGTTGGAAACTCTTTTGAAATATGGCTATGATGTTTCCGCATTTGACGCAGATGAAAAACGGGTCAATGATGTCATATCTTATTATTCAAAATTAAATACAGGACCTCATACGGATTTGGCCGGACGGGTGAAAAAATATGACAAAAATGCCGGCGAAAAATTTTACAAAATTTTGGAAGCCACGCCGGCTCTGGACACTGTTCCGGAAAACTGTTTGAAAAATGGTTCACTTTTGTCAACGCCCGGAATCCCCTGTGGTCTTTCTAAAAAACTTCAAGAAAAGTATAATGTGATGATTGTCCAAGAGCCACTCGGAATCGGTACGCTGAGCATGCTTTACGCTGTTTTTGATGAAAAATAAATAAGGGTCGTCAACCGAAAATAAAGTTAATCGGCGGGAACGAAAAACCGCCGATTGCTCACGTTTTGATTTGAGTGTTTTTAACTTTTTACAGGGGTCTGACTTCATTTTACTGGAGGCTTTATGGCCATTTTTAAAACAGTTACAATTATTTATCAAACAACTGTTGGTTTATTGTTCCTAAATAATTGTACTTTTATAAAAACGTATTGAATATATATATAGTTTTTGTATTATAATTCTAATTTTAATAAATTAAAAAGCGATAAATTTCTAGATGATCGTTTTTGATGATTTTTCAGGACTTCAGAAAAAAAAGATTTTCTTTTTATTTTAATTTTTTTGGTTTACTGTTTTTTATTTTATATTATTTTCATTTTAATATATTTTTATTAAATTATATTTGTTTTTATTATATAATTATATTTTCTGAAATGGTTCTTTGTCTTTATTTGGTTGTTTCTTATCTTTATTTTGAATATTTTTCTTTTTATAATTTTGTTATACTTTTGTTATCTTTGTTATATATTTATTATATTTTTCATACTTTTATTATATTTTCATTAATTTTTTTGATTTTTGAGTTCCAAAAGCCCTTGAATAATAATATCGTCTTCCGCTTTCCGGTAAAATTCTCTGATACCGGCCGTTTCCTGCGTGTAAAGATTGAGTCCTCTCACAATAACAACCGGGTAACCGTTTGCCGCTTCTCCCATCAACAAATTCGCAGCACCGGCAATTTCATCCACGACCGCTTCTTCCGAAATTTCCAAAACATACCCGAAAAGGTCTTTTTCGCCAATCCAAGTCCGAAGCGCTTTTATTTTGTAAAGCCCGATAGCGACATTGGTCTGCCCTTCCTTAAACGCCCGCCCATTTGTATCCGTGATGATGACACTGATTTTCTTTTGCG
Source organism: Methanolapillus ohkumae (assembly GCF_032594355.1). Classification (NCBI taxonomy): domain Archaea; kingdom Methanobacteriati; phylum Methanobacteriota; class Methanomicrobia; order Methanosarcinales; family Methanosarcinaceae; genus Methanolapillus; species Methanolapillus ohkumae. The sequence goes on from NZ_CP131061.1 coordinate 26,491, forward strand.
TTAATTCTTCCAGCTTTTGTCCGATTTTTGCGGCGCAGCCGTCGGGATTGCAAGGGAGTTTTAAAAGCCGGCCGCCACCGACATTTGAATTATCAATTCCCGCGTTGATACAAACATGATGATTCTTGTTTCGAACCAACATGAACGGAGATTCCACAAAAACTTCCAGGCTTTCTTCCAAAACCGCTTGGACAAAAGCCGGATCTTTATTGTTAAGCGACGCGATTCTCTTCGCTTCAGCGCCGGGAACAAGGTCGGACAAATAAAAAGTCAATCCAAGCGATTTTGAAACGACGGTCGACGCGATAACAATAATATCGTTATCTTTCAAATCCGCCCGTTTAAAAATTAAATCCGCCAAATCATCTCCCTTTTGAATCAAAGGAATGTTCTCAACCGCTTTTAACATCAATTCCAAAATAAGATCTCCTTTAAAGGACTATTAACAGGCAGTAGTCATAAATAAGGTCATCCATATAGAACAAAAGCATTTCAGACAAAAAAACGGCAAATGATGAGAGTTACCCCACCTTGAGCAAAGAATGAAGATAACAAATAACTGATGCCACTTTTGTCTTTTTTGTTTCTGTTATGTTCGCTCAAACATTTTTTCGATTTCTTTTTTGGAAAAAATTAATATGGTTGGCCTTCCATGCGGACAAGAATAGGGATTTTCGGTCATTTTGAGCTGCTGAATCAGACTTTGCATTTGTTCCATGGTGCAGTTCGCGCCGGCCTTAATCGCTGCCCGGCAAGCCATTCTTTTGATAATATTTTCCCGGGTGCCGGATTCATCTTTGATTTTTCCAAATGACAAAATATCGGAAATGAGTTCATGAACCACCGACACGTCTTCCATCCGGCCGAAAATCAACGGCATAAAACTAATGGCATAAGAGTTGTCCCCAAATTCCGAAATTCCAAAGCCGACGTCTTCCAAAAGCGGAATGTATTCTTCCATCAGAATTTTTTCTTTCAGCGACAAATGGATGACTGCGGGCGATATGAGTTCCTGAACAGAATTCGATCCCATGCTTTTGAACAAATCATAAAAAATTCGCTCGTGTGCGGCATGCTGGTCAATCATCAAAAGACCGCCGTCCTTTTCCGCCAAAATGTAAAGATTAGAAATCTGCCCAACGATTTGGATGTTTTCCAACAAATCAATTTCCGAGGATTCCGCTTTTGATTTTTTTGAACCGTCCGGGTGTTTGGAAGAGGCCGCAAATAACAAGCGCTCCGTTGCCTTAATTCTTTTTTCCGTATCTTTCGCAGACGCAACATAGGGTTTTTCCGTATCTTTCGCAGGCGCAACATAGGATTTTTCCGTATCTTTCGCAGGCGCAACATAGGGTTTTTCCGTATCTTTCGCAGACGAAACATAGGGTTTTTCCGTATCTTTCGCAGACGAAACATAGGGTTTTTCCGTATCTTTCGCAGGCGCAACATAGGGTTTTTCCGTATCTTTCGAAGGCGCAACATAGGGTTTTTCCATATCTTTCGCAGACGCAGAATAGGGTTTTCCGGTTGGCGGACCGGAAACATATGTTTCGGACGGGTCTTTGGCGATGATGGATTTTTCATCAAGTCTGCCGGATATTTTTTCATTGATTTTTGATTTTGAAATCTCCGGTTTTTGTCCGTAATCGGAAAATGATTTTTCAATGACTTTTTTCACGTCTTTTGCTTTGATTTGAGGTGCCAGTTCGAATGCTTTTAGTGTTCTTTCAACCGCTTCTAAAACCGTTTTAAGAATTTCTTTTTCATTTTGGAAACGGACTTCAATTTTTTGAGGATGAACATTGATGTCCACTTCTTTGGGGTCGACCAAAAGCCGGATAACAACTGCCGGATAGCGGTTGTTGGGAATTTTTGTATAATAACCGAGGCGGACCGCTTTTATGAGTTCTTTGGATGAAATCGGGCGGTCATTGACAATGAAATACATGTTGTCCGCTGCTGATTTTGTATATTCCGGTTTGGAAATGTAGCCGGAAATTTCAACAACCGGTGAGGCTGTCGATGAAACAGATGCGGAAGATGGTGTGACAGACAATATACCAGACGATGCGGCAGACGGCGTCCCAGATGCCGGCTCCAACGGAATCATAATTCGGGCAACTTCGTGACCTAAAATATTGACGATGGAATTGAACAAATCGGAGGATGCGCTTTTAAGAATGGTTTTATTGTTATTGACGAGTGTAAAAGAGATGCCTTCGTTTGCTAAAATCAAATCACCAACAATGGACACAACGTGAGAGAGTTCGGTGGCATCACTTTTCAAGTATTTAAGCCGTGCCGGTGTGTTGTAAAATAAATCCGCCGCGCAAACGGTTGTTCCGGCCGGGGCGCCGATACTTGATACTTCCGGTTTTTTTCCTTCTTCCAAATAGATACGTGTTCCGACCGCATCATTTTTTCTTTTTGTGATGAGTTCGAATTTGGACACGGCCCCGATAGATGACAAAGCTTCCCCGCGAAATCCCAATGTGGAAATGCTTTCCAAATCGGCGGCGTTTCTGAGTTTGCTGGTGGCATGTTTTTTGTAAGACAAAACGGCATCTTTTTGGGACATTCCTTTTCCGTCGTCTCGAACCAGAATCATCTTTTTGCCGCTGTCTTTGAGTTCGATGTAAATGTTTTTCGCACCGGCGTCAATAGAATTGTCGACCAGCTCTTTGACAACAGATGCCGGCAACTCAATGACTTCACCGGCTGCAATTTTATTAATGGTGTCCTTGTCCAAAACATGAATGACAGAATCAGAATCAGAATCAGATGAAGGATTAGTTTTATTCATATTTATTTTTCCTGTAAAAATTATAATCATATTCCAATTATATTCATATAATCATTTATATTTCATTCCACTTTCTCCCATTTTCGTTTTTGTTTTTATTTCATTCCTTCGTTTTTGTTTTTTATCATATTTTTATTTTTTGATTTGTCAAAAGAGATTTAAAATATTTTTTTGAAAAAAATTCATGAACGGTTGACAGAATAATTTGTCCCTTTCCCTGACCAATTCGGAGATGAACCGGGCGGTTTTTGCAATCGGTTTTCAGAACAGAAATTAAAGCTGAATCCATTACTTTTTCGTTAGATTCAAAATCGGAAAAAATTGATTTTTCGGAAAGATTTTCAAAATATCCGTCACAAAAATATTCATCCAAATCCGGATTTAATAACAAATCCGCCGCTTTATTTTCCAACGGATTCTTTTCAAGCGGATTTTTTTCAGATAAGCCGCTTTCTGACAGAGAATTTTCCGACAGAAAAATATCTTCTCTTTTGTATCGGACCGGCAAGCTTAGCCATGAAAAATCCGAATCCGCCATGGGTGAAAAAATCAGGAGTGTCCCGCCGTTTTCAACAAAGTTCTTCAGTTTGTCGATGACTTTTTTTTGATTAAGTCCTGCCGAAATTGCCTTTTCGGATAAGAATCCGGCTGGAATTAAAATCATTTTTGCCGGAGCCAGATGTGGAGAATTTAGAGAACCCGGCATTGCGGTAATTGTGTTGATTCCATATTCTTGGAACAATCTTTCAAAATAAACCGGTTTGTCCCAAAGAATAATCACGTCGGTCATATGAATGATTTTATCTGCGAAATGAATTTAAATGTATTGACGCTTTTTAATTTTTATGACTTCTGATGATTCAAAAAGCGATATGGACAATAATTCAGTCCGCCAAACCGATAACGATTTAAATGATTTTAAAAATTTCACCAACCTCAACACAAGATTGAAACGTGTGCGTATGATGGCGGATTACCAATTTGGGAAAGGTGTTGGGAAAGTTCTTTTTGATGATCATGTGACTTTTTTACTTTCCAAAACCAAGCGGATCCGTCAAATTCGTTCCGATGGTGAAAGATTGGCCACCGTGCGCGCAAAAGACGGATTCTTTACGCTCAGTATGAAAGGTGCCTCAAGAATTCATCTTTTTTTGAAAGCTCCTGCCCTTCGCGTTGTTGTTTGCGATGATGCCGTACCCTTTGTTTCCAAAGGAAAAACCGCTTTTGCAAAACATATCATCTCCATTGATTCCACACTTCGCGCAAAAGAAGAAGTTTTAATTACCGACCGGAATGACCGTTTAATCGCGACCGGTCAACTTGCGCTTTCCCCGGATGAAATTATGACCGGAAATTATGGCGTCGGGGTTTTTGTCCGAAACGGAATCGAGAAAGAAGATAATCCGGAAGAGTAAATAAGGAAAAGGAAATCAAAAAAATCTGAAAAGGAAATCAAAAAAAATCCGAAAAGGAAATCAAAAATAAGCCGAAAAAGGAAATTAAAATAATCCGAAAAAAGAAATTGAAGAAGAAAATAATCCGGATGAATAAATGAATGGATAAAAACCAGACCCTTTAATTTCCAATGGAGAGGGTTGGAAAAAATTCCAGGAAAAAATCGGAAAAAAAGAATCCGGAAAATTAATATTTAAAAAACAAAGATGGTAACAGCTACTGATTTTTAAAACAATTGTTATTTTCTAATAAAAACTTTAAAAAAAATTTAAAATTTTATAAATTTTTTCAAAAACTATAAATACAAAAAATTCCATAACAAAACAACATTGAATTTCATCAAAAAATAAATGAAATTTCATTTTTCTTTTTTTGCGTTTGATTTTTCTAAAATCTATCTTTTCAGAGGAAATCAAAGGGGCAGGTCCCTTTATATACTTTCCAGACGAAACAAAGGGGTTATAATATTCTAATGTAATATAAAAATAAAAAGAATAAAAATGAAAGAAGTCCCAAAACCAACGTTTTAAGACTATTTCAAATTTTAATCCGTTGGGATAATTCAATTGAGAATTAAGTAAAAGTTCAATTTCATTTGAACAAATGGACCTATTTAAATACAATAAGAAATATTCCAAATAAAATAATAAACTTGATTTTTTCAAATATAACTTTAACATTTCAGGAAAAATAAATCATGGATCCGGACCTATCATGAAAAACGAATTTGAAAATAGTTCTGAAGATAATTCTGAAAATAACCAAGACAATAAAGATGCAAAAAAAACCATCTTTGTTTCCTCTTCCGAAATAAATTCCAATAATTTCTCTGTCTCTTCAACAGAATCCGATTCGGCTTTTATTTCTGATGCTGATTCAAGCTCAAATCCAAATGCCGGTTCAAGTTCAAATCCAAATGCTGATTCAAGTTCAGATCCAAATGCCGGTTCAAGTTCAAATCCAAATTCATCTTTGGAAATTTCCGATGTTTTTGTTCCGGTTATTCCTGATCCGGTTTTGCCGGAATATTCTCCGGAGTCCAAATCGACCGATTTATCAGGAATTCCGCTTTCCACACAAAAAATCACCGAACCAACAAAAATTATTATTATCGGGACGGCTCACGTCTCTGAAAAAAGTGTTAAGGAAGTAAAGGAAACAATTGAACGGGAAAAACCGGATATTGTTGCTGTTGAACTTTGTGCCAACCGTTATAAAAGCATCATGGAGCCGGATCAGAAAAAAGAAGTGTCTTTCAAAGATATTCTCTCTCCCGGTCAGACTTTTTATTATTTGTTGTACGGACTTTTGGCTTACATCCAGAAAAAAATGGGCGAACAAATGGGTGTTCCACCCGGAACGGAAATGTTTGCTGCAATTGATGGAGCACAGGAAATAGGCGCGGATTTGGCGTTAATTGATCGGGATATTCAAATCACGTTTAAACGCTTCATTGCGAAAATGAGTTTTTGGGAAAAAACCAAAATGCTCTACACTTTAGTCGCCGGCTATTTCGGAATTGGAAACCAAGGAGAAATGGCGGAATTCACATTGGATTCCATGACGGACCAAGATGTTGTTTCTACGCTGATTGAGGAATTCCGAAAATTTTCGCCGACGGCCGCATCAGTTTTGATTGATGAGAGAGACGCGTATTTGGCGGGCAGCATTATCCGGACCATTAAAGCAGCCGGTCCCGGCAAAAAAATTGTGGTCGTCATCGGTGCCGGACATCGTCAAGGCGTTGTGAATTATCTTCAAAATCCGGCTCAAATTCCGGACTTGTCCGAATTGGTCGTCGTTCCCAAAAAGCGGTTCGGGATTTTAAAAACCATCAGCTATCTCCTCATCGGATTAGTTTTGTTAGCGTTTTTGTACATCATTTACAAAGTCATTACTTATCCGGATATGACGCCGGAAACGCTTTTTATTGCTTTTGCCAGCTGGTTCCTCATTAATGGAACGCTCAGCGCAGCCGGTGTCATATTGGCCGGCGGTCGCTTGAAATCGGCAGCCATTGCTTTCCTGTTGGCTTGGTTCACCTCCTTAAATCCGCTTGTAGCGGCGGGATGGTTTGCGGGCCTTGCGGAAGCGGCATACAGAAAACCAACAACGGAAGATCTTGGAAAATTAATGAATGTCGAAACATTTAGCGAGATGAATAGAAATCCATTCTTCAAAGTTATTCTCGTTGCGGCGCTTGCCAATGTCGGAAGCATGATTGGAACTTTCATCGGCGCTTATGTTGTTTTGCAACTTTCCGACATTGATATCGTTGAAATTATAAGAAACATTGTTTCCGGAATATTTTAATTCCGAAAATTCTAAATTTCGGAAATATTCCAATTCCGGAAATATTTCATTTTTAAGAAAACAATTGGCCGGATTATTTTAACGAAATTTATTAATATAATCAAAACAAAATAAAAATATTGGTAGAAATAAATAAGTCAAATAGTCAAATTGAATTCATGAAAGGAGAAAAATAAATGCTTAGAATCGCGAAAAATGCAACAGTTGTTGGGGATGTCGAATTTGAAAAGAACACAAGTGTTTGGTATGGGGCGGTCATTCGGGCCGACGCCGCAAAAATGAAAATCGGTGAAAACAGCAACATTCAAGACAATTGTGTTTTGCACAGCGCATTTGACTGTCCGGTGATCATCGGCAAAAACGTGACAGTTGGACATTGTGCGGTCATTCACGGCTGCATTATTGAAGACAATGTGCTCATCGGTATGAATTCCACTGTTCTTGATAAAGCGATCATCGGAGAAGGAAGCATTATCGGCGCGAATGCGCTTGTTCCGGCCGGCAAAGTCATCCCGCCCAGAAGTTTGGTGTTGGGTGTTCCCGGCAAAGTGGTTCGAGAAGTGACGGACCTGGAAATTGAGGAAACAATTAAAAATGCGGCTTGGTATGTTGATTTGTCAAAAACACTGGAAACTCAAAAATAATTAAAAATGGAGGGTTTGATTCATTATCCTTTATTTTTTTTCGTTTTTATTCATATTATTTCTGTTTTCTTTCTTTCCATACAAACCCTCCCGAAAATTCGAATGCGTTCCCGCATCCGAATTTCTCGAACTGTTCATCTGGAAAGATAAATTGATGAAAAAAATGCAGCAATCCTAAAACTGTTAACAGTCGCAGTAATCCTAAAACTGTAAACAATTGCAACAAATCTAAAATTAAAAACCATCCCACGGTTTTTGTCAAAATTTTTAAAAAATTTGCCGCCATAATGCGCGCACGGCGGCACTAAACAAAAAACAAAACAAGGAAATCAAAAACAAACAAAAATCAAAAGCAACAGAAGGTTATTCCGTTGCGTAATTGTCAAAGTAATTCTGGACAAGAACAATCGGTGTTCCCTTGTCTCCGCTTCCGCTGGTCAAATCACACAAACTGCCGATTAAATCCACATACCGGCGAGGCGTTGTCCCCTGAGATTCCATTTTTCCGGTTAAATCTTTTTTGCAGCGGATGCTGTCGCAAAGAGCGGCTTTGAGTTCGTCGCCTTTTAAATTTTTAAATTCGTTGTCGGCCAAATATTTCAATTTCAATTCATTCGGCGTTCCGAGAAGTCCTTTTGTAAATCCGGGTGAGACGACCGGGTCGGCCAACTCCCAAATTCCACACACCGGATCCTTAAAAGCGCCGTCGCCGTACACCATCACTTCAATTGTTTTTCCGGTCAATTTTTTAAATTCGGCTTGTACTTTGTTTACAAAAACGTCGCAATCGCGTGGGAATAATTTGATGGTTTCTTCGGTGGCCTTGTTCGCGCCCAAAATTCCGAAATCCGGGTTGCAACCGCTGCCGTCGACGGATTTGGTGAGCAGATCATCCAGGCCGTAAACGGTTTTTGCGCTGGCTTCTTTAAGAATCTTTTTGGTTCGGGCACGGTTGTGGATTTCAGCGGTCAGGACGTGCGATGTGTATTTCAAAACCGCTCTTGGGTTGTTCGCAAAAATGATTTCAATATTGTCGTTGTCGGCCAAACTCTTGTAATATTCCACATAATCAACACCGGTGTACGGGTGTTTGACGGAACCGAAATATTTTCTAAATTCAGCCTCCGATAAAACGTCACTGTACGGATTGATGCCGGCTTTTTCGATTTGATCCAAACTGACCAATTCATTTCCGACTTCATCGTTTGGGTAGCTCAAAACCAAATACATTTTTGAAACACCGCGGGCGATTCCTTTGAGCATGATCGCAAACCGGTTGCGGCTGAGAATCGGAAACAAAACTCCAACGACGCCATCCGGATACTTTTTCCGGACATCTTTGGCCAACTGGTCGATCGTGGCGTAATTTCCTTGCGTCCGGGCGACCACCGCTTCTGTCACACCCACAACGTCGCCATCCGATAAGAAAAAGTTTTCGGCTTTCGCCGCGGAAATGACGCTTTCCGTCACGATTTTAACCAAGTCGTCTCCTTCTTTGACAATTGGTGCTTTGATTCCTTTCGCTTGCGTTCCGATTAATTTCAAAATATTGCCTCCCGATTACAAATTAGATTGTTTTGAATAGAATATTGAATAGAATATTGGAATAAAATATTGGAATAAAATATTGAAATAAAATATTGAAATAAAATATTGGAATAAAATACAGTCAACCGAGAAATCATTAAAATCTTAGGATAAAAGTATTTTGGCAAAACCTGACGCTCCGGCGATAAACATGAAAAAAATTGTTAAAAAATGTAAAATTTATGGGGAAAACGATCCAATTTAAAAAACAATTTTCAGAATCTGTCAACGATTTTTCAGAATCTGTCCACATCTCAGAATATTATTTTTTTTCCGCGACCATTCCAAATCCCATGGAATTTTTTTCTCCAAAACCGCATTCGTATCCGAATTTTATAAAATCATAGTCTCCGCTGACGGAAAAAATCAAATTGGAGCATCGGACAAAAGTATCTTTGATTTGCATTCTTTTGGCTTCGGCCGACAATATTTCCAATTCAAAATTCATATTGCATTCCTTATTGTAGTAGGACTCGTACTTCTTTTTGAGATTGTCTTTTAAATTTTCATAAAATTTGGAATGGTTCGGAAGCAAATCCCGGCCAACCAACTTTCCGTCCACGTTTTCCCGGGTCCGAAGGCAAATCGGCGAAATAGTTTTTAAAACGGAGAAAGATGACGGCTCTTCTTCGATTCGAATTTCCATCGGATAAGCGTCAAAGTTTCCGATTTTTAAAACCGGTTCCTTGAAAAGCCCCTCCAAAAAAACGGTTAAAAATTCGGTGTTGGGGGACGACAACTGCAAATAAACAACGCCATCGGTACTTTTGATGCCTTTGTTTTGAACAATTGTTCTTTTGGGAATATCCAGCCATGAGAATGTGAAAAATTTGTATTTCTGATAAGCGTGTAATTTTTTGGCGTATTCCAAGTCACCGGTGTTCAATGAATTGTAAATCATGGACGCCAGATGGTATTGGTAATCAAATGGAATGGTGGTGTTTTTATCCACTTCAAGTTTTAAGACAGACCTCATGCACACTTATTATTGGAGAATGAATAAATAGTTATGTTATCCGTTTGAATATTGTTTTAGAATATTATTTTAGAATATCGTTTTATATACAAACACATTCTATTAAAACAAAGATTATTTAAAAAGTTATATCAACCCCTCCTCTCCTCTTGATTTAATCTTAATTTAAAAAAGATAAAATGGGATGAGAGAATGACTTATTTAGTTCGAAACCGCAAAGAAATAAAGTCCTCAAGAGAGGGTTTTCGTATGCTTCAAGACTCAGACAACGTTTCTTCCGTCCAAAAGAATAAAATCTCAAAGAGGAAAGAACAACAACCGACTTATCGCACAACATTGATTGAATGGGCTTGTTTTGAAGAAATTCCGTTAAAATTGACCAAACCATTGAAATTAAGAGTCCGGTATTCAAATGGTAGAAATGTTATTCGAAGTGATGTGTTTAATATTTTTTCATTTGACCCTGATTTGAAAAAAGCCATTTTAGACCTGGAATATCAATTTTTTATTTTGTGGGAGGCGGACGTTCTTGAGGATAAAAAAAGATTGACATCTGGCGGAATTCAATTAAGAAATTTGCTGAAAGAATATGCGGAGGAAGAGAACGTCTTTTCGCTCTTATAAAACACGAGAAATTGAATCGGCATTGGTCAAAAAGGGATTTGTGGAAGATCGAAAAAGAGGCCATAAGCACTACATTTATTATTACAATGGAAAAAAAATGGAGATTTCAACGATTGTAAGTCATGGGGTGAAGGAGTACGGTCGTGACCTAATTATGGAAATGAAACGGCAACTTTTTCTTACCCGTCCTCAATTCGACAATTTGGTCCAGTGCCCTTTAACAAAAGAAGAACTCAGAGAAATATATAAGAAGAAGGGAAGACTGCCTACAACTTAAGAAATGAAAAATCAGAGAAATAAAAATATGGTTGAGCCAAATGCAAACGAGCCGGTCATTGATTTTCGGCATGTGACCGTCATTAAAGAGAACCGGCGGATTTTGGATGACATTTCCCTTCGAATCGAGGCCGATGAACACATCGCCATTATCGGTCCCAACGGTTCCGGCAAGTCTTCCCTCATCAAAGTCATGACGCGGGAATATTATCCGATTGCGGACGCGTCCGGCCTTTTGACAAAAATCATGGGCGAAGATGTCTGGAATGTTTTTGACCTTCGAAAACAGTTGGGCATTATCACAACCGACCTTCAAATCACCTGTCTTTTAGAAACAACGGTTTTTGATACGGTTTTATCCGGGTTTTTTTCCAGCATTGGCATTTACGATATTTTTGATGTTACACTGGAAATGAAGGTCATTGTTCTTGAGATTTTGAAATTTTTGGGAATCGACCATCTGGCTTTTTCAAGCATGACGAAGATTTCCGCGGGTGAGGCCCGAAAAGCTCTCATTGCAAGGGCGCTTGTGCATGACCCGAAAGCGTTGATTTTGGACGAGCCAACCAACAGTTTGGACATGAAATCCATTTTTCAATTCCGAAAAACAATCAGCAAAATTGCCCGGGCCGGCAAAAATGTTATTTTGGTGACGCACGATTTAGCGGATATTATTCCGGAAATTTCAAGAGTGGTTTTGATTCAGGATGGAAAAATCTTTGCCGACGGCAAAAAAGAAGAAATCCTAACGAGTGAGAACTTAACGAAACTTTTCGGCATTCCGGTGACGGTTGAAAAACACGGCGAATATTACGCCGCATTTTGCTAATTTTTTTCATTATTCTCTTTTTCTTCTTCTTTTTTTGATTTTTTTTTGGATTTTCTTTTTTTTCTTTTTCTTCTTCTCTTTTTCTTCTTCTTTTTTTCTTTTTTTGGATTTTTTGTTTTTGGATTTTTCCTTTTTCCACTTTTTTTGAGGGTTTGCCGGCAATTGATTTTTTTAAATTTTATTTTATTAATATTTTAAAAATGCCGGCTCTTTTTGATTTTTGAGAGTTTTTAAAACGCACCGTTTTTTTAATTTATGCAATTTTTATTGATTAAAATTAAAAATCTATTTCGTCGATGATAATTTTATTTTAAAAACAGAATCAATAGAACATTATGTAAAAATAGTAATATTTATATAGATTGGAATACTACTAATCATTAACTTAAGTTTAATTGTTTTAAATTTGAGTTTGTCTTCTTAACTGACATGTTATTAAAACCTCAAAAACCGTAAATTAAACCCCCTTCGTAAACCATATTAAATTTCAACCCCCCACATTATTTTCATCAACCCGTTTTTTAAAAACGGGTTGTCTCCTTTTCTTTTTTTTCAATTTTTGTAACAAAACCTCTATTTTTTTTACCAAAACAAGTCAGAACATTGATTTTTGCGGCGGATGGCAGTAATGCTGAAAAAAAGCAAACAAACGTAAAAATATTAAAAATAAAAGTGAAAACCAAACCGGTCGATTTTGAAATTTTTTAAAAATATGTCGCTATAACGCGTGAACGGCAGCAACAATGAAACTAAGATAAAAAATGAGACAAAAAATAAAAAATGAATTAAAATAAAAAAAGAAAGTGAAAAGGTTGAATGAATCGTTTATCTTGATTCAAAGCCCTTTTCCGCTTTCGTTAAATGTTTTCTTTTCCCGGATCAGATCTTTTAAAATTTGAACCAAATCATTGGCAGAAACACGAATTTGTTTCATGGAATCCCGGTCACGAACGGTGACCGTGCTGTTTTCCAAAATTTCAAAATCAATGGTAACGGAAAATGGAATTCCAATTTCATCATTTCTTCTGTAACGCTTTCCAATCGTTCCGGATTCGTCGTAATCCGCCATAATACCGGCGGCGACGATTTCGTTAAACAAATCCTTGGCTGGCGCAACCAATGCCGGTTTTCCCATGAGTGGGTGGATTGCAACTTGGAACGGCGCCACTTCATTTTTAAATCTCATGACCGTTCTTTGAGAATTGTCTTCACTTTCCTCTTCATCATCCGAATCGGTTTTTTCGATTTCTTCCTCATCAAACGCATGTTCCATCACACAATACGTAATCCGGTCAATTCCGTACGACGGCTCAATCACGTGCGGAACAATTGTTTTTCCGCTGACTTTCGCCGTTTCTTCGCCAAAGACGACGATTTCTTTGGGAATTTTAAACGTTTCGGATTCCATTGTCAAAACGATTTCATTGCCTGTCGTTGCGGCTTTGATCTCTTTTTCTGTCATGGATTTTAATTTGTCGGCGACGACTTTGGCTTTTCCTTTAAAGAGCGGTCCCATTTTTCCCATGTCTGGTTTGACCACGAATTTGGTTTCAAAAACAGGTTCAGGATACTCCACATAAACCGAAAGTTCGATTTTGCTTTGTTTGGCATGCGCGCTCAAATCGTAATCCGTCCGGTCAGCGATACCGACAACTTCCACCCAGCCGAACCGGTCGGTTTTCACTTCCGCGTCCCAGCAATCCATGGCGTAGTGCGCCATTTCATCTTTAAGGTGTTGTCTAAAACGCAGTCGGTCCGGAGAAATTCCGACGCGGGTCAAAAAATCATTGGTGAGCGCAACGCAATACGCCAAAAATTCGTGTGCAATGACACCGTTTTTGACGGCCTGTTCCACGGTCATCGAAATGGTTTTTCCGGAACCGTCCGTTTTTTCCTGCTCAGCTTGTGGGTACAAAAATAGATTCTGTTGAGCGTATTTTTGGAAATTGGGGTGGTTTTTTTGGCTCGGATCAACAAAAATTTCACATTCCGCTTGCGTAAATTCACGGAGCCGAAGAACACCCTGGCGCGGAGAAATTTCATTCCGGTAAGATTTTCCGATTTGAACGGCACCAAACGGCAATTTTTCGCGGTAAAAGCGTGACAAGCGCTGGAAATCAACAAACATTCCTTGTGCTGTTTCCGGTCTTAAGTAACCCGGACGTCCGATTCCGGGTCCGATTTTGGTTTGAAACATCAAATTGAATTCATAAGATTTTCCAAGTGCAGCGCCGCATTCCGGACATTTGATTTTGTGTTTTTCAATCAAAGCATCCAATTCATCCGTATTTAGAGCACCGGCGCCCTCAACGCCAATCGCTTCAATCAAATGGTCTGCCCGAAATGACTGTGCGCAGCCGGTACATTCGCAAAGCGGGTCGGAAAAACCGCCGACGTGTCCGGAGGCGATGAAAATGTCTTCAATGCCGATAGTCGGCACTTCAATTTCCATGTAGCCTTCGTTTAAAACATAAAATTCACGCCAAATGCTTTCGATTTTTCTTTTTACGGTGCAGCCCAGCGGTCCGTAATCAAAAAAACCGGCGGCTCCGCCGTAAAGTTCAAATGAATTCCATAAAAATCCGCGCCGTTTGGCGAGGTCAATCACTTTGTCATATTTGTCCATTTCAAAAACCTGAATAATTCATTTTGGGTTGACGGTATTAATGTATTTTAATTTGAGTTAAATTGAACCTAAAAGGATTGATAGAATTTAAATCTTACAATAATCCAAAAATCGAAGAAATTAAATAACCAGCAAATAAAAAAAATCAAACTAAAACATCCGCTGCTAAACTTATGCTTGAAAAAAGGGATTCGTCGGCAGGTTTAATGAATTAAAAAATCGGTTTGGAAAAGTATTAATAATATAATAATTGTTTATATAAAAATTTAAAAATAATTAATTTTGTTTTTAAATGAGGAGAAATTAAAATGGCATCCAAGTCCAAGAACTCAAGCAATCAGAAGCCTTCAGCACAAAAAACGGATGTTAAAAGTAAGAAGAATACAACAAAAATTGATGAAATCAAAATTGACGAAGTTGAAATTGACGAAGTTGAAATTGACGAAGTTGAAATTGACGAAGTTGAAATTGACGAAGTTGAAATTGACGAAGTTGAAATTGACGAAACCGGTCTCGATGAGGTCGATGTAAAAATCGATACGTATGATATCGATGGTGTTAAGGTAACGGATATTAAAATGGATGAAATTTCAGTCCGTGAAATTGATGTTGACGGCATCGAAGGGATTGAAGTGGACGAAGTCTACGAAGAATTGATTTATGTTGAGGATTCGCTTTCCGATGAGGAAATTGAGCAGTTTTTGGCAACTCATCCCGTCCCGCCTGAAATGAAAAAATATTTGTTGATTGGGGCGGTTTTAGCCGGAGCCAACGGGGAACTGTATGAAACGCTGGCACTCACAGGCGACGTGGAAGATTATCTGGAAGAATTGTATGAAGATTGGAATCTTTGTACAAAAGACGATGCGGTTGAAATGATGGATTGGCTCATCGCAGAAGGTCATGCGGCAGCTTATCGGGAAGACTTTTTATCTTACAAAATCGGAAACGTCTGCAATCTGACGGAAGAAGATATTGTTAATTATGAATTGACAGTGGACAGCCTCATTGATATTTTGGGACTTCCACAAGATTTAGTCAACGGCTGCGAATCATTGGGTGGCTGGGATATTGACCGAATCGGTTATTTGGCCCGGGTTTTTGCGCATGTCGGCTTAATCAGCGAGACCGATGCTTGGTATTATCTGCAAAAAGGAGCGGCTTTGGCGGAATCTCAGTTCAAAAGCTGGGAAGAATATTTTATTTCGCTCTTAATCGGCCGTGGATTTGCGGAAGGTTTTGATGAAGAGCCGTTTATCGTTGTTTATGATTTATTGACAAAAAACCGTCAGTTGATTGATAAATATCCGATTTCCGATTTGTAAATTTGATTTTTGAAATTACAGATTTGGCTTTTGAATTGCAATTTTGGCTTTTGAATTGCAATTCTCTTTTCTTCATTTCTTCATTTCTTTTTTCATTCTTTTTCATTTCTTTTTTAAATTAATGATGACGTTAAGTATAAATGTTATAAATTCTAACATATGAAAAATGTATTCGAACTCACTTTTTCGTCCGAAAAAGTGTATTATTTTACATCTTTTCGTCCGAAAAAATGTAATTCACAGGTAGAGGGATTATTATGGAACGAACATTATTTTTTGAACTTTTGGCGTGGAAAAACAAAAAAGACAGAAAGCCGCTGATTATCCAAGGAGCCCGCCAAGTCGGTAAAACATGGTTGATGAAATTTTTTGCGGAATTCGAATATGAAAATTATGTCTACATAAATTTTGAAAATAAAGAATATTTGCAATCCATATTTTTGGAAGATTTTGATATAGATCGCATTCTGCAGGCTTTTCAGGCAGAAACCAAAATTTTACCCGTTCCCGGAAAAACATTAATTATTTTAGATGAAATTCAAGAAGCTAAAAGAGGTCTTTCCTCTTTGAAATATTTTTGTGAAAACGCCCCCGAACATCATATCATGGCAGCCGGATCTTTTTTGGGAATTGCGCTTCATGAAGGAACTTCCTTTCCGGTCGGAAAAGTCGACCTTTTAAATTTGAGTCCGCTTTCCTTCTTTGAATTTTTAAATGCAATTGGAGAAATTGAGTTGTTAAATCTTCTTCAGGATGAAAAATGGGGGCTTATTAAGACCTTTAAGTCTAAATATATTGAATATTTAAGACTGTATTATTACATTGGCGGGATGCCGGAAGCAGTTTTGAAATTCATTGAAACACATAATTTTGCAGAGGTCCGCCAGGTCCAAAATATGATTTTAAATACATACGAAAGAGATTTTTCAAAACATGTTCCGACAGCGCTTGTTCCACGGGTTCGGATGGTTTGGAATTCTATTCCGACCCAAATGGCAAAAGAAAATAAAAAATTTATTTACGGGGCTCTCCGATCTGGAGCTCGGGCAAAAGATTTTGAAATCGCAATTGAATGGCTTTTAGATTGCGGCTTGATTCACAAGGTAAATCGGGTGGAAAAGCCCGGAATGCCGCTGAAAGCCTATGAAGATTTCAGTGCCTTTAAGCTGTTTTTAAATGATGTAGGGTTGTTGTCGGCGATGGGAGCTCTTGATATTCGAACCATTCTGAACAATGAATCCGGTTTTTCGGAATTTAAGGGTATACAGGCGGAACAATTTGTTTTGCAACAAATGATTGCGAACGGCAATTTCAGCATCTATTATTGGTCGGCAGAAAGGTCGGATGGTGAAATCGATTTTTTGGTTCAATATAAAAATAAAATCGTGCCGATTGAAGTCAAATCGGCGGAAAATCTGAAGGCAAAGAGTTTGAAAGTATTTGTCGAAAAATATGATCAAAAACAAGCGGTTCGAATCTCTTTATCGGATTACCGTAAAGAAGAATGGCTGACCAATATTCCACTTTATACCATCGGTATTTTATCAAAAATAATTGAAAGAGCATGAAGAAAATTAAAAAAATCAATAGTTATGAATAAAAGCCGCCCTGCGGGTTTAAAAATCGACCATAAATTAAGAATCAAAAAAAGGGCAAAGACTTTTTCAAAGCCTTTGCCATTTGCCGATTCTTAAA
Organism: Methanolapillus ohkumae; assembly: GCF_032594355.1. Classification (NCBI taxonomy): domain Archaea; kingdom Methanobacteriati; phylum Methanobacteriota; class Methanomicrobia; order Methanosarcinales; family Methanosarcinaceae; genus Methanolapillus; species Methanolapillus ohkumae. Next base: position 43,644 of record NZ_CP131061.1, read on the forward strand.
TTTGAAACGGCAAAGCAATCTTTTTTAAAAATAAACTTTTTTGTCTACTCTTATTTTTGAGTCACCAAAACTTCAAGATTGGCCGGCATTTTGACGACATTTCCCATTTTCAGTCCGATGACTTTTTCAATGCCTTGTTCGGTTGCGATATCAATAATTCTTTGTGTCACAACACCGTCAAAGACAATCGTTTTGGCGCCATCCAATCCTTTTTTAAGAGTGGATGCCAAATCCCGAACCGGGAGGCTGCAAAGAACGAAATCGTTTTGGTCCAAAATTTTAGAACCGAGTGTTCCGGCCAGTTCCGCCATGTAACCTTCATATTGCGGCGGAATCAAAGATTTCGGTTTTTCTTCCCGATATTCTTTTTCGGGCGGATAGAATTCCTCGCGGTCATCAGTACGCGGGCGGGCGGACCGCTCGGACCGTTCGGATCGTTCCGGCCGTTCTTCCCGGTCAAATTTGTCACGAGCGGGACGAGTTGTTTTTTTCGGAACGGATTCAAAATCATCGGCAACAGGCCGGGAGCCATGGTCTTCTTCATCCAGGTCCACATATTTAATGGAAATTAAGCCATCCAAATCATCCGCACCGGATTCCTTTCTTTTTCCCCGAATTTCTCTTTCCGGCGCTCTTGTTTCCTTAAAGTCATTTTTCGGCAAATCATCGTCAAAGACTTCTTTTTCCTCTCTTTCGTCATCGTCTTCAAATTCCGGTTTTTTGCCGCCGACAAGCATTGCGGTTTTTCGGATTTTAGCGACGCGCTTGGGTGTCTTTTTCTCTAAAAGTTTGCTGGTCACACTCTTGTCCGCTTCTTTTTCCCGGACCGGAGCCGCAACATTCACATTTTTGCCGGGTCTTTTGGACGGCAGGATAATGCCGAATTTTTCAACATATTGATCAAGCGGCATTTTGCGGCGCAAGGACATGATAATTTCCTTTTGCACCAAGTCTTCCACCGCTTTTCCATCCGGCGGGCGAGCAATAAAGTCGACTTTCGCGACTTGAATCAGTTCCCGGATAATTAATTCACCGCCACGGTCACCGTCGGTGAAAACCGTCACGGTTTTTCCTTTCACCAAATCCACGACTTCCGGCGGAATGTTTGTTCCACCGACACTGATTGTGTTTTTGATGCCGTATTTTAGCAGGTTGAGCACATCGGCCCGTCCTTCGACGATGATAATTTCGGTGGAATCATATTCCGGACCGGCCGGAAGCTTTCCTTTACCGTAATGTGTGATGCCTTCCACACGCACGGATTCCCGAATGACGTCGGCAATCTCCTGCGCTTCTAAAAGTTCTTCATCAAACATGGTTTTGTAAATTTCTTTCGCCCGCTCGATAATGTTGGTTCTTTTGGCAGCGCGGACGTCTTCGATTTTCATCACTTCAATGGTGGCGATGCATGGTCCGACCCGGTCGATTGTTTCTAAAGAGGCTGCCAAAACCGATGTTTTGACTTTGTCCAAGCTGGATGGAATGAAAATATTTCCACGTGTTTTTCCGCCTTTGGTGGTAACCATGACTTCAATACGGCCGATACGGCCTGTTTTTTGGAGTTCTCTTAAATCCAAATCGGTTCCGAGAAGTCCTTCCGTTTGTCCGAAAATCGCACCGACAATGTCGGGACGCTCAATAACGCCATCAGCATTGATTTTTGTTTGAATAATATATTTTGTCGTATCTGCATTTTGCATAATTAAATCTCCTGAAAAGGGGTTTTTGAAAAAACGCAAAACAAGAAAGGCAGATTTAAAAGTTCGACATAAAATGTGAAATTAAACGTTGAATTTAGACGTGAAATTAAACGTTGACATTAAATGTTGACATTAAACGTGAAATTAAACGTGAAATTAAACGCTAAAATCAAACCGGATTGCTGAAAAATCAAAAGGGGGAAAAGCAAAAACAATGACTGTCATGCAATGTGTCTTATGACGTCGGAATTGGCAATAATTGACAAGTTGAAATTTTGATCAAATTTCGTGAGGTATGTTTATGAAACAAAATGCCGGCAAACACAAAAAACAAAATAAAGAACCAAAAGTCGGTTAGTTGAATTAAAATAAACAAAAAATATGAATTATTTTTCATATTTTATATTTATAAATTCGGATGAAGTTGAATGATATGGAATCGTTGACATTGGTTATGATTATTTTATTTTTATGATTTTAGATTATTTTTAAATATTTGTATTTTTTAAATATTTAGTTTAATTTATGAATCGTGTTTGTCGATTTTATTTTTATGATAGTTTCACGTTTCCTTTAATGATGAAATTTGATTTGGAGATGATTTGAAATTGGAATAAATTGAAATTTTTGTCAATCCTATTTTTATTCATTGCTGAGCAGAATAATTGTGATTTTTGTTTTCTTTCTGATTTTTCGCAAATTACCCGGAGACCGAGTTTGAATTTCCCTTTAAAATCTTCCTTTAAATTTGAATTTGCTTTTTTCGAAATAATAATTTTTTAATTTTTATGTATTAATCTATTATAATTTCTTATATATTATTTTCATATATTATTTTATTATTTAAATTGTATATTAATTCTATTATTAAAACTATTTTATATAACACTGCACTACTTAATTGTGCATTATTTTCTAATAATTAAATCATTTTTATAAATTAAATTATTTTTATAGTCTGCCTTCTCAGGTTTAGTTTAAGATTTCAAAAAAGAATCCGGCCAAACCCGGGACGTGATCGAGATTAACCAGTTGGACTGAGTTAACCTGTTTTTCTATTAAACCCGAAAGACTGGGATGTGAAAGACAATTTGAAAAGTTTTTGACGCAATTTTTAAAAATCAAAAACTATTGAAATTGCCAATAAATGGAAAGATTTGTGAATTTATGATATTTTATGGTATTGTGCCCGATTTTTAAAAATCAATCCGCTTTTCCTTTTTCGAATGAACATTTTTAAAATCAAAGCCAATAGGTTAAATGTTTTTAAACTTAATAATTTTGTGGTAAACAATTTAAGTTTAGTATTTTTTGGATTATTTTTAATTTATTTTAAATAATTTTAATTTATTCTAGTTGTTTTACTTTTATTCGTAAATTTCTAAAATATATTCGGCCGGAATTTCATCCGTGAGCAAAATGTCATTGTTCACAACCATAACATTTAAGCCATCATCGATTGCGGTTTTTACGTCGATTTTGAAAATAGACGGATTTTCTGTATGAACCGTGGCGACTTCAATTGCTTTTTCAAGCGTTGTGCTGAGATGTAAATATTTTTGTTTGACGGGACGGATTCCCTGTTCCAAAATAATATCAACTTCTTCCGGACTGACGCCATAGTAAGCAAATTCACCATCATAGAGCGGATAATTCAAAATGACATCAATGGAATGACCGTAACGGGCCCGGATTTTTCCGCCGGCGATTTCATACCGGCCCTTTTCATCCGATTCAACCAGAGCATAAATGTGGTATTTTTTCGGCCATTTGTATTTTTTGGCGGCGGCAACAGCTAACGCGTTGATACTGACCCAGCCGTCAATATACATGGGAAGTTCGAGTTTTTCCGGAAAATGCCGAAGCGCTCCCGAAATAAAACGTCCTAAACGATCTTCACGGTCATCATCTAAAATGAAATCCCCATTGGAATCGCAACACGGACAAACTTCGCCTCTAAAACAACCGTGCTCATTGCACTTACGAATCATAGTATCCATAAATGGGTTTTTGATATAAATAGAATATCATTGAAATAGAATCCGAAAAAGTGAAAAATCAAATCAAAATAACAACCAAAATAACAACCAAAGAAATAACCAAATAACAACCAAAGAAATAACCAAATAACAACCAAAGAAATAACCAAAATAACAACCAAGAAACAAACAAAAACAAGTACTAAAAATAACAAAAATAAAAGACAGGTTGCGGTTTTAATTAATTTTTTAAAAAAATTGTTGCCATAACACGCGCGGCAGCGCAACACAACAAAAATATCCATTTACTTCTATTTGTTTTCGACCGAAGGAAGCATCATTCGTGCAGTGAATTTTGGATTTGAGTTGTCCCCCGCCAATAAAAAATTTGCATAGCAAATTTTTTTCGATAGGTTTATATCTCAATATCTTTTTTTTTTAAAAGTTTAGGTCAAACAATAGAATCAAATAATAATATGGTTATTGATGTTTATCTTTTAGCATATTTGAGCGAATTTTACATGATTTTGTATGTGTTTAGGTGTCGAAAATGACGGAAATGAAAGAAATTTATGAAAAGGTCAGTCATTTAATCAGTTATGATGATTTTTTGGAAAAGGTGAATGAAAGAAAAGATGCGCTGGGTGGTCTTTGCGATGATGAAATGTGTGCGCGCTTGGTTTTGAGTGATCTGGGCGTTTCGAGCACGGAAAAAGAGCCGGTGACCATTGATTGTATTTCAGAAAACAGCGGCAATGTTGTTTTTTACGCAAAAGTTTTGGCAACGTATGAGCCGCGTGAATTTAAAAGAAATGACGGAACCGTCGGCCGTGTTTCCAATGTTGTTGTCGGAGATCGGACCGGAAAAATCCGGGTTTCGATTTGGGATTCCAAAGTGGAAGTGCTGGAATCCGGCGAGGTTGAAATCGGATCCGTCGTGGTTGTTGCCGGTTACACAAAGAAAGGATTAAACGGAACGGAAGTCAATGTCGGAAACAATGGGGTTTTTGCGCCCAGTGACGAAGATGTGGAATATGATGTTTCAGACCGCAAAATCGCGGACATCAAAGATGGAATGAATGATATTGCCGTTTCGGGAAAAATTTTAGATATCGGCAATGTGAAAATATTTTCCAGAAAAGATGGAACAGAAGGAAAAGTTTCCAGCATGACACTTGGGGACGCCACCGGTACGGTCCGTTTGAATTTGTGGGATGAAAAGACAGCATTGACCGAACAGTTAAAGGTCGGTCAATCCGTCCGCGTCCAAAACGCTTACAGCAAAATCAATAATTTTTCTCAAAAAGTGGAAATTTCCATCGGAAACGCCGGGTTTGTCGAGGTTTTAGACGAAATGGTGGATTTTGTTCTTCCATTTACGAAAGTGGCGGAAGTTGCCGACGGCATGAACGGCGTCAACTTGACCGGCGTTATTTTGGACATTTCCGATGTGCGTACTTTCTCTAAAAAAGACGGTTCGACCGGGACAATCGGAAATTTTGTCATTGGGGATGAAACCGGAAAAATCCGAGTTACACTTTGGGATGACAAAACCACGCATTTGGATGAATTTGATTTCGGAGAAACGGTTGAAGTGACCAACGCCTATTCAAAACTGAATAATTTCAGCCAGCAGGTGGAACTTAATGTCGGAAACCGCGGAAATGTTGCCGCATCTCAAAAAGAAGTTCTTTACAAGGAAAAAGTGGATAAAATCAATGACATTCTCCCCGGAAAATCCTATTCCGTTCAGGGACGGGTCATTGACATCGGTGAGCTGCGTGAATTTGAACGGGACGACGGAACCCAAAACACGGTTTCCAGTATGGAACTTGAAGATGACACCGGCAGAATCAGAGTGACGCTTTGGGGCGAACATGCTGAGTTTATTAATGACATCCAAATCGGAATGATGGTTCGTGTGACGGATGCTTTTTCCAAATTCGGAATGAGTGAAGAAATCGAACTCAGTGCTGGAAACCGGACAAAAGTTTCGATTGTTTAATTTGTCATTCTCCCTGCCGGACAATTTCAATATTGTACGGCAGTTTTTTTTCAAATCATAAACATTTCTCATATTTTTCAAATCATAAACATTTTTTCAAACCATAAATATTTCTCATATTTTTCAAATCATAAACATTTTTTGAAAGAATAGAATCGTTTTCTTCAATTTAGTTTCATTAAATTGAATAATCTAATATATTAAATCATTAAATAAATCGACCGTTCTTTGTTTTTCCATTGGAAATATGGGGGTTTAAAAATCCTTTTAATAAAGATTTCGGCAAAAATAGAAACGAAAAAACCGAATAAATTTCGGGCAAAATATATAAGTCATGGCAGTCATTTTAACCTTATCCGGAAATATAATTTGGGTGAAGAAAATGACACAAAATCAATATCCCAATTTCAGAACTTTTTTGTTCGGCATTTCTGATTTTGACTTTTGCAAAGCGTTGAAAGGCAAAGCACTGTTTTTATTAAAACTGCTGCCTTTAAAACGTGTTTGCGGAAGTGATTTCATTGTTGCCTGACGACCGGAAATCTCTTTTCTGTAATTTATGACAAAGAGGGTACGCTCTCTTAGTTTAAGCAGCTTGGCCTGAATCAATCTTTTGTCTTTTCAGACTTTGAAAGATTGAAAATAATTGAAAAAATCAATTTAAATCGTCAAAAATTGAAAAATAATTGAACAATCAAATTTGAACGATCAAAATTTGAAATTTCAAAGTCTGTCAACCATACATTGAAAAATTGACAGATCAAAATCGAAAAGAAAATAAACCAAAGATAAATCAAGACAGTCAAAGATAAAAAAGATAAATCATCTGAAAGCCAATGAAAAATATTTTCGGACAATACATTCAACAAAAAATACAGAAAATGAATCAAAAAACAAAAAAATACAGAAAATGAATCAAAAAACAAAAAAATACAGAAAATGAATCAAAAAACAAAAGATTAGAAAAATGTAGAAGCGGACGAACAGAATCAGAAAAACTGAATTGAAAAACTAAGAAACTGAATTGAAAATTAAAAAACAGAATCGGAATGAATAAAAAATAGAATTGGAATTTAAGTAAAATAAACCAAAGTCCAAGTCACAGAGGAGTTAATTCATGAAAGTAAAAAATATCATGAGCGCACCGGTTTATGTTGTCGGTTCCGATGAAACGGTCGCACGTGCCCGAAATCTTATGCTGAGACATAAAATCGGTTCCATTTTGGTGGTTGACGGGCAAACGATTGCCGGCATTTTTACGAAATCAGATTTAAAAACCAGATTGTTTGAAGAGGAAGCAGCTTGGAAACGGCGCCCGATCGACCAAATCCCGATCAAATCTTTGTGTTCGACAGATGTCATTACGATTTCCCCCAACGCGTCTGTCAGCGAGGCCGCTCAAATCATGACCTGTCAAAAAATAGACCATCTGCCGGTTGTGGACAAGGAAATTATGGGAATTGTTTCGAAAACAGATATTATTCGGTTGGTATCCGATGGCGGAATTGGTCATGAGCAACAGGTTTCGGATTTCATGTGCGAAACGGCGGTGACGGTCAACACCAATCACACCATCAATCACATTATCGGCGAAATGGAAAAAAACGATGTCCAAAAAGTGATTGTCATGGACAACAACGCAAAAGCGGTGGGAATCGTTTCCTTGAAAGATTTGTCCGCAAACGATTTAATTGAGGGCAATGGCCGCAAAAAAGAAAAACCATCCAAAAAGCCCAAAGTTCGCCGCTCTTCCATGGACTTGCCGTTTATCGCGGAAGATTTGATGACGCCGATTATTACGGTGGATGTCAGTGCATCCGTTTCAATCGCCGCCAAAAAAATCATTGACAATGAAGTCACGTCTCTTCCGGTAACCCGAAATGGAAAAATCGCCGGCATGATTTCAAGAGATGATATCATCCGAAGCATTTCCGAATCAGTGGAATGTGACGAATAAAATTCAAAAATCAAAAGTTAAATTCAAAGTTAAATTCAAAAATTCAAAAGTTAAATTCAAAAGTCGGTTAATTAACCGAAATTTCATCATAAATCGTAAATACAATTTGTAACGAGCCGGACATTTTTACCGGTTCCGTTTTATATATCAATCCATTTCAACAAAAGGTGAAAAACCATGCAGGCAAAAGACATTATGGTGTCCCCTCAACGCATCGACAAGTCCGCAAAAATCTCTAACGCTCTTGGGATTATGGAGAAAAAAAATACGCGCCGGCTTCTTGTAACACACAATAATGAAGTGGTCGGGATTTTGACGATGCGCAATCTTGCCAAAGAACTCGGAACTAAAAAGAGAACGAAGCCGCCTTCCTCTCTTCCGGTGGTGACGGCCATTTCCGAAAACTTCACTTTCATTAAGCCCGATACCAAATTTTCGGTTGCTGTCAAAATCATTAAAGAAAAAGGCGGCGTCCTTCTGGTTTCTGAGAATGAAAAAGATGTTCTTGGCTGGATTACACCCAACGAAATAATCGGCGCGTATGATTTCCGGGGTCTTGCCAAAGATGTGATGTTCCAAAAAACCATTATTGCCATCAACTCCAATGAGCGGCTGGTTCATGCCCGCTATTTGATGCTGGAGCACAACGTCGGAAGAATTCCGGTCATGGAAGAAGGAAAATTGGTTGGCGTTATTTCAGAAAAAGACGTCGCAGTTGCTTTCCAGGAATTTAAGGACAGTGTTCCCGATAACCATCAAGAGGCCCGGATTAAAAATTTGCTTGTCGCTGACGTGATGACTCGAAACCCAATCACAGCCGGACCCAACACGCCGGCGGAAGATATCGTCAGCTTGATGGTTCACAAAAATGTCGGAATTGTTCCGATTGTCGACAACGAAAAACTCGTCGGAATCATTACCCGGAGAAGTTTGATTACTTCCATCCCGACGCTGGAATAAACGCTGCAAGCAAAAAAATTTAAAGCAAAAACAGATTAAGAAAGCAATTTGCTTTCTTTTTTTTCTTTTGTTTTTTTTGTTTTTTTTCTTTTGTTTTTGGGCAATAATGTGTGCGTTATGACAATCATTTTTTTAAGAATTTCAAAAACGGCGATTCAATTTTTAAATATTTTCCAATTTCAGCATACTGTTTCTATTTTGGATTTTTGCTTTTATTTTTCGTTCAATATCCGAGTGGCGTAAAATATTTAAGTCTGTAGTACATTCAAAATTTTGTATTAAATTTTTAAAAAATTTAATATAAAACCGGAAACATCTGAAAAATATGTTTTTTTAAAAAAATCAATTAAAAATGATTCCCGATTTTTTCCTGAATTTTCGGAATCAAAACCAAAAGGATAACAAAACTCAAGAAAAAAACGAAAACAACCCCACCTATTATGTCAATTTCCGTATAAGACCCGGAAAAATAATGATTTTTAAGAAAAGCGGCCGACAAAAACAAAAGCGACAACAAAAACGAAAAAAGCAGACTTTTGATAAAAATGGAGAAACGGGTCTTATCTTCTTTTTTTTGAGTATTTGCAGCCACAATCGCCATATTTTCATATCCTCTTTTCTTGATTATTGCAAATTTTGCTATTTTTTTTTCAATATGTTTTTAGATTTTGATTTAATTTTGATTTTAATTTATAATTATGGATTTTAATTTGATTTTGCTTTTATTTGATTTTTGATTTTTAATTATTGGTTTATTTTTTTGCTTTTATTTGATTTTGATTTTTAATTATTGGTTTATTTTTTTGCTTTTATTTGATTTTGATTTTTAATTATTGGTTTATTTTTTTGCTTTTATTTGATTTTTGATTTTTTCATCAACAGAGAATTCAGTGTAACGGAAACAGAACTGAGTGCCATAAAAGCAGCGGCCAGTTCCGGACTGATCAACACCGTATGAACAAGCGGATATAAAATGCCGGCCGCAATCGGAATTCCAATCGCGTTATAACCCAGTGCCCATCCCAAATTTTGTTTTATTTTTCGAATCGTCAGCCGGCTCAGCTGAAGAACAACCGCCACATCTTCCGGATTGTTCCGAATTAAAATAACATCGGCCGACTCCACCGCAATATCTGTTCCGGCTCCCATCGCAATTCCGACATCGGCTTGTGTCAAGGCGGGGGCATCATTGATTCCGTCTCCCACCATGGCAACCATAAGTCCTGATTCCTGAAGCTTTCGAATTTGTTCCGCTTTGTGCGTCGGCAAAACTTCAGAAATCACATGAGCCGGATCAATACCGGCTTCTTTGGCGATGGCTTGCGCTGTTTTTTCATTATCACCGGTCAACATATAAACGGCAAGCCCCATTTCCGATAACTTCAAAACAGCGTTCTCCGACGTCTTTTTCAAAGTGTCCGCCAGGGCAAAAAGCGCAACCGGGGAATGAAAAACAGCCATCACAATAACAGTTTTTCCATGATTTTCAAAATTTTGGATTTGAAGAAGTGCGGTTTCGTCCAAACAAATTTCGTTTTCCAAAAGGAACCGGCGTGTTCCCATCAAAACGGGTCGGTCTTCAAATGTTGCCCGAATTCCTTTTCCAAAAACCGCTTCAAAAGAACCGACTGGTTTGGGATAAATTTCTCTTTGGGCCGCCCCCTCCACAATAGCTTTTGCCAGCGGATGCTCGGAATTGTTTTCGCATGCAGCGGCAATTTGAAAAATCTCTTTTTCGGAAGTTTCATATGGATTCAGTAAAATCATGTCGGTCAGATTTGGTTTTCCAAGTGTTAACGTTCCGGTTTTGTCAAAAACAACAGCTTGAAGCGACTGTGATTTTTCAAGACCATCTCCGCCCCGGATCAAAATTCCGTTTTCTGCGCCCATGCCGGTTCCAACCATCACAGCGGCCGGAGTCGCAAGGCCGACGGCACACGGACAGGAAATAACTAAAACTGTAATCGCGATTAGAAGCGAGAATAAAAACGGACTGATTCCCAAAAATTCATCTGTTTCCGCAATATTAAACCAATCATATCCGACGAAAAACCAAAACAAAAAGGCGGTCAGCGCAATGATGAAAACAGCGACGATGAAATTTCCGGCAACGGTGTCCGCCAATTTTTGAATCGGTGGTTTTTGAGTTTGCGCGTCTTCCACCAACCGGATTATCTGAGACAAAAACGTGTCTTCCCCAACCTTTTCTGCCCGAAACTGAAACGATCCGGATAAATTTAATGTGGCGCCAATAACTGAATTTCCGACATTTTTCTCAACCGGCAAGCTTTCACCGGTTAACATGGATTCATCTACCATCGAATTTCCCAAAACAATTGTTCCATCCACCGGAATTTTTTCTCCCGGACGGACAACCACAAGATCCCCGATAACAACCTCTTCTGCCGGGATTTCTGTTTCCGTTCCGTTTCGAAGGACACGGGATGTCGGCGGCTGAAGTTCCATCAGTTTTCGAATGGCAGTGGATGTTTTCCCACGTGTCCGCGCTTCTAAGTATTTGCCAAACGTGACAAAAATAACAAGCATCGCCGCTGTTTCATAATACAAATGGTCATACCCCGGACCCAAATCCCAAAAGGTTGACACGACGCTGACAGTGTATGCGCAGCCGATTCCGGCCGCGATGAGAAGATTCATATCCGCAAGGCCGTTTTTCAGACCTTTAAACGCGCCGGAAAAATATTGGCGGGCGGGCCCCATCATGATTAAGGTCGTCAGCACAAACAACACATATTTGTTGCCCAAAAAATCCGGGACAAAAGAAAACATATCCATCATCAGGCTCATGTTTCCCAAAATCACGGGAATTCCCAAAACAAAAGAAATAATGAAATTATTTCGCTGGCGAATGGCATCTTTTTCCAGCTCTTTGGCATCGTCGCCGGATTTGGAAGCGCCGGCAATTTTTGCAGCGTACCCGATTTTTTCAACCGCTGAAATTATCTCTTCCGGCATTGTTTTTTTTGGGTCGTACCAAACCGTTCCTTTTTTCAACGACAAATTCACAACCGCTGAAAAAACCCCGTCCTTTTTCGCCAGCGTTTTTTCAATATTTAAAACGCAAGCCGCACAACTCATGCCTTCAATTTTTAAAATTAATTTTTCTCCCTCAAAAACCGAAGCCGAATTGGAAGGGCTAAAAGGCAGGGATTTTGATTCCGGCGGCTTTTCTTCTTCCGTTTCAAAAATCGGGCACTCGGTTGGAAAAGGGGAATTTTTTGCGGGGTTTGCTTCTGAATCGGAAAGAAACGGGGTGTAATCATTTTTTGAAATGACGGAAAAAATCGCGTCCAAATTGGTTTTTCTTTCATCAAAACTCACTGTAACGGTGCCGATTTGGTTGGCGGCGTCCAGGGAAATTTCAACAAAATCAATTTCGGGAAGACTTAAAACGATTTTCTTGACCGCCCGAACACAATGGTCACAGCTCATGCCGCCGACCTGAAATGTTTCTCTTCTGATCGAAAAGCCTCCACTTTCATTTTTAAAAAATGCAAAAAATTAACTAATAATTAAAATATAAACTTTAAAATATAATGCATAAATGACACAAGTAAAACAATCCACTCAAACGCTTAAATGTTTAAACATGAGATGTAAATACGAATGCGTAAATATGATATGTAAATATGAAATGTAAATGAAATATAAATATAAATGTGTAATATGAATGTGAATATTACAATTAAGCTTGGTAACCGGTATTTCTGACGATTTCCTTGATTTTGTTTAAATTCGTTTTTGTTTCATCAAATTCAACGTAAGCTTCTCCTTTTGAAACATCGACAACGGTTTTTGTCACTCCGCTTGATTCTGAAATTGCTTTTTGAACTCTCTTTTGGCAATGACCGCAGGTCATACCGCCCACTTTGAATGTTTCTTTTTGCATTAATATTCCTGCCTGATATTTTCTCCGATTGAAGGGTTGTGTTATCCATCGAAATTTTCTATTGTATGAAATTTATTCATATGAACGAATATGTGGAATAAATATCTTTCTTTTCCGTTTTTCCAAAACAATTTCGCTTTAGGCATATTTTTTAATCAACAAATTATATTTTGAACAAAATATTTATATGTTTATAAATTATACAAAAGAATGTTTTACGTATTCGGCTTTCTATTGGTTTATTTTTATTTTTTATTTATTTTTTATTTTTAAAAAATAAGTCTTGGAAAAAGGAAAAGATCAATTATGAAACTTGAAGGTAAGATTGCAATCGTCACCGGGGCAAGTTCCGGCATGGGTCATGCTATTTCTCTTTTGTTTGCCAAAGAAGGCGCAACCGTAATCGCCGTCGCCCGGCGTCTGGACCGCTTGGAAAAGCTCAAAACCGAATCTCAGAATTTGCCCGGGAAAGTAATTCCGCTTAAAGGGGATGTATCTGACAAACAAGATATTGAAAATATGATTGATTATGCGGTTTTGAACCATTCCAAATTAGATATTTTGGTCAACAATGCCGGCATTATGGACGATTTGGGTTTGGTGGAGGACACAACCGATGACATGTGGGACAAAGTTCTGACCACCAATTTGACCGCACCGTTTTTGTCGATTCGAAAAGCAATTCCCGTCATGAAAAAAAATAAAAACGGCGGCGTTATTTTAAACATCGCATCCATTGCCGGATTGTTTGGCGGACGGGCCGGAACGGCTTATACGGTTTCAAAACACGGACTGATCGGCCTATCCAAAAATGTCGGTTACACCTACAGCGACGAAAAAATTCGCTGCAATACGATTTGCCCGGGCGCGATTAATACGGAAATTATGAATAACATTCAAGTCAATGCACGCGGACAAGCCAAAACGGCGGACGGCATGAAATCCATGCATGGCGGGGCAGGAACGCCGGAAGAAATCGCAAAAGCCGCTTTGTTTTTGGTCAGCGACGATTCCAAATTCATTACCGGAATCAATTTGATTGTCGATGGCGGCTGGACGTCATGCTGATTTAAATTTTTCAAAAATGAATGATAAATGTAGAAAAAGTTAATTTTTAAAGAACGGGAGAGTACAGATATGTATCTCCCATTCCTTGGGGTGTTTTTTGAGACATATGTTACGTTTTTGACTTCGCTTGCTGTTTTTATGAATTTACAGGGGTGGGTTAACGATTGAAATTTGAGGATGTTTTATTTTTAAACCGCCTCCTTAAAGCAAGAACAAATTTTTCAAGTCCGTTTTTTTAAAAAATCCGACCGATTTTTTTATATTCGGGAATAATCTTTTCTTGCTTGTTCGTTTTGTTTGTTGTTTTGAAACAGATGTGAATTTTTGGGTGTTGTTTTCCCAAAATTCATGTTTGTTGCTGATTGTAAACCATTTCGTCTTGTTTGGTTTACAATCACTTAAATTGAACTTGTTTTATTTATAGATTTTGGTAAATTGAGCGGATTTTTTAAAACCGTTTCGTTTTTTTCAAAAATGTAAAAGAAAAACGGTCGGTCGTTTTTTTGAAAATCCCAGAATTTGTTGCTGTAACGCGCGCAGGTGGCACCAAAAACAAAAAAGCAATAGAAAAATAAAAAGAAGCAGTAAGGAAAATAGAAAAACAAAAAGCAAATTCAAAAATCTGCTTTTTGCATGCGTTTATTTAATTTTTTTAATTCGATTTTTTTTGGTATTTATTTTTGTTCCGCCATGATTTCATCATAGAAACTGGTGTCAAAGAGGTCTTCTGCCGTCAATGCTCTTGGAATCAATCCTTGGTCGAATTGAGCTTGGGAATAGCTGACAACATAGTTTTCAATCAGATGCGGGTCAGAAACCCATTTTCCATCCCATTCCCCGGTGGATTTCATAACGGTGTCTTTGGAAACGCCGGTCATCTGCGCATAATATTCGGCAGCTTGCTCAGGGTTTTCGTTCGTGTATTTTGTCGCGTCGATGTGAATGCGGACGATTTCTTTGACAATATCCGGGTGCTCGTCAATGAATTTTTGGCTGACGGCAATCACACAGCAGGCATGGTCAGCTTCCATTTGGCCGGAATTGTACACCACTTTGCCGTAACCACCCTGTTCAATGACAGCCGGAGCCGGATGTGGCAAGAAAACAGCGTCAATAGAACCGGACATCAATGCCGCTTCAGCGTCTCCCTGGCTCATGGCTTTGATTTCCACTTTCTTCAAATCCACACCATTTGCGACCAACCATGATTTTAACAAGGTGTCTTGAATGGAACCCGGCGGGAATGTTCCGATTTTTTTGCCGACCAAATCTTGCGGGTCGTTGTAGGTTGTATTTTTCGGAACGACTAAACTGGAACCGTTGATTTGAACGGCGGCGATAATTTTTAAGTCGGAATTGTTTTGGGAAATTGCCGGAATCAACGGAGCGGCGCCAATGTAGGCCACCTGAATCGCGCCGGAAGACAGAGCAATGGATTCGGACGGACCGCTTTCAAAAAGTTTTTTGTCAACGGTTGTGACGCCCAATTTGGACAGATTGGTAGACCACCAGTCCATAGACTGAGCGGATGTGTATGCCATTTGGTGGGTGCTTGGCTGGTAGCCGATGGTGACGTTGGACAGATTTCCGCCGGACTTGTCGCCGATACAGCCGGATAAGATGACAGCGGTCACTAAAACGGATGCCAAGAGTGCAAATATTACTTTTTTCATTGTTAAACCTCCCCTAAATTCATCAGCAGTGATGAAAAACAAATAATAAACTAACGATGACTTGCCACAAACATGGCTGAACCATCGGAAAAATTGAAAATGTTTTGAAAAACATTGGCGGATCTCTCAAAAAAATTCAATCATCAGTCGCGTTTGCAATCACGTTTGGAATCATTCATCACGTTTGGAATCATCAATTCATCAACCGGCCGCTGACCGATTGTCGATTCGGGTGGTGATCAATTATTGATTTGAGTGTCGATCGATTGTCAATTCCTTGAAAACCGATCAGCCGCTTCTGATCATAGATTTGAAATAAATCCGATAACAATCTTTTCCTTAAAATCATATAAAAAACTATCCGGTTTTGAAAAAATAATATCCGTTTTAGGACAAAATAAATAGAATTTTGTCAAATTCGGAAAGATTATATGGGATAAATTTTATTTTTCAAATTCAAGTGATTAGATAATTCAATAAAAATAAAAAACAAATTAAAAACAAATAAAAGCAGAGGATTGCATGAATGTTTCTGACCGTTTGATGAAAGCCGCTTTTGAATCGGATGAAAAATTTCAAATTGTTCTCCAGCGTGCGATGAAAGAAGATTTGAATATGAATGCGGTGGAATTTTCAAAAGAAGCGGGCATTCCGCACAGCACGTTTTACAAAATCCTCTCCGGAAACCGTTCTCCCAATATGAAAACGTTACGCCAAATCGTGGAAACCGTCAAAAAATATGAAACGCCTGCCGAAGATTTCATCGCGGTCATCGCGGCTCGAATGGTTCTGGATACCATTACCGAATCCAAACGAAAAATCGGTGGCCGGTTGATTACGATTAAAGAGTATTCCGCCAATTCCATTGAAGAGGCCATTATTGTTTCCGTAAAAGCGGAGCAAGATGGCGCAAAAGCGTTGGTGTGCGCGCCGATTGTCAGCCACACGGTTGAAAAAATTGTTTCCATTCCGGTCACAACCATCATGCCCAAGGAAAGCATTATTGAAGCGATTGAACTCGCCGCAAAAAAAGTCGGATAAAAAAAGACGAATAAAAAAAGACGAATAAAAAAAGTCGGATAAAAAAAGTCGGATAAAAAAAGTCGGATAAAAAAAGTCGGATAAAAAAGACGAATAAAAACGGTGTGTCTGTTGTAAAATTATTATTTTTAAAAAGCGAATGATTGAGTTTTGTTGAAAATTTTAAAAATATGTTGCCGTAACGCACGCAAGCGGCGGCAAAAAAAGAATTAAAAGAAAAGGTTTGCCTGAATCGGCAAACCCTTTGTTTAATTTTTTCGTTTTTTACTTTAACATTTACTTGTTTCTCTTGAATTTGTTTTTCAAGTCGCTTGTCACCTGACGGCTGACATCTTTGTAGTTGCTGCGGGTCGCGCCTTTCACTCCAAAGAGGTAAGCGACATATCCGAGAACACCCAAGACAATCACAGCGACAATTCCAAGGGCAACATACAGAGCCGTTGAGCCGCCGCCAAATCCGGTCGACGGGCCGGTGGTCATGGAAGAGTAGCTTTGCGGCACACTGCTCACGCCATATCCGTCTTCTTTAAGAACCAAAGAATAGGTTCCTTCGTTTTTCGGTTTGACGGACAAGGTCACCGATTTGCTTTTTCCGACATCTAAGGTCACGGTTTGGGAATCTTCGTCAACAACATTTCCGGACGCATCCACCAATTGAAGCGTCACAGTATGAGAACCGCTTTCGATTCCGTTGTTGGTGATGTCAAAGGACATTTTCGCGGTTTTTCCGGCACTCAACGTTTCCGGCTTTAAGACGAAATTCGAATACACGAAATTCACTTTGGATTCGATAGTGATTGATTTTGTTCCGGGGTTGTAGCTGGGTGCAGTTGCTCGAATCGTAAAAGTTCCGGCGTCATTGAATGTATAGCTGACCTGGCCGTTTGATCCGGTTGTTCCGATGGTGTCGCTTCCAATTGTCACGGTTGCACCGGAAATGTTGGATCCGGACAGGGAATCATAAACCCGGATCGTTCCGGTCGTTCCCGGATAGATGTTGTCCGGCTCAATTGAAATCGACATGTTTCGGAGTTGTTCCTGAACCGTCAAAGAAGCGCTGCCATCTACATAACCGGTTTTGGATGCGGTGATTTTAATCGTTCCGGCGCCGCTTGGCGTGTAAGAAATCATTCCGGATGAGTTGGTTGTTCCGATTTTGGAACCGTTGGCAGTCACCGTGGCGCCTTCAAGGGTTGTTCCGCGGTCGGAAACCGTAATGTCAACCGCCGAGCCGAGAGTCACCGGATTGGGGGACGCCTTGACTTCCAAAGAGGAATTGGAGCCGACTTCACGAATCACAATTGGAGCATAGCGGAGTGTGCTGTTGTCTCCGACTTTAAAGGACATGGTGGTGTTGCCGACTGTCAGGAAATCGACAGTGTTTCCGGAAGACAGGCCAATGGTGTCCCGGTTTTTGAGTTCGATTCCGGTGGATGTGTGAGCGCTGACTTCCATTTTTCCATATCGTGCACCGTCTTCAAGTTTCACGGGGGCATCCGAGATTTGGAAAAGGCCGCGAATGACGACAATGCTGCTTTCCTGTCCTTGGAAAACGGAATCAACGTGTACACGCACAATGATGTAATTTTCGTTTCCGATTTTCCGCTCAAAGGTGGCATCTTGTCCGGATTTGGTGATGTTGGAGTCCACTTCTTTTCCATTCTTTTCAAGAAGCAGTTGGACACTGTTTCCGTTCAGATCGATTTGTGACACTTTTATGGCATAACCATCCTCAAGCGTGATGTATTGTCCCATGTTGGCATTTCTTTTGTCATCGTTGTCCACCAAGACTTTGGACAAGTATCCATCTTTGAGCATGCTTTTGCTGCTGTCATAGCCGGCAAAGTATTTTTCACCCATGAATCCAACGACCTGATAGTCGCCCCAGGAGCTGTAGTTGTAATCCGTTGTCACAACGGTGGAGTTGTAAACCAAATCGTCTTTGGCAATGGTTCTTGTGCTGGTTAAATCAGTTTTAACGGTAATGGATTCGGTGTTGACATTGTCGTCATCGATATCGTAATAGAATCCTTCAAAGTTTTGCGGGGTCCATTTGTCGATGATGTAGCTGGAGCTGTTATAATCGGAAACCGTTCCGCGGATTTCGTATTTTCCGGGGTCGGTGTACTCAATGTAGGGCGCAAACCGCAGGGTGCTGCTGTCGGCCACTTCGATTTTCATCTTTCCCATCAAGGTGACGTTGCTGCCGGCGCTCAAGCTGATGTCGTCATGGTTTTCCATTTCAATCCGGGAAGAGCTGACGCTGGTAATTTCCATTTTGTCAATTTTGGTTCCGGTTTCGAGTTTGGTCACGTTGTCGGAAATTTGGAAAATTCCGTTAATGACAACGATGCTGCTTTCCGATCCTTGGAAGACGGAATCCACGTGAACGCGGACCAAAGTGAAATTTTTGTTTCCGAATTTCTTTTCAAAGGAGGCATTTTCGCCGGAGGGAACAATTGCGGAGTCCATTTCTTTTCCATTCTTTTCCAGAATGAGACGGGCACTGCTTCCTTTCAAGTTGATTTGGTCGACTTTAATGGAGTATCCTTCTTCAAGCGCAATGTATTGTCCCATGTTGGCGTTGGTTTTTTGGTCACTGTCCATCAAGACTTTGGACAAATTCCCTTCCTTCATCATGCTTTCGCTGCTGTTGTAGCCGGCAAAGTATTTGTCGCCCATGAATCCGACCACGTCGTAGCTGCCCCATTTGGTGTAGTTGTATTCGGTGGTGGAGGGAGTTGTCACGTATTTGATGTCGCCGTCGTTGATGCTGCGGCCAATGTTGGAAATGGTCATGCTCTCATTGCCTTCGCCGGTATCCAAATTGTAATAGAATCCGGAGAAACTGCGGGCGTCCCAAGTGTAGGTGGTGGGCATTCCGTCCGACCAGATGCGGTTTCCGGTGGAGCGTTCAGTGACGGTAATTTCCCATTTCAAAGTTTTGTTATTTGCGGGTGTTCCATTTTCAGTAATGAGTAACGTTAAATTGTATTTTCCGGTTGCATTGGTCTTCCAATCGAATTTGCTGGTTTTTGCATCGGTTGCATCACCGTTGGTCTCTGTTCCCGGAACAACTGTACCATTTTCATATTTGAGCGTCCAGTCAAAATCACAATCGACAAGAGTTTTTGCTTCCACCGTTATATTTTTATTGATTTCAACGGAGAAATTTTCCTCTTTGTCTTGTGTTTTATTGTAATGGGTTACATTGTCAATAAGATCAGCGGCTGCGAGAGGTGTTTCTTTTTTAACAAACAATCCATATCCTTCCGGCGTATTTCCTGTTGGATTTACACCCCGAGCCTCAAGAACATAAGTTTTTCCTGGAACTAAATTTGAAACGTTAATTTTATCTGTAGTTGCTGAAATCGTTTTGTCAGATTCTATTAGTGTTTCCGGTGTGGTTTTTTCATAAATATTGTAATTTACTTGGTTCCATCCATCAAAATCAGAAATTGACCAACTGATATTGTATTTGCTGGTGTTTCCTGCGTCTGTGCTGTTTGTTGATGTAATGTTCAAGATGTTTATATTAGAGGGATAATTAACCGTTGCATTCAGACTGGTGTTATTGTTAGTATCTCTCAATCGATACACGATATCGTTTGTTGAAGGAACTGCTGCTCCTACGGAATCTTCGTAAAGAACCCAATTGGTTCCGTCCCAATATTGAAAAGTGGTGGATGGAGATATTTCCAGTTTAAATTTTGTATCGTTGCTTGATGATGTTGACTTAAGAGTTGTTGTTGAAATATCCAATATTTTATTCGTCAACGATGTTGAATCCGTATCAACAGCAGCATCTATTACTGTAATTTTGTAATCTGTACCAACAGCAGCGTCTGTCACAGAATAAGTTAGGGCTGTTATCGGTGAACCCGTAATTTCCACATCGTTAATTTTTACAATATATTTACCATCAACATTATCGCCAGTCCAGCTCCATTTTATTGTTCCTGTACCGTTGTTGTTATCTGTAATGTCATCCAGTTTTAAAACCGGAGCAGCAGCGCTTGCCATACCCGCCATCGCGAATAAAATCAAAAGCGCAATCATTGCTTTAAAGATCATTTTTTTCATATTCGTTCCCTCATTTTTGGTTTAAATCATAATCGTGATTTATAAACACTCAATAGATTATATTAATCTCCTGTTATTTATATATTTTTGATAAGATAGATATGGAATTAAGAAATGACAAAATATTAAATGTTGCCATAATAATTGTGAATTATCAATTTCATTATATTTAAGTTCCCATATTGGAAAATGAAAAGCGGAAATTGAGAAATATTTTTCCAAAAACCGATTTAGAAGAGTGTCATGGGTCTTTCCCGTAACCTCTTTTCAAAAGCGGTATTTGTTGTTCTTTGCCATTTTCATTTGTTTTTAAAAGAATCTCGTTTCCGGCAACCGCTTTTCCTATCACACTGAATAAACAGGGGAAACGGCCGGATTTTCCGAAATTTTGGCCCAATCGGGATTGAGATTGGGATTGAAATTGAGAACCGGAACCGAAACCGGAATCGAAACTGAAATCGGAACCGAAATCAGCATTGAATTTGTCAAAAGCTTCCTCAACCAAATGCAATTTGTCGGGGGAAACCGTAAATAAGAGTTCATAATCGCCGCCGATGTAAAGCGCTTTTTCAAGAAGTTCTTTTTGAATTTTCGCCGGGGACGATGTGGATTTGGATAATAATTGAAACAAAACGTGAAAGGCTTCTTCTTCCATCGGAATCTTGTTCGCGTCCACAATAAAGCCGACACCGGACATTTTCGCAAGTTCGTGAACGGAAACCGCAAGACCGTCGCTTGTGTCCATCATGGATGTAAGGGCTCCTGTTTTTGAAAGAAGCCGGCCTTCAAAAACACGCGGGAACGGCTCGGTTAAATTTTTCAAAAAGGAAGGGCTCGCGTCTATTTTTGGCTTTAATTTTGATTTTGTTTTCCTCTTGTCGTTGTTTTTGGACTTATCTTTTTTGACCGGCGCATCCGATTCTAAAAGAACGTCAAGCGCAACCGCGGCGGAGCCGCAATATCCGGTCACGCACAACAAATCTCCGGGCTTTGCATTTTTGCGGTAGACAATTTGATTGTTATCGGAAACACCGACTACCGTTCCGGTCACCCGGACCTCTTCACAAAATTCGGTGTCGCCGCCGATGACTTCGGCACCAAACAAAGAAACACAGTCTTGAATTCCGGCCGCCAATTCTTTAGCATTTTCTAATGAAGAAACGGGGGGAAGACCAACTGCCGCTAAAAACGCGATTGGGTTTGCACCCATCGCAGCCACATCACTCAAATTAACAGCAGCCGACATCCATCCCATTTGCCAAAAAGTCATTGACGGCGGAAAATCTGTTTTTTGGCGAACGGAATCCGTACTCAAAACAAGAGATTTGTTTCCAAATTCAGGCATAGCTGGCTTTGAATGTGGAGAAAATGGGGAAGATGGAGAAGATGAAGAATTCAAAGAATCGGAAAAAAAAGACAAATCGATTGCTGCGCAATCGTCCGATTCTGAACCGGAAAGAAGGGGCTTTTTAGACATTAAAAAAACGTCGGAAAAAGCATCAATTAATTTTTCTTCGGTGACTTGTTGAGATAAATCTGTTTTTTTAGGGGATTTTTTACTCATATTCATCACCGGCTGAAATAAAAAAGTAAGGAAATAGGAAAATCAGGAAATAAACGGAAGAATTCAAGTGCTGTAAATGTTTTGTAAACTTTTTTTTCAAATATAGTTTACATAAATCCATTTTATTTATATATTGCGTTTTGTGGCATGCCGGCAAATGCAAATAAATCAATAAATAATGCCAGCTGAATGAAGTATTACAATTGATTGAAGAATTATAATTGATTGAAGGTATAATTGATTGAGAGGTTCACATTGAATAAAATATTAATCAAATGAAATAAAGACTTAGATGGGAAAAAACATGTTGTGCCGTTTTTTAAAAGGCAACAGCACAACAATCCGATTAAAATTGTTTTTTCAGCGGTCCACTTATCTTTTTTCCGCCTCATTTCAGCTTTCATATTTTGGGACGTTTTTAAAACCGAAAAACAACAAATTTTAAGATCCCGTTATTAAACGACGGCAATTTTCCCATACGCCATTTTGCCGAATTGTTTTAGTTTTGTTTTGATTTCGTTTTTTCGTTTTTATTTTGATTCGAGGTTTTTGGATGACATTTCATGGATACATATTTAGTAGATACGTATTTGGTGAATACATATTTGGTGGATACGTATTTTAGGTAATTTATTGTGCTATTTTCATAGCAAGGCGTATGGGATTTTTATCCATGTATTTTTCATTTATTCGTCCATATCGTTTTTGTTGAATTGGGGTTTTCGGGGTCGTTTTTGAAAAAAACCGTTTCGAATGGGTTTTAGTAGTTTTATGGAATCGATTCATGAAAAATACATGAATTATTCGGGATAAAAGGTAAAAAGTGTCGATGATATATAGCCTTTATTTTAACTACAATTTTAATTGAAGTCATCTACCAATACTTATTTTTTTAAAGAAATCGGCGGTTGATTTCAAATATATTATTCAAATTATGTAAATTGTATATATTTTATTGTAAAAATGTTGCCGCTTTCAGTTTTATTGATTTCACTCTAACTTGTATCTTGTTGATTTGCTTTTATTTTATATTTTGAAGACAAATCTTTGTTAAAAAATTTCCTTTTGTCCTTCTTCTTCGGTTCGGGTAAAAACAGGAACATTTTTTAAATATTTTTTGGCAACATTTGCCAGGCCGGTCATTTCTTCCGGTTCAAATGAGCGTGTTTTTTTCAAAACAGGATCCGACGCGTTTTTGCCGTTTCCCTGTTGGAGAACGTAAGTCAATTTAGTTTTTCCGTTCAAGTTTTCGTCCATCCACGCCGCAATTTTTGAAATATCCTCCGGGCTGCCGACTAAACCCGGAAAAACGGTTGTTTTGATTTCCAATTCAATGTCGGATTCATCAATTAAACGGAGTGTTTTTTGAATATTCTCAATGACCGGCTTGTCCGATGGAGTATTTTCCAAGGGACCGAGAGTCGATTTTAAAGTCGGGGTTGGAATGGATTTTGTTGGTTCCGGATTCAGACCAATGACTTTCATATAAAAAGCCGGTTCAAACGGTGCCTTGATGTCGACAAAAATTTTATCCGCCAGTTTTTTTTCAAGAAGAGATGCTACAGCCTTTGGAAAATATCCGTTTGTATGAATCCCAACCAAAAGGCCGTTTTCCTTTGCGATTTTTGCAATTTCTTCGACTTCAGCGGCCTGCAATAAAGGTTCTCCCCCTAAGAAAACAACGGCAGAAACAAACGGTTTTGATCCGGCAATTCTCTTTTGAACCAAATCCATGTCAACCGGATTCTTTTTTTCAATCAGATCAAAATTATGACAGTAAGGGCAGCGAAAAGAGCATCCGTTAAAAAAAACAACAACTGACGAACGCCCATGCCAATCCACCGTTGACAACGGGACAATTCCTCCGATATTCGCTTGCATGAAAAATAAATAGGAATCGTTGATATTTGAACATATTTGAAATAAACAATGAAAAAAGGGTTTATGGATTAATTTAATAATCAGAACTTAGGAGATTGAAAGTCTGTATTTTTTTCAAAAACTGTTCGTCTGGCATAAGTTAAAATCAGATCTCAGAGAAATTGAAATGTGGTTTTTTGGTAGTGTCGTGTCAGCTGTACCATTGTTAAAATCAGATTTTAGAGAAATAAAAATGCTGAAAAATCGAAAAGAAAAATAATTTAATTACTTAAATCTCATGCTTTTCATTTTGTTTTGTCTTTCTTTCATTTCGTTTTCTTTTAATTCTTTATCTTTCATTTCCGCATAATACAGAGTGATTTGCTCTCGGACGACTTCCTCGATCATTTCCCGATCCATTCCGAAGGACAAATTTCCCGGAGGTTTCCCCAAATTTTTCAAATAATCGGAAACGGCTTGGTTTAAAAAATCGGAAACACTGGCGAATTCACCGTCCTTAACAAGTTCATCAATCCTCTTTTTGTTGGTCGGATTAATGGTTCCGCTAATGACCGGTTTTCTTCGAGTATATTCTTTTGTCATTGGCACATAATCCGCTAAAAAGATTTTAAATCTGATTGAAACAACTGTCTACTCATTGTATACGTCTTTAAAAATTAAATTGTAAAACAATTTAATTTTTTAAAAATCGAAAATCTCAAAGATTTCAACATTTATCATCAAAACAGTTAATTAAGACGAAACACTTTCTTTTGCAAATAATCCATCACATTTTTTTAATTTTTTCATACATTATTTTTTCAAAATTTTTAATTTTTCAAAAATATCAGAGATCAGGCAAGGAAAAATATGACAGATATTCCCAAAAACCATCCCCGTTACGAATCTTTACTGGCCCGTGAAAAAATCGTTTCCGGAGTTGAGCGCGGAATCACCAGCCCGCAAGGACTGACTGCTCAAGGACGCGGTGAAGCCTTTGATTATTTGATTGGCGAAAAAACAACAGACAGCGCCCGTCATGCAGAAATGGTGGCAACCGCCCTTTTGCTTTTGGCGGAAAAACCCGTTATTTCCGTGAATGGAAACACTGCTGCACTTGTTCCCGAAGAATTAGTACAACTCTCAGAACTGGTCGGCGCAAAACTTGAGGTGAATCTTTTCCACCGGACACCCGAGCGCGTCAAAAAAATTGCGGACGAACTCAAAAAATATGGCGCGACTTGCGTTTTAGGAGAAAATGCTGAACCTCTTTTGAATTTATCTCATGAACGCTCTAAAGTGGAGCGGGAAGGAATTTTTGCGGCGGATGTTGTTTTTGTGCCGCTTGAGGACGGCGACCGCTGCCAAGCACTGACCGACTTGGAAAAATTGGTGATTGCAGTGGATTTAAATCCGCTTTCCCGAACCGCTAAAACAGCGCAGGTGAGCATTGTTGATAACATTACCCGCGTGGTTTCCAATATGATTCAAATGATTCCGGAACTAACCCTTCAAAGCGAGGATGAACTTTGGGAAATCATTGGAGAATTTGACAACAAAGCCGCCTTGGCTGACGCTATGGAAGAAATGAAAGAACATCTTTTCGAAAAACAAAACGAACTCTTGGGAACCACACCGGTTGAGCCGACCCCCGAAGAACTCGAAGAAATGGAAGAGCGGGAAGAAAAAAGAAGAAAAATTATGATGCGTGGCGCAGATTTGATGATGGAATGAAATAAAAGTGAAAATAAAAACAAGCACAAAATGAAATAAAAATGTAACCGTTTGTGAAAATATGACCATCCTATCCGCCACGGAAAATTTTATTATTGAAGACACACGCCATTTTATGGTTCAAATTCTGGGTCAGGAAACAACATCTCATGATATCGGCCATGTCTTTCGCGTTGAAAAAATGGCCCTCCATCTTCAAAAGTATGAAGGCGGAGAAATTTTCACGCTTCGATTGGCATCTCTTTTGCATGATATCGGAACGCCGAAAGAAAACAAATTGGGTGGAGACCATGCTGTTTACGGGTCGGAGATGGCCTTTGATTTCCTGAAAGAGGAACAGCGCAAATATCCGGATGTGCTTTCCGATTTTCAAATTGAGAAAGTTTGCAGCATGATTTTGTCTCATCGGTTCAGTTCCGGCTCAAAGCCGGAAATGATAGAGGCACAAATATTACAAGATGCCGATCGGCTGGATGCGTTAGGGGCTGTCGGTGTTTTTCGATCTATTTATTCTATGGGGTCGCTTCGGATGCTGAAAAATTTGGCCGGAGTTGACAAAGGCAATTCCAAAAAAACAGTTTATGAAAAAGATCCGATCGATGGATTTTATGCGTACATGTGCTACAAACCGCAAGAAATTCCCAACCGGCTGAATACGAATACCGCAAAAGAAATCGCAAGAGAGAGGCTGAAATTTATGGAAAACTTTGAAAAAAAGTTGCGGAACGAAACAACAATTTGAGTTATTTTTTCAAAAATAAAAATTTCTTTGTTGGATTTTTGGGTGGCTATAACTATTTTATTGTGGTAAGGTTGAGGTATCTGTTTGCTGTTTTTGTTTACTGTTTTTGTTTACTGTTTTATTTTTTGAGTCATTGGTTCCATTTATTTCTAAACATATCTAAATATAATTACAAATTCTATCTCCGCTTCTGGAATAATATTAAATATGTTCGGATAGATTTTCTTCACTATGAAGATACGAAATTTGCTCCCTCTTCTTCTTATTTTCATGCTCCTGACAACTTTGTTTTCAGGATGCATCAGCTTGGGTGAAATCATCAACGGAAGTGATGTGAACACCTCTCCCAACACAAGTGACAATCTGACCAACAATTCCAATGTTTCCACAAATGTCTCCAACGAAACAAATAAGTCCAACGGAACAAACGAAACGAATGGAACAAATGATACGAACGAAACAAAAGTTTGCGGCATTTGCGGCGAAGATTTGAGACCGACCACGCGTGTCAACGTTTCCGCATTTAATATTCAAATTTTCGGCGCTTCCAAGGCTTCTAATGCGGAAGTCATGGATGTTCTAGCTAAAACCATCCGAAATTACGACATTATCGGCGTTCAGGAAATTCGCGATGCTTCCGGCGAATCCCTCCCGAAATTGGTACAACTCGTCAATTCCGGAACCGATGAAAACGGAACGCCTTACAATTACGATTATGTTGTCAGCAGCCGGCTTGGGCGCTCTTCCAGCAAAGAACAATACGCATACATTTACAACAAAGACAAAGTTTACGTTGCCAGCGAGCCGATTACCTATCCGGAACCGGATGGCGCCGATCCGTTTGAGCGGGAACCGTACATGGTTACATTCCGGTCCAACATTGGAAACTTCGATGCGGTTTTCATTCTCATTCACACAAAACCCGATGATGCCAAAGCGGAAATTAATGAATTGAATCACGTCGTGGAATATGCCAAAACCATCTATGTCGGACAAGAAAATTATGTCATCATGGGTGATTTCAATGCGGATGGCTCTTATTTCAATGAAAGCGGCAGCTCGGATTTGAAATCTGAAAAATATGTTTGGCTGATTGGAAATAACATGACCACGACCACAAAAACCAACAACACCTATGACCGGATTGTGATTACCAAATCCTTAGAACCGTATGTCACCGGAAACCTGGGTGTTTACAATTACAGTGCGGCGTATGGGCTGAATGCAACGCAGACAACTGCGGTTTCGGATCACTATCCGGTTTATGCCGAGTTTTTCGCATGGGTTGCCGAATGGGGACGGATGTTGTTCATAAAAACAGAATCAGGCGTATCCGCCTGATTTTCTTATTTTATCTATTGTTTTTTATCTATTGTTTTTTGTTATTGTTTTTTGTGTTTTTGCGTGCCGCCATCGCGCGTTATGGCGGCAAATTTTAAAAGACTTCAACAAAAGCAGCGAGTCTGGCTTTTATATTAAAATTAAAGTTCGTTGCAATAGTTTTCTATTTTAGTTGTTTCGACCCATGATTCGAAGCATGTTCAAAAACAGGTTGATGAAATCCAAGTAAAGTGTCAACGCACAAATAATTGCAATGTTTTGGTGTCTTGACGGGTCGTGCTCAATGGATTCGCCGATTTTTTTAATTTTTTGCGTATCGTAGGCGGTAAGTCCGGCAAAAATCAGGACAGCAAGGCAACTGAGGGCAAAACTAAATCCCCATGCCGTTTGCGGCCACCAAATTGAAATGAAAATATTGACCACCATCGCGATAATGAGACCGATGAGCGCCATCATCAAAAACCGGCCCATGCCGCTGAGATCTCTTTTAATGAAATAGCCGATTGCGCTCATTCCGGCAAACATGCCGGCGGAAACGCCAAACGCCATAAAGACGGTCGCTTCCGAGTAATAATAAAGAAGTGGTGTAATCGTAATTCCGGTGAGGATTGAATACACCAAAAAGACGAGAGCGGCTGTTGATGTTTCCATGGATTCCACTTTGCGGGTCAAAACGATCACAAGACCCAGTTCAACAAACATCAAAACCCAAACCAAAAGCATATTTCCAAGGAAAAACGCTTGAAGTGAAGGCGTGCTGAGAATCGCATAAGATGCGAGAGACGTTAAAAAAAGTGCCAAAATCATCCAGCCGTAAACTTTAGACAAAAATTTGTTGCCAAAATTGACTGACAAATCAGATATGTTTTGATTTTTTTGAGAATATTCCATAGAAGTAACCTCTGTGCACAAAAAAGAGTTTGTCCTATTTATGCTTATGGAGGTTGGAAAAAAGGGCAAATTTATATATTGCCGGTAAAATCAAGTTTTAGAGAGATTGAAATGGTCCCTTCAAATCCTGTGATGACAATTCGGCGAGTCGTAAAAATTATCTGCTCAAAGACAGTAATGCTTTTTCTAAAATCCGGCAAACATTCTCATAAGAAATTCCTTCCAGCCGAATTGTTTTTTTGGATGCGGTTGTCCCGTTTTCTAAAAAAATTTGTGAACGCGGGATATCAAAGAGCGCTGCCAATTCCGATAAAAGTTGATCATTGGCCTTTCCTTTTTGAGCATTTTCCGAAAGTTTTACTTCAATTCGTTTCCGCCACTCATTATAACCGCTGGGCACCACAATATTTTTAGACCCCGGCGTCACCTCAATGTCCAAAAATACAGAGGAATCGCGGCAAGAAACCGAATTCAGAAATGACATATTTATTCCCTGTCAAAATTAAGAAATATTAAAACAAAATATCTCAAAACAAAAAATATTTTTAAAATATTTAAAATGTTTAAAACGCTAAAAATATTTATAAATCAACATTTTCGTTACTCAACACTTCATCAAGGCTGTTTTTCCGGTCATTCCAACACTGATTCCTTTCTTTTTGGCCGCTTTGCTGACTTCAACCACTTTCGCTTGCAGCATCTCTTCAAAGGTTTTAACACCTTTGACTTTAAAAGCACAAGAATCAAGAGCATCTGCCGCGGCAACGTCCAAAAATCCGCAACCTAAAATACATCCTTCCTTTGTCCGGATCAATAAAAACGGTGCAACATCAACAGAAATTGAAAAACCTTCAAATTCTTTGTCTTCAATGACTAATTTTTCAGTAAAAGCATTTTCACCAAAAACAATTCGAGATGAAACAAAAACCATAAAAACACCTGAAATTTTGAATTAAAATTTTTAAATAAACAAAATTTGGAAACAATTCGGACGGAAACAATTCGGATTCATTCGACTTATTTGCTCACATTTTTGTTGTGACTTCACAGCCGTCTTCCGTAATAATTAAGGTGTGTTCTGCTTGAGAGACAAGTCCGCCCGCCACTTCCACCAAAACCGGATAACTGGTCAATATGCCTTCCCGCTCCAATTGATTCAAGGAAAAATCCAATTTTTCCGATGTCAGCCAACGTTTGGCAAACGGCAAGCCGTGATAAGCATCAATTTGGTCCAACACCTTTCGAACAATCGGAAGACGTGTTGATTTTTTAGAAATCCGGGAGTAAATTTCCTTAATGCTTCCGTTGTCCACATAACCCATACCATCCGTCGCGAATGGTTCAATAGCAATTGTGTCGCCGGCATTTAAAATAACTTCTCGTGAAAAACGGCAATTTGGAATAGAGGGCTCCGCATGCGTCGTATATTGAGACAGACCGTGTCCCATCAGATTTCGAATCGGCGAAAATCCGAGCGCTGTAATCATGTCTTCAATGGCCGCTCCGATTTGGTTGGTTCCGATTCCAGCTTTTGCCGTGTCAATCGCGGCTTTGAGTGCTTCTTCGCTTGCCTTGACAAGGGCTGCGTTTTTGCCGGATAAATCAATTGTCATGGCGCCATCTGCGATATAACCATCCACATGGACGCCGACATCGACTTTAACCACATCATTTCCAAAAACCCGTGTGTCTTCAAAAAGAGGCGTGTCATGTGCCGCATCCGCATTTAAAGAAATGTTGACGGGAAATGCGGATTGTCCACCCAGTTCAATAATACGCCGGTCAATGTAAACGGCATATTCGTAAAGTGACAAACCGGTTTTAATTTTTTCACGCGCATCTGCCATCACTTGATGATGAATTAATCCGGCTGCCCGGTATTTGTCCAAAATTTCTTCCGTATTTTTGGATTTTTTAATCTGTGAAATCATGATGAACGCCTATTTGTTTCATGTTATTTTATATTTTACTGTTTGTGTTCAAATTTTGATTTTTTCAAACACCAATTTTTCAAACACCAATTTTTCAAACACCAATTTTTCAAACACCGATTTTTTCAAATTTCAAACTTTTTTTCCATCCGATTCAGATTCCGGCAGCCGTCTTTTGTAATGACAATCGTGTCTTCGATTCGAATGCCGCCGATTCCGGGATAATAAAGACCGGGTTCAATGGTGATGACATTTCCGGGTTCCAAAATGTGATCGTTTTCAGAAACGCTTGGCGTTTCATGAATATCAAGACCGACACCATGCCCAGTTGTGTGAATAAATCCGATCTTTGAGCCGCCTCTGTAAGTCAAATAACCGGCTTTTTCCAAATAATCGCAAACAGCATTGTGAACTTCTTTGCACGTGACACCCGGCTTTGCGGTTTGGACGCCGATTTCTTGTGCGCCTTTAACCGCATCATACATTCGTAAAAGTTCGGCCGATGCTTTTCCTTTGATGACTGTCCGGGTCATGTCTCCAAAATAACGGGTTTTTTTGTGTTGCGGGAAAATATCAATAACAATCGGCTGATTAGAATAGAGCGGACCATAAGTTTTTCCATGTGGGTTGGCACTGTCTTCTCCACAGGAAACAATCGTCTCTTCGCCGGCGCATCCGAATTTGAGTAAAACGCGATCAATTTCTTTTAAAACCCTGTCACCGGTTAGAATTTCATCCTCCAAAACAAGCAGACCGGAATCTTGCGAAACACTTCTTTTAATCATTAAAATCGCGGCCTCCATTGCTTTTTCGGCAGCGGCTTGGGATTCTCCGATCTATTCGATTTCTCGGTCCGATTTGACAGAACGGTTTTTTTCAAACGGCGTTTGGATTAAAACGACATCTATGCCGCCATTTTCATCATTTTTGAGCCGATCGAAATAAAATGCCGGAAAATCATAAGAGACGGCGACTTTTTTCACATTTTCTTTTTCCATCATTTCTTTTAAAACAGCGGCATATGCCAATGTTGAATTTTTAAAAGTTTTTATTTTTCCTCGAAAATCATAATCGGATGTCGTTTTGATGTTTTCGGCCGAAATTCGGGATTCGTTGTCCGCCCGTCCTTTTTCCATATCGGAAACCAGTAATATCTCTGACAAATCTTGGAACAAAATGTAAGAAAAGGGGTCTGATGCCAAAAAACGGGTGGCATAATAAATATCCGAATCATGAATATTTCCGTGTAACAGATAAGCATCCGCTCCTTCTTTTTTAAGAATTTCGGAAATATCCGGCGGACTTAATTTTATTGATTTTGAAGAAAGAGTCATATGTCCTTAAAAGAAGGAACGAAAATAAAAATATTGTCTTTTTATTGCTTTTTGATTTCATCTTTGAAATTTTAAATCAAAAAAATCCCTCTTTTGTTTTGTTTGTTCTTATTAAAAGATTTTTAACAAAATCAGACGCGAATCGCGTCTGATTTTGCCAACATTTACATTAAAAATGTAAAAAAAGAATGCAAAAGTTAAAACAAGAATTAAAAAACAAGAATTAAAAAACAAGAATTAAAAAACAAGAATTAAAAAACAAGAATTAAAAAACAAGAATTAAAAAACAAATTAAAGCTTAAAAACACAAAAAAAGAAAAGATTTAAAAACACAAAAAATAAAAAAGGACTCAGATGAGTCCGATTTCTTTTTTAAATTGTTCCATGCCGATTTCTTCAATGACTTTTCCGAGTCGTTTTTTGGAATTTTTCGCTTTTAAAAATTGAATGATTTTTTCCGTGAGTTCAAGAGCGGCGTCTTGTGTTAATTCTTCAGCGATGAGTTCGCCGACTTTTGGATTGGAACTGGCATTTCCGCCGACATAACACTTAAATCCCTTTGTGTCCCCGATAAAACCGATGTCACGGACAGCGGATTCGGAACATGAAAACAAGCATCCGGAAACGCCGATTTTCATTTTGGCTGGCAGTTGCATGCTGTGATATTTTTCATCCAATTTAAGTCCGAGACTCATGGAATCTTGTTTGCCGCGTTTGCAGAAAGTGGTTCCGGGACAGACGCGAACGCTCCGAACACAAATACCAATAGCGGACCCGGGTTTCATTCCCAAATCACTCCAAACATCATCCAAATCTTCTTCTTTGAGCCCGACCAAAACAATTCTTTGAGAGGAAGAGATTTTGATAGCAGCCACATTGTATTTTTCAGCGGTGTCCGCGATTGTTCGAAGAATTTCCGGCGTTAAAAGGCCGGCCGGCGTATGGGGCGCAATTGCATAAGTTTCCCCATCACGCTGAATAATCGCTCCCTTTTCCAAAATATCTTTTTTTTTCTCAGGTTCCATTTTCTCCACCACAGAAATGATAGTATAAAAATCCATGAATGAAGACCTATTTATTCCTTTTCACTTTCTTTTCCGTTTTTTCGTTTATTTTCTGTTTTTCGTTATTTTCTGTTTTTCGTTTATTTTCTGTTTTTCGTTTATTTTCTGTTTTTGTTTTTTCCCTTTCATCTCTCCTTTTCTCTTTCGTTTTCCTTTTTGCCGGGTTTTGTATGGTAACGGCTCTGTTCTTCGACCACAACGGCTAACGCATTACTCAAAACGGAAACGGCTTGCTTATGTTCATTTTTGCTTTTGTGGACATGAACCGGGCTGATGTCTAATTTGTAATATTCGTTGAATTCTTGAACATAGCCGATTTTTTCAAATCGTTTCTTCATTTTTGCCAAATCCGCATGTATTTGCAACAGTTCATCCTTTTGAATAAAAATGCCTCCTTTTCTTCAGAATCAATTTAATTGAATAAAAATCAAATATTTTTGGAAATAAAAACTGATGAAATATTTATAGATAAAAATATTTTTATATCTATTTTAAAAATATATTTTAAAAATAAATACAAATATTTAAATAAAATACCTGTTGACATTTTTCAATTATTTTTAATTAAATCCAAAATTTGATTTTTACAATATTTTCCTTTATTTTTTCTCAAATTTTTGAAAAAAAAAGAATGTTTTTTAAAAATAATGACAGTTGTATACAATAATTTTTGATTTAAATTTCAAATCTTTTTTAGAAAGGATGTCAGGGCAAAAATTAATTATTTGGATAAATTTTTTGAAAAATATTTCGGAAAAATAATCAATCAAAATTTTGAATCTATTTTCAAATCCAAAAAAACTAATACAAAAAAGTCGTTTTTCTTTTTATGAAAGTGGATGTTGAGAAGGAAGCTGTTCTTCAAATGGCGAAAGAAATGTTGGTGGCCGCCAGAACCGCTCCCAAAGGAAAAGGAATAGACAGCCTTGTCACATATATTTTAGACGACAATGAAAAGGAAATATTGGCAACAGATATGGAAAAACTGGCTGAGAAAAACGGTGCGTTTTTTATTCGTGATGCCGGAAACATTCGAAATTCAGACGTTGTTACCCTTATCGGTTTAAAAAATTCAAAACCGCTCGGCCTTAATTGCGGCGCCTGCGGAACAAATTGTGCCGGATTTGCCGAAAAGAAAAATGAAAAAAGCAAAAATCCACCCGCTTCCTTTGACGGACCGATTTGTGCTGTCAAATCGGTGGATTTGGGCATTGCTCTTGGGTCCGCCGTTTCACGGGCAAAAGACATGTGTTTAGACAGCCGGATTTTGTATTCCGCCGGCGCGACTGCCTGCATCACAAAAATGATTGACGCGGAATATGCGTTCGCGGTACCGCTGAGCGTTTCCGGCAAAAACATTTATTTTGATCGAAAACAATGACGGATAAAAAGCGTGTGAAAACACTATCATTTTTAATTTTTTTCCATCATTGATTCTCGTTTTCAGTGCAGCCGATAGTTTTTATTTTTGATGCTGCCGTCAGTTTTTATTTTTGATGCTGCCGTCAGTTCTTATTTTTCAACACCCGGTCTTTTTCATTTGCGCGTCGACCAGTTCTTTATATCTCGGGTCGATTTCATATGCTTTTTCGAATGCGTTTTCCGCTTTTTTCATATCATTTGCGGCAAGATGGCAAATTCCTTTTCCAAACCAAGCTTCCGCCGATGGCTGAATCGTTAAAACCTGTTCGTAAAG
Source organism: Methanolapillus ohkumae (assembly GCF_032594355.1). NCBI lineage: Archaea > Methanobacteriati > Methanobacteriota > Methanomicrobia > Methanosarcinales > Methanosarcinaceae > Methanolapillus > Methanolapillus ohkumae. Next base: position 78,177 of record NZ_CP131061.1, read on the forward strand.
CATGAGGGCTTTGTCTGTTTTTCCCATTTGAACAGACGCAAAAGCCGCCTCCATATAAGCATTTTCAAAATCAGGTGCAATCAGAATTGCTTCTTCAAAAGCTTTGACGGCCGATTCAAAATCGCCCAGCATCGCATGCGTGTATCCTTTGTTAAACCAAACATCCGCTTGCTCGCTGTTGATATCAATTGCCCGGTCAAAAGCAATCAAAGCGTCATCGAATTGTCCCATTGCGTTTTTCAAAATACCCAAATTATTCCAGGCATCATCAAAATCGGGATGTTCTTCCAAAATCTTCTCATATCCGATGACGGCATTGGCACCATCTCCAAGAGCATCGTAAGCAAGGGCTTTGTAATACCAAATTTCCACATCATTTGGGTCCAGTTCCAAAGCTCGGTTAAAAAATAAAATGGCCTGTTCATATTCTCCAAGAGCGGAAAGGGAAATTGCTTTTCCGATAAGGGCTTTCGTAAAATCCGGAGAAATTTCAATTGTTTTGTCATAGCACTCGATGGCTTTTTCAAACTCCATCATTTCACCAAAAGCCAATCCTTTTCCAAACCACGATAAAGCAATATCGGGTTCAAGCGCAACACTTTTTTCAAAATAAGAAATCGCTTTCTCCCGATCTCCGGATTCCAAAACTTCAAAACCGGCAAAACAAAGCAATTTGGCATTGTCCGGGTACATTTCAAGAGCGTCTTCATACATTTTCAAAGAATCGTCTTTTTGTCCGGACCGACTGAGCGCATCCGCTTTATTTTTCAACAAATCAAAACTCTGAGGATCCAACGCAAGACCGTTGTTAAACGCAACCAAAGCTTCCTCAACAGCGCCGGCCGACATCAAATCTCTTCCAATTCGATTCCAGTCCCGTGCCGTCATCTCCTTATTTTCATTCGGACAGGAAAACATCGCGTCGTCCTCTTCCGGAATCGAGTTTGAACCGGTTGCATTTTCTTCTGAATTTATATTTTCTTTTGATTTCTCTTTTTTATCTGTCATTTACTTCCCGATCCTTTTTTAATATTTTTTATTTATTCCTTTTCATGATTTTATTTTGTAAAGATGTTTGCAAAAGTAAGGAGCACAACAAACCAATTTATTAAAAACCTATCTATTATTATCAATTTTTTATAAATATAGAACTTTTTCTATGAATTTATTTTCCATAATTATTTTCCATAATTATTTTCCATAATTATTTTCCATAATTATTTTCCATAATTATTTTCCACAAAAATTATTTCCATGAATTTATAAACCATGACGCTGTTTTGAATTTGAGATTATCTTTTCATAAGATCAAAATAAAATCGGTGGTTTTTTGATTTCCATTCCTTCCCTTTCCTTTGGATCCGTTACAAATGCTGTTGTTGAAATTTTGCGCGAATCGGAAATTCATCTTCCCCAAGATGTCGTGTCGGCTCTTCGGGCTGCCGCCGAAAAAGAGTCCAACCCGACCGCTAAAACGCAACTGCATTCTATTTTAAAAAATATTGAAATTGCCGCCCAAAAAGGAATTCCGATTTGTCAAGACACGGGAATCTTCATTTTCTTTGTTGAAATCGGACGTGGTCTTTGCATTGATTTTGATTTGGAAGGCGCGATTCGAGATGGCTGCGCCCAAGCGACACAAAAAATCCCGCTCCGTCCCAATGTCGTAGACCCGCTTTCCCGCCACAACACCAAAAACAATTTGGGTGACGGCCTTCCGGAAATCAATTATGCATTTGTTCCGGGAAAAACACTCAAAATCACGGTTGCGCCCAAAGGGGCCGGTTCGGAAAACATGAGCACGATTCGGATGTTTAATCCGACGGAAGTATCCAAAATCATGGAATTTGTCGCCAAAACGGTTCTTGATGCCGGTGGAAAACCCTGTCCTCCGGTCGTTATCGGAATCGGAATCGGTGGATCTTTTAATCAATGTGCCAAATTGGCCAAAGAAGCGCTTCTTTTCGATATCGGAAAAAATCCGGAGGATGCGCTTTCTCAAATGGAATCGGAAATCCTAACGGCGGTTAATTCGCTTGGAATCGGGTGCATGGGACTGGGTGGAGACACGACCGCTTTGTCGGTCCGAATTAAAAAAGCGTCTTGTCACACCGCATCGCTTCCTGTGGCCATCAACATTCAGTGTTGGGCAAACCGTCATGCAACCGCTTTTTTTGAGGAGGAATAAAATGCTCCCGTCAAATTCATCCAATCCGCCCGCTTCTCAAAAAACATATTATTTGACAACGCCGCTCAAATTTGAAGACATTCAAAAAATCAACACCGGCGACATTGTTTATTTATCGGGAGCAGTTCTAACTGCCCGAGATGAGGCCCATCTTAGAATTATGGAATTTGACAAAAAAAATCAACCCCTTCCCTTTGATTTGGAAGGCGCCGCCGTTTACCATTGCGGTCCGGTCATGGAGAAAACCAAATCCGGCTGGCATGCGGTTGCCGCGGGTCCGACAACCAGTGACCGGATGACCAAAATGACGCCAACGATATTGGATTTTCACAATATTCGAATTTTGATTGGAAAAGGCGGGATGGAAAACATTGCAGAAACGCTCGTGGGAAAATGTATCTATTTATCATACACGGGCGGCTGCGCCGCGCTTGCGGTGGACATGATTCAAAGTGTGAACCGGGTCGATTGGGAAGATTTAGGAATGCCTGAGGCTGTTTGGGAACTCACGGTTAAAAATTTCGGGCCGCTTGTGGTTGGCATTGATTGCCACGGAAACGATTTGTTCGGCGATGTCAAAACAAAAGCCAAAAAGCGGTTTTTAGAGATTGCCGGAAAATAAAAATGACCCGTCGATTTGGTTGATTTTTTAAAAATTTGTTGCCGTAACGCGCGCGGACGGCACCCGAAGCAAAATGCAATAAACAAAATGCAATAAACAATAAAATACGATATTAAGACATTCAAAAGACATAAAACACACAAAAACAAAACCGATGACCTATGCCTGAAAATAACATTGTGATGCATATTGATATGGACAGTTTTTTCGCGTCTGTTGAAATCCGTGACCGTCCGGACCTTAAAGACAAACCGGTGGCGGTTTGTTCCAAAACCTATTCTTTGGAAAAGGACGCCCCCCGAGGCGTTCTCAGTGCCGCGTCTTATCCGGCCCGTAAATTCGGGCTTCATTCGGCGATGCCGCTTTCGGAAGCCTTAAAACTTTGTCCCGATGTCATTCTTCTCCCCATGAACCGTGATTTTTACAAACAAGTGTCGGAAAATATCATTAAAATCATCGGAAAACACACAAAAACCGTTCAGCAGGTCAGCATTGACGAAGCCTATGCGCTTTTTTTGGACAATGTCAAAACATATGACGATGCTAAAGCGGCGGCCCAGCTCATTAAAAATGAAATTTTCGCGGCGGAACGAGTGACGTGCTCTGTTGGCATTGCGCCGAACAAATCCGTTGCCAAAATCGCGTCCGGATTTCAAAAGCCGGACGGGATGACAATTGTTCTGCCGGACCAATTGCTTTCGTTTTTATCACCGCTCTTTGTCACAAAACTTCCCGGAGTCGGGCAAAAGACCAACGAATTTTTCGATCTTTACAACATCAAAACTGTCGGCGATTTAGCCAAAACCGATAAGCGGTTTTTATTTGAAAAACTCGGGAAGCAGGGACTTATTTTTTCCGACATGGCCAACGGCCTTGATGAATCTCCGGTGATTGAAACAGCGGATGTCAAATCCATCAGCCGGTTTTATTCCCTCAGTCCGTTTACGGCGGACCCCAAAGCGTTGTCTCTTGGCTGCCACGCAGTCTGTGAAGAAGTTCACAAACTCCTCAGCGACAAAAAAATGTTTTACAAAACGATTACGGTCAGCCTGCGTTTTTATGATTTTTCAACGGTGTCCAAGTCCAAAACCCACAGCGTTCACACATCAGACGTCAGTACGCTGAAGCGGTATGCGGAGGAATTGCTGTTGGAACTCACCGACGCCAATACGGAGCACAAAAAGGCGCGGCAAATCAGTGTCGGTGTGTCCAAATTGAAAAAGACGGATGCGAATCAGATGCAGTTGTCGGATTTTTTTTGAAGAAAATAAAAAATGAGATTTGAATTGTCTCGACAATGGAATAACTCCCCATTTAGATTCAATTTCATAATATGGAACAAAAAACGTTTCCCCATATACCGTAAACTTCATTATTTCTGGTGAAGGTGGAGGTGAGTCCGGCTTGACACACCGAGCTCTGCCTTGCTATCAAACGTAGTCCAAATTAGCTTTGTGGCACTAATTCCCTCAAAATCGAGTCTGGATGGATGTCTATAGATTATTCGCGATTTTTTTTGTAAACATGAAAATCTTTTTGTATAATGGATTTATATCATGAATGTTTTGTAGTAAAAATATGAATGCGGGTAGCCTGCATTAATCAAAGACGGAGCGGTTTCTGAAATGCAAACCATATTAATTTTAGTCATAGTTTTCGTGTTGTTGGTTTTTATCGGTTATTGCATTTGCATTTCAACGATTAAGAAACATAGCACGTTATATAATGAATTGTTAATCATAAACAATAGATATAGACCTCTTTTTTATACCATAAATGACAAAAAAATTATTGTGCCGTATTCATGCAATAGCTTGCAAAAGTTTAGAAATAACAACAATGCAAACTCCATTACAAATTACTTATGCGGGTATATACGCGAGCAAGAACCGAAGTGGACCGACTTATACAATGAATTAGAGCACAACAAAATCAAATTGAATGAATATTTTAACGAATATGACGTAGCAAAATATAACTTCGCTGGCACAAGTTATTCAGAAATAAAGAGGAAATTCCCGATGACGGTCGCATGGTATAAAAATCGTGAAGAGAGGATTTGCACCCGAAAGCTGTTACGTCCGACTGTACAGGTGGAAATTGTATGCAATATTAGCTATACTTCTCCAAAAAAGAAAAATCATTATGCTGAACGATGGACGGTGGGATTTGATACAATCTTTGCAAAAATAAAAACTCAAAAAGAAGTAGAGCTAAGTGTAGCATATCAGAGATTATTAATGACCGACTCACTGAGGTACGATATTTTGAAACGAGATAACTATAGATGCAGAATTTGTGGCAAGTCTTCAAATGACGGCGTTTTGTTGGAGGTTGACCATATCACCCCTGTGTCAAAGGGCGGCAAAACAGTAGAACATAACCTGCAAACACTTTGCCGTCAATGTAATCAAGGAAAATCCGCCAAGATGTAATAGAGGATGAATCACATTAAATCAAAAATGCAGCGGTTCGCGTGTCAAAAATCAGCACGCTCAAATGATATGCACAAGAGATTACTGGAATTGATTGACAACAATACGGAAATACAAAAAAGTCCCGGCAAATTATGATCGGTGTGTCCAAATTAAAAAGGATGGATGCGAACCAAATGCAATTGTCGGGTTTTTTAATAAGATCGTATGGGGGATGTTAAAACAAAATAAAAAATATTAGGAAAAATTCATTTTACTTTTATTTTTTGTTTCTGATTCTTATTAAAAAGCCGATTGTAACAAAAAAAACAATAGTCGAGTAGATCATTTCATATCCGGGGATTGCATTTGATTTTTCCCCGGGTTCTGATATTGCATTTTGGGGATAGCCTTTCGCAATGACAATTGGTATGTTTTCAATTCCGGCTTCTTCTCCAGCCTCTTGATAAATTCGAATGATTTCATCAGCATCGCTTTTTGATATCTCACAATTCGGACAAATGCTCACTCCGATATAACCAGCCATAGTTGCTCCATGTCCGGTTACGGGCCCATTATTTGATCTTAAATACGGATTTAATAATCCTTCATTGTATACTTTTTCACTAACAGAATCAAGTTGTAAATACCATTCATATGCATCTTCTCCTTCCAGGTCTGGAACTGTTCCGACAGCAATATCTTCTCCATTCTGCTTTATTTTTTCAAAAAAATCATTTTCTGTTTTGATTACTCTTATTTCATTTGACAAACTGTCCGAGTCTGTTTGTCCTGCTGCAAAAAATGGAAAAACCACAAGTGTCAGAAAAAACAAAAAAGAAATTATTATCAAAATTGTTGTTTTATTCGCGTTGTTCATGGACATCACCTCAAAATATAAAATAAGAATAAAATTTATTTTATTCTTATTTAGTCAAAGGAGAAACTCCCAATTTATCTTTAATTTCTCTAAATGGCACGAAAACAGTCATCGTTTCATAACCTGTGGCATTACCCGAATATGTCCCTTGAGTGATTCCAAGAACAAAAGCCCTGTGTCCAACTGCAATATCCATGGTTGAATAAAGTGGTCCACCACTGTCTCCAGCTTGTGCAACTGGTCCTTCCATGAACCCGACCCTATCAAGAAGATTACCGCCACTCATTTCATAGTCATAGATTCTTCCATAATATTGGCCTACTGTCAATCCGGTTGTGACTCCAGATCTATATACATCTATGCCTGAAGAATCTGTATAGCCACCCACAGCAATGGTTTCTCCATTTCCTATATGTAGTTCCGCATCAACATCCGACATTGGAATATAGATTGCATCAACATTTGTATAAGACACAGCAGATGTTCCAACTTGGTTTAAATTCAAGAAGTCATTTGTCGGTTGGTATACTGAATAATTATCGAAATCAACTAAGTGTGCAGATGTTACAAATCCTTTTTCACTTGAATTGTTGTCGCTTACGACCGCATACCCACTTGTTCCGGGTCCGGTGTAATCACTATAAACTTGAATTCCGCCGATAAGAGGACGAACTTTACTTTCATAATCATCATCAATCGCTTTTGAATTTTGTGTATCATCAGCAAATTCCAACTTTGGTTTTAAAGGCTCTCCCATTTCAGAACTTATGATTTTAATCGGGACGTTTTCAATCTTTTTTTCCTCAGCGTATTTATTAATAATTTTATGAATATTCTTTAAATCCTCATCTGTAATCGTATCTTCCAGTTCATCATATGTCATGACAACAATATATCCATCTATTACAGATCCATATCCAATAATAAATCCGTTATTTCTGTAAAGATATTCATCCAAGGCATCGTTTTTGAAAATTAATTCAGACACATTGGAAATTGAAAGTTGCCATTCATATGATTCTACACCTTTTTGTTTTTCAGGAATATTACCATATGTGGCAAGAACCCCGTAGTTTTCAGATTTCCAAATTGAATCTGATTTTAATGGTGGGGTCCTATCAACAATTTCATTGATTTGTTTTGTGGTCAACATTGTATTGGTTCGAATATCTTCTTCGCCATATGTTGCTGATGCGATGCTCATATAGGCAACAGCTATTATTAAAAAAGCAAATATTTTTAGCATTCTTAACATTTGTTATTCCTCCATTTTCAAATATTGTCAGGTACCACACCCGCAAATGAAGGATTTTATTAATATTATTTAAAATATTTTGTTATATATATTGATTTTAATATATTTTAAAAAAAATGAATACACTTTTGTATGTAAATTTTAGCATAGCCAACCTTTTCTGTTTGATATGATCCCAATATAAAAATACAGATTCATTACAAAAAAACAATGATAGATTGTATCAAAAAATTTGATGTCTATTTCATTTTTGTCTATACTATCTTCAATTAGGAAATGATTCATCAATTCCAAAGTTTCTCCCAATATAAAAATTGAAAAATTTCATGTTCATGCGGCTCAATATCTTTTGAAAAAAGCCAATCGGTAATTTTAAAACGAATTACGTTGCGCAAAGTCTTGGGATAAATTATGGGAATAGTTGCGGATTTAAAGACGATCGGGACATCGGAAATATTTTCCTCTAAACCATATTGATCAAAAATAGATTTTATCGTTTCAAAATCATTGGGATCAATCTCTTTACCATAGTCTCTATTAATCAAAACCGTAATGTATCCCTCATAATGTTGACCATACCCGATAATGTCGCCATCCGAATCATACACATAATCATCCAAAGCACCGTTTTTTGAGACGGCGCCCGTGATATTACTTATTGAAATCCACCAATATATGATTCGATGCCGGCATTGGCATCCGGAATGTGTCCGTAGACCGCGAGTACCGTCTCATCGTTTTTTAATTGTTCCAAAACATCAGAATTAAGCGGTCCGCTGTGATTGATTTGCTCGGCAATTTGCTCTTCTAAAGCAAACGGATTTTCCATTAACTTTTCCGCAAAAACGGGACTAAGAAGACCAAAAAAAAAAGAATAACGATTGAAAAAATACAAAAACTTGCATTTTTTAATTTTTGATTTTTCATCCAAAATCCTCTTTTGCCTTCGATTTATTTTTTGTCTTCAGTTTTTGCTTTCGTTTTTGTTATCGTCTTTTCATTTGTTTTTGTTATCGTCTTTTCTTGTTTTTGCTGCCTTTTTTACATCTTTTTTCTCTTTTCCTTCTGTTTTTTCCCCACCCTCTTCCGCTTTCTTTTTTTCTTTTCCTTCCGCTTTCTTCATCTCTTTCCATTCGGCTTTTCTTTTGTCCCGTTTGTCAGCATCCGTTTCTTCTCCTTTCATCTTTCGCTCCAATTCCCGAATCGTATCTCGCAATTGAATCGCGCGTTCAAAATCCAGCATTTCGGCGGTCAAATTCATTTCTGCCTCGTATTCGATAAGTACACCCGGAATGTTGGCTTTGGGGACGGATTTGATGTCGCTGATGTCGGCGACTTTTTCCCGGATTGGCTTTCTGATTGTTTGCGGCACAATGCCGTGTTCTGCGTTGAACGCCAGTTGGAGATTTCTTCTCCGCTGAGTTTCTTCCATCGCTTATTCAATAGACCCGGTTTTTTTGTCGGCGTAAAGGACCACTTTTGAATTGGAATTTGGAGCGCCTTTACTTACTGAAATAAAAAAATAAAATGAGATATTTAAATTATCTCATCAATGGAATAACACCCAACTTTGATTCAATTTCAGTGCAAGGAACAAAATAAGTTTCTCCATTTAAACCATATACTTCATTATTACCGCCATAAACGATTCCAACTAAAGCGGCTTTATTGTTACTCATAATTGTATAAACAGGTGCACCACTGTCTCCCGGGAGGGCAAAAATAACATTGTTATTCTTTATAACACCTATCAAATCGTATGTGCGAGTAACCTTGGTTGAATTGGATAAAGTAACAGTCATTGTTTGATTGGCTCGATAAGAATTTACGATTCCACTTCTAAGTATGTCGTTGATCCGGATTTATAAACTGTAAGATTTGTTGGATTTGTTCCGTAATATCCGCCGACATCTATAAAATTGGAAGAACCTGATGCTGAATTTGAGTATTGGATCCTGGCTTCATTTGTACCTGTAATGTTTCCGGATTTAACAAAAACGGCATCGATCCTTGAGTGAGTAATATTTGAAGTACCTATAAGATTATGATCACCCAAAAGTGCGTAAACAGGTTGGTATACTTCACGGTTATTTGAAAAATCAACAATGTGTCCGGCAGTTATAAATCCATATGTGGTGGTACCGTTTTTACGGGCCGTATATCCAATACATCCGCTGCCGGGAGACAACAAATTAATTATCACGTTTTTAGATGTTCCGATCGTTATTCCACCATATAATGGTCTGTATTTTGAATCGTAAGAACTACCATATGCAACAGGTATATCTGCGGATTTAAAAACAATAGGGACATCTGAAATATTTTCCTCTAAACCATATTTGTCAAAAATTGATTTTATAATTTCAAAATCTTTTGTGTTTATGTCTTTGCCATATTTATTGTAAACCAAAATTGTGATATACCCATCACTTTCAGGTCCAAAACCAATGATATATCCCTCATTTTCGTATACATACTCGTCTAAAGCTCCTGTTTTGGAAACAGACATTGTGGTATTGAAAATAGAAGTCCACCAATTATAATACTCCCCACCATCATTAATTTCGGGGATGTAACCATAAACGGCTAAAACATTTTCCTCTTTTCGAAGTTGATCTAATACACCGGAATTAATTTGTTTACTGTTTTCTATTTGCTCTTTAACTTGTTCATCCAACGTGAGAGGGTTTTCTTTTAACCCGTCATCTGCTAAAACCGAACTGAGAACACCCAAAAAGATAATAGAAATCGCAAGAATACAAAAACTTGTCATTTTCAATTTGTTCATAAAAATATCCTCCAATATCGGTAAAGAATGAATCAAATCTGACAACTAAGATCAAATCTGACAACTAAAATCAAATCTGACTGTTTAATAGATTAAATTTAATTATATATATTTTTTTAATTTTAATAAAAATATATAATTTGCATATAAATTAATTTTTCCATGAGCTAATTAAAAAACAAGCTATTAATTCATTTATATTTTCTAAGTATAATGTTATTGAAAACGATTTCTTATTTTCATATTTAGGACATTCATTTCGATTTTACTTTTTCTTCAAAGTCGATTTTTTCGTTGAACTTTCCGAAATATCATCTGTTTCTTTCTTTTCTTCCGCCGTTTTGTTCTCCTTCCCCTTTTTTTCCGCTTTTTTCATCTCTTTCCATTCGGCTTTTCGTTTATCCCGTTTGTCCGCATCCGTTTCTTCACCCTTCATTTTTCGTTCCAGTTCCCGGATCGTGTCCCGCAACTGAATGGCGCGTTCAAAGTCCAGCATTTCGGCGGCCAAATTCATTTCCGCCTCATATTCAATAATCATATTCGGAATTGCGGCTTTGGGGATTGATTTTGTATCGGATATGTCCGCCACTTTTTCCCGAACCGGTTTTCTGATGGTTTGCGGGACAATGCCGTTTTCTTTGTTAAATGCCAGCTGAATGTTTCTTCGGCGCTCGGTTTCTTCCATCGCTTTTTTGATAGATCCTGTTTTGTTGTCGGCGTACAGAATCACTTTGGAATTGGAATTGCGGGCGGCGCGTCCGATAATTTGAATCAGGCTGCGGGCATCGCGCAGGAATCCTTCTTTGTCGGCATCAAGAATTCCGATAAAACCGACTTCGGGAATGTCTAATCCTTCCCGCAGAAGATTGATTCCGACAAGCACGTCAAAGTTACCGAGCCGAAGATTTCGGATAATTTCAGTCCGCTCGATTGTTTTAATGTCGGAATGCAGATAACGGGTTTTAATGCCGGCTTGCGCCAAATATTCCGTGAGTTCTTCGGCGAGTCGTTTTGTGAGTGTTGTGACAAGCGCGCGGTCTCCCCGGCCGATGACGGCTTGGATTTCTCGAATGATATCGTCCACCTGTCCTTTAATGGGGCGGACTTCGACAACAGGGTCCACGAGGCCGGTCGGACGGATGACTTGTTCGACCACCTGTGCCGATTGTTCCAGTTCATAATCGCCGGGCGTCGCGGAAACGAAAATTGTCTGCTTCATGTATTTTTCAAATTCCTCAAACTGAAGCGGACGGTTGTCATAAGCGCTTGGAAGCCGGAATCCGTAATCAATAAGCGATTTTTTTCGGGCGTGATCGCCATTGTACATTCCGTGAATTTGTGGAAGTGTTTGGTGGCTTTCATCAATCACCATTAAAAAGTCTTCCGGGAAATAATCAATCAAACAGTATGGCGGCTCCCCACGTTTTCGGTTGTCAAAATGCATGGAATAGTTTTCAATGCCTTTACAGCTTCCGGTTTCTCGGATCATTTCCATATCAAAGAGTGTTTTTTGTTTGAGGCGGTGCGCTTCCAGCATTCCGAGTTCCGGCAACCGCTCTTCAAGCTCTTCCAAAATGGCGGCAATCGCACGCTCCTGCTCGGACTCCGGAATCACATAGTGGCGGGCCGGATAAATGGTAAAAGACTCCATGTCGAATTTTTTGATGTTGTTAAGCAAATCAATTTCGGAAATCCGGTCGATTTTGTTTCCAAACAGTTCAATTCGGATAATATCTTTGTAATATCCGGGGATCACGTCAATCGTATCGCCTTTGACACGAAAACGACCGGGAGCGAGATCTAAATCATTACGTTCAAATTGGATATCTACGAGCTTTGAAATAATATCGGCGCGCTTTATGTTGTCACCGACCGCGATTTCAAGTCCCATGTTTTCAAAATTTTCCGGATTTCCAAGACCGTAAATGCAGGAGACGGATGCGACGACAATGACATCGCGGCGAGAGACAAGTGACGCGGTTGCTTCTAAGCGCATTTGTTCGATTTGCGGGTTGATCTGAGAATCTTTTTCAATGTATTGGTCTTTGGCCGGGATATAGGATTCCGGCTGGTAATAATCGTAATAGGAGACGAAGTATTCGACGCGGTTGTCCGGGAAAAATTCTTTAAATTCGTTATAAAGTTGTGCGGCCAGGGTTTTATTGTGGGCGATGACAAGGGCCGGGCGGTTGATATTTTGGATGACATTTGCGACCGTAAATGTTTTTCCGGAGCCGGTCACACCCAGGAGTGTCTGAAATCGTTTGCCGGAATGGACTCCTTCGGTCAGTTGCGCAATCGCCGTTGGTTGAGAGCCTTTGGGCGTCATGTCGCCGGCCAAACGAAACGACGGAGAATTACGGGCTCGGGTTTTGATTTTAAGATCTCTTTTTGCATTGTCGGTCATCGGGCGTCTCCTGAAAAATTTAGTAATAAAAACGAATTATTGGGAACTTTTTCTTTACTTTGAACTTATATTTTAATTTTCTTTTTATGTCAGATTAATAGATGGAACATTTATTTTTAAGTTGTTTTACTTTTATAATATGAACCTTAAGGTGAAAATAATGCCGGGATGGATTATTTTAGAAAGATGCTTTTTTTAAATAGCCGGGTGAAGAAGAATTTGTTAAAACCAGAACTTAGAGAGATGAAAATCTCCATTATATTGTCAAATATTGCTTTTATTTTTTAAAACTGAAATTATATGAAATTTTTCAGCCCGTTGGTTTGAAAATTTCCAAAATTTTAGTATAACATCATTTGATGATTACTACATGCAGCCGAGATGTTTATTTAATTGGTTTAGTATACGTACATGGATTTGAATTTACATTTTAAAAAATTAAATTTTACTCAATTTTATTTTTAAACGTGTATGCAATATATAGACAATTGTTTCAATCAAATTTAAAATCTTTTTAGCGGATTATGTGCCAATGACAAAAGAATACATTCGAAAAAAACCAGTTATTAGCGGAACTATTAGCCCTACCCACAAACGGAAAATTGATGAACTCATCAAAGATGGTGAATTCGCCAGTGTTTCTGATTTTTTAAACCAAGCCGTTTCCGATTATTTGAAAAATTTGGAGAGGCCACAGGGAAATTTTTCATTGAACACAAACAGAGGAATGATTGAGGAAATCGTCCGAGAGCAAATCACTCTGTATTATGCGGAAATGAAAGAAAAAGAATTGAAAGAAAACGAAATGAAGGAAAGACAAAACAAGATGAAAAGCATAAGATTTAAGTAATTAAATTTTTTTCGATATTTTCAGCATTTTTAATTCTCTAAGATCTGATTTTAACTGGATAATTCATCATTTTCTTTTCTGCAGATTCGAGTTTCAATCTCTCTAAGATCTGATTTTAACCAACATTTATGAAACCATCTCCAGTCGAACCTGAAACTTTCAATCTCTCTAAGATCTGATTTTAACATCCACGGAACGGATGGGGACCTCAAAAATGTCATGCTTTCAATCTCTCTAAGATCTGATTTTAACCCTTCTCGTCCCCGCACTCAGAGATTCGGAAAGCCCTTTCAATCTCTCTAAGATCTGATTTTAACAATAAATTGTCGAAATATGCTTTGTATTCGTAAAGGTCTTTCAATCTCTCTAAGATCTGATTTTAACAAGAAAATCTAATCGCAGTCGGAGCCGTCGCCCTTGCTTTCAATCTCTCTAAGATCTGATTTTAACCGGATTGATGTCCGATGTGTATTTTGTGACTAATAACTTTCAATCTCTCTAAGATCTGATTTTAACCGAAAAGAAGAAATTTGGATTGAAGAAACAAAATATCTTTCAATCTCTCTAAGATCTGATTTTAACGATAATTTTATTTCTTAGAAAATATTATCAACTCCCTTTCAATCTCTCTAAGATCTGATTTTAACAATGCGGAAACAATAAGAAGAATCTTAATCATCATACTTTCAATCTCTCTAAGATCTGATTTTAACCAAAAACGTCGGCGATTCTTTTAACGCCGGATACGCTCTTTCAATCTCTCTAAGATCTGATTTTAACTATGATAAAATCATAAAAGCTTTGAATACAGAAAACGGACTTTCAATCTCTCTAAGATCTGATTTTAACAGATTATCTTATCACATCTTATTTTGCATTAACTATCTTTCAATCTCTCTAAGATCTGATTTTAACAACAAATTGAAACGTTTATTCCGCTGTTCCGCAGAACTTTCAATCTCTCTAAGATCTGATTTTAACATATGTATTTTTTTGTGATTTGGAAATGTGTTTTTTTCTTTCAATCTCTCTAAGATCTGATTTTAACTGCATATATTAATGGATATTCGGTTACTTTTTCACACTTTCAATCTCTCTAAGATCTGATTTTAACCGTCATTCGTTGACGACGAAACAGTAAGGATTTTCTCTTTCAATCTCTCTAAGATCTGATTTTAACCGCAATTATACGCCATATCGAAGTCTGTTGTAAATTCCTTTCAATCTCTCTAAGATCTGATTTTAACCATATCCTGGATTGGAATGGAGACATTGGAGCGGCTTTCAATCTCTCTAAGATCTGATTTTAACATTATTGTGTTGAATTTGATGCTGTGATTGCACGACCTTTCAATCTCTCTAAGATCTGATTTTAACAAAATTAAATGTAAATGAAACAGACCATTTTTGTGACTTTCAATCTCTCTAAGATCTGATTTTAACTGAAGCCAAATCGGCAAAACTGTTTATTGACCCGTACTTTCAATCTCTCTAAGATCTGATTTTAACCCGCTCGTGAGATTTTCTAATTTTAACTTCACCAAACTTTCAATCTCTCTAAGATCTGATTTTAACCTTGAAGTTTACCAAAAAGATGTTAATAATTACATTCTTTCAATCTCTCTAAGATCTGATTTTAACATAACCAAAATAAATTGTCTGCGCTTGCCGATTTGTCTTTCAATCTCTCTAAGATCTGATTTTAACTTTGGTTTCATAAATCCGTTGAATAACCACGATTTAACTTTCAATCTCTCTAAGATCTGATTTTAACATGCAAAGCAGATTGGGAAACATTGGTAAAATATGTCTTTCAATCTCTCTAAGATCTGATTTTAACAAAAAATACGGTATTGAGAAAATTCTCTAATGCCGCTTTCAATCTCTCTAAGATCTGATTTTAACTAGACATTTAAGGAGACTTGTTTCCTTGATTGGAGAAATGCTTTCAATCTCTCTAAGATCTGATTTTAACACCCATGCCGGATAATTTGGAGAACCCGGAAAGATTCTTTCAATCTCTCTAAGATCTGATTTTAACGTTTCTTCAATTTCTTGTTCTGTTTCTTCAATTGTCTTTCAATCTCTCTAAGATCTGATTTTAACCATATGCGGGTGCCGTACCGCATACCCGGAATCGTTCCTTTCAATCTCTCTAAGATCTGATTTTAACAGTGTGCCTTTTCTCACACACTTACAATACCTAAACTTTCAATCTCTCTAAGATCTGATTTTAACTAATCAAAAAGTCAAAAAATTAAACTTATAGCTCTTGCTTTCAATCTCTCTAAGATCTGATTTTAACACAATTTTTTACGGGGGAGATTTCCCCTGAACTGCTTTCAATCTCTCTAAGATCTGATTTTAACCGGAATTGACTTGGCTTTGTGGTCCGATAAACCTTCTTTCAATCTCTCTAAGATCTGATTTTAACGATTTTTTTAAAACAATAGTTTGTCTTTTTTGAAAACTTTCAATCTCTCTAAGATCTGATTTTAACACCAGAATTCCCCACATTCGTCTTTTTCGGGAAGCGCTTTCAATCTCTCTAAGATCTGATTTTAACATAGAAAACCAAATTTTTTATCGCGTTCAAAAACGCTTTCAATCTCTCTAAGATCTGATTTTAACTCGGCAGGCGTTGAATCTCCGGAACAAACGTTAAAAACTTTCAATCTCTCTAAGATCTGATTTTAACCAAATAATCGGAGCGATGTCCCAAAGTCGACCAATTTGCTTTCAATCTCTCTAAGATCTGATTTTAACGACTTTGATAAAATCATCTGTAATATTCTTGCTTACTTTCAATCTCTCTAAGATCTGATTTTAACAAGATCTGATTTTAACTTCTCCCATGGGTAAAACATCTTTCAATCTCTCTAAGATCTGATTTTAACTATAAAATTATCGGCGATATCGACTACGAATATTACACTTTCAATCTCTCTAAGATCTGATTTTAACTATTTTAAACCGACCGGGAGAGTCGACTTTAAAGACTTTCAATCTCCCTAAGATCTGATTTTAACCAAAAAAGGCGGTATTGGCCGCTCAAAAGAACGCGTACTTTCAATCTCTCTAAGATCTGATTTTAACTTCATTAGGAAAAGAGAAGCGGGAAACCTCATCCTCCTTTCAATCTCTCTAAGATCTGATTTTAACTTGAGTTCCGCTTTTTCTTCTTCCGTGAGCATAACAGCTTTCAATCTCTCTAAGATCTGATTTTAACAAAGAATTATACGTCTTGAAAGACAAGCAGACACACTTTCAATCTCTCTAAGATCTGATTTTAACTCTACAATAATATCTGTCAACTGCTTCATATTCCCTCTTTCAATCTCTCTAAGATCTGATTTTAACATTTCTTAATTTAAAAACACGTTGTAAAGCACATTCCTTTCAATCTCTCTAAGATCTGATTTTAACTTTTGAGAATCCCAAAATGTATAATTCCTTAAATAACTTTCAATCTCTCTAAGATCTGATTTTAACGCATACTTTAACGTTAGCGGTGAACTCATTCCCGCCTTTCAATCTCTCTAAGATCTGATTTTAACGAGCAATTGATAAAATGACCGGAAAATGCCGTCTTTCTTTCAATCTCTCTAAGATCTGATTTTAACTGTGCTTTTTCGAGGGTCATAAAATAAACATTCAAACTTTCAATCTCTCTAAGATCTGATTTTAACTTCCATATTTCCAACAGCGGCAAGTTTCATTACGGACTTTCAATCTCTCTAAGATCTGATTTTAACTATGCCGGTAATACAATTTTAACAAGGTGAGAAAACTTTCAATCTCTCTAAGATCTGATTTTAACTGGTTTTAGCGAATTGGTGGTTCGCCACTTATAAGTCTTTCAATCTCTCTAAGATCTGATTTTAACCCTTGCAAATTTAGATAAACTCCGTAGGTGAACAGAACTTTCAATCTCTCTAAGATCTGATTTTAACTATGCAAAAAGGTTTTGAACCTGGTCAAAAAGGTTCCTTTCAATCTCTCTAAGATCTGATTTTAACCGTGGTGGTTCGTTTAACGGGACTAGCACAATTTATGCCTTTCAATCTCTCTAAGATCTGATTTTAACATAAAATCCATCAATATCGCAAGGAATCAATTCCTCTTTCAATCTCTCTAAGATCTGATTTTAACGATTTTAATCGAATAAATAGCAACTGTGCTGTCGTTCTTTCAATCTCTCTAAGATCTGATTTTAACCATATCCTGTAAACATGAAACCTGATGTGAAAACTACTTTCAATCTCTCTAAGATCTGATTTTAACAATATCGATAATGTCCCTTCCATTCAAAAATGGAATCTTTCAATCTCTCTAAGATCTGATTTTAACAAGCAGACGGAAGACCATTCGAGAGAATAACAAAACTTTCAATCTCTCTAAGATCTGATTTTAACCGTCGGCTGTTTGAAATGAACGGGTAGCATTGTCAACCTTTCAATCTCTCTAAGATCTGATTTTAACACTCTTGAAAAATTCGTTGAAGTTCTTTGAATAGCTCTTTCAATCTCTCTAAGATCTGATTTTAACCAGAATTTAATTTTTCAAAAAATTTAACTAAAATGACTTTCAATCTCTCTAAGATCTGATTTTAACCATTGACAAATATAAAGAATATCTTTATATTACAATCGACTTTCAATCTCTCTAAGATCTGATTTTAACTTATTTAATTCAATCTCTCCGGAACGGCGGCCCCGGCTTTCAATCTCTCTAAGATCTGATTTTAACTTATTGCGTATAACGAACTAAAATCTTTATATATCACTTTCAATCTCTCTAAGATCTGATTTTAACGATACCCGTGCCGATTATTGCAAAATCCCGTAGCAGGCTTTCAATCTCTCTAAGATCTGATTTTAACCCGCTCAGAAAAACGCTTACATGCTCTTCACAGAGCCTTTCAATCTCTCTAAGATCTGATTTTAACACAGCCTTTGGAATTGTTTGGGCTGACGGGCTTCCCCTTTCAATCTCTCTAAGATCTGATTTTAACAGAATTCGTCATTGCCGGATTCCTGCAACCGCCCGTCTTTCAATCTCTCTAAGATCTGATTTTAACAACTACGGCATCCGCCCAATCATTTTTGCGACACAGCTTTCAATCTCTCTAAGATCTGATTTTAACGAGGATTCTTCCTTCAGAATCCCGGACTGAATTCGCCTTTCAATCTCTCTAAGATCTGATTTTAACCCTCCGGAAAAAGAGGAACGGGAAACCTCATCCTCCTTTCAATCTCTCTAAGATCTGATTTTAACTATTATAAAAGACGTCTAAGTCTATGCGACTGATAACTTTCAATCTCTCTAAGATCTGATTTTAACAAATTACATCCACTACTTCATTTATCACCTATCTGCCTTTCAATCTCTCTAAGATCTGATTTTAACTTGTGGTGCGGATCATTCGAACTTAACTGTGACAGCCTTTCAATCTCTCTAAGATCTGATTTTAACCTATGAAGACGTCGACGTCACGTACGGCGAAAAAGCCTTTCAATCTCTCTAAGATCTGATTTTAACAAGTTTCATGATGTCCGGAGAAGTGATTGCCTTTGTCTTTCAATCTCTCTAAGATCTGATTTTAACCGGACATCCGGGAAGCTTTGCTGATCACATTCAGTTCTTTCAATCTCTCTAAGATCTGATTTTAACTGAAAAGAGTTCCGGCTTTGACGATGATTTTTCCATCTTTCAATCTCTCTAAGATCTGATTTTAACCAAATCGAATTACTAAAAAAGATATGACCTTTCAATCTCTCTAAGATCTGATTTTAACCCAAGAAAAAAAACATCATTTTTAACCCAGATGAATTAGTTTAATAATTTAAAAAAAGGTTAAAAGACGGTGTTTTTTAAAAAAAGACAAAGAACTCATACAATAAAAAATTGCCGATTAGAAAAAATAAAAATCGTGCTTTTTAACATTCGTGAGGTATATATAAAGATCCACGACAAACCAATCAAAGTTATAAAAAATTTGTTATCTCCGATTTCGGAGTTCCAATTTCATCAATTTTTAAATACTTTTTATCCCGCACAATATAACACAAAATATGACCATTTGATTTTTTGATTATTTTTTCAAGGTGGCTCATGATTTTATTGTATTCTGCTTCAGTCAGTTCCCCTTCAAAAACACTATTTTGAACCCAATTGAGATATTGTTTAAGAAAAATTCGAACTTTATTTACGAATTCAACATTAACATCATAAACAACAATAACATACAAATTACCACCACATAACAAGAGGATTATATTCTTTTACATCTATAAAATGTTTGATGAGTTTATATACCTCGTACCGAATCAAACTTTTATAAGAAACCTTTCTTTTTAGATTACGGTGCATAATTGTTGTTTCTAACTTTTCATCATATTCTTTTAGGAATATTTTTTTCCCCTTTTCGCTTAAAAGCATATTTCCCAAACTTCCGGAAAAACAACTATCATCCAGCATGTTTTTATTCACCAATTTGAAAATGATACGGTCAACGATGATAGGTTTAAAAATTTCACTCACATCCAGAGATAAAGAAAAACGGCGTGCAAATGGTTCATGCAGAAACGAAATCGTCGGGTTCGCTTGTGTATTGTAAATTTCGGAAAGAATTGTTGTGTACAAAATCGAATTTCCAAAACTGATTAGGGTATTCATTTTGTTTTCCGGCGGCATGCGCGTTCTTTTGACAATTTGATATTCTTCCGGCACGATTTCGTCAATGGCGCTATAATAATTATTTCGAATATGGCCTTCAACGTTCATGACTTCTGGAATGGTCGCAGCAGCAGGCAAACGCTCCAAATCACGCTCAATTTTTTCAATATAAGGAGAAAGAATCGGGGACATTTCTTCTTTTGAATAATATCTCAGATTGCGGAGAATGTTTTTGCTCCCGCCCTCCACAAATTTTTTGGCCAAAACCATGCGTTTTTCCGAGTCCAAATAATGAGCGGCTTGATTGACTATCACATCTCCACTGACCAATGTTTCGCGCGGGTAAAAACTGCCTTCATAGAATCCGTAATAATTATAGTAATGAATTGGAACGCCATGTTTTGCCAAATAGTCAATGACGCCGGAACTGAGTGTCAGCCGGCCGTAAGCATGGATGCAATAGATTTTGTTGATAGGAAGGGCGCGTTTATTTTTTTCACCCGTCTCCGGATTTGTATTTTCAAAATAAACTGTATTTTCGTGTCTGGTCAGTATTCCATCGCTTGTGATATAGTATTCTGTTTTCATGCGTCATCACCAAAACAAAATTCAAAATAGGAGCATTTGGGACAAATCTGTTTTCTTTCGGGTGCCGGCATTTTTCCCGCGATAATTTTTAAAATATCGTCCATAATTTCCGTCATTTTTTCTTCTTTTTCCGGCGTCAAAAACACTTTTTTTGTTTGGCTGGTCAGCGGATAATTCAGTTCTCCTTCCGCATCCATGCCTTTGGTTTTGAAATAGTAGAGATAGTAAAGCATTTGCCATTCGTGTGCTTCTTCCATGCTTTGTGATTTTTTAATTTCATGAAGAATCAATTTCCCGTCCTCTTTCGTTTTTTCAATAAAATCGACGCTGATGGTTTGGTCAATCGTAATGTCTTTTTTGTCCCTTGAATATCGTTCTTCATGAAGACCTTTTCCAATTTGCACGTTGTCGTTTTCTCTTTCGAACTGAATGTTGTGGGAAAAAAGCCAAAGCTTGGTGCGGCAAATAAAATAGTAGGAGACTTTGACGCCGGTTATGGATGTCGAAGATGGAATGGCTGAATCAGAGATTGACTTTTCCATGAAAAATAATATAAATATAAAAAATATTAATAGTTATGGTTTTTCCCATAATTTTTGGGAAACAAATTTGAATCCCATATCTTTTGAAATTTTGGTTCCCGGTTGCCAGCAATAAATCATTTCCTCAAACGCATTCCCATGCTTGCTTCCGTCCGTAGTTTTGCGGCTGGCAAACATTTCTGCTTTTCCTTCAAAATCTTCAGAATTAAAGCGTACATGAGACATTATTATACAGTCTTTATTCAATTTTATAATTGGATCTTCTGTTTGGTTTAATTGAGTTTCAAAGTTAAAAACTTCTGAACATTCGAGGATGGTTTTTTCATCAACTTTTACTCTGCCCCACCCGTAACCTCTCTCTCCACCCAGCTGAATATTTGATAATTGTTCTTTCCATTTTGAAATTATTTGGTCCGAATTGTCGTTTTTTTCAAAAACATATCCGTTTAAATAAACTTGTTTTCCGTTTCGACTGATTGGTAGTATGAATTCAGTTTCATGTAAAAGCCCATCTTCTGATGACTTTGTTTCACCTTTTATAGAAGTACTCATTTGGCTGCTGATAAATGTCCATTCAAATTCAGATTTTGTATTTCCCCATGGAAACAAATTCAACTTGTTTGATTCTTCGGAAGGATAAAAATAAGAAAATCGTAAATTTTCATCAATTGCTTTTCCTATATCTTCATAATCTTTCTTCTTTGCCGAAGTAAATTCACGGGTCATCTGTGCTGTCAAAGCTCCCCATAAAGTTCTTGCTGGAACATAATATCGGGTTTGTTGCAAATTACCGATTTTACGATAACCTATATGCATGGGAGCCAACATTTGAAATGAGACTTGGTAAGCTGTCCAATCAGTCATCTTTTCACCCTTGGATATGTTCTGCACCCGGAATTTCCGGTTTGGTTGCAGGCTTTCCTTCCTCCACCTTTTTTGATTGAGCAGCTTTTGCACCATAGCGTGCATAAATTAAGGTTTGTTCGTAAAGGTCTCGAACTAAAAATAAATCATCAAGATCAGATAATACTTTTTCTGGAAAATCTTCAGTCTTCTTTACATTATTGATTTTTAAAATCACTAATAATTCGATTAATTCTTTTTTAATATTATTTGCAATTCCTTTTTGAGATGAAAGGTAGAGGATTAATGCATAAACTCCTTGTTCTTGCAGTACTCCCAAAGATTTAGTAATCATGTTTTCTAAATCTTTATTTCCACCGCATTTTTGAACGATTTTTTGGGAACAAGCAGCTGCTTCTTTATCTAAATTCACTAAATCCATTTACATCACCTTAATTTTTCGAAGTCGACCAAATCCTCGTGTTGTCATTCCACCAATCCCAAAAAATTCTAATTTATTTATTCCAGTTTCGACAATATCCGAAGGTTTAATATTACCGTTTTTTGATCGGTAATCATTGCATGTGGCTTCAAAATAAAGTACTGTCGTTCTTGGAATTGCTTCATATGTGAATAAAGCACCTTCTTCTGCTGCTCCTGTTTCAGGGTTGATACTGACTGAAGTTCTAACTTCTAAATTACTATTTACAATCCTTGAAAAGATTTCATCGCTAACAAAAACAAGCCGATCTTTGAATATTTCAAATTCGATCATATTTGAAGGGATAAAGTTTGTATCTGGAAGTTTTTTACAACTTAACAATAACCAACCCAAATTGAGTTCTTTATTTTCATTAATCGTTGTATAAACAATATTTTTATTTTCAAAGGAAATGTTCACATCAATTCCTAATGCATCCTTCAAAATACTCGTTGTAGAAATCCAAACGGGGCCTTTAGATGTACTCACTGGAAAGAAGAGGATTTTTGCATCACTAATACTTACGATTCCAGCCCAGCCACCATCTCCACTCCCATTTGAAGAACCGAATGTATAACAAATTGGGCAATTGTCCTTTCCACAATTTTTTTGTCCGGCACAGGTTTTTTCTTTATTCTCAGAAAAGGCTGCATAATGTCGGATTGCTCCATGTAAACTTGTCCCTGGAAGTTTTGGTAATTTTGTTCCGGGTTCTCGAACAATTGAATTATCAACTCTTCCCAGCCGTTGTCCTCCAATCCCAACATGAATTGGATCAATTGCCATCATAAAATATTTTTTAATATTTGCATTTGTGTCTGCCATTTTGTCACATCCATTAAATCATGTTTAATCTCATATACAAATTAAAAGCATCTTCAAAATAACCTTCTACAGCATAATTTGTCCATTTTTCAATGTCTTTTGGAGAATTTTTCCATTTTGCGGTTTTAATTAAATCGAAACAAAAATTCCAAAAAACCCCTCCATTTTCACAATCTTTTGAAGTTGGATTCCAGTCTTCTCTTTTTGTTTGAATCATTTGAGCTATGTAATAAAGCTGATTTTTATTCAATTGGGCTACTAATTTTTTAAAATCTTCTAATTTATTGAAATCAGAAAGAAGGTATGGTCTGTTTTTATTCATGCCAAACCGCTGTCCTTCTTCATTATAGGCAATTTCAAACCGTGTAGCTGAGCTATCCAAATATTCAAAATCAACCGTTGAAGGGTACAATAAAATCGAATCATTTTTTCTTAGGTTTTGAATATGAACCATCTTTAGTTTACTGTTTTCATCTAAGCCCTATGCCTTCTCTGTTATCCAATCTGGACAAGTTAAGAAGTAAGGATAAAAAACATCTTCTTGCCCATCTTCGAAAGAAACCGGATATTCAAAATTGAAATTAAGGATCCGGTTCATTTCTTTAATTTTGATTTCCTCATTGAGAAGTCCATTTATTTCATTTGAAACAAATTTATCAGATTTAAATTTTGAAATCCATTTACCTTCATCTGGTTTTATATCGACCATTACATCTGCTTTGACCAATGGGGCAGGTCGATCTAACATCCTTTTTCCGGCATCTAAAACAGAACGTAGTGGCGTAAATTTATTTGCAAAAACAACTCCTAAAGAAATAGGCAATCTTTGAGAAACCTTTCCCATTTCTTTTTCATATTTTTCTTTAATTTTTTCAATGATAATCATTGTTTTGTCTGCTGGAATAAGCATCATAAACGTTTTTGGTTCGGATAAAATTTCAGAGATTTGGAAATAACTTGATAATTTTTCAATTTTAAAATCTGAAAAAACACCTTTTGGTTCTTTATTTTTCTTATATTGTCCCGGTTCAAATATTTGGAATACTTGTCCTTCAATAATTTGGTTTATTTTTAAGTCTTTAAATTCTTTTTTTATGGTTTGAAGACGTTTTTCTAATGCTTCTAAGTTTTCAATAATAACAAATCCGTTTTCTGTCCATAAAACCTCAATATTTATATTATCAATTTGAAGTTCATATGTATTATATAAATTCAGTTTTAATGTGTTGTTAATCGGATGAAGTAATATTCGGTCATTTTCAGCTTGACAGATACTTTTTATTTCTTCACCAATTTCCTTCCAAAATTTTCTACACGTTTCAACAATACGGCGGGCTCTTGCAAAAGATTGCAGATGAACCATTTCCCTTTCTTCAGCAGCTGGCAGATAGTCAAATTTCATAAAAACATCAAAATGAATTCGGCCAACGACTAATGATAGGTTGTTGCTCTTGTCAGCAATTTCACTTAACCAGATTGTTTCAAAATCATTTTTTTGAAGATTATCATTCCATTCTTTAGTCACTCTTTTGATAGAAGTAGAACATGGTTGGCAGTTCTCCATATCTTTAATTTTAACTCGAATTCCACAAGAACTGCAAAGGTCGCCCTTTGTTGTATCATTTATGTATGAGTATCTCATAGGTAATTGGCCAAAGATTTCATTTTTAAAAGCACTTGTAATATACTCATCAGGTCCTATTTCTGGGTGAATATACTAATTAGAACTTATGTTTTCATGAAGGCTTAGGTTATATTGAGACAATTTTGAAATTGTTGACTTTAGTTCATCTGCAACTTCTTCCAAATCCGGATAAATAAAAGCACTGCCATTTTCATCTCTGTAAATTTCAGTTGCAATTGGATATCGAAATTCTATTCGATTTTGAATATTATTCAAATCATTTTCTAATGCATTTTTTCGAGTTTTGAAGTCAGATAAGTTTGTAGCATCAAACAAAAAAGACTGACCATCAATTCGATAACTTAATAATCGCCATAATTTAAGATAATTTCTTTCTTTCCCCAGGCATTTATTGAATTCATCATGAGTTACTTTTGGCCATCTGATAGCCAGTGTCCAGATACCCGATTTCAGAAATGCCATTCCTGTGTGGCCGATATCATGGATGGAAATATTATTAATTGGTCTCTGTGTATCAGCAACCGCCTCTTTGAACATTGGTTCAAAAAAATTAATAAACGTTTCTAAATTATTTGCATCAGTTTGTTGAAGTTTTTCTTCTACTGACTTTTTTAGGCACCAATATGTTTTTTCATCTATCTGCTTCTCCCGCCCAAAAGGAGTGGATATGTAAATAAAGTCTCCACTAGGATTTTCAGAGAATATACTTTGTTTTTCTCCTCCGGAGGCTCCATGATGACACAATTTCATTAAATGGGTTAAAAGAGATGTAGAGTCCAGAATTAAATTTAATTTTAATATTTTATCTTTTTTAGCAATCTTTAAAAGATCCGTATCTTTAAAATTTCTGATTTCCTCTCTACCAGCATTGTTGTATAATTTATCACAATTACATTTGTCATGAACGCCCAAAAATTCAAGAATATCCCCCATACAATACGTTCTATCATCGAGTGGGCTCATTAATTCAATTTTGTTGTTAATTAACCATTTTTTTGTTCCTTCTAAAAAAACATGATTAGAAGGAACAGTTTTGAAAATTTCTTCAATAACTTTTATTTTGGAAGGATCTTTAATATTTGATAAAATTCCAGAAATCAGTTGAAAACAATATTTTTCATCACCAAGTGTATTTTTTTGATATTTTATAAATTCTGGTGTAATTTTCCCCAAATTATGCAAATAAGCTCCAGCACAAGCCAAATAAATTGAATTTTTGTATTCATCAATTACAGATTTATCCAGTAAGTTTTCAGTCATTTTTTTCACCCTTTATAAAAGTTAAGAATTTTTCTGGCAAATCCTTGAATTTCTCTTTGTTATCAAATATTAAATCATTCGAGCTTTGACTAGATTCTATGTTTTTATTTGTAAAATTCTTTTTATACCATTCTTTAAATTTATTAACTTGGCCTTGTCTGACACCTTTTTCTTTTCTCAGTTTGTTAAAGGCTTCTTGATATTTTGAATGGTCTATGTCAAAAAGGGCAGATATCAATTCAGGTCCAAACTCAAAAAATGCTTGATATTCCGCAGGGATTCCAATGTTTTCTTCTTCCTTCGGTTGATTTTTATTTTTATATGAACTTATTTTTAAAAATCCACTTTTTATTTCAGCATTACCAAAACCACTAGATGTTTTGGCACCGATTCCATAAAATTCAAATAGATTAATCAAGGAGTTGACGACGGTTTCTAAGCCATGATATGCAAAATCAGTAGTGTTTTCAATTAAATTCATAGGAGAATACAAAATTGTAAGATTACCAACATTGTCTTTTGGTATCACTTCTATGAAAAAAGGATCTTTTCCAGTTCCAGACTCTCTGTTATGTGGATTCATAATTTCAAGTTCAGTTTTTTTATTATCTAAAAAAGTCGGATAAAAAAATAAATTTCCTTTATGGAGTTTAATTTCTCCGTTCTTTAATCCAATCTCCTTTTTTGCTAATTCTGCATATTCTGTTTTAGCATCAGGTCGAATTTTATCAAAATATTTTTCTTCTTGGTTTTCATCTCCAAAAAGAAGACTAAGCTGTAGTCTCTCCTTGGCGAATTCTTTCGACACAATTTCTGTTTTTTCTGCCAAGTTTAATATTGCTGAACTTCGAATCATCCCTTTCCATTGGCTGGGGGAAATATATGGAATTTTAAAAACCTTTTCACGATTGAGGAAGTTGTCAATAATATCATATTTATCCTCACTCCCACTGGTATAAGTTGATGTAAATTTAAAATTTAAACTCAATAACCACGAATTGACGGGAAATTCGCTAATATTGAATTGTTCATCAACGTATTTATCCAACTTTAAATCTTTTAGCAAATCTATTTTCTGTGAATAACTGTTATTTTGCAACCATGATTTTCTTCTAGATTCTTTTTCTTCTTGAATGGTTTTACTATCTCCTTCCTTTTCTTTATCCTTGTATTCTTTTGTTTTTTCAATTAACTCAATATATTCAAATATCATAGTTAATCCTCCAACAATTGTTTAATAAAAAATTCCATAGAATCACAAAATAATGTTGAACTCGATAAAGGACTGAGATTTGTTTTTTCCCACAATCCTCCTTTCTGAGAAGGAAGTGTGGAAATCCATTCTTTATATTTGTTTAAAATTTCATCTTTTTTTTCAAAATCTGATGGAAACCACCCCCAAATTCTGAATTCATATTCGTTTTCATTTAATGGATATGCATTGGATATGCGAATAAGGGATGAGAATTTCTGTTCATTTTCATGGTTATTTGGAACAAAACCCATTAAACGATGCCGTTCATCTTTACTGAAGTTTTTATCTTCCCTAATTAATGAACGCAGATAATATCTCATCTGAGGAGAAATTGGAATTATTCTATTGTCGGTGTACCATTTTGATTCTTTTTCTGGAACTGCATTAATTTGAATTTTTTTGAACTGAATTTTTGTAAAAAAGAAATCATTTAATTTGGGTTTTGAATCGTTGCTAGAAATAGAAACTGGGAAATGATTTTTCAATTTATTAAACCCATGAATTGCAATATTTTTGTCAACTCGGTCACAATCAATATTTAAAACACCATTTCCATAGGATGTGCCCCCTCCAAAAGAACCATTTATCGACATAATTTTAAGGGTCAAAAGTAACATATTTTTAAGTTCTTCAGAAGATAATACTTTTTTTATGGATGTTTCATCATTATTTTCTGATGGAAGCAAATGCTCTTGCTTTGAATAAATTAGTTTAACAGTAGCATTTTTTACAAATAATCCTCTTTTTATATACCATTTACTATTTTTTGCTTCAACTTTCAATGAATTATTACTTTCATCATTTATTAATTCTAAATCCGTTTTCAACCTAAAAAGCCTCTTGTGTCCCGTCGCTCCAAAAACAAAACAGGCAGCACAAAGATCATTGTCTTTACATTTATGCTCCGTCGGATCACAAGCATATCCGCCAAATCCTCTTACAATCGCTTCAAACCACCATCGCATACTTCCGATCAAACTTGTCTCATGCAAACGGTCACAGATGCCGTCAACACCACCGGTAAAAAAAGGCGTTAACGTTGTCAATTTTAATTCCAAAGATTCAGGCATTTTCGTTCTCCACAATTGTTAATCGTTTTTTATTTTAATTGATTTTAAAATTATAAAATCTTTTCTAAAAATTATCAAAAAAATCATTTTATCATTATTATATTTTAAATGAGGCGGTCCGTTTCTCAAATAAAATTCCCCTTCCCCCCGCTCTCTTCTTCTTGAATTAACAACCCCAAATCCGGGCAATACCGTCTCTTAATCACATAAACCGATTTATCCAAATACTTCTCCCCGTTTTTCGCCAAATACGAAAAATAATCCTTTTCAATCCCGCCGTTTTTAAGCATTCCCAAAAAACGCGGCTCGGAAACTTGAATCAATAACCCGTTTGCTTGGACAAATTGCCAACCATCCAAATATTCCTGATATTTTTCCCGGCAACCGGCCGGCAAAACCCGAACCCCTTTGAATTGTTCATAGTACCGGTCTTCGCTTTCCGGACTGTATTTTAAAGGAGATAACTCTTTAAAAACAGAATGTCGAAGGAAGGCGATGGTATCATCAAATATTTTCTGTTCTTTATCGTTCCAACCCGGATAGACAAAATCCATCATTTTTTGAAGTTCTTTTTCTTTCACAAGGCCGGCACATTCCCGTTCGATATTTTCAAGAACGATTCGTGTCCGCACGATTTC
Source organism: Methanolapillus ohkumae (assembly GCF_032594355.1). Taxonomy (NCBI): domain Archaea; kingdom Methanobacteriati; phylum Methanobacteriota; class Methanomicrobia; order Methanosarcinales; family Methanosarcinaceae; genus Methanolapillus; species Methanolapillus ohkumae. The sequence goes on from NZ_CP131061.1 coordinate 107,406, forward strand.
TTCTTCCGGATAAATAAACGCATCATTTTTGTTACGCTCACAAAAGACAAAACAATCACAAATTCCTTTCTCACGCCGCCGGTTCACACGGCCAAAACGCTGGATCAGCGCGTCAAGAGGGGCAGGTTCTGAAAATATCACGTCAAAATCAATGTCCAAACTCACCTCAATCGCTTGAGTTCCAACCAAAAGCCTTGTGGAGTCTTTCTTGAGCAATTCTTCTTTTTTAAACCGGTCCTCGGAATTGAAGGAACCATGCAGCAAAATCTTGTTCTTTGAAGTCAGATTTTTGTAAACATTTTGAGATTCCGCAACGGTGTTACAAACAACCAGTACGCGTTTGCCGGCATCCAAATGCTCTTGGATGATTTCCAAATGGTCTCCTAACCGTCCTTCCAACAATTTAATGCGGTGACGGTTGAATCGGTCATAAAGAGAATCTTTTGCTTGAACAAATGAATAATTACCAATGACTTTCTCAATTTCCTTTTTCATAAAAGCCGGCAAGGTCGCTGTCATAATGAGTACTTTTGCGTTGAGTTTCTGGGTGACAAATTCCAGCAACACAACAATTTGAGCAAATACATTCGGATCATAAGCATGGATTTCATCAAAAATCAAATAACTGCCGGAAAGCTCAAAAACCCCTTTCTCAAACCCTTTAATGCCAAAAAAATACTTCAGAAGCTGAAACGGCGTCACAATTTTGACGGGTGTTACCAGCGTTTTAAATTGTTCCAAAAGTTGTTGTTTTTTTGTTTCATCAATTTTTAATTTTTCAGAATCTTCCGAGAATTTTTGCTCCAAATATTCTTCCAATTTCCCGTGAATCATCCCCACTTTATCCGATGATTCTATTTTTTGATTCAAACGCTCAAACATAGCGTTGATCGACGCCGTAAACGGGAGGATATAGTACACACGACCCTGACCAAAATGATCCATTTGGTTTTTCAACCATAAAAAAGCCGCTTCCGTTTTTCCGGAACCGGTCGGAGCATTCAAAATAGCATTTCCCAAAACCATTGAACAATCGGTCTGATGAGAATAAGGCGTATTTATTTTGCATAAATTGTCGAAATCACACGCATTCATTAAATTCAATTTTCGAATGCCGGCCGATGCCAAATGGTCACACTGTTTGACCGCTCCGGTCAATAACATTTTCATGAGAAAATCATCCGATTCGGAATTTAATTCTTGCGTTTGGACTTTATAATTTCGAATCAGTTCATAAATATCAACGGAATCCGCTGGCGAATTTGAAGAAAAACAGATCGAATAATGATTTAATAAAGCAGAAACTTGTTTGAAATTGATTTTATCGAATTCATTTTTAAACGGAATTCTGACATTAAAAATAGAATCTGTCATTGAATCTTCGGGACTTTGATAGTCTTTTGAAACAAGGCCAAACAGATTGTCCAAATCTTTGTGGTGTCCGGCAACGGAAAAAGAAATGTAATCTTTTTGTTCTTCCGGCAAAGCCAAATTCCAAACAAAAGGAAGAGAAAACAATTCATGGCGTTGCAAATGCCAATCATTCTTCCGTTTTTGCAATAATTTTTGAAATTCCGGATGGGACTTTCCCAAATCATGACAAATCATGGAAACCGCAAGCATCTCCCAAAAATCATCTTTGTTTTCAAGGGGAATATTTGGAATTAATTGCTTCAACTGTTCCTGAATATTCAAACAATCATCAATATGTTCTCTCAAAGAGATTTCGGGATTTGATTTAGCCAATAGATTCATTTTAATCTATACTTTTTAATCAATCTATACTTTTTAATTCTAATTCAATTTTTAATCCATATTTTTGAAATTTAAATCATGGAAATAAATATCGATTTCCTGTCCATCAATCGTATCTGTAAAAGCTTTCAGTGATGTTTTGGATGTTTTTGCGTTGAATGGAATGACAGAATAAGCCAGTGTCCCAATGTTTCGTCTTGGAACGGTATCGGTAAAATATTGTGGAAGAGGCTGAATTAATCCCGGCAAAAAGTTTCCTTTAAACGGGACAATTTGTCCTTTAATGTTTGTTGCATTTGTTTTTTCCGTTAATTCAACTTCTTCGATTTGCTCGACCGTTGCCAAATCTCCGCTTCTTCCAAGGAGAAGAGAATAATACGGGTTTTTCAAATAATCCACAATCTGTGGGTCATTTGTGTAAATGAACAACCGGCAGTTGAACAAAAATTCCCGGTTCATCACATTGGATTTTGGAGAATTGATCGGATATCCTTTGTCATGAAGTTCATATTGATAGATTGTCTCAAGATCGACGGCCTTTGCTTCATATTCAAAATAGTACCCGAGCTTCAGCTGCGCGTAATGAATATATTTTCCGGCCGCAGCGTTAATTAACCCCAAAACTGTGCTGATTGGCGGAACATCCAGGGTCGGCTGCCTTCCGGAAATCAAATTCGGATACCGAAAACCAGCCGTCCACGAGCTGATTTTTATGCGATATTGCTTCATTTATTCCACTTGTTTTTTCAATTGTTCACAATATTTGTCAATCGCTTCATTCACCGGCGAAATTTCAATCATATCGAATTCATCTTTCAATGATTTTAATTCGGATTGATAATCTTCAAAAAATCCGCTTCGGGTTCCAATAAAAATCTTGCCGACAAAAGTTTCCTGATAGTCCTTAATAATTTCACGGATTCCGGCAATGTTTAATTCAAATTGTTCATCTTTGTCCCCGGACGTTTTAACAACCCCGGAAAACGGATGGTTGCCGGTTTTGGTGGTGGCCAAGATGATGAATTTCGGTGTCACATCTCCCATATTGTTGGTCTGCATCGCGCCGCCGGAAATGTATTTTAATGCTGAGATCGTCTCCAAGATTCTTTTTTCGCGAATTTCTTTGGGGAGCTGAATTAATTTTGCAGGCTTTCCGTCACTGTTTTTGACATACGGATCTTCTGTCTCCTTGCAACCCTTTCCCAACGCTTCTTTTTTGAGTTGTTCAGAAAGATTTACATATCCGGTCTTGTTGTAATTTGAAAAAGCACCAACCATATTCAAATCCAAACTAAACATCCCTTTCATAATCGCGCAATATTCTTGTTTGCTGTACGGGACCGCATCCCCTTCTTGGCGGGACATACTGGACCAATTTTCCGCCGGATTGACCGACGTCACGGAAATGATGGCGGAGTTTTTCAGCGGTGAAATCCGGGTCACGGTCATGTTTGTGCTTTTGGTTTTGCCTTTGTCGTCGGTCACTTTTTCCGTCGCGGCCCGCATGTATCCGAAGACATCGTCGTCCGGATATTCGATCGGATTTGCATCCGTATAAGCGATTTTACTTTCTCGGGAAATCGGCGACATCACCCAATTCATATTTTTTTGAAGAGATTCACGCCACCAGTAGCGCCAGGCTTGACCGGAAACATAAACATATTTTCGGCCGTTTTTGAAAATTTGCTTTGTTGCAACCGCATTGTCAAAGTTACTTCTTTCATTTTTACCGGCATTGTTAAGTGCAACAACATCGACATCCAAAAGGATAAAACCTTGTGTTTTTAAATTTGCCATACTTTTTCTTCCTGCTTTTTAATTTCAATAAACATATGAATTGAATTTTTATTAACTTTTGTTGTATTATTCTTCCTCAGTTTCAAATCCTTCTTCGTCTGAGCTCTCGTCTTCGATTTCAATGGATAATTTCTGTTCGTGTAATCTTTGATAAATTGCAATTAACAGCACATCACGCATTTCGCTCCAAGAGCTTGTGTCCGGGAACAAGTATTTTGTATACTCTTCCACCGTGACAATGGGTTCATCTTCCGGATTTTTTTCATAATTTTTTGACACAACATCTCTAATGATAAAGCGGCGGAGGTTGTATCCGGACTTGGCGCTATTTAATGTTTTAATGACTTTTTTGATTTGGTCCGCATCATTCATTTTAAAAATAAGGTCGGCCATTTGATCTATTTTATTCACGGTTTCTATTTTCATATTTCTGATTCCAACCTGGTATGTTTTTACAATTTCAAAGTCAAATTGTTTTTCGATACACCATAACCTTATTTCTCGGAGAATGGATTGGTCGTTGATTAATTTCGTATATATCCGGTTACTCCAGAATTGGTAATCTTTTTCACCAATTTTTTGTTCTTCCTTCTTGGTTGCCCATTCAATTTCATTTGTTTCCGGATTGAATTTTGCTCCCTTGTACTCCTTGTTGTTGAAATAATACGAGGAAACAAATCTGTTCCATTGAGATTTATACTTTGAGTTTTGAGTGAAATTATAAAATTCAAATAAAATCGACGGAATCAAATAAATTTTAACTTCGGGCGTCGCTCCGAAATTTGTGAAATGGTATAATGTCAAGGAACTGCTGCTTTTCTGTGCTTTTTTATCCGCAACGGCTTTATCGATAAACCGAAACAAGGCAGTTCCCGGAGACCGGCAGTCAGATTTTAAAATTCCTTCTGATATATTCGCACCAATATTTGACAAATTTTTGGATACTTTATCTTGGGTAAAAAATCGGGTTAATTCATTGTCGCTGCTCTGAATGACTGCAATTCTTCCTTGCAATAATTCGCAGGCGATCGGGACAAAATGAAACCGAATTATGGCTTCCTTGGAGAGCATAATTCCGGGTTCAAAGGTGTGATGAAAATTCACAAAAGTTCCGGATCCGGAAAGAATGGAATTATCACGACCGGCCGGATATAATTCTGTTTTTTCTCCGGTAATTCGGCAAAATCCAAACGTATGTGTTGCCGTTTTGTCTAAAAGAGATTGAAAATATTTGGCAGTCTCTTCTTTCTTTTTATCGGCTTTAAAAGCGGGTTGGGTTATTTTTGAATTTAAAAAAAAGGGATTAATTTTTGCATCCCATTTGTCAACATAAATATCAGTAACCTTCGAAATGAGTCCCATGATATTTTCATTCGGATACCTTTTGGCAAATTCTTCAATCGCATATCCGCCGATATCTGCGAAAGGGTCTCCGGTGGGAACAATATATTTTTCGATTTCATTCATATGGTTCTAAAATAATTTCAAACATATAAATATTATTCGTTGACATCTTCTAAAATAAAATAATATATCCCTCTCTTATTATAGAAATGTTATATTTTTATTTTTAAAATCTAAAAAAAATCCTCTCCTCAACCTTTAACTACTTCCACAGATTTAATAAAAGACCAAATGTCCTTTAATTTCCCCAAATCCCCTCTTTTTTTGGCGCCGATGGCCGATGTGACCAACCCCGCTTTTCGAATGCTTTGCAACGAAAAGGGCGCCGACTTTACGTTTACGGAAATGATCAACGCCGCCGGTTTTTTAAACGGCGAATCTTTTTCAAGAGAACGCGGAGTTTCTTTTGACCAAAAACCCTATGGCATCCAAATTGTAGGTCCCAATCCCGACATGATTCTTAAAACAGCGGTTGGCCTGGAAGAACAACTTCATCCGGCAGTCATCGACATCAATATGGGCTGTCCGTCCCCCAAGATTCTCAAAGACAAATGCGGCGCCTATTTGCTCAACGACTCTACCCTTCCGGCCAAAATCATTGAGGCCGTTTGCAGCGGCATAAAAACCCCGGTGACGGCCAAAATCCGCATTTACCGGGAGGATAAAAAAACGATCCGGCTGGCAAAATCTATCGAAGATGCCGGTGCGCATTGGCTGACCGTTCACGGAAGAACGGCAGCGCAAGGGTATTCCGGAAAAGCGAACTGGGATGTTGTTCAAAAAATAAAAGAAGAATTATCCATTCCGGTTATTCTCAATGGCGATATTTTCACCCCCAAAGACCTCAACGCCGCCATAGGGACCGGATGCGACGGATTTATGATTGGAAGAAGCGCAATCGGAAATCCCGGAATCTTTTCAAAAATGAAAGAAGCACTCAAAAACGGAGGGGATGCCAAACCGGATCGTTTTAACACAACATCCAGTCGTTTTAATGCGGCAAGCAATTGTTTTGATGCGAACGGAAGCAATTTTGAATTTGAACCGGATGATTTTACAGCGGTGTCCCACGAGGAATTCCGGCAAAGAATTTCGGATTTTAAAAGGTATTGTTTTCTTTTGGATCAACACCATATGTATCCTCACGTTAACATCAAATCTCATGCCCAATGGTTTACAAAAGGACTTTCCCACTCCAAAGAAATGCGGCTTGAAATCAGCGGGCTCCAAAAAGAAACACGTCTGAGACATTTGAATGATGAGGAAATCGGTGTTGGACGACAAGTGCTGGCAGGGCAAATTATCCAAGTTTTTGAAAATTATTTTGAAAAAATGTGATATCAAATTGAAATTGATTCGGATAGAGTTCAGATTGAATTGATGGATTGAATTGATGGATGGAATTGATGGATTGAATTGATGGATTGAATTGATGGATGAAATTCGGGACCGTTTGGATTGAAAATTGATGAAATGGTTGGAGCTCAATTTGATTGCAATTGTAAACCTTTTCCTTTTTTAAATTATTGTCCTTTTTTCATAAAAAATTTATTATATTTTTCTTAACTCCATTCCTTAGCATCGTGTTTTTAATTATCGCTCCGACATCTTTATTTTATATGTAAACCGGAACCAAAAGCTTAATATGAAACGATAGAGTTTAGGATTTGTCATTATTATTAGTTAGTACAATTATGACAAAAAAGAGTTGCTTTTCAAAAGAGAGAGGAAGCTTCTTTTTGCAAAAAACGGATCCGTCAAAAACCAAAAAGCGTGCTTTTTGAGGTGTACGCTTTTTACGAAAATCCGGGAATTTGTTTTCCCAATTCATATAATATTTTTGATGGCTTTTGCTGTGTTAAAAGACACTCTCTAAAAATGAAGATAAATCTCATCAAAATTTAAAAAACAACCTTTTAAACCATGAATCTAAAAAATAAAAAAACGGTCCTTAAAAACGATATTCTAAGCCAACTTAATCACTTAGAGGTTACCAAATGAAAGAAATCAGAATTCACGGGCGTGGCGGACAGGGGTCTGTGACGGCCGCCGAACTCCTTTCCATTGCCGCTTTCAGCGATGGAAAATTTTCCCAGGCTTTTCCGGCCTTTGGCGTGGAAAGACGGGGCGCTCCCGTTCAGGCTTTTACGCGCCTGGATAACGCGCCGATTCGAATCAGAAGTCAAATTTATGAACCGGATTATGTGATTGTCCAAGACCCGACGCTTCTTGACGTCGTCAACGTGACCGGCGGCTTAAAGCCAACCGGCGCTCTTATTATCAATACTAAAGAAGCTCCAAGCGCTTTTAAACATTTGGACACCAAAGCCCGGATTTTAACCGTCGACGCGACAAAAATCGCAATCGATATCATAGGTGTTCCGATTGTGAACACCGTTCTTCTCGGCGCATTTGCGGCCGCAACCGGCGAGGTGGCCGTTCCGTCCATCCAAGACGCCGTCAAAGAACGTTTTTCCGGTGAAGTCGGCAAAAAAAATGCCCAGGCCATCCAAGCCGCTTACGATGTGGTCCGACAGGAGATGGAACTATGAAAATAACAATCGGTGCGGTCTGCGATCCCGGAACTGCCATGGAAAACAAAACCGGCGGCTGGCGGACATTTATGCCGGTATTTGATTACGACAAATGCATCCGCTGCGCTATTTGCGAAGTCGCGTGTCCGGACATGTGCATTTATCCGGATCCGGTAACAGCGAACGACAAAGGAAAATGCTTATACAAAGCCAATTATGATTATTGCAAAGGATGCGGCATTTGCGCAAACGAGTGCCCCAAAGACGTGATTACTATGACGCTGGAGGAGAAATAAATGGCTGTCAACCCGAAAGATAAATCCAAAATGGTCGTCGTCGAAGGATCCTACGCGACCGCCCATGCCGCCAAAGTTTCCCGGCCTCAAGTGATTTCGGCGTATCCAATCACGCCGCAGACCCACATTGTGGAAGACTTATCCAAAATGATGGCCGACGGCGAAATTCCGGACTGTGAATACATCAACGTCGAGTCGGAATTCTCTGCGATTTCCGCGCTTATCGGCGCGTCGGCAACCGGAGCCCGAACCTATTCGGCGACAACGTCGCAAGGTCTTCTTTTGATGCATGAGGCCCTCTTCAATGCGGCCGGAATGCGCCTTCCGATTGTGATGACGGTCGTGAACCGTGCGATTGGGGCTCCGATTAACATCTGGAACGACCAGCAAGATTCTCTGTCTCAGCGCGATTGCGGCTGGATTCAAATTTATACCGAAGACACGCAGGAAGCGGCCGACACGGTTCTTCAAGCGTTTAAGATTGCGGAAGACAAAAATGTGCTCCTTCCGGTCATGGTTTGTATGGACGGATTCGTTTTGTCTCACGTGTACGAACCGGTCATTTTAATGGACCAAGCCGAAGCAGACAGATTTTTACCGCCGTTTGCGCCGGACAAATATTTGGACCCGAAAAATCCGATGTCTTTTGGAACGCTGGGCGACCCGTCGGTTTATACGGAATTCCGGTATTCGCAAGAGGAAGCCATGAAGCGGGCGCTTCCGCTGATTGAAAAAGCGGCAAAAGACTTTGAAAAAGTCACCGGCCGTTACCATGGTGGTCTTATTGACGAATACAAAATGGAAGATGCCGAAATTGTCATTGTTTCTTTCGGATCCATTCTTGGAACTATGAAAGATGTCGTGGATGCCTACCGCGCCCGTGGTGAAAAAGTCGGCATTTTAAAAGTCCGTGCGTTCCGTCCGTTCCCGACGGAGGCGATTAACAAAGCGCTTTCCAAAGCTAAAGCGATTGTTGTTGTTGAAAAGGACATTTCTCTTGGCCGCAACGAAGGAATTTTGTTTACGGAAATCAAAGCCGGCATGTACAACACATCCACTCGGATTCCGATGATTGGCTACATGGTTGGTCACGGCGGACGTGATGTGAAGCCGTCTCATATCGAAGAAATCATCGAGGAAACAAAAAAGGTCGCTAAGACTGGAAAAATTACGATTGAATCGCGTTTCAATGAAGTCAAGGAGGAGTTGTTATGAGCGACAACAAACCTTTTAATTTACTCACGCCTGGCCACAACGGTTGTGCCGGATGCTGTGACGCGCTTGCCGCGAAATACGTTTTGATGGCAACCGGACCGGATTGCATTATTATCAACCCGACCGGCTGCTTAGAAGTGATGACAACGCCGTTTCCCAAAACGGCTTGGAACGTTCCATGGATTCACTCGTTGTTTGAAAACGGCGGCGCTGTCGCGTCCGGTGTTGAAGCGGCGTTGATTGCTCTTGGCCGGAAAGGAAACACAAAAGTGATTGGAATCGGCGGCGACGGCTCGACGATGGACATCGGAATCGGTGCCTTGTCCGGGGCTTTTGAGCGCGGGCACGACATTACTTATGTTTGTGTGGACAATGAGGCGTACATGAACACCGGTGTTCAGCGCAGCAGCGGAACGCCGTTTGGCGCGTCGACGACGACCAGTCCGTTTGGAAAACAATCGTATGGAAACAATACGAAAAAGAAGGACATGCCGGCGATTATGGCAGCGCATGGTTCCCCATATGTGGCGACGACGTCGATTGGTTACGCGAACGATATGATTAAAAAAGTCAAAAAAGCGGTGGATGTGAAAGGTCCGACCTACATTCACGCGCATGCGCCCTGCCCGACCGGCTGGGGTTTTGACTCATCCAAAACCATTGAAATTGCGAAGCTTGCCGTGGACACGTGCCTGTGGCCGCTTTATGAAATGGAAGACGGTGTTGTAACCGGCGTTAAAAAAGTGAAGGACCCAAAACCGGTGGTAGATTACCTCAAAACCCAATCCCGTTTCAAGCATTTGTTTAAAATGGAAGGCGGCGACAAGGAAATCGAGAAAATCCAGGCTTTGGCCGACAAAAATATTGCATTCTACGGGCTTGATAAATAATTATCAAGCTCTTTTCTTTTTTCATAGTTGAAACATTTTTTTTATCATGACCTTTATTTTATTATTGTTTCTGTTTTTATTTTGTTTCGTTTATTTTGTTTCGTTTATTGATTTTCAACGTGTCATCATGTATTGGAGATTAGGAGAGCGTATTGTTCTTGAGGAACAACATGGGAAAAGAGCGGGCAGAATATGGAAAGCCGGCTTCTTGCGAATTTGGCACATGAAATTGAACCCGAATACGGAAGTGGTTTTTCGGTTCGAACATTAGAGCAGTGCCGTCAGTTTTATCGGACCTATCCAATTGCGAACGCATTGCGTTCGCAATTGAACGGGTATCCGTACAGGAAAAGCGGTTGGAAATTTTAAAAACATATTTTAAAAATTATGATTATTCAAAATCAACCGGTGAAATTTTTCCATTTATTTTTTCATAAGCTGAGACATCTTTTTCCAGTTGTTCCAACAAAATTTTGGCGGCGGCCGGAGATAAAATCAGCTGTTCATTGGAACATTGAATTCGATTTTCCGGATTTCTTTGTCCCAAATTTGTCAACGCGTATGTAAAGTTTGGGAAATCCACTCTTGGTACAGATATTCCGTTTTTTTGATTTCTTTCTTCCCGTTCTCTTAGAATTTGTTGAGTTAATTCTTTCATTGATTTTCGGGTTTCCTCCAAAAACGCAAACGTGTTGTCCCAATCTTTTTCAGTCATCCAACCGGAGACCGTATTTTCAGAATCAGATATGTCCATATTAAATTTATTTCTGACTTCATGACTCATTTCAAACACCCTTTTTTAATGAATTGATGATATTATTTTGAAAAGATAAAAATCTATTTTTTGCAACTTTTTCATCCCAATTTCGATATTTTACACCATTGACTGTGTTTGGGATTTCGATATGATTATAGTATTTTAAATTTGCTGCAACATATGAATTCAAATTAAATTTTTGTGGGTAAGTATCGTGCAAAAACTCCAAAAAAATAGGAGCGATCATCTTCATACATTTTATTGGGCGAGAAGACAATTTCCTGTAAGCCTCAAAAATATTAATCAATTCGTAATCATTCGATACCAAAATATCTGCATCAAACTCAACCGTCGCCGTCAAGACCCGAAAATCATTATCTTGAATCAAATTGCGGCCAATAAATTGATTACATTCATTTTTTATTTTTTGAAACAAATCCGGATTTACATTCACTTTTTGAATAAAATCTTCTTCTTGAAAAATCCGTTTTGTTCGCTGGTCCAAAACTTCCTCGTAAACTTCAGTTGGCATAATTGCTGTATATTCATTTTCCTGAACAATCGCGCAAAACATCTCCCAAAGATCCACTCGTTCATGGATAAATGAAATTGGAATGTTGACGTCAAGGACAATTTTAGATATCGGACCACACCGGATTGAAATAAAAAAAGCTTTATCCGATTGTATATAAGTTTTTTTAAATGTTTTTGTTTACAATATATCTATATTTTATATAAATCACATGTCGTTGTTTTTTAAAAAAGGAAAAAGAACAAACATCATTTTTATTGGAAAAGTCAAAAAAAGCAACCCCCATTTTGTTGAAAAAAAATCGAAAAATTCACCACCGTAAGGTGTGTATGCCACCGCTCGAAGTGAAGAAAAAAGAAGGAGACGAAAAAAGAAGGAGAAGAAAAAGAACAAACATTCACAGATGTTGTTCATTTTTTTATTTCTTCAGCAATATTTCATCCACACGCAAAATATTTGCCACGCACTCGAAAGCCGCCACCAACCCGTATTTTTTCACCGTCGCGCAGTCAAAAACTTGCGGGTCGTTGGCCATCACTTTTCCGGACACGTCAATCCGGGCATCAATGCCCTCTTCTTGCATCGCCGACAATTGAATCAATGCGTCTATGGAATCCATGCCAATGTTTTGCGCCAAAAATTTCGGGACAGCTTCCACCGCCTTCGCAAATTCCAAGACGGCCAATTGCGCTTTTCCATCGAGAGTGTTGGCAAAAATCCGCAAAGACCGCGCAAGGAAATATTCCGTTCCGCCGCCGCCGGTCACAACACTCGGGTTTTTCAAAAGAAGCGCCGCTGTGTTAAGCGCGTCGTCGGCCGCTTCTTCAATTTTTCCAAGACCGTATTTGACCGGCTCGTGAATCAAAACGGATGTGATCGGACCGGAAACGGCCAGATACGCAAACGTTTCATACCGCGTCTTTTGAATCGTAATTTCATCGGCAAAACCCAAGAGATCCGGGGTTAAGTCTTCTAAAATAACCGAATATTGAGCACCGGTCGCCCGGGCAATGTAGTCTAAATCCGCTTCTTTAAGCCGCTTGAACAACAAAATTTTATTTTTGGCAAACGCTTCTTCGATGACGGCATCCACTTCCCCTTCACAAAAGACAAGGTTGGCACCGCTTTTAAGAACTTTTAACGCGAAGTTTTCGGCAACATCATTTTTTGCGCATTTAAAATCAAATGCGGTCGTCGGATTATCGATCCGAATAAAATGCTCCGGATTGAGATATCCGCTTTTCACTTTCAAGTCATTCCGAAGCAATAAAATCCGTGGGGAAAGGATTTGTTTCGGCATATCTTCCCGGGCCGGAATTTCATCCAAAATGACACCCTGAAATGTCAAAACATCCGGACTTCCTCTTTTTTTCAAAATTTTAACGTTTTCTTCCAAATCCAAAAAGGATGATTCATCCGCATACCGGTCAATTTCAATCACCGTTTGAATCATCGCTTTTGCCAAGGCGGTCGCTTGTTCCCCTTCAATTCCTTTGGAGAAAGCGGCGGCGTAAACTGCTGAAAAAATCATTTCATTGTCCGCCTCTTCACAGACAAATTCCAACATTTCATACGCTTTTCCCATTGCCAGTTCATATCCATCAATAATTGTCATGGGATGAACCTTTTTTCGAAGAAGGGATACGGCATTCAGCAACAAACCGCACGCCAAAATCAGCGCATATTTCGTTCCGTCTCCACATGATTTGTCCATGGATTGACCCAGACGTTTGAGAGATACGGCGACCGGATGCAGCAAATCAATCTCTTTGAGGATGGTTTTTCCGTCGCTTGTCAAATAAACATCGCCGACCGGATTGACAATCATTTTATTCATTCCAAGAGGACCGTATGAAGAGGCCACCATTTTTAAAATATCCGATACAAGCGTCTCAATATGAAACATCAATGAAACATCATCAACCGGTTCGGTCACGGAACGCTCTCGAAGCGTTCGGATCAACTCGTCCGGAATCGGAGAGGGGGACGCCTTTGAAAAACCGGATTGATTGCCGGCAAAACCGGATGGAAGGGATGTGAACAAAACAAAACCTCCTGCATTTGAAATAATCATACATCAAATCAATTTTTGTCGAATTGATTTACTGAATTGATTTACTGAATTGATTTACTGAATTGATTTAATTGAATTGATTTTTTATTGAATAAACATTTTTATTGAATAATTTTTTTAAATCGGATTTATATTTTATTCGATTTAAACCTTTACACCGCTTATATTTTTCTGGTCTTGCTGGCCGTCATTGTCAATGCCGGCTTTTCTCGGTGTTCCGATACCGACGCCGAGCAACCGTATTTCAAGCGGTTTTTCAACGGAATATCCGGTCTTGATTTCTTTTTGTTGAATATCAATTCGGACGGCATCTTGAGTAAGTCCGTACAAGTTCATATGATCATAAATCCGGCATTTGATCCATTCTTTTCCTTTCGCAATGGCTTCTTGATAAGACTCGTCTTCTGTTTTTCCGGATTCGGTAAATGATATATAAACATTGGAGCCGACGGATTTTGGTCGAATTAAAACGTCCGACCGGAAAATGACATCTCCGGTCAACGCGCCGACTGCGTTTCCGACATCGAAATATTGAGGCAAAACCAATTCGATATCCAAAAGATCGCACAATTTTTCGCTGTAAGCCATCACCGGCGCTCCGATAAGAACGACCGGCATATTTATTTTCAATTTTGTATGCGGCGAATCCAGAACCAACGAACGGATTTCTTCCGCTTTTAAAGACGGCAGGAAAAATGCGGCCAAATCCGTGGCCATCTTTTCGGAAACCATTTCCCGAATTCGTCTGCACATTTCTTCCGGTTTTTTGTTCACATAATCCGCCAAAATTTTTGCGCCGATAGTCGCGGCTTCCCTATCCCATTTCACATAAATTCCCAAAACATGAAGCGCGTCCGTTGGCGTAAATCCGATATGGGTAACATATCTTTTTGAGACTAAAGCATCTAACGCTTTGGAGAACATTAACGGGTGGTCGCCGACTTTTTTGGAAATTTCATAAACGGAAACGGGTTCTTTTTCGGAACAAATAGCATCGTAAACCTTTTGTTCGTAGGGACTCAGCGCGATGTCAAGGGAAAAAGACGGCCCAGACGCCGTAAAAAATGAGGTACCTTGAATGACCGGATCCAAAATCCGGTCGGATGGTCTGTCGGCGCATTTCATTTTGGCAGCAAATCCCGGATATTGAAGGGCAGCCAAAGACAGAGGAACGACGCGTCGTGGGCCGATATGAATCTCTTGACTCAACCAAACGTGACTATCGCCTCCAAGGGCGGACGTGCTCATTTGAATGGCCCGAACCATTGTTTTCCAACCGCCGACGATGGCGCCGGAATCACTAATGCTTGGAATTCCGTTTTGAATCATGGAAATATCCGTGCTGGTTCCACCCACATCAATGGTCACACATGTATTTTTTCCGGTCAGGTGCGCGGCGCCGACAAGACTTGCGGCAGGTCCTGAAAAGACTGACTCCACCGGGCGTTTGAGGGCTTCTTCAATTGATACCAACGATCCGTCACACTTCATAATCATCATGCCGGATGAAATACCTTTTTGGTTCATGACCGTTGAAATGGATTTGACAAACTGATGCGTGACCGGAATCAGTTGCGCATTTAAAACAGCGGTCAGCGTCCGTTCATAAACGCCAAGCGCGCGGGACAATTCGTGGCCGCACACGACCGGCAAATTCGTCAATTTCTGCACATATTCTTTGACCGCCAGCTCATGTTCCGGATTTCGAACGCTGAAATAAGAGGAAATAGCATAAGAAGCCACTTTATTTTGGGTGCTTTTCACAAATTCTTCCACGACTTCAAAATCGGCGGAAGGATCATTTAAAGGATTTCCATCGGTATCGTGTCCGCCGCGAATCTCAATGAGGTCTTCCACCGGCAAATCACCGGCAACGGAATAGCCGATTAAAATCAAACCGGTCGGGTACCCTTTTCCTTCCAGAGTCGTATTCGTGGCGAGGGTTGTTGAAACGGATGTAAACTTTATTTTCTGAAGCAAATCGGGCGTCAATCCGTCCATCGCATTTGAGATTCCGAGAATTAAATCCGGATATGTTGTCAAAGCTTTGCTTTTTTCAATGACGGCACCGGTGGATAAATCCATCAATATGGCGTCTGTATATGTTCCTCCAGTATCAATTCCAAGACCAAGATTCATAGAAAGCACATCCTTTCAATTGAAAATGAAATATAAATGAAATATAAATGAAAAATAAATTGAAAAAAAATGAAAGTGGAAATCAAGTTGATAAATAGTGATAGACACTTTTAATGATTAGACCGCTAATAGATATGATAGACACTTTTAATGATTAGATCGCTAATAGATACGATAGACACTTTTAATGACAGAGTCACTGCGATAAAATTAAACGTTGTTAATAATACAAATCATATGATAGCACTTTTAATGACAGGGTCGTTTTTTGTGAAAACAAACAGACAATTTTTGAAAGCCGCCGGATACGGCGGCGACTTTCATTTTTGGAGAGGTTTAGATTTTTGAAGTTTTTCGTTTTTTTGGAGGTTCAGACTTTTTAATCTGTATTTTTTAGGGTTGGATTTAAATGTCTGTATTTTAAATTTTCTTCATTTTACGGAGGTTTAAATTTTTATAAGACTCTTGTTTTTGATTTTTTTGCGTTGGACGGTTTTTGGAAATATAGTTTTTTGGGGGGGTTAAATTTCAAAAACGTCAAAGCATTATGTTTTTGTGAATGTTTTTGTGAAACAAGGATACATTTTTAATTTTCCTTGTTTCACTTTTATTTTTGATTGTTTTTGATTATTTTTGAATGGTCCAAAAAAACGAGTGGTTTTAAATCTTGTTTTCGGATTTTTTCAAAAGTGTGGTTGGTTATGTTTTATGTTTTTGAATTAATGTTTTTGATTTTTTTAAATTTAGCCGATGATCTTTTTATACATGTCTTCACCGACTTCTTTAACAGTGTCCACCATGGTTTTGACACTCATGAGCGAGCCATCCGGCGGCACTTCACAGCCGGTTGACATCACATATTTGGATTGCCGGCCGTTTTCTTTGAGTGTTTTGAGGACGCCGTCCATCAATTTGACAGTGTCGTTTCTGATGTTTTCAAACGTTTTTTCGTCGTTGTTCATGAATTGAATCGGGTCCACTTCTCCCATCATACAGCAGATGTCGGAGTAGGCCGGAATCAAGTCAGCGTAGTTCTTGGAACCTTTGTTTCTGTTCTTTTCGTAGTACGCGTAGCTGTAAAGAGCTGTTCCGAACTTGCGGATTTGAATGTCAAAGTGAACAGCGTCGGCGCAGTTGTGAATCACGTAGGGGGCATTGTGCTTCTTAAAGATCGGAATCTGGCGGTCATAAACGTATTTTCCGTCAAACTCCCAGTATTGATCCGCACTCATAATCACGTTGTTGGACCACAAGTTGTCCACACAAATTGCATCGGCGGCACCTTCATCGAAGAACTCGGTCGAAATGTCACAAACAAAGTCCGTAATTCGGTCCAAGGCTTTGTGAACCTCTTTTGGGTTGTTGCTCATGTCATGAAGAACACGGTCGGCTCCCATGGCTTGTGTCAAAGTCAGGAGCGGTCCTTCGTGGAATGCCACGAAAGGCGCATCGATTTCATCGCGGTGGAGTTTCTCCAATGCCATCTTTCCGGCTTGAATATGGTTGTGGATACGTGTTCCTTTTTTGATTTCCGGAATCACGATGTCATCATATTCGTGCAAGTGACCGGTTGTCGACGGGGTGTCCTCGTCCGGATAGGAAACACCGGCACCAACGTCGGCGCTGGTGATGGACAGGTCGGTCAAGCCAACGTAGGTGTCGACATCCAAATATTTCACGGCGGCATAAGCCGAGTCTGAGAAAATTTTGGGGTTGGTTGCGTAATCCTTGTAGGATGCCGGAATGAATTTACGGGTGATACCACAAGCTAATGGGTAGCAGGGCAGGCGGTCCACTTTTTTGTCGCCCAACGCGCCGAAAACACGTTCTTTGTGAGACATCTTAGATGCTTTCTTGGTTCCGACTTTTTCATACTCGGCAATCACTTTCTTCGCGGCTTCGAGTGAAACGTTGGAACCGGCTTTGGCGGCAGCCTTCTTTTTAAGGATGACGTCTTTGTATTTTGTTTTGGTAATACTCAATTTGGCGTCGCTCCAGCGTTCGTTTGCCGGCGCCAATTTGGATGCTTTTTCCTTGGCAAAAGCAACAGCGGATGCTGCGTCTTTGCAGGTTCCGTCGGCACCAACACTTTTGGCGTATTTTTCCGACACCGGCGCACCGCCGACCATGTAAATTAAAGAGTCGCGGTAACCATTTTCAAGAAGCAATTCTGAAATTTTGTCCATACCGGTCATGGTTGTCGTCATCAAAGCGCTCACGGAAAGTAAATCGGCTTTGTTTTCTTTGGCGGCGGTAATGAAGTTTTCAATCGGAACGTCGTTTCCAAGGTCAATCATCGTAAATCCGGCGGCAGCCATCATTGTTTTGACCAAGTTCTTTCCGATATCGTGAACGTCTCCCTCAATGGTTCCGATCACACCGGTCACCGCACGGTTGGACGGGTCGACTTTAATATGCGGCGTCAAGATGTCCATACCTTTGTAAAGGGCAACCGACGCAATCATCAGGTGCGGCACGAAAGCTTCTCCACGCTCATATTTGTCTCCCATAACGGACATACCTTTGGCCAGTCCTTCGACAATGGCTTCTTGGGGGTCGACTCCGGCTTTGAGTGCTTTTTCAGAGTTCTCAACCGCCGCTTTGGCGTTGCCCGTAATAACGGAATCAGCAAGTGCTTTTAAGATTTCTTCTTTTGTCATAAAATCACCATTTTCTATTTTTTGAAAAACCACAACATAATAATTTGCGACTGTTTTTCTATTTTTGAATATTTTTGAAAAAATGTTGCCTGGCGACCATTTATCTTTGACCGTTTGTCTTGAAAAAAACGGACGCGAAAAACAACAATTTTGTTTTTACGGATATGAATGGAATCATATCAGCACAGAAGAAAAGGCAGCGAGAATATATAACATAAACTTTTTAGATATATCAAAAGCGCAAACGAACGGACTGGTATTAATCGGATTAATTCCACGAATATAAACGAGCATGGTATTTTTATGAACAGAGTTAATTTATACAATGACGTTATAATTATTATCAGATAAATATAAAATTATGTTTCAATTTATATTAATTTTTTTAGACGGATATTTTATTATTCTTTAAATATCGAATGATTCAAAAACAAACTACCAAAAATTTAATATTCAAAAACATAAAGATTTTTAAATTTTTAAATGTTGAAATTTGAAAATTTATATGAAAATTTATTAGAATGATATTTTGAAACTTTAATTGAATTTTGATTGGATCTCAATGATTTTTTGTTGACTGCACGAGCAAGCAGAGCAATTTAAATCGGGACTTTAATTGGAATTTTAGCTTAATTAAAAACTTCAAAAACCTTTATGAACCGAAAAAATCATTTTGAAAGAAAAGATTTCATCTCCAAAAATTGTGATTTTATGAGTGAATTGGAACAAAAGATCGGATATTTTTTCAAAAATAAAGAGTTCATCTATACGGTTACGCATCAAACCATGAACAAAACCCTGGCATTTTTTGGGGATTCCGCTTTGGATTTTGTTGTTGCCGAATATTTGTACCGAAATTATTCTCATCTGGATCAGGGCGGACTGACCCGGCTCAAAGCGATTGTGATTAGTGACAACCGGTTTAATCAAATCGCTAAAAAACATAATCTGGAAAAACATTTGGTTCTCAAAAAAGGAGCGACTTGCGGGCCTCGAAAACGCCATGCCACATTTTTTGAAGCGGTTGCCGGCGCGATTTATTTGGACGGCGGAATGGAACCGTTGCGAGATTTTGTCTACCGGATGATCATCGATCCATCTGAAATCAACAGCTTCCTGTCAAATTTAATTAAAGAAAAAGTCAAACTCAACGAATTTTGCCAGCAAAATTTCAATGGGTTTACGCCAAAATCATATGTGATTCATTCCAAAGGCCGCCCGCATGAAATGACTTTCATTGTCGGGTACACTCTCTCCTCCGAAATTACAAAACTGGAAGACGACATTTCCGGAACCGGAACCGGCAGTTCAAAGTCGGAAGCAGAAGAGTTGGCGGCAAAAGAAATCAACCTGCAGTTAAAACAGTTGGGACGGATGGAATGACGCCGGCGGAAAAAAAAGTCTTCCCACCGGTTTCAGCCAAACAAATCATTCCGTCGGTTCCGACCAAACAAATCATCCCGCCGGCACCCGCCAAACAAATCATCCCGTCGGTTCCGGCCAAACAAATCATCCCGCTGGTGCCTGCCAAACAAATCATCCCGTCGGTTCCGGCCAAACAAATCATCCCGTCGGTTCCGGCCAAACAAATCATCCCGTCGGTTCCGGCCAAACAAATCATCCCGCCGGCGCCCGCCAAACAAATCATCCCGCCGGCGCCCGCCAAACAAATCATCCCGTCGGTTCCGGCCAAACAAATCATCCCGCCGGCGCCCGCCAAACAAATCATCCCGCTGGTGCCTGCCAAACAAATCATCACACCGCTTCCGAAAAATACGGATTATTTTGCGCATACGCACAACATGAACATTTACCGCGGCTGCAATCATGGTTGTATTTACTGTGATTCCAGAAGTGCTTGCTATCGGATTGAAAATTTCAGTCAAGTTTGCGCGAAAGAAAATGCGCTTCTTCTCCTTGAAAAAGAATTGGCGGCAAAAACAAAATCACGCAAAACCCGTTCCAAATCCGGCGTAAAATCTAATTTATCGAATTCCGGCGGCGCAGCAGATGCGGGCAGCAAAATAATTATCGGGACCGGGGCTATGAGTGACCCGTATAATTCCTTTGAAAAAGAATTGTTTTTGACACGATCCTCTCTTGAAATCATTCACCGGTACGGATGTGGAATCAGCATCACCACAAAATCAGCGCTCGTTGCCCGTGACATTGATCTTTTATCCCAAATTCACCAACATTCTCCGGTCAATATCGCCCTTACAATTACTACGGCTGATCCTGAAATTTCCATGCGAATTGAGCCCAATGTCTCCACGCCAAACGAACGGTTTTTTGCAATGAAACAACTCTCAGATGCCGGTTTATTTACGGGGATTTACCTGAATCCCGTGCTTCCCTTTTTGACGGATTCGCCTGAAAATATAATTGAGCTTATCGGCCAGGCAGCGGATTTTGGCGCCAAATACGCCGTCAGTTTCTTTGGCGTAACGCTTCGAAAAGGCAACCGCGAATATTTTTATCAAAAATTGGACCAATCCTTCCCTCCGTTGAAAGAAAAATATCAGGCGAAATTCGGTGAAAAATATGTGTGCGCTTCTCCAAATGCGGAGGATTTGTACCAAATTTTTAAACAGGAATGCAAAAAAAATCACCTTTTGTATAAAATGAAAGATATTTCCGATGCCATCCGAAATAATTCAAAAAACAAATCGACGGATGAATTCGAAAAAAGATCGGACAGCGGATTGAAAAACAGGCGGGACAATGGATTAGAAAACGGGTTGGAAAACGGGTTGGAAAGCGGGTTGGAAAACGGGTTGGAAAGCGGGTTGGAAAACGGGTTGGAAAGCGGGTTGGAAAGCGGGTTGGAAAACGGGTTGGAAAACAAACCGAAAAACAAATCCGAAAAAAAGCAAAAAACATTGGAAGATTTTTAAAAGGGGAGAAGATAGATTTTTAAGATTCAAAATCCAATGGGGATTTATGAAAATATCACTTAAAAATATACTTTTGATTATTTTTCTGTCTTCCGTTGCCGTTTTCCTTGTTTTCGCCGCCGGGTGCATTTCTAACCCATTAGATGACTCCGTCGCGAAGGATACTGATGGAAACGTTTCTCAAATTTACAACATTTCCGCTTTTGTTCCGGTGATCAATAATACATCCGCTGTTGTCGAATCCGGGTCTTATGTCCCCCAAAATACAAAGGAAATTCAAGTGGTTCGGGTCATTGACAACAAAAGTAAAATTCCGGTGATTCAAGAAACCGGACTTTTGGTGCTCAGCGGACCGGAACTGAAAGATGTTTATTTCTTGACGGTTGACAATTTTTCATTGACGGAAGAGAGCCTGAAACAGATCTATGAAAACCCGGTTCCGGCCGACATTTCCTACACGCTCAAAAAAACAAATTCGGGCGCAAATATTGAATCGGATCAGAATTTTTCCGGAATTTTACTGTACACGCTGGTTCAATCTTCCGGTGAAAACACGGTTCTTGTCAACGACAATGCCAAAGCCGTCCAAATTACGCTTCCGGCCGGAACGACAACCGGAAACCGGCTTTTAGGGGTCGCGTCTCCGGAGCCGGATGCGGTTTTGACCGGCGAGACAGGCCAAGAAATTTTTCAATGGAACGCGCCCAAAGGCAAAGTTTCCGTTAAATATTATAACGAGAATGCGCCGATGTATATGATTTTTGTCGGCATCGCCTTGGTTTTGGTCATTCTCGCGATTTACTTTTATTATCGGAATCAGATTCAAAAACTGAAGAAAATTACGGAATCCGTTGACCCGGATGGAGCTAACGGTTTTAGAAAACAAAGAAAATAAAACATCACCGGTCGCCTTTGTTAAAGAATTTTTAAAATTGTTGCGGCAACGCGAAGGCCGCAGCAGCCTCTAATCTAAAAAAACGGGGGCCGATTGAAAAAAAATATCCGGTGAAACACAACCTCTCCGACAAAATCCAATTTATCCGCAAAAAACACAATTTAAATACAAGCAGAAAATATCTCCATCACTTTTTATTTACAATTTTTATTTACAATATTTTTCATAATTCTTTATGATTTAAGATAATAAAATAATCACAATAAACCGCCGGCCGGTCAAGGAGATCTTTATGAGCATAATCGGAAAAGCAATTCGAATGGAAAGGTTTATCAAAAGAGAAAACGGGCGGACAATTATTATTCCGATGGATCACGGCGTCGGCGCGGGCCCCATCAAAGGGCTGACCAATTTGCCGGAAGCTGTGGACAAAGTCGCTCTCGGGGGCGCAAACGCTGTTCTCGGGCACATGGGTCTGGCTAAATACGGTCACCGCAAATATGGAAACGATGTCGGATTGATCATTCATTTGTCGGCGTCCACCTCTCTTGGACCCAACTCCAACCATAAAGTTTTGGTGACAACGGTGGAGGAAGCCATTAAAGTCGGGGCAGATGCTGTTTCCATTCATGTCAATGTGGGTGCCGAAGACGAGCCGGAAATGCTGGAAGGATTTGGAAAAATCGCCAGCAAATGCGATGAATGGGGAATGCCGCTTTTGGCGATGATGTATCCGCGCGGCCCGAAAATCACATCCGAATTCAGTGAAAATGTCGTCGCGCATGCGGCCCGACTGGGAGCGGAACTCGGGGCCGATATTGTGAAGACCAATTACACCGGAGACATCGATTCTTTCCGAACGGTTGTCCGCGGATGCCCGGTTCCGATCATTATTGCCGGCGGTCCGCACATGGATTCCGAAATGTCTCTCCTAAAAATGGTGGCGGACTCTTTAGAAGCCGGCGGTGCCGGCGTTGCAATCGGACGCAACGTATTCCAATCCGAAAACCCGACTCGGATTGTCAAAAGAATTCATGCGATTGTGCACGGCGGATTGACGCCGGAAGAGGCTTTTAAAATTGAGTAAAATTCAAAAACCCATTTCATGGATATTTCAAATATTATCCCCGATTAATCATCGATTAATCACGGATTTATCCCCCCTTTATCACTGATTCATTTTATTTTCGAGATTTTAACGATGGCGACGATACAAGAACAAATTCGAGAGATTGAAGAAGAAATTAAGAAAACGTCTTACAACAAGGCGACTTCCCATCATATCGGCCGGCTGAAGGCCAAATTGGCGAAATTTCACGACGAAGTGGAAAAGAAAAGCGCGTCTTCCGGCACCGGTGAAGGGTACAGTGTCAAAAAATCTGGGGACGCCACCGTCACATTGGTGGGTTTTCCGTCCGTTGGAAAATCGACGCTTTTAAATAAGTTGACCGACGCGCATTCCGAAGTCGGCGCGTACGAATTCACGACGCTCACCGTCATCCCCGGTGTTATGGAATACAAGGGCGCGACGATTCAGATTTTGGACGTTCCGGGCCTTGTGAAAGGTGCGGCTTCCGGCCGCGGCCGCGGAAAAGAAGTGATTGCCGTCATTCGAAATTCGGATTTGGTTCTGTTTCTTTTGGATGTTTTTCAGCCGCTGCACCTGCCGGTTTTGATGGAAGAATTGTATGAAGCGGGCATCCGGGTCGATCAGCATCCTCCCGATGTCGTTATTAAAAAAATGGATCGGGGCGGCGTTCGGATCAACTCGACCGTGGAATTGGATTTGGATGAGGAAACCATCAAAACGATTTTGGACGAATACAAAATCCATAACGCGACAATTCTTTTTAGAGAAAATATCAACGTTGATCAGCTGATTGATGTTGTTTCTAAAAACCGCAGTTATGTGTCATCGATGACCGTCGTTAACAAAGTGGACTTGGCTTATCCGAAAATGCTGGAAGAATCCAAAAAATTGTATCCGGAAGCGGTCTTTATTTCCGCGCACAACAGCCAAAACTTGGAGCAATTAAAAGATGTGCTCTACGAGCGGCTCAAATTTATCCGCATTTATATGAAACCGCAAGGAGAAGCCGCTGATATGGAAGAGCCGATGATTGTTTTGGATGGAACCAATATCGGTCAAATTTGCGAGCGGCTGCATAAGGATTTCAAGAAAAAATTCAGGTTCGCCTACGTATGGGGACCGTCCGCCAAGCACCCGGGACAGCGGGTCGGGATGGACCACAAACTCAAAGACGGCGATGTGTTGTCTATTATTATTCAGAAATAATCATTATTGAGAAATCATCATTATTTTTTTTTCGGAGAATTTTTCATGGAAATTTCAAAGCCGCGCGGGACCCGGGATTTTTTGCCGGAGGAAGTTGCCCAAAGAAGAAGCGTTGAGTCCAAACTCAGAGACGTTGTCAAAAAATGGGGATACGGTGAAATCATCACGCCAACCTTTGAAGAGTTGGAACTTTTTACGCTCAAATCCGGAGAAGGCATTATCGGGGAGCTTTACAATTTCAAAGACAAAGGGGATCGGGAAATGACGTTGCGTCCGGAACTCACCGCGCCGGTGATGCGGGCATATGTGAATGAAATGCAGTCTTTTCCAAAGCCTGTGAAACTGTTCTATTTTGAAAATTGTTTCCGGTATGAACGGCCGCAAAAAGGCCGTTTCCGGGAATTTTGGCAATTCGGGGTGGAATCAATCGGCAGCGCAAAGCCGGAATCGGATGCCGAAGTCATTGCGCTTGCGATGACGCTTCTGGCTTCTGTGGGCGTTAAAGGAAATTTAAACGTCGGGAATTTATCTGTTCTTCGCCACTTGCTTTCTCAGGTGACTGCCGACGTTGAATCACAGGGAAATGTGATGCGTATCATTGATAAAATGACCAAAGATCCGGCGGAAGAACAGAATCTGGAAATGTTGCTTTTGGAACTGAAAGCCTCTTTCGAATTGGTTCAAAAAATCAAAGCAGTCGTCGGATTGGCCGGAAAAGATGGTTTTTCCGCCATTCAAAAAGCACGCGACATTGTGGGGCAGCTTCCTGAACTGGATGCTTTTGAAAAAACGCTCGTGCTTCTGTCCGCTTATGGTATTCATGATTATACCGTCAATTTCGGCGTGGCGCGCGGGTTGGATTATTACACAGGAATCGTTTTTGAAATTTATGCCGACGGTCTCGGCGCCCAAAAACAGGTTTGCGGTGGCGGCTCTTACAAACTCATCAGTCTTTTCGGGGGCGGCGATGTTCCGTCCACCGGGTTTGGAATTGGATTTGACCGGATTATGGAAATCTGCGACAAAACAGTTGATCAAGTTCCAAGCATCGTTTTGGTGTCTAAGCCGGAAACACACGCGGAAAGCTTAAAAATCGCAAGCGGCCTTCGGCAATACGTGCCGGTTCAAACCGATCTCATGGGACGCAATTTTAAAGCGCAGATGGAATTTGCCAACACAACCGGTGCGGATTATGTGCTTATTGTCGGCGAAAAAGAATTGGAATCCGGGTGTTTTTCTTTAAAAAATATGGAATCGGGCGAACAGATTTCGTTGAGTTTGGATGAGTTGATGAAGAAGTTCCGAAACTAAAAAAGCAAACAAAAAAATAAAAAAATGAAACAAAATGAAATTTTGCCGGGTGGCAACGGGCGCGCATGATTGCCATCGTTTTTATTTTATTCGAAAAAACGGGGATGAATTTTTGAATTTATTTTAAAAACGATATCTTCTTTTTTTAAAAAATAAATAAAACAGAAAAGAAGAGATTAAAACGGCATGTTTCCGCCCAAATCTCCCATTCCACCCATGCCGCCTTTCTTCATCATTTTTTGCATGCTTCTTCCGCCGCCTTTTCCGGCAAAATTCTTAAAAGCGTTTTGCATGTTTTTGTGATATTTGAGAAGTTCGCGGATGTCATCCGGGCTTCGTCCGGACCCCATCGCGATTCTTTTAATCCGGGCGGCGCTGATGATTTTGGGATCATTGAGTTCGCCCTCTGTCATCGAATCCATAATCACTTTGTAGACTTTCATTTTTTGGCCGGTTTCATCCAAATCTTTGTCGGACAATTTTGCGCCGCCAAGACCCATAGAGCCGAGCGGAAGCATTTTCATGACCTGCTTTAAGGGTCCCATTTTATTCATGGCTTCCAGCTGCGCATACATGTCGTTGAGCGTGAACCGCCCTTTCATGATGTTTTCGACGTTGAGGTCGGACTCTTTCATGGATTCCTGAACTTTTTCAAGCAAGGATTGCAAGTCGCCCATGCCGAGAAGTCTTGAAATAAACCGGTCGGCGTCAAACCGTTCGAAATCATCCGGCGTCTCGCCGGTTCCGATAAACGCGATCGGAGCATTGATTTCAGATACAGCGGAAAGGGCACCGCCGCCTTTGGCGGTTCCGTCCAATTTTGTAATAATTATTCCGGTGATACCGACCGCGTCATTAAAGGCTTTGGCCTGTACGCCGGCTTGCTGGCCAATCGCGGCGTCCAATACTAAAAACTTCTGGTCCGGATTTGCAATGGCATTAATCGCTTCCATTTCCGCAATCAAATCCGCTTCCAGCGCATGTCGTCCGGCCGTGTCAATAATTTTAATGTCGTATTTTTCGATTTCTTTTAAACCGCGTTTCACAATTCCGACAGCATCCGTTTCTCCTTCTTCGCCGTAGAAATGAACATTGAGTTTGTCACACAATATTTTGAGTTGCTGGTAGGCGCCCGGCCGGAAATTGTCTGCGCCAATCACGGCCGGTTTTAATCCTTTCTTTTGGAACCAACGGGCCAATTTCGAAACCGATGTCGTTTTTCCGCTTCCTTGAAGTCCGACCATCATGATTGTCTGCGGTTTTAAGTCAATCGTCGCCCCTTTTCCCATGATTCCGATCATTTCTTGGTACACGATTCGAACCACGTGTTCGCGGGGGTCGGCGCCCTTTTGCGGTTCTTCCTTTAAGGAACGCTCCTTAATTCGTTTGGACATGTCCATGACAAGCTTGACATTGACGTCGGATGTTAAAAGCGCGCGCTGAATGTCTTTAACAACTTCGTTGACGACATTTTCGTCAATCCGGTTGGCTCCGATAAGTTTTCGAAGCGCGCCTTGAAGCGAATCGCCGAGTTTATCCATCACCATAATTTTTGCCTTGATTTTTGATTGATTTTTGATTGATTTTATGAGATTTTTATGAATGAGTTCAATAATTTAAAACTAAGACGCTGTTTTGATATTTAAAAACCGTGTTTTTGACTCTTTTTTCCTTTTTAAAAACGGCATCAGCAAAAAAATCGAAAGGAATAAATACTGTATTGATTTATTTTGAAATATGACTTCTAAAAATTTTATGCCAAATATCGGAGGAGAATAAAAATGGTGATTGAGCTCGAATTGCAAAATATTTCCACGGAATTCAAACAGAATTTTGTTTTAAACGAACTTGAAAAAGATGAACAGTTTCTTGTGGCTGGCGTGGACGAAATTAAGAAAAGATATTCGGCGTAGCCGAATTTTTATGATATTCTTTGGTACGTCACCCGTGCTTTAAAAGAACGATACGGACACCGCCTTCTTTGGCGGATGAAAATTGAGGTGGAATGTGATTGCTCCTTTTTGGAGATTCAGATTCCGATCTATGAAGAAACGGTTGAATTAAATGCCGCCTTAGATGATGATTTTTTTAATTTGACGGAGGAAGCCGGAGAAATTTATGGGGCGACGGCCCATTGTTTTTTTCCGGTTGCCTGTTATGAAAATTATGAAAAAAGGAGAGGATGACAATTCAATTCAAACCGGCTCATTTTTTGTATATTTCAAGATTTTTGGTCCAGACGGTTAAAAAAGAAGGATCGATGTCGGAATCATTTTACAAAACCGCAATCAGCCGTGCGTATTATGCCGCATTTTTAGAATCACGGATTTATGCGGAAAAACGAATGAATTTTATCGGTTCAAAAACAGGAATAGACCACAAGCAACTTGCGGCTTGTTATCAAAAATCAAAAAATTCTTCGGTTCGGTCCGTCGGTCATAAATTATCTAAATTAAAAAAATGGAGGTCATTTAGCGATTATGAAATCGCGGCATCGGTCCAACCAACAGAAAAAACCGCAAAAGAAGCAATTTATTATGCCCAACAAATATTTTTGATATTGGACAATTGAATAAATAAAAAAAGCAAATAAACAAAGAAAGATTAAGGACGAATCTGTCTTTCTTTGATCTCCCTTCTTTAATTCATTTTCTTTTTGTCCACCGGTTCCTTGTTTTTCCGGCTTTCTAATATCCGAAGCTGCTCTTTTTGATGGAAATAAAAATTCAGGTTGACCATCATCACATATCCGTCTTCGCCGTCGGAATAGTATTTGGACTCTACCCAAGCCGGCAAAAATCCAAGTTTTTTGTACAAATGAATTGCCGGCTCATTACTGATTCGAACTTCCAGTGACGCTTTGGAAAGACCTTTGAGCAGGAAATAGGTGCAGATGTGGTCGACCAACAATTCGGCAATGCCTTGATTGCGGTGAAATTTGCTGACCGCAAGCGAAAAAATGTGTCCTTCCGTCTCCGAAAGCGCATAGCCGACGACAAAACCGACAATGTCTTGTCCGATTGTG
This sequence comes from Methanolapillus ohkumae, assembly GCF_032594355.1. Classification (NCBI taxonomy): domain Archaea; kingdom Methanobacteriati; phylum Methanobacteriota; class Methanomicrobia; order Methanosarcinales; family Methanosarcinaceae; genus Methanolapillus; species Methanolapillus ohkumae. The sequence goes on from NZ_CP131061.1 coordinate 135,883, forward strand.
CAGACGAAAAATCCGTCATGCAAAAATTCATAAAATTGAATGTATTCGTATGGATTGTGGTCTCCAAAAGCCTCCGCTTCCAGCATGAGAATACTGTATTCGTCATTGGGATGGTAGCGGCGGATGATCGGCGTCGGCGGGTTCATGAAAAGACCTTTTTTTAAAAACGTTTTTTGAACTTTTTTAAAAATGATTGAAAAACAAAACAAATCGGTTTACTAAGGAATTATATAAAAAATTATGGTTTTTTGATTTTTAATAAAAAATCTTGAAAAAAGAATAACAAAAGTTCAACTGATTAATATATATTAAGAAGTTATAAATATGGTTCTGTACAACAAATAAAGTGAAGGTCTGAAAAAGTCAGTATTTTCAAATAATAATTTCATTCAAAAACAAAATTAAAAGGAACGATAAATATGAACAAAAAAATGATGCTTCTTTCAATCTCCTGTGCATGTCTCATATTTATTTTATTGACAATCCCGGCTATGAGCACACCCGCAGAACTTAAAAATGCTGACCTGACCGATGACGAAATATCTTTTAAAGACACCTATTACAACCGGCAAATTTTAAACGGAATTAATGTCCCCGATAAAACGCTCGAAAGCTTCGCTCGATTTAGTGTTTGGCTTGAAGAACAGGGCGTTGATGCTGAAGCTGAAGAAATCAATCTCATTTATATTGACGATGACTTAAAAGCAGTGACGGAATACGCTTGGGTTTTTGCCGCAAAACCGGACACAAAACAGTTCGTTGCGGAGAAAATCGCCGCTGAACAAGCTGAAAGTGAAAGCCTATTCTCAACTGAATCTGATTTTAATAATTTAAATACGTCTTTCGCTTTTTTTGAGCAAAAATATCCGGTCAAATATGTTCACACCGGGCTTGTCACATTCATTACTGTTGAAAATAAAAAGCAATTCGTTGCCGATTTTTCAGAAGAAGATGAACAGATGTTGAAGAAAATTTCCGACATTATTGACAAATCCAATGAAAATATAATCGCACCGAAGTGGTCGTCTTCAAATCCGGATATGCATGGGGACATGGCCAGATGGGCCGCGGAAAAGAACGGGTTGAATGAAAGTCAAATTGATTTAATTGCAGATAACGCAGCTGCACCGGATAATTGGGGATTTCCCTGGTATCAAGAAATTTGGGAAAAAAATTATAAACATTTCTGTGGTCCAATTGCATTAAATATTGGAGGCACGATTATTACTCTAGCTCATGTAGGGGGAGCACCAGGATCCTGTGAAGAGTATGTAAATATCGCAAAAAACTTAAGCAATGATTCGAAATACATCAATTTGGGGTATTCTACACATTTTATGTGCGATATTAGTAATCCATTACATACAGGTTATGTGATTGTTCAAGCTCCAGGCTATTTAAATGGTTTCGAACTCATAGATTATATCACCGAGGTTGAGTTTTCTGACTACCATGCGGAATATGAAACTTATGTTGGAAGCAATTGGACATCCGGCAGAAATTTTAGTGAATATGCTGAAGATGTAAATAATGGGATGACAATATCTGACCCAGAAGAATCTGTAAAAAATTTGTCGGATTATTCTTATGCTTATTCAGATACAGTTGTCAATAAAATAAGCTCAAATCAATATGACAACTCTCTCTTTTATGCAACAGCTTTCTGTATTGATGAAGGACAAAGATACCTAATAGGTCTTATAGAATATGGTTGTGAATAAATAAGATTTAAGTCTTATTTATTTTATTTTTTTATAATTCCTCCTGGTGATAAATATGTTTTCTCTCTATACTAATCTCAAAGCCTGGTCCCGCGAAACAAAAATCGCAGCTTTAGATTGTGCTTTTTTTATTTTGATTATTTTGATGTACTTCTTTTTTGTTTTGCGGCTTTTTCTTTTAGGTTATACCGATACTGAAATTTTTGCAAAACCGGTTTTTGAATTGCTTTTATTGTATACAATTTTAATATTGATTGGACTCATAGTTCCGGGAGTTCTGTATTACATTTTCAAGTCCAAATTCCAGTATTCTCTTTTTGTTTTTTTCCATGGGTCTGTTGCTTTTATGACCGCTCTGATATTTTTTGTTTTAATGAACGGATTTTCCTCTTTTGATAACCCGACACATATTCCTCCGAAATATTTTCTCTTCTATTCGATTTTGTATGTTTTTTTATATTTTGCTTTATTCAATTCGATTTTTGTCCTCCACGAACATTCAACAAATCAAACAAATCCTAAAAAAGCGGATAACGATAAATTTGTTTCAAAAATTCAAATTGTTATTTTGATGTGGATTGTCTTTTTATTCGGAATTTTTGTTTTGTATTATTTGGAAAATCCAGAATATATTGAAGATGTTTGGTTCGATCAATATTTATTCATTCCAATTTTAGCATCATTATTTATTTTCTACAAAATATTTTTCAAAAAGGAAGTTACGACTCGAAATCTTGGATATTTTCCATTATCCGTTTTGATCACGGTTCTTCTTCAAATTCCCATTTCGATCTTTAGCTCTTTTTTTTCAGAAAATTTTAATTTTTCAGGAACTTTAGGGTATGAAACAGAGGCGGCTTTGATTTTATTCATAGCCGGTTTTGCATACATTTTAATTGTTTGGATTTTAACAAAAGTGTATTTGTTTTTGAAAAAAATATTTGTTTCTGAAAAACAGTAATCTTGCTGTTTAAAAATAAAAACAAAAAAAATGAAATACTTGACCTCATAAATAAGAGGCACAGACATGACAGAATCACCAGAACTCGAAAAAAAATCAACAAACGAATCAGCCGTTATTCTTCAAAAAATCAAAACCTGGCCTCATGAAACAAAAATTGCGGCATTTGAATGGACGCTTCTTGTTTTTCTTCCGGTTTTGTTTTCCACCCTGACATTTATTTTTTCGTTGCCGTCTTTGGTTCAACCCGCGACGCCGATACCGGATGAGTTGATTTTAAAAGGTCTTTTTTCTTCCGGTGAATTTATTTTGTTTTTCATTCTTTTCGGGTTAATTTTGCCGGCTGTTCTGTATCTCATTTTCAAATCAAAATTCAACGAGAAGCTATCCGTTTTTTTCTACGGCTCTCTTTTCTTCTTATATTCAGAACTTCTTTTTTCCGCTCTTCGAAACTTTGTTGCCTTTGACCGTTTTATTGAAATCCAATCTGATTTCAAAGTCTTCTACCTCATTCTTTGTGTTTTGTTCTACTTTGCTCTTATTCGTTTTATTTTTCTTGTTCATGAACAAACAAAACGAAAAAGTAAAGGTGAGAATAATTCTTTTCAACTCATCATTTCATTTTTGATTTTAATCTTGATTTTGTGTACAGGCATTCTTTTTTATCATTTGGATGATTCTGTATTCACGGCTTATTTTGGAGAGGTATTTTTCATTATTTTATCGATCTTGTTGTCTCTTTATATGTTTTACAAATTTTTGTTCAGAAAAGAAGTGACTCCACGAAGTCTCGGATATCTTCCTCTTTCCATTCTCATTACATTTTTTATGTCCTTTGTTACCGCAATTATCTTTCTTGAACTGAATAATAGATTTTTTAATTTCGATGCCGGGGGTTTGGTTGAATTTTTAGGCGGAATTGTTGCCGGATTTGTTTATATTCTGACGGTTTGGATTTTAGCAAAAATGTATTCCCTTCTCAAAGGCAAAATTTCGAAAAATAAAACTATAGAATAACAGCAGAATAACAACAGCAGAATACACTCTTCCCTATCAAATAAATCCTCCCGATTCAATCAGATGCGTTGCCGCATCTGATTGAATCGGATTGCTCGTAGGGAATAGATATGTTGATGGAAAATGCAGCAATGCTCAAACCGCAAATAGTCGTGGCAATGCTCAAACCGTAAACAGTTGCAGCAATTCTAAAACAAAAAATGAACAAAAAACAAAAGCAATCAAATGCATTTGTTTTTCATTTTTATTTTAATTTATTTCTTTTCCGGCTCCGCAATCCACTTCGTATGCCTCGGCAAAACCGCAACGCCTTTTGTGGAAATCTTCATTTCTTTTCCGGTCATTTTTGCTTTTCCGACGCCGATTGCATTTTCTCCAAGAATGATGACATCGTCCCCGACCCGAATGTTTTCATCCGCGTCGATGATTCCGGGCGCGAGAAGCGATCCTTTGGGCAGGAAATTATCAATCCGAACCGTGTATTGGCCTGCATAATTTGGCGATTGGATTATTTTTTGGGCGCCGGCGAGGGATATCGCAAACTGTCCGAATTGAGGAACTAACGTTGCCAGCTGCTCATTTTGGTCAAAAATTTGGAATTTCGGAAAATTTCCTTTGATAACCGTTTCTTTTGAAAAAAGAGTGTCTCCGATGGGACCGAATTGGTAGCGGATAATGGCACGCGCTTGATCCCATTTCTCTTCATTCGGATTTCGTTTCAGCAGGGTTGGCTTCTGCTTTTGTTTTTTATTTTGTGATTGGTTTGGCTGGTTTGGTTGGTTTAGTTGGTTTGGTTGGTTTTGATTTTGTTCATCCAAACTATCCGCCGTCAGTTCATTTGCCGGAACGGACGCGTTCACCAAATCATCCAGCGCGGCTCTCAGCTGCTTCAAACTTTCCTGCGACGTCAGGCTTTTTTTGCCGGTCAAAATCATCGGAATTCCTAATTTTTCGGACACGGAGACGCAAATTTCTCGGTAAGGACCTTCCACGTGCGCAATAATATGCTTGTATTGGGTTTTGTTTTTGGACAAATAGGCTTCCAAAAGACCGCCGACCCACGCCCGCTCTTCCAAATCCCAGTGTCCGGTCACGGTGGTGTCGTAGTGTGCCGCCGGATACGTGAGTTCAAGTTCCCGCGGGACGAGTCCGATTGGGGATGTGATAATGATTTCATTCACATATTTGCGGTTGCGCTCAATCGCCTGAATAAACCGCTGGTGGGAGTTGGAAATTGAGTACGGCTTTTTCATGGCACAGGGAAAAATAATTAAAATTTCTTTTTTCGGCGCCTCATAAAGATCGGTCACCCGGTGCGCAAAACGAACAATTTCCGCCCGGGTTTGAGACTCGGCCGTTGTTGCGTACATCGTTTCTCGGCGAAATACCGGCGCGTTTTGTTCGGCAAAGTCGGAAAGGTCACGCCGGTCATACAAACGAAGAAGTCCTGTGAGCCATGTTTTTGTTCGGCACTGTCCTTCTACATATTCCCGGAGTGCGTTTTTGCGGATTTTTTCCCGGACCAATGAAATTTCGGCTTCCAATGTGCCGATGTTGTGGATTTCCAAAAGCCGGGCGCGCTCCGCTTTTTTCATGTCCCGAAGCATTTTCGCCGATTTTCCGACACAAGCGGTACACCGGCACGGAAGCTCTTCTAAGTCATCCAAATAAAAAGTGCCGGCCGTTGTCATATACATGTCATTGTACGCCGCAACTTCCGCCCGAACCGTGTCTAAAATGTCGGCCCCCATCCAAATCAAAACCGCCGCATTTTCCGGCGTCGCGAGATTGGAAAGCCAAAGTGCCGAATCATATGGAATTTTGGATTTAACGCTTAAAAATGCATTAAAAAAACCAATGGCGTCCTCTTCAAAAGTACCGGCACCTTCCATAATGTAAACGTCATATCCCAAATTTTCAAAACCGGAGGATGAATTTAACGATAAACCGGCAGATTCCGCCTCCGAATCGGCAGCGATGGGTTTTGCGACATTGGATGCGCAGCAGTCGCCGGCTTTTTGCTCTTCGGGAATTGAGCGGGCGTCTCTAAAGCCGGCATCTCCACAAGCATTCTCTTCCGTTTCACGCTCAAAATGTTTCAGAGACGTGTTTGGGCGAATCATTCCGGCCAGCGGAATTTTTCCGATCATTTCCGCTTCCAAAACAGCTTCCCGGATTTTTCGATTTCTTTTGACGTCTTCTTTTTCCGGATACGTCAGCGAAAATTGTGCACGCGGCAGAATGAATAACCTTTTATTTTTGTTTTCATTTTCGTTTTCAGCGGCTTCCCCTCTTTTTTTGATGCCAAACACCATGGTTTTTACTTCTTCCGCGTCGTCCGTTCCAAATTCCCAAAGCGTTCCCATATCTTGAATCGGGTAATCCGGGTCAAGCGCCAGCCGGGAAGATTCCACAAGAAGCGGCGTTTTTATATTTTTATCCAACAGAAGTTTGCCAAGGCGGGCGGCACCGTCCCGCTCCTCGACTTCAAAGAATTTCGTCATAGGTCCTTAAACCGCGTCATTTAATAAAAACTCTTTTTATGAAAATTATGAAAACTATAAATAATCTGAAAATCCGAAAAATGAAAACCAACTTTAAGGATTTCCAAAATGGACCAAATTTTCGGTTTTTTTCAATGGGTTGAACAAAAATATATATACGGATTTGACATGAAGGATGAAAACACACATTAAATATTAACCTCAATTTAATAGAATATTCAAAAAAAGGTTTACAATCCGGCCTTTTAAATCATTTCAACAGATGTTGATTTTTATGGACACGTACGAATTACTCAAAAGTATCTTCCGGGACCGCGTGACAAAAGCGTCCTCTGATCTTTGTTGCTACTCCGCTGATGGCTCCCAAGTACGCGGGCGTCCCGAATTTGTCGTTTTGCCTAAAACAACGGAGGAAGTGTCTCAAGTTCTTGCGTACGCCAATACGCATCTCATTCCGGTCACCGCCCGCGGCGCCGGAACCGGGTTGGCGGGGGGCTCCGTTCCGCTGTCTGGCGGCATCGTTTTGGACATGACGCAAATGAATCAAATCTTAGAAATCGATATCGACAATATTCAAGTTGTCGTCGAGCCTGGGGTCGTCCAAGACAAACTTAATGAAGCCCTTAAGCCGTACGGCTTTTTCTTTCCTCCAAATCCCGGAAGTTCCGCTTCCTGCACGGTCGGCGGACAAATCGCAAACAACGCAAGTGGTATGCGCTGTGTTAAGTACGGAACCACCAAAAATTATGTTTTGGATTTGGAAGTGGTGTTGGCGGACGGAACGGTCATTCATACCGGTTCAAAATGCTTAAAATCCTCGGCTGGGTATGATTTGTCCCGGCTCTTCGTCGGCTCGGAAGGAACACTCGGGATCATTACAAAAGCCACACTCAAACTGGCGCCGCTTCCCAAATCCCGAAAACTCATCATGGTCTCGTTTAAGACCCCGGAATTGGCGGGACAGTCGGTTTCTAAAATTTTCGCGGCCGGCGTGATTCCCTCCGCATGTGAAATTTTGGACCGGACTTCTATTCAAGTTCTGACAAAATTGGAGCCGAATGTGATTTTACCCAAAGACGGCGATGTCATTTTGTTTGAAGTCGATGGCAGTAAACAAGCCGTGGATGAATCCGCCGAAATGCTTGCCGCCGCCTGTAAAGATCTTGCAAGCAGCGTGCTTGTCACCGGAGACGCCGCTCAAATGAAAGAGATCTGGGACGCAAGAAGTCTTCTTGGAGCGGCGGTTTCGAAAATGGACCCGACAAAAACCCGAATCTATGTCGGGGAAGACTTAGGCGTTCCGATTCAAAAATTGCCGGAAATGTTGGCCAAAGTGTATGAGATTGCCGATGAGGTCGGTCTTTTGCCGATGATTTATGGACACATTGGAGATGGAACCGTTCATGTCGGACAGTTTATTGACGTTTTGGAAGAAGAGGAATGGAATAAACTCAACACCGCCGCCGACCGGTTACATTTGGCGGCCATTGAACTGGGCGGGACCGTCAGTTCCGAACACGGAATTGGTGCCGCGCGCGGTATGTATCTTCAGCGTCAATGTGGTCCGGCGTTTGATGTCATGAAATCAATTAAAAAATCGTTGGACCCGAATGGGATTTTAAATCCTAAAAAATTGGGTATGTAAAAAATCAATTGGAATTTTGAGGGAAATTTACGAATGTCTTTTTCTAAAATCGATAAGAGAGATTTATATCGCTGTGTCAGCTGTGGGAATTGCCGGTCTGTCTGTCCGGTGTTTGAGCAAAGCGGCTGGGAATCCCAAAATACCCGAGGCCGCATCCTTCTCATTCGTGATTTGTTTGAAGGTGTTGTGCACGACGATGCGGTTTTTGAAAGTTTGAACACGTGTACGACGTGTGGGTATTGTAAAACCACATGCCCAGCCGGTGTCAACCCGCCGGAACTTGTGGAGGCGGCCCGGTATGGTTTGGTGGCGCTTGGAAAAATGACGCCGACGCAAGCTAAAATCCATGACGCTGTGGAAACGCATGGGAATACATTGGCATCGTCGGATGACCGGAGAGCTTGGCTGGCCGGCGAAGCGTTGACAATTCCGAAAAATCCGGAATACGTTTTCTTTGTCGGATGTCTGGATTCCTACCGCTTCCCGGACAACGCAAAAAAGACTTACAAAATTCTCAATAGGCTGGGAGTCGGTCTTTTGGAAGATGAAAAATGCTGTGGGTCTCCGCTTCTTCGAATTGGATTTAACGCGGATGATTTGATTGCGCACAACGTGGAGCAAATCCAAAAATCCGGGGCCAAAACACTTATTGCCGGCTGTGCGGGGTGCTACAATACGCTTTTGAATAATTACAAAGACGTTTGCCAAAAAAATGGCATCCGGACGGATTTTAATGTGGTGACTGTTTCTCAATTTTTAGCGGCGCATTTGGATGATTTAAAAAATGCAGGTTTAAAGCCTCTCGATCTTAAAGTTACATATCACGACCCGTGCCATTCCGGCCGTCACAATGGAATTTTTGATGAGCCACGCCAAATTATCCAAACGGTTGTCGGTGCGAATAATTTTGTGGAAATGGCTTCCAATCGTGAAAAATCCAGGTGTTGCGGCGGTGGCGGCGGGGTTCGTTCCGGCTACAATGATTTGTCGATGGCAATGGCCAAAAGAAGATTGGCGGACATTCCAAAAGGGATTGAATATTTGGTCACCACATGCCCGCTTTGCTACCGGAATTTGAAAGATGCCGGCGGAAATGATGTCAAAGTCATTGATATTGTTGAATTGGTGGAAATGGCGATGGAAAATCAATAATTTTTTTCCGCCGATTTCATTTTTCGCTTTAAAAACCCTCATTTTTCTTGTTTTTTGTTTTAAAAGTCGTCCCTCATTTTTCTTGTTTTATTAAAAAATGTGTCGCATAACGCGTGCGTGTGTCGCCGGCAAAAAAAGGCAAAAAATGAAAAAAGAAGAACGAAAAACAAAAAAAGACGAAAAAAGAATGAGAATAGGATGAAATAAATTTGAAAAAAAGAATGGGAAAGTGAGATTTAGAAGTATCCCACTTTCACGTTGTAGCCCTGAAGCGGGCTGATTTTGTAATCTTCTAAAAGGACATCATAGGTGTTTTTGACGGGGACGGATAACGATATTTCTTTGGTCCGGCCGTAGCGTCCTTTGCTGACGACCATGGCGTTGATGATGCCAAGCATGTCGAGCTCCGACATTAAATCCGTAACACGGCGTTGTGTTAAAATGTCCATATCGATGGTTTTGCACATTTTGCGGTAGATGTTGTACACTTCTCCCGTGGTGATGGCGGACGGCTGCCCATTTTGATTTTGGTTTTGCGTGCTGAGGTTGAGCATGACGATGCTGAATAGAACCAATTTGGATTGCGTCGGCAGGGTGCGGACCACTTCAACAATCCGGTCCACTTCGATTTTGTCTTGCGCAATTCGGACATGGCTTTCCGTGACCTTTTTTTCGTCTTTTCGTTCCGCGATTTCTCCGGACACGCGCAGTAAATCCAGTGCCCGGCGGGCATCTCCATGTTCCTGGGCGGCTAAAGCGGCACACAGCGGAATGACGGAAGTGTCCAGGACGTTTTCATTGTAGGCCATCGCCGCGCGCTGGTATAAAATGTCGCGGATTTGGTCGGCATCATACGGCGGATAGATAATTTCCTCTTCGCCAAGTGAGCTTTTCACCCGCGGGTCGAGGAAATCGGTAAATTTTAAATCGTTGGATACGCCAATGATGCTGACTTTGGCGCGTTTTAAATTGGAATTGATGCGGGAGAGGTTGTACAAAACGTCGTCTCCTTTTTTGACCAATTTGTCAATTTCGTCTAAAATCACGATGAGGACCTGTTCTTGGGCATCCAGAGCTTCTCGGAATTTCTGAAAAACCTGGTCCGTCGGCCATCCGGTCATCGGGATATCTTCCCCAAAGTGGCGGGCCAGATTTGCCAGCAGCCGGTATTGAGTGTCGATGACTTCGCAGTTGACATAAATGACAGAGCATTTGATGCTCATGCGTTCGCTCATGTTTTCGAGTTCTTTTCCAACATAACGCGTCACTGCGGTTTTTCCGGTTCCTGTTTTTCCGTAAATCAGGATGTTTGATGGTGTTTCACCCCGAAGCGCCGACACCAAAATCGTTGCCAATTCTTCAGTTTGAACGTCGCGGTGCACCAAGGCATCGGGTGTGTAAGAGTGGCGAAGAACTTCTTTATTTTTAAAAAGAGATTCATTCTCCAATAAACGTGTAAATAATTGATTCAGGGAGCTGGTCATACTGCTTATTCTCCGGTCTGGAAATCAAGCTCAACAAAGTGAAAGAGCAAATAATTGAAAAAGCAAATTAGGAGACCCCGGCCAGGCGAAAAACAATTTTCGCGGAAGTTTTTTGGGGATTCGAACACAAAAGACGCTGTGGCTGTCATCCTTTGTCGTTTTTGATTTTTGTTTTTGATTGAATTTGATTAATTTGAATTTGATTAATTTGGTTTTTTTAATTTTTTCGAAAAATTAAAATTTAAGAAAAATTGTGTGAATTCATTTTTTTTATTTTGAAATCGGAATGAATCCAATAGAAGTATAGGTGTATAAAGGTTATGGTAAAGCCCCCCTTTGTTTCTTATGGAATAGCAATATCAGTCGCCTTTGCTAATAAATAGGCATTTTGAATGATTTTGAACAAAATAATAAAAAATCAAAAATAAATCTGAAGATAAACACCATCGAGTAACACAATCTATTATTAAAAATCATTCTGAATAGAATTTTTTGATTTCCAATGGAAAAAGAGCGGATTTATCATGAAGGATTATTTCGTTTGGAATTCCCTATAAATGAGGATTTACCGCCCTTCTTTTTATATTTAATAAATATTATAAAATAACAATCGATTTAATTAATTTAAGGTCTGTTTCTTTGGAAAAAGCCAAAACGAAGAAAGCCAAAACGAATCAAACTGAAATCAAAAACAGATACTGATAAAGAAACAGATACTGATAAAGAAACAGATTCTGATAAAGAAACAGAAATTGAAAAACAGAAAATAAATACTAAAAATTGAAATAAAAAGAAAAAGAGAATCGGAAAAATTCCGATTTCTTTTGGGATAACCGCTTTTGCGGTTATCTGGTCAACATCACTTCGGCGGTTTCCGGCTTGTAGACCCAGTCCATCGGCAAAACTTTTGTCTCATGGTAGTAGTTCACAAGTCTTCTGATTTTGGATTCCGTCAATTGAAGGGATCTTTTGTTGTGAAGGTCTTTTTTGTTGGCGGCCAAGTGCTTTCGAAGACCGAGTGCTTTCATAATCAAGTTTGCCAAATCTTCCGGAACGCGTGGTCCGGTTTGGTTTTCTTTAAGAATTTGGGTAATTTTTTTGCCGGTCACAAGTCTGACATCGCCGACACCGTATTGGTCTCTTAAAATCATGCCGATTTCGCTGGTTGGGATGCCCTGTTTCCAGAGGTCCAAAATGATTTTCACAGTGTCTTCGGAAGATACATTCACCCATTCGGGGACTTCGGTTCTGAGCGGCTTTTTTGAGCCGGCTTTACCTTTTCTTTTGGTGTGCATTTTTGCCATTTATTTGTCAACTCCGAATAACCGCTACTTCGAAAAGTCATGTCCAAAAACCAGGCCGGGCAGGCCGCTTGAAACAATTATTTCTTCGCGTGTTATTGTGTCGAAAATGAATCAAAAAAGAAATAAATCAATTTGAAATAAGTCGATATTTGAATCAAAATCGCAACATTTCCAAACAGCGACATGATATATAAACTTTCGGAAAATAAAATGAAAAAAGTTTTGTTCATTTTTTCCTTTTTTTTATTTATTATTTTTTCTTATTTATTTTATTGATTTATTGATTTTGTGTTTAATTTTTCACAAAAATTAAAATAAAAAATACAAAAATCCGTTTGAACAAACTTCAAATATAACCTTCGCTTAGTGAGAACAAAACCCTGGAAAGTATTTTATTTTCAAAAAGCGGAGTCTTATTCTATGGTATCGGATATGGAAAAATCAAATCAAGCGCACGAAACTCAAACAAAATTTTCGGAAAATCAACCGGTTGGCCAAACCGCCAATCCAAAATCCGGCGAAATTCCCCCTGAAAAGATGACAAGGGGCGTTTCCGATCTTCTCGGAAATCCGAAAAAAGCCTTGATTAAAGTTTCTATTCCGGTCATGGTTGCCTTATTTTTCCAAGCTGTTTACAACTTGGTCGACACCTTTTGGGTGGCGGGTCTCGGAGATGAAGCGTTGGCCGCCGTCGGTCTTGTTTTTCCGTTCTTCCTGGGTCTCATGGCTCTTGCGACCGGGGTTGGTGTCGGTGCCGGCTCCGCAATTTCCCGGGCAATCGGCGCGAAAGATAAAGCCAAAGCCGATAATTTCGCGACGCACGCAATTGTTTTGGGGGTTATCCTCAGTTTTGTGTGCTGGCTGGCGGTTCCGTTTATGGAACCGGTTTTTTTACTGATGGGCGCCGACTTATCTTTGGCGGACATGGCGGCCGGATACGCAAATATTTTCATCTTTTTCGTTGTTTTCATCTTTTTGCTCAACATCGGAAACTCGATTCTCAACAGCGAAGGCAATTCTCGAAAAACGATGGCGGCAACAATTGCCGGAGCGCTGCTCAACATCGTTTTGGACCCGATTTTCATTTACGATTGGGGACTCGGGCTTGGCGTCAACGGGGCCGCTTACGCAAGTGTTGTTTCGTTTGCGGTCTCCATGTTCATGATTCTGTATTGGCTGCTCATTGAAAAGAAAACTTATGTCACCATCAGTTTGCGCCGGTTTAAATTCAACACCGGAATCATTAAGGAAATATTGACGGTCGGCATTCCGGTCACCGCCGCGCAGTTGACCATGTCCATTTCCACCATCTTTTTAAGTTCCATTGTTCTTTTTGTTGGCGGGACGTACGGCGCCGCTGTTTACACGACCGGCTGGCGGATTGTTTCCATGGGAATCATGCCGATGCTGGGATTTAGTACCGGAATGACGACAATGGCCGGCATTTCCTATGGCGGGCGCGACATGAAAAAACTCAAAGACGTTTACTATTTTGCCATTATGTTTGGAGTCGGGCTTGAGCTTATTGTCGCCGCACTCATCTTTGTCTTTGCGGAGCCGGTTGCTGCCGTTTTTGCGACAGGGGAGTCCGCATATTTGCATGACGGAATTGTGGAATTTTTAAGATACATGTTCCTCCTCTTCTTGTTCTTCCCGGCCGGTATTTTGACGTCGTCCATGCTTCAAGGACTTAAAATGGGAAAATGGTCTCTTTTCCTGACGCTTCTGCGGACGGTCGGACTTGAAGTGCCGCTGGCTTACCTTTTCAGTATCTATCTCGGAATGGATTTAGTCGGGGTCTGGATCGGCCTTTTGACCGGTGATTTCTTGATTATGATTATCAGTTTCGTGCTTGGAAACTATATTATCTCCAAACTGAAAAAAAGATTTGTTGAGCCGGCATCTGTTCCAACATCTGTTCCGGCGGCTTAAAAATTCGGCAGCAAAAACTCGGCAGCAACGCTATCAGAATTTTTCATTGGCGGAGGATACTAAATTATAAAATTTGCTGCGCAAACCCCCTTTTGGTCGCATAACTGTTGCAACAATGCTACCACAAACCGTTGCAACAGTTGCGAATAAAGTATAAGTGACAACAACGGCAAATCGGTGCAATATTTTTTTTTTAAAAATAAAGGGCAAGATCCTGTTTTTACTTCTTTTTTAAAAGCCAAACCACCCGATTTTAATCATCTTTTAAAATGTGTTGCTTTAACGCGCGGCGGCGGCGCTCAAAATAAAAACCGAAACAAACGACAAAACAGATAATGCAAAAAAATAGAATCGAAAAATAAGAGACAAATGTCTCTCATTTTTCCGTTTTTAAAAACTTTTTTTGTTCATTTTACTTCTTTTTTTTGGGCTCGAGAAAATCGGTAAAAATGCCCATTGATTTGAGAAGGGCGGCAATTTCTTGGTAAGCCAGGAAAATTTCCACATGAGCAATTTTTGTTCCATCGATGCGCGGCTCGGCGGAAATCCAAATTTCTTGCTCGTTTTCTCCGCGTGAAATCACCGGACAGGACAACAAATCGCCATGGGTCAGGCGATAAATATTGTTACGGCCGGTTGAGGAAAACCAAGCTTCGTTGGATTTTTTCAGTTCATCCGTAAAACGTTCCCAGTTCAACGGGGCAGAAGCTTTCAAATCCAATTGCAATTGGTTGCGCTCGCCGGATTTTTCGATTTGGAGGACCTTTTGGAAGGCTTTGTACTCTTCTGAGTTTTCGTTGACGTGCGACACTTCATCGCGTTCCAATTTTTTGGCTTCTTTGGGGAAAAACGGAGCCAAATTGTAAACGGACGACTTTTTTGTCATGAGGGACACAATGACCAATGAAATCAAACTCAAACTCATTCCGATAATCACACCGTGGCCGGTCATAATCGGGCTGAGGCTTTCTAAGTAGTAAACACCATTAGTTGCACCCATATACAAGTCAATGACAACCATGGAAATCTGAGCGACACCGCCGACAATCAAAGAAACAGTTGCGCCTTCCTTGGTGGCACGGTTCCAATAAAGGCCGCCCATTAAGGGGAAGAAGTAGGCTGCGCTTGCAATGTAGGTCGCGATGTGAATGAATCCAATGATGTCGATTGGGAGGAAAGATACAATCACGGCACCGATAATGATAATCAAAACGGTCACCCGGTTCACGACTTTCAAATCCTTCATAGTCGCGTCCGGTTTGATGTATCTTTGGTACAAGTCACGGGAAATGGTGGATCCGCCGGAGGTGGCGAAAGTGTCCGTACAAGACATGGCGGCGGCCGTTAAACCAAGTGCCGCGGCGATGATAACCGGCGCTCCGTAGTTATCGGTGATGAATCTTAAAAGAGCGGTTTCGGCGCCCATCATATCGGTGATGTCCGGATATAAAAATTTCAAACCGAGTCCGAGCAAACAGCAGGAAATACCGAAAATCAACAGCATTAAGAACGAACCCAAGAAGAATCCGTTTCTTGCCGCTTTTTCATCCCGGGTGGCCCACACTTTTTGCCATTGGTCTTGTTCGGAAATCCATCCCGGCATGATGGCGACACAGAAAATCAAAACCATTGGGAGGCCGAGCGCAAACGGATTCCACCAGGAGGAAGGTTGCGATGTGGTGAGGAATTGTGACATTGTAAGTCCACTGACATCGGTTGCGGCGAAGATGACGGCAATTGCCAAAAAGATGGTAATGGCGGCCAAAAGGACATATTGAATCACATCGGTCCAGACGACGGCGGAGAGACCGCCGAGGAGAACATAAACGGAAACGGAAACCGCAATTAAAATCGCGGCCCAGACCGGGTCGATGCCGAAAAAGACGTTAAAAATGAGAGACAATCCGGAAATGTCGGCGGCGGCGAAGAAAATCATCACAATGGTAATGATGATGGCAACCGGGCCGCGAATGGATCCGGCGTACCGCTGTTCTAAAAGTTCGGGCTGTGTAATAGCCGGCAGGCTTTTAATTTTTGTGACCAAAAGGCCGATTAAGAAAAGAGCAATCACGTTGGGCGCCGCGAAGAACCAAATGGAGCCAACGCCGTTGAGTAAATACATCGCGGTGACGGCCAAAATACCGCCGCCCGTAATCCAAGATGCTGCGGTCGCAAATCCGGTCGGGATTGCGCCGAGTTTTCTTCCGGCCAGCCAGAAATCAACGACAGAGCGTTGCTTTTTATTGAAATACCATCCAATCGCCACAAGAATTAAAATGTAGGCGGCAAGGACGATTCCAAAGCCAATCAATAAATTTGTATCCATGAAATCACCTGTAATCTGTAACTGTAAACAAAAACGTTATTCGCTCGTGCTTTTCAATTGTTTTTTTCAATTGATTCTCTCAATCGTTTTTTCCAATTGATTCTCTCAATTTTTTTTCCAATTGATTCTCTCAATTTTTTTTCCAATTGATTCTCTCAATTGTTTTTTTTAATTGCACTATTTAATAGCGTTTTGCATTGCCTAACGGATGCAGCGTAGCCTGTCCGTTTAGATTGTTTTTGTCTCTTTCATTATCCGGCATTTTAAAAACTATAACAAGCATGACAATTTTTAATTTAAAAGCATCCAACAAACTGAAAAAAAATAATTGCCGTTTAATGAATTTTGTTTTTGAGTCATATTTCACACAATATTTTGCATAAAATATGATTTTGCATACTTTGCATTTTTACATAATTATATTACATATTACCGGTTAATACAGTTTAATTTCTGTTCAACTCAAAAATATGCAACATAAAACATCATAAAATCGTTATATAATAATAAATAGATTTTGATGATATCGATTTATTAAATATTTATTATAATATTTTAAAAATAATTATTTTCCCTTGTGAGTATTGTGAGAAATATGTCTGACCGTTCCGTCTCCAAAAAAAGCATACCCGATGCTGAAAAAAATGAGTTCCGTCAGGAAATCAAAAGAAAGTTGCTTCATATGACTTCTTTTGTTTTTGTGATTTTCATTTATTGGGCAACGCAAGAAATGGCTTGTTTTGTTCTCGGTCTTTTGTTTTTAGGTTTGGTCGTTGCCGAATGGTTGTGTAAAATGTTTCCGGCGCTTAACAATATTAAAATTAAATATTTTTCCACGGTTCTTCGGGAAAACGAAAAAACCGGAAACGTCAGTTCCGTTTGGTTTTTACTGGGTTGTTTTTTGTCGGTTTTGTTGTTCTCTAAAGATGTCGCAATCATCGGAATTACGATTCTCATTTTTGGAGACGCGTTTGCCGCGCTGGTCGGAAAACGGTTTGGGAAACACAAATTTAAAAACGGAAAGTCTTGGGAAGGGTTTTTTGGATTTGTCGGCATTTCTCTTTTGTTTCTGACCGCTTATGTTTTTATTTTGGATTTGACCCGAATTTTTACTGTCTTTGCTGCCCTTTCCATTGTTGTTGCGGCACTTGTTGAAATTTATACCAAGCAAATAAAAATCGACGACAATTTGACCATTCCGCTGACTTTTGGAATTATGATGCAGATTCTGATAATGTTTTTTGAAAGCTTGATGCTTGGGCTGTAAAATAGACTCAAAAACCGGACCGCCGAATTTTCATAAGTTCAAAAAAGTTGTTGCTTTAACGCGAGTGGGCGAAACAAAAATAAAACCGCAAACGGATGAGCAATGTTCAAATAAAAAACGATCCGTAATTTTGTTCCTCTTTTCTTAAAAATTGCCGCCATAACGCGCGCGCCGGCGGCCCCCAAGAACAAAAATCAAATAAAAATTAGATTTTAAATGATTCCTTTTGTGCTTTTGATGGTATCACTTTCAATCACAACCGCCCGCTTCATGGCGTACGCGAACGCTTTAAAAAGCGCTTCGATTTTGTGGTGGTCGTTGTCGCCTTGAACTTTCATATTCAAGTTCATTCCGGACGACACGGCAAAGGATTCAAAAAAATGTTTGGTCATCTGCGTGCTGTAATCGCCCACCGCCGGCGCGAAAAAGTCGGCATGAAATACCAAAAATCCACGGCCGCCGATGTCAAGAGCGACTTCCGCCAAGGATTCATCCATCGGAATCCGGGCTTCTCCAAAACGTGCGATCCCGCGTTTATCAGAAAGTGCCTCTGCCATCACTTTTCCAAGAACAATGCCGGTATCCTCCACCAAATGATGACCGTCCACATGCAAATCGCCGGCGGCGTTGACCGTCAAATCAAAACCGGAGTGGCGGGAAAACGCATCCAACATGTGGTCAAAAAAACCAATGCCGGTTTGGATATTGGAAATTCCGGTCCCGTCCAAATTCAAATCAATTGTGATGTCCGTCTCTTTTGTTTTTCGAGAAAGAGACGCTTTTCTGGCTTTTGATGTCATAATAATTCTCACAAAAACTAATAAATTATGGAATTTATGAAAAATAATAAATGAATTATGATAAAAACGGTTATACAAGTATTAAACAATACTTGTAATCCGGCTTAAACATTTGACTTCAACGCGGCAATCGCGTCTTCCAATGTGAATTTGTGTGTGTACAACGCGCTTCCGACCACCGCGCCCCAAGCGCCGATTTTCTTTAATTCAAATAAATCATCAATGGTCGTCACACCGCCGGATGCGATCACCGGAATTTGAACCGATTCAGTCAATTCCTGCGTCGGACGAACGTCTACGCCTTTTAACAATCCTTCCGTATCGATATTGGTAAACAGAATGTATCCGGCACCCAATTCCTCAAAGGATTTTCCAACGTCTACCGCCTTTTTTGTGGAAATTTCCGTCCAGCCTTCCACCGCCACATAACCGTTTTTGGAATCCAAGCCGACAACAACTGATTTTTTTCCAAAACTCTCCGACACGTCCCGGACAATTTTCGGATTTTTTAGGGCGATTGTGCTCAGAATTACCCGGTCGGCCCCCCAATTCAAAAGCTTGGCCGCATCTTCAAAAGACCGGATTCCGCCACCGATTTGGATTTGAATGTCCAGCGGTTTTGCACGGGATATAATTTCTTCGATGATAGACGCGTTTTTGCGTTTTCCTTCAAAAGCACCGTCTAAATCCACCAAGTGAAGCGTTTTCGCACCTCGGGCGACCCAGGAAAGTGCAACTTCCGCCGGATTGTCCAAAGATACCATTTCACTGCCCGGAATTCCTTGAACCAATTGCACGCATTTGCCGTTTTTCATGTCGACCGCAGGCAATATTTCAAAATCCGGATTTATTCGTTTTCCATGTCCGTTTTCGATTTTGTTTTTTTTGTTTTTGGAATCCATTGTTTTTCCCCCCAAACATTATGGGATCAAACGCTCAATCGGCAGGACCAAAATGTCACGGGCACCGACCAATTTTAATTTCCGAATCAGCACAAAAATCATGTCGGCATCCACGACAGCGTGGACGGCAAACATCGGCTCCGGGCCTTCGACTTGCATAATGGTCGGGCCGTTGAGTCCGGGAATGATCCGTTCCACGTCTTTGAGCGCCGGCGCCGGCACGTTCATCATGATGTAGCGCTTGGTTTTGGCCAAAAGAACACTTTCAATCGCCGTGATGACGTCGGATATTTTTTCTTTGCTTTTGACGCTGGTTTTGTTGGCAATCAAATAAACCTTGGATTCAAAAACAGGTGAAATCGCCTTTAATTTGTTAATCATCATGGTGGTTCCGGAGCTTGTGATATCCACAATCGCGTCCGCGACACCGATATGCGGTGTCATTTCGCAGGCGCCGCTGACTTGAATGACTTCAACATCCACTTTTCTGTCCTTGAAAAACCGTTTGGTAATTTCCGGAAACTCGGTGGCCACCCGTTTTCCCGCCAAGTCTTCTACTTTAAGGATTGGGGACGCTTCGGGAACCGCTAAAACAAGGCGAGAGCTTCCATATTTTAAATCTGTCAGGCATTGAACGTCGGCGCTTCGCTCCACAACCAAATCAAGACCGGTAATTCCTAAATCGGCGGTTCCTTCCGCGACGTACAGGGGAATGTCGGCCGCGCGCGCGAAAATAAAGGTAATGTCCGGGTCGGATGTTTTTGCGATCAATTGACGGCTCTCGTTGCCGCCGCCGTAAACCGGAAGGCCCGCGTCTTTAAAAACCTCAAGCGTCGGCTCGTGTAAACGGCCTTTATTGGGAATAGCAATACGAATCATTTTCATTTCCTTTTGAATGAATTATTTCACGCAAAATTTCTTATTTTGCGGTAAAATTATTTTGATAAAATTCACAACGAAAAAACATTGGAAGTCTTGATGAATAGAATCTGTTTTTCATTAAAAACTTAATGATTCTTTTCCAAGAACAATCTTTTTTGTGTTCAAGACAACCAAACTTTACAAAAATAAATTACTACCAGTTATATTCATGTGTAAAGAATATATACTATTGACTCGTACTGTCACGTCCTGTAATTTAACTTTGATTAACTTTGAAAAATCACAAGACGAAACCAAGAATCAAAACAAAAATTAAAAAAAATTAAAAACAAATTAAAAACAAAAATTAAAAAAATTAAAAACAAATTAAAAACAAAAATTAAAAAAAATAAACCCAAGAATAAAAAAATAATCTGATTTTTAAATGAAATAAAAAAGAGGACACATTCATGGCGAGAAATATTTGTGTGGAGCCTTACATGGCGACACCAATTGAAAAACAACAAATTGAATTGGTTGAGCGAAAAGGAATCGGACATCCGGACAGCATTGCCGACGGTCTTGCGGAATCGGTCAGCCGCGCCTTATGTAAAGAATACATCCAAAAATGCGGCGGGGTTTTGCATCACAACACCGATGAAACTCAAATCGTTGCCGGTCGTTCTATTCCGGAATTCGGCGGCGGACAAGTCATCCAACCGATTTATATTTTGTTGGTCGGGCGGGCCACCAAAGAATTTCAGGGAACGAGCATTCCGGCGGACACCATCGCGCTAAAAACCGCGCGCAACTACTTGAAAAACACGCTTCCGAGTTTGGATGTGGATTGTAATGTGATTTTGGATTGCAAATTCGGAACCGGATCCTCTGATTTGATGCACGTGTTTGGCCGCGACTCCAAGGTTCCGGTCGCAAACGACACATCTTTTGGGGTTGGTCATGCGCCGTTTTCCGAACTTGAAAAAATTGTCTACAACACCGAACGTGCGCTTGTGGAAGATCTCAAGAAAAAGAAAGGTCAAAAAGCCGTCGGTGAAGACATTAAAGTGATGGGGCTTCGAAACGGTGAAGATATTACGCTCACGATTTGCAGCGGCCTGGTCGGACAGTATGTGGACGACATTGGGGCTTATGTCAATATCGTTGAAGAAATGAAGGATTATGTTCTTGATTTGGTTCCGAAGTACACGCAAAGAAATGTGACGGTGGACATCAACACGGCGGATGACATTGCCAAAGAGTCGGTCTTTTTGACGGTCACGGGGACTTCCGCGGAAATGGGAGACGACGGCTCGGTTGGCCGCGGAAACCGTTCCAATGGTTTGATTACGCCCAACCGCCCGATGAGTATGGAGGCGACAAGCGGCAAAAATCCGATCAACCACATCGGAAAGATTTATAATTTATTGTCGACGCAAATCGCCCGTCAAATCGCAACCGAGCTTGATGGAATCGACGATGTTTATGTCAAATTGTTGTCTCAAATCGGGCACCCGATTGACCAGCCGCTCATTGCGAGCGCGCAAATCAGTACGAAGCCGGGCGTGAAATTCGATTCCATGAGAAAAGAAGCCGAAGGAATCATTGACGAATGGCTCGCAAATACCCGCAAAATCACCGAAATGGTGGCCAAAGGCGAACTCGATACATTCTGATTTTTAATTTTTTTTGTTTTAAAAAATCAGATTTCTTTTTTTTTAAAAATTAATTTTTGAGTTCATTTTGAGTGAATTGAATTTTAAATAGAAAAACAACATGATTTCTCATGTTGTTTTTTTGAAATTTATTGTTTTTTAGCATTATTTTGTATTCTCTTTTGTTTTTTAGCCAAGACAAAAATTACGGTTCCCAGAACAGGGACGGTTTAGATCCGTTTTTCCAATAGTATGTTCCGGACACCGAGTTGCCCCACCCAAACACCTCTCCATCCCATCCGTCTGCTTGATCTAAACCTTTCTTAGTCCAAGTTCCTGTTCCGCCAACGGTTGCGTAGTTATTACTTAACGTGCTGTCTAGCATCGTTCCGATTATACGGTGAATATTGCTGCCGGATGCGGAAATTTCTGAATTCAACGCATTTGAATTACTGATTGATATGTCGGATCCGTTTCCAATCAAACCACCGACAGAATCGTTTCCGGAAACGCTGCCTGTTGTGTAAATGCGGTTGACCACAATCTTGTAGGTTCCCGATCCCGTTGCTAATCCGATTAAACCGCCTACATTATCACCTGTTGCTGTCACGTTTGCGGTGGAATAACTGTTATTCACATTGTTGTATGTAATACCATTTGCATTCGGTTTTGAAATAAAGTCTATTTTTCCAATCAAACCACCGACATTGTTTTCCCCGGTGACATTTCCGCATGCTTTGGTTGAAATAATGTTCATACTCGATTTGGAATAACCGACCAAACCACCGACATTATCTTTTCCGGTGATATTTCCGCCGGCATTCGTCTCTCCGCTCTTGTAGTATCCGATAAAACGGACCTCTTCTCCTTCATGAAGCCCGATTAAACCGCCGACATTATTGTTTCCGGTAACATCTCCGGATGCGTTGATTTTCGAATTTTGTGGGGTAAAATCATTGGGCGCGATTTTGGCCAAATTATTATTTCCAACCAAACCGCCGACATTGTCACAGTTGGGTGCATGGACATTGCCGGATGCATTGGTATTTCCGTTTATTGTCCCCCGTGTGCTCATTTGGTTTGTGGAGTCTATGTTATTATTTCGTCCGACAAGCCCGCCAATATTTTTACCGCTTCCTGAAATTACTACATTACCACTCGAACTCGAACTTAGGACCTGCCCCTCGCTGTAACCGACAAGACCGCCGATGTCCTCAATATTTACTCCTGTAACATCGACATTACCGGATGATTTGCAAGTGGTTTGAATTGAACCTGAATTATAGCCGGCAAACCCGCCAACCATTGAGATATGGTTTCCACGAACATCGATGTTTCCATTAGAAGTGGATTTTTCAATCATCGTCGTAGCACCCGAATTCTCAATCTTTTGGTCCATATTGCCTACAAAGCCCCCGACATACCGGATATTTTCTGTTGTCTTAATCAAAATGTTGCCCCTTGAAATGGAATAGTGAGTGCCACAACCTGGTCTATTTTGTTTGTTTTTTCCAAACAAGCCACCGATATTTTCAACATCGGATTCACTATCTATTGTAACGTTACTGCTTGAGCCAATATACCACATTTGGCGTGGATGTATATTTGACCCGATCAACCCGCCAACGTAGCTTCCGGTTGCATAAACGTTGCCGCCTGAATAATAATACCGCACATTTTCATTGCTACCTGCATTTTGTCTGTCATTTTCTCCAATAAGTCCGCCGACATAGTTATTTCCGGAAACGTTTGCCGCTGCGTATATATATTCTGCCGGGTTGCCAACAGGTGGCTGTCCTACTGCTGCTGTTTCTCCGACAACACCCGTATTCTTTCCGATGAATCCTCCAACGTAATCATTTCCGGAAACATTCACCAAAGAATTAACGGTTGACGTGTCTTCCATATATTGGAATATATTTGTCGGAACGATATGATCGCTTAGAACAACATTAATAGAGCCGGCGGTTGAAGTTTTTACGGTTCCGGAATTGTTTCCGATGAGTCCGCCGACGTAATCATTTCCTGTAACAGAGGATCCGTTGTATGTAACTCCTGATATTGTTGAAGAAACGGAACAAGATCCGATGAGTCCGCCGACATAATTATTTCCGGCAACGGTTCCATTCACAAATATCGTTTCTGTTGCCGTTCCGGCAATTTCTCCGGAATTGTATCCGATAAAACCACCCACATTATCCAGGCCGATTATATTTTTTGAAAACACCAAGGCTTCGCTCGGCGTAATCGTTCCGCTGTTTTGTCCGAAAACGCCACCAACACTGTTACTGTTTTCGGTACTGGTGATTGCCGAATCGACCGTCGAATTGTCCAAAGTCAAAGCAGCAGAATTGTTGCCGATAAATCCACCGATATTCATTCCTCTTTGACTGTCTGTTCCGGTTCCGACCACTTTGGACACAACGGTTGACATTGTAATTGTACCATTGTTGTTTCCGATGAAACCGCCGACTTCAGAATGACCTTTAATTTCAGCCGGACTGGCCGGGTTTCCTGAATCTACTTTTGAGGTTGAAATAATATCCGTAGCAGGGGTGTTGACAACATTACTGCCGATTAAACCGCCGACATATGTATTTCCTGAAACCAATGTGCCGTTGTAGGTCATGTTTTCAAGAGATGCATTATTTGCACCGATGAGACCACCGACATAACGGTCTCCTTCAACCGTTCCATTCACGGCGAGGGTGTTTTCATTATTGATCTTACCATAATTTGCTCCGATAAAACCGCCGCTGAAATTGAGGGCTTCAATGTTTTTGGACAAAACGGTATTTTCATTTATTGTAATGGTTCCCCAATTTCCTCCAAAAACACCACCGACATAGTTACTGTTTGATGTTGTCAATGTAGAATTAACCGTGGAGTTGGTCAGCGTCAAATCAGCCGCATTGCTTCCGATAAATCCGCCGATGTAATCGCCTTTTGTAGCAGCTGTTCCGGTTCCGGTCACATCTGATACAACTGTTGAAGTTGTAATGATTCCACTCGCGTTATTCACACCGATGAAACCGCCAACAAGGTTTACTCCGGAAACATTAACAGGGACTGCAGAGGATCCGACGGCAGAACTTTCAATTAAACCGCTGTTATTTCCGATGAAACCACCGACTTCTCTTTTCCCTTCAACAGAGGAATTGAGAACATTTGAGTTTTCAATGGCTCCTTCATTTTTGCCGATAAATCCACCTATATAGAAATTTCCGGTGATTTCAACCGGGTTGGCTGAATCTCCTGAATTAACGACGGAATCTGAAATCGTGTCCCCATAGTTGGCACCGATTAAGCCTCCGACATAATCATTTCCTGTAACAGAGGATCCGTTGTATGTAACTCCTGATATTGCTGAAGACGCAGAACAAGATCCGATGAGTCCGCCGACATAATCATTTCCGGCGACGGTTCCATTCACAAATATCGGGTCTGTTGCCGTTCCGGCAATTTCTCCGGAATTGTATCCGATAAAACCACCCACATTGTCAAGCCCGGTTATATCTTTTGAAAATACCAACGGTTCACTTGGAGTAATCTTTCCAGCGTTACTTCCAAAAACACCACCGACTGCTTTGCTGTCCGGTGCTGAAACAGAGGAGTTCACCGTCGAATTATTCAATGTCAAATCAACAGCATTGTTTCCGATAAATCCGCCAATGCCACTGCCGCCGGATGAAGATACTTTTATTCCAAATACATTTGAAACAACGGAAGAGGTTTCAATCAATTCCCAATTGTCACCGATAAATCCGCCTGTCTCATGAATTCCTTTGACCGTAATCGGGTTGGAAGCTGAACCGGCATTAGATTCCTGAATCGGGCCCATGTTACTTCCGATCAGTCCGCCGACACCTTTCTCTCCGATGATTGTTCCGCCGATAATATCCACATTTAATATGGATCCTTGATTGTATCCGACAAGTCCGCCGACATCACTTTTTCCGATGATTTCTTGGCCGGTTAAATCAATGGTAATATTTCCGATTTTAGAACCGGTTTCCGTCGCTCCAAATATTCCGACGTTTGTGGAAGTCGACTTATTTATGTAAAATTTTTCAATTTTTTTGTTGTTTCCGTCAAACTTTCCATCAAATGCATCCGTTGTGTCGTCTGTTCCAATCGGATCCCAGCCGGTTCCGTCATTTCCGGCTCTCTCATAAAGATTGGTTGGTCCGGCTGCTTGGTTCCAGTCGTCCGGATATGTCAAATCCTCATCCAGTTGGAAGAATCTACCGCTTCCATTTCCTTCGGTATAATATCGAAGCGCGTCAAATTGAACAATGTGTTCCATTGTAAACGGATCGGTGTCTGTTCCGGATCCGGCTTCAAACGGATAATTGACACTTCCAAAGGGGTCATTTCCTTTTGATACGGAATAAGTGTATAATTCACCGTCTCCCGGTGTATTTAATTGAGAGCCGCGAATAGAAACCAAATAAGTGAATTGCAGTAATTCGTATTTGGTGACGTCAAAATCTGCCTCCGGAACTGTTCCTTGGTCTGCCGGATCGCTCATGTTTTCAAAAGTAATATTATTGATATCCGCCGCGCTTGAAATTGTATCATTGGACACCAACACTCGAAGGGTGTGCGTTGTTTCATTGTAATCGTAAAGCTCTGTTTTGAATTCAAGCGGCATCGGAGGATTGACCGGAGGATTGGTCGGATCGGTTCCGTTTCCGCCCGGTGTCACAACAACCGGACCCGGAGGTTCCGGGCCGCCGTCGCCCTTGTGAATAAATCCTTCACCGGTTGAACCTTGTCCTGAAACCGTGCATGAGCAAAGCAAATCATTTTCATCTTTAAAACTTAAGCAAGTCGTAAAGAGAAGAGCCAGCAAAATAACAATTAAAATGACAATTGCAATTTTTATGTAATTCTTATTTTTTTCTTGGGTTTTCATAATTTCCCTTTTTTTTGATTTTTTAGTTTTTAATTTTAACCGATTTATAAATCCAAATAATAAAACAAAAGTCAAATAAGTGATAATGAAAAATAAAAACGCAAATTTTTAAAAAATTGTAAAACTAAAAAAGAAAAAACAACATGATTGAAAAATCATGTTGTTTTTTTGAAATTTATTGTTTTTGTTTTTTTCAGGTTCTTTTCGGTTTTTTAGGTTTCCCAAGCTAATATCGGACGGTTTGCACTGGCATCCCACTTCCAAACTCCGCCAGATGAGAAATCCCACGCGAGCGTTGTTGAGGTAGTACCATCAATTGTTCCGGTTCCGTCGAAGAATCCTTGAGTATCGGCATCGTCGCTGTCAACATCCTCACCGTTTTTTCCATTAATCTCATTTGTCCAAGGAACTGGGTTCATTTTGTTCAGACCGTAGTTATTGATATAAGATACATTACTCGGGTCTGTTTCCGGACCTCCTATTCTTCCGATATTTCCGGTTCCCAAAACATTTGGATTTAAGGCGACTGAATTGGATATTTCTCCTCGAATTAACTCGCCGACTAAACCTCCAACATAACCATTTCCTGAAACATCTCCGGATGCATAACACATATCCATTATCAATTGAGTCGTTGGTGTTACGGCTGTACCTCCAACCAATCCGCCGGCATAACTACTGCTGACTGCTGTTCCGGTAACGTCTCCCGTTGCGTAACTATTATTAATTTTAATATCGCCGCCGGAATCGATTGACATGTAACCTACCAAACCCCCGACATTTGATTCGCCTGTCACGGACGTTCCATTGAATTTAGAGTTAGAGATATTACTGCTGATGCCATATCCTATTAAACCGCCGACGCCACTCTTTCCGCCAACAATTCCGGATGCATAGCATTCATCAATTAAAAAGCCATTATCTCCGGGTACGGTTTCTTTTGTGACATATCCAACCAAACCGCCTACTCCCCCCCCGCTTCCTGTAACATCGCCCTCTGCGTGGCTTTTGTTAATCTTAGTGATCCCTCCAGGATTTGGAACGGCCTCGCCAACTAATCCGCCGACAGAGCCGGACCCGAACACATTGCTCTTTGAATAAGATTCTATAATTGTGGATGTGTATGGACGGGGGGTACAATCGTTTCTGCCAAGCGCACCTACTAAACCGCCTACTTTTGTTCCGGAAGGCGCGTTTACTTCTCCGCTTGAGCTGGAGTTCTCAATCACACAACCCACACTGATCGGCGCGAAAACTCCAATAAGACCACCGATACTATTACCGGAGCCGGTGGCGGATACATCTCCAACGGATGACGAATCTTTGACGGAACCGGAAGCATAACCAATCAATCCACCGATACCACTTTCTCCTGTGACGGATGTCCCGTTATAAAGTGCGTTTTCAACGGATCTGCTACTTCCGACCAATCCGCCAACGTTTATCTTACCGATAACGGTTCCGTTCGCATAAATATCTCCGGTTTGAGTAGATACATTACCAACTGCATCACCGATTAATCCGCCCACATCCGTGTTTCCGATAACATTTCCGGTTGTGTAAAAGGTAGAGCCACTTTCGGAAAGTTCATTCCCGCTACCCCCGATCAATCCACCGGTTCTATTGAGTCCCTTTACATCCCCGCTTGCACTAAGGGTTGTGCCTGTTATTGGATCGGTGTCGTTTATTTTTCCGGGGAGTTTTGCGGTGTTCCAACCAATCAATCCACCCGCTTGATTACAATTTTCTGCATCAATTTCATTTGAAGAGGAAACATTGTCTAAGGCCCCATAAGCCGTGTTAAAACCGATTAAGCCACCCACATTGTTTCCACCGGCCATAATCTTTCCTCCGGTAGAAGTTGAATTACGGATTGAGCCGAAATTTTGTCCAACCAATCCGCCGACGTTTGTCTGTAAATTCAAGTCGGGAACCATCATGGTACTTTTAATTTCTTTGCCGGTTGCACTTGAATTGTCGATGAATCCCTGACCCTGCCATCCATTCAAACCGTTTTGCCCGACTAATCCGCCAACATTGGTGTATCCGGTTACGTTTCCAGAGGATGATACATTATTCAGCACCCCGGTGGGGCTGTTCATGCCTATGAATCCACCGATGCAATTGTTTCCAATAACATCTCTGGTCGTTGAAATTGTATATGATGCTGTTCCGGCAACAGTTCCGGTGTTGTTTCCAATGAACCCGCCGACGTTGTCATTTCCTGCAATATATTTTGAAAACACCAAGGTTTCACTCGGCATAATCGTTCCGCTGTTTTTCCCGAAAACCCCGCCGACATTGTTACTGTTTTCGGTACCGGTTACGGTTGAATTCACCGTTGAATTGTTCAGCGTCAAAGCAGCAGAATTGTTGCCGATAAATCCACCGATATTCATTCCTTTTGGGTCGTCTGTTTTCATTCCGGTTCCGACCACTTTGGACACAACGGTTGACGTTGTAATTGTACCATTGTTGTTTCCGATGAAACCGCCGACTTCAGAATGGCCTTTAATTTCAGCCGGACTGGCCGGGTTTCCTGAATCTACTTTTGAGGTTGAAATAATATCTGTAGCAGCGTTGTTGAAAACATTACTGCCGATTAAACCGCCGACATATGTATTTCCTGAAACCAATGTGCCGTTGTAGGTCATTTTTTCAAGAGCTGCGCCATGGTTTGAACCAATAAGGCCGCCGACATAACGGTCTCCTTCAACCGTTCCATTCACGGCGAGGGTGTTTACATTATTGATCTTACCAAAATTTACTCCGATAAAACCACCGCTGAAATTGAGGGCTTCAATGTTTTTGGACAAAACGGTATTTTCATT
Organism: Methanolapillus ohkumae; assembly: GCF_032594355.1. Taxonomy (NCBI): domain Archaea; kingdom Methanobacteriati; phylum Methanobacteriota; class Methanomicrobia; order Methanosarcinales; family Methanosarcinaceae; genus Methanolapillus; species Methanolapillus ohkumae. Next base: position 165,163 of record NZ_CP131061.1, read on the forward strand.
TATTGTAATGGTTCCCCAATTTCCTCCAAAAACACCACCGACATAGTTACTGTTTGATGTTGTCAATGTAGAATTAACCGTGGAGTTGGTCAGCGTCAAATCAGCCGCATTGCTTCCGATAAATCCGCCGATGTAATCGCCTTTTGTAGCAGCTGTTCCGGTTCCGGTCACATCTGATACAACTGTTGAAGTTGTAATGATTCCACCCGCGTTATTCACACCGATGAAACCGCCAACAAGGTTTACTCCGGAAACATTAACAGGGACTGCAGAGGATCCGACGGCAGAACTTTCAATTGTTCCATTATTGTCTCCAATAAATCCGCCAACTCCTACGAGTCCTACAACAGAAGTGTTGTTGACATTTGAATTATTAATGGGGCCTGTGACTCCAAAATCTTTATTTTGTCCAACAAATCCACCGACATTGGTATTTCCGGTGATTTCAACCGGATTGGCTGAATCACCCGAGTCAACAATTGAGTCTGAAACAGAGCAATATTCATTCGATCCGATTAATCCTCCGATAGAGTTATTTCCGGATACGGAAGAGCCGTTGTATTTCATTCCGGATGTTTCGTTATCATAATTTTCTCCGATTACTCCACCCACACAGTCATTTCCGGTGATTGTTCCATTGACAATAATCAGTTTCGTGGATGTTCCTTCAATTTTTCCTTGGTTCCTTCCAATAAAACCACCGACATGGTCAAGACCGGTTATATCTTCTGAATACACCAATTGTTCCGTGTGGGTGATTGTTGTGTTAATATTCCGTCCGATTACACCACCGACTTCACTGCTGTATTCCGTATTGGTCACACTTGAATTGACACTTGAATTGTTCAAAACCAGATTCCCATCTGAAGTGTAGCCGATAAATCCACCAATTTCCTTGCCCGGATTTGAACTTGTTCCCGTTCCACTGACTTGGGAAACAACAAAAGACGTGGCAATGGTTCCTTCATTGTTGGAGCCGACAAATCCACCAACACTGTCCAAACCGATTACATTAATTCGGGATAAAGGCAAATCGGTAGAACCGGCTGAAGAATCTTTGATAGAACCGGCATTTGCTCCAACCAGGCCGCCGACACATTCATTTCCACGAATTGTTCCGCCAACAACGCTTGAATTTTGGATTGTTCCATTATTATTGAGTCCAACCAGGCCGCCGACGACATCTTTTCCGACAATTTCTTGGCCGGTTAAATCGAGTTTAATGTTTTTAATCTCAGAGTCCTCTGCCACCACACCGAAAATTCCAATTGCGTCGGAATCCGACTCATCAATATAGAACTTTGTTAAAGTATGGCTGTCGCCATCAAATGACCCATCAAAGCCATCTTCCTCATTGATGTTAGAAATATCTCCATTATCTGTTCCAATCGGATCCCAGCCGGAATCATCATTTCCGGCCCGCATATAGGTGTTTGACGCATTATTCCAGTCGTCCGGATATTCCAAATCCGTATCCAATTGGAAGAATAAGCCGCTTCCGTTTCCGTTCGTGAAATATCGAAGCGCGTCAAATTGAACAATGTGCTCCATTGTAAACGGGTCTCCGGCCGCTCCGGTTCCGTCCTCAAACGGATAATTCACGGTTCCCGGGGTTCCGGTTGTCGCTCCATTTGAAATAGAATAAGTATAAGATTCGGCGGCTTCCGGGGTATTGAGCGGAACGCCTTGAATAGATACCAAATACGTTTGTGGTTTTGGTGTGTACGCGACCACGCCGGTTACGGTTCCTGTTCCATTATCTGTTGCATCATTGATGTTTTCAAAAATAACCGTGTTGATTTCCGACGGTCTTGACAGGGTTTCATTGGATTCCACCAAAACCCGAAGCGTACGTGTTGAATTGTCGTAATCGTAAAGCTCCGCCGTAAATTCGCGGGGTTTTGGCGGGTCGACCGGAGGAATATTCGGGTCAGTACCATTTCCGCCCGGTGTCACAACAACCGGACCCGGCGTTCCTGAGCCGCCGTCGCCTTTGTGAATAAATCCTTCACCGGTTGAACCTTGGCCTGAAACAGCGCATGAACAGAGCAAATCACTTTCATCTTTAAAACTTAAGCAAGTCGTAAAGAGAAGAGCCAGCAAAATAACAATTAATATAACAATTGCAATTTTTATGTAATTCTTATTTTTTTCTTTATTTTCCATAATCAGCCCTCATATCGTTTTTTAACTGTTTTTAAATTAAAATATAATTAATAAAATCAACTCATATTTTCCATCTTTCTATATAATACTAATCATTTATTAATTGTTTATAAACAAATCATTTCATTAATTATATTATGATATAAATATAAATATCAGCCTACATGACGCCCTCTATATCTTTTATTTTTGCGAATTTATTTATTGTATTTGAATAAATATAACAATCAAAAATAATCAATCATTTATGATAAAAAACTTGAGAAAATATCAATAATTTCTTGAAAAAAAATGTTCAGATTCTCGACTTTTTAAAAAGCCATGAAATTATGCGCATCCTGTGAAAAATAGAAAAAAACAACATGATCCAATCATGTTGTTTTTTGGAATTTGTTATTTTTTCCTTTAACCTGTTTAATTCTCCCAAGCCAAAATCGGAAGGTCATTTATATCATCCCATTTCCAAACACTCGAAAAATTCCAACGGAGTGTTGTTGAGATGGAATCTTGAACTGTTCCGGTTCCATCGAAGAAACCTTGAGTTTTGGCACAGTCGGTGGCAACATTAGCCCCGTCTTTTGTATATATAATCCAAGCATAAGCCCAATCTTCATAAGTGTTTTCGCCAAGGGCATAATTGTTGGAATAGATCATGGATGGGTCAGGAATGTCGGATGGATCGGGTATGTAGGAGGATGGGTCAGAAATGTCGGGTGGATTGGGTGTGTATGTTGGGTCGAAACTTCCGATTCTTCCGGATGTTTCTCCGGGGACCTCTGTATTCAAATAAACCGAGTTCGAAACAGTTACTCCCCCCGAACCTCGCCCGATCACGCCGCCATTGTAATTTCCTCCGGTGATTTTTCCGGAGGCATAACAACCGTTAATTAAAACAGAGTTCGCTTGTCCGTTGCCTGTGGCATTTCCAACCAATCCGCCGTTTGCCTCTACATTTTCTCCGATCGTAATGTTGCCGGTTGAGCGTGAATTCTCAATAACAACAGGTTTGGATGGTAACGCTGTGATATTTCCGATAAGACCGCCTACGTCTTTTATACGGGGCATGGAGCTTCCCACGTCGGTGACAACAATATCTCCTGTAGCAGTTGAATTTTTAATACTTCCCTTACTGAATCCAACCAACCCGCCGACACAATGAGATTTATTCACATGAATCTCATTGGAAGATGAAACATTATTCAAAACTCCGCCCTCCCGATTTTCTCCAATAAGGCCGCCGACATATCCTCCTATATCGGCTGTAACAATCCCGCCGGAAGAAGTCGAATTGCTGACCGTTCCATTATTCATTCCAATCAATCCACCAGTCCAAACCGTCACGGTTCCCGAGGCGGGGATTTCCGTTGACTTAATTTCTTTGCCGGTTGCGGTTGAGTTGTTAATCATTCCGGTGTTGATTCCAACCAAACCACCGATGTTCCCCTTTCCGGAAACATTTCCGGATGCGGATACGTTTTCCAATTTTCCGCTATTCTCCCCAATTAATCCGCCCGCACGCTCAAAACTCCTTATTGTTCCTGTGGCGGATATTGGTTTGTCTACGGTTCCGGCAATTACTCCACTGTTATTTCCAATAAATCCCCCGACAGAAAATTCACCGGTCACGTCTTTTGAAAATACCAACGGTTCTTCCGGTGTTATTTTTCCACTATTCCTTCCGAAAATGCCGCCGACAAAATGACTTTTTTCGGTGCCGGTTATTGTCGAATTCACCGTGGAATTATTCAACGTCAAATCAGCTGAATTGTTTCCGATAAATCCTCCAACATAAAGACCCGCGGACAGTTCGTCTCCGGTTCCAATCACATTGGATACGACATATGAACCTGTAATTACGGCGGTATTGTTCCCGATGAAACCACCAACGGATTCTCGGCCAGCGATTTCAACCGGATTTGCCGTTTCGGAATCAACACATGACTCAACAATAAGCCCTGTATTTTTTCCAATAAGTCCTCCCACATGTTTGTTTCCTGTTACATTTGTTCCGTTATATTTGGCATTAGATATATTTTTTGTATTTTCCCCAATCAACCCGCCGACGCTTTCACTACTTTTTGCTAAGATCTTGCCGGAAGATGAGGCGGACTGAATAGAACCGGATTTTGTGGAACAGCCAATCAAACCACCAACGTAATAACTACCAGACCCGTCTACGGTCACATCACCGGATGAAAAAACAGTTTGAATCGCACCGGTTTGATTATCTAAACCAATCAACCCGCCAATCTGTCTTCCGGAACCGGTTACCATCACTGAGCCGGAGGAGAAAACAGATTGAATCGCACCGGATTGATTATTCAAACCGATGAGCCCGCCGACATTATTTGCATTGGTTATTATGGTTACAAGTCCGGTCGAATTAGAATTTTTAATCGTTGATGGGTTCGATGAAGTCTCGTCCTCGACAGCGCCAATGAGCCCGCCGACATTTTTTCCGAATCCGCTCACGGTAATGCCGCGGCTTGAATTGGAATTTTCCACCGTCGCTTTGCTGAATCCAATCATTCCTCCTACGTTGGTTCCGGTTCCGGTAATCTTAATTGTTCCGCTTGAATTGGATGCTTGAACCACGGTTTTATTGGCGGCGGTTGTATTGTTGTTGATTCCAATCAATCCTCCGACATTTAATCCGTTTCCGTTTATGATAATCGGTCCGCTTGAATAGGAGGATTGAATTGTGGTTTTATAGGGGCCGGTTGTGCCCTCTCCATTACTGTTTCCGATCAATCCGCTCACATTTTTTCCGTCTCCGGAGATGGTGACCGTGCCGCTTGAATTGGACAAATTGATGTAAATATCATTCTGTGTAACAAGGCTGTTTCCAATGAGTCCGCCTACATTTGATTTTCCCCCAAATGCGTTGACGTCTCCGCTTGAACTTGAATTTTTAACAGAATTGAAGTTTGTACCAATTAAACCACCGGTATCGTTTCCGCCGGTTACCTTGGATCCATTGTAAACAACGTATTCCAAAGAGCCGCTGTTGCTACCGATCAATCCGCCTGTGCTACTGCTTCCGGTAATATTTCCGCTCGCATAAATTTTATTTGTATTCGTTCCTTGGATATTTCCGGAATTGCCGCCCATTAATCCGCCGACAAATGTGTTTCCGATTACGTTCCCCGTCGCAAAAACAGATGAATCCGCATCCAAAATAAATGCGACGGAATTCGAACCGATGAGTCCGCCGACTTTTTGATTTCCTGTCACATTTCCGGTAGCTGAAACAACACCTATAAGGCTCGGTCCCGCATAAGCTGTCGGCCAGACGTTGTTTTGTCCAATCAGGCCGCCCGTTGTCTGTCCGGAGGGAGCGCTCACGTCTTTGGAAGAGGAAACGTGGTCCAAAAATTTACCGGAAGCTCTGGATGTATTCATTTTATTCCATCCGATAAGTCCGCCAATACCGCCGCCATCCGCTCCTGTCACTTTTCCGCCGGATGCCGATGCGTATTTGACCGGGCCCTCATTGTACCCGATGAGTCCGCCGACATTTCCCCCTCCGGTCACATTTCCGGTTACTGAAATTGTATTTGTTTCTGTTCCTTCAATGGACCCGGTGTTGTTCCCAATAAAACCGCCAATGGACGTATCACCGGTAATATCCTTTGAAAACACCAACGCGCTGTTTGGCATAATCTTCCCGCTGTTTTGTCCGATGAGTCCGCCGACATTGTTGCTGTTTTCCGTACCGGTGAGTGTTGAATTCACCATGGAGTTGTTTAACGTCAAAGCAGCGGCATTGTTTCCGATAAATCCGCCGAGGTTCATTCCTTTTGGCTCGTCTGTTTTAATTCCGGTTCCGACCACTTTGGACACAACGGTTGATGTGGTAATGATTCCGCTGTTATTTCCGATGAAACCGCCGACATTGGAATGCCCTGTCACTTTGACCGGGGCGGCAATGGCTCCGACGACGGCGTCCGAAATATGACTTTCAATATTGTTTCCAACAAGTCCGCCGACATATTCCTTTCCGGTTACGTTTCCGGTGAAGGATAAATGAGAAAGCTCGGCACTTACGCCCCAACTGTTTCCGGCCACGCCGCCCACATTTTTGTTTCCGGTTATGTTTCCGGAGGAAGACATGTAAGCTAAGCTTCCGGAGGGTGTATCTCCGACGGCATTTGTTCCGGAATTGTTTCCAATAATGCCGCCGACACTGTCGTTTCCTTCGACATTTCCGGTCACAAGAATCGGAGCGGATGCTGTTCCTTGAATGCTGCCTCTGGTATTCACCCCAATAAAGCCACCGACATCATTGTGGCCTTTGATATTTTTTGAGTATTCCAATTTTTCATTGGCCTTAATTGTTCCACCCGTATTCGATCCAAATACACCGCCGACATAATTGGAATGCTCGGCCGAAACATTGGAATTCACAGTCGAATTGTTCAGTGAAACATTTGTATTTTCATTTTGACCGATAAATCCACCGATATGAACTCCCCATAAAACATTATCCGGATCCTCAATTCCAATTACATTTGCAAAAACAGATGAATTAAAAATTGTTTCGTCACGGCAACCGTCAATCAAAATGTTTCCATTTATACCGATTAAACCGCCGGTATTTTGAATGCCGGTTACGTTGACCGGAGCGGACGCAGACCCGGCAGTTGCATTTGAAATAATTCCTTCTTCGGGGGCATGGAACAGATTACAACCAACCAACCCACCGACCGTATTTTTTCCTGTCACGTTTCCTCTAACGGTCACCGGATTAGTTGCTGTTCCGATAATGTTTCCTTTGAAGTTATAACCCACCAAACCTCCGACCTCAAAATCTCCGGAAACATTAATGGGTGCAGAATCCGAACCGGTACTTGAACTGATGATATCTCCTTGATTTTGTCCGACTAATCCACCGACATTTGATCCATCCCTTATATTAAAAGGTGGATCTATTGTGGGATTTATGTAGGATTTTCCAATGACGGATCCGCCAACGACAGTTGCATTTCGAACGGTTCCTTGGTTGTAACCCAAAAGGCCGCCGACGTTTTCATTTCCGATAATTTCTTGGCCGGTTAAATCAATTTTAATATTCTCAATTTCAGAATTGGGGGCGGTTACCCCAAAAATTCCAATGTTTGCGGAAGTCGGTTCATTCATGTGGAAATTTGTTATAATGTGGCGGTTGCCGTCAAACTTTCCATCGAACGCATCTGTTATGTTGTCTGTTCCAATCGGATCCCAGCCGGTTCCGTCATTTCCGGCCCGCATATAGGTGTTTGACGCATTATTCCAGTCGTCCGGATATTCCAAATTCGTATCCAATTGGAAGAATAAGCCGCTTCCATTTCCATTCGTGAAATACCGAAGCGCGTCAAATTGAACAATGTGCTCCATTGTAAACGGATCTCCGGCCGCTCCGGTTCCGTCCTCAAACGGATAATTCACGGTTCCCGGGGTTCCGGTTGTCGCTCCATTTGAAATAGAATAAGTATAAGATTCGGCGGCTTCCGGGGTATTGAGCGGAACGCCTTGAATAGATACCAAATACGTTTGTGGTTTTGGTGTGTACGCGACCACGCCGGTTACGGTTCCTGTTCCATTATCTGTTGCATCATTGATGTTTTCAAAAATAACCGTGTTGATTTCCGACGGTCTTGACAGGGTTTCATTGGATTCCACCAGAACCCGAAGCGTACGTGTTGAATTGTCGTAATCGTAAAGCTCCGCCGTAAATTCGCGGGGTTTTGGCGGGTCGACCGGAGGAATATTCGGGTCAGTACCATTTCCGCCCGGTGTCACATTTACCGGACCGATGGATCCACCGTCGCCTTTGTGAATAAATCCTTGTCCGGATGAACTTGGACCGGAAACAACGCAGGCGCATGAACACAATAAATCCTGTTCATCCGTACTCAAACAAGTCGTAAAGAGAAGCGCAAGCAAAATAACAAGTAAAATAACGATTGCAATTTTTATTCGCTTCTGTCCATCATTTTTCATAATAAATCCTTCTATTTTTAAGTAAAAATCTACGAATTATATTTTCTAATACAAATACACATATATAATATTGGTCTCTTATTACTATCTCTTTAATATATATTTTTCTCAATATATTCTTTGTTCGACAATATTTTCAAAGTGAAAATTCTTTTTGATTAAAATAAAAAAATAAATGGAAAATCATAAAATAAAAAATGAAGAAAAAAAATGAAGAAAAAAAGTAAAGAAGAAAAGTAAGAAAAAATAAAAAATGAAGAATAAAAATAAAGAAGAAAAGTAAGAAAAAATAAACTAAAAACCATAAACTAAAAATGAAAAATGAAAAGAAACAACATGAATCATGTCATGTTGTCTCAAATTGTTTTACTGAAAAAAAATGCTCATCCGGTCAAGATTGCCAAGCCAAAACCGGGATATTATTCGTCACATCCCATCTCCAAATCGGCGGGTTTCCGTCCGTATCTGTAAAATCCCATCCAAGCGTCGTGTTGTAAAACGCGAGGGTTGCCGCGGTTGCCGCGGTTACATTAGCGCCGTCTTTTCCATTTAAATCACTGGTCCAAGAACCGGTTGGCAAATTGGTTAAACCGTAATTGCCGGAGTAGGCGACTCTTCCGGCTTGCGGTGCCATTATTCCAATCCGCCCTTTGTTTCCGCCGGCAATTTCGGCATTGAGCGCCACACTATTTTGGATAATACTGGATCCGATAACGGTATGCATAAACGCGTTAATTCCGCCGACGGTTCCTAAGACATTTCCATTGGGGAACACTCCTCTGACACGTCCCGTCGCATAACAATTTTTAATTGTCGTGTTCGTACAGCCACGGACCAAACCGGCGGCTTCGGACGCTTCCACATTGCTTTTGGAATAACAATTGGAAACATTCACGGGAACGGAATTGATGATATTATCTATCAGGCCGCCCGCGGAGTTATCTCCTTTCACAAGTTCGTTGTCCGAATATGAATTATAAACCGAACCGGTTGCATATCCTATCAAGCCGCCGACCGCTTGGTAACCGGTGACGTTTCCGCTGGCATTGGATTCATTCACCCAGCCGCTTGTTGCGTTTCCGCTGTGGTATCCGAGAAGACCGCCGACATTTTCTTTTCCGGAGACGGTGTTATTTGAAAAACAGCGGGTAATATTTCCGGAATTGTAACCGATAAGACCGCCTGTGAAATTTCCGGTATTCCCGTAAGTGGAATCATTTTTAATGTATTTTCCTTCGATTGTAAATCCAACCGAACTCGAATTTTGAATCGCCCCATTGGTATTTCTTCCAATCAGGCCGCCGGTGCTGTTATTTTGAGAAAATATTTTTGCGCCTGCGCCGTCTCCAATGGTTTTAGAGTCCTCAATCTTTCCATTGGTGTTGTTGCCGACCAGCCCCCCTGTATTATTCGTTCTTCCGGTCACGTTTGTCCCGTTGTACAAAACGCCGGTCAGATTTCCGGAATTGTTTCCAATCAGCCCGCCGACATCCAATCCGGTTCCGGTGACTTCCGAATTGGAATAAATATAATAACCGGAGCCACCCAAACCGTTTAAATTCCCGGAATTGGTTCCGATAAGTCCGCCGACTGCGGCGATTCCGGTCACGGTCCCGTTGCAAGACAAAACACTGCTTGCGTTCGCGGTTAAACCCGCCGCGTTATTTCCGATGAGTCCGCCGGTGCTGCTACCGGTTCCGGTGGTGGTCACGCGGCTTTCGGAAGACACCGACGAAAGAGCGCCGGAGAGACCATTAAATCCGATGAGGCCGCCGACATTATTACCGGTTGCCGTTACCGTACAGTTGGAACTGAAATTTTGAACGCTGTTGTTGTTGTTTCCAATGAGTCCTCCGACAATTGTTTTTCCGGAAACGGTTCCGATTGTTGAAACACTGGTGGGGGTCGCATTCAATGGTCCGGTATTGGTCCCGATCAGGCCGCCAATACTCGTTCCACCGGTTGAGGAAATATTGACCACAACCGGAGTGGATGATTTTATGGTCAGCACAGCGCTGTTTTGTCCGGCCAAACCGCCGACACTTATCCCATTGTTTGCGGTAATGGAACAATTTACCGTGTTGTTCTCAAAAACAGCGGTCTGCGTATTATTGCCGACAATTCCACCAATGCTGTTTCCGGTGACGGAGTCCGAAATTTTTGCGAACACGGAAGAATTGTTGATGGAGGCACCATTATTTCCAATCAGTCCGCCGACATCTGTTTTCCCGGACACGTTCACCGGTGATCCCGAAATGCCCGCGGAAACATTAAAAATCGGGCCCCGGTTGTATCCGGCAATTCCACCGACATTGGTATTTCCAAAAATAACGAGGTTTGTTCCGGCAACGGAACAATTCATAATCGAGCCGTCTGTTGCCGTATTGGATCCGACAAGGCCGCCGACATTGCTGACGCCGCTCACCGACGAGGCGGAGCTGATATTCAAAATCGTTTTATTGTTTTCTCCGATAAAACCGCCGACAACATCATTTCCGGCAACACCACCCGACATTGAAATGGAATAGGTGTTTAAACCCGACAGCGTTCCGGTATTGTTGCCGATAAAACCGCCGGTATAATTGTATCCGGAAACGTATTGGGTGAAGCTCAAATTTTCAAGAATTGTTATGTTTCCGGAATTGTTTCCAATGACGCCGCCGACATAGTTGCTGGTTTTTGTGGTCAAGGTAGCATCTACGGTTGTATTTTTAAGTGAGATATTTCCACGAGCGCCGTTGCTGCCGATTAAACCACCGATATAATTATTGGTGGCAACAGTTCCACTGGTTCCGTTTCCGGTCACCTCGACCGAAACGGATGAATTTGTCACATTTCCATTGTTTTCTCCGGCAAGACCGCCGACATACATTTTTCCGGTAATGTTTCCAACAACCGTTGAATTGTTAATACTCGCGCCGGCTGAAAAATTGGTGGAGTTATTTTGCCATCCATTTTCGCCGACAAGGCCGCCGACATGGGAATATCCGAGAACGAATACCGGTTTGGAAACTGAACCGGCCGACGTTCTTAAAAGGGCGGAGGTCCCATTCTTTTTCCCAATGAGTCCGCCGACATTTAAATTGCCGGTGACGCTGCTTCCGTTAAATTGTGCGTCTGAAATCGTTCCCGGGCCGGAATTGTTTCCAATAAGTCCGCCGACATTGTCGCTTCCGGGTGCGGAAACGGTTCCGGCGGCGAACACTTGAGCGGTTTGTCCGGAATTAATATTGGATCCGATCAGTCCGCCGATTTCATTTCCGGTTCCGGTCACCGTCACCATTCCGCTGGCATTGGAATTATTAATTGTAATGGCGTTGGGAGAAAACGAATTGCTGCAATTTCCTATGAGTCCGCCAATTTTTTTCCCGTCTCCGGTCACCGTTACGGTGCAGTTGGAAGTGACATTTGTGATTGAATATCCGCTCAGACTAATTCCACAAACGCCGATTAAGCCGCCGATGCCTTCCGGATTTCCGGAGGCGCTGACGACGCCGCTGGATTTTGAATCACCGGTTTTATTGCTGGTCTTGCCGATGAGTCCGCCGACAGAGGTGTTTCCGGTCACGGTTCCCCCGCTGTAAGAGGTGTTCTCGACAATTCCAGCGTTGTTTCCGATGAGTCCGCCGACCGAGGAATTTCCGGTCACATTTGAGGACGCGTAAATTTTTCCGGGGGTTGAACTTTTCACGTCGACGAGGGTATTATTTCCGATAAGTCCGCCGACAGAATCGTTTCCATTCACGTTTCCGGTTGCATAAAACGTTGCGTTGTTTCCGGCAATTTCTCCTTGGTTTATCCCAATAAGTCCTCCTACATTTGTTTTTCCGGAAACATTGCTTGAAGCGGATAAAACCGTGTCGGAAAGTCCGGTTCCGGGGAGCAAAACGGTGTTATTTCCGATGAGCCCTCCGACATTGATTCCATCCGTTGCCGTAATATTTCCGGCGGCAGTTGCGGCTTCCATTTTTCCGGAATTGTAGCCGACAAGACCGCCGACATTTGTCGCGCCGGCCGCCGTTACATGGCTTTGAGAGGTGACGGATGAAAGGTTTCCGGTGTTGATTCCGGTAAAGCCGCTGATGTTGCTTCCGGTGGCGGTGACGGTTCCGTTAGATTTGGAAGTGCTGATATTTTTGTTGTTGATGCCGGCAAGGCCGCCGACGATTGAAATTCCGGAAATGTTTCCGGACGCGTAGGAGGGAGCAAAACTGGTTCCGTTAATGGTTCCGGCATTATTTCCCACCAAGCCGCCAATCCCATTTGAATTTGCGGCAATGATGTCGCTTGTTGAATAAACGGACAGAAGCGTTCCGGTGTTGGACCCGGACAAGCCGCCAATCCAGTTTCCGGGGCCGTTTATAGTGATGGTTCCGGTTGAATTGGAATCCTCAATTCGGTCGTTATTATAACCGGTCAGGCCGCCGATATCGCTGATGTAGGGCGCCGTAATGGTGACAGAGCTGGTGGAATGGGAGCTGTTGATTTTGTAGTTATTACTTCCGATGAGTCCGCCAACGCTGTAAATGTTGGGTCCGGTCACGATCACCGCGCCGCTGGAATTTGAAAAGCTGATGGAATTGTTGTTGTACCCCAAAAGGCCGCCGACCATCACGTTGGTGGCCGAAACTGTTCCGCTGGCTTGTGCTTTTGAAATGACGGCATTGTTATACCCAACAAGCCCTCCTATGCTGTTTCCATCTGTGGAAATCACATCCGCGGTCGTAGACACGGATTCCAGTGTTCCGGGCAGGTAATTGGACCCGATCAGGCCGCCGACTCGGTTTGCATTTGCGTAAATTGTTCCGCTTGATTTGGAACCGGTAACCAGCGCATTGTTGTGTCCGCAAAGGCCGCCGACGTTGTAGGATCCGGTCACGGAGCTGCCATTGTATACGACATTTTCAAGGACCCCGCTGTTGCTTCCGATAAGTCCGCCGACAGAACTATATCCGTTGATGGTTCCATTGGCGTAAATGTTTCCAAAATTAACGCCGGTCATGTTTCCGAAATTGCTTCCGATGAGTCCACCGGTGTAATAGTTTCCGGTCACGTTTCCGGTTGAAAAGTAGGTGCCGGATGAGCCGGTAATATTGCTTTGAGAGCTTCCGATCAGACCGCCGACCGATATATTTCCAATGACGTTTCCGGTTGCGAATATTTGTGTACCGGTGATGCTCTGTCCGATTGTGGCGGAATTGGCTCCAATCAGGCCGCCGACGGAATAACAGTTGGGTGCGGTGACGGTGTTGGAGGAGGAAATGTTATCCAGAGAGTTTGATGCGGAATTGGCTCCGATGAATCCGCCGACATCTTGGCCGTTGTCTTTATTGTTGATGACACTTCCGTCACGGGTGGTTGAATTTTTGATAGAGCCCAGGTTTTTGCCGACCATTCCGCCGGTTGTGGCATTGGTTCCGGTGATGGTTCCACCGGTTATTCTGGCGTTGCTGATGGCTCCGCTATTGTTCCCGACAAGTCCGCCGACAGAATCGTAGCCGGTAATTTCAAGGCCGGTCAAATCAATTTCCAGATTTGTTATTTCAGAGCCGGACGCGGTCGCGCCAAACAAACCGACGTCACTGAAGGTTGGGCGGTGAATGTAAAAATGTGTCATGTTTTTGCCGTTGCCGTCGAGTTTTCCGCCAAAACCATCCCCGGCGCCGGTTCCAATTCCGGTACCGATCGGGTCCCAGCCAAATCCGTCATTGCCGGCGCGGGCGTAGCTGTTGGATATGTTGTTCCAGTCGGCGGGGTAATCCAAATCCGTATCCAGCCGGAAATGCCGGCTGCTACCGTTGGTGCCGGAATAGTATCGTAGGGCGTCAAATTGAACGATATTTTCCATTACAAACGGATTTGTGTTGCTTCCATTTCCGCTTTCAAACGGATAGTTCACGGTTCCGGCATCTCCGGTCACGCCGTTTTGAATGGAGAATGTGTAAGATTTCGCGGTTCCGGGGGATCCGGATGGCAGATGGGTGATGGAAACCAAATAGGTCAATGGGACCGAGGTGTACTCTTCGACATTTGAAATGGTTCCGGTGCCGGTTTCCGATGGTGTGTTGATATTTTTGTATGTCAGGGTATTGATGTTGTTTAAATCGGGAAGGGATTCGTTGAGAGTAATTAAAACGCGAAGCGTTTCGGTTGTTGAATTGTAGTCATAAAGTTCCACGGGAAAATCTCCCGGTTCCGGCGGTTCCGGCGGGACAGGGGTGTTGGAAGAGGTGCCGCCGGTTGTCGGGATGACTGGAACAACGGTTGTATTATTGGTTGGGCCCGGGTCGGGAGAGGATGAATTGGTTGAATGGGTTGAATTTGAAATTGAACATTTGTAGGAATCCGACATGGTTTTGGATTGAAGGCACGTCACAAAAAAAAGGGCAAGCAAAATAACAATTAAAATAATAATGGCAATTTTAATGTAATTTTTAGAATCCATGAAAGAATACTCCGGGTATTAATTTATTTATTCATAAATAATATATTTTTATAGTAATCCTTTTAAAAAACGACATCCATCGTTTATCATATTTACAAAATGAGAATCAAATCATAATTATATTCATATCAATAAATATTATAAAATATATAATATTATCTCACCATCGAATATCTTTGTAATAATACAGACAATTATATACAAAATATTTTATGATAATTATTCCGGGGCAGCCATTTAAAAACAGTCAATAACTTTTTTTGGGTTGTTTGACTTTTTTTAAAAAAAGGATTGTCTTTAGACGCCCGCCCTCAAAAACTGTAAACTTAAAAAGAGAAATGCGGCAAATTATGAAAATAAAAAAAGGGTGCAGCATTTTAATGCTGCAAATTATGAAAATAAAAAAAGGGTGCAGCATTTTAATGCTGCAAATTGTTTTTATTTTATTTGAATTTTTGAGGACCGGACACTTACATGTCCATTCCCATGTCGCCCATTCCCGGCATGCCGCCCGGAGCTCCGCCCGGCGCGCCTTGGGATTTGGTGGTGGCGATCACGTCGTCAATCCGAAGAATCATAACGGCCGACTCGGTTGCGGCGTTGATGACTTGGGTTTTGACACGGAGCGGCTCGACAACGACTTCTTTCCACATGTCGACAACTTCTCCCTTGAACACGTCAAGGCCTGCTGTTTTCATGCCTTTTTCGTGTGCGGAGCGAAGTGCCATGAGCATGTCAATCGGGTCAAGACCGGCGTTTTCCGCAAGGGTCTTCGGGATAATTTCAAAAGCTTCGGCATAAGCCCGAACCGCCAACTGTTCCCGTCCTTCCAGGGTCGAAGCGTATTCGTTTAACCGCAGAGAAAGTTCGACTTCTGGAGAACCGCCGCCGGCCACCAATTTCTTGTCTTCAATCGCCACGCCGACGACGCGAAGCGCGTCTTCCAGAGCGGTTTCGACACTGTCAATCACGTGGTCGGTTCCGCCGCGCAAAAGGATGGAGACGGATTTTGGGTTGTTGCATCCGGTCACAAAGACCATCGGTTCGCCCGAAATTTTCTTTTCTTCCACAATGGCGGCGTATCCCAAATCCTCTTTGGAGATTTCGTCAAAGTTGGAAATAAGGTTGGCGCCGGTGGCGCGGGATAATTTTTCCATGTCGCTTTTCTTCACCCGGCGCACGACAAAGAGGCCGAGTTTGGTCAAGAAGTGCTGGGCCATGTCGTCCACGCCTTTTTGGCAGAAAACAACACTTGCACCGCTTTTTCCGACTTTGTCCACCAAGTCTTTAATCATTTTTTCTTCTTGGTCGAGGAAGAGTTGGAGCTGGTCCGGAGACGTAATGGAAATTTCGGCATCGACTTCTGTGTTTTTGAGTTCGATGGCTTCGTTGAGGAGCAAAATCTTGGCATCCTTGACAACTTCGGGCATGTTGGGGTGGACCCGTTCTTTGTCAATAATCATACCGGCGATAAGTTCGGAATCTTCCACACGGCCGCCGACCTTTTTAATCACGTTGATTTGTTCGCGGTCGACTACTTTTTTGCCACCGATCTCATCGACGACGCTGGTCACGGCTTTTACGGAAATGCCGGCCAAGAGCGCTTTTGCGGATTCGGCACCTTTTCCGGTGATGGCGGTGGAGGCGATGCTGGTTAAAAGTTTCTCATCATCAATTTTCACATCTTTGGCAAGACCGTTGACGATTTCAATGGCTTTGTTGGCCGCAAGGCGGTAGCCGGACGCAATGACAGTTGGGTGGATTTCCATTTCAATCAGGTCTTCCGCCTTCTTTAAGAGTTCTCCGGCAACAACGGCCGCGCTTGTGGTTCCGTCGCCGACTTCTTCGTCTTGGGTTTTAGAAACTTCGACGATCATTTTCGCGGCCGGGTGTTCAATGTCCATTTCTTTTAAGATTGTAGCACCGTCGTTTGTGATGGTGACATCGCCCATGGAGTCGACGAGCATTTTGTCCATGCCTTTGGGGCCGAGGGTGGTGCGAACGGCTTCCGCAACGGCTTTTGCAGCCATAATGTTGTTGCTTTGAGCGTCGCGTCCGCGGGTGCGTTTACTTCCTTCCTTTAAGATAAAAATAGGTTGTCCTGACATTTTATTTGTTCCTTAATTTTATTATTGTAAATTTGATTCGAAATGTAGAAAAAAACCGGTTTTTGAAAAATTGCACTTGACGCATCCCAAAATAATCTTTTTATTCCTGCGGCCCAATGTCTAAGGCAGCTTCCAAAGATCAATTTCATTTCCTTCGCCGGACAAATGTCTAAAGCCGGGTCGGTTTTTTAAAAACCCGCGCTTATGATGGATCATTTTAAATTTTTCCGGACAATTTTTCAAAAATAACAACAATCCTATGACAGATATTCTATATATATGTTTTGACTATATCCTTTGTGATGATGGCTGCCGATATTTAAAATGGAAAAACCATCCGGCGGTTTTTTTGAAATTAAAAATTTGCGGCCATTACGAGCGTGTGGGCGGCGCGGCACAAAAAACCATACGGCAACACCATACGGCAACACCATACGACCTCAAAAGCAACGATTATTCCAATTCAAGCAAACCTCCCCGAAAATTCGGACGCGTACCGCATCCGAATTTCTCGGATTCCAAGTATAATAAGAAATATGTGGATAAATGGAACGCAGCAATACAGAAAAATAGTTTAGATGCAGCAATACAGAAAAATAGTCTAGATACAGCAACACAGAAAAATAGTTAACAACTGCATCATCTATGAATTTAAAATAAAATCCGACCCGGGGATTTTAAAGATCATTCTTAAAAATTTGCTGCGATAACGCACGGCGACAGCGCAAAAAACAGGATTAGAAAAATCGTAAAAAAAGTGAAAAATAAGAGAAAATCAGAAAAGTGAAAAATAAGAAAAAATAATTTTTTTTATTTCATTACTTTTATTTTCTTTTGGATTTTCCTTTTTTGGCGGATTGCTGAAGAATCACCGGCAAATCAATGGCATACTGCCCTTCTTCTTTGATTCCGACGACGATTTCTTCTTTATCCATAATGGATCCCAAGTTGAGTTCATACGATCCGGAATCTAAAATTCGGATGGAATCGACGCGGTTTCTGTCCGGTTCTTGTTTTTTCATTTCGTCCGAATCCAAAACATTGTCGATGTTTTCCAAAACACGGTTGATGGAATCGGATTGATCGATTTTTGCATCCGGCCACTTTGTTTTTTCAATTTCGGAAAAGCCGGAACTGTCGGCGTCCGCACGTGAACTGTCTGCCGCAACCACCTCTTCTCGAACGTAAAGGAATTTTCCCCATTTGCATTGAGGACATCCGGTCAAAATGACAGAGTCTCCGTCACTGAAAATTGCACCGCATTTCGTACATCTGTGTGGCATTTGGGTTTCACCGGAAATGAATTGGAATAATGATTAAAATAAAAAAATTAAACAAATAATTGTAGTACAGCCTTACGGTATTTAAAGATTTATTCTTTTTTGTTTCTTTTTGTTTCTTTTTTTGATTTTTTCAAATATTGAAAAATTTCCCGTGCCTCCAATCCATAACTATTTATAAAATCAATCTGTTTTAGGATTGCAAATCAGCCAGGTCTTGAAAGATTTGAGCCGGTTGCATGCTTTTATTGTTTTAATTTTGAAATACTTGGCAAAGCGATAAAGCGAGGTAGGGTAGCCAGGAGATCCCGACGGGCTCATAACCCGTAGACCGATGGTTCGAATCCATCCCTCGCTACTATTTTTATTTTATATTTGTTTTTATTTTATTTACATCTGTTTTTATTTACATCTGTTTTTGTTTTCATCATTTTTTCTATTTTTTCTATTTTCTATTATAATATGTATTTTCTTGTTTTTTGAGGAGCCTCCTGCGTGCGTTATAGCGACAAATTTTTAATTTTGTTCAACAAAAACAGCGGTCCGGCTTTTATTTAAATTTGAAAAATTACAGCGTCTGTTTTTTGATGTGTTCCATTGTTTGATTTTCATAAAGAACATATATAATGAACGAATTAAGGAAATCAGAAATCTTGTTTTATGTGATGATATGACTCAAAAATTAGACCCGTGGAAATCTTCTGAAATCAGTGATTACGCCAAACTTTTTGAAGAATTCGGCATTTCGCCGTTTGCGGACGTGCTTTCGCACATTCCAAATCCGCATAAATTCATGAGACGTGGCGTAATTTTCGGACACCGTAATTTTGAATCCATCGTCCACGCGCTGAACGCAAAAAAACCCTTTGTTGTCCTGGATGGATTTATGCCGACCGGGCGGGCACATTTCGGCCACAAAATGGTGATGGATCAAATCATTTGGTATCAACAAAACGGGGCGATGGCCGTTGTTGGGATTGCGGATCGGGAAGCGCATGCTGTCCGCGGTCTTTCCTGGGCGGAATGCAAACGAATCGGCGTTGAAGAATATCTTATCAGTTTGATCGCGCTCGGTCTTGATCCGAACCGCTCTCGCTTATATTTCCAATCGGAATGCCTTCCCGTTATGAATTTAGCATTCGAATTGGGGACAAAGGTGAATTTGTCGGAATTGTCCGCAATCTATGGTTTTTCCGGGGAAACACATCTGTCCCATATGGTCAGCACGGTGACGCAAGGCGCCGACATTTTACATTCCCAACTTTTGGAATTCGAAGGACCGATTCCGGTGGTCGTTCCGGTGGGGGCCGACCAAGATCCACACATCCGGTTGACACGGGATATTGCGTCTAAAATGAATCTTTTTTTGATTGAGGTGCGAAAAGACAAAGATGGGAAGAATTATTTCAGCGTCCGCGGTAAAGGGGCGCCGGAAGACTCATTTTTGCGGATTGAGACTCAATTAAAAGCGCGGATGAAAACAAAATTTACGGCAAAAGTTTCCAAGGAACATATGGATATTTTCGGGATTTTTGAGGAGGCTGATGAGGAAATTCTTCGTACGGCGGTTCAGGAAATTGAATTGGAATTAGGCGGCTACGCGTTTATTCCGCCGTCCTCCACTTACCACCGTTTCATGAGCGGTCTTACCGGCGGAAAAATGTCGAGCAGTATTCCGGAAAGCAATATCGGGCTTTCAGAAGACCCCAAATCGGCCGCCAAAAAGGTGATGCGCTCCAAAACCGGTGGGCGGGCAACCGTTGAAGAACAAAAAGAACTCGGCGGAGAGCCGAACAAGTGTTCCGTCTATGAGTTATTTTATTTCCATTTGGTGGACGACGACAACGAACTTCTCCAAATCCAAAAGGAATGCGAAAGCGGAGAACTTTTGTGCGGAACCTGCAAGAAAAACGCGGCGGAAAAAATTGAAGCGTTTTTGACGGACCACCAGGAAAAACGAAGAATCGCACGGGAACGGTTGTGTGAATTCGGCATTCAATATTAAATTTATAATCTGTTACACAAATTATACAATAATAATTATCAAATTACTTAATAACAATCCATACAATTATTATTCATTCCATTACAATTCAATAACAAATTACAATTCAATAACAAATTACAATTCAATAACAAATCACATTTAAATCCATAAACTCTTAAAAATGAATTAAATAAGAAATGGCAATCGGTATTATGACGGATTATGACTTAACCAATAATGAAAAAAAGGTTCTCCTGGCGTTAAACGAATTGGGAACGGCCGAACTCAAAGACCTTGTTGAAATTTCCGACCTCAACGCGGACGCGTCCATGCAGGCGGCCTTTTTCTTGGAAGAAAAAGGTCTTTGTAAGGTGACCGAAACGTCTTTTGAACTCTACGGTTTGTCCGAGGAAGGAAAACTGTACGCAAAAGAAGGTTTGCCGGAACGGCAAATTATGGACAACATCGACGGTCCGACGCCGCTTGAAAACTTGAGAAAAAAGTTTTCGCCTCAGCTGGTCGGAATTGCGACCGGTTGGCTGATTAAAAAGAAATGGGCAAAAATCGATGACGGCATTCTGATTCCTCTTTCCGGTGTTTCAAAAGGCGAGGATGAAAAAGTATTAAGCGGCCTTTATGAAAATTCTTTGGAAAATGACACGTTTGATCCGGTTTTTGAATTGCCTGAAGAAGCAGCCTCCAAAAGTACGATTCAAGAGCTTTTGAAGCGGAAATTGCTTGAGAAAGACGACTATGTCACTCGGGAAATTGAGATTACCCCGGCCGGAAAAAAGCTGGCGGGCGCGGGGATTATCATTGCGGAAGAAATTGCGCAAATCACACCCGAGCTTTTAAAAAGTGGAGAATGGGAAGGAAAAACCTACCGCCCGTACAAGATTCAAAAACCGGTCAAACCGGTTTACGGCGCGAAAATTCATCCCTACCAACGCATGATCGACCAAATGCGCCAGATTTTTTTGGAAATGGGATTTACGGAAATCAAAGGCAACATCGTCCAATCTTCTTTTTGGAACTTTGACGCCCTGTTCCAGCCGCAAGACCATCCGGCCCGGGAAATGCAGGACACGTTTCACTTGGGAGAACGCTCGCCGCTTCCGGAAGAGTTTGTCGATAAAGTGCGGGCTTGTCATGAAACCGGCGGAAATACGGGTTCATCCGGCTGGGGCGGCAAATGGAGCGCCGACATTTCCGAAAAGAACGTGCTTCGGACGCATACGACCGCTGTGACGATTAAATATTTGGCCGACCACCCGAAAGGTCCTGTCAAAGTGTTTTCGATTGACCGTGCCTACCGCCGGGAAACGATTGACCCGACCCACACGCCGGAATTTGAGCAGCTGGAAGGCATTGTTATGGACAAGGACATGAGTTTTTCCAATTTGCTCGGCTGTCTCAAAGAATTCTACAACCGCATGGGATTTTCCGAAGTGCGTTTCCGTCCGGGCTATTTCCCGTACACGGAACCCAGTGTCGAGCCGGAAGTCTACATCGAAGGAATGGGCTGGGTAGAACTCGGCGGTGCCGGAGTTTTCAGAAAAGAAGTGACGGAGCCCTTTGGAATTTCCGAACCGGTCTTAGCGTGGGGTCTTGGCGTCAGCCGAGTGGCGATGCTCAAACTCGGGCTGAAAGATTTGCGGGAACTTTACCAATCCGATATCGACTGGCTTAGAAAAAGTGAAATCGGAAATGATATTCAATAATTTCCGGATGAATCTCCTCTCTTGCTTCTAAAAAATCATAACCCAAATCCTAACCCAAACTCATAACCCAAAATCAAATTCAGGTGAACAAATGGTTTTTATTTTACTCAACTGTAAAACGTATGACGAAGCCACCGGGACAAATGCGGTTTCCATCGCCAAAGCTTGCCGGGATGTTTCCGAGTCGTCCGGACTTGAAATTGCGGTGGCGCCCCAATTTCCCGATTTGTTTCGGGTCGCTTCGGCGGTCAAAGTTCCGGTTTTCGCGCAGCATGTCGATGGTTCCGGTGCCGGAAGTTATACGGGAAGCATTTATGTCAAAGGCATTAAAGAAGCCGGTGCGGTTGGCAGTTTAATCAATCATTCTGAAAAACGCCTGACTTTGGCGGAAATCGAAAAATCACTGTCGGTCCTTCAAGAAAATAAAATGCGCAGTGTCATTTGCACGAACAACGTGGCAACCACGGCGGCGGCGGCGGCGCTTTTCCCGGATTATGTCGCCATTGAACCGCCTGAACTCATCGGTTCGGGAATCGCGGTTTCAACCGCCAACCCGAAAATTATTTCAGATTCGGTGGACGCGGTGAAAAAAATCAACAAAAAAACGGTTGTTTTGTGCGGCGCGGGAATTTCCAAGGGAGAAGACTTAAAAGCGGCGCTTGAACTTGGGGCGGGCGGCGTTTTGCTGGCCTCGGGAATTATCAAATCCAAAGATCCGAAAGCAGCTCTGGAAGGATTGGTCTCTCTCATTTAATCTCTTAAATTCAAAATTATATTCAAAAAATCATATTCAAAAAATCATATTCAAAAAATTCATTTCAAAAAGCGGGGAATTTGCGATGCGTGTCATTATTATCAGCGGATTTTTGGGTAGCGGAAAAACAACATCGGTTTTAAAAATGTCTAAGATGTTGACCGATGCCGGAAAAAAAGTCGCGATCATCGTCAATGAAATCGGAGAGGTTGGCATTGACGGGGAAACTCTGGATATTGCCGGAATTCCATCCAAACAAATCACAAACGGATGCATTTGCTGTTCTCTTAAATACAGTCTCGGCGTGACCGTCTCCGAACTTGCGGATGTTTATCATCCGGATGTTCTTATTTTAGAGCCAACCGGTCTTTCTTTTCCCCGGCAGATTCGAGATGAGCTTTGCGAACTCAATGTCATGATGACTTTTTCTCCGATTACCGCATTGGTTGACGCCTCCCGCTTTTCCACCGAAATGTCCCAGATTCCCAAATTCATTACGGAACAACTCATCGAAGCCGAAATTATCGGCATCAACAAAATTGATTTGGCGGATGCCGAAAAAATAGGGGAAGTCGAATCGTTCATAAAAGAACTCAATCCAAATGCTTTGCTTCTTCAAATGTCCGCGGTCCAAGATGCTCAGTCCGTGAAGCGGCTTTATGACATCCTCTTGAAAAGTGACAATCAAAAGTGTGCGTCCGAAATTGAAAAAAGTTTCGAGACGCTCAATTCCGTTGAAATTTCCAACGTTTCTACGTATTCCGGTGCCTATGATTTTTCGGCGGACGGGTTCACCGACAAAGCCGCCGGCAAGCTTTTGGAAGACATCATTTCCGGGGCCGGCGGGGATTTATCGAGAGTGAATTATTATTTTGTCGGCCATATCAAAATGGCCATTAAAGTCGGGGATGTTTTGGTCAAAGTCAGCCAAACCGCCGGTCCGGATGACAAAAAAATAGAAGCGGAATACATAGTTCAAGAAAAAACGGACAACAACGGCAAATTTGAACTGATCTTTTTATCGGCGGTCACCAATGTTCCAAAAGACAGGCTGATTGTGATTATAGATCAAGCCATCACGTTATTTTTGAAAGCAAACGGTTTTGAATTTGAAAAGCGAAAAAGCGAAAGCGGCAAAAAGAATATCATTGAGTTGTAAATTTATTTAAAAAAACGTTTTTTCAAATCAATTTTTTTCAATTTTCTTTTCTATTTTTTCATTTTTTTCTTTTTCATTTTTTTTGGCGCCGCTCCCGCGCGTTATGGCGACAAATTTTTAGAAAAAAATCAACAAAACCGTGGATTGGTTTTTGTTGAATTGTATAAAATTGTTGCATCCGTTTTTTTTTCAATTTTTATGGTTTTGGGATTGCTGCATCTCGGCAGCGGTTTTCTGCATCCGGGTTCAGTTTTATGATTTTAGGATTGCTGCATCTTAGCGGCGGTTTTTTGCATCTGCTATTTTTCAAAATTTTTATTTTTATGAATTTGCCGCAAAATACAGACGCTAAACGCGTCTGTTTTTGCGGGCGGGCTTGCTTGTGTTTTTTAAATGGGTTTTTGTTTTTTTGTTTTTTTGTTTTTGCTCGGCTTTGGGCTGTTTTATTTTTTTGCGCCGCCGCCGCACGTTACAGCAGCGAATTTTAGAAACTTTAACAAAACGACCGACTGTTTTTTCTTTTTTCATTTTCTCATGTTTTTATTTTTTTATTTTTTTATTTTTTTCAAATCCACTATTTTTAGATTTTATAAAAAAATATATATTCTTATCAGCCTTATTTTCATGCATGGAAGAGAATCATTTCAGAGAATTTTTGTATCAAACGTATGACATGGTTCTTGAGCGTTTGAAATACGCGGAAGCGAAAAATACGATTATTGTGACTCTTCTTGGAGCTTTGGTGGTCGGCGGTTTTCGTATTTACAATGAGACGCCTTACCGTCCGGACATCGCTACGTTTTATTTTTGGAATTTCATTCTTTTTGCGGTCATTGCCATTACGGTGTCGCTGTCTTCGTTTATGCCCAATGTCAAACTGCAATATCTTTACAAAGGAAAAGATCCGGCTGAATCGGATAGTTTGGTTTATTACGAACACATTTCCAAATACGATGTCGAAAGTTATTTGACCGCTATCAATCGCCGCTATTTTGATTCGGAAGCGACGCCCGGAAATTTGGATTTTGATGTTGCCGCCCAACTGATTATCAATTCACGCTCAGCTTATCGAAAATATTCTATTTCTTATTATGCGATTGTTTTTTCCATTTTTGCGATTCTCACGCCGGTGGTCGGAATTATTTATTTCTTTTTAAATTCCCGTATCCATCTGACGGTTCAAGACGGAAAAACCAAAATTCAGTACGGCAAAATCAAGTTCATTGAAGATATTCGTGAGCTCAGCAAAACCAAAAAAAGGAGCCGACGTCCGGAAAATAACACCTCCGCCAAAATCCCAAATGCTTACAATTCCAAATTTTTCACGCCCGGCATTTCCTCAAAACCCGTTCCGGCACCTAACGCATCCGGATCAAAAACAGAATCTGGCGTGTCCGGATTAAATACGGCACCAAAATCGGATGAAATCGGTCCGGAAGTTTCTTGGCCGACCGATTTATTTTTAGAAAAAAATAATCAAAATTCAGAATCGGAAAACATGCAAAATGCGCAAAACACAGCGGATCGGAACGATTCTGTTAAAGATTTGCCGCTGGTTTCTTCTCACCGGCCGGACGACGATGAAATATAAAGTTCCGGCAAATCTTTTTTGATTTATTCTTTATTCTCTTTACTCTTTATTCTTTCTTTTTTTCTTTTTTTTCTATTCCAAGCCATCATTTCCGATTCAATCCGATGTTCTATACTTTCGCATTTGGTCGACTTGGATTTCTGATATAAATAGGCGAATGAAAAAGGCGGCAATCTTAATACAATAAATGAATGGTTGCAATACAAAACATAAAAACAAACACAATGGAATTGTTTAATCTAAAAAACCGTCCATCGATTTTATTCATTTTTTTAAAAATGGGGTGCCATAACGCATGCGTGGGCATTATCCTAAACAAAAGAAATAACAAAAGGCAGAAAAAAACAATAAAAGGCAGAAAAAAAACAATAAAAGGCAGAAAAAAAACAATAAAAGGCAGAAAAAAAACAATAAAAGGCAGAAAAAAAACAATAAAAGGCAGAAAAGAAATAACAAAAGGCAGAAAAAAAACAATAAAAGGCAGAAAAAAATAACAATAGAACGAAAAAAAACAACAATAGAAAGAAACAAAAAAACAAATCAAAATATGAAATTCCGGTGATTTACCGGAGTTTCATATTGAATTGAAATATTATTTTTTCCGAATGACAATCAAAAGCCCGGCCACCAGAATCAGTAAAATAATTGCGATCAGGCTGGTTCTCCTCGGCGTAATATCGTTTTCTTCTTCGGGAATAAATCCGGAAACGGTTTCCTTTAATACGAACAATCCGGAACCTGTGGCAATTTCGGTATTTGTGTATTCCTCAACCGGCGGCAAAACTCTTGCATTGCCTATTCCGCCACTGCCTCCATTTTGTCCGTTTCCTTCATTTTCATTGTCGTCGTTATCCTCATTTCCGCCGTCATCGTCTTCGCCGTCACCATTGCCGCTATCGTCTTCACTCTTTTCCTCGACGTTCATCACCAAAATGTTGGAATAAATTTCGTGGTCATTGATTTTGATCACTGCGGCATATTCAAATCCATTTTTTGAAAGCGGCATGCTTGTGATTTCATATTTTTTGCCGGTTTCCCCGCTGATTGAAGTTAAGTCATCGATACCGTTTCCTTCAAACCACATATATTCCCATCCCTCTTCGCCGGCAATTTCTTGCCCGTCTGTTCCGACAATGGAGAATATGACCGATTCCTCTTCAGTGACCGGATTGGGCGTGGCGGCGAGTTCAAAAACCGTCAGTTTCGCAACCTCGGATGTCACGGAAATGAATTTTTCGGTGTCATATTCTTGAGTCACGACGACAAAATAGTTTCCTTCATCTTCTTTTTGAATCGGGTTTATCGTGGGATCAAAGGTCAATTCGGAGCTTGTCGCGCCGGCAATGAGTTCTTCGGATTCCGGGGTTCCTTTAAACCATTGGTATTCCATTGTTCCGGCGGTTTCGTCCAACTCCGGAAGTTCAACTTTTAAGGACACCGGTTCATAATTGTTTATAAAACCATAAGTGTCCGACGGCTGGGTTTGAATGAACAACACCGACAGCGAAACCGGTTCGGATGTTGCCTTGGCGCCGCTGGCGGTATGTGTGGCTTCCACGTAATAAGTTCCGGCCGCATCTTGGCCGGCGTTTTCTATGATGAAAGTTTTTCCGGTTTTGCCGTCTATTTTTTCTCCGGAAGCGGGTGTTCCTTTGTACCATTGATAAGTGAGTCCGTCACTTCCGGTTGCGGTAAATGTGACGCTGTCACCCAAAACAATGTGTGAAGCGGTTGCGGTTACAGTCGGCAGGTCCAAAACTGTCAGTTGGGCGGAGGCAGACGCGGTATTTTCAGGACCTGCCACCGGTCCGGTGACCACAAATGTGTAAGTTCCGGCATCTGTTTTTTGGACGTTTTCAAAGGCCAGAATTTGATCCGTCTTTCCAGCCAATTTATTTTCGGAAGAGACACTTCCTTTGTACCATTGGTAAGTCATGCCTCCGGTTGACGCCGGTTCGGCAGAAAACTCGGCATTTTGTTCTTCAAAAACAGTCACATCTTTCGGATTTGTTTTTATGGCAACCCGGTCATAAACATAAAGGTCGGCAACGTTTGAATAGACCGGAGTTTTGCCGACAGAAGCCCGAAATTGAATACCGTCAAGGCTGGCCGGCGTATTTTCAATAATCAGGGTTGAAATCCGGTTGTTGCCTCCGGCCGATGGACTTCTCATGAATATTTTTGCATTGATTCCATTTATTTTCACCGGGATGGGCTCGGAAGACAATGAATTCAATCTTTTATCCGTCATTGAAATCCATTGGTCTGTTCCTGACAATTTATACTCCCACAAAATGCCGTTGGTGGCATTCCAACTGGCAGGGGCTCCGGAAAATCTCATAGTGGTTGTTTCTCCGGGGATTACCTTGTAGTTTTTATTCAAGTCCATTCCAATCGTTGCTTCCGCGGCACTCGCCATGGAAACACTTGTCAAGACAACCAACACGAAAATCAATAATAAAATTGCTGTTTTTGTGTAACGTTTTTGAATCATTTTTGTTCCTTCTTATTTTTTAGATAAATGACTAATTTGATATTAAATCAAAAATAAAAATATCAAACTGCATTATTTCATCAGTCAATCAAACACTGGAACAAATCTATTTATATTTTTTTAATATAATATAAATAAAACAAAAATTCAAATTTGGATATTAATATTTTATCTTTTAAAAAATGAAATATTAATAAAAATCCTTTTCAAAATATATTTTTAAAAAAATTCGGTCAATTCTTTTGCTCGAGTCCAATCAAAAAAAGCCGGCGAAAGATATTCGCCGGCAAAGCCGTTTTTTAAAAAATATTTTTTTTAGTTGGATTGTTTTTTGATTGTTTTTATTTATTGGATTTTTATTTATTGGGTTTTTATTCTTCCCCTTCCTTTTGTTTCTTTTTCCATATGAAGAAGTACCAATATCCGATTCCGGCCGCAATCAGGAGCAGCAAGACAAGCAAAATCCACCAGGGGAATGTGCTTTTTTCTTCAAGGCTTTTGCCGTCTCCGGCCGGCGGTTCTTCCGCCGGTTCAAATCCTTGGCTGCCCGAACTGTCGTTTGTTTGGTTTTGGGTATTGTTGTTTTGTCCGCTTGTGTCAATGATTTTTGCTTCGCCGGTGGAACCGCCGCTGCTGCCGCCGGTTCGAACCGTGACAGTGGCTTCTCTTGAAATCGCCATCTCATTTGCATTGACGGAACCGGTTACAATGACTCTGTAAATTCCGGCATCATCCGCACTTGCACTTGTAATCGGCAAGCTTGAAGAATCTGTTCCGATATTGTCCCAAACGGTTCCGTTTTTCTTCTGCCATTGATAAGCGGCGGCATTTGTCGCAATGACGCTGAGTTGTGCATTGTTTCCGATCGTGACAGTCACATCGTCAGGTCCCGTGATGGAAATGGTTGTTTCTGGATTTGCCGAAATGACAGTCACAGTTGCATTGTTTGAAATGGCGGTGTCTGTTTCCGTTCCGGTCACAATCACTCTGTACGTTCCTGCATCTGTCAGCTGGGCACTTGCAAATGATAATGTCGGATTTGTTTCTCCAGTCACATCTTCCCAAATTGCTCCATTTTGTTTCTGCCATTTATAAGATACTGCGTTTTCCGCAACCACAGTCAGTTCCGCATTGTTTCCAACGGCTACGGTGACATCTGCCGGGTGTTTGGTGATGGAAACAGTTGCTGGACCTACATCAATAACGGACACAGTTGCACTGTTTGAAATGGCAGTATCCCCTCCGGTTCCGGTAATGGTAACTCTGTACGTTCCTGCATCTGTCAGCTGGGCACTTGCAAATGATAATGTCGGATTTGTTTCTCCGGTCACATTTTCCCAAATTGCTCCATTTTGTTTCTGCCATTGATAGGCGGCGGCATTTGTCGCAACCACAGTCAATTCCGCATTGTTTCCAACGGCAACGGTGACATCTGCCGGGTGTTTGGTGATGGAAACAGTTGCTGGACCTACATCAATAACGGACACAGCTGCACTGTTTGAAATGGCAGTATCCCCTCCGGTTCCGGTGATGATAACTCTGTACGTTCCTTCGTTGTCCTCAACCGCACTTGTAATTGAGAATATCGACGCATTTGTTCCGACATCTTCCCAAATTGCTCCATTTTGCTTCTGCCATTGATAGGTGTTGGCATTCGTTGCAACCACAGTCAATTCCGCATTGTTTCCAACGGCTACGATGACATCTGCTGGCTGTTGTGTAATTAAAACAGTTGTCGCATCCGCTGCATTGACCGTCACGTCTGCTTCATCTGAAATGGCGGTGTCTCCTGCGGTTCCGGTGATGATAACTCTGTACGTTCCTTCGTTGTCCTCAACCGCATTTGTAATTGAGAATATCGACGCATTTGTTCCGACATCTTCCCAAATTGCTCCATTTTGTTTCTGCCATTGATAGGTGTTGGCATTCGTTGCAACCACAGTCAATTCCGCATTGTTTCCAACGGCTACGATGACATCTGCTGGCTGTTGTGTAATTAAAACAGTTGTCGCATCCGCTGCATTGACCGTCACGTCTGCTTCATCTGAAATGGCGGTGTCTCCTGCGGTTCCGGTGATGATAACTCTGTACGTTCCTTCGTTGTCCTCAACCGCATTTGTAATTGAGAATATCGACGCATTTGTTCCGACATCTTCCCAAATTGCTCCATTTTGTTTCTGCCATTGATAGGTGTTGGCATTCGTTGCAACCACAGTCAATTCCGCATTGTTTCCAACGGCTACGATGACATCTGCTGGCTGTTGTGTAATTAAAACAGTTGTCGCATCCGCTGCATTGACCGTCACGTCTGCTTCATCTGAAATGGCGGTGTCTCCTGCGGTTCCGGTGATGATAACTCTGTACGTTCCTTCGTTGTCCTCAACCGCATTTGTAATTGAGAATATCGACGCATTTGTTCCGACATCTTCCCAAATTGCTCCATTTTGCTTCTGCCATTGATAGGTGTTGGCATTCGTTGCAACCACAGTCAATTCCGCATTGTTTCCAACGGCTACGATGACATCTGCTGGCTGTTGTGTAATTAAAACAGTTGTCGCATCCGCTGCATTGACCGTCACGTCTGCTTCATCTGAAATGGCGGTGTCTCCTGCGGTTCCGGTGATGATAACTCTGTACGTTCCTTCGTTGTCCTCAACCGCATTTGTAATTGAGAATATCGACGCATTTGTTCCGACATCTTCCCAAATTGCTCCATTTTGCTTCTGCCATTGATAGGTGTTGGCATTCGTTGCAACCACAGTCAATTCCGCATTGTTTCCAACGGCTACGATGACATCTGCTGGCTGTTGTGTAATTAAAACAGTTGTCGCATCCGCTGCATTGACCGTCACGTCTGCTTCATCTGAAATGGCGGTGTCTCCTGCGGTTCCGGTGATGATAACTCTGTACGTTCCTTCGTTGTCCTCAACCGCATTTGTAATTGAGAATATCGACGCATTTGTTCCGACATCTTCCCAAATTGCTCCATTTTGCTTCTGCCATTGATAGGTGTTGGCATTCGTTGCAACCACAGTCAATTCCGCATTGTTTCCAACCGCTACGATGACATCTGCCGGGTGTTTGGTGATGGACACAGTTGCTGGATCATCAATAACGGACACAGTTGCTTCATTCGAAGTTACAGTTTCTCCATAAATTCCTGTGACAACAACTCTGTATGTTCCGTCATCATCATCATCTACAGCTCCCGTAATTGGGAATATGGAGGAATTTATTCCGACATCATCCCATGCCGTTGTTGCTGTGTTGTATTTCTGCCATTGGTACGAAACCGCGCCGGTTGCAACCACAGTCAGTTCTGCGTTGTTTCCAACAGCGACAGTCACGTCTGTTGGCTGTTGTGTAATTGCAACGCCTTCTTCCGGATTCAGATATACGGTTAATATGACCGGATCCGAACTCACGGCAATATTTGCATCTCCAGAGACGGTCGTAACGGAAACGGCATAGGTGAATGTTCCGACGGCATCCAACGGCGCATTATACATGTTGCTGTTGGTGCCAACCGGTGTTAAAACAGGGGTTGTCGGGTCGGTATTGTCAACCAAATACCATTGATAGGTGACAGTTGCACCAGCCGGAAGTGTTGTGTCTTGAACAACATTGGCCGTGAATATAAAAGTTCCTCCAATGGCAGCGTGTTCATTACTGGAAGTTGGAGAAACCGTTACCGTCGGTTTATTGTAAACCGTCAGCGAAATTTCGCTTGATTTCGATGTTGTGAAATCTCCATTCGAAAGTGTTGTCGTCATGACCACATAATATTCATTCGCCCCGGGGGCGGTCGGAACAAGGGTATCGGTTTCTCCAACCGTTCCAAGAGAGATGTCATCTCCTCCGCTTGAATTCACTTGGAACAATTCAAAAGCGGTCGTTGTTCCCGCAGCCGTCGGAACGTTTCCGGGTGTGACCGTCACGCCGATTTCTTGTTCGGCAAAGGCGGAAGTTTTGTTCAAGTCCAAAGTGACGGTTGGTTTTGAATAAACCTTTAAATTAAACGGTTTTGAAGTATCGCTCTTTAGTTTTGTGCCGGTTCCAACGCTGGCCGTAACGGTATAATTTCCTGCATGATTTGTTGTATCAGCATCTAAAATGACATATTGATATGAATTTTCGCCAACGGGTGAGCTTTCCAATTTCCAGTTATATGTTATTTCGGCAATATTTCCGTTTCCAACGGACAACGTTGTCGGTTTTCCTTCAAAGACAGGATTTGGATTTGCTGCGGGTTGGTCAAGGACAATGAGTTCAATGAAGATGGAATCTGAACAACATCTATGACCATTTTCAATTCCAAAAATTTTGAATTCGTAGGTTCCACCATTTGCGGTGCCAGACGTTCTTATAAGTGTACTTGTCGTTTCACCGGAAATCTGGCTGCCGCCAAACCACCATTCCATCTCATAAGATTCAATCGGCGAAGCTACCTCTTTAACATTCACCGTCATAGAAACATCGTTACTGCCCAAAAATACAACATATTTTTCCGGCGTTTGATCTTCATCAATAAGGTCGGCCGAATAAACAGTCAAATAAAATGGTTTTGAAGTAATTTCTTGACCGTTGTAAGTCATTGTCAATGTGTATGTGCCGCTTTTGTCAACGGTGACATTATCTTGATCGATATAATATGTATTCGAAGTACTTGTATAAACAGGACTCATTTCCCCGGCTTTATTCCATTTATAATTTGTACCTTCTGTAGGTCCGGTAAAGCTAACACTCTCTGTCTGTTCAAAAACATTTGACGGAACTACCGTTGGCGTTGGGAAAACGGTGAGTTCTACCGGAGCGGATTCGGCATAATTGTTGAGAGATGCCGGACCGGCACTGGTTTTCACTTTGTAAAAATGGCCATTATCCGCCAATGTTACCTGCGGGGAATATGTAGAAGTTTCTCCTCCTTGTTGCGTATGGACTAACGAGAAAGTATTGCCTGTCGTATCATTCGATCGGTACCATTCATATTTCATGTCATCCGGGGCGGTTGTTGTAAATGACGGGTCGGTTGTTTCAACAAAAACGGCGGTACTTTGCAGTTCAGAAACCATTGCTCTGTTGTAAACATTTAATGTTGCAGTGTTTGAGTATAATTCATTTTCTCCAACACATACCCGAAATTGATAACCGTTCAAATTCATCGTAGATTGAAATTTTAAAGTTGATGTTCCGTTTTGTGCAAACATACCTGAAGGGGTTACGGTTGTTATTTTAACTGTAACATTATTATTGTCCAATCCCTTAACATTGAATGAAACGTCGGTCCCGTTATAAAGTTTATTCGCATTAATTTTAGTCCACGAACCGGATGGTTTTTTATATTCCCATGAAAATCCAGTATCATCCACCCACCAGAATGCGGGTTTTCCTTTAAATGTTAGGGTTGCTTCATCTCCGGTTAAGTATGAATATGTCCCATTCAAATTTGTTTGAATGCTTGCCGCCATCGCCGTTCCCGGCACCATCGCAAACAACAACAAAAGTGTTAAAAAAACGATCCCTATTTTTTTGTAAACTTTTCCATTCATTATTCCACCTCAATTCACTACAAAAATCTCTTAATTAATATATTTTATAACAAATCCACATCATTCATTTTTTCAACACTCATTATTTCTTTAATCATATATAATTTCATCTATATTCTTTTCACAATTAATTATACATTATCTAAAATCATAATTTGATAGATCCTAAAATAATATTATATAATTTATTTATTGACAAAAATCAATAAATTCATTTAATGATAACAGTTCCTATTTATCGAATTTTAGAATTAAGGAAAGATTCCTGATTCGAAAATCTTTAAATATAACTTATCACATTGTCCATCCGTCTTACTTAAGAACCGTTTTTAGGAAAAATCCTAAAACCGTTGTTAATCCGGTGAGAAGTGTAGGAACAACATAAGTGTCAGGGCCAATTCAATTCTGAACGCCCGTTTTTCGGTTGCATACAAAATTGCGCTACTGTGCAAGTAGCCGGAAAAACACGAAAATGTTATTGATTTCATTGATTTTTCATGATTTTCAATATTTTTCGTTGTCGATGCCGCAGACGGATTAAAAAAGAAAAAGGAATTGAAAAAAAAGTAATTTTTCAATGACGACCAGGATAATTTGCTTAAATTTTTGGGTACTCTCTCGCGAAAAAGGCCGAAAAATTTTCAAACTATTTTTCAAGTTATTGAAATTCGTACATATTTTTTCAGGAAAACTTTATTGGTTGCCATCGCTATTTGCATTTTGGCACATACAATGCACATATAATATAAGGGCATAAATATTTCGGGCCTATCCTCTTTCGTATGATTCCCGTTTTATGTTTTGTTTTTTATGTTTTATGTTTGTGTTTTTTGTGTCTTTTCAAAAATGCGGCGGTTGAGCCGGTTTGGTTTTGCTTTTGCTTTTTAATCGTGTCGCTTTAATCGCTTTTTTGACCTTGTTGTTTTTGCTCCCGTGATTTTAAGATAAAAATCAAACCAAAAGGAGTCAAAAAATGTCAAGCATACACAGACCCGACAGGGGTTCCCGTGCTTTTTCCCCTCGCAAGAGAGCAAAAAGCCACATCCCGAGATTCAGGTCATGGCCGGAAAAAGAAGGCCAGCCCAAATTACAGGCATTTGCAGGATACAAAGCCGGTATGACTCACGTTATCATGATCGATGATGTAAAAACCAGTCTTACCGCCGGCACGGAAATTTCAGTCCCCGTAACGGTCATTGAAACTCCCGCCATCCACGTGGCTGCGATTCGTGCTTATGTCAAGGAAACCGGCGGAGAAGCCGCAGGTGCCGAAGCATGGACCACAAAACTCGCACCCGAACTCAGCCGCAGATTGCGTGTCCCCAAAGCCGACAAATCCGCAGACAGCCTCGCGAAAATTGAAGAACTGATTTCCAAAGGAGAAGTCACCGACATCCGGGTCGTCACATACACCACCCCGAAATCGGTTGTCAGCATCCCGAAGAAAGTCCCCGACGTCATGGAAACCGGAATCAGTGGCAAAGACGTCAAAGCCAAATTCGAATATGCGAAATCCATCCTCGGCGCGGAAATCCGTGTCACCGACGTTTTTAAGAACGGAAACATCATCGACGCTGCCGCCATCACCACCGGAAAAGGAACACAAGGCCCGGTCAAGAGATGGGGAATCGCCAAAATGAAAGGCAAACACTCCCGTCAAGGCAGTTTGAGACAAATCGGTACGCTTGGACCCTGGCACCCTGACCACGTGATGTGGCAGACCCCGCAGATGGGACAAGTCGGATACCACCAAAGAACCGAATACAACAAACGCATTTTAAAAATCGGAACCAACGGAGTAGATGTTACTCCGGCCGGCGGTTTTATTAACTACGGTTTGGTCAGCGGCGAATACATCCTTGTCAAAGGAAGCGTCCCCGGCCCCTCCAAAAGATTGATCCGCTTCAGAGACCCGGTCCGATTCCACAAGGCTCAGCCCGGAGAACCACAGATTCTCCACGTCAGCGTGCAGTCTCAACAAGGGTGATATCCATGGTCACAGCAAAAATTTTAGATTTATCCGGTCAATCCGTTGGGGAAATTGAACTCCCGTCCGTCTTTTTTGAAGACTACCGGCCTGACCTCATTAAAAAAGCCGTTTTGGCCGCCCAAGCCAACAGAAGACACCCGTACGGACCGACGCTTTACGCCGGTATGCAAACCTCCGCGACAGGCTGGGGTTCCGGACGCGGCGCATCCCACGTCCCAAGAATCGTAAACGGCTCCCGCGCAGCCAGAATTCCGCACGCGAAAGGCGGACGCGAGGCACACCCGCCAAAGCCGGAAACCGATTACTCCGAAAAAGTGAACAAAAAAGAAAGACGCTTGGCGATCCGCTCAGCGATTGCAGCGACTTGCAGCGAAGATTTGGTCATCACACGCGGACACATTTTCATGACGGAAGAGCTTCCGATCGTTGCCGACAACGCCTTTGAAAGCTTGTCCAAAACCAAAGATGTCATCTCCTTCTTTGAATCCATCGGCGTTTACGAAGATGTCATGCGCGCCAAACTCGGACGCAACATCCGGGCCGGCCGCGGAAAAATGCGCGGACGCAAATACAAGAACAGAAAAAGTCTCTTGGTCGTCACCGGTGACAATGCCGCCGTTTCCTTGGCCGCAAGAAACCTTTCCGGTGTGGACATCGCAACCGTTTCCGAACTCAACGCCGAACTCTTGGCCCCCGGAACACATGCCGGACGCTTAACCGTTTGGACAAAATCCGCGATTGAGAAACTTGCCGAAAAAGAAGGTGTTATGGAATGATGTCGGTTCAGTATCCGTTCATTACAGAAAAGGCCATGCTTCACATGGAAGACAGCAAACTCCAAGTCATCGTTGATTTTAGAGCCAACAAGCACCAAATCAAAAGAGACATTGAGGAACTTTACGGTTTTAAAGTATCCAATGTCAGAACAATGACCACCATGAAGGGGCAGAAAAAAGCAATTATTACATTCGAGAAGTCTGAAGCCGCGAACGAAATCGCAACCAGACTCGGACTCGCATAAGGTGGTAATCATGGGTAAACGAATTATCGCACAAAGAAGAGGTAAAGGAAGCCCGACTTTCACCGCCCCTTCCCACAAATTTAAAGCAGAACTCATGCATCCGGTTGTGGCCGCAGGCGCAACCCTCAAAGGAACAGTCATCGACGTTGAACACGACACCGCACGGGCCGCACCGATTATCAAAGTTTTCTTTGACAACGGCAAACCCCAATTGATTATCGCAACCGAAGGCATCGCCGTCGGCCAAGTGGTCGAATGCGGACCTGAAGCCGAAATCAAAGCCGGCAACATCCTCCCGGTCGGAAAAATTCCGGAAGGTATTTTGGTGTGCAACATCGAAGGAAAACCCAACGACGGCGGCAAATTCACCCGGTCTTCCGGAACATACGCAACCGTTGTGGCGCACGAGGACACAAGAACCTCCGTTCAAATGCCGTCCGGGCAATTGAAATGGTTCCACCCCGATTGCCGCGCCACGGTCGGCGTCGTCGCAGGCGGCGGACGTGTTGAAAAACCGTTCCTTAAAGCCGGAAAAGTTTTCCACAAAATGAAGGTTCGTGCCAAGAGATTCCCGCGTGTTCGAGGAGTCGCCATGAACCCAAGAGACCACCCATTCGGTGGCGGTAACAGACAGCATCCGTGCCGCTCTACAACTGTCAGTAGAAACGCACCGCCCGGCGCGAAAGTCGGCCATATCGCCGCACGCAGAACCGGAAGGAAACGTTAAGGGGTGATTCAAAATGGCAGCAAAGAAAACAGGTTCATCAAGATTACCAAAACGCAAGGGTGAGTTCACCTACCGCGGAAAAACCATTGCGGAACTTCAAGATTTAAGCATCGAAGAATTCGCGCAGCTCCTTCCGTCCCGGGAGAGAAGATCGATTGTCAGAGGATTAACCGAAGTCCAAAAGAAAGCCCTTGCGGACATGCGGGCCGGAAAAGAAGTCAGAACCCACACACGGACTATGATTATCTTGCCGGAAATGGTTGGAAAAACAGTGTCCGTCTACGACGGTAAGAAGTTTATCGCTGTTGAAATCCAGCCGGAAATGGTCGCTCACCGCTTTGGTGAATTCGCGCCAACACGCGGACGTGTCAGCCACGGAAGCGCCGGTGTCGGAGCAACCCGTTCCAGTAAATTCGTTCCGTTGAAGTGAGGCAGATAACATGGGAAGACTTAATTACTCAACAGTCGCCATTCCGGAGAATAGCTCCAAAGCAATGGCTTCCGAACTTCACATCTCTTTTAAAAAGACACGTGAAATTTGCCATCACATTCAGGGAATGAAAGTTCCGCAAGCACGCGCGTTACTCGAAAACGTCGTTCTTCAAAAGCAAGCGATTCCGTTTAAGAGATTCGTGGAAGGCGCCGGTCACAAAAGAGGACCGATGGCCGCCGGACGCTATCCGGTCAACGCGTCAATTGAAATGCTCAAGCTCCTCAAAAACGCTGAAAGCAATGCCGAATACAAAGGCTTGGAGCCGGCACGCATGTACATTTCAACCGCTCTTGCCAACCGTGGAAGAACCATTCGAGGTTATTTCCCGCGCGCACGCGGACGTGCGTCCCCGAAAAACACGGAAACGGTGAACATCGAATTGATTTTAAGCGAGGTGCAATAATGACAGTCGAGAAAAAATTCGTCAAAGACGGATATGTAAAAGCCTCCATGGATGAGCATTTCGCGAAACAACTCGGACGTTCCGGTTACGGCGGAATGAATATCAGCCGGACGCCTATTGGAACCCAAATCACGATTTACTCCGAAAAACCGGGAATGGTTATCGGAAAAGCCGGAAAAGTGATTCGCAAATTGACACAGGATGTCACCGACATGTATGGAATCGACAACCCGCAAATTGACGCTCAGGAAATTAAAAAGACCGAGCTCAACGCGCAAATCATGGCGAACCGCTTGGCTTCGTCCATTGAACGCGGCTGGTACTTCAGAAAAGCCGGAACCAACACCATCCGGGCCGTTATGGCCGCCGGTGCGCTCGGCTGCGAAGTGGTCATCTCCGGAAAATTAACCGGTGCCCGCGCCAGAACCGAAAAGTTCGTTGACGGATATGTGAAACACTCCGGCCACCCGGCCGAGCAGATTGTCCACACCGGCTACGCCGTTGCCATCAAAAAGCTTGGAACACTTGGCTGTAAAGTGAAAATCGTTCAACCGGGCGCTGTCCTTCCGGACGCGTTTAAGATTGTTGAAGGATTGCCGGTCGAAGTCAAGGAAAAAGAGCCGGTTGCTCAAAAAACCAAAACCGTCGTTGAAGAAAACGTGATTGTCATTGAAAAAGAAGTGAAGGTCACGGAAGATGAAAACAGTGTTGTTGTCGAATCGGTTGAAACCATGGTGACCGCAACAGTCACCGACGAATCCGACGAAATCATTGTCGAAGACTCCGACATCAACGAAGTCCGGCGCATTGTCAGCGATGTTTGGCAACACAAACACGACGGCATTTCCGGATGGCACCCGATGGCTCGCGTTCACAAGGAGGCGAAGAAGTAATGGCAATTTTAAGATCCGGCGACATTCGCAAAATGTCCCCGATAGAAAGAATTGATGAGATCAAAAAATTAAACAATGAACTCATTCGCGAACGCGCGTTGACCTCGGCCGGAGGCGCCCCCGAAAACCCGGGACGTATCGGCGAAATTACCCGGACCATCGCACGCATCAAGACAATTCAAACCGAGATGAAAGATAACTAAACATGACTGAAATTGAGATCACACCGGACACCTTGCCTTTTCATGAACTGATCGGGCTTTCTGTCTTGGTGGAAAGTTCTTGCGACCCGACAATGACAGGTCTTTTCGGAATCATCCTCGATGAATCCCGAAATACATTTCAGATTGAGACCAAACAGGGAATGAAAACGGTTCCAAAATCCGGATCCGTCTTCGTTTTCACCTGGGTCTCGGAAAATGGCCGCATATCCGCAAAAATTAATGGAAAAACTATGCTCTCACAACCCCAAAATCGGATAAAGAACTTAAAGAAATCAAGAAAATGAGGTTAAATTTATGACAAGAGATATTGGAATTGATGTTCCGGAGCCCTCCAAAGAGTGCAATGACGTTCATTGCCCGTTCCACGGTAAATTATCCGTTCGCGGTCAAATCTTGGTGGGAACCGTTATCAGTGCGAAGATGGACAAATCCGTCGTCATTGAAAGAAGATATGAAAAAATGGTCTCCAAGTACCAAAGATACGAAAAGCGCCGCTCCATTATGCACGTTCACAACCCGCCTTGCATCAACGCAAAAGTCGGGGATGTCGTGACCGTTGCTGAATGCCGCCCGCTCAGTAAAACGAAGTCCTTCGTTGTGATTCAGTCCGAGGGGGTCCAGAAATGAAAGCGATACGATCAAACATTCCGCGTGCTTTAAACACAGGTGCCCGTGTGGACTGTGTGGACAACACCGGCGCGAAAGTGCTTCAAATCATTTCCGTGAAAAATTACCGCGGTGTCAAAAACAGATACCCCAAAGCGGGTGTCGGCGATCTTTGTATCGTGTCCGTCAAAAAGGGAACGCCTGAAATGAGAAAGCAGGTCCTTTTGGCGGTCATTGTCCGGCAAAAGAAAGAAATCCGAAGACCTGACGGCATGCACGTGTCCTTTGAGGACAATGCCATGGTTCTTGTGGACGAGTCCGGTGTTCCGAAAGGAACCGACATTAAAGGACCGGTCGCAAGAGAAGTCGCGGAAAGATTCCCCAAAGTCGGCACGACCGCATCCATTGTGATCTGAGGTGACAAAAATGGTAACATCAATTCAGCCCAGAAAACAAAGAAAGGCCAGATACAACGCGCCGCTTCACATGCGCCAAAAATATATGGGCGCTCGCTTAAGCGATGATTTGTCGAAGAAATACAACACCCGGTCCGCTCCGGTCATTACCGGTGATACGGTTTTGGTTATGCGCGGCGACTTTAAGGGTGTTTCGGGAAAGGT
This sequence comes from Methanolapillus ohkumae, assembly GCF_032594355.1. Lineage (NCBI taxonomy): Archaea > Methanobacteriati > Methanobacteriota > Methanomicrobia > Methanosarcinales > Methanosarcinaceae > Methanolapillus > Methanolapillus ohkumae. Next base: position 205,376 of record NZ_CP131061.1, read on the forward strand.
TGAAAAAGTCAGCCTCTCGGATTGCGTTATTCACGTGACCGGCGTTGTTTCGACGAAGGTCAACGGTGAGGAAGTTCCAAGACCGATTTATCCATCTAATGTGATGATTACAAAATTGGAACTCAAAGATAAGACACGGGAAGCACGTATCCGTGGAAAGGAGTGAGTCACATGCACCAGAAACGAATGTCCATGCCGACCAGCTGGAAAGTCCCCAAAAAGACCAACAAATGGATTACAGCGACAAGCCCCGGTCCGCACAACAAAGATGCCAGCCTTCCGCTTGTTGTGATCTTACGCGATCTTTTAAAGGTCGTTGACACCTCCAAGGAAGCCACCCGCATTCTTCAAGAGAAGCAGGTTCTTGTTGACGGTATTGTCCGGAAAAATTTGAAATTCCCGGTCGGTATCTTTGACGTGGTTTCCATTCCGGCCAACAATCAATATTACCGCATGCTTCAAGACAACAAGGGACGGCTCTATCTCAATCCGATTGACGCGGACCGTGCCCAATGGAAAATCTGCAGAATCAACGGTAAGACCACCCTTCGGGGCGGCAAAGTCCAGTTAAACCTCCACGACGGCACCAATATTTTGGCGTCGAACGCGTACAAAACCAAGGACACCTTAAAGATTTCACTTCCGGACAAACAAGTTTTGGCCCGGTTTGAATACAAAATCGGCAACACTGTCATGATCACAGGTGGTCAGCACAGCGGTGTCGTCGGACAGATCAAGGAAATCGAAACCATCCGCAGTTCTAAGAACAACTTGGTTCGGGTTTCCGGCAAAAATGAAATTGAAACCATCGAGAACTATGTTTTCGTAATCGGTGAGGACAAACCAGAAATTAAAGTAGGGAATGAATAACTATGAGCAACTCGGAAAATCCAATGAGAACTCCCGTTATTGAAAAAGTAATTGTCCATATGGGTGTTGGCGAAAGCGGCCAACATCTCGTTGATGCAGAAAACATACTTGAGGAAATCACCGGACAGACCGTGATTCGGGCATTTGCGAAAATGACCGTTCCGGCATTCGGTATTAAAAAGAAAGAGCCGATCGGCTGTAAAGTCACTTTGAGAGGAGAAAACGCGGAACAATTCCTGACGACCTCTTTGAAAATTGTCGAAAACACCTTAAAGAGCTCCCAATTCGACCAAACGGGCACGGTTTCGTTTGGTATCGAAGAACACACGGATTTCCCCGGTATGAAGTATGACCCAAACATTGGTGTGTTTGGGATGGACGTTACGGTCGTCTTAAAGCGCCCGGGAAGCAGGATCAGTAAAAGAAGAATCGCGCAAATCAAGGTTCCGAATTCACACAAAATGAACAAGGCCGACGCGATTGCGTTCTTAAAAGACAACTACAGTGTGGAGGTCATTTAAAATGGTACAGACAAAAAAGAGATTCGGACGGGGTGCCAGCTGTTGCAAGCGTTGCGGTCAAAAGCAATCGCTTGTCCGCAAATATGACATCTACTTGTGCCGGCACTGCTTCAGAGAAATTGCTCCGAAGATGGGCTTTAACAAATACAGCTGAGGTGAGGAAATATGGTATTATTTGATCCTCTTGCTGACGCTTTGTCCGTGATTAAAAATGCGGAGAACGTCGGAAAAACATCATGTGTCATTCGTCCGGCTTCCAAAATTATCGGAAACGTCCTTAATGTGATGAAGGAAGGCGGCTACATCTCGTCGTTTGAGTTTATCGAAGACGGTAAATCCGGTGTTTATGAAGTGAAATTGGCGGGCTCGATTAACGACTGCGGCGCGATTAAACCGCGTTACTCGGTCGGTGTTGAATCCTTTGAAAGATGGGAAAAATCCTACCTGCCGGCAAAGAACTTCGGCGTCTTGGTTTTGACCACTTCTTTGGGTGTTTTATCGCACAACGAAGCGCGTGAAAAGAATGTCGGCGGAAAGCTTTTGGCTTACGTGTACTAAGGAGTGAATAAAATGGCAAAAGAAATTAAAGAAATTGTCGAAATCGCTCCGAAAGTGACCGTCTCTTATGAAAATCACATCTTGACCGTGAAAGGTCCGAAAGGCCAAAATGTCCGCGAACTTTACTTCCCGGGAATTGATATTTCCATTAACGGAAGCGAAATTGTCGTGGACACGGAAAACCAAAAAAAGCAATTTAAGGCCATGGTTGGAACGTATGCGTCCCACATCACGAACATGATTCAGGGTGTTACGGATGGGTTTGAGTACAAAATGACCATTGTGTACTCTCACTTCCCGATGCAGACGAAAGTCAACGGCAAAGAATTCGTCATCAGCAATTTCCTTGGGGAGAAAAAGCCGCGTATCGCCAAAATTGTCGGCGAAACAACGGTGAAAATTTCCGGAAACAGCGTGACGGTGACGGGTATTAACAAGGAAGATGTCGGACAGACGACCGCAAACATTGAGCAAAAAACCAAAATCAAGAGATTTGACCCGCGTGTCTTCCAAGACGGTATTTACGTGGTGAATAAATCATAAGGGGGGGAGAACAATGGCAAAAGAAAATAATGTAGAAAATGCCGGAGATGCTCCGGTGGATGCGCTTTGTGCAACCAACCTTTTGGATGCGGACCCGGAGTTCAGACGTTTGTTTAACGTGCGTAAAGTTCAAAAAGCCAGAAAGCCGGGCTTTAGCCGGCAGTGCTATCACAAATTCAAAAGATTGGATACGAGATGGAGACGCCCGCGTGGTGTTCAAAGCAAGCAAAGAGCCGGTATTTACGGCAAAGGCGCGATGGCGACGGTCGGATACGGCAGCCCTGTTTTGATTAAAGGTCTTCACCCGTCCGGTTTTGATGAAGTTTTGGTGAACAACGCCGATGATTTGGTCATGGTGGACCCGGAATTTGAAGCGATCAGAATCGCGGCCGGTGTCGGCGGCAAAAAGAAAGCGGTCATTGTCGCGAAGGCGGCGGAATTTGGCATTAAAGTTTTGAATCCGGGAAAGGGGGAAAACTAAATGTCTAATTTAACCAACCAAAAGAGAATGGCTTCTCAAATTTTGGGATGCGGTTTGAACCGTGTTTGGCTCAACCCGGAAGAAGCGGAAAAGATCGGGGAAGCGATTACCCGTGAAGATGTGCGCGGACTCATTTCCGAAGGCCACATCAAAGCGAAGCGCATCCAAGGGGTCAGCCGCGGACGTGCAAGACTTGTTGCCGAAAAGAGAAAATACGGTCACAGAAAAGGACCGGGTTCCCGCAAAGGTAAGAAGGGCGCGCGCACCAACAGCAAAGAACTTTGGATTAAGAAGATTCGGGCGCTCCGGAAAAAATTAAAAGAAATGCGCGCCAACGAAACGCTGGACAAGAAAACCTACTGCCGCTACTACAGAAAGGCAAAAGGCGGAGAGTTCAGAAACGTGTCTCACTTAGAAGCGCACATTCAAGCCGAATTGAAAAAGTAATTCTTTTTCAATTCTTTTTTTATTTTTCTTTTTTTTTCTTTTTTCGATTTTTGTTTTTTATTTTCTGATTATTTTTATTTTTCTGATTTTTGTTTTTTACTTTTCAATCTTAGTCTTTTTCGGTCTTTTCCATTTTTTTCCATTTTTTTCCATTTTTGTTTTATTTTTAAATTTGTCGTTCCCTTTGATTTTATCAAAGATATTATTATATCATTATTATAATTTAATGTGTTCTCCTAAATCATTATATAGTTTCTTTCCTATTCATCCAGAATGATTTCTATTAGAATTATACTTTTTTTAAAAAGCCAAAGGAAATAATCATGCGAAAATCAATTATTCAAAAGGCAGCCGTTCTGCTTTTTATCTTGTCCGTTTTGGTGTCATCCGTTCCGGTTGCGTTTGCTATTCCGTCAACTCCTGTTAATATCCCCGATGCAGGTTTAAAAGCGGCAATTAATTTTGGAATAAATCCTTCCAGGCTTCCCGATCAAGTCATTTACGAATCAGAAATGCAAAGCTTGACATTTTTAGGCGCTGGTAATAGAGGAATTTCGGACTTAACCGGGATTGAAATGGCGACGAATTTGACTTCTCTTTTGTTGTATAACAATCAACTGACGAACGTTTCCGGTTTAGAAGACCTGACGAATTTGACTGGTCTTTGGTTGGATAACAATCAACTGACGAACGTTTCCGGTTTAGAAGACCTGACGAATTTGACTTTTCTTGATTTGTCTTCCAATCAACTGACGAACGTTTCCGGTTTAGAAGACCTGACGAATTTGACTCGTCTTTATTTGTCTTCCAATCAACTGACGGACGTTTCCGGTTTAGAAGACCTGACGAATTTGGAAAATCTTTATTTGAATAACAATCAACTGACGAACGTTTCCGGTTTAGAAGACCTGACGAATTTGACTTCTCTTTATTTGTCTTCCAATCAACTGACGAACGTTTCCGGTTTAGAAGACCTGACGAATTTGACTTTTCTTGATTTGTCTTCCAATCAACTGACGAACGTTTCCGGTTTAGAAGACCTGACGAATTTGACTCGTCTTTATTTGTCTTCCAATCAACTGACGGACGTTTCCGGTTTAGAAGACCTGACGAATTTGGAAAATCTTTATTTGAATAACAATCAACTGACGAACGTTTCCGGTTTAGAAGACCTGACGAATTTGGAAAATCTTTATTTGAATAACAATCAACTGACGAACGTTTCCGGTTTAGAAGACCTGACGAATTTGGTGTATCTTGATTTATCTCATAATCAAATAGATCAAATTTCACCGAATGTTTTGGATAACCTTGACGCTTTGTATGGCTTGGATTTGGCTCAAAATTCGGTCTCCGATGTTTCCGCACTAAATGGATTATCCTCCCTTGCAGTTTTGGCTTTGTCCGAAGACCAACTGTCGGATTGGACTCAATTAGAAGATTTATCGGCATTGAAAATTTTGGTTTTATCGGATGAATTGGATTATGTTTTTAAATCCGACAGTACTTATTATCTCTATTTCATAACACAAAAAAGGGACCCGCTTGTCATTGTCAATCCGGTTCATGACAAGCAAAAGCAAATTCTTTCACCGACAGCCGGAACAATCAGTTCCAACGGCGTCTATGACTCGGCAAACAATACGCTTACATGGGATTATTCCGACATTTCAGACAACAACGTTTCCTATGGATTTGCAGGAACCGGTTTTTCAGGAGCAGTTACCTATAATATAAGTGTCCCCAAACCGGCACCGGCAAACAGCAGAAGCGGCGGCGGTTTTGGCAGCGCGACGGTTTTGAATACATCTCTTCCGGCTCCAAACGTTTCTGAAAATGCGTCTCAACCGTCACAACAAGAAAACATGAAACCGGTTGAAAACACGTCTGGTTCCCATGGAAACGGATTGGGTCCGGCTTCCAATTCCGATTCTCAGCCGGCCGGTTCCAATCTTTGGATTTATGTGGCGGCAGCCGGAATTGTTGTTATTTTGGCGGCCGGCGGATATTGGTATTTCTTCCGGATGAAAAAGTAAAAGAAATTTTAGAAAAAATAAAAATAGGGTTTTAATTTTTTTAAAATGAGAACCAAAGTCCGTTCTTTGGATTTTTTTCAAAGGAACGGGCTTTTTTATTGATTTTTTTTCAATTTTTATTTTTCAAAAAATATTATTTTAATTATACGATTTCCTCTTCTCAATCCTTATATAGTTTCTTTCCTATTCATCCAGAATGATTTCTATTAAAATAATACTTTTTTTAAAAAACCAAAGGAAATAATCATGCGAAAATCAATTATTCAAAAGGCAGCCGTTCTGCTTTTTATCTTATCCGTTTTGATGTCATCCGTTCCGGTTGCGTTTGCGGAACCGGCTTATGTCACCATTCCCGACTCCAATTTAAAAGCGGCAATTAGGAGTCAGTTGGGTCTATGTTCCACCGCAGACATCACAGAAGTACAAATGCAAAGCTTGACGAGTTTAAACGCTGGTAATAGAGGAATTTCGGACTTAACCGGACTTGAAACGGCGACGAATTTGACTTCTCTTTTGTTGTATAACAATCAACTGACGAACGTTTCCGGTTTAGAAGACCTGACGAATTTGACTTTTCTTCGGTTGGATAACAATCAACTGACGAACGTTTCCGGTTTAGAAGACCTGACGAATTTGCAGACTCTTTATTTGAATAACAATAAACTGACGGACGTTTCCGGTTTAGAAAACCTGACGAAGTTGGTGATTCTTGATTTGTCTTTCAATCAACTGACGAACGTTTCCGGTTTAGAAGGCCTGACGAATTTGACTTTTCTTCGGTTGGATAACAATCAACTGACGAACGTTTCCGGTTTAGAAAACCTGACGAATTTGAGAGAACTTTATTTGAATAACAATCAACTGACGAACGTTTCCGGTTTAGAAAACCTGACGAATTTGTGGTATCTTAATTTGTCTTCCAATCAACTGACGAACGTTTCCGGTTTAGAAGACCTGACGAATTTGGAGATTCTTGATTTGTCTTCCAATCAACTGACGAACGTTTCCGGTTTAGAAGACCTGACGAATTTGACTCGTCTTTATTTGTCTTCCAATCAACTGACGAACGTTTCCGGTTTAGAAAACCTGACGAATTTGGTGACTCTTTATTTGTCTTCCAATCAACTGACGGACGTTTCCGGTTTAGAAAACCTGACGAAGTTGGTGACTCTTTATTTGTCTTCCAATCAACTGACGGACGTTTCCGGTTTAGAAAACCTGACGAAGTTGCAGACTCTTGATTTGTCTTCCAATCAACTGACGGACGTTTCCGGTTTAGAAAACCTGACGAATTTGACTGTTCTTAATTTGTCTTCCAATCAACTGACGAACGTTTCCGGTTTAGAAGACCTGACGAATTTGAAGTTTCTTTTGTTGGATAACAATCAACTGACGGACGTTTCCGATTTAGAAACCCTGACGAATTTGTGGTATCTTGATTTATCTCATAATCAAATAAATCAAATTTCACCGAATTTTTTGGATAACCTTGACGCTTTGTATGGCTTGGATTTGGCTCAAAATTCGGTCTCCGATGTTTCCGCACTAAATGGATTATCCTCCCTTGCGGTTTTGGCTTTGTCCGAAGACCAACTGTCGGATTGGACTCAATTAGAGAGTTTAACGGCATTGAAAATATTGGTTTTGTCGGATGAGTTGGATGTGGTTTCTAAATTAGGGGACATTTATGTTCTCTCTTTCACAACACAAAAAAGGGACCCGCTTGTCATTGTCAATCCGGTTCATGACATGCAAAAGCAAATTCTTTCACCGACAGCCGGAACAATCAGTTCCAACGGCGTTTATGACTCGGCAAACAATACGCTTACATGGGATTATTCCGACATTTCAAACAACCAAGTTTCCTATGAATTTGCAGGAACCGGTTTTTCAGGAGCAGTTACCTATAATATAAGTGTCCCCAAACCGGCACCGGCAAACAGCAGAAGCGGCGGCGGTTTTGGCAGCGCGACGGTTTTGAATACATCTCTTCCGGCTCCAAACGTTTCTGAAAATGCGTCTCAACCGTCACAACAAGAAAACACGAAACCGGTTGAAAACACGTCTGATTCTCATGGAAACGGATTGGGTCCGGCTTCCAATTCCGATTCTCAGCCGGCCGGTTCCAATCTTTGGATTTATGTGGCGGCAGCCGGAATTGTTGTTATTTTGGCGGCCGGCGGATATTGGTATTTCTTCCGGATGAAAAAGTAAAAGAAGTTTTAGAGAAAACAAAAAGGGTTTTAATTTATCTTTTTTCTTTTCTCTATTTTTTCTCTATTTTCCTTTTTCTCTATTTTTTTTCAATTTTCTCTACTTTTCTCTATTTTTTTCAATTTTCTCTTTTCTCTATTTTTTTCAAATTTCCTTTTTCTCTGTTTTTCAATTTTCTCCTCATATTTATATAGTTAAAATATTATATTATTCTATATATTTATGTCCGCTTTTGACATTATTTTAGAATTCATTTTTCTCAATCATGCTTTTGGATGATCTTCATGACAAAATCAAATTTTCAAAAATCCATTCTTTTACTTTTTATTTTTTCGTTTGTTTTGTCCTTTGTTTCGGCTGCGCTTGCGGCGCCGGATGACCTTGTACCAATTCCCGACCAAAATCTCAAGGCCGCCATCAACGAAAATCTTGGACAAAGCCCGGATGCCGACGTGAACGAATCTCAAATGCAAAGCCTTCAATTTTTAGACGCGTCCGGCCGGGGAATTGCAAGGTTGGACGGACTTGAATACGCGGTTAATTTAACAGATTTAAATTTGTCGCACAATAACCTTTCCAACCTTTCCAATCTTTCCGCCCTGTCCGGTCTTTCGCGTTTGGTGTCTTTGGATTTGTCCAATAATTCCATTTCAGACGTTTCCATGCTGTCCGGCTTGTCCCATTTAATTCATCTCTATTTGTCCGACAATTACATTTCTTCGGTTTCCGGTTTGCCGGCGAATTTGCACAACCTGTACATGTCCAACAATTCTGTCTCCTCTCTTTTTGGATTTCCGGCCGGATTAAGAATTCTGATTTTGTCCAACAATTCCGTGTCTTCTGTTTCCGGATTATCCGGCCTTTCCCAGTTGACAATAGCGAACTTGTCCAATAATTCCATTTCTTCCGTTTCCGGCCTGTCCGGTCTTTCTCATTTGCAAACGCTTCTGTTGTCCGATAATTCCATTTCTTCTGTTTCCGATTTACCCTCCGGATTAGAGACACTTGTTTTGTCGAACAATTCCCTTTCCGATACTTCCGGCTTGTCCGGCCTTTCCACTTTGGCGGTTCTGAATCTGTCGAACAATTCCATTTCTTCGGTTTCCGGGTTGCCGTCCGGTTTATTGTATCTGGATTTGTCCCACAATTCCATGTCCTCCGCATCCGATTTGCTGCCGGCTTTCCCATCCGGTTTGCAATATCTTTTTCTGTCCGATAATTTCCTGTCTTCCCTCTCCGGTTTGCCGTCCGGATTTCCAGCCGGCCTGAAATATTTGGATTTGTCCGGCAATTCTCTTTCTGAAATTTCGCCGGGAACGTTTACGGGGCTGGACAACCTCTACGGTTTGGATTTGTCGGACAATCCTGTTTTTGACATTTCCGCCTTGGAAGAGCTAAGCCATTTACAAATCCTGGTGTTGTCCGAAAATCAGCTGCCGGATTTTGATACTTTAACCGTCCTTTCCTCTCTTCAAATTTTGATTTTGTCGGACCAATTGGACCGGGTTTTCTTAGACAGCGCATTCGATCTCTTTTTTTCAACCCCTTATCCGGATAATACGGATATGATTTCGGTGACCAATCCTGTTTATACGCCGCAGGGAGATGCGATTTTGCCGGCCGGCAGCTCCATCAGTTCCAACGGCGTTTATGATTCGGATTCAAATACGATTTCGTGGATGCGCTCGGATATTTTGGGGGATTTTGTTTCTTATTCCTTTGAAGGGGACGGTTTTTCCGGAAATATATTCTATACCCTTTTGTTTTTCACTCCGATTCCAGGCAGTAGCGGCGGTTTTGGGACAGCAACGGTAATGAACGACAACAATTCTTCTGAATTGCAAAATTCGTCCGCTTCTTCGGAAAACAACTCTTCCGGTTCGCCTTCTTTGCAACCGTCGGCCGTTCTCCCTTCTGAAAATATTTCAAACCCGGAACCGGAATCTTCTCTTTTTTCCCAATATGTTTGGGCTTTCATATTCATGTCCGGAATTTTGATTTTTTTGGCGGGTGGGTATTGGTATTATTCCCAAGGGAAGAAAAAGGAATGAAAAAATAAAATAAAAATAGAAATAAAAACAGAAATGAAAATAGAAAAACAAAAATAAAAACGAAAAACAAAAATAGAAATGAATTGCCGGCAACGGCAATTTCAATCTTTAATCAATCATTTTCAATCATTTTCAATCATTTGTCGGTATTCCTGATTCAATCCATTTTTATGGTTTTATAAATTTTATTTTCATCTTATTTTCAATATTTAATGACGGGTCCCCTGAATCAACATCCGTGAAAAAATCGGCAAGTTTATCTATAAGTGGTTTATTTCAAAAAGTAATGAAATATTTAAAACAGGGATGTGATTTATTGGCGATGGATATTGAAATTTTAAATTTGCCGGAGAAATTAAAGATGAATTTTGTTTTGGAAACACTTGAATGTGATGACCGATTTCTTGTTGTACGGGCGGATAAAATCCGTCGGCAGTATTCAAAATAGATTTATTTCTATGACATTCTTTGGTTTATCACACAAGAGCTGAAAAAGAGATACGGTTCTCGTTTGCTCAGAAAAATAAAAATCGAAATAGAAGGGGATTGGAGCTATTTGGAAATTCAAGTTCCTGTTGCTGAAAAAACTATTGCGCTCAATGTTGCTTTGGAAGACGAGTTAAATGGTCTTTGTGAAGAGGCTCAAAAGGCATACGGGAATACTGCAAATTGTTTTTTCTTAATCACCCGATATGAAAATTATTGAAAAGGGGCATTCGTATGGATTTTAAACCGGTTTATTTTTTGTCTCTTTCAAAGTACTTGGTTAAGATTGCGGAACAATCCGGCCTGAATTCGGAATCTGTTTACAGGGCTGCAATCGGACGGGCATATTATGCGTCCTTTTTAAAAGCCCGGGAATATGCGTTGGAAATATGGGTTTTGCCGAATCAAAAACCGGAAAAGACCATTCCTTTTTGGCGGCATGTTATAAAAAATCAGACAAGGATTCCGCGAAAACCGTTGGCAAAAATTTATCCAAATTAAAAAAATGGAGGACGGTCTGCGATTATGAAATCTTCGTCGAATTTGACATACCTCTTGAAGATAAAGCAAAAACGGCCATTTCTCATGCCGAAAAAATATTTTCGGAATTGAAAGGAAACTGAAAAAAATAATGAAAAATTATGATTAAACGAAACTAAAAATAAAAAACAGAAACAAAAAATAAAAAACAAAAAACAAAAATAGAATAAAAAACAGAAGCGAAAAACAAAAATAGAAATGAGTTGCCGGCAACGGCAATTTCATTTTCCAAATATTTTAATTCTTTTTACTCTTTCTTCCAAGCACGAAAGCAAACAATCCCACAATTACCACCGCCGGTAAAAAGCCGAATCCGGGCATATCATTAATTTTAATGCGAAGTTTTGATAATTCCACATCCAAGTCCGGACGTGCTTTGACAGTGTTTGCCGAATTTTCGAGTGTTTTTATCACATAATCAAAATTACTCAATTCTTGCTTTACAATGTAATTATAATTTGTTTTGGCGGTTTGCATTTGAGTTTTATTGACTTGATAAGGTCCTTCAATCAAAACATCATAATAAACATTCATTCCGGCAGCGGTTTTTTCATAAACCGGTTTGATCTCCTTTAATTTTGCTTCTATCCGGTTTACCTGGCTCATCATCAATTCCGCATTTTCATACGTTTTGTTTCCATGGGCAACATCTGTTCCGGTAACAGCTGCCTCGTCGTAAATCGCACTCAATTCCGCATAGAGACGGGAAAGTTCACGGAAATCTTTGTCCACGGATCCAATTTTATTTTGGTCGGCTGTGGTGTAAAGTTTCAGTTCGGCGGCAAGCAAGTCTGCCATATCGGCATTGGATGTTGAAATAATTTTATAATTCTGAGCGGTGGTTTTGTAAATTTCTGCCGTTTCCATCGTAAAACCCATCAAAACGGCATTTGTATAGGATACTTTTCGAATGATATTTTCATCTTCAACAACCGCCCCCGTCATTGAATCCGTAATCAATACGCCGGATAAATTTCCATCCATGGAAAATTCCGTGTAATCGTATTCATGGCCGGCATAAATATACGGCCCATATGTCGTAGCATTTTCACCGCTGACTTTGTACGTGTTGATTGTTTCCATCGTTTGTTCCGATGCGGCTGTAATCGGTAAAATCAGTAGTATTAACAGGACCAACAAGCAAATTCCATGAAATTTCTTCTGATTCAATTTAAAACCTCTTTGTCAAAAACACAAATCTCTTTTATAATAAAAAGAAAGAAAAATATACGGTAAACGTATATTAATCCACTGATTAAAAATCAATATTTGTAAAATTTAGTTGTTTGAATGGTAATTTTACTTTATCGAAATTTTATTCCTCTTCAATCTTTTATTTCTCAATAATTCCATTTTCAATAATCATTTTCAATAATCATTTTCAATAATCATTTTCAAATAATTCCTGTTGATAAAATCACAAACCAAGGATGAACAAAAGCGAACTTTTCACATTTTTCACATTCTTATTCCAACTTGAGCACATTCATTTTTCCCCGGCATTTCGGACAAATCGGGTTTATGCTTTCTCTTGAAAATTTAACAAATGCGGCAATGCCGATATTCGACAATATGTAAATCCATAACCAAAATTGAATTTGAAACGTTGTGGGAAATTTGGTTCAATCCAAAATTTCGTAAGAATCAAACATCAGCAGCAATGTCAAAAAAAATAAAAACAAAATTCCGGCTGTCTCAATTCAATATTTTCTGTTAATGATCTGATTGAAAAGTTGGATCCCCTCCGAAATTTCCGAAATCATTTAAAACGTCCTCCACAAAACATGCAATGCGTTTCCCCTAAATAGCTGCGGTTTTTACATTTTTTGCATTTTTTAAGCGGCGTTTTCAGGATTTCAGCTAAGCGATTCCTCCGGTCATTCCAAGAATAACGGCAAGAATATTTGAAAAAATATTTTCCATTCGGCTCATCATTGTATCTTTCCTTCCTTTTTTCTTCTCTTTTTCCCTTTCTTCTCTCTTTTTTCTTTTTTCCTTTCTTCTCTGATCTTATATTTTTGAAAATTATATCTATTTCAAACATATATAACTATTAAATTTATTTCAATATGTTCTAATTCTCCTTTCCTTATATTTCTTTTGTTTTTTTCAATTTTCAGAATCTTTATATACAACTAATCTGTATATAGCAACCCTTTTGATAGGCAACCTTTGAGCATTTGTTTTCGAATAGATGCAGTCGGATGCTTGTGAAAAGAAAATCATACTTTTAAACAACCTTAAAAGAATGTTGAGGAGCTAGTTATGGCAACAGGACCAAGATATAAGGTTCCGATGAGAAGAAGAAGAGAAGGACGGACCAATTACCATTCCCGTCTTGCGCTTCTTTTATCCAAAGAGAACCGTATCGTCGTGCGCAAAAGCACACGAAACATGCAAATACAGCTTATAGCCCCAACACCGGTTGGAGATGTCACTTATTCATCCGCCATCTCCACTGAACTTGGAAAATACGGCTATAACGGACCGACCGGTAATACAACCGCAGCATATTTAACAGGCCTTTTGTTCGGCCTGCGCAGTATCCAAAACGGATACGAGGGCGGCATTTTGGACATCGGACTTCATGCGTCCACACCGGGTTCTCGGGTTTACGCAGCCTTAAAAGGCATCGTTGACGCCGGATTTGAAGTTCCGCACGACGCATCCATTTTCCCATCGGACGAACGCATCCGGGGAGAAATCGCAGCCGAATACAACAACTCGGATTTGCCGGCACAGTTTGACGCAACGGTCAAGAAAATTAACGCTGAGTTCAGGTGATGAAAATGGCATACGATGAAGTAGAATGGGTACCCAAAACAAGACTCGGAAAGCTTGTTGCGGACGGACAAATCACAACCATGGAAGACGCCCTTAAATCCCGCCTTCCGTTAAGAGAACCACAAATTGTGGACCTTCTTTTGCCGGGCCTTGAAGATGAGGTTTTAGACATCAACATGGTTCAAAGAATGACTGACTCCGGACGGCGTGTCAAATTCAGAGCGACCGTCATTGTCGGAAACGGCAACGGCTACGTCGGACTTGGTCAAGGAAAAGACGTTCAAGTCGGAAACGCGATCAAAAAAGCAATTGAAGCGGCCAAATTGAACATTCAACATATCACACGCGGCTGCGGTTCTTGGGAATGCGCTTGCGGAAACGAACACACCGTTCCGTTTGAAGCCACCGGAAAAATCGGCAGTGTTGTCGTAACATTAATTCCGGCTCCGAGAGGTCTCGGTATTGCCGCCGGAAGCACCGCAAAAAAAGTGCTTGAAAAAGCCGGAATCCGTGACGTTTGGACACAAACGGAAGGAACCACCCGGACCACGCTGAACTTCGCGAAAGCGACTTTCGTCGCGCTCAACAACGTCAGCACAATGAGACTTCCAAAGAAAGGAAACGGAGGAGTCTAAACATGTATGCAGTTATCAGAGTCAGAGGATGTGTCGCGGTCAGAGACACCATTGAAGACACCCTTCGGATGCTTCGTTTAAACCAAGTGAACCACTGTGTTTTCCTGGAAGAAAACGACATCAACAAAGGTATGATCCAAAAATCAAAGGACTATGTGGCTTTCGGAACGGTCGGCGCCGAACAAGTTGCCGAAATTTTTGAAACCCGCGGACGTTTGGAAGGCGGCGACCGTTTAACGGACGCATATGTTGCCGAAAACACCCCCTATGGTTCCATTAAGGAATTGGCGGAAGCGTTTGTCGACGGCAAAGTGGCCATTAAGGATGTTCCGTTGATGAAACCGGTGTTCCGGCTTCACCCGCCGAGAAAGGGACACGCCGGCATGAAAAGAACCGTTCAACAGGGCGGCGTTCTTGGAAACCATGGCGAGGAAATTGCCGTGTTGCTTCACAAAATGAGGTAAGGTGGATACTATGGGACACATCAGAACTAAAAAATTCAGAGGATCACGCACTTGCGGCGGCGGTACCCACAAGAACAGAAGAGGAGCCGGAAACCGCGGAGGCCGCGGACACGCCGGTGGGAATGCCCACCACTTTATCCGGGCCATGCGCGAAGGATACCGGCCCGGCTACATGTACAAAGGATTCACCCGCCCCAAAGTGGTCGATCAACCGGTTTTCATTGTGAACGTCGGCGAATTGGACGAATTGGTGGATTTCCTTTATGAAATGGAAGCCGACTACATTGGATTTGAAGACGACACGTTTGTTGTTGACCTTTACAGCATCGGAATTAACAAAGTTTTGGGATCCGGACGGGTCACCAAAAAGATGATTGTTAAAGCCGAATCCTTCTCCGAATCCGCCCGTGAAAAAATCGAAGCGGCCGGTGGAGAATGTGTTGAAGCGGACGGGTGCGAATGCGATTGTGACTGCGGCTGCGAAGAAGACGAAGAATGAGCCGATTGAATCGGTTCATTTTTTTGCAAAAAATGCAAAAGCAGCGGACGAATCATTGAAAAACTTAAGTTGAAAAATTCAAGTTGAAGAGTTTAAAATCAAATTGAAAAATTCAAGTTGAAGAGCTTAAAATCAAATTGAAAAATTCATAGATTTAAATCAATGAATCGTCTGTGATTGAAAAAAATCAAATTGAAAAAAACCGCGATTCCTTTTTTTCGGTTTTTCTTTTCTTTTTGATTCTTTCCTTTTTCAATTGATATTGCCGTCTTTGCAATTGGATTTTTCCGCCGAACCCTTTATTTAATTTTTCAATATTCTTCCCCTTTATTTTATAAAATTTGATTACATACAATAATTTATTAATACTATGAATCGTTATCACTATCAATCTTTATTATGTTCTTACGATGAGTTCTTCCATTCTTAAAATGAGTACTCTCACATCTATTTCAAAGTCAAGGTGTATTTGAATGAGCTTCAGGAGTGTTTTGGAACCTTTTTTTAGCAGGTTACCCTCTGTCGCCAGACCTGAAAAACAAGTTTTGTTTAAAAACAAAGTAATGTGGACGATTGCGATTCTTGCACTTTACTTTGTTTTGTCAAACGTTCCCTTGTTTGGTATGTCGGCCGAATCGATCGATTTATTTGCGCAATACCGTGCCTTTTTCGCGGGGGCCACCGGTTCATTGATTGTTCTCGGTATCGGTCCGATTGTGACGGCTTCCATCATTTTGCAGTTACTCGTCGGCGGCGACATTATTCATTTGGATCTTTCCGATCCCAAAGACCAAGCCTACTTCCAAGGCGCTCAAAAATTCCTTGTCTTTGTGATGATTGTTCTCGAAACGCTTCCGCAATTATTCGGATATATCAAGCCCGATCCGGCATTGGCCGCAACACTGGGTGTTGACCTCTGGGTCGTTACAGCTTTCTTGTTCATTCAGATTTGTATCGGCGGCATCCTCATTATGTTCATGGACGAAGTGGTGTCCAAATGGGGTATCGGCTCCGGTATCAGTCTTTTCATCGTCGCGGGAGTTTCCCAGCAGATTGTCACCGGTTTAATCAACTGGCTGCCGGGCTCGGACGGTTTGGCCATCGGTATTATTCCGAAATGGTTCCAATTAATTACAAGCGGTGAACTTGGCGCACTCTTTTCCAGTTCGACCGGCATTATGTATCTTCTCATCAATGCGGGAATTTTGGCATTAATCTCTACGATTGCGATTTTCATCATCGTCGTTTACGTGGAAAGTGTCCGGATTGAAATTCCGCTCGCCCACACCTCTGTTCGCGGCGCCCGCGGAAAATTCCCGGTCAAATTGATTTATGCGTCCGTTCTCCCGATGATTTTGGTACGTGCCCTTCAAGCCAACATTCAGTTGGTCGGCGTTCTTTTAGCCGGCCGAGGAATTACGATTCTTGGAGAATATTCCGGCGCAACGCCGGTGAACGGCATTATGTATTACTTATCCGCCATTAACAGCCCGTCGGACTGGATTCCGACTTATGTGCAGCAACATTTTGCAACCCTCGGATATCCGGCGCCGGCCACCTGGCAAATCGGACTTCACGTGGGAGTCGACGCGTTTTTGTTGATTGCGGGCGGTATTATCTTTGCTCTGTTCTGGATTGAAACAACCGGAATGGGGGCCAAACAAACGGCCAAAAAGATTTACAATTCCGGTATGCAGGTTCCGGGATTCAGAAACAGCATCGCGTCCATTGAAAAATATATGCAACGCTACATCCCCAAAGTCACCGTCATCGGTGGAGCTTTCATTGGCGCGCTTACGCTTTTTGCCAGTTTGCTCGGAACGGTCGGTGGCGCCGGCGGAACAGGACTTTTATTAACGGTCAGCATTGTTTACCGTTTGTATGAAGATTTAGCCTCCGAACAAATGATGGAAATGCATCCGATGCTTCGGTCTTTCCTTGGAAAAGACGATTAACGTCTTTTCTTTTTTAAATTTTTAAAAAATAATTGGCGTTGATAACAACGCCTTTTTCATTTCTTTTTTTTTGTTTGATGGCCGCCACGCGCATTACAGCTGCATTCGGTTTTTTTCAAAAAACAGAAATGATGGAGTGAAATGCTTTATTTTTTAATTTATTCACTCTTTATTTTTTGCTTTTATTTTCCATCTTGTTCCAAAACTTTCAGAATAGTTTTCATTCTATTGATCTTGAATTTTTATTTTTTAAGTCCGATGACCCGGCTTTTTAAAATTTTAATTATGGGGCACCACTTATTCTTTTTTCTTAAAACCTTCAAATTTATATATTATTTGCTTTATTTTTAAAATTATATATTAATCGGAGGTGATATGAAAAACAGAGAAAAGTAATTGTTTCAATTCAGTAAACTACAGTTTGAATAATATTTAAAAAACGGTATACGAGTCAACCAATCAAAAAACGAACAAATCTGCCATAAGATTCAAGAAGTTCTTATGTGAAACCTCTTTTGTATCTTAAAAACAGAAAAAATGAGGAGCCATGTCCCTTATGGCTCCTCTAATTTCTATCTTTCGGCCGGACTTTTATTTCATAATTTTGATTTTCGATCATTTCCATTATTTTTCAGTTTTTCATTACTTTTCATTTTTTCATATTTTTTCCTTTTTTTATTCAGATTTGTTTTATTTCTGCTTTCCATCTTTTTGATTGGCATTTGTTTATAGCTTATTTTTTAACCACAAATTTATATATATTAAATATATTATTATTTTTATATTTTAAAGGGGGTGAATTGAAAATGGCAATGAATCAACGCACAGACGCCAAAGGCGCAAGTACCACATCCAAAAAACCGGCAGACCCTAAGAAAAGTCCGGCTGCTCCGGCAAAGAAAAAATAATCCGGATTCATGATTACTATTTTTTCAAATCCGGCTGCCTGGTTTTTGGTTGCCGGATCATTTTTTATTTTTTATTTCTTTTTTAAATTCTTTTTTTATTTTTTTTGATTTAATTTGTCGCCTATTTTTAACAATAAATATATAATCCACTAACACGGTTGGTATTATTACAGGAGGTGAATCGAAAAATGGCAACCAACCAACGCGCAGACTCCAAAAATCCAAACAACGCTTCCAACAAAGCAACTGTGGACAACCGAGCTAATCAAAAAAACCCGAACAATGCGGCAACAAAGAAAAAATAACGATGTCTCTTTCCTTTGATTTTTTAAAATCCGGTGGTTTAAAGTAACCGCCGGATTCAAATTTATTATTTTCTGTGTTTTTCAATTCTTCTGTGTTTTTCAATTTTTCCGATTCCGTTTTTTTCAATTTTTTTGATTTTGTTTTTTTCAATTTTTATTTTATAATTTTATGATTTTTGCCTTTTCATGCAATTCTTTTTATAAGAAAATGTCAATTTGTCTATATTTCGTGATTACATATTTATGACAAATCGTTATTGTTTTTACAACAGGTGGTTATGATGAACATTATTCTATTCGGTCCTCCCGGAGCTGGAAAAGGGACGCAGGCGCAAAAGTTATCCAAAGAATTCGGTATTCCTCAAGTTTCAACCGGCGACATTTTGCGTGCCAATGTCAAAGAAGGAACCCCGCTCGGCCTTGCCGCCAAAAGTTACATGGACAAAGGTGCGCTCGTTCCGGATGACGTTTTAATCGGAATTATCAAAGAACGTTTGATTCAAAAAGACTGCAAAGGCGGTTTTTTGCTCGACGGCTACCCACGCACCATCCCGCAAGCCCAGGCGCTTGATAAAATTTTGACGGAAATCGAAAAGCCGGTTGAGTGTGTAATTAATATTGTCGTTCCGGAAAAAGACCTGGTCGAACGTATTTCCGGACGATGGATGTCCGCGTGCGGCGCCAGCTATCACATCCAATTCAACCCGCCCAAAAAAGCCGGTGTCTGTGATGTCTGTGGCGACCAATTGTATCAACGAACGGACGACACGGCGGAAGCAGTCACCCAACGCCTGAAAGCTTATCAATCTCAAACAGCGCCTCTCGTGGACTATTATCAAAAGAAAGGCATTTTAAAAGATGTGGACGGAACAAAGGATATCGATGTTGTTTTTGGTGAAATCAAAAAACTCGTCCATAAATTCAAATAAAGAAAGAATCTTTTAAATTTTCAGATTAACCTTTACGAATTGTTTTAAAATCACTATCAATCATCTATCCAATAATCAATATCAAAGGGATCGTTTTGGAAAAAACACAAAGTATCAAAGATATCATCAGTAAAGCGGTGCTGGTGGTGGGTATTTTCTTATTCATCGGCGTGATGTTTCAGAGTGTCCGCGACGGCATCGGTCAAGTAATGGATGTTATTATGTCTCCCGTCCTTCTTTTGGTTGGGGAGTCCAACTTCTTTTTGCTTTTATCGGCCATGGCCATCATTACCGCCATTTATTCTTCCCTCATTCAGAAGTATTTGGTGGACCAAAATCAAATGCGTGACTTCCAAGAACGCATGAAGGTTTACCAAAGAGACATGAAAGAAGCTCAAAAGACACAAAACACCTATTTGCTCAAAAAGCTCGAAGAACAGCAAGCCGGCATGATGGAAGAGCAAATGAACATGATGAAACAGCAATTTAAGCCAATGTTTTACATCGTGATTATCTCACTCCCGCTTTTGATGTGGGCGTATTACTACATTGGCGGGCATCCGGATGCCACACTGGTTTTTCCATTTTGGGGAACTCAGTTTTTGAGTGACAAATTGTTTATTTTCACCTACTGGCTCTATTGGTATATTCTCTCTTCCTTTGCGTTCAGCCAAGTCCTGCGTAAATTTATGAATATTACAACAGCCGGCGCATAACTATTGTGAATCAAAAGAGGATAATGAGACAGTTATGCTTATTACAATCAGCGGTCTTCCGGGAACCGGCACGACGACGGTTTCCAAAATATTAAAAGAGCGTTCCGGTATGGATTTTATTTCTTCCGGCGAGATCTTTCGGGGTCTTGCGGAAGAGATGAAAATGTCTCTTGCCGAATTTGGAAAATTTGCCGAGTCCGACCCGTCGGTGGATTTAAAAATTGACCGGCGCCAGCAGGATTTATCTCAGACACGTGACAATCTGATTTTGGAAGGGCGGCTGGCCGGTTACATGTCGGTGGACGTTCCTCCGGGAAAACCGGTTCTTCGGATTTGTTTAAAGGCACCGATTGAAACCCGGGTCCGGCGGATTATGACACGGGAAGGCACCTCTTCTTTTAAATTTGAAATGGACAAAACGATGACGCGGGAAGCCTCCGAAAGCATCCGATATAAAAATTACTACAAAATCGACCTCAATGATATGTCCATTTATGATTTGGTGATTGATACGAACCGCCTGTCTCCGGAAATCATTGCCGATATTATTTTAACGGCGGCAGATGAACTGAAATAAAATATTTATTTCTTTTGTTTCTCTTTTTCATTTTTTGGTTTTTCTCCTTCATCTTTTTTTTCTTTTTATTTTAGTTTTTTCTCCTTTTCCTCTTTTTTTTTACCAAAAAACATTATATAATTAAATTCCAATTTATTCATGGAGCAGCATTCTTTTCAAAAAAGCTGTGACAGGGGAAAATAAAATGATCAAAAAAATATTGCCTGTTTTCGCATTATTCGTCCTTCTTGTTGGGGTGACCGCCGCCGGTTGTATGGGCGATAAAGTCGTCGGAACATGGGACGGACAAAAGACAAAAGCCATTGCGACCTTTTCGGACGATAAAACATACACCATCTCCGCAGGACTCGTTGAATTCTCCGGAACATGGAGCAAAGATGGATCGGAATATATCCTTTATTCAAACGATACAAAAATCGGAACCGCGATCTTTGTTAACAAAGATCTCCGCATCACAATCGGCTCAGGTATTTTGTCCATCACGGATGATTTCGTCAAAAGATCTTAACTTATCAAAATTAAATCCTTAAAAATTGAGTCAAATCGGCTCAATTTTTCATTTTTTTTCCGGTTTTGTTTTTTCGCGTCGGTTTTAAAATTTAAAAATCAGTCGGTTGTACGTTTTTATTTGACCGCATAAAATCCGGCTTCCAAATATGAATACCAAAACAATTCCACGGTTTTAAATCCCGCGTCTTTGAGCATATCCATGTGTTGCGCGACCGTAATCGGAAAATATTCTTTTCCATAGCGGTTTTTGTAGTTCTCAATGTCCTTCTCATTTTTGCCGGAATCGGCTTGAAAATTTGCAACCATCCGCTGACCGATTTCTTTTCCTAAAGTTGTCACAGGAGCTGTGTGTTCAAAAGTAATGTAAATTCCGCCGGACGTAAGCAGCCGGAAACAGTTTTCGGCGGCAACAATCCGCTCCTCTTGAGATAAATAGTGATGAGACAATACAGCGGTGACGATGTCAAACAGCTGCCCGGAAAAAGTCCGGATGGGGTCCAATTGATTGGTTTTGAGGTTGACAAATCTAAAATCCATTTCAAAATTCGGTTCAGATTCCGCCGGCAACAATTTCTGTTTCGCGATCTGCAACATTTCAACAGACGGATCCGCAAGCGTAAATTTACAATCCGGATAGATCGTTCTCGCTTTTAAAATCAAGTTTCCGGTCCCGCAACCGGTATCCAGCCATCGGGCCGGAAATAAAATGTTATCGTCCGCTTTTCTTTTTTCTTTTGCGTAAGCGGCAGCCAATTGAATGGTTTGACAATGAAACAAATCATAATTTGGAACGGTGACACGGACATTTGTATCATACCCAAGAGCCGGCGGCGCTTTTCCAGGAGAGTCTTTCTCAGGCAGGCTCTTTTTTGTGTCTTCACATTTTTGTTCCTTTTGTGTCATTGGAATCACTTGATTTTTTCGAAATTGTTTTGAATAAAATCTTCCCGCAGCAATGTGATATCTTTGTGGCAATTTTCAATTTGCAACGCAAAAATTCCAAAACAAGGCTTTACATATTGAAAAAATAGGTTTCCGCCGGAAAAACCGACCGGAAACGGCCTTGATCCTTTGAGCATAATTCCTTTGATTTGATAACCGCCCGGAATCAAATAAACCTCATCGGAAACATCCGTGATGAGTTTTTTGCAATCGGAAAGAGTCATCTCATTTCCGATAATGATGCAGTTGGTGTTTTTGATACAAACCATAAAAACTCTCATCCGGATTTGATTTTTAATTCATATTCACTCAAATGATTTTTTAATTTATCTTCACTCAAATGATTTTTTAATTCATATCTCACTCAAATTAAAAAACAAACCGGTCAAAATTTTTCAATTTCGGCCGGTTTTCTTTTCTAATTTTTTCTTTTCTCGGGTTGAAATATAAGAAAAATAAGAAAAGGAAATAAGACCGGAAAAATAAGAAGAGAATAATTATTCAATCGCAAGTCCTTTGACGAAAATTCCGGATGAAATCATTTTTCCGACAACTTTTCCGCCGGTCATTCCAACAACATACGGCGCGACTTCGGGCGGAACAATAATGACAAAGCCCATGCCCATATTGAATGTTTTGTACATTTCAAGATCGCTGACCTTGCCTTGTTCTTGAAGGAATTTAAAAATCGCCGGCGGCTCAATCGGATCGGAAATGTCAAACCCAAGTTTTGTGATGCGGTGAAGCTTCAAAAGCCCGCTTCCGGTGATGTGGGCAAGTCCGTGAACTTCATATTTCCGGATGACATCGAGCACTTCCATATAAATGGCGGTCGGCGCTAAAAGGTCGTCTCCGATTGTTTTTTTGGGATCGTACGGGCAATAATCATGATAATCATAAGGAGAATCCTTGATAATTTTTCGAACCAAAGAATAGCCATTGCTGTGAACACCGGTGCTTTTTAAGCCGATAATCACATCGCCCTCTTGGATTTTTTCGCCCGTTAAAACTTCGCCTTTTTTCACAAAACCGATACAAGTTCCGGCCAAGTCAAATCCTTTGATGATATCGGGAAGTGTTGCGGTTTCACCGCCCACAATCGACATCCGGGAAATTTCGGCGCCTTTGGCCAAACCTTCTCCGACCTCGGCGGCAAATCCGGGTTTGTGTTTTTCAAGTGCCAAATAATCCACAAAAGCAACCGGTTCGGCACCAATCGCAAGTAAATCATTGACATTCATCGCAATACAGTCGATGCCAACCGTATTCCATTTGCCCATTTCATTCGCAATCAATACTTTGGAGCCGACTCCGTCGGTCGTCATCGCAATCGCATATTCTCCAAAATCAATCAGCCCGGCATAGTGACCGATTTCTGTCAGCGGCGCACCGATTCCTTCCCTCTTGTAGGTCATTTTTTTGGTCAGTGATTTAATCGTGTCTTCCTCTTGCCGAATATCCACGCCGGACGCAGCATAAGTATGTTCTTTTTCCGTCATTTTTTTAATCTCTGAAATTTTTTAAACATAAATCTTTTTTCAAGAATGAACAGATAAATAGAGATTCAGGGGTATTAATCCTTTTTTGTTTTCGCTTTTTAAGGCAAATCACGATGGCGATTGTTTGAGTTTATTATTTCGGTTGTCGAAACATCCGGGTTGCGCCAACGTTTACCGCTTTTTTCTTTTTTTAAATGAATCGCGTTTTGCGGGCAGAGATGCGCGCACGCAAGACAAGCTTCACAATGATTGCCAAATTCCACTTTATCCGCAACCGCAATATTTTTTGCCGGACAGACTTTTGCGCAAATGCCGCAGGTTGTGCATTCCTCATTGACGGTATATTTTTGAGCATTTTTGTCGGTTCGGATGATGGCTCCCAAAATGCCGGAAATTATCCGCCATCCCCATGAGGCAGGGGTTTGATTACGTTTTCGAAGAGCAATATCCTCCGCAATTTTTGCGTTCATCTCTTCTGTTTTTTTTGCCGGCAATTTGGCGATTTCCGCATCCATCTCAAATATCGGCAGATAGTTATCAACCATAAGGATTTGATTCGTGTAATCAAAACGGAAGCCGTTTTTTGTGGCAGTTTTTTGCAAATTAAACATGCAGGCGCCGGGAAGGTTGCCGTAAGTACCGACCGCAAAGATATAATCGGCTTCCAGCCGGGCGTTTTCCAAAAACCGGCGTACCATTTTTGGCGGAGCGTTGCTGTAAATCGGAAAAACAATCCCAATCACATCATCCTTATAGTGCGGATTTTGGGTGTCGATGACTTGCGGAATGGCAATCAAATTACCTCCGATACGCTTTGCTACGGCCAATGAATTTCCAGTGGCGGTAAAATAAAAGGTGATCATAAGGGTCTCTTGTTTCTTTATTTCTGCAAATTTCTTCTGTTTTTTTGGGATTGATCATTTTTTCCCGAGCTCAAATTCGTTATGAAGCGCCAAAATTGCCGTATTGACGCATTCGCTGCTGATAACGCAGGAAATATTGTATTCGGAAGAGCCCTGGCTAATCATAATGATATTAATGTTTTCTTTTCCAAGAGCTGTAAAAACGCGGCGGGCAACACCGGGCGTTCCGGCCATTCCGGCACCGACAACGGCAACCACAGCGACATCTGTTCTGAAATCAACATTGTAGGATTCTCCAAGGTCCGCTTTGATGGCTTTAACAGTTTTTACCCGGTCCGATTCGTTGACAATGAATGAAATGCTGGATTCGGAGCCTTGGCTGATTAACCGCACGTTCACGTTTTTATCGGCCAAAACCGCAAAAATCCGTGCGACTTTTCCGGTCGATCCGACCATTTCCACACTGGAAACGTTCACAAGAGCGATTTTTTTAATCATGCTGACGGCTTTCACGACGTTTTTGGATGTTTTGTTTTCGGTAATGACCAACGTTCCTTCAAAGTCCGGCTTAAATGTACTTTTGACACGCACCGGAATGTTGTTGTGCATGGACGGCTCAATCGCGCGCGGGTGCAGAACTTCGGCGCCCAGAGATGATAATTCCATGGCTTCCTGGTACGAAATAAATTGAATGGTTTGCGCGTCTTGGACGATTTTAGGGTTGGCGGTCATGATGCCGTCCACCTCTTTCCACAGCCAAATTTCGTCGGCTTTGACACCGACACCGATAATAGATGCCGTATAGTCCGAGCCACTGCGGCCCAGGGTCGTAATGTTTCCGTCTTCGTTTTCGCCGATAAAGCCGGTGATCACTTGGATGGATGTTTTAAAATCCGGGGTCAATCTCTCATGAATCAACGCATAAGATTTCGGAAGCGGTTTGGCGTTGCCGAAAGAGTCGGTTGTAATGACACCCGCTTCTCCGCCGGTGTAGTATTTGGACGGTATTTTCAAAGAACGAATCGCGCCCGAGACAATCGGTGCCGCCAAGCGTTCGCCGTAAGAGGAAATGTTGTCTTTGGACCGGCTGGTAAGTTCTCCCAAGTAGCAAATGCCGATGAGTGCTTTTTCCAGTTCGTCGATTTTTGTTTCCAAATGCTCAATGACTTCCGCTCGGATTTTTTTGTTGTCAATCGCGTCGTTGACGGCATTGAAGTGTTTTAATTTCAAGCCGGCGATAAATTCCGAAATCATAGACACTTTTCCTTGCTCGCAGGCGGCCATCGCTGTCTCTAAAAGACCGTCAGTCACGCCGGCCAATGCGGAAGTGACCATAATGACTTGATTTCCTTTATCAAAGTAGGATTTTAACAACTCCGCGACATGGCGTATTCTTTTTCCGTCTCCGACCGAGGTTCCGCCGAATTTCATCACAATTTTCATTTTCAATCATCCGAATTTTAAAACAATATCAATAGAAGATAATCCCAAAGATAACAATAAAATGACACAACAAAACGACAACAACAATATGACAATAATAAAATGACAATAATAAAATGACAACAACAATATGACAACAACAAAACGACAATAATAAAATGAATAAAAACAATAACTGTTCCAATGATTCTATCTGAATATTTTTTAAAGTTTTCGATTTTTTGTTTTATTGATTTTTTCGATTTTTTGAATTTTTCGTTTGATCAATAAAAATAATTGTAAAGAGCCATCCTAAACTTTTATCCGGCTCTTTTTGTAAAATCTTTAAGTCTTGTTTTTTCCAAGGGAGCGGATATTTAAATAAGTTATGACGCTTATTTTGACATACTTACAACGGAACAAATAAATACGTCACGATTAGAAGAGATGTGCCGACATTTTACGATGTTGTTCCATACAATTGTTCCATACAATTGTTCCATGCAATTTATTCAATGAATTTGTCCTACGATTTATTCAATATTCATTAACTCTAAAAAATGATGAAGCCGGGTTTTTCATGAAATACGTTGTTATTATCGGTGATGGAATGGCGGATTTGCCCATTCCCGAATTGAATCACAAAACTATTCTTCAGTACGCCCAAAAGCCGAATCTGGATTTTTTGGCGAAAAACGGACAATGTGGTTTAGCGGTCACGGTTCCGAATGGCTACTCTCCGGGAAGCGATGTTGCCAACATGTCTATTTTCGGCTACGATCCCGCGGTTTATTATACCGGCCGCTCGCCGTTAGAAGCGGTCAGCATGGGCGTTTCTCTCGTTGGCAATGATTTGGCGTTTCGGACGAATTTAATCACAATCGGGAACGCGGACGGAACGGTCAGTGCCAACGGCCCGGATTTAGAAAACGCTTACATTTTAGATTACAGCGGGGGGCATATCACATCCGATGAAGCCAAAGAGTTGATTCGAGCGGTGGAGGCCGGTCTTGGGACCGCGCAGTTTTCTTTTTATCCGGGAATTAGCTACCGGCACTTGCTGGTTGCAAAAGACAATTTCGGGAAAAATTGTGTGTTTACGCCGCCGCACGATGTTACCGGTAAAAAAGCGTCGGATCATTTTCCAATGGCAAAAGAGGGGGATTTAGAATCCAAACGGGCGGCTCAAATCTATTTGGACATGATGAAAGCGTCTTATGAAATTTTGAAAAATCATCCGATTAATCAAAAACGGGTTCGTGAAGGAAAATCTCCGGCTAATTGCATTTGGTTTTGGGGGCAAGGAAACGCGCCGAAGTTTGAAAAATTTGAAAAAATTCATCAAAAGACCGGCGCGGTTATTTCGGCCGTTGACCTTCTCAAGGGAATCGGTATCTGTGCGGGGCTTGAAGTGATTGAAGTTCCCGGCGCCACCGGATTTTTGGACACGAATTATGCCGGAAAAGCAAGTGCCGCCATTTCAGCGCTAAAATCCAAGGATTTTGTTTTCGTTCATATCGAAGCGCCGGATGAATGCGGACATTTGGGGGATTACAAAAAGAAATTGCAAGCGGTCGAAGATTTGGATTCCAAAATTATAAAACCGCTTTTGGATTTTGCCATCGAATCTCAAAAGAAGGGCGAATCCATTGCTATTTTAGTGATGCCGGACCATCCGACGCCGGTTGCACTGAAAACGCACACAAGCGATCCGATTCCGTTTGTTTTGTATGATACGCGGGAACTTTTGATTGATTCCGTTTCCGTATTTGATGAAAAATCTGTTGAATCCGGAGCGTTTGGAACGGTTTACGCGCCCGATTTAATTTCGGTCATGCTCAAATTTGAACAAAATAATAAGAAATGATTGAAATAAAGTTATATATTTCAAATTCATTTTTATTTACAATTACGTTTCTGGTTTTTGAGAAATCCCTTAAAACATCTTTTTATATCTTTATATTTTATATTTAAATATGAATTTGTTGCAATAAGTAAAAATAAAAAATAATAATATAATACAGCTATTGAAAATATATTGAAAAAATTATTGAAAAAATTATTGAAAAAATTATTGAAAAAATTATTGGAAAATTATTGGAAAATTAATTAAAAAATTATTGGAAAATTAATTAAAAAATAATTAAAAAATTATTGAAAAAACAGTCAATCTCCGTTTATTCAATGCCATTTCATGTGGGTGTGTTATTCATGAATCCGTTTCAAAAAAAGCAATCCAAAGAAGAAGAATTTGAAGAAGAAGAGGCTGAACCAAAGTCTCAAAAGTTGAATCAAATTTTCAGCAAGATTACATCTTTCGGGAAAGGTCCAAAGGAAGATTCTTTCGGTGAATTCCGCCAAACGCCGCTCATGGATTTGATTGAGCGCCGCAATGACATTGTTGTTAAAGCCGATTTGCCGGGCGTGACCAAAAAGGATGTGATTTTAGAAATTCAAGATCGGTTGCTGACGATTCGGGCTGAGTGCTTGAATGAAATCGAAGAAGGAAGCTATATTCGGCGGGAACGTTTCTACCGCAAATATGAAGGCTCCGTCAACATTCCGGTTCAAATCGATGAAGAAAGAGCAACGGCAAAATTAGCCAACGGTGTTTTGACAGTGACGCTTCCTAAAAAAACAGATCCCAGCATTGTTGATGTGGATGATTAATTTTAATTTTCCATAATTTATTTTCATTTTTTGAATTGCTTTTATCGATTTTTCTGTAATTTATTTTTTCTCTTCTTTTCTCTTCTTCTTTTCTCTTCTTTTCTCTTCTTTTCTCTTCTTCTTTTCTCTTTCTTTTCTCTTCTTTTCTCCTTTTGGGCGGTGCTGCCACGCGCGTTATTGCGGCGAATTTTAATTGTTTTTAACAAAATGAAACCTGAATATTTTATATATAACATATTTTATATTTGTTGAGGACCCTTTACTTTTCATGGCATTTAAAATTGCGACAATCAAAGGAATTCCGATTTACATTCACATGACCTTCTTTTTGGTCTTTTTACTTTTTGCGTTTATTTTTGACATCACGCCTTTTCCGTATGGTTTTCGTGGCGTGGATCCGGCTTGGCTCCGCTATGGATTTTCAGCGGCGGCCGCGATTATTTTCTTTGTCACGCTTCTGCTTCATGAGCTCTCTCATTCTTTTTTGGCAATTTCCAATGGAATTAAAATTCAAGGCATTACGCTGTTTTTCTTTGGAGGGGTTTCCGTTCTTGAAAATCCGGATGACAAAGCCGCCGTTGAACCGTCCAAAGAGTTTAAAATCGCGCTCGTCGGTCCGCTTTCCAGCATCCTCATGGGGCTTTTGTTTTTGGGACTCAATTATATTTTGTTTGGAACATTTTACGGTGCGGCATTGATTTCCGGCTCGATTGAAGTCGGAAACTTGGAAATTATGTATGGGTGGTTTTCCATCTTATTGTTCCTTGTCGGTGCTCTGAACTTGTTTTTGGGTTTATTCAATATTTTGCCGGTCTTTCCGATGGATGGCGGACGTGTTCTTCGCGCATGGCTGGCCACCCGCTATCCGTTTCAAAAAGCGACGGAAATTGCCGTATCCACCGGGAAAATATTTTCGATAGTGATGGCGATTATTGGGATTGTGTTCTTTAATTTTTGGCTGGCGCTCTTGGCGGTCTTTCTCTATATTTCAGCGGCTGAAGAAGGAAAAGCGGTTAAAACAAGTTTTTTGCTGGAAAATGTATTGGTCGGCGAAATTATGACGACGGATGTCATCACGGTGGAAGAATCCATGAAGTTGTCGGATTTTGTCAACTTTGTTTTCCAAAAAAAGCATCCCGGCTATCCGGTTGTCAAATCCGGGCAAGTGGTCGGTCTTGTGACGGTGGATGATGTCAAAGCCATCAATGAAGCTGAACGGTATGCTTTTTCCGTCAAAGACGTGATGCGGCAAGATGTTCTTTTTGTCCAACCCCAAACGTCGGCACTGTCGGCTTTTGAAAAAATGAATACAAATGGAGTCGGCCGGCTGGTTGTTTTGGATGGCAACCATCATCTGGTTGGAATTCTTTCCCGAACCGATTTGATGACAGCCGTCAATATTCGAAGCGGGCTCCATGGAAATAATTCTTAAATCATTTCAGCCACGGATTGTTCATTTTTTTATCCGGCCGCTCTCTTTAATTTAATATTGTTTATAATATATAATTATGGATGAAAAGTATTATATGGTTTTAAGAACTGTTTAAGACGTTTCTGTTAAAACTGTTTTAATTAAAGTTCTAAACGCACTATTATCTATATATTTTTATATATTGTGTTATATCCAATATACTATTTAATATAAAATTTAATGTAATATTTGTTGTATTATTTGAAAAAGATATGTTGTACGTTACAATTGTTGCATTCGGGCTTTGATTTAATTGTGTATCGATTTGGTAGGGCATGGTTTTATGAAAAAAATATTGTTGGTTGAAGATAATTCAATGAACCGTGAACTCATCAAAGACGTTTTAGAGACTTTTCAATTCAAGGTCGTCTGTGCCGAAGATGGGTTTGAAGCTCTTCTTTTCGTGGAAAAAAGTGAATTTGATTTGGTTTTGGTGGACCTCAATCTGCCCAAAATGAGCGGGGTTGAATTCGCCCTTAAAATCAAAGCAGGTTCTTACAAATGCGGAAAATTAATCGCGCTGACGGCAAACGAATATTCTGAAGTCAGTGACAAAATTCAAGGGGCCTTTGACGGATATATTCACAAACCGTTTCAAATCAACGATTTCAGAAACAAGATTTACGAATTGATCCAATAATTTTATAAATTTTAAAGGATTGGATTTAGGCAATTAATCTCGGTATTCCATTTCATTATTCCGTTTCATTATTCCGTTTCATTATTTTGTTTCATTATCTCATTTCATTATCTCGTTTCATTTTTTAGTTTTGTTTTCATTAAAATTCCTTTCTGAGATACTTTATGTCTGATGATTTTTCCCAATCTTGGCAAAAACTGAATCAAATCCGGTCTCTTCCTTCTCCTCCGGAATCGGCGGCCATTTCTTTTTTGATTTTCATTTTATCCTCTCCGGATGAAAATGAATTGGTGCAAACAGCGGCGGTTCATGCGTTAATCCGGTTTGAGGACTCTTCCAGCTCACCGCTTCTTTCTTTGTTTGACGAAACGTCGGATACAGCCATCCAGTCGCGGATTTCTTTTGTGCTTTCCCGCTTTAAATCCGTTCCCTCTTCATTTATTGAAAAAAATATTTGCCACCCGAATTCGTTTGTCCGAAAAAATTGTGTGTATGGGGCCGGTCAAATTCAAAACCAAATTCAAAATCCGACGCAGATTCTTGTTTCTTCTTTGATTCAAAAATTAACCGTTATTTTGTATGAAGATCCGGATCCGACGATTTCTTTTGAAGCGGCAGAGACTCTTTTTCGTCTAAATCCGGACCCGTCTTTTTTCAATAGGATTTTGCAAAAAAGAGTGCCGGATATTCATGTTCTGAATAAAATCATTGAGATTTCCGGGGAAATCGGGGATTTGTCGACGGCTGAAGTTTTAAAATCTTATTTATCCGATCCGGATGACCGGATTGTAGGAACCACCTGTTTGTCTATTCAAAAAATTCAAATGAAAAAGAAATAAATGAAAAAGAAACAAATGAAAAAGAAATAAATGAAAAAGAAATAAATGAAAAAGAAGAAATAGCAAAAGAGTCTGAAAAAGAAAAATATGAATTATGTTTAAAAACGAAAAAAGCGAAGAAATGCGAAGGAATTGGCATGGAATGGGTTTATTTTTTTCTTTTGTTTATCGGCGGTTTGATTGCCGGCGGATTTGCCGGGATGCTGGGTCTTGGCGGTGCCTTTTTGATGGTTCCGCTTCAGCTTTTTGTTTTGACAAATATGGGATATTCGCCGGATATCGCCATTAAAGTCGCGATTGCCACTTCTTTGGCCGTCACCCTTCCGACCGCTTTAAACAGCTCTTACCGCCACTCCAAAAAAGGAACCGTCTACTGGAAATATGCGGCCTTAATCGGTACATTCGGATTTATATTTTCCTTCCTCAGCTCTTTTGTTGCGAATTATCTGCCGGAATCGTTTTTGTCCGTATTTTTCGGAATTGTGGTTTTAATTGCGGCACTTAAAACTTCTTCTTACAAAAATGTCAATGAAGATCCGTCCCAAATTTCCAAAAACTATCTATTGTATGCGGTTTGTGGCGCGATTATGGGCACCGTTTCCGGATTGACCGGGATCGGCGGTGGAATTGTTGTCATCCCCCTCATGATTTTTATTTTGCGTTTCCCTTTCATCAACGCGGTTGGAACATCTTCGGCAACCATCGTTTTCACATCAATGGGTGGAATTATCGGCTACCTCATTAACGGTTTTGGAGCCACAGGACTTCCGCCGTATTCTTTGGGCTATATCAATCTTTTATTTTGGTTTATTTTGTTAGTTCCGAGTTTGATTATGTCCGGCATTGGGGCGTCTATCACGCACCGTGTCAACCAAAAATATATCCGTTACACTTTTTCCATATTGACCTTTATTATCGGTGTTTTGATGATTTATAAAAATTTAGAGTTTGATATCTTCGCTTTTATATAATTATATTTATTATAATATTTATAAATTATTATAGGTCCTTCTCTTTTTTTATTCTAATTACCGGAAATAAATTAAACAAAAGCATAAACCAAATAAAATACATAAAAACGATTCAAAAAAACGATTCAAAAATAGGAAATGAAATTAATATTTAAATTCAAATAAATTCTGGCGGAAGAATAAATTTGTTGTTATCGTTTTTTCTTGTCCTGGTGGCAATTATTGCCGCTGTTCTTTGATTAAATTATTGAAGAATCCGCGGAAATATCATTTTAAATATTGTTTTGGGTTACATCATTGTCATTGTCGTCAATTCCATTTCAGGCACCCGCTTCCCTACGATTGGTTTTTCTTTGTGGTGACAACGTTAACCGGCGTTTTTGGCGCGATTCTTTTATAGATTATGAATATGATTACTTAATGTTCTCTGATTGAATTGAGAATATTTTTTTCTTTTTTTTCTTTTTTCTTAGATTATTTTATGTCTTTTTGGATTCATTTTATGATTCATTTTATTGCTTCTTTTATGATTCGTTTTTTGGATTCATTTTATGCTTCTTTTTGGATTCATTTGGATGAACTGTTTTATATAGTTTTAAGAAGGAGTAATTCAAAAACGGACAAAATGGACGTTTTGCATACAGGGTTATTTATGGAAAATACATGGGTGATTTTATGGATATTCAAACAATGATTATGTACTTGGTTTTAATCGTTATTGCAGTAGTTGTTGCGTATTTCTTGTACAAAGTTTTAAAAACTGCCAAAAACATTGCCATCAATATTATTATCGGTTTTATCGTTTTAATTGTTGGAAACTGGATTGTCGGCAGTTACATCACACAATATGTTTCAAGCGCCGTTCCAGTTAAATACGACTTAATGGCTTTGATTATCACGGCATTAACCGGCGTTTTCGGGGCTCTCGTGTTACTTATTTTAGCCATTTTCGGAATTCAGATTTAATTCCGATCCATTTTTTTCCTTTTTTCTTTTTCATTTTTTGCGGCGCTGTTCGCGCGTTATGGCAACAAATTTTAAAACTTTTTCAACAAAACGGTGGGCGATTTTGTCAAAACTTTAAATTTTTAAGGGTGCTGCGACTATTTTGAAAAATTGAATTCTAAAAGAATAAACCAAAAACAAGAGCAACCAGAGCTGCAAAAAATTCAAAAATTCAAGAGCCAATAAAAAAAGATGAAAGAAATTATAATAATTTCTTTCATTCGATTATGTTTTTTATATTTAGAATTTTGTAATAAATGTCCGGGCTTCGTAAAGAGCAATGATGCCAAGAATCACAATCAGAATCATCCAGAAATAGGATGAGTACGGAATGTATCCTGCGGCCCAAAGCGCATTGTAAGCTTCCATCGCAGCTTGCGTTTGTGTCATTTTCTTTCCTCCTTATCCGATGCAGACATTTTTCACTTTCTCTTTTCCAAAGTCGGTGATGACATAGCGGTGCATCAAAAATCCTTTTTTGCTGACGCCTTTGTCGTCCACAGCTTGCTCAACGTCTTTAATCATTCCGCCGGACGCCAATTCAATGATATCAAAATTGATGATATCACGGTTGTAGTTCCCGGAGAGTCCGTATTCTTTGTGAATCCGGTCAATGATTTCGTAATTCCAATGCGGCTTTTCATCTTGGAAAAGTTCAAGCAGCCGGATTTTTGTCGGTCGAAGTGCAGCCATTTTATTCACCTCTCAAAGATTCCATGTCGCCCGTGCTTTCTGTAAACATGAGGAAACTTCCGGCAACACACAAAATACCGCCGATAATAATCGCCCATCCCGGAGAAGTTCCAAAGAACAAAAAGACGAAAATCACAGCGAAAAGTCCGTACAGATTTCCGATTCCCTGGCCACGGCCAACGCCGATGAGCGGGAAAGATTTGTACCATGTCACATAACAAAAACCAAACGTAATGCCGGCAAACATGAGGACGAGCAAAACGAACGGGTCAAAGATTAAAGCGGCGTAGTGAAGCATGGGGAA
Organism: Methanolapillus ohkumae; assembly: GCF_032594355.1. NCBI lineage: Archaea > Methanobacteriati > Methanobacteriota > Methanomicrobia > Methanosarcinales > Methanosarcinaceae > Methanolapillus > Methanolapillus ohkumae. The sequence continues at coordinate 239,724 of NZ_CP131061.1, forward strand.
TCCCAAAAGCGCTAAAACCGGAATGACAACAATCCACCAGACCATGGATTCGCCGATAAAACGAATCGTAATCGCAGCGTCCGGCTCCGCCAAATCCAAACCTTTTCCGGCGACAGCGCCTTCAAGACCCCAGCCGAGAGCCGCCATCAAGCCGCCGAGATATCCAAACCATTGGACTTCTCCGGTTGCGATTTCAGACACCAGGCCGCCGGCATAAATGGCAATTCCGCCGCAAACGATGATTAAAATGCCCGCAAGAGCGCGCTTTGAAATTTTTTCACCGTACCACAGACGGGCAACGGTTGAGCCGACCACCGGATACAAAAGACCGGCAACAGCCGAAAAAGCGGCGCCGATAAATCCCATGGCCAAATAAGAACCAAAAACCGCAATCAACCCGCAAATGGATCCCAAAAAAAACCATTTGGAGCAATGCTTAAATTCCATGATGGTGCGTCCAAGCTCTTTGACTTTGTGTTTTCCAAGAACAACATTCCAAAGCAAGAGCGCAATAACGACGGTTAAGGCGTTAAACGCGGTAATCAAAACAGCGACAACCACAAGAGAAATCGATTCCCCGTGCGTTGCGGCAATTGCCGCCGACATTTCGTCAAACGGATTCAAACACCAGACAGCTGTTCCCGGAAGATACCAAATTCCCCAAAAAACAGCGCAGAACAAGGCCCACATATATCCGTAGCGGACCCTTCTTTTATTTTCCATGACTTTTAAGTCATTCAGATTTAAATTTTCCATTAAACTTTCCTCCAAAATTACCTTTGGATTACTAAAACTAAACACCTGTTTGACAAATTTTTGTCTTTTTATGCCGTTTTTTGGACCGTTTTTTTTGGACCGTTTTTTGAATTCGTTTTTACCCAAAATCCTTAATGAGTGATTTAACCAATTTCGATTTTTTCAATCATTTTATGATTTTTGTTTGATCGGAGTTTTTGATTTGTATTGATAATTGAATCGATTTTTTGGACCGATTACATTTTTTTTGGTTTGTTGACCGATTGTATTTTCATCAAATGATTGTACCGGCAATGTTTTGCAGCTTTTCCAGGGGGGAAAGAAATTTACAAAACAATGACGGTCCAGTCAAAAAATGTTGTGGAATCAAGAATAATAAAAAATGATAAAAACACAATGAAAGCGAAAGCAAAAACATCAAGAAGTTCCTTGATTTGTTTTTGCCTTTCTTTTTTTCATTTTTTATTATTTTTACCTCAGCCAGATTGTTCTTTTAAGCGGTTTTCTTTTTGACTTCTTTTTGAGCGTACCACCAAAGCGGCGCAAACGCAGCCAAAACGACAAATCCGAGAAGAGTTGGTCCCCAGCCGGAATCCAAACTGTTGAGGTAGACAATTCCGATTAAGTAGAACGGAATGTTGACAATCGCGAAAAGAATCGCGACAAACTTCCATCCTTTCGGGGCTTTGAACGGTCTTTCCAAGTTCTTGAATTTCGGGTCAGTTGCCGCTTTGTAGTAAGCAGCCAAGCTGATACCATTGGCGACGACATATCCAATGGCAGACGCGGAAAGAATTGCGGCAGGACCTGCAGCTCCTCCGGCCATCGAGAACAAGACAATTAAAATGACGTTAAAGACAGCGATAACGGCCATTGCGGTCATCGGAACGCCGTTTTTGTTCAATTTTCCAAAGAAGGACGGCAAGTTTCCTTCGGCAGCCATGGAGTGCATGGACCGGGCGGAACCGTTGAATGCCGTTTGGATGATTAAAATCATCGCGGCAATGAGCATCACAATCACAATCGGACCGCCGATGTCACCGAAAATCATGGTCGCCATTGGGAGGAGCGGAGAAACACGGGATGCGATAATTCCGTCAACACCGAGAGTTCCGGTCACGGATGCTTGAACCAAAACGTAGGTAATCAAACAGATAATTCCACAGCTGAAGAGTGCTTTTGGAACATCTTTCTTTGGGTTCTTGTATTCCGGTCCGTAAATCGCAGCGGTTTCCCATGCGCAAGCGCTCCACTGTGCGGTTGCCATAATACCGAGGAACACCAAAATGCCGGCCATATCCCAGCTCCAGTCGGTTGGGAACCAGCTGTTTGTGATGTTTTCGATATGGAACGCGCCGGTGAAGAACGGGGCGATGGTGATGATGATGAGCGGGATTAAGGCAAAAATCGCCAAAATGTAGCCCACAGTTGCGCCGCTTGAAATTCCGCGGGAGTTAATCAGCATTAAAAAGGCGAAAATGATAATTCCCGCGCCGAGGGAGAGCCACATCGGGGAAATGCCGGCAAAGGCCGGAATGAGTCCGTTTAAGTAGCTTCCGATTAACACGGAGAAAATGGCCAACACGGGGTTCCAAGCAAACCAGTAGCCCCATGCCGAAAATCCGCCGAGGAATTTTCCTTTGTCAGTACCTGAGCCGAAAACGGCTTGTGCGAATCCGGGAAGCCCGGACACATCTTGGAAGGTTGACGCCATTTCACCATAGGCCAAGTTTTGAAGGAATCCTTGCAAAACGGAAAGAGCCCAGGCGATGATGGCAAAAGCCCACAAGTAAGTCGCAAATGTTCCGATTGACGGTAAAATCAACAGGGGAACACCAAGCGCAATGGCGAGGCCTTGCTTCCAGTCAATTGTTCTTTGAAGAGTATTACTATCGTTATCCACTGAAAAAACCACCTTTTCAAATTATAAATCAAAAATAAACGGTTGCAAAAACCAAAAAAATGCATAAAAACATGTTAAAAGTCTCTATACAAGTCCCCGGCTTTTGAATTATTTCTGAAAAACAATTTTAAAAATATCAATAACAAAGACGGCAAAAAATGTCAAGGCGTATCGTGGGGAAGGAAAAAAATAACCGCAAAATTCAAAAAAACGAATTTTTTCAAATTCGTCCGTTTTTTTCCCGGAAATTCTATTATTTAATTGTTCATTAAATATTTATTAAATATTCATTAATTTTTATTCATCAATTTTATTCAATTATAATGAATTTTATTAATGATTTTATCATCAATTTTATTCAATCATTAATGAATTATTATCAATTGAATTTTATTATTTATTTGAATTTTATTAATTATTTGAATATTTAATTTCTTTTTATTGTTTTTTCCGGCAGGCGAATTTTATTTTTTTCAAAGCATACGCTGTTTAACGTTTTTCGCTTGTCTAACATATACCTCCGTATTCATATTTTTTCAAGTCAACCTTTCTTTTCAAGTTTTTCAAGTCAAACCTTACGGTTTAAGTGGCTTGTTTTAAAATATGTTTTTGATTTTTCACCGGTTCTTTGGCAAAAGCGTCCGGTTTTTGAAAAACCGCAAATTCAAATGACACCCCGTTTTTATTGGATACCCCCATATCCGAAATGATTTATCCCACGAAAATGTCATTGTTCGTTTCAAAATCATCCGTATCATTTGTTTCAACTTCCCCTCATAATATTTGCCTGAGGAGAGAATTGTTTGCGGAGTATAAATAGTGAGAATCGTATATAGCATAACCGTTTGTCATAATTAATAATTCATAATCTTATATGGTGTAACAAGCAGATTCAATTGCCATCTCTAATTTAAAGTCAAGATTAAAATTACAATGTTATTAAAATATATTGCCGAATCAAAAATCCATCATCTTTTTACTATTACAAATATATCCTTTTGCTATCGTTTTCATTTTTTGTCCTCTTTTCTTTTTGTCAATTTTATTCATTGCAAATCCATTTTTTTTTGCGGCACTCAATTTTTTTGCTCAGTTTTTAAAAATAATTATGCCTCTCGTGTATTTTATCTATAATTTTTTAAAAAAAAAACTTATACTTTTATATATTAGAAACGGATAGTTATCCCTATTGCAGGATAATGACAAATTATAAAAAAACGATTTAAAAACGAAAAATGAGATGGAGAACTTTTTCTGATTGTAAATCCGTAAAAAATTGACTTTTCGGATTTTTGGAAATGTTTGATTAAACTCATTTATAATTCGGATGGTATTTATTTATCAGCAGCACGCTTTTTCAGATAAGTGTTGCCGTTACAATCAAGGGAATACAAACGAAAACAGTTTGGATTTTCATACTCCTATAAGTATGGATTTGTAATGTTGTTTTGGTTTTGTATTGTTTTGGTTTTGTAACAAAAACGCTGTTTGCAACAGATTTAACTTTACAGGCGGCCGACTCGTACAGATTTGACTTTACAGGCGGCCGGTTCGTACAAACATGGTAGATTTGCAGAGATTGTCGGATTGTTGATTGTATATATTTGTTGATTTGTTTACAATAAAATAATATAATGTGGTAAGTATTGGTTATGAAAGAAGGTGATTCAAGTGACGTTACCGGCATCATTGAGTCTGAGTGATATTGTTTGTCTTTCGGAAAAACGGCGAAGCATTCTTTTGCTTTTGAAAGATAAAAGTTGCAAAATGGAAGAGCTCACGGAGAAAACCGACATGTCGGCTCATTCGTTGGCACCTCAATTAAAGACGCTTCGTGATGAAAAAATTATTATTTTTAAAGACGAGCGCTATGAGTTGACGCACATCGGTCAGGTTTTGGTCAAAAACATGTATCCGTTGTTTGAAACAATTGCGATTTTGGAAAAAGACCGGAAGTATTGGTTTGACCGGGATTTGTCGGTCGTTCCGCCGGATTTGTTGAATCGGATTGGGGAAATCGGTTCTTACAAACTGTTGGAATACAGTATCAGCGATTATATGTTTGATGTTCCGGCCGAATTTTTGGACAACCTCAAAAAATCCAAGCATTTCTTGTGTTTGTTGTCGGTTTACCATCCGGTTTACACGGATGAATAGCTCAAGATGGCGGAATCCGGAAAAGATATGACGATGATTGTGACGCCCAAAGTGTTTGACCGGATTAAAGGCGAATATGGAAAACGTCTTGAAAATGTGCTGACCCAAGAGAATCTGTCCTTTTTGGTTTACGAGGAAAAAGGAAAATCTATCATCCCCTCCATGTTGATTACGGATGTGTTCACTTACACGTATCTTTTCAACAACGACGGAGTTTATGATAATAAAATGCTCATCAGCTTCGATGATTCCACCAAATCCTGGACCAAAGAAATGTACAAGCATTTCAAAAAACAATCCATTGCGGTGGAGCAATACTTGTCTCAAAAATAAAAAATTATTTTTTTGTTTTTCATTTTTTGTTTTTCATTTTTTGTTTTTCATTTTTTGTTTTTCATTTCTATCTTTTTCATTTTTTGTTTTTCATTTCTATCTTTTTTATTTCTTTTTTTTTGTTTTTTCTTTTTGTTGGGGGCCGGCATGCGCGCATGTTATGGCGGCATATTTTTAAAAAAGTTGAACAAAAACCGCAGGTCGGCTTTGATAATTTATAATTAAAAGTCCGTTGCAACAGTTTCTAATTTTGCAATACTGCGACTGTTTACTGTTTTAACATTTGCTTGCGTTTGCTGCATTTGCTTGCGTTTGCTGTATTTGCTTGCGTTTGCTGCATTTGCTTGCGTTTTCTGCATTTGCTTGTGTTTTCTGCATTTGCTTGCGTTTGCTGTATTTGCTTGCGTTTGCTGTATTTGCTTGCGTTTGCTGTATTTGCTTGCGTTTGCTGTATTTGCTTGCGTTTGCTGTATTTGCTTGCGTTTGCTGTATTTGCTTGCGTTTGCTGTATTTGCTTGCGTTTGCTGCGCCTACTACACACTTTTCCCAAAGTAGTATTCCGAGAAAATCAGACGCGAATCGCGTCTGATTTTTCGGGATGGATTGCATGTTATTTTCAAAAAAAGTATTTCATTTCATTATTTTGATTTTGGTTTGCAGCTTTTGATTTTGGTTTGCAGCTTTTGATTTTGGTTTGCAGCTTTTGATTTTGGTTTGCATTTTGATTTTGGTTTGCAGCTTTTGATTTTGGTTTGCATTTTTGGTTTGAGTTTGCAGTTTTGATTTTAGTTTTGTTGTTTTTGATTTTTTCATCTTATTTTTTATTTTGCCGAAGTTTTCATCAAAAAACCGCTGTTTCATCAAAATCTTTTTATGCTACTTTTTCCTTCTCTAAGACGTTTCACGCATAGTCCCGTAGTGTAGTGGTCAATCATGTCGGCCTTTGGAGCCGACGACAATGGTTCGAATCCGTTCGGGACTATTTCTTTTTTTGTTCTTTATGTTTTTTATTTTGTTCTTTATGTTTTTGTCCTTTTTTCCGCAATCTTTCATTCTTTTTCAAAAATGCCACGGATATGATGGCGAACAAATACGTTTCCATCATATTTCTTTTCCTTTTTAACCGACCGGATCTCACGAATTTTAAATCCGTTTTTTTCAAAAAGCTCCTGAACTTCGTTTTCATCAAAATAATGATAAAGGATTCCGTTTTTTCGGACAAATGAATTCGGCTCCGGACTTGTATCAGCTTCCTGTTTTTCCGTGCCAAATCTCATGTCGTCGCACCCAAACGCCTCAAAAAAAACGCAGCCGTTTGGCCGAAGAACCCGGAAAAATTCAAAAACAGACTTCTCCCGGTCCGCTTTTTGGAGATGCTGCAAAACGCCTAAGCATAAAACAACATCAAACGACGCTAAAAACGGAAGGTGGGTCACGCTCGCAGTAACAAAAATCGGATCTGAAATCTTAACACCCGCATTTTTCCGCCGACTTAAATCTTTGACGGGCTCCATCCGCTCCCGGGATTTTAACAAAGCCTGCTTGGAAAAATCAAGAGCGACACAAGGATACGTCCGGAAAAGTTCCTTTAAGTAACGTCCGGTTCCGGAACCGGCATCCAAAATTTTCCCGCCGGCCGGAATCTCTTTTCGAATCCAAGATAAATCGGAACCGGCCCCCCATTCCAAATGAGCGTATTCCAAATCCCAAGCATCCACATCTTTTTTTTCAGGCATTTTGCACCACAAAATCCAAAATATAAATCTCAAAATTAAAATTTCAAAATTAAAATGATTGACCTTCTTCGAAATGAATGAAAAACGAATACAATAGGCAGTAAAAATAAAAAATGAACCAAAAATAAAACGAAAAATAAAATGTGAAAAAGAAATGCAAGAGAACAAAAAGTGAAAAATTAAGCGGATAGAATCCGCTCAATTTTTAAAACGGCAGCATCTTTTGCTTTTTCAATATTTTGGACATTCGGGCCGCCGCCCATGGCCAAATCCGGCTTTCCGCCGCCGCCGCCGCCAACGGCGGCTGACATTTCTTTGACCAAATCTCCGGCACGGATTCCCTTGGAAATCGCATTTTTGCCGCATGCCGCAACCGCTTTGACCCCGTCTTTGTCACTCAACAAAACCGCGGCCACATTCTCATTTTTCAAAAGCTCAACGGCTGTCATTCTCAGTGCGTCGGTGTCATCTCCTTTGCTGACAGCGGACACGACCAAGACCCCGTTGATTTCTTTGGCGTTTTTAAGCATTTGAATCACACGGGCACCAGCCACTTCCGTTTTTAAACGGTCGTTTTCCTTTTGCAAGTCTTTCCATTCTTCAAAGAACCGATCCACCGTTGCCGGTAAATTCTCCTGCGGAATGCTCAGCGTCTGAGACGATTTTTTCAGCAGCGATTCCATATTCTGAATTGCTAAAACAGCAGCGGTTCCGGCCGCGTATTCCAGCCGCTCCACCCCATCCTGAATGCGCTCGGTTTTTAAAATTTTAATCGGTCCGATCACACCGGTATTTTGGCAGTGCGTTCCACCGCACGCCTCAATGTCGGTTCCGACTTTGACAATCCGAAGTGTTTTTCCAGCCGGAACACCGCCTTGGTAAAGACCAAAACCATATTTTTGTTCGGCTTCCGTCCGGTCCAAACTTTCAAACCCGACTTTTTTGTTCTCCATCACCATTTTGTTGGCCAGAAGTTCGATTTCATTAAGTTCTTCTTGGGTGATGTGTTTATAGTGGGAAATATCCAAACGGGCGCGGTCTTCCGTTTTTTGGGCACCGGATTGCCAAATGTGGTTTCCAAGAACCTTTCGGGCGGCATCATTGATAATGTGCGTTGCCGTATGGTGACGGGAATGCGCCATCCGCCTGTTTTTGTCGACCTGACCGATAATCATATCGCCACGGTTGATCAACAATTCCTTGTCGGTAACATCCAGGGCATGAATCACAATTCCGTTCATCATTTGAACATCGGTCACGTCATAGACAAAAGCGCCGGCCATCATCATTCCATGATCCGCCTCCTGTCCGCCGCCTTCCGGATAGAAAAGCGTGTTGTCAAGAACAACAAAATTATCAAAAACATCCAAGACGACCGCTTCAAATTCCATGCGCTCCGGTTCATCATAATACAAACGTTTTGTCTGCGGCAACCGTTCCAGTTTATCCGCATACTTGAATTCTTCAACTTCTTTTTCCCCGGCTTCGCTGTGCATGTCGGCAATTAAAGAATAGAAATTGTCCGGAAATTCCACTTCCACACCGACTTCCTTGGCAGCTTCCTTGGCGATTTCAGGCGGAATGCCGTGACTGTCGTAAATTTCCATCAATTCTTTCAGCGGCAGTTTTTGTCCCTGCTCTTTGTATTTGACAGCGGATTTTTGAATAATTCTCTTTCCACGTTCAATGGTTTGGCGGTATTTTTCCTCTTCTCCGGCCAGAATCTCTTGAGTGATTTCAAAGTTTTCTTCAAATTCGGGGTATTCCGGCATGTTTTCGATATGCAATCTGACAATGTCTGACAGCGGAACCGTAATGCCCAAATCGCTCATTAAGCGGATGGTCCGGCGAATCACAAGGCGTGCCAAGTATCCGGCTTTGACGTTGGACGGAATAATACCGTCGCTGAGCATAAATGTCAGACAGCGGGTGTGGTCGGCAATGGTGTATACTTTTTCCAGCGGGTCCATCATCTTGTTGAGCGTTTCCACATCCATATCAATGGCAGAGGCGACTTTTTTCCGAAGTTCCATTAAATTCGCGTTGCCGCTCACATCCATCACGCCGGCAAACCGGGCGTTTTGGGAAAGAATTTGAGCGTATTTCGGGTCATGGATTTCGTGTTTAATGCCGGCCAAATTCATGATTTCTTCGACGATTTTTGGGAAAATGGCGTCATAAATGGTCGGCGATCCGGTTGACGCCCAAACAAAGCGTTCCAAACCGTATCCGGTATCCACGATGTAATTGTCCATTTTGACATACTTCTTTCCCTTCACTTCAATGTCGCCGTTTTTGGATTCTTTTAAATTCATGAACACAAGCGTCGCGAGTTCAAGACCGCCCACCATGACTTCGACGGACGCGCCGGCATTTCCGCCGCCCGCCCACGGATTTTTAATGTAGGTGACATCTTTGGGGTCAGCGCCAAGACTGAGCAGAAGTTGGTCGCACAGCTCAATCGTTTTGTCTTTCCAGTAAATTTCTTTTCCGGTTTTGTTAAAAACGTGATGCGCCATCATCTCAAATGTCGTCAAATGGCGGCCGGTACGGCCGACGGAATCCAAGTCATTGAGCCGGATGCAGGGCTGAGAAATCGTCAGCGGGTTGGCCGGCGGCGGAGCAAGTCCCGAGGTCACGAACGGCTGAAAATCGGCGATTGACGCGATGGTCAAGTAAATATCATCCCGCCAGCGGGCGATGACCGGGTAGCGGGCAATTCTGGCATGTCCCCGTTCTTCGAAAAACCGGAGGTAATATTCCCGCATTTCCGGGAGTGTCATCGGATTTTTAAAAATCGGCTTTCCGATGAAAGAATAATAATCACACGGAGCGTCGCCGCAAGTTTCTCTTTGCGCGTCGCGTGTCCAAAAAATGTTATTGCATTTGACACATTTTTTTTGCACGAATCCGTTGTTTTTGAAATAATCTATGTTGTACTCGTCGTCGAGCATAATCATTCCACCTGATCTTCTTTTTGTAAATTCATGAATGTACGGTTTTTGTTTTTGATTCGATTGTTTTTTATTATATTTGTTTTTATTTTATTGTTTTTGATTCGATTGTTTTTATTTTATTGTTTGTAAAGAGTGACGGTACGTCCGCGAACATCAATTAAAGACGCGTTGCATTTTTGTGCCAGAGCCGCCCCCGCTTGTTTAATGTCGTCGGATTCATCTGAATTTTTGTGAATTCTCACTTTCACCAGCTTCTTCACTTTCAGTTGTTTTTTCAGTTCGTCAATGACCGCGTCCGACATCCCGTTTTTTCCGACGCTGATGAGCGGGTCTAAATTGACAGATTCTTTTTTGAGGGTGTATTGCTTGATTTTATCCATATATTATTCACATCGGTATTCTCAAAATTTAGTCCTTGAAAAGTTCTCAGGGATTATAAACTTTCCTTTTTTAGGTGGAATTTTATTTTTTGAAACATTTGAAAAAACAAACATTTACAAAACTAAAAAATAAAAATAAAAAATGAAAAAATAAAGACAAAACTAAAACAGAAGCAATCGAAACTAAAACAGAAGCAAATGAAGCTAAAATGGAAAGTAAAAATGAAAAGAAGACGAATTAAAGAGAAACATCTTCTTTTTGAAAATTTTTATTTCTGAACAATCTGTTATGTGTTAGGGCTTTTCAGCATTTTTCTTTTGCTTGAAATTTTCATATGTCAGATAGCTGAGGAACATCGCTGCGAGCATTATGGCAATCAGCATCCACCAATTAAATCCTTTGTTTAATTCAAAGGGAGCGCCGCTTGTGTAGTTTTGACCATTTTGTCCGTTCCCTCCATTTTGATTTTGTCCGGCGCTTTCGGATTCTATGTACACGTATTTTGTTTCCGTTATTGTTTTCGGATTGTCAATGATGGTCACGTCGGAATCTCCCGAGCCGCTTCCGCCTTCACCGCCGGTTGTTTCCGGGGTTGGCGGTTGGTAATCTAAGTATTCAAAATCACCAGTGAGGGTTGAATTTTGGATAAACACCGGCAGCAAAAGGGAGGTGTCTTCGTTTAAAATCCAAATGTTGGTTGAAAAATTATTCCACATGTCAGGGGTGTTGTAAGTATCCCAAAAAACGTCTTTGGAAATAGAGGTTATCTTCTCGGGAACAAGGATGTTTCCTTCACCGTCCCGGACAAATTCCCAAACAATCGGATTGTTTACGGTGAATGATGCCGGCGCGATAAGTTTTCTGTCATTGGACGGAGTGTCGGTTTTAGTCGTATTTGCCGTATGGATTGTTTTTCCAAAGTAATAAGCATCGTTTAAAATCACGGCTCCATACCCGTTGGAAATAATTCCGGCGCCGTCCCAAGACGAATAAATAGAGGAGGTTGACCACATGTTGGAATAGGTTCCGGCGGCCGCGTATCCGGCAATGCCGCCGGCATGGTTCCAAGTCGCGACAATATTTCCGGTGGAAAAAGCATTGGTCAATGTGCCGCCAAGTTGTCCGGCAATTCCGCCGACATATTGCTGTCCGGAAATGTCCCCGGTCGCAAAGCAGTTTTCAATCGTTGAGGGGGATTGTGCGTTTCCGACAATTCCGCCGACCGCGGTTTCACCGTTTATGTACATATTTGAGGAGCTGTTTGAGATTTCTCCTTTGTTGATTCCGGCAATTCCGCCGGCGCTTGAGAAGGATTTAATGATTCCGTCGGTTGTACAATTTTCAATCAAACAATTGGACTGGGCAAATCCGATAATGCCACCGGCCGGACCGTTTTCTCCGGTGGTCGTGATATTTCCGAAGAAGGATGAATTTTTAATGGTTAAAATATTGTTTCCTTTGTGTTCTCCGATCAATCCGCCGACATCTTGGGAACCTTTTAAAGCGCCGGCTTGATTTTTGCCGATTACGTGAACATTTTCAAGGGTTCCGCCGTATGCCATTCCTGAAATTGCGCCGACGGTATTATTTTGGAAGTAGGCAATGGATGAAATTGAAACATCTTCTACAATCAGATTTTTAATAACGGTCGTTGTTGTAATGTTTCCGAACATGCCGATGGGTTTGTCATTTGGGTGGGCGGTCGATGATGTATTGTAATTCAAGTTAGAAATGGTAAAGTTTTGTCCGTCCAATGTGCCTTTAAATGTATCGGCAGTGGTGAGGCTTTCTTGTCCGGATTGTACCGGCCGGGTGTATCCGTTTGACAGCGCGATGTCGTTCATTAAAATGTAGTGGCCCGACATATTCTTTTTAATATCCAAAAAGTCGACTTCTGTTATGACTTTGTACGGATCCGCAGCGGTTCCGGTTCCTTCCATTCCGTAAACTGTACCGGTTAAGGCAAAAATTGCCAAAAGTGTTAAAATAATTTTCCCATTCATGTTTTTCCCCGAAATTCCTTTTTAATTTTTTTCCATTTTGGTTTTTTAATTTATTTTAAAAATCCGTAAAAGCCAAATTAAAGCGCTTGATCTCTTTTTTTACGCTTCCAGACTTTTTAGAACGTTTATACTATTCTTTTTTTCAAACATTCATATAGTCACAAACTTATGTTAGTGAACGAGTATATCTTTTTAAATGAGGTTATATATATCATTATCTAAATAAATTATTTTTATATAAAATTCTCTACACATCGAAAAACAAGTATTCGGCGAATTAATATATTTTCTAAAATTATATATCATTGAAAAAAATAAAAATGAAAAATGAAAGTTTAGATAAAAGTAAAATGAATAAAATGAAAAAGAGAATGAAAAAGAAAAAATGAAAAAAATGAAAAAAAGAATGAAAAACCAACCTATGGATTTTGTGATAAAATTTATAAACCCGGAGGATATTACACCTACCAAAATCGTGCTTTATTGTTTTAAACCAAAATCCGTGCCATAATGGGCTAACCATCATACATAGGATACTTCGCTTAAGATTTGGGTTAGGCAAGTAATGATGTAAAAAGCGGGTAATCCCCAAGTGTTTTTCAGTTGAGCCGTTTATTCATCTATCTATAATCTATTAAATTTGTTACATTTATTTACAAAATTATTGGAGAAATTATCATGGTTAGAAAGCCGGCAAGTATGTACAGAAACATCAGGCAACACTCTTTCACCCGCAGAAAATACATGGGCGGTGTTCCCGGTGTCCAAATTATTCACTACGACATGGGCAACTTGACAAGACAGGATTACCCTGTCAAACTCTCTCTTATGGTTGAAGAAAAGTGCGCAATCCGCCACACCGCCCTCGAAGCGGCCCGTATTACCGCCAACAGATACATGACCAACAAAGCCGGCCGCGGCAACTTCCACATCAAGTTGAGAATTTACCCGCACGAAGTTTTAAGAGAAAACAAGCAAGCCACCGGCGCCGGAGCAGACCGTGTTTCAAGCGGTATGAGAGGAGCCTTTGGTAAAAACGTCGGAACCGCGGCGCGTGTTGTTCCGCTCCAACGGGTCTTTACGATTTCCGTGGACAAAGAACATTTCTTAAGCGCAAAAAAGGCACTTCAAAATGCCGGACAAAAACTTCCGACACCGACCCGCATTGTCATTGACAAAGGGGCCGAACTCGTAATGTAATTTTAAAAAATAGAATTTTAATTTTTGAGGAAATCTTCTTGATTTCCTTGTTTCTTTTTTGTTTCTTGATTTTTGTTATTTTTGTTTCTTGATTTTTGTTATTTTTGTTTCTTGATTTTTGTTTTTACATTTTTTAATTTTCATATTAGCTGCCGCGCGCGTTATGACCGCGGATTTTTGAAACACAATCACAAAATCGGATGGTTTTTTTCTGGAAAAATTAGAATAAATCCAGATATCTGTTTAATTTGCCGTTTTTTCCCGTAAACCTTTTTATAATATCTCGGTTTTTACAAACTCTAATTTATTATACTTTCAGACTCTTACTTCATTTCACCATTTCATATTGATTCTATTCTTTTTCAATTCGAGGGATATTTATGGACAATTACGAAAAACTGTTAAACCGCGCCATTGAGCAACTGCCGGAAGAAGAAACGTCGGATGAGCGTTTTACCGTTCCGGAAGCCAAAACCTTTTCCGAAGGAAAAACCACCGTTCTTGAAAATTTCGCAAACATCGCAGGCGTCCTTCGGCGGGACCCCGACCACGTCATGAAATATTTGACGCGCGAACTCGGAACGGCCGGAAAACTCGAAGGCGGGCGCGCGATTTTTCAAGGCCGCTTTACCCGCGACCAAATGAATGCCAACATCCAAAACTATGTCGATGAATATGTGATGTGTTCCGAATGCAACCGTCCGGACACGTCTTTGGAGAAAAACGAACGCGTTTTGGTTCTCAAATGCGCGGCTTGCGGCGCTCACCGTCCGGTTAAAAAGAGACAAACCACCACCGCAAAAGCGGCGTTGACGCTCGAGGAAGGCGGAACCTACGAAATCCACATCGAATCGGTTGGATCAAAAGGGGACGGCATCGCCAAGTTTGACAAATTTACGATTTTCGTTCCGGGAACCGTGAAAGGACAAACCGTGAGCATCAAAATCAAAAAGATTACCGGGTTTTTGGCTTTTGCCGAAAAAGCATAAATTCAAGTGTGCCGGAATTTTAATCCCGGCATTTTTTATTTTATTCAATGAATCAAAAAATCCGAGTGATATTTGTGGCAAATGATTCTGTTCCCGTTTTTCAAATGCCGGGGTTAACCGTTTCTCTGTCTAAAAACAGTGCGAACACTGCATCAAATAAGGCGAACACCGCATCAAACCGTGTGAATGATACATCAGACAAAGTATCGAAAATTCATCTCAAAAGCAGTGGACCGCTTCAATTTATTGCCCGCCCATTTTTATCGCTCATGAACGGGCGGCTTGAAAATGAAAAGCCGGCAAAGGTGGAAGAAGAGATTGTTTATCCGTCTGCTTGGCTGCCTCCGATTCCAAGTCCGGTTTTTAACCGCCTCATTCAAGACGAAGTGCGCATTGCAACCCGCCGCTTTGTTCCCGAAACGGTCTCCATTGAAGTGACCAACAAATACAATCCGCATGTTCATTTGAATTACGGAAGTGTCAAAAAAGATATTCGGCAAATTGATCCGCCCGACCCGGAAACGGCGCAAATCAAAAAAACGATTGATCAGGCGCTTGACATGGGGGCGGTCGTCATTACGTTTACGGAAGGCGACCCGCTTCTTAATAAAGACATTTGCGAGCTTGTGGAATATGTCGATAAATCAAAAGCGGTTGTCATGGCTTACACATGGGGATTGGATTTTTCTTTTGAAAAAGCCCGGCAGCTTAAAGAAGCCGGCCTTCAAACCCTTTTGGTCAGCCTTTATTCGACCGATCCGGTTATTCATGACAAAAAAAGAAACATTCCGGGCGCATACGAAAAAGCAGTGGCGGCGATTCGTACCGGTTTAAAAGCCGGACTCTTGGTCACGCTTGCGACACATCTGGACCAAACCCGAATCGGGGAAATGGAAAAGCTTTACCATTTGGCGGAATCGCTGGGCGTTCACGAATTCTCAATTTGGGAATCGGCGCCGACCTTAGAAGGTAAAAAGCAAATGGGGGCCGAAGGCCGCAAGAAAATCAATGAGTTTTACAAAAAAATCAACTCGGAAAGCAGCGGGCCGCGTATCTTTTCCAACACGATTTTTGAAGGACAAATGTTTGGCGCGATGGCCGGACGGCGCTGGCTGCATGTGACGACGACCGGGGATGTGTGGGCGGACCCCTACATTCCGATGTCTTATGGAAATATCAACAACGAGCCTCTCAAAGAAATTTGGAAAAAAATGCGCAAGGAGCCGGTTTTTCAGGAAAAGAGAGAAACACATGCGCTTTATGATCCGAGTTACCTTCAAAAAGTTCGCGTGGCCAACGATTGGGATTTCAGGGATTAATCAGGAGGCAGCAAAATATTCGTTTGAATTTATTATGTTTATTATGTTTTATTGAAAAATGGTTTTTTTAGTAATTTGTAATTTTGTAACATTAATCAACAGGAGAATTAAATATGGCAAAAGAAGATAATTTTGAAGAAGTCGTCGCCGATGTGGACGACGGCGAAAGAACCGCTTATTCTGAAATTAAAATGGGTGGTGGCTGGTACATGGCAATTTCCTTAGAAAGAAGTGAGCGTTTCGACAAAGAATACGTGGAAATTTCCAAGGAACGCGCCGGCAAGAAGCGGTCACGCTTTAATCTCAGCCCGAAACACACCCGAATTTTAGGGGAAGCGTTGATTAAATTCGCCGACGAGAACGATTTGGATAATTTCGGCAGCGATGAAAAAGAGTAAAAGGAAAATTTATTTATTTTCTTCAATACATTTTACATAAATTTATATATGTTAATGGCGTGATTGATTTTAATAATGCCTACCATGCTTAGCAGTAAGATTAATTTTTCTTACTGACGCCCACTCGGTAGGCCCTTCTAATTATCTATTTTTGAAAAATTGAATCTCTATGATTCCTCCCTTTTATTATCTTTTAATTAAATTCTCATAGATTTTCATTGATTTTTTTATTTTCAACTTTTAAATAAAATTATATTTTTTATAAATAATTTCAACAAGGTTGAGTTTGGAGCGGTTTAAGTGCCTCAAAATATTCCATTTTGTTTGCCTTGCCAAATTTTTAAACTCATGGAAAGAGGGTTAACGCTATCAGATAATGAAAAAATATTTGCAGAACATTTTCTTTTGAATAACAACTATTATCGGTTTAGAGGTTATACTCAAACATTCCAAGAAAATAACAAAAAAGGGAAGCCGTTTGTTGATGACGTTTGTTTTAAAAATATTGTTGCTGTATACAATTTTGATAGTGAATTAAGATCATTAATTTTCAATGCAATTGAAAAAATCGAAGTTTCTCTAAGGGCTCAAATAATTTACTATTATTCCATTCAACATGGTCCTTTCTGGTATTTAGATGAGTCTTTTTACAAAAATAAAAATGTTTATTTTAATTTTGTAAACATTTTTAAAAAAGAATTTGCTGATAGCCGTGAGGATTTTGTTATTCATCATAAGATCAAACATTCATCCTTGGAACCAGCTTGTTGGATTACATTGGAAGTCATAAGTTTTGGTCAACTCTCTAAATTGTTCCAATCTCTTTTCCTTTCTTGGTCCTCAAAGTGGCAAAGAAAAAATAAGAGATTATTTCGGAATTCCATCTTTGAATATTCTTGAAAATTGGTTTCATGGAATTAGCATTATCCGAAATATATGTGCTCATCACGGAAGATTGTGGAATCGAACCTTTTCCAAAAAAAATATAATTTTGCCAAACAAGTGTTAAGTTTTCATTTATTCAAAACACGAATGTTCAAACTGATAAATTATATTCTTATATTTGCTGCATCCACTATCTATTAAACATCATTGATCCGCAGAATGATTTTAAGGTCAAAATGTATAATTTGTTGAAAAAATATCCTTTTGTAGATTTGAATTTAATGGGATTTCCGAAAGATTGGGCTCTTGAAATATTTTGGAAAATCAAAGAATAAGCCTCATAAAATTGATAATATTTTTTCAACAATGATTTTTTCATTTTCTTCCGCCGGCCGTTTGGCATCCAAAATCACAAACCGACCCGGCTCCGTCTTGGCGATGGTCATGAAATTTTCGCGCACCTGCGTGAGAAACTCAATTTTTTCAAATTTTGTTTTTTCCCCGCGGTTTTTGCAGCGTTCGACCGAGTCTTCCGGGGTCAGGTCAAAAAGAAAAGTCAAATCGGGAACAATCGTCCAGCCGACATGTATGTTTTTAATAAAATCAAGCGCGTTTGGGATGATTTTGTCCAGCGTCGCGCCTTGGTACGCACATCGGCTGTCGGAATAGCGGTCGGAAATGACAATTTTTCCGGCGGATAGATTTGGGCGGACTGTTTCTGAAATGTGGGCGGCATGGTCGGCCATGAATAAAAAAAGTTCCGCCATCGGGTCCACATCATTTTCAATGGCGGCATAAACGGCTTTTCCCGTAAGCGTATTTTGCGTCGGCTCGCGGGTAAAAACAATTCCGTCGTCCGGCTTTTTTAAGTCTTTGTTTTCCTTCAGAAGGGAAAGCATTGTGCTTTTTCCGGAACCGTCGATTCCTTCAAATGTAATTAATTTTCCAGGCATGCTTTTTCATATTGCTTTTTTTTAATAAAAAGGATTGCTTTGGTTTTTTGGTTTTGTTTAGTTTTTGTTTAGTTTTTGGGTTTTTAGTTTTTGTTTAGTTTTTGTTTAGTTTTTATTAAGTTTTGGATTTTAATTTTCTTCATTGATAACCTTTTGAATACCATTTGGAGCTCTTAATTCATAAGCTTCCGAATAATACGTTAAATAAAGAAGGTATTGTCCTCCCTCTTTAAAATCCCAAGGAGACGGCCACATTTCTCGATATTGTACGACATTGTTTACTTCTCCCCCGATCAGACGAACAGTTATTTCGTCTGAACTGTTACCTTTTGCCCAATCGTTCACGGTGAAAATGATATCCGTATAAATTGTTATGTTATCCGATCTTGCGATTGGTCCGTCCTGGCTATAATTGAAAGTTAACTGTGATAATTTCGTTCCATCATTGGAATCCAAAAAAGATGGTTTGATTTCTTTGACAGTTCCATAGACAATAAGGTCTGATTTTTCAAGAGTTTCCGGTGAAGCATAAACATACGTGTAAAAAGATTCTGTTGTTAAATATTTTGCATTTTGATCCTTTGGTATTTTTTCGCGTCCGCCATATTCAAACTCGGTCGTTTCATAACTCGTATTATATTGAATATTTGGATTTTGTTCTGTTGGGATGTCCTCTGTTCCTGAACTATTTTCATGGATCGGTTCCGTTTTTTCATATTCCACGCAGCCGGAAATGAATATGAAGATGAGTATCATCCCGAAAAACAGAACTGTTTTTGAGTTCATCATTTCCTCCTCCAAAATACAAAATAATTATGGTTCATTGGAGGTAACCGCTCGAACACCGTTTATGGCTCTGAGTTTGTAAGTCGAGGTATCTTCCCTGTAATCCAAATATAGAAGGTACTGCCCTCCTTCTTGAAAGTCCCAAGGGTCCGGCCATGAGTAATTCACAAAAACGATATCTTTGACTTGCCCGCCAAAAACACGAACCGTAATTTCATCGGAACTGTTTCCTTTTGCCCGGTCATCTACTTTGAATAGGATGTCCGTATATATTTTTTCACCATTTGCTTGGCCGGCAAGATGTTTCCTTTCCGCAGGATTATCAAAAAATATTAAATTTTCAGGCTGTTCTCCGGTCGGCGTTGTCCAACGGGCCGGTTTGATTTCTTTTGCCGTCGCATAAACGATTAAGTCAGAATTTTCCAATCCTTCCTGCGTGTAAGGCATAAATGTAACATTTTCCCCAGTCATTAAATATACGTTTTCAGTTCCGTTGGGGATATTCTTTTTTGAGATAAATTCCGTTGTTGTAT
Organism: Methanolapillus ohkumae; assembly: GCF_032594355.1. Lineage (NCBI taxonomy): Archaea > Methanobacteriati > Methanobacteriota > Methanomicrobia > Methanosarcinales > Methanosarcinaceae > Methanolapillus > Methanolapillus ohkumae. The sequence continues at coordinate 259,013 of NZ_CP131061.1, forward strand.
AACTTGAATTGTATTTTACGGCGGATTGTTGTTCTGACGGGTTTTCAGAATCTGTTGTTTTATTTTCAGCAGAAGTTGAATTTATGTTCAGGCATCCTCCGGCAAAAACCGAGACAAAAAAAATAAAACCTATAAAGTAAATTTTTGTTTTCATGACATTCACTACCCTTGATAATTTATCCATAAAATCAAAAAATATGCAAGTATTTTTTTACTTGCATTTATCAAACCTTTTGCATTTTATTTTTTCAATATTTCATCAATGTTTACTTTTTTCCCTTCAATATCAATTAAACTTTCATGTTTATATGTCAATTTACCAAGGGGCGCTAAGAACACGTAGTGCTCAGGTCCAATATGGCCGGTTGTACCATTATCTTCAATCAAATACAACAAAAGTTTGTCTCCTTCTTTAAAATTTTCAGGATTTAGTGTTTCAGCATCGTTCATTTTTAATCCATTAATCGTTCCGCCAAAGGACCGGATTGTAATTTCTTGTGATTTTACTTCTCCTTTGTAACACTTTTCTACTGAAAATATTATGTCGGTGTAAATGGTTTCGCCTTCTTTAAGGTCAAAAGAGTAATAAACATACTTTTTTCCTTCTTTCATTACTTCTTCTACAACGACTCCTTCCGGTTGTTTTTCATCTTCTGTGCTCCATTTTGGATTCTGAATATTAACAATTGTTCCGGAAACGATTAAATCACTTCTTTTGTTCATCCCTTCGTAAGTTGAGTATAGTACACTTGGAGGAGAATTTATCTCAATTGTATGTTCTCTATCAGAAGAATCCGAAGATACTGACAGCATTGACCCAAATAAAACAATTCCCAACAATAAAATAAAACCTAAAACAATCGGCTTAACGGTTCTTGATTTCATATTGAATCACCCTTATGTTCCATATATGGCAATTATACCATCTATATCATCAGAAGTCAGAATTCGTTTATCTGCTCGATATTCCCCTTGCATAACAGCGGTTGAATATTCTGAGTGGCCCAATCCCAAGGAATGGCCAAGTTCATGAAGAACAACACTTTGCACATCGGCAACTGAAAAATTTTGTGTTGTTGAAGTGGACCATATTATGTTAGGGTTCATATTTATTTGAATAAGCGAGGATGTTTTTTCACGATGACCGTTTGGCATTATAACTCCGGTTGTTCGGGTTTCTTGTGCAGCCCAATCAGTATGAGATAGATTAAATTTGCCGATAGTAACAATATTTGTTGAAGAGTTTTGCTTGTTAATATAGGTGAAATTAGCTCCCACTCCATTCCATGTATCCATAGACCTGTTACAAGCACTTCTCCAATCAAAGGCCATTGTCGTTGTATCTACTTGTACTGGTTGATCTTCCCACGATTCAATTTCATTATCATCGTTAGTTATGTCATACGCACTTGCGGTCCCCCATGTCATTGAAATAACAAGGATTGCAAACAAAACCGTTATCATTTTTCTCATTTTTTTTCAGCTCCTGTTATTTATGAATCCGATACATGAATTGTAACGAATTCAAATCCAATCCCTATTTTAATATTATTTATAATATATTGTTTTAATAATATTTTTAAAAATATAATTAAAACATTTCTTTAAATTTTACAATTTTATTTTTTTGTCCGGCACTTTATTTTTTTTCAAATCAAATTTCCCGCTCAGCACAAACTTTAAAAGCATTGGGTTGCATTCATCCAAATCAACTGCAATCCCAAACATCGTGTTTTCGTCTTATGATTGCTTTATCGAAAAATCACTTTTTCGACCATTCTGGGGGCGGATATAGATGTTTTTGTTTTGCGCCTAAGCCAAAAACCGGTGAAAAACCGTTTAAAAATTGTTTTTGAAACTTTTTTGACACGTCATAATGGGATATGGTTTAATTTATATAATTTAATAAATATTGTCAACTCAACCATTCATTGGAAAGGTCCGATTTTTGTGAACTGTTCTTCAAATTCGCATACGAATCCGCGTTTTAAGCTGTTTGTCTTTGATATGGACAGCACGCTCATCGATGCGGAAGTCATTGACGAATTGGCCGATGCCGCCGGCGCCGCCGGCGAAGTTTCCAAAATCACGGCACTTGCGATGAACGGGGAAATGGATTATACGGAATCTTTCCGAAAAAGAGTCACGTTTTTGAAAGGGCTTTCTTATGAAAAAGCGATGGCTACCGTTGAAAAGATTCAAATTATGCCGGGCGCCCCGGAATTGATTGAATTTATTCATTCCATCGGTGGGAAAACAGCTATGGTTACATGCGGTTTTCGAATCGCCGCCGACCGTGTTCAGCACGATTTAAATATTGATTATGCATTTTCAAACGAACTTGTCGTCTCCGACGGAATTTTAACCGGGGAAGCAACCGGGCCGCTTCGGACCACAAATTCAAAAGAAAAAGTCTTTGAAAAATTGGTTGTTGATCTTGGAATCAAATTTGAGGAATGTGTTGTCGTCGGAGACGGCGCCAACGACATCTGCCTGTTTAAAAAAGCCGGCTACTCTATTGCATTTAACGCCAAACCCCTTGTTCAAAAACATGCGAACGTCGCGGTTCTTGAAAAAGATTTGAGATGCGTGATTCCGATTCTTGACAATTTATTGTAAAGGCTGATGTGTCCGGTTTTTATTTTTCGCGACACAAATTTATAGGAAACCAAATCCAAAAAAAGCCGCTGCTTTGCGGTGTATTTTTTGGAGAGGGGGGACCCTGGTAATGATGAAAGAACTGCAAACAAGAAAAACAGAGTTAAAAGATATCTCTGAAGAGGCTAAAGAAAAAAGAAACCAGTTGAATGCTGAAGCAAGCAAGTACGCTGCGGAAAGAAATGAACTGAACAACAAGACCAAAGATTTGATTTTAGTTGCCCAAGACTTAAAAGTCAAACGCGACGAAGTCAACGTGAATGTCAGCAAGTACAAAGACCTTCGGGACACAACAAATGCCCGCGCGAATGAACTTTTCGCCAAGGCCGACGGCTTAAAAAAGGACAGCAGCTTAGACGGTCCGTCCATCAAGGAAATCCGCAAACAAATCGACGCTTTGGAATTCCAACAACAAACCAGCGTGATGTCCCCGAAAAAAGAAAAAGAACTTGTGACCAAAATCAAGGAACTTGAACTTGAATATTCCGAAAAGAAAAAGTCGTTGGACAACAACAGCGAACTCAAGGAAATTCTGGACCAAGCTCAAGTCATCCGGGACGAAGCCTCCGAATATCATGCTCAGCTTTCTGTTTATGCCGAACAGGCGCAAGTGTTCCACGAACAAATGATTGCCGCTTTTAAGGACGCCGACCGTGTCCGTGCCGAATCCGACGTCGCCCACAAAAATTTCATCCGTGCTCAAGAAGCCGCCGACGAGCAGCACAAGGTTTTCATTGAAGCCCAAAAGGAAATCCGTGAAATCGACAAAGAAACCGGAAAATCCAAGAAGAAAGACAAGGATTCCAAGTCCAAACAGGACAAAGAAGAACTCGAAAAAGATGCGCAAGGCATTATGGACAAGTTCAAAGATGGTGGAAAACTCACCATGGAAGACTTAATGGCTCTTCAAAGATCTAAATACTAAAACTAAAATTACAATTTGGAAAAAAGAGAAACAATTTTTCTCTTTTTTCTTTTTTTACATCTTTTAAATTATTTTCAAAATCCGGTTTATTCTGGTTTTTGTTTTCTGGTTTATTTACTTTTTATATTTCCATTCTTCTGCTTTTTATTCTGGGGTTTATATTTTCATTTGTTTTATTTTTTATTTTCAATTTTGTTTTCACTCTTCATTTAAATAGGGTTTTATTTTATTCAAAATCACTTGCGAGATGGTTTGGTTTTTCAAAACAATACTTTTTTTCACGTCGGTCATGTTCACGTTTTTGCCGTCATTATCCACAGCCGTTCCATTCTTTTGAATCCAAATCTTTCCGGCCGGTTCTTCGATAATATAATATTTTTCACCGGCAATGGACGTCTCAAAGGGTTCGGGAGCTTGATTTAAAAATAAAAAATAAGTCTCTCCTATTTGAAAATCGGTTGATCTGATTTCGTGTCCGGGCTCTAAATCCCCGCCGGACTTTAAATCTTCCTTTGTTTCCACGCCGGTCCGAATGATAATTTGATTGAAAATGGTCTCTCCTTTATGTATTTCCTCGACGTTTACAATGACATCGACACCAATTATATTTTTTGACGCAAAATCCGATTCACGGTTTTCGCCGCCGTCGCCGCTGTTGCTGTCGCCGCTGCCGCCGCTGTTGCTGCCGTCGCCGCTGTTGCTGCCGTCGCCGCTGTTGCTGCCGTCGCCGCTGTTGCTGCCGTCGCCGCTGTTGCTGCCGTCGCCGCTGTTGCTGTCGCCGCTGTTGCTGCCGTCGCCGCTGTTGCTGCCGTCACCGCTGTTGCTGCCGTCGCCGCTGTTGCTGCCGTCGCCGCTGTTGCTGCCGTCGCCGCTGTTGCTGTCGCCGCGGCCGTCGATACGGCTACCGGATGCGTTTCCAAATGCGGGGCGTATCTCCAAAACCGTTCCGGTCAGGATCAAGTCCGATGTCCTTCCAAGGCGGACATACACATATCCGGAAACAGCTTCTTCCTCCATCCGGATTCTTTCTTCCGTGACGGTGGGAGTTATTATCTGAACCGAAATGTCTTCGGGTTTTTGTGAGTCTGCCTCAGTTTGATTGTGAAAATTGATGTAAACAAGACTCACCGCCATGATTATAAAAACAATAAACAATACGGCGACCAGTTCAATATTATTTTTTTTCATTTCAACGCTCTATTTTTCAATGACACAATTTTAAAATATTCACTCTTCTCCACAGGTTTTTTCATAGAGGCGGTCGCACATCTTTCTCCGGCCGACTTCTTTGAATAATTAGTTTTTTAGAACGAATATGTTTTTATATAATTAAGTTTATTTTAAAAATTGTATTTATATGAATTAATCATTTTAAAATCCGGTATTCATTTAAACATGAAAAACGTGTGCCTGCCAAAACTCGGGTCCATTTTAAAAACACCTTTTTCCGGTTCCTCTCACGCATCTGACTATCTGACTATCGCCTGCCAAACAAAAAGGGGTCGCATCAGGATAATTTTTTCCTACAATTATATTAACGCGCCCAACAAATATATAATAATATTTATATATCATTTAGACTATTTATAGAATTCTCAAAAATTACTCAATTTCCAAATTACTCAAAAATATCCAATTTATGACTCAATTCCAAATTATTCAATTATAACTCAATTTCAAAAATAATAAACTCAATTCCCTAAAAACAGGTGACACATGATGACGATATACGCTCAGCTTACTGAATCCGTAAAAAACATGTCACATGAAACTTCGGTTTCTTTATGGGATTGTGCAATTTTTTGCACACTTCCGATTCTCCTCTTTGTTTACTTAAAAGGAGTTGCAGAGACATCCCTATCGGATGTTTTCCATTTTATTTTGTTGTTTTCCGTTCCGTACCTTTTCATATTCTTGCTTGCCGGGGCTTTTTATTTTGCGTTTCGGATCGAATTTAACTACCGGCCCAATGTTTTATTCCATGGCGTTATGTTTTTCACCTACCTGGATTTCTTCGTCAGCGGAATTATCTTTGGCCTCTATCTCGATAACGCGCCGCTCGGGCTGATGGTCAATTTGTTGATTTCATTTTTCTTCATGTTCCTTTACTTTACCGCCATCAACTTTTTGAACGTCATGGATGAAATTTCAGGCCTGCGCACCCACAAAAGTTACACGGACAGGATTGTCCATTCACGGAAAAAGTTGTTTGCCGTCAACATTTCCTTTTTCATCCTGATCTCTTTGTTTTTGCTTATCAGTTACCTGGCGGTTCAATTAAACCAATTCAATTGGGATGACATCTTTGAACTTTCCGTCACAGCCACGGCCGTTACGTTATTTCTCTATCTGAGCTACCGTTTTTTCTTCAAAACCTGGACTCTGACGTCTCGAAACATCGCTTACTGGCCAGTTTCCGGATTTTTGCTGATTCTGAATTTCCTGGTCCTTTTGAATTTTTACGAACCCTTCGGAATTCATGAATTTCTGCCGTCAGTGGACACGGTCATTCGGTTTTTGGTTCCGGACTTTATCATGACAACTTGGTTGTCTTTCTTGATCCTGTGTCTGACCGATGTTATTTTCATGATGTTTTGGATTTGGCTGTCCTCCAAAATCTATTCCTTCCTCAAAAAAACCGTCTCTTTGAAAGAAAGCCTCTTCTTCCAAAACAATGGGGAAAACAAGGACGTAAGGAAATAATCGAAAAACAAAAAAAGTAATCGAAAAACAGAAAAATAATAATAACAATGAACTCCGGCAGGAAAATCTTGCCGGTTTTTTAAATTTTTCGAACAATCCGGCACGGGTTTCCGTATGCTAAAACATTATCTGGAATATCTTTTGTGACAACGCTTCCGGCACCGATAATGACACCGTTTCCAATGGTTACACCCGGCAAAACCACAACATTTCCGCCGATCCAAACATCATTTCCGACCCGAATCGGGTGCGAATAAATCATGCCTTTGTTGCGTTCTTCCACATCTGTCGCATGCCCAACCGTGTAAAACCCACAGCTTGGCGCCACAAAAACATTATCCCCAAAAGTGACTTGCGCGCAATCCAAAACAATGCAGCCGTGATTCATGTAAAAGTTTTCGCCGATTTCAATATTGTATCCGTAGTCACAATAAAATGGCGGCTCAATCAGAAAATGGTTTTTTGTTTTGCCCAGCAATTTTCTTAAAATCAAATCTCTCTCTTCTGTTTTTGATGGATGCAACTGATTGTAGTCATAACACAACCCTTTCGCATACGCACGCTCTTGATTGAGTTTTTCTCCGCCTGAATAATATAATGAGTCTGCCTCCTTCTCTTTATGGGTCATTTTTTCCCTCCGATCCATTCTTCATTTATTTGATTCTTCATCCGACGATTTATTTGATTCTTCATCCGACGATTTATTTGATTTATTCATCCGACGATTTATTTGATTTATTCATCCAACGATTTATTTGATTTATTCATCCGATTTGTTTTATTGGATGATTTATTTGATTTGTTTCAAAAAATCAACCGTTATTTTTGCGTCTTTCGCCGTTTTATTTTCGGCAATCAAAACCGCTTTTTCTCTTTTGGCTTTTTGGACGATCTTTTGGAGAACCGGCTCGCCGATGCTTCCGTCTCCAAATGCCAGATGCGCATCTGTTTTTCCGTCGTTGTCATGAATATGATAATGCGCAATCTGTTTTTTCAAAAATTCAGCTGTCGTTTTTGTGGTGTTGGAATGCCCGATATCTAAAACAATCGGATGGATGGCGGTCTCCCACTCGATCTCTTCCGGAGAACGGAAAAGATAAATGTCGCTGTTGGGCATATTTTCCACGCAAATTTTGATGCCTGCCTCTTCCTGAATTTTTGCCAAAACCGGCAAAGACTTCAAAAGCGCCGCTTTGCATGAATCGTACATGTCCCGGCCGGTCATATATCCCGGGTGAACGACCAAAATTTTGGCGCCGATTTCTTGACAAACCCGTGCGCTTTGCTGAATTGTTTCAAGTGCCGCCACACGTAGATTCTCCCGCGGATTTGCCAAATTCACATCTTGAGTCGGCGCATGGACCGAGTAGGAAAGCGTATGTGAAAAAAGGGATTCCGTATTCGGATTGTTTTTAAAATCCTCAACAATGTCGTGCATTTTTTCCGAAAAAATTTCCGCATGGGAACTTATTTTTTCAATTTCCAAAAGGGCAGACTCCAAATCTTGGTCCGCAAAAGCCAAAGTTGAAACGCCAATCATAGTTCTTTTTAAAGCGTTTTTGAATAAAAAAGTTTACATCATTTTTCAATAATTATGTAAACATTTTTATATAATCATGAAAAACAGATAATAAACATTTGAACGAATAATTCTTGTCATCTCTTACCGAAATTTTATATTATGGCAATGTTCATATCCAAAATTAAATCCTAAAATCAAATCCTAAAATTAAATCCTAAAATCAATCCAGTTCAAATCTATTATAGTTTTCTTTCATTTCATAAAAATGAACCGATTCCTTCAAGCGTGATTCTTATGACCGACCCGATTCAGCAAAACACATCTCCGCCTTTGGAATTTTCTCCTTTGGATTCCGATTCTTTGGAATCTTCCTCTTCGAATTCACACCCTTTGGAGTCTTCCTCTTCGAATTCACACCATTTGGAGTCTTCTCCTTCCGATTCTTCTCCGCCGCTTCATCTCAATTTAGAGGACCCCGCTCTTTACATTGAGCGCGATTTCAGCTGGCTCTATTTCAATATGCGTGTCATGGAAGAAGCCTTGGATGAAAGCATTCCGCTTCTTGAACGCGTCCGGTTCCTTTCGATTTATGCCGGAAATTTGGATGAATACTACATGGTCCGAATTCCCGCTGTCCACCGCCTTGTTTTGGAAGAAGGCATGAGCCTGGAGACCGCCAACAACGCGTATTTTGAAATGCAGCGCATTTACTCCGAACTCGCCGTCATGCTTAAAAAAATGGAAACATGCTGGGAAAACATCTTGGTCCCGGAACTCAAAAAACACAACATTCACATTTTACAGTACAGTGAACTGGAAAATTATCAAATCGATTACCTCAGTGATTATTTCCGGCGCAATATTTTCCCGCAGCTGACACCGCTGGCGTATGATTCCAGCCACCCGTTTCCCTACATCACCAACCAGAGCATTAATTTTGCCGTCATTTTGTCCGATGCGCTTTACGGCGATATTTTTGTCCGGGTCAAAATTCCGACCAACGTCAAGCGGCTGATTCTCATTCCGAATCGGGAGGATTTGCAAAACTCAAATCTGGACGCGTCCGGACCCACGCCGTTGAGCCCCGGCATCCGAAAATCAAAGTCGGATACTTACAATTTCATTTGGATTGACGACGTCGTTTTGGCGAATTTGGACATGGTGTTTCCGGGACAAAAAATCAAGGAAGCACATGCGTTTCGGATTACACGCGACGGTGATTTGGGCATTGATGAGGATGGTGACTTTAGTTTGATGAAATCCATTGAGAAAAAGTCTGGCGTTAACTACTTCGGCCCGCCGCTTCGGATCGAAATCAATGACGGAATGTCGGATTTCGTTTTAAAAACATTGCTTGAAAACTTAAAACTCCGCTCGTCTCAAGTCGAAGCACTGAAGTCTCCGGTCGGGCTCGTTTCCATTTCCGAAATTTGCAGCATTGATCGTCCCGATTTGAAATATCCGCCGTTTACGCCTAAAAAGAAAAAGTATTTGGAGCCGTCAAGAAACAGTGACATTTTCTCCAAAATCCGGAAAAAAGATGTTTTGGTTTACCGTCCGTATGACAGTTTCGACAGCATGATTGACTTTGTGCAAGCCGCATCGGTAGATCCGGATGTTGTGGCCATTAAAATCACATTGTATCGGGTGGATCGCAATTCCCGAATTATTCAATTCCTCAAAGACGCCGCCGATAATGGAAAACAAGTGGCGGTTCTCATCGAGCTCAAAGCCCGGTTTGATGAAGAAAACAATGTTTCCAAAGCGAAAGAATTGGAACACTCCAACATCCACGTGGTTTACGGCGTTCCAAACCTGAAGACGCATGCGAAAATGTGTTTGGTTTTGCGCCAGGAAGAAGACACGATTGTTCCGTACATGCACATGAGCACCGGAAATTACAATGCGGGAACGGCAAAAGTCTATTCCGACTTTGAATATTTTACAGCGGACCCGGTCATTGGACAAGACGCGGTCGACTTGTTCAACAGCCTGACCGGCTATTCCCGAAAAACAAAATACAGAAAACTGTTGGTGGCTCCCAATTCCTTGCGGGATGAATTTATTCAAAAAATCCGCCGCGAAGTTCAAAGCCACAAAAATTTCGGAAACGGCTACATGTTCTTTAAGTTAAATTCACTGGTGGATCCGGAATGTATCAAGGAATTGTATTTGGCGTCGATGGCCGGCGTTAAAATTGATCTTCAAATTCGCGGAATCAGTTGCATCCGTCCCGGACTTCCCGGAATCAGCGACAACATTTCCGTCACATCCATTGTCGGACGGTTCCTTGAACACAGCCGGGCGTATTATTTCTTCAACAACGGAAAAGAAGAAATGTATCTGGGAAGCGCTGATTTGATGCAGCGCAATTTAGACCGCAGGGTTGAGATTCTGTTTCCGGTCAATTCGGAATATTTGCGCAAAATCAAAGACGTCATTCTCAAAAAGCATCTGGAAGACAATGTCAAGCTCAGAATCAGCCTGTCCGACGGCTCTTTTAAACGGTGCGAAAAATCGCCGGGTGCCGAAGCTTTGGATTCACAAATGTGGATGATGGTCAATCAAGACAAATGGGAATGAATGTAAAATAACGCAAAAATATAACGCAAAAATATAATGCAAAAATATAATGCAAAAAAGAAACGAAGAGGCCGTTTTTAAAATCTTTTTTTTTAAAAACGGTATTTCGGTTTTTTATTTTTTCACTCCTTTCCAAAATTACCATTTCTTTTATTTCCAAAATTACCATTTCTTTTATTTCCAAAATTGGTACCATTTCTTTTTATTTTCAAGGATGGGCGCAGTCATTTTTTTCGGTTCGCCGGGCAGGTTTTCGAAAGGTTCGGCATCCGGTTTTTTATTGGAATTCTCAGACTCCCCCTCCGAATTTTTGTTTTCTTCCTCCGGTTCGGGGGGTGCTGATTTTTGTTCCATGGGATAATATCCCGGTTTTGCCGCATCTATTTCCGGTCTTTTCGCATTTTCAATCAGCGGCTGCACTTGAAGCATGTACGCTTGATGAATTTTCATGAGTTCTTCATAATTCTTATTGGATGCAGCCAGCTGTTCCTTTAAATCCGAAATGTGACGGCGTTGAACTTCGATGATACTGTTGTCGATTTCTCGCTGAATGATATTTTCTTCCCGGCGCCGGTTGCCGGCGTAGTATTCCAAAAGGGCGGCGGAAACAATCTCATCCGGCTTTCTTTCGCTTTTTATCCGGGATTTGAGTTCCTTGGAAAGACGGAAATTCACTTTCCCAAGCTTATTTTTGTCTTCACTCTCTTTTACTTTTTTGGAATTTTTTTCCTTTTTGAAATTCTGATTCTCTTTTGAATTCTCTTTTTGATTCCGATTCTCTGAATTTTGAGACACTGTCGTTTCCTCTCGCTTATGATTCAAATGATTCTTCCAACATTTTTGAAATCCGGGTCTGGAAATATTTTCCGTCCATTTTCTGCCAAACTTCTTGGAATTTCGGCAGCAAGATTTGAATTTCTTCTTCCCGATACGCTTTGTATTTTAAAAGTTCAAGCCGCAGGATTGTTCTTTCTCCCGGTGTCGATTTAAAATATTCTTTTTCGTCTTCCGTTTGCCGGATATACCGCCTGATGGATTCGATGGCGACGACCGCATCATGAAAATCGCCGAGCAGATCTTGCAATTCTTTAAATTCTTTGAGCAGCAGGTCGGCGCTTTCGCCGAGATTTTCCTTAAAAAAGTCCAAAGTGTACCGAAAATTTTTGGCGGCGATTCGAAGCCGGTGAAGCTTGTCGATTGGAATCCAAGCCCCCGCCATCCATTCACGGTAGGCGGTCATTCCGGCGGCTTTTTCATACAAAATGACCGGCAAAACATCTGAAATCCGGGATGGGTAAACATCTCCTTTTTTTCCGATAATGGTTTTTCCAATGAATTTTCGTTGAGCGTAGGTTTGACGCGTTTCTTTTTTGAACTTTTTGTAGGCGGGCGAATTCAAATAATTCACAACATCCCGCTGAGATTTTTCAATATCGGCGGCAACCATTTCATAAAACAATTTCATGCGGCTTGGGTCCGTTTTTTGCGTTTTGACATAAATGTCTGTTTTTTCCAAAAGCACATCCAAATCCCGCTTTTTTCCAAGCGGCCGGAGTGTTTTTTGAATGCCGGATTTGGCGTTTGCCGTAAATTCCGGGTCCAAATAATTTTCAAAAACAACCATTAGCGCATTCATTTTTCGAAGAGCGACCCGCATGTCATGAACCGCTTCAATGTCCTTGCCGGCGATGACGCCGCTTTCCGTTCGGACCATTTCTTTAAGCCGAGCGAATAGGATTTTTTCAGCGGCGCTTGCAACTGTGTTATTCAAATGGATTTTTCCGAAATCAGCTTTTTCTTGGTTTTCGCCGGGGTTTCCACACTTTTCCGATTCCGGGTCTGCATTGTCTTTTTCCCGGATAATTTGAACCGGAATTTCAAAAACAAATTCAAAAAAACTTCCTTGTTTTTTATTTTGAATTTTTCGGGGCGGATGGTCGGATGTATAATATATCCGAATTTCCGGTTTTTCAAAACCGTTTTCCTTTTCAAAACCGTTTTCCAATTCCGTAAGGGCTGTTTTTTGTTCCAAGATTATTTTTGAAATGGTTGCATTTTTCTTTTCCAGCTGTCCGATAATTTCTAAAAATGCCGTACAGACAAGTGCTTTTCTTTGAAGGGCGGGCGGGATAAAAATTCCGGCATCGAAGAGAGCGGCTTTTATTTTTTCCGGCGTCGGATTTTTAAGAGCGACCCATTCCAGGGCCAGCCCGATTATTTTGAGTTCGTCGGAAGAAACGCCTTTTAGCGGATGTGTCCATACGATTTCTTTGGAAAGATTTGCATTGTTTGCCGCAAATCCTTTTCCGATTCCATAGAGAAGCGCCGCGTTTTTTAAAATCCGGCCGGATTCAAAGTGAGGCTCATCGCCGAAATTTTCTTTTTCCTCTTTATGGAAAAAGCCGGCCAACATTTTCATATTTTCCAGACGCATTTTTCCAAATTCATCATCGGCAGGTCCCGCTCCATACAAAAAAATCAGATCTTTCGCGGTCCATGTCTTTTGGTCCGGCCCGAATTTTTGCCGGGAATATTTCGGATTTGGCGGAATTTGAAACACAAACGGAAAAACACCCAGCCGCATCATTAAAAATTCTTGGTCAACCGCGTTGATCTCGGCTGGTGTTTTTTTGTATTTTAACGCCGCGAACTTTGGCGAAAGACCGCTGTCCAGCGCCAGTAAAATAGAAGCTTTGGTTTGAAAAATATCTGCGATTTCAGCCTTTTCCCTTCCGCCGTCCAGTTCCTTTTCAAATAGTCCACGGCTTCCGAAAAACTCAAAAAAATCAGTCGTCCAATCTTTTTCGCAGATTTGCATAAGCGCCGCTTTTTCAGACGGTCGCAGGAAATGAGCGCCGGCGGACTCAAATATAGATTCGGAGTCCAACCTAAAATCCGGAACAGTATCGGCTTTTTCATCAAAAGCGGGGTTGATCCGGCCTTCAATTTGGTCACGGTTGAAATAAAGAATCAGGGCCCGCTCAAATTTGGATAAATAATTCGGAGAGATATTATTTTTGACAGCATTTTCTTCTTTGAGACGATTTACGAAATCTTCTAAATCCGCTTCGGATCCATCTTTAAGCTCGATTTCCAGTTCAAAAAATGAATGGGTTTGTTCGGAAATTTTAAAATAAACAGTGTCTACCGACATTTCAAAGAGAACCGGTCCTGTCATTTTTTCATCAGTTGTTTTGTATATATTTCGAAAAAAGCGTTCCTGTTCCATCATAATGACAGGAACCAATTCAAAATCGCCGGCAATGTCCATGAGTTTTCTTTTAAAATCAGGGAGGCGGATGTCTTTGTAAGTTTGGCCTTTTTGCAAGGTGGTTTTGCTTTCCGTCCGTTTAAAGATACCGTCAATATTCTTTTTTTGACCGCCTGCGCCGTCCAAGCTTTTGAGAGTCCATTCGGTTTTTTTCCCCTCTTCTTCCCGGGCCCGCAGATAGCAGCCGGTTGACAAAAGAAGCAGGTCTGGCGTGTCGTAAAATGTATCGGAAAAAACAACCTGATTTCCTTCGTCAATAAAATAAGAAATAGAATCGGAATTGATGGTGTTGATCGTCTTTAAAAAGGTGTGTGTTTTTGGGTTTAAAACACTCAATTTGCATTCGACTTCCATTTCTTTTCCCGATTCATTTGAATTAAAATTTAATTTTTTAAATATTTATTTAGTATCACCTTTTTCGTATAAATATTCCCTCTTTTTTGGTTTTTATGTTTTATGTTTTATTAAATAGGTTCCTCAATTAAAGGGGTTCTACGGTTGGGACAATGTATTTTTTGACTTCTTCAATATCCACAATATTCCCCTTTTGATCGATGTATTTTCCATCCTCTCTATGTTGAATTCTATTTCCAATGTGTCATTCTCCGAGGAATAAAAAATAAACAGGAACACAAGCAAGAATAAGGCAAAGAGCAAAAAATAAAAAAATTATTATATTTTTATAATTTTGCAAAAATATTATATATCCGATAAATAAAATTGAAGATCATTGCTTTCGTCAAAATAATATTTTCAAAAAAGTACAGTTTTTGACTAAAACTTTCGACTAAAAATTAAGGCATTATTTTTGAATGATGGAATTTTCTATTTTTTCAATATCATCCATCATTTTTCGAATGGAATCATATCGTTCATCACCGGTGTTTAAAAAATGAGTGACGTTATCTCCGGCAATTGCACCCTGTTGCGATGGTTTAATCAAGCCGTTTTGTTCCAAAACACGCAACGAATACCGGACTTTGTGGGCTTGCATTCCCGTCTCTTCAGACAATTTTAAAATACCGATGGGTCCCCGCTCAATTACATACTTCAGGACAAGCATATGCCGTCCAATCAATTCCAATTCGTTATTCGCTTGCTCAAACAACATTTTAGGGACACAACCATTTCGAATTCTTAAAAATAAAGTGTAAACATTCTCTATTTATAACTATCTTGTTTGTTTGTAAACAATTGTATAACAAACAACAACAGCCGCCTAAATATTTTTTTCTTGTTCGCTCTTTTTAATTAATATCTTTATTTTTTAAATATAAATCTTTTTATTATTTTATAAGATATATTTTTATCTCCTTTTTAATACAAATCTTGCAAAAATCAAATCACCGTATTTTTCAAACATCCGACTCCTTTTATTTCCACTTCGACACACTCCCCGGGAATGAGACGCCCGACACCGGGAGGTGTTCCGGTCGCAATCACATCGCCCTTTTGCAAAGTCATGATGTTGGAAATAAACGCAATCAAATCCGGTATTTTGAATATAAATTCCGACGTGTTGGAATTTTGTCCGGTCCGCTTGCTTTTTTCATTACCGACTTCCCAAATCCGGGTTTGGATGGATAAATTATTCGGGTCCAAGTTCTTTTGTTCGAGTTCTTCCGGCGTTACGATGAAAGGACCGAGCGGCGCGAAAGTGTCAAAACTTTTGGCACGGGTCCATTGCCCGTCCTCTTTTTGCAAGTCCCGAGCGGTTACGTCGTTGAAACAAGAATATCCGGCAACATGGGTGAATGCTTTCTCTATCGGAATATTTTTGCCGGCTTTGCCGATAATGACCGCAAGCTCCGCTTCATATTCCACCTGCCGGCTCTCTTTGGGACAGACAATTTGTCCGCCGTCCGGCAAAAGTGCGGTGGGCGGCTTTAAAAAAAGAATCGGGTTTTTTGGAAGCGGCATGTTCAGCTCTTTTGCGTGGTCGGCGTAATTTAAGCCGACACAAATGATTTTAGACGGCAAAACCGGCGGCAAAACCGTTACGGCCGAAAGGGAATACTCGTCATCCAATTCCTGATACGCGGGCGCGGGGTAGACGGTCCCGTCAAATACCTCTCCTTCAAAATCAGTCGTTTGATATCGAAATCTTCCAAACATTTTGTCCCCCAAAGTTTCGCATCATTTCAATAAAGCATCAACTTCTTCTTTTTTAAATACCGAGCGGATGATTCGGGTTCTTCCTTTGGACCCTTTTCCGGAAAAATCAGCAGTGACTACGTTTGCGGAAATCATTTTATTCATAATTTCATAAAACCGGGTGTAGCCCAGGTTTGTTTGCGCATTGAATTTTTCGTACAAGTCGCCGGCTGTGATTTCTTTGGATTCGGCAACCAGCCGAATGATCAACTTTTCATGGTCGGTTAAATTGGACAATGTTTTGGAAATGTAAAGCGACCGGGATGCCGTATATGCTTTTTTCACATCTTCTTCGTCCACTTTTTTTGACGCGCGCTTTTCGGCGTTTAAACCGGAGCGTTTGAGCAAATCCACGCCAACCCGCAGGTCTCCGCTTTCGCTGACAAACTCCGCCATCATTTTTTGCGCGCCGGCAGTCACGACATTTGGAAAAAATCCGCGCCGAATCCGGTCCGCCAAAATGTCGTCAATTTCCGAAAATTCGTAACGGGGGAACTCAATTTCTTCAGGCAGAAATACGGAGCTGACGCGCTGGTCAAACCCATAAATGACTTCGGGGTCGTTGACAATCGCGATGACGGAAATTTTGGAGCCCGGATATTGTTCGTGCGCACGCAACAGCGAATACATCACTTCATCGGCGTGGCCTTCGTAAAATAAGTAATTGATGTCGTCTAAAACCACCACTAAGACTTTATCGAGGTCGATGAGTTTTTTAGCCAATTTGTCAAAAATCCGGTTAAAAGAAACGCCGGATGCCGGCGGGGCAACGCCCATGACAGATTTGTAAATCCGGGAAATGACGGCAAAGCGGGTGGAATCGATCTGGCAGTTCACTTTGACGGTCAGGACCTTGTCGGTGTATTCTTTAAGCTCGTCAAAAATTTTTAAGGACGCGCTGGTTTTTCCGGTGCCGGGCGGACCAAACAATAAACAGTTCAGCGGACGCCCGCCGCGCAGGGCCGGCTTGAGCGCAAACCGAATCGTATTGAGTTGAGCATCCCGATGCGGGAAATAATCCGGCAGGTAATCCAATTCGAAAATGTCGGATTCTTTAAAAAGAGTTTCATCCCACATCAGCATGTCTTTTTCTTTCATGAAAAAACTCCGGTAGACTTTATTGACGTTGTATTGGCATTTTATGGACATGTATTGATTTTTACATTTTGTTTTTCTTTTACTTTCAATGAGATATTATGATATAAAAGTTCAATGATTCGCTCCATCCGGAACATTCGCATTTTTTTAGAATTCATTATGATGTTTTTCGTTCATGATATTTGGAAAAGCAGATTTTAAATACCAAGATATCAATCGTTCTTCTACTTTTTTCTGATATTTTGATTTTTGAAAGGTTGAGAGAAATTATGGCATTGGATCCGGAAGATCAAAAAACGATTGAGAAGTATGCGCTTCAAAACGCCGTCAAATACGAAGCGGTTCCGCAGGCGAAAGCGGTGATGGGAAAAATTATGGGCGTCTGCCCGCATTTAAGGGCACGGGTGCCGGAAGTCTCCGACACGATTGCCGACATCACCGCGCAAATGGAAAAGGAAACACCGGCACAGTGGGAAGAACGGTTGATTGCGCTTGCGCCTGAACTTTTGGATGAGCTCTCTGTTAAAAAAGAGCCGGACAAGGGATTAAAGCCATTGCCGGGAGCCGATACCGGAAAAGTGGTGATGCGGTTTGCGCCCAATCCCAACGGGCCGCCGACAATCGGAAGTTCCCGCGGGATGATTGTCAATTCCGAATATGTCAAAATGTACGACGGCCGGTTTATTCTTCGGTTTGACGATACGGATCCGGAACAAAAACGTCCGATGCCGGAAGCGTATGACTGGTATGTGGATGATTTCAAGTGGCTGGGTGTTACTCCGGACCAAGTTGTGATTGCATCTGACCGGCTGGACAAATATTATGAAATTGCTTTTCAGCTGATTGATTTGGAAAAGGCGTACGTTTGTTTCTGTGAGGGGGAGACGTTTAAAAGTTTAAAGGATAAAAAACAGGCGTGTCCACACCGAGAGACCTCGGCGGCTGTCAACCGGGCGCATTTTGAAAAGATGCTGTCCGGCGGATTTGAAGAGCGAGAAGCGGTTCTTCGGATTAAGACCGATATTATGCACAAAGATCCGGCAATGCGGGACTGGGGAGCTTTTCGGATTTTGAAAAAATCTCACCCCAGGCCGTCGGTCGGCTCCAAGTATGTCGTGTGGCCGCTTTTGGATTTTGAGGGCGCGATTGAGGATCATCTTTTAAAAACCACGCACATCATTCGGGGAAAAGATCTTCAAGATAGTGAAAAGCGTCAGAAATACATTTATGATTATTTGGGCTGGATTTACCCTAAAACCATGCACTGGGGACGGGTGAGAATTGAAGAATTCGGAAAACTCAGCACGAGCGGAATTCGGGCATCGATTGAAGCGGGAGAATACACCGGTTGGGACGATCCGCGGCTTCCGACGATTCGGGCGATTCGCCGCCGCGGCATTTTGGCGGACGCTTTACGCAAATTCATTGTGGAAATGGGTGTCGGGGAGACCGATGTCAGCATCAGCATGGATTCTTTGTATGCGGAAAACCGCAAATTTGTTGACCCGATTGCGCACCGTATGTTTTTTGTCGAAAATCCGGTGGAAATGAAAATCGAAGGCCTTGGAAAAACGGTTGCAAAACCGCCGCTTCATCCGGACAACCATGCGGTGACGCGTGAAATTTGTGTGGATGGCAAGGTTTTTGTGACGGCTGAGGACGTGTCGGCGATGGCGGCAGGCTCTAAAATCCGGCTGAAAGATTTGGCAAACGTTGAAATTGTTTCTACAACTCCGTTGGTCGCGAAATTTTTGGACACAAGTCCGGAATCGGCGAAGAAGAGCAAGATGAAAATTATTCATTGGGCGCCGGTGGATGGGGTTTGTGTGACGGTTCTTGGGCCGGAGAAAAATTCCGGCGGAATCGGGGAGCGTCAAATTTTAACGGAATTGGATCATGTGGTTCAGTTTGAGCGGTTCGGCTTTTGCCGGATTGATGCCATTGACGGCGACCGGGTGACGGCTTATTTCACACACAAATGATTTTTAAATCATTTGTTTTTCGGGTCATCAGATTTATTTAATCATGCGTGAATTTAGGTTTTTGAATTGTTTCGTTTTTGAATTAAATTTTTGAATTAAATTTTTGGAGAATCCATATGAAGATTTTAGTCAGTGATTCGCTCTCGGAAGAGGGTCTTTCGATTTTAAAGGAAAGCGGTTTTGATGTTTTGGTCAAAACGGGTCTTTCCGAGGATGAGCTTGTTGTCGCGATAAAAGATGTTGATGCGCTTGTGATTCGCAGCGGAACCCAAGTGACCGCCCGTGTCATTGAGGCGGCCAATAACTTAAAAATCATCGGACGCGCCGGGGTCGGCGTGGACAATGTGGATGTGGATGCCGCGACGAAAAAAGGAATTATCGTGTCCAACACGCCGGATGGAAACACGCTGTCCGCTGCCGAACACACGTTTGCGATGCTGATGTCAATGGCAAGAAACATTCCGCAGGCGTGCGCGTCTCTTCGGGGGGACAAATGGGAGCGCAACAAGTTTATGGGAGTTGAACTCAACAAAAAAGTCCTTGGAGTCGTTGGTCTGGGACGCATCGGCGCCGAGGTGGCCAAACGGGCGCAGGCTTTTGGAATGGTGATTCTCGGATACGACCCGTTTGTTTCGGAGGAACGGGCGAAATCCATGGGTATTCAGTTGACGACGGTGGAAGACATCTGCCGGCGCGCGGACTTTATTACCGTGCACACGCCGCTCACAAAGGAAACCATGAACCTCATCAACAGAAATATGTTTGATGTGATGAAGAAAAACGCGCGTATCATTAATTGTGCCCGGGGCGGCATTATCAATGAAGAGGATTTGGCGGACGCGGTCGAGTCCGGCAAAATCGCGGGCGCCGCCATTGATGTTTTTATCAAGGAGCCGCCAACCGGATCCCGGCTTTTAAAATCTGACAAAATCATCGTGACGCCGCACTTGGGGGCGTCGACGGTGGAAGCGCAAATCAATGTGGCGATTGACATCGCGCATGAAATTCTCAATGTGTTGCGCGGAGAAGGGGCAAAAAGTGCGGTCAACATTCCGGCGGTTCGGGCGGATGTGATGGCGGTCATTGCGCCGTACATTAAATTGGCGGAGACGGCCGGCAAAATCGCGGGAACGTTGATTGGCTCAAGCTATGACAAAATTGATTTGTCCTACCGGGGCGAAATCGCCGGCAAGGATACAAGAACGGTGACGCTTGCCGCTTTGAAGGGTTTGCTTCAGACGGCGGTCGGCGCGGGCGTGAATTATGTGAACGCGCCGGGTCTTGCAAAGTCGCGCGGCATTGAAGTGAGCGAGAAAAAGTCGGATACGACGGATGAATATTCTTCCGTTTTCACCCTCACGGTTTTTGGGGGCAACAAGACGACCAGTGTTTCGGGAACGGTTGTGGGCAATGACATTAAGATCATTCAGATTGACAAGAACCGGATTGATGTTTTCCCGTCCGCCTACATGATTTTTGCCGACCACATCAACAAGCCGAATGTGATTGGCCCGTGCTGTCAGATTCTTGGGCAAAACAACATCAACATTTCCGGCATGCAAGTCGGTCATGTGAAAATCGGCGAGCCGACGATTATGGTGATTAGTGTGGACAGCGACGTTTCGGAAGCCGTCCTTAAAAAATTGATGACGGTCGACGGCATTTTGAGCGCGAAAATCGTTGCGGTTTAAAAAAGTATTTTTCAAAATCGTGAATGAATTCATTCACGATTGATTCTTTTATTTGCGATATCATATACAGTTCCATCGTCTCGCACAGCAACCACAACAATTTTCATTGTTTCTTCTTTTCGAACGAGACCGTAAACAATTCTGAATTTTCCCGACCTTATTTTGAAATAACCGGAAAGTTTTGTGTATTGATAATTTTCAAGAGGCTTTCCATATCCGCCTTCAACTCGTGGCAACGGATTTTCAGATACTTTTTCGATGACTTTTAAGGCTCGGATTTTTACGGATTTATCCATTTTTTTGAGATCGTCTTGTGCTTCTTTGAAATATTCAACTTTCCAAGTCATTCTTCAATCTCCACATCATCCATATCTTCCAGATCTGCTTTACTAATTCCAAGTTCCAAAAGCATTTCTTCGTGGGTAATTGTCTTTTTGCCTTTCGAATTTTGTATTCTTCTTTCTGCTTCGATCAAAAGAGCTTGGTTTTCAATGATTTCTCTCATTTCTTCAAATTGTTCAATGGATAGAATGACACCTATTGGCTGATTATTTTTAAAAACAAATTTCATACCGACATCATTTACATTTTCAAAAATTTTATTTGCACCGCCTTTGTTAAATTCTGAAATCGGAACAAATGCTTGAGATAAATTTTTTGGAAAAATTTCTATGTTCATATTTTCACCTTCTTTTTAATGTCTTATTATTCCAATACATATAAATTCATCTATAATTTTATCTATAAATTCATCTATAGTTTTATCTATAAATTCATCTATAATTTAATAGGTATGTTTAATAACATAAATCAATAAAAAGTCGATTTTTCCTTTTTTAAAAATGAAATCCCAAAACTTCTATATTTAGACGATCATTTTTTGATTTTGTTTTATTTGCTTTGATTTGTTTTGATTTGTTTTTTCATTTCGGTATATAATTGCATATACATCGTTTGTAAAATACTTGTCTGCAAAAAGTCAATAAAAAAAGCCGGCATTCCTGCCGGCTTTTTCATTTTTTTCCGTTTTTAAAAATGAATCCCCGGATTCATTTTTTTGATTATCGTTTTTTTGTTTTGGTTTTGTTTTTTACATATTTTAACTCTTTTTTTCAAATATTCATTTCTTCTTCAAGACGAAATACCAATAAGCAATTCCGCCGACAAGAAGAACCGCCAAAACACCCGCGACAATCCAAATCCAAGTGTTTCCGCCGGATAAGCCGGAACCGTTTCCGTTGCCGGAACCGTTTCCGTTGCCGGAACCGTTTCCGTTGCCGGAAACATTATTGTTTGGAGTTTGGCTGTCGCTTTGGTTATTGTTTTGATTGTTTTGATTATTTTGGCTGTCGTTTGAACTTCCGATTTGCGGCGGTTCGCTTGAAACATTTCGGCCTCCGGTGATTCTCACGTTTTCACCGCCAAACCCGCCGCTTGAACCGATTTTGTTAACCGTCAAAGCTGCGGCATCGGATTCAATAAAATCCTCAATTCCGGTACCGGTTACCTGAACTTTAAACAAATAACCATCCATATCCAGCGTTGACGTGAAGCTCAAACCAGCATCTGTTCCATCCGGTGTCCATTCTTGGAAGACTCCACTGCCATCGTCATAGAACCATTGGTAATCAAATCCGATGACATCCGTTGTTTCAAAGGTTGCCGTCTCTTGTTCTTTAACCGTGACATCCATCGGATTTTCAAAAACCATCAGCGAAGCAGATTCCGAAGACGTGACGATTCCTTCATCCGAATTTACAACAACTCTATATTCTCCGGCATCGCCGCTTGTCGTTGTCATTGAAAGGGTTGCTTCGTCTTTGCCGGAAATGTCTTCAAAAATTCCCGAATTGTTTTTCTGCCATTGGAAAGAGAAAACGGTCGGCAGCGTTCCTGTCACAGAAAAAGTGGCTTGTTCTCCAATAAAAGCAATCGTGTCTGTTGGATTTGAAACAACGGTCAGCGAAGCAGATTCCGAAGACGCGACGATTCCTTCATCCGAATTTTTGACAACAACTCTATATTCTCCGGCATCGCCGCTTGTCGTTGTCATTGAAAGGGTTGCTTCGACTTTGCCGGAAATGTCTTCAAAAGTTCCTGAATTGTTTTTCTGCCATTGGAAAGAGAAACCATCCGGCAGCGTTTCCGTCACGGAAAAAGTTGCTGTCTTGCCAACAAAAGCAACTGTGTCTGTTGGATTTTGAAGAACATCAATTGTATTGGAATGTGTTGTGTTGGAATACAGGTGCAAGATACCGCTTGAATCTGTTCGAGAACCAAAGAGAACCGGTGTTGTCAATTGGTTGTTGACCAAATAAATCATTTTATTATTGGAACCTACAATTGTTATCGGGTCATATGATACAATTTTATCGTCACTGTTTTTCAAAACGGTACCGTCTTTAAACAAATTTTCGCTTGTCGCATAAATGCTTCCGCCATCAATGACAATATTCGAAGTTCCGTCGTTTCCGGGTCTTAACCCGCCGCCACCTTTTCCACCGCCAATTGCGTAATCTCCGGATGAGGTGACTTTTATGGTTCCGCCTTGGATGGTTATACTTGCGGTGCCGCCGCTGCCGCCGCCGCCGCCGCCGATACCGCCGCCGCCGCCGCCGATACCGCCGCCACCGCCGCCGATACCGCCGTCGCCGCCGCCGATACCGCCCGTTGCTGTAATCTGTGCAGAATTCGATACTGTCATTGAGATAATACTACCGCCACCGCCGCCGATGCCGCTACCGCCACCGCCGCCGATGCCGCCGCCGCCGCCGCTACTGCCGCCACCGCCGCCACCTGTTGTATCAATCTGTGCTGAGCCGGATATTATAATTTCTGTGAGGCTGCCGCCGTTCATGCCGCCGCCGCCACCGATACCGGCGCCACAGCCGGCGCCACCGCCGGCGCCACCGGTCGCTTTAATTTTCGCGGAATCGGATATTACTATTTTTGAGACGCTGCCACCGTCATAGCTGTAGCCGGCTTGCCCCCCGCCTCCACCAATGCCGCTGCCGCCATAGAAATCTCCCCCCGCTGCTGTAATATTTACGATGCCATTGATATGAATGGTGCCGGCCGTTTCTCCGTCTAAACTTAGAGTTCCAACTTGTCCGCCGATTCCGGCACTGCCTTGTCCTCCGGAAACGGTAAGAGAATTTAAGGAGTCGGTGGAGGTGATTGTCAAAAATTTATCTGTGCCGACATGGATTCCGGTTAAACTGTAAGGATCTATGGTATTTGCGATAATGTTATTTGTTCCTTCCACGAAAAGAGTTGAACCGTCTGTGCTGTCAATGTCAATTCCATGTTCTCCGGTGGGAGGAGCGATGTTTAAATCTTGGATTGTCAAATCAATATTGTTTCCCGATTTTGTTTTAATGCTTAGGTTCAGAGATTTTGATTCGTTGTTACTTCTTATTTTTAAATTTTTTATTTCATCCGGAATAAGGATAATCCGATTGCTTTCATCATCCGTCCAATTATTTGCATCAAGGATTAATTCATGCGGACCCGGTGACGCCCAATTTGTTAAATTTGAATTTGCTTGCGCTGTGGTTGTCACTTCTGCCGAAACGGCCAATGCCACGCTTGGGACAAATACGAAAAAAATCGCCAAGGCGATGAGAATTATAAAAAGCGGGTTTGCTGATTTATTTATTTCTTTATTTTTATCTCTATTCTTATTCATTTCTTATTCCCCCGATTTTGATTTTTTAATTTTTTTAATTTTTTGATTTTATTATGTTCATCTGATTATGTTTTTTTAGGGTCAAATGATTTAAATGTAGCAACTACGAACACTATATTTATCAATCATGAACAATTATAAACTTTATTGATTTAATTAAACAGAATTTATATAATTTTTTTTAATAATAATTATATTGCAAAAAATAAATTCGCAGGTCTTTTTTATGACAATCGGCTTTCATTTCCAATCCAATCCTTGTTCCCCGGAATCTGTTTTCAACAATTTTTCCCTTCTGAAAAAAATCGCGAAAAAACACGGGGTTGATTTTTATGATGAAACCGATTGGAAAAACATCCTCTCCACGGAAAATCCCGGGGAGAATCCCAAAAACGCCGAAATTTTTGCCAGCGTCCATTTCTTTAAAACGGCCAATATCTTTTTTTGGTATGAGGACGGCTGCCTCATTGGAGATTGTCAAACAAATATTGCCGGCGCCGGCTTTCATGCGGCGGCCATTGAGTGGATGGACGATTTCTTGAAAAAAACAGAGTTGGATATCACCATTGAAGATGAAGCTGATTATTATTCCCGCCGGGATTTTGAGCGGATGCGGCAGGAATGTTTCTATCCGTGGCTGGACAATTTGGTGCAAGGAATTTTTGAACAATTCCAAGGCGGCGATACGGTCAGCGATGCCGGCGGCGATACTGTCGGAAATGTTTTTGTGGGCTGGGGACTGAAAAACTATGAACCGGCCGACATTCCCAAAACCGTCGTCACAACAATGGGACGCTTTTCCCTTCAAAATATGTTAAAGGGGGCCGAAAACATTGAAGAATTCGCAAACAATTTTTTCATTTGGAACAACCCCAAAAAAGATGCTTTCTTCTATCGGAATTTAGCGGTTTCTCATCTTTGGGAAGACTGCCGCTTTATGCCCAAAGACAGAAGTGACAACGACAAAAAAATCAACGAAGAAATTCTGTCGCTTTTGGACAAAGCCGTAGCACTCGACAAAACCATTCCCATTCCCATTTCGGAGTACAAAGAACTTTGCGCGCTGATGGATAAAAAGAAACGATTGACATTTTCGCCGGTGAATTACACGTCCGAATTTCAAATCGGATTCCGGCGGGAAATGATCCACTGGCGGCTGGGATACCTTCTTTTGTCATTTCCCGGACACTATTTGTTCACCCAAGAACGAGGCGAGCAAGATCACATTTACTACGACGACGCCTCCGAAAATTGGTTTACCTACAGGATGACCGCACTCGTCGGTCATTCCCAAGAAAAATTTGACGAAGATTTGTTTGAAAGCGCCGTTGAGCCGCCGGAAACATTTTTGATCCAAAATGGAAAAGTCAAGGCGGCATTTGTCGGAAAAATCCCGGAAGAAAAGGGCGGCTACTATCAAATTGTCGCGGAAATTTTATCCGACAAACAAGTGACGCTGGTTACGGTTTATTGGGACAATCCGGACAATAAAAAAGAAGTGATGGACCGGCTCCGACAAATCCGGGCCGTCACGTTAGAAGATGATTAATTCCATCGGTTCTATTTTGTGTCCGAACTATGACATAAAATTTAGTTGACCGCGCAATGCCGGCTTGCGAAAACAGCAGCCAAAGCATCGCTGACCATTTTCCTGATATCAGGAAAATGATTGATATCGGCAGCGGTACACAGTGAAAAGTCAAAGATTTCGAGCTGTCTCGTTAGCGCCCGTTGCGGCACTCACTCTTTCTATTTATTCAACAAAAACAGCAGGCGTTTACACAATTATCCGGATGAAATGTCATCTTCATATTCGATTTTTCCGTACGGTCCGACAATCCGGCTCACTTTGTTCGGGTTTTGAATTTCATGCTTTCGCTGCATGCCGGCATAATATCTTTTTTTGGTATTTTCCGGCGTTGCGCAGGTATCTGTGACGGAATTTTCCGATTTTTGAGATTTGAGCGCGGCCGGATTTTTTTGGCAAAAAGCGGAGTCCTCTAAAAGGACCCGCAAATCTCTTTGACGACATGGAATTTCAATGCCTTCTTCCCGGAAACGGCGCAAGACCGTGGAATTGATGTAGTCGCGGGATTCCCATTTCCGGTCAAACCGGTTGGTCCAAAATGTGACCATCAAATCCAAACTGGATTCTCCAAATGTCAGGAAAAAGACTTCCGGGGTTGGGACTTCTAAAATGTAATCAAAATTCCGGGCGGCTTGTGTTGCGACTTCCATGAGGATTTCTTTCACTTTGTCGATATCTGAGCCGTAGCCGACGGAAAACGGCAGGCGAACTTTTAATTTGATGTCCGGCATCGCGTAATTGGTGATGATGCTTGTCGAAATAGTGGAGTTCGGAATTGTCATCAGTTCGTAGTCCAGCGTCCGGATGCGGGTGCTGCGGGAACCGATGTCGAGAACATCGCCGACGAATTCTCCGATTTTGACACGGTCGCCGACTTTAAACGGGCGGTCGGCATAAATCATGGCGCCACCAAAGAAATTGCCCAGCATGTCCTGAGCGGCCAGCGCGACGGCGATTCCAAGAACACCCGCGCCCGCCAAAAGCGGCGTAATATTGACTTTATAAATCTCCAAAATGACCAAAATCGCGACGAACCAAATGATATATTCGGCGAGAAGGTCCAAAAGACCCAAAATCCTGGAGGTAATATCGTTTTTGGAGCTTTGGATGATTTTTCGGCCATAGAATTCCATGATGTTTTGGACAAGAGCCGACAAAAACCAGGCGCTGACAAGGACTATGACGACTTCGTTCAGCTCTGTCTTCATGAATTTTTCAACGCCTTCCGGCGTTAAAAGATAATGAACAATGCCGTAATAAGTCGGAATTAAAAAAGCGATAATCGTCACCGGTTTTCCGACCGATGCCAACAAGATGTCATCCCATTTCGTTTCGGTTCCCGACACCTTTTGAATCAGCATTTTTCGAACGCGCCGGATTCCGAAAAATACAATCAATCCCAAAATAATATACAGACAGCCATAAACAAAGTTGATGTTGTCATAATTAAAGTATTGTAAATAATCCGCCATAATTCCTGTCACTCTTAAATATCGCATTTTTGCAGATAAAATTGTAAAAATAAACAATCATTTTTTGAAAGTCCGTTCGTTTTCGTTTTTTAATTTATTTTTTGCAATAACCGAACAAAACTATATAATCCTGAATGGTTATTATCCTATCGTCTTTTTCATTTATTTTATCTATTATATAAAAAATATAATAAACATTAGATAAAATTATGATTTTGTAAAAACGGTCAATTCACATTAAACTTCGGGGAAACGATATGCAAAAGGCATTTAAATATTTATGGACGGCGGAATTGTTAATTTTTTGTTTTTTTTGTTTGACGGGGACGGCATTTGCAATTAATTCAATGACGGAAACAAGTCCGGGTAATTATACGATTGTTTTGGATCCGAATGATAATGATGACCGTATTTTTTCGGATGCAAATATGAGCTTTATGTTTGATTATGGAAATACCAGTTTTAACATAAATGCACAGTCTTCCGCGCCGGATTTGAATTTAACTCTCAATTTAATCGGCGGGTTTTCTCCGGCTCTACAAGATGCTCTTGTCATATCCACGATGAACATGAACGTAACGAATGTCACCTTAAATGGAAACGGCCACAACATTGAAGATGGACGGATTTATTTTCAATCGGGTAATTTTGGCGACATTGTTATTTCAAATGTCAATCTTTCGACATCCGGTTCTGGAAATTTGATTGAATTTGAAGGTTCAATGGAGTCAGAGACGACAACCATTCAAAATTCAAAATTAACGAACGGAAGTATCCATTTCAATTCTTCAATGTCGAAAAATGCAGTTTTTTCCGGTTTGAATATCACAAATGGAAGTTTGGACCTTTCAACAAATCCTTTTTCAGAATTAAGTGTTCACAATAATGTCATTTCAAATCCTTCCTCTTATGTTCTTATTCTGCCGCTGGCGAATCCGGATAATTCGTCTTACATTTACAATAACAAGTTTATTTCAGATTCTGATTACATTGGCGGGTCCAGTTCCCTCCCGAATGTTTATTTTAACAAAATGCCTTCTTCCGGAACCAGCATTGTCGGCGGTCCGTACATTGCGGGAAATTATTGGAGTGATTCTCACGGGACTGGAATTTCCGATCTTATGGATGCAACACCGACCGGCTACTCCGAAAGCAGATATTCTGCAAACCCCTCTCTTGAGTTTATTGATTACTATCCCCTCACAAAATACGCAGCTGGCGGTAATTCCCCGATTATTTTGAGAGACACCAATGAATCCAATGAATCCAATAATACAAACGAATCCAACCAAACCAACCAAACCAATGGAACACCGAGTTCCCCCTCTCCTTCCGGAAACAGTGTGAGCAATACATTCCGGCATTTGAAAAATAACAACACATCCACCGAAGAAGTCATTTCCGATTACATCATCCCCGCCTCCGTCGTGATCGGATCGGTGATGAGTGCCATTCTGATGATTTTCCTTAGTTTGCTTGACACGTTCTTTGACGTCACCTCTCAAAAAGTCCGAGAAACGGCGAAACACAAAAAATTGACGTTTGAATTCAACCCGCCGAAATGGTCTGAAATTTTCAGTGCCCGTTCCGCTTTAATGGTTCTCATGTTCTTCATCGGAATTCTCGTCGTCGATACGCTTCTTGGGGACACGGTTGACGCGGCTATGAATGGTGGGCTGCTGAGTTTCCTGACCGCGATTATTCCGCCCATTTTTGTCGCGTCCCTCATAAACATCGGCGGCGGACTTTTGCTGGATGAACTCATGGATTTCGTCTTGGAAAAACTCGGCAAATTCACCCGGGAAAAATCAGGCATCTTGGACTACATCGAAACCAACCGGCATGTCAACATCGCCGTGTTCTTTGTAACGATTGCGGTTGCTGTCGCGCTCATTTCATTCTTCATCTTCTTCATGGAATGGACGCTGATTTAAAAATAAATAGGAAGGAATCGGAATTTTTTTCGATTCTTTTTTCTTTTTTTGTGCTGCGCCGGCGTGCGCATTAAGACAACAATTTTTTAATTTTTTCAACAAAACGAGGGGTCAGCTTTTTAATTTTTAACATTGCCGCATCTGCTTACTATTTTACCGTTTGCTGCGTCTGTTTATTATTTTGCTGTTTGCTGCGTCTGTTTATTATTTTGCCGTTTGCTGCGTCCGTTTATTATTTTGCTGTTTGCTGCATCTGTTTATTATTTTGCCGTTTGCTGCGTCCGTTTATTATTTTTCTGTTTGCTGCGTCTGTTTACTATTTTTCTGTTTGCTGCGTCTGTTTTCACATATTTCTTATCACAATCGTATTTTACCGAAAAATTCGGACGCGGGAACGCGTCCGAATTTTCGGGTGGTTTTGCTTGGATTTTTCATTTGTTGTTTCGTATTTTTTATATTATTTTTCAACCGCCCCGTCTTGAAAAATTCAAAATGCCGCGGCAAATTTTGAGCAAAGTTTATATTCTAACGGACAGTTATGTCTTTCTCAATTCCAAATGGAAATGAAATATTGAAAATGAACTAAAAGTACAAATAAAAATGAATGAGACGTGGGGCTCTATGACGCTGAATCCTGATAAACTGGAACTGATCCGACGAAATACTGATGAAATTATCACTGAAGAAGAACTGATGGAACTTTTCAAAAAAAACCCGGCACCGAAAGCCTATGTAGGTTACGAACCCAGCGGAAAAATCCATATGGGACACGTCCTGACCGTCAACAAACTTCTGGACCTTCAAAAAGCCGGCTGCCAGATCACGATTCTTTTGGCAGACGTCCATGCCTACCTGAATAAGAAAGGAACCTTCGAACAAGTTCGAAAAATCGCCGACTACAACAAACGCTGCTTTATCGCGTTGGGTCTCCAAGAAGAAAATACGCGTTTCGTCTACGGTTCCGACTACCAGCTCGGGCATGAATACATGCTCAACGTGATCCAAATGTCGCGAACCGTCACTCTTAACCGGGCCACCCGCAGCATGGATGAAGTCGGCCGCGCCATGGACAACCCGATGGTTTCTCAATTGATTTACCCGATTATGCAGTCTCTTGACATTGCGCTTTTGGATATTGATATCGCGGTCGGTGGAACCGATCAGCGGAAAATTCATATGCTTGCGCGCGAGCACCTCAAAGATTTGGGATTTAAAACACCCATTTGCATTCACACGCCGATTCTTTTAGGATTTGATGGAAACAAAATGTCTTCCTCCAATGATAATTTTATTTCCATCGATGACAGCGCCGAAGACATTGAAAAGAAATTGAAAAAAGCTTACTGCAAACAAGGAGATGTGGAACAAAATCCGATTTTGGAACTTTTCAAGTACCACATCTGTCCGCGCTATGAAAAAATTGTCATTGAAAAACCTGAAAAGTTTGGCGGAAACAGCACTTACCATTCGTTTGACGAACTCAAAGAAGCATTCGCCGCTGAAAAAATTCACCCGATGGACCTCAAAGGCGCCGCCGTCAAATACCTCAATGAAATTTTAGATCCGGTCCGAGCCGTCTTGATGTAATCAAAAAAACGTCACATAAAATTGTAACAAATCGGAAATCGATATTAATTTGAATTGAAGAATTTGTCACAATTTCGGACTCTTTTTTTGAAAAATCAGTTTATTTTTCTTCTTTTTCTGTTTTTTGCTTTTTTAATTTTGGTTTGTTTGCGTTTTTGTGCATTTTCCGCCCCGCGCGCGTTATGGCAGCCATTTATGATTTGATCTAACAAAATCGAGGGACGTTTTTTTTAGAAATGTCACTCAATTTGATGACAGGGTTGATGACAGGCCGATGACAATTGATAGAAAAATGAATTCGTACGGAAAAAAGTAAAAACAAAAGACAAAAGACAAAAAAAGTAAAAAAAAACGAAGAGAAAAAGAAAGAGAAAAAGAAGAGAAAGGTAAAAAAGAGTAAAAGAAAGAGATTGACAAAATTAATAAAAGATAAAACCTTTGAAGGAATTGTTATATCCCATAAATGATTATAGGTTTCTCAAAATTTGTAAATGAACTTTCATTTATCCATCAATTATCAATATCGCAATGATTCAGGTGTTTTTATGATTTATACATATCAGGACGGAACAGAGCTTCCGGTTCAAAGAGATTTCATTCAAGATTTAAAGAATTACATTGAATGTTTGGGAAAGGTTCTGCCTCTTGAAAATGCTATCATTGAAAGAAAAGACCGAGACAAAGAGGACATTGCTGACTTGAATCGAAAATGGGTTGTCCTCAGCAAATTCCGTGAAGATTTAATTCATGCGTTACCGCTCAAAGAAGGAAGCGAAGAATTTGTGATTTTAAAACCGTGCATCGCCGAAATCATTGAAGTGTGTGACAAAAGCATTAAAAATGCGCGCGAATCCTTGGAATTTGAAACCAATCAAATCAAAAAAGAATCGAATGCCTTCATCAAATCCAAGGAAATTGAAATCATTAAAATTCTGAGTCCGTTTTTGGTGTCAAGTGTTTACGGCGCAAAGCGCGCGTATGTGATTTCCCAAGAACAAAACGCTTTGACCGGCATGCTTTTTGGATATGTGTCCGGCCTTCAATACAATTATCTGCTTCATTTCAATGACGAACGGTTGACGGTTCAAAAATTAATGGGAAAATTAAACGTGCCGCACATGGCCAAAACCGGGATTTTTGTCAAAGAAAACAAGCCACGCATCAGCAGCTTGTCGGACTACACCGTTTTAAACATCCAATATGATGACCCGTACAACTTTTCACTGGATTTGGAAAACAAAAAGAAAATCGTGAAAATCATCCGAAAAAATGGCAGTTTCTCAATTTTCGATGATGGTCAAGATATTACGGCCGACACCGATTTATCGGCACTGATTGAAGACACTGAGCTTCAAAAAATCCCGGAAAAAATTACCAATTACATCAAAAAGAACGTCGCGTCCTTCGAACTCAAAGAAATTTTTATTGACGAAGACGATGCGATCGCCAACAATTACACGTTTGACTGCATGAAAGTGATTGCCGGACAATATGGCGCCATCGTTCACGAATGCCTCCGAAAAAGTCCGATTAAGAATGAAATCTCCATCAAAATCCAAATGGAAGACGGTACCCGAAGTGAAAAATATATTTCAAAAGAAGAGTTGTATTCCAAATTGGCCAACCTTGGCGGGGAAGGACTCGAAATTGCCGGAATTATCGGGGTGGAAGCAACAAAAGGCGCCGGCGCAAATAAATATCTGATTGTTTGATGATTGGGTGATGTTTATTGTTTGATGTTATTAGGTGATGTTATTGGTTATGGGATTGTTTAATTTTTAATTTTTAATTTTTCCGCCTTTTTTATTTTTTGACAAAACGTTTCATGATTTTATTTTTTGGTGAAAAAATGGATCCTCCCGAAAAAATCCAATTCGGCTATTCTTTGGAAGACATTTCCATGGACGAACTCATGCGCCGGCAAGGATATGCCAAAGCCGGCCGCCATTCCGCGGTTAAAACCTGTACCTGGCTTAAAAATTCCATGAATGGAAACGGGGTTTGTTATAAATCTTCTTTTTACGGCGTCATTTCTCACCGGTGTCTTCAAATGACGCCGACTCTTCTTTGCAACCAGGAATGTGTTTTTTGCTGGCGGCCGACTGAAATTTCTGTACCTGCGCCGGATGAATGGGACTCGCCGGAACAAATCGTCTCAGGATGCCTCCAAGCTCAAAGAAAATTAATTACCGGATTTGGCGGGTCTCCCAATGCCCTTTCTAAAAATTATGAAGAAGCCAAAACTCCGTCCAATGTTGCGATTTCTTTGTCGGGGGAGCCGACATTTTATCCGCATCTGCCGGAATTGATTCGGGAATTTGAAAAAAATGAAATGACCACTTTTGTTGTCACCAACGGCACCCGCCCGGACATGCTGCGCCGTATTTTTCCGACGCAGTTGTACATGAGTTTGGATGCGACCGGCGAGGAAATGTATGAACAAATCTGCCGTCCGAAATCTCCGATGCTTTGGGAAAAAGTGATGGAATCCTTAGATGTTTTGAAAGAAAAAAAGAAAAACGGGGTTCGAACCGCCATTCGAATTACGGTGGTCCGCGATTATAATTACAGTGTGGCAAACGCCGAACAATTTTCTCAACTCATCCGGCGGGCCGACCCCGATTTTGTAGAAGTGAAATCCTACATGCATGTCGGATTTTCACGGCTGAGGCTTGCGCGTGCCAATATGTTGGAGCAGGAAGAAATCCGGAATTTTGCAAACGAAATCGCATGGCATGCCGGATATTTGTATGCCGGAGAATCGGAATCCAGCCGGGTGGTCGTCTTGTCCAAAACCGGAAAAACATCACCGGTCAAATGAAAACAGGGTCAAACCGGATTTCTTTTTTCTTTCTCTTTTTTCAAGATTTATTCTCCTTTTCTTTCTTTTCTTTCAACAAATTTTAAAATTTAATTTTAATAAAATATATCCTGTTTTGTACAATAAATTTTTTTAAATACAAAACTGTCTAAATATAAATTTATTTCTATTCGGAATAGTTATCAATAGAGTTTTAGACCAAGTTGTTTATCAATATACTCTTCAAGTATACGGATCGAAGTATATATACTCTCTTCAAAGTTTGTATTCAATCCCGGGGTGGAGGCGCATCGTGGTTTTTAGTTTGGATACAAAGATGATTCGAAAAAAGCTTATTAAACGACAAACCGATTACTGTGTTTACCTTATGTAGCAAATATTTGTCCGATGAAACCGGCAACTTGATAAATTTCAAAATTTTCAAGGGCAATCCTCAAATTTCAGAATTTTCAGGATCAATCCCCCTTGCAAAATTTGATAACAAATAATAAAATTCGAAAAATCAAAAACCAAAGATCGTCTCCCTCTAATCAAAATAAAAACCGGATCTTCACAAATCAATTCAGCCGGGCGGTTTCATTACAAAAATCAGGAGAATAAGAATGGCAAAAGTAATCGTTTATACGACAGATGTCTGTCCGAAATGCAAAGTCCTTAAGAAATACCTGAGTGAGAAAAATGTTCCTTTTGATGAAATGGATATGGGAACCCCGGACGCTTTAACGGAACTCGCCATGAACAATGTTTTTACCAACGTGGCCCCGGTTCTTCAAATCGGAACCAAATTCCTGACCTATAAAGATATCTTTGCCGGAAGCACCGTCAACGAAGCTCAAATCCAACCTTTGATTTCATTAGCCCTATAATCCCACATTTCATCCTATACACTATCATTCTGTCACTTATCACCCCTTAATCACCTATCTCTGTCACTTATCACTCCTTAATCATGTAATCACTTATCATTTATTATTATCACTTAATTCATCACACACCAATAAAAAGAGGATTCAAATGTCAATCGACTTAAACAACAGTGCCGAGAAAGGAATTTCAAAGCAAGTCCAGCAAACATTGGATGGGAACACCATTTCCACCATGCCCAAAGTCCGGACAACCGGCGGATTCATGCTGGATTGGGACCGAAATGAAATTGTCAAGCAATTGATGAAAGAAACGCCCCTTGCCGAACGTTTTTATGGAGTTTCCGGAATCAGCCGCGAAGAAGCCGTGGAAATTTCAAAAGATGCTGAAGCCCGCATCCGGAAAATGAATTTAAAATTCTTATCCGGTCCGCTTGTCCGCGAAATCGTCAATTGTGTTCTTCTTGAGCGCGGCCACACCGAATGGCGCAATGTGATGACCCGTGTCGGCGCGTCTGTTTACGACTCCTGCGAAATCGACACCGGTCTCGGATTCGAATCCCACGACAACGCCAACCAATTGGACAACGCCGAAACTTCTCACAAAAAGAAAGCCGACAAAATGTCCAAAGAACAAAACCTGTTGCTTATGCCGGGAAATTTGGCCGACCTTCACTTAAACGGCGATTTCCATATTCATGACTTGGAATATTTCGGAACCCGCCCCTTCTGCCAAGACTGGGACCTTCGGTATTTCTTCTACTACGGGTTGATGCCGGATGGCGTCGGCGTTCAGTCCAGCGTGGCCGGACCCGCCATGAATGCCGAAGTTGCCATTTTGCATGCGGTCAAAGTCATGGGCTCCGCCCAAACCAACTTTGCCGGTGGACAAGGATTCTACAATTTCCTGGCCTTCCTCGCCCCCTACTTCGTCGGCAAAACCGACAAAGAACTCGAACAACTTATGCAGATGTTCGTTTACGAAATGATGCAAATGATGTGTGCCCGTGGCGGCCAGACGGTCTTCTCATCCGTCCAATTGTCTCCGGGCGTCCCCAAACTCTGGAAAGACAAGCCGGTCGTCGCCATGGGAAAAGTGTGGGACGGCATGCACGGAACCAAAGTCTGGAAATACGGTGAACTCGAAAAAGAAGTGCGAAAGGCTTTCCGGGCGTTGATGGTGGTTATGCTTAAAGGCGATGCCTGGGGAAAACCGTTCAGCTTTCCAAAACCGGAAATTTCCATCGAGCCGGATTTCATGGAAGAAGATGTGGAATTTAACAAGGCGAATCCGGATGTTTTGTCATACGACGCGCTTTACGGTTTGACATTTGAGTTGGCGGCCAAATTCGGAACGCCGTATTTCGATAACCAGATTCCGGAATATCGCGGTGCTGGGGAAGGCATCAGCTGCTACCAGTGCTGTGCATATCAATTTTCCGCCAACCCGACCGATGACAGCGAATTTGATGACAAACTCTATTTCCGGGACGGAAAACACTTCTCAATGGGCTCTTGGATGGTCATGTCCCTCAACTGTCCGCGGGCGGCCTACAAAGCCGGCCATGACGATGCCAAGCTTTTTGAGGAACTCAAATACTTGATGGCAAAATCGGTGGAAGTGTTCCGGGTCAAAAAGAAATGGATGGACCATCTTTTGGAATGCAACCGGATTCCGTTTGCGTCGATGACACCAAAGGACCCAAACACCGGAAAATTAGGAGCAATTGCCGTTGATTTTGACAGCTTGGTCTACACGATTGGGGTCGTCGGTATTAACGAAATGGTTCAGTATCACACCGGTCAATCGATTTATGAATCGAAAGATTCCTACAAATTCGCTGTCCGTGTCATGTACGAGATGAAAATGTACGCTCAAAAGCTGTCCCGGGAAAATGGAATTGAAATTGCGCTTGCCCGAACGCCGGCCGAAACAACGGCACAGCGTTTTGCGGTTTCCGATTTGCTCCATCCGGAATATGCGGCGTTTGCGGAAAACAACATGAACGGTGATGTGGAATTGGCGAAAAAAGAGTTGGCCAACCGGAGCGGAAAGGACCTCCCGGTGTATTACACCAATGGGACCCACATGCCACCGATTGCCGACATTTCCATCATCGACCGGATTAATTACGAGCAAACGTTCTTCCCGATTGTGGACGGTGGAAATATTCTCCACATTTGGCTGGGGGAGGGAAATCCGGACCCGAAGGGCTTGCAGGAAATGGCGATGTATATTGCCAAAAACACTCACACCGGCTACTTTGCGTTTACCCGTGACATCACCGTGTGTAAAGACGAAGGTTATGTTTCCTCAGGCATCAAAGAATGCTGCCCGAAATGCGGTTCGGGAAACATCGATCACTTGTCCAGAATTACCGGATACCTCCAATCCGTAAACGGCTGGAATGCCGGCAAAAAACAAGAATTGGTCGACAGAACCAGGGTCGACCCGAAAAACATGAAAGTCTGAAAAAAACAAAATCATCTCAATAAAAATCGTCTCAATAAAAATTGTCTCATAAAAATTGTCTCAATAAAAAAACGAATACAAAAAACCGGCAAATTAAAACGAAAAACGAGCCGGCCAAAGTACGAAAAACAGGAAGGAAAAGAGTTTGGGGTCTTAGACTGCGGCCCTAAAACTCTTTTTTATATTAGCCACACTTTTTCTCTTTCCCTTCCAATTTTTATTTTTTCATGTTTCTTTTTTTAAAAATTATATTTTGACAAATAGGAAATAAATTATAAATTATAAATTTTTAGAGGGTCCATAATTTATAAATACTAAATGTGCATTTTATTGACTAATAGAATCTAATGAGCCGCTCAATAATGATGCTTGTTAGGTCATGACGGATTTATCACGTAATACTTTGTTATTATGTGGTAAATTCACTTTTTTTCAAAAATATTTCCAATACTTTTTATATTTCCCTTAACTTTCATAATTTATGAAAAAATATAACAAGTTGTCAATTTCTATTCCTGATCAAGTGGAAAAATTAGAAGAACGTGGATTGATATTTAAAAATGTAAATGATAAAAAAATTGCTGAATAAATTACCAGCGGATAAAAGGGGAGACATGGGATTTGTAAAAAATTGGGAATATGATCCATTTTGGAAATAATTTTAAAACATTGAATAGAACACATTTTGGCGTGAACAATGAAATTCAGGAGCTTTGAAAAATATTAATGGATTTCAATAAAAAAAGGCAACCGGTCTTAAAAAAACCGGTTGCCTTTTTCGTTTTTTGCAAAAACTTTATTGTTTTTACCTTCATGTTTACTTTAATTTTTAAACTAAATATTTAAAATTCAACCCAAAACTTACAACGGAACTTCAAAGTCCGCCAATTCGTAGTTGAACGGAATGCCTTTGTTTTTGGCGATTTCGCGGGCGAGGAGCCAGTAAATCAAGGACAAGGCTTTTCTTCCTTTGTTGTTGGTCGGAATCACCAGGTCGACGTTTTTCGCCAGGTTGTTGGAGTCGCAAAGGGCGATCACCGGAACGCTGATGTCAAACGCTTCTTTAATCACTTGCGCGTCGCCGGACGGGTCGGTCACAATCACGACTTCCGGTTCAAAATAGCTTTCCATTTGTGGGTTGGTGAGCATTCCCGGGATGAAGCGTCCGAGGGCGGAGCGGCATCCGGTTGCTTTTGCGAACATCTTGGCCGGGTATTGACCATATTGCCGGGAAGAGACAACCAAAACGCGGGAAATATCGTATTTGGCCAACATGGTGGCGGCGGCGATAATTCTTTGGTCGGTGGCTTGAATGTCTAAAACATATAAACCGTCGGTCCGGACGCGGTAAACAAACCGCATCATGTCTTTTGTTTTCTGTTGCGTTCCGATGTGAACACCGGCGGCCAAATATTCGTCAATGGAGACGAGATAGGATTGTTCGGGGGCGGACACATCTTCTGAAATGTTTGCGGAATAAACTTCTTCTTCCATGGAATCACCAAAATATTTTCTTAAAATAAAGTTTCCTTAATTTTTTTTTAGGTTTCCTAAATTCTTTCTATTCTGTAAAGATGAAAATTAATTGAAAAAAAATGAAGAAATTAATTTTAACGAATGAATCAAGGATGAATCAATAACGGGTAAATTAACTTCTCTTGACCGTAATCGGAACAACGCCTCTTTTAAATTCTTCAAGGGCGATGTAAAGCGGATCTACGCCCGACTTTTCGTAATCCTGAATCAAAACCGGTGCGCCCATTGAAATCTGAAGGGCACGGGCTCCGACAATTCGAGCTCTCTCAAATCGGGTATAATCTTGAATTTGAATTTCCATACCATCACCAAAATAATTGTTTTAAATGCGTCTTGAAAAATAAATTAAATAAACGAAATAAATAAAAAACAAAAAAAGGTCGAAGAATAAAATTGTCCGATCTTTTTTTGGCTTTTACCATTTTGTGTTTAAGAGGAAGTTAT
This sequence comes from Methanolapillus ohkumae, assembly GCF_032594355.1. NCBI lineage: Archaea > Methanobacteriati > Methanobacteriota > Methanomicrobia > Methanosarcinales > Methanosarcinaceae > Methanolapillus > Methanolapillus ohkumae. The sequence goes on from NZ_CP131061.1 coordinate 298,006, forward strand.
TTTTCAAGCAAAGTGTTTTTTTTTCAATTTTCTTTTGAAAATTTGATTTCATTTTCCATTACTGATATGGAGCAATCATATCCACCAATTCGATGTGGCTTAAAAGCATTCGGCGGCAACAATATCGGGTGATTCCAAGGTCATCTAAAATCTGACCTTTGTCTTCTCCCGCTTGGGCGCGTGCTTTAAATTCCTCGTAACTGGAGGAGATCACTTTTCCGCATGAAAAACAACGGACCGGTATCATAATTTATTCCCTTACCTGTATGATTTCTGGTATTTTGCGCGGGCGCCCGGACCACCGAAGTATTTCGGCTCTTTTTGTCTGGAGTCGCTCACAAGCAAACTTCTGTCAAATTCGGCAAATGCGTCTTTGACGGCAACGTCGTTGGTGAATTCAACAATTCCCTTGGCGATTGCGGTTCTGGCTGCGTAGGCTTGACCGACAACGCCGCCGCCGCTGACGGTGACACTGATGTCCAATTTGGAAATCACGTTTTCACCGGCAAGGTTGACCGGCTCGGAAATTTTTTGGTTCACAAGATAAGATCCGTAAATCGGAAGCGGAATTTTGTTAATTCTGACAATTCCCGTTCCTTTCTGAACAACCGCTCTGGCAATTGCGGTTTTGTGTTTACCGGATGTGTTTACAACTTTTTCTGTCATTTACTGGTTTTCCCCCTTTAGAAGTTCGCTCCGAGTTTTTTGCTGACATCGCCCAACCGAACGTATTTGCTGGAGCTGAGGCGTTCCATGTTAGCGGACTCAACGGTCTCGGTCGGCTTTCCTTTGAATTCGGATGGCACGCCGACGTAGACTTTTAAGTTGCCCATCGCTCTTTTCCCATGTTGTTTTTTGTAGGGAACCATTCCGCGAACTGTTCTTTTCATGATTCTGTCGGGTCTTTTGGGGAAATACGGACCGAATTCCGGTCTTCCGCGTTCGACAGAGTGTTCGTAATCGGCAAAAATATTTGCGCGGGAACCTGAAATAACTGCTTTTTCGGCATTGATGATATCAATGGTTTCGCCGGCCAAGAGGCGTTTTGCAACAACGCTTGAGAGGCGGCCCAAAATTAATCCATTTGCGTCAATAATTGTCATTTTTGCACCTCACTGGAAAATCCGAATGCCTGACCCTTTGGGGTTTTCTTCAAGGATGTCTTCGATTCTCATGCATTTGCCACCGGCTTCCGCGATTTTGTCGGCTGCGCCGGCACTGAAATTGAGTGCTGCGACGGTGACCGGGAAATCAATGTCTCCGGCGCCGAGAAGTTTTCCCGGAACCAAAATGACTTCGTTTTCGTTGGCATGCCGATTGATTTTACTCAAATTGACATCGGCATAATTTCTGGACGGGTTTTCAAGTTTTTTGGCAATCGCCGACCAGATCGGTGCGTCATTCTCATTGGCGGCATTTTTCAGCGTCAAAATGAGATTGATCATTCTCGGATTTGTCTTTCTCGAGATCTTTACAAGTGTTCTCTTACCCATTATTTTCCTCCGCAAGATTTTTTGAAAAATTGAACAAAAATCCTACTCACGCACATAAATCCGGCTGCAAAAACCAACCGATGCGTTCGAAAATACGGTATCCTCATTAATTACAGTCCAAAACTGCATAAAAAAGTAGATACAATACATTTTCGAATAGGTAAACTCCCTGAATAAGATTGATAGAATATAAAGCTTTAGTTTAGAAAAATCTGAAACATAAAACAAAACTAAAATGAAAATAAAACGAAACTAAATAAAACTAAATAAAAACAAAGTGCTGGTTTTTGTTGAAATCTTCAAAACTGTTGCCATAACGCGCGCGCATGCCGGCACAACACAAAAAAGAAAAACAGTAAAAACAAAAACAGTAATACTAAAAAACAAAAATAAAGTATGAAAAGCCGGGGTTTACATTTCGGCTAATTTTTTCCCAAATGTTTTGCAGGCGTTGATTGCATCCCCGGTGGGTCCTAAGTTGACAATCAGCCCGCCGTCCAAGAGTTTTGCGCCGGTGGCTTTGACATCTTTTGCCCATCGACGCATCCATTCTCCGTCTCCCCAGTCGTAAGACCCGAAGAGGCCGACATTTTTGCCGGAAATGGTTCCCATGATGGATTTCATGAACGGCTCAAATTCGTCTTCTTCCAAGATTTCGTCGCCCATGGCCGGGCATCCGAAAGCGACAACATCCGCTTTTTCAACATCGGAAACATTTGCGGCGGAAACTTCTTTTAACGTGACGGCAGCACCGGCGGCCGTGGCCCCTTCCAAAATAAGATTTGCCATCGCTTCAGTATTTCCGGTTGCGCTCCAATAAACGATTAACATATTCATGATTTTTTCACTTCCTATCAAGTTTTCAAATATTTTTCTGTTTCTTCTACTTCTTTTTAGTATAAAATGATTTCGTCTAATAGAATTATTTTAGATAAAACAAATTTAATCCGCCTGAACGAAAAATAAAAATCCGGCGGGGCGCTTCGGAATTTTATTTGGAATATATGCCGCTTGCTACTATTTTTTCAAAAATCTGTCTCTTTGGTCACGAAGAAAAACTGAAAAAAAAGTAAACCGAAAAAAAAGTAAACTGAAAAAAAAGTAAACCGAAAAAAAAAGTAAACTGAAACAATGAACTAAATAAATATAAAATTACCAGAACACGTTTTTTTCAGATAAAAGCATCCGCTAAAAGATAATTTTTCAAAAAAAGGGATAAAAATATGTCACATTTTTGTGACACATTCAACTATTTTTTATTTTTATGGCTTAGTCTTCCATTCTTTTTTGGAATTTGCGGATGACATCTCGGATTAAAACAATGTCCGCCGCGGTAACAACCCAGCGGTACGGAATAATAACGCCGTCTCCCGCAACGTCGAAGACATCTGTGTTGACTTGATTGGCAATCAAGCTGGAAACGGATTGGCTTTCCACATCAATGATTAAGTCAACAACTTTTCCGACATAAATACCGGTGATGGTATAAATGTCCAGACCAAAAAGTGAAGTAATTTCTGTACGCATGTTCTCGCCTTTGAATTGAAATTTGGATCGAATTTGAATGAAAAATGTGACGTATTGGATAAATTGTGTGTGAACTTGAAATGAATTATGAACTTTTTACCGTTTTCACGGCTTTATTAATCATAATTGTATAAACATAATACCGAAATATAATATAAATTATTTGTTCTCATCTCACTTGGATTTTTACCGGTTTTCATATTATTTTCGTTTTATTATTTTCGTTTTATTATTTTCGTTTTTCTGTTTTTATTGTTTACTTTTTATCTTTGTTATTCCTGTTCAATTTTGAATTGAATGGTTGTAAACATCGGTCCTCTGACGTCAATTTTTTTCTTGTTTCCGGTGATGAATTTTTGCCCCAGGTCGGTCAATTTCAAATTAACTTCTGACAACATTTTCACCATACGGACACGCGTTTCATGTTCCGTTTGACCGGCTAAAACCGCCTCTTCAGCATCCGCCGCCGCTTCTGCCGCAACCGCTCCGATAAATGTAATTCCGGTTCGTGCGGAATGATTCTCTAAAGCCTTTTGCCATTTCTTGTCATCGGGAACGCCCAAAACATCCCCGTTAAATGCAACAATTTCATTTAACGCCGCCGGGCCACACAAATTCGTATCGGATTCCGGTTCAATAATTTTAACCGTTACGGTTTTGCCGTTTAATTTTCCGAACCAAACCTCCGATTCGCAGGGACCGGGCGTTTTGCCGTATTTTTTGCATCCGGCCACAATCGCGTCCGCGATTTCCCGACCGGCGTCGGTACAGGGGGTTTTAATCAATTTCACTTGGCGCGCCAAATCCGCGTCCGGCATTTCCCAGTCGCCATACTGCGAAAATTGAGGGTAAGTCATCGATCGCATGTCTTTGGCGTCATACAAAATCATAGCCAGGCGCTCGACACCAAGACCGAAATTCATGACCGGGACCGGAATATTGTATTCCGAAAGCGCACAGGGCGAATAAATCCCAAAGGTGGCGACCTCAATCCAGCCGTCTTTGTATTTTGTGCTCGAGCCGTCCAATTTTGGATGATAGGCGTACACTTCAATTTGCGTATCGGGTGCATAGTATTTGCTCCGTTTTGTGTCCGGGCGGAACATAAATTTTTGGAAACCGAATTGCGATAAAATTCCTTCCGCAACAGCTTTTCCATGATCGATAGTCACATTTTCATCCATGATCACACAAGACGCGGAAAAATAAGTCATTAAGCGGGAAGCATCTTCCTGCTGCTCGCGACGGAAACACCGGTCGATGGAAAACATCCAAAACGGCGGTTCATTTCGTTCCAGCAGTTCGGACAAGGTGATAAACCAGCCGCTGGTCATGTGGCTGCGCAGGGTTTTTGAGGTTCCTTCCGGCTTAAGTTCTTTAAATTCCGGAAACACTTTGTCGATCACTTCAACAACGAGCACATCTTCCACATGAAGCTGTTCCGACAATTCAAAAACCAAATCGTCTCCCTCAATCGTTCCCTTCTTATACGCATGCAGAACTTTTCTTATAATTTCAATGCCGCTGTCATCTATTCCAGCTAAAATACTGCGAATCATCCGGATCCGCTCCTCGGAAATTCCGACATTGGGGCGCGGAAGGCCTGCCAAATAAAAGCATCGGTCCAAAACGGCCAGCGCTTCTTCGCCGAACTGTTTGTGAACATCCTTTTCGTCCACAATCAGCGGGTTCATCATTTCAATAAATCCCATCCGCATGTAGGCTTCCCGCAAGCGTTGAATGGTTTCATAAACCGGATGCGGCTTTCCAAATTCAAATGAAAGGCGCGGGTATTCTTCCTCAATCGGAGTTTTTCGAATGTATTTTTTCGTCTCATTCCACGCTTTTTCAAAATTTTCGTTTTTTTCGTCGCGGACAACCTGCGGGTCAAATCTCATAATTTCCTCAAAAATGTTCAAAAATTAAAAAATAATCATCATCTTTACAATATTTACTTACAATATTTTGCAATTTTGCAATATTTTACTTACAATATTTTACAATTTTGCAATATTTTACTTACAATATTTTACTTACAATATTTTGCAATACTTATTGGCTCAACTGTTCCACCATTTCCAGCCCTTGCCGGATCAAGTCAAAGCTTTCCGCAATGCGTCGCGGGTCAGATTCGTTTTGGACTTCTTCGGCAATCCCGGTGATTTTCATCAAGATCAGTTCTCTTAATCGTTCTTCTGCAGCCGGATAAACAGTTTGTCTGGTTATATAGTTCTCTTCCGCCTTTTGTTTTTGTCGGACCGCTTTTTCGGGAGGGGATGATTTTTTTGCCGGAAGAGGGGCCGAACAAAAAACCGGTGCCGCTTTTTCTAAAACCGGCTCGGGAATGCCGTCCGCGTCGGCGCCGCTGCACAACGGGCAGATGATTTCTCCTTTAAACCGGAAAAGCGGCGCTCCGCAAATATCACAGTGGCTGGCCAGCATGGTGCCGCCGGTTTCTAAGAAACGGGCAATCTTTTTAATTTCTTCATCCGAACTCATGATGTCACCTGAATTATAAATTGAATCATTTATTGAATCTGATTGGATAATTGAATTGTAAGTTGAATTATAAATTGAATTGTAAGTTGAATTATAAATTGAATTGTAAATTGAATTATAAATTGTTAATGATTTTTTCCATCATTCGAAATAACAATTTGAAATAAAACAGAAATAGATAATCCTGTTAATAAATATTGTTTTTTGTGATTTGTTATGGTTTGTTATGGGGTGTTGTATGGTTTATGTGATTTTATCGGACATTTTGTCACGGTTTTATCGTATGTTATCGCCCGCTTAATTGTTCTACGATTGAATTTTATACATTTGATTTCTATTTTGTTCAAATATTAAAAAAATCAGAAAAAGTTCATTTAAAGGTTAGATTTAAATGATAGATACGTCTCTTAAAGGTTACAATTCAACCGATGATTTAAAATTCAAAAGAAAAATAGGTTATCGTTTAAGAATTATTAAAATTTAAATTAAAAATCGAACTTAAATTAAAATGAATAATTGTAAATTAATACATATTAAAAAATTAAATAAAATTCAAAATTAGAATTTTTTAGTTTGAATCTTGCTTTTTCAGGATTTTGTATGAAGGCTCTTTAAAAAAATGTGTGGAAAATTCCTGCGGTTTTAGGCTTTCGTTTGACCATCCTGTCTTTCCTGTTTGTTTTATCCGGTTTTGGATGGGTTTTTTCAAAATCGGTCGTAGACGGCGCCATTTCCGGGCGGTTCGGCAAGATTTCAATTCAAAAGAGGGTGATTTTAATGGCAACTGATGAATATAATGAGACAATTGCACAATGTGTGATGGAATTGGATATGATTGCGAATGATACGTCTGTTCCGAGAAATATCCGCCGCTCCGTCACGGAAATTATTTCCATTCTTCAAAACGACAACCAAGAGTTGTTTTTGCGGGCAACGTCCGGACTTTCCATTTTGTCCGATGTGAGTTCCGACCCAAATCTTCCGATGCATACCGGAACTTTAATTTGGAGCATTCTCGGAAAATTGGAAACCATTCCGCCGGAAGTTTGATTTTCTTTTTCCTTTTCTTTTTTTCCTTTTCTTTTTTGTTTTTTCGGCCCGGCAGCGTGCGTTCGTTATGGCAGCAATTTCTTGAAAAAAACTTCAACGAAAACGGCAGGCTGTTTTTTTAAAATATTTTCAAAATATAATCTATTCATCCGGTTTTAATCGTTTTCATTTAAAAAAGTGTATTTTTATTGTTTTTTGTATTTTTTCTTGTTGAATAGTTTCACCCTGCAATCTTCAAGTATTTAAGGAATGTTTTTCTACAGAAAAGAACATTTGTGATTTGTTTGAAATTATGAACTGAGCTTTGAATTGAGCTTTGAATTGAGTTTGGAGAATGGGTTTTGATGCCGGAAAAAGAATTTATCAAGCACCCGCTGATTTTAGAAAATGCGGTTGAGCAGCGGCTCTATCAACTCAATATCGCGTCGTGCTGCACACAAAAAAATTCCTTAGTCGTGCTTCCGACGTCACTTGGAAAAACGGTTGTCGCACTTTTGATTATGGTCGCCCGTCTCGAGCGGGCCGGTGGGAAACTCCTTTTGCTTTCTCCAACAAAACCACTCGTAGAGCAGCATTTTTCCTTTTTTTCCCGAGTTTTGAAATTGGACAGCGATCAAATTGTCATGTTTACCGGTTCCGTTTCTCCGGAAAAACGAGGAGAATTTTGGGAAAACGCGACGGTCATCATTTCAACGCCGCAGGTCATTGAAAATGATTTGTTAGGCCATCGAATTCAGCTGGATGATGTCTCCTGCGTTGTTTTTGATGAAGCGCACCGAACGGTCGGCGATTACGCATACACCTATATCGCGGAAAAGTATCAGCAGGATGCGAAAACTCCGCTCATTTTGGGAATTACGGCAAGCCCGGGAAGCGAAGATGAAAAAATCTCCGATGTCTGTCAAGCGCTGGGAATTGAAAATGTCATTGTCAAAACCGAAAACGATGCTGACATTCGCCCCTATGTTCACAAAAAAGAAGTCGAGTGGCTGATGTTGTCCCTCCCAAAAGATATGGAGGAAATTGAAGTCGCACTTAAAAAAGTGCTGGACGATCGCCTGCAAAAGCTTTCCGAATTCGGTTTTCCGCTTTCTGCCAAATATGTTTCCAAAAAAGAGTTGCTCACTCTTCAAAAAACCCTGTCCGGCGAAATGAAATCCGGCGGCGCGGATTCCAATGTTTATTCCGCTATTTCCGTTTTAGCGGAAATTATGAAAATCGAACACGCCGTCGGGCTCATCGAAACCCAAGGAACAAAACCGCTTCTGGCCTATTTGAAAAAATTGGAAATCGACGCGTCGGCATCCGGGTCAAGCAAAGCTGGAAAGCGTTTGGTCAACGACCTTTATTTCCGGCAGGCGCTTTCATTGGCACAAAACAGCGAGGCTGAGCATCCTAAATTTTATACCGTCCGAAAAATTGTTCAAGACCAATTAACAGAATTTCCGGACTCCAAAATCATTGTTTTTACAAATTTTCGGGACACGGCAAATACGGTTCTTGAAGCGCTATCTGAACTTCCCGGTGTTTTTCCCGTTCGTTTTGTCGGGCAAGGTTCACGAACCGGTGACAAGGGACTGACTCAAAAACAACAGACGGAAATCCTCAACCAGTTCCGAAACGGTGACTTTAATGTTTTGATTGCGACGTCGGTCGCCGAAGAAGGACTCGATATTCCGGCAACCGATTTGGTTGTTTTTTATGAGCCGATTCCTTCGGAAATCCGAAGCATTCAAAGAAAAGGAAGGACCGGACGGTTTCAATCCGGCCGCGTGATTGTTTTGGTGACCAAGGGCACACGCGACGAAGCTTATCGGTGGAGCAGCCAAAACAAAGAGAAAAAAATGCTTTCCGTGATGAAAAATCTTCAAAATTCTTACGGGTCTGAAAAAGAATCCTTTGACGAAAACAATCCGGAGGAAGATGAACTGTCGCAAAAAACATTTTCCGATTTTGAAAAGGAATTCAAAAACCGATATCAACAAAAGGAGAATTCGAAAGAATGGGATTCAGAGAATAAGGATTTGGAGAACGGAAGTTCGGAAAAAGGAAATTCGAAGGAAGAGAATTCGGCGAACGGGAATTCAAAAGAAAAAGAGCCGGGTGATGAATTCAATGAACAACTTCTTCAAGAAATTCGCGAAACACGGGATGCAAAAAACAATACGGCGCCGGCAAAAAATCAGGCGGAGGACTCCGGGTTTTTTAAACCGGAATCTGAAAGCACAGATCCGATTTTAAAAATTCTGGTCGACCACCGCGAAATGAAAGGCGGCGTCCCCAAATATTTAGAAGCGCAAGGCATTGAATTGAAAATGGCGCAGCTGGAAGTCGGAGATTATGTTCTCAGCGACGACATGGCGGTGGAGCGCAAAAGTTCCGCCGATTTTGCCGCATCGCTTCTCGACGGCAAACGCAATTTATTTTCGCAACTGGTCGATTTGTCCAGAACTTACAAAAAGCCGGCATTGATTGTGGAAGGAGGGGACTCCATGACGGCCGGTCATATGATAAATCCGAATTCCATTCGAGGTGCGCTTTTGTCGATTGAAATGGATTTAAACGTGTCAATTTTTTACACACAAAATGAAGAGGAAACTGCGCTACTTTTGAAAATGATGGCCAAAAAAGAACAAATTCATGAAAAAAAATATGTGAATCCGCACGGCAAAAAAGTCGCCAAAACAACGGCGCAGCAACAGGAATATATTTTGTCGTCCATTCCGGGCGTCGGCCCGCATGCCGCCCGGCTTTTGCTGAGTGAATTCGGATCCTTAGAAAACGTATTTGGCGCCACGGAAGAAGAACTCTGCCGGGTCAAAGGAATCGGCAAAAAAACGGCGGAAAGGATTCTCGGGGTTGTAAAAGCGGATTATAAATAACTCTAACATTTCAAACAATCTGTCATTTCAAAAACTTTAAATAATTTAAAGTAATTTCTACATTTAATAATGCCTACCATGCCTAACAATTATGTTATTCATATAAATGTCTGACAAATTGATGCACACTCGGGTAGGCTCTTCATTTTTTCTGATAGATATGCCAAATAATAATTTGCCTCTTTCTGTAACGGACCAAATCACTCTTTTAAAAGGGAGAGGTTTGGTGTTTAATGATGAAATTTCGGCAGCTCATTTTCTTTTTAATAACAATTTTTATCGGTTAAAAAGTTATATGCATATTTTTCATGCACCCGATAAACATTTTTTGAAAAACATCTTCTTTGAGGATATTTTAGAATTATATCATTTTGATAGGGATTTAAGGTCATTAATATTTAATGCGACGGAAGAAATTGAAATTGCCTTCCGAACTCAAATTATTTCTCAATATTCCATGTCATATGGAGGACATTGGTATTTGGATGAAATATATTTTAGAAATCATTCGCTTCATTTCAATTTTTTGGAAAAATTATATGATAATATCGAATCCAGTACAGAAGATTTTATGGTTCCTTATAAAAAGCAGATTTCTGTTTCATCTTGTTGGATGGTTCCCGCATGTTGGATTTCTTTTGAGGTAATGAGTTTCAGACAGCTTTCCATGTTGTATCAGAATCTTTACAGAAATGATAAATGCAAAAAAGATGTTGCGGTCCATTTTGGAATAAAATCTCCTCTCGTTTTGGAAAATTGGATGCATTGCATGAGTTTAATTCGGAATATCTGTGCTCATCACGGTCGATTGTGGAACCGGACGATTCCAAAAAATATTGAGTTGCTAAATTCTTGTTCTGAGCCGTTTATTCAAATTTCAAATATTCGAACCGATAAAATTTATGCATATATTTGTTGCATGTTATACTTACTTAACAAAATAGAGCCTCAAAACAATTTCAAACTTCAATTATTCAAATTATTTGAAAAATATCCTTCCACCAAATTAAACCTCATGGGTTTTCCCCAAGGGTGGGAATCAGAACCACTCTGGAAAATATAAAACCGTGAAAGGAATCAATCCTTTCACACCTCTATTATTTTTTTGTCTTACGCTTTTCTTTCCACTTTCAAAATCGAGTGGTTGACCGCGCTTTTCGGGCATCCGGCAATACAGCGTTTGCAGCTGGATCCCAAACACTTCTGGCTATCGATAATGATATAGTTGTCAGGCTCCCGCTTTTCCACGCGGATCGCATTTTCCGGACAGATTTTTTCGCATTTGTGACAGAAAATACATCCGTACGCCGGCGCCGTTAAGAAAACACCGATGTGTTCCACCATCTGAATGCCTTGCTTTCCGACATCGTCAATGTCTCGGACCACACGTCTTTCCACATTTGGATTTGTTTCGCCATGCGGGAACGGCCGAATACCAAACATTTGCAACATCTCATCAAACATTTCCATTGACATGCCCTGTTCCCAGTACGAAAGTTCGCAGACGTAAATGTCTTTAAAAGTCTGAGAGGTCGCCATCATCAAGTGGTCCGCTTTGATTTTCTTCGCCATTTGATTGATGCTGTCCAGTTGTTCCGGATGAATTGCCAGTTTTCGGGCCAGGCCGATGGAGGTGTTTCCGAATTGGATAATATTTTTCGCGTAGCTTGGGACCGATCCCAAGTAGGCCGCTTTTTTGCCGTCCACATACGTGCCGGTCGCACCGGAAATGTAGGCGTATTCCAACCGGTCGTAATCTAAGCCGGCCGCTTCCATTAAAGTCAGCTGTGCCGCCCGAATCGCACCGATTGCTTTTCCGATTTCCACCACATCTTTTTCCGTAATTTCAATGTCTTTTCCAAGAATGATTTTTCCATTCGGCAGCTTCGGGATTTTGTTCATCAGTTTGCTTTTGAGCGCCACCGACATACAGGAAATGACGCCGGTTCCGGTAATTCCGACCGGCGGAATTGCTCCTTTCTCTATTACTTCGCCGGTGACCGGGTTAATTAAATCGCCAACAGAAGATTGCATTTTCTCATCCAGAATTGTCAAACGCCAGTAATCCCCCTCCAAATTCACATCGCTGATTGCGCCGGGGCTGGCCAGCATTCCACAGGGAATGCCTTGTCCTTCAATGGCGGGACCGGCAGCGGCACTGGCGGTAATAATCTTGTCTCCGACTTTAATTGCCATTTCGGCATTGGTTCCGTAGTCGGTAACCATACAGGGTTGGGTTTGCGTGTAAAAATCCGTCTCGGTCATCATGGCCAAAGCGTCGGCACCGATTTCGTGTTGGATTGCCGGCGGAACAATGATTTTACAGTCGCCCATATCGCAAATTCCATCAAAAAGATCGCTGGCCGGAAAAATCCGGGCATCCCGCTGGACATCTTCAACGCCCAAAGCCATTTGTTTGGTTTTTCCGGCGTAAGCCAAGTCCCGGATTTCGATGTTTTGGAAAAGAGATAATTGAATCGGGTTTCCGCAAATGGAAATGTAGTCAATGCTTTTGGGGTCTACCGCAAAGGCGTCCAGCATCTTTTTAACGGTTTGAATCATCACCTCATTGGCGACATCTTCGCCGGTCACGATGGCAAATTCCAAATGGTCGATGACATTTCCGCCCGGAAGCGGGTGACCCATTGTAATCACGGTTTTAATGGTTTCGTTCGTTTTCGGATTCAAAAGCTGGGCGCGAAAACCGCTTGTCCCAAGGTCAAGTGCGATGACGTACATTTTTTCCCTCTCATTGATGTAAATCGTTTCAGATGGTTATGATTTTATCCACCTTCTGTTGAAAAATACAATATGCCGTTTACAATAGGCTGTTTTTATTCAAATGTTTTTCTTTTTAGGTGTTATTTTTAAAAATATAATTCAAACCTGTTGTATTTTTATAAAGTTTTGACAATTTCATCTTTTCTATATAATTCCAAATATTCTCTATCATGAAAATTCAGGATAAAATTTAAAAATCTTCAAGGCTTTATGTTTGTCAGGTTTGTTCGGTAAAATGGCGTTTTACGCCGGTTGCAATCTTTTTTGCAATAAGCCGGATTTTTTAAAATCATTTTTTTGGAAATGTTGGTACTTTTGAAAAAATCATATTGTTTTTTTTCAAAAAACGTTACAAAAAAATCAGATAAACTTTAAAACCGTATTAAGAATCGTATTAAAAACCGTATTTGCATGGTATAATTTTAAAATAGGAACCTGACGGTTCTTTTATTTTTATATCATTATACCTTTGGGGGAACTCAAAATGACAACATACACACCAAAAGAGAGATTATACCGCGTTTTAAGAGGAATGGAAGTTGACAGAATGCCGGCCGTTTGTTTTACACAAACTGCGACGGTCGAACAAATGGAAGCCGTCAAAATCTTCTGGCCGCAAGCTCACGAAGACTCTGAAATGCTCGCCAAATTGGCAGAAGCCGCCCACACCGTCGTCGGTTTTGAAGCCGTCCGTGTTCCGTTCGACATTACCGCCGAAGCCGAATTTTTCGGATGCAAATTAAAAGCAGGAACCCTTGACCAACAACCCTCCGTCATCGGCCACAGCGTCAAGACACCGGAAGATGTTGACAAATGGAAAAACTTCAAATTCGGGGGAACCGCACGTGTGGACAGAATTATCAAATCCACCAAAATCTTGGCCGACAAATACGGAAAAGAACTTCCGATTATCGGTTCCATGATTGGACCGTTCTCCCTCGCCCAGCACCTTAATGGTGACAACTGGTTTATGGGAATCATGATGGACGACCCGGTTGTTCAACCCTTAATCGACCTGACCACCGACTTCTGTATCAAATACGCGACAGAAATGGTGAAAGCCGGCGCTGACACAATTGTCATTATCGACCCGACGGCCAGCTACGAACTTCTCGGCGACCAATTCTACGAGAAATTTGCGGTTCCGTACCACAAAAAGATCGCAGACGCCATGCGCGCCCTCAATGTTTCCACCATTCTCCACATCTGCGGCGACACCACCAAAGGAATTGCCCTCATGGACAAAGCCGGTGTTGACGGTATCAGCGTTGACCAAAAAGTCAACATCAAACTCGCATCTGCTGCCTCCAAACAGGCAAAAATCGTCGGAAACCTCGACCCTGTCCAACTCCTCTGGAAAGGCACACCGGCCGAAGTGACCAAACGCTGCCAGGAAGTCTTTGCGGAAGGCGCCACTATCGTGACCGTTGGTTGCGGTATTGTGACCAACACCCCGACCGAGAACTTAAAAGCCTTGGTGGAGTTCACCAAGACCGCCAAATACAAGTAATTTTTAAAAATAAACTCGTACATACCTCACATATTGTACAAGCCGGGGCAAATTCGCAAAAATGCGGATTTGCCTTTTTTTTGGCCAATATTTTTATTTTGAGCATTTTCACATTTTTGAATATTTTATAAAATCTATATATTATAAATCCATTAATATTAAATGTATTTAAAAATATTTGTCATATGTGAATTATTTTGAAAAAAATAATTCTTTTTAATATAGTTGAGGCTTTATTCTAAATATTCAAAAGGTGAAAATATGAAAAATAAATTTTTAAATCTATTTTGTACTTTTGTTATTTTGTTAGCACTTTCTGGTCCGGCTTTTGCGGAAAGATGGGAGTGAACGAAAACTGTCTGACGGGAAAGATATTCTGGCGGGAATTGATTTTGATTCGCCGGATTATGATTTCGAAAAATTGACCGATGCCCAAAAAAAAGTTTTGATGGCAGAATCCGACAAGTGGATTGCAGACCATACTTTTAATGTGACGGTGACAACAATTTATACAACAAAAACGTTGGATTCAAAAACAAAGGAATTGCAAGTTGAAACCATTTATCAAAGCAATGATTCCAGATTCAAGGAAATGTTTGAATCAGATGTGATTTCTGAGGTGAATTGTTATCCAATAGAATCAAATGAAAAACAAGTTTATTTTGAGGACCAACTCCTTTCTCTTGAAGAAGACGTATCATTAACAAATGTAAACAAAGAAATGGTTGTTATGGCATCCCCAAGCGACCCATATAAGTGGTGGAAGTATTACACTTATCCTCAGCACATGTGGTACATTATAAGTGGTGTGTGCGTAAGAAAAGATCCAATAAACATGATATGGGACAATACATCTTCAAGTCTTGTAAAAAATAACATTTTAGCAGGCGCAGGCAATTGGACGGGAGTTGTAACAGTAGAATACAGATATGAGATTCTTGATAGAAATGGTATTTAGCTTGGAAGTAAAAGTGTTGCCAGTGATCCTGTTAGATATAATGGCGGCTATCACGTTCGTTTGTATCAAATGACAAGTAGTTCAAATGGTGTTGTTGTTGGTGGTGCACACAGAGACAGTGCTTCTCCACACGTTGTTACGGAATTTGAACCGGTTGAACAAATGGTTGCAAATTACTTCAGACCTGGTCCATCATGGTTGCTCGGGTCGTGGAGTATAAGTCAAACACCGATGAACAATTCTGGTTACTATGATGGAATTTATAATAACAACTATGCAACGTTCATTTATCGTACTCAGTGAATCCGGAAAAACGGATTCCTTTATTTTTTTAAGGTTTTAATATGAATCCACAATCCACGAAAACAGATTTATTTCTCTTTTTTATAATCATATTTGTATTCATGGGGCTGATTCATCTTCCCAATTCATTCATTGCATCATATGTCGATTTTTCAGGATTTTTGCTTCTTTTTTGGGATATTGTCTTTTTATCTTACATCTTACTGAGCGGTGTTTTTTATGGCTTTATTACAAAATCACGCCTTTTATCCGCAGCATTGGGTTTTTTAATTCCAGTCATCGGATTTGTTTTGCCTTTATTCATTTCAGTAATTGAATCCGGATTCGATTTTCCAGCCGAAGACGCTTTAGTGCCGTATTTTCCATTTTTCAGAATTGCATTTTTTGCCGGATTGGCCGGCTTTTTTGCAGCAGCGAACAGTTCAAATAAAAAAATAAATGATATGAATTATGTATTTTCCATCCTTTCTTGTATTTTGACATTCGTTTTTGTATTTTATTGGTTTTAAAGGAAGATTCGCATGATTTTTAAACCAACTCAAAAAACCAATATCATTTTTTTTGTTGGTTTTTTTATTTTTTACATTCTTCTATCAAGATTTTATTACTTGGGAGTTTATCAAAATAATTTTTCAAGCAGTTTGGAATTCTTGATTGTTATTTTGCTGATTTTGTCCATCCTATCATTTGGAGCACTTCTTTTTGGTTTTTTCTCTAAAAATCAACCCCTTTCTTTATTATTTGGTCTTCTGCTTCCGGTTATTCCTTTTTACAATTTGTTCACATCGGAAATGGCGCTTTGGATTGTCCTTCTTTTAAGCGGTTTAACCGGATGGTTTTCGGCCAAAGAGGAGCAAAATCCGGAAACCAAAGGATTTTATTCTCTGATTACTTTTTCCCTCTTCTTTTTGCTCTTGATTTTTATTATTAAATTTTATCGCATTAACTGAATCAATTTCTGTTTTTCACTTGAATTTTTTAACAAAAAATTACGTAAAGCACTACAGATTCGGTTGAAACAAAAAAGTTTTCAAAATACAGACGCGAGAGCGCGTCTGATTTTGTCGGATTCCCCAAATTCAATTAAAAAACCAAACCCCATCTTTTTAAAAAAATCAAGTAAAAAAAAGCCGACATTTTTTCTTTTTCTTCTGAAAATAAAATCGGTCGGCGGGGTTTTAGAAAAAGTCGATAAAAATCGGGGTTTTGGTTTTTATGTTTTGAATAAAAAAATTTCCATCCGGATTTGTTTTAAATATATATGCAAAAATCAGCCACATGAGTTTGTTTAAAATATTTATGCAAAAACCAGCCATTCGATTCTGTTTAAAATGTTTATTCAAAATGGGTGCCATAACACGCGCGCAGGCATTCACCAAAACAGAAAAATTAAAAATCCAAAAACAACTCAAGGCAATTTGTACAATTCATCCGGTTGCGGCTGCTTCAATATGCTTTTTTCCGAATCATGTTTGCATCCGGTTTTAAAAATAAACCGCTCTTGGGGATTGCTTGTCATTTCCCCGACAACGGCGGCGGGAATTCCTTTTTCGCTCAATTTTTGAATGAGCAATTCGGGGTTCGTTGTCGCCATCATCATGCTGCCACTTGAAATCAGGCGGCACGGATTAATTTTGTAGTAGTCGCACAGGGTTTTTGTGACCGGCGCGATCGGAATTTTTTCCAAAAAAATGTTGACGCCGGTTCCCGAGGCTTCCGCGAGTTCCCAGGCGGCGCCGAAAATTCCGCCTTCCGTGATGTCATGCATCGCGTGCACAATGTCTGGGCCGAGTTTCCCGGCAATGATTCCTTCTTCTAAGACGCTGATTTGATTCAGGCAAGCTTTCGCATCGCTTACAAAACCGTCTCCGAATTGTTTTTTGAGGGCGGCCTCGTTTTCGTTGGCAATAATCGCAGTTCCTTCAAGGCCGACCGTTTTGGTGACAATAAGTTTGTCGCCCGGTTTTGCGCCAGCGGAGCAAATTGTTTTTTGTTTGGAGAGTCCGATGGCGGTCGTGTTAATAACGATGCGGGTGACAGCGTCGGTCACTTCCGTGTGGCCGCCAATCACACTGACGCCAATCGCGGTTGCGGTTTCCGCAATTTCCGTCATGATTTTTTCCAAATCCGATTCCGTGGAGCCGGCCGGCAGAAGAATGGACACCAAAAGACCGAGCGGCCGAACGCCGCTTGCGGCAATATCATTGCAAGACACATGAACGGCCAAGCGCCCGACTTCATTTAAGGCACCTGTAATCGGGTCGCAGGACAGAACCACCAATTGTTCCCCGCAATTTAAAACGGCGCAATCTTCCCCGATTCCGGGGCGAATCGTCACGTCCGGATTGAAAAATTTCAGTTTGTCAAAAACGATATTTTTCAAAACGTCATGCGGCACTTTTCCGATTTCCATGTTTTTTCCTGTCCGTCATTTCAAAAATGCAAAATATAAAATACAAAAATAAATCAAAATCACTTTCAATAATTTTTCAATAAACTTTTAATAACTTTTTTTCAATAATTTTTTAATAAATTTTTTCAATAGAATAATCATTTTTCAATAGAATTTTCTTAACTACGGCATTTTCTGTATTTAAAAATTCTCTTTTCGCCACTTTTCACACTTTTCATTCTCCTTTTCCCCAAAATCGCGACAAAATGGAAACCAATTTCGGCCGGCAGTTTTCTTGAAACCGGCAATTGGGGCAAAATAAAATGTTTTTTTCACCCGGCATTTTTCCGTTTTTTGCCTCTTTTATTTGCCGCAGCGTTCGAAAAACAATTTTTTTATCTTGGGGACGGATGCGTCCAATTCGAAGTTCGCCGGCATAATCCATGATAAAACTGTCCGCTACGTTTTCTTTTTTGAATTCATGTTCCAAAATTAAAATGTAAGCCGCCGCAGCAATTCGGTCTTTTTCCCAAATACCGTTTTGAGGCGGCGCGGATGTTTTCAGAAGATACGGGACCATCTTTTCCTTCCAAAGCACAACTTTATGCGGTGCGCCTGCCAGATTTATTTTTTGAAAATAAAAGACGTGTTCGGATTTGACCGGGTTTGCGGCGGCTTCATAAAGATCAAATCCATAGGTTTCAATCGTTTTTGAAATATTTTGAATCAATATCGGAATTTTTCGGACAATTTCGGCACAAGCGTCGTCAATCGCGGCAAAAATATTATTTCCGGCGCCGGATTCTTTTTTAATTTCATCTGCTTTAATTTCATCTTTTTTTATTTCATCCGGATTTTCGCTTTCCAATAATTTCATTTCCTCTCTCAAATCCTCAATCAGCTGCCGGATTTTATTTTCCAATCCGGCAAAATCCACCCACGTACCGTTTTCTTGTTCGCCGGCGTTTTCTAAAATCATTTCCGGCAGGCAAAATAATATTTCCCGGAGGATTTCATTTTCAAAAAACCGGACCGGGTCTTTTTGAAAAAAATATTTGTTTTTTTCTTCCCATTCTGTTTTATTCTTTTCCCGATGGGAGTTTTGAAAGAAAAACAATCTCGGACAAATCATCCAGGTTTTTAAATCAAAAACCGAAATATATTCGTTTTTATTTTCCGGTTTTAAAATATTCGGCTGTTTCATCATTTTCATCATTTTCATAAATTCAAAAAGAAAAGGACATTCATCTTCTTTTTCATTTTTTCAAAATCGGCAAATTTATATACGGATTGTATGGTTCCGGATTTCTTGGTCTTTGAAGAAAAATTTATTTTCCATTCTTTTAGAAACTGTCTGTTGCATTCGATTTTTAATTTGTCAACCCTTTCTAAAAAAGTTGAGTTAAATTTATATTTCATTCACCCCTTCTCTTGCTTGTCATGACAGACAATGAGGCTTTTGAAAATTTAAAAAAGAGGCTGGCGGAAAAGATGGCCGGAGAGATTACGCTCTCCGAAAAACCCGGCGAATGCCTTAAAAAATGGCGCTTAAACTTTGAAGTGTCGCAAACCGATATTTCAAACGCCCTCGAAGTATCGCCGTCGGTTATTAGCGATTATGAAAGCGGCCGGCGAAAATCCCCGGGAACGCTCATGGTCAGCAAAATTGTCGAATCACTTCTCGCAATCGATACTGAGCGTGGCGGCCAAAAAATTCATGCGTATGAATCCATGCTCACCGCAGACAGTTCCAAAGAATCCATTTATTCCACCTACGAATATTCCATTCCGATTCAGTTTCAAAAGTTGGTTTCCCTACTGGACGCGCACGTTCTTTACCGCGGCATGGAACGTCCGCTTTACGGTTTTTCCATTGTCGACAGCAAGCGATCCATTTTGGAAATGTCTTCTTATGAATTCCAGCGCCTGTACGGGTGGAGTACCGACCGCGCCATGGTTTTTACAAAAGTGTCCACCGGAAAATCTCCGCTCGTTGCCATTCGGGTGACCAATTTAAAGCCCGGCGCTATTGTTCTTCACGGACTTTCCAAAGATGAAGTGGATCCGATGGCGGTCAAAATGGCGGAAGTCGACCGAATCCCGCTCCTGTGTACGACAAAAGACATTACGGAAGCCATTGCCGAATTGAAAAAATACGGCCAGTATTCCATCAAAGGAATTTAAAGTCCAATCCCTGTTGTTTTTGAAATCTTCTCTTCATTTTATTATTTTTCTTTTTTTCGGTTTTTTTGCGACGTGGCCGCGCGCGGGATGGCAGCCTATTTTTTAAAAATCAATTAAAGTCGTTTGGTCAATTTTAAATGATTTATCCTGAATCCGGATGTGTTTTATTGAAAAATGGACATGTATCCTCGCATTCGAATTTCTTGAAATTGCTGTTATGAACAAATATATTGGCGGAAAAGATGGTGGTAGTTGCAGTAGTTGCAGCAGTTTCAGAAGTTTCAGAAGTTGCAGCAGTTGCAGCAGTTTCAGAAGTTGAAGAAGTTACAGCAGTTGTAAAATCAGGAACAGTTCTTTTCCATTTTTGTTTCTTTTTTCATCTTTTTATATGCATGTTATAACAAAATGTCAGGAGAATATCTATTTTTCATTTTTTATTTTATTTTAAAAATGAACGTTTTTTGCTTCTTTTGTTCCCTTTTATTTTTTGAATTTGCCTCTAGATTCTTCTTATAAAATTTTGACTTCGTCGATACCGTATTTTTTATTGGCTTTGCTTCTCAAAATTACGTCAATCAACGAATCCGCCTACGTTATGTTTATATACCTATTGTTCGTTTTTGGTTTTAAGTTCTCTGAAACGATGCCGCTTGATTTGATTCGGGAGCATCTTTTCAGAGTTAATTGGTAAGCTCTAAAAATGGTTTAAAAATAAAAAACGAAATTGAAGAATTTGAAGAAAAAACGAAATAAATATTTAATAAATGAATAAGAGTTTTTCAAGATTTGAAAAAGACCTCAAATGAAGAACCCAAAACCCAAAAAATCTAAAAACACTCAAAAAAATATGAACCTAAAATAAAAAACGAAAAAAAATAAAAAAACGAAATCCTTAAAGAACCTCAAAAGAAACGAAAGTAATTTTTTAAATTGCTTTCGTATTTTTTTAAATTTTTACTTTTTTTAAATGAAATTATGAATCAATCAAGAATAATTAAAATGCAGGTGAATAAATGACAGTCGGAATTGTTTCCTACGGTGCCTACATTCCCAAATACCGGATTAAAACCGAAGAGATTGCCGGAGTTTGGGGCGGAGACGCTGAAATTTTAAAAGCCGGTTTGAAAGTTTATGAAAAATCGGTTCCGGATGTTGACGAGGACGCGGCGACGATTGCGGTCGAAGCGGCACGAAACGCACTCAAACGGGGGAAATTCGATCCCCAAAGAATCGGAGCGGTGTACACCGGCTCTGAAAGCCACCCGTATGCGGTCAAACCGACCAGTACGATTGTGGCTGAAGCCGTTGGCGCAACCCCGGACATGACCGCGGCAGACTTTGAGTTTGCCTGTAAAGCAGGATCAGCTGCCGTTCAAGTCTGTATGGGTTTGGTCGGCTCCGGCATGGTGGATTTGGGACTTGCGATCGGCGCCGACGTGTCTCAAGGCGCGCCCAATGACGCTTTGGAATACACGGCCGCGGCCGGCGGCGTTGCTTTTGTGATCGGAAAAGAAAAATCCGAACTCATTGCCGTCATCGAAGACACTTACTCTTTTACCACCGACACCCCCGACTTCTGGCGGCGTGAAGGACAACCGTACCCCGGCCACGGCGGACGGTTTACGGGAGACCCCGGATACTTTAAACACGTGACCAGCGGCGCCAAAGGTCTCATGAAAAAGATGGGAACCAAGCCGTCGGATTACGACTATGCGGTTTTCCACCAGCCCAACGGTAAATTTCCGGAACGGGCCGCGCAACTACTCGGGTTTACACCGGAACAAATCAAGCCGGGACTCGTGGTTCCAAAACTCGGAAACACATATTCCGGATCCTGTTTGATGGGAATCGCGGCCACACTTGATATTGCAAAACCGGGTGACCGCATCTTCGCAACCGCTTATGGTTCCGGTGCCGGATCCGATGCGTTCAGCATTCTTGTGACCGACAAAATTGAAGAGAAAAGAAAACTGGCTCCGTCCGTTCAACAACTTTTGGCCGATCCGATTTACCTCAGCTACGGTAAATACGCGCACCACAAAGGAAAAATTAAGTTCGGATGAGGGGGAATAAAAATGAGAGAAGTAGCAATTGTCGGCGCAAAGACGACAGAATTTGGAGAACTTTGGGAACGGTCCTTGCGTGACATCGTTGTCGAAGCCGGAATCGGCGCCATTGAAGATGCCGGAATTTCCGGAAAAGAAATCGATGCCATGTATGTCGGAAACATGAGTGGCGGCCGGTTCGTTGAACAAGAACACTTAGGTGCGCTCATTGCGGATTATTCCGGTCTTGCGCGCGGACTTCACGTGGCGTCGACCCGTGTGGAAGCGGCCTGTGCCTCCGGAGGTCTTGCGCTGCGCCAAGCGATTCAAGCCGTTTCGTCCGGTTACAGCAATGTTGCCATTGCGGCCGGTGCCGAAAAAATGACAGATATCTCTTCCTCCGGTGCGACAGACGCGCTTTCCGCCGCCGCCGACCGTGAATGGGAGGGTATCCAGGGGGCGACGTTCCCGGGAATTTATGCCATGATTGCCAAATTGCACATGGCAAAATACGGAACCACCAGCGAACAATTAGCGGCGGTTGCCGTGAAAAACCATGAAAATGGTATGCACAATCCGATTGCTCAATTCAAGAGCAAGATTTCCATTGAGCAGGTTTTAAAATCGATTATGGTCTCTGACCCGCTTCACATTTTGGACTGTTCTCCGGTGTCGGACGGCGCCGCAGCCGTCGTGGTTGTGCCGGCGGAAGACGCTCTTAAATACACGGACAAACCGATTTATGTGAAAGCCAGCGCGCAAGCAAGCGACACAATCGCTCTTCACGACCGCCGCGACATCACTACGTTGGATGCAACGGTTGTTGCCGGAAAGCGGGCCTACGAAATGGCCGGACTCACCCCCAAAGACATCAGCTTTGTCGAAGTGCATGACTGTTTCACCATCGCCGAAATTTGTGCGATTGAGGACCTTGGTTTTGCTGATAAAGGAAAGGGCGGTGTCGTGTCCATGAACGGCGAGACAAAACTCGGCGGCAGAATCCCGGTCAACCCGTCCGGCGGCCTGAAATCCTGCGGCCACCCCGTCGGTGCCACCGGTGTTAAGCAAGCGGTTGAAGCGGTCACGCAACTCCGCGGCGAAGCCGGAAAACGCCAGGTTGAGGGCGCAAAGTATGGAATGACACACAATGTCGGCGGCTCGGGTGCCACGGCTGTGGTGCACATTTTCTCGAGTGAGAGGTGATATCAATGACAGTACCAAGATTCTGGAGAGAGCAGGCCAGCCGCTACAACTTAGTCGGTTCCCACTGCAAAACATGTAACGAATATTTCTATCCGGTCCGGAACTTATGTCCGGTTTGCCGCCGCGATGGTGAAATAGAATCCTACAAATTCAAAGGAGAAGGCGAAATCGTCACCTACACCGTGACGCACACGACGTCCGATGAATTTAACGATTTGGTGCCGTACACTTTGGCCATTGTCAAATTGGATGAAGGTCCGTGTCTGACCACGCAAATCGTGGACGAGCCGGCAAAAGCCGCCATCGGAAAGCGTGTTCACTCCGTGTTTCGAAAACTCGGCAGTGACGGCGAAGATGGTATTCTTTACTACGGAACAAAATTCGAGTTGGACAAATAACCTTTTGGTTTTTCTTCCATAATTTGAAACAATCAATGGCTTTTGCCGTTGATTGTTCTTTTTTTATTTTTTGTTTGTTTTTATGTAGTTGAGCGATAAAGCCACTATTTGAGAAACGAATAATGGTACACAAATTCCTCTGCCCTTGAAAAATTCAATAATGGTGGCAAAGATGCTATTCTTTACCAGAAACATAACTCATCTAGACCCTTTATTAATTATTATGGAGAAAAAATAAGTACGGAAAAATTAAAAATCTATTAAGGTTATGGGTGGGATAATTATTATCCCATCTATTTCTAAAAGTGATTTCCATGAGATGTCAAAAATTATTTTTCCTCTTGATTTTATGCATCGGAATTTTGATTGCCGGATGCATCGATTATCAACAAAAAGAAACGGAAAGTCACAATCAAACGGATACTGAGTTCGTTCATTTGGATTCCGATTCCATCAATCCATTGAACAAAAATATCACAAAATATGAATGGACTTTTTCGGCTACCCCGAGAGACAAAAATATTATCTGGTATCAAAAATGGGGAAATGACTCCCGTTCGGGCTTTACAAATGAGACCTTAATTACAGAATCCGATCTGATTTTTTACGGAACCGTTCAAGAAGTTCAGCCGGCGGTTTGGTCAACTTACAGCGGCAAAGCACCGTTCATTCTTTATTTCAAACTTCCCGAAAAAGGAATGATGGTTTATGAATCCGGTTCTTGGGAATATAAATCGATTACGTCCTCTGTCACACAAGATGAGTACATCTATTCAGATATTGTTTTTGAAGTGGATGATTGGGTGAAGGGGCCGGCCGAAAAAGAAATGACCATTTCTGTAAAAGGCGGCCGGGTTGGAAAATTCGCGATGATGGGGGCTTACCCAAACCCGTGGGATTTTAAAGCCGGTGAGAAATATTTGATTTATTCCAAAGATTTGGGCAGCGGACAAAACGAGATCATGTATCCGGGGCTTTTTATCGTTCATGAGTAAGGTTTTTTGTTTCTTGGAGGCCAGGCAACCTGCGCGCGTGTTATGGCAGCAAATTTTAAAAGACATTAAACAAAATCAATGGCCCATTTTTATTTCTGTAAACAGAAAAAAGCGGCAAATCCTTCAAAAATAGAAATAAAAGCCAACCCGCAGGTATAAAAAAATAATAATTTGCCGCCATAACGCGCGTGGCGACCCGCTCAAAAATGAAACAAACCACAATCCGACAAAAATGAAACATAATAATATTTGGAAAAATATATAAATTCGATAAAGTGAAAAAAGATAAGAATAGAAATTAAATAATATAATTAAAAATATAAATATTTGTCGAAAATAAATCGGATAAAACCCTTTGCATCCTTTCAAGTGTCGATGATTTTTCCTCATTTTCGACACTTTTTCAAACGAATTTTTCCCTATTTTTGCGGGGCAACTCCGAAAATTTCGGAATACAGAGACTGAAAAATTCGGTATACGAATCATCAATCTTTATTTCGTTTATTAACGAAATGAATATATACCTGTGAAGTAATTATCGACTAGAAACGAAAAAAGGATGTCACAGACGGATATCCTTTCAAATACCTTTCACACATTTATTTTACAAAAATTTCTATATTAAACGGGATGGAATTGGAATATGCTCCTTACGGTTGAACCGATTGGCAGTATTAGAAAACAGGCAAATAAGACCGAAATTTTAATTTATTCGGAATTTGAGCAAGTCGTCACAAGCATGGTCGATAAATTCGGCAATCATCCGGCGAAAGGACAAAAATTATGGGTTGTCCACAAAAGTAAAGACGGCGCAAGACAATTAAAAGTCACTGAAGCGACATTGGTCGAGCGCAAAGGTAACATCCTGACTGTTTCTAAATTCGACGCGTCCGAGGGACCTGTCATTGACATAACCATCCAACCTTCCAGCTAATATGGAAAAAATCTGTTTTTAAAAATTGAATGAAAGGACGAGAGTCCGCCTAATCTCTTTTTTTACGATTCTATCTCCTTAAATCCATTTTTATTCATTCTTTTTGTTTTTCAATCTTTTGTTTTTATTTTTCGATTTCCCAAAATGGGTGATCATTTTCGTGACGTCACGAAAATGATCGGATGTATCTTCTCATCGAATTGTCCTTAATTTTGGGGTTTTGTCGCCAAAAATATTGGCGCTGAAAATAATCCGGCAATTTGAAATATAAAATCCGGCCGGACTAAAACAACTCATTTTCGGGAATTTTTTTATATGACGGCTTCCTTTCTTTTAAAAAATCAATGAAAATCAATCGATCAATAAAAAGATCAATGAAAGAAATAAAAATTGGAAATAATTGAATAAATTGGAAAAGTCGGGTGAAAGAATGGGCGCAGATATCGGGGATTTGTTAGAGCGGGATGAAATTTCCGCAAAAGATTTGGATGGAAAAATTGTGGCGTTTGACGCTTTTAATGTCATCTACCAATTCGTGACCACGATTCGGGGGCGGGACGGGCAAGCGCTTACCGATACCAATGGGAATATCACCTCGCATTTGGCCGGACTTCTCTACCGGACGACAAGTTTTGTCGAATCCGGCATCAAACCGGTTTTTGTTTTTGACGGCGAGCCGCCTGAACTCAAAGCGGAAACAATTGAAAAACGCCGCGAACTTCGCGATAAAGCACATGAAAAATGGAAGCTTGCGGTTGAAAAAGGAGATACGGCGGAGATTTATAAATATGCGCAAGCATCTGCCCGGATTGACCCGCAAGTGATTGACGAGTCCAAAATGTTGTTGTCCATGATGGGAATTCCGATCGTGGAAAGTCCGTCGGAAGGAGAAGCGCAAGCGGCTTTCATGTTGGAACAAAAAAGCGTCGATTATGTGTCTTCTCAAGATTATGATGCTTTTATTTTCGGAGCGCCGCTGGTCATCCGAAATTTAACGGTGTCGGGAAAGCGCAAGCTTCCCGGAAAAAATGTTTATGTGGATGTAGCACCCGAAAAAGTGGATTTTCAAAAAAACCTTGCCCGACTCGGCATCACAAAGGAACAATTCATTGACATTGCGCTTTTGGTCGGCACCGATTTTAACAAAGGATTGGAGCGGGTCGGCGCCAAAACCGGGCTTAAGCTCATTCGGGAAAAAGGAACTTTTGAAGCGGTTCTTCGGTCCAAGGAAAAAGAAGATCTGATCCCGGAATTTCAAAAAGCGAAAGCATTTTTCGAGCACCCGCCCGTCACCCGGGATTATGTTCTCCGGTGGGAAAAAGCCGATGCGGATAAAATGGTTGAATTCTTGTGCCGGAAACGTGACTTTTCCGATGACCGCGTTTTAAACGCTTGCCAAAAAATAAATGCGGCGCGGATGGCGAAAAAGAAAACCACATTGGATCAGTGGTTCTGACCCTCTTTGGCTATTGTTTTTGAGTTTATGGTTTACAGTTTGCGGCTGATGGTTCACGATTTACAATTTGCGGCTGATGGTTCACGATTTACAATTTGCGGCTGACGGTTCACGGTTTATAATTTGCTGCTGACGGTTTACGGTTTATAATTTGCTGCTGCCGCGCGCGTTACGATGACACATTTTTGAAAATATCAACAAAAAGACGGGTTAGCCTTTTGTAAAATATAATTTATTTGCTGCATCCGTTTTTGAAAAAATTAAAAAAAATCATAAATGGTTTCCATGAAAAAATTACTTTTCACAAGAGAAAGTGCCTGTATCCAGCCGATTCGGGAACTCATTGAACAACAAAATCATCGGACGTTGGTGCTTTGGGCGCTGGACTCCGCGTCTTTTGCGTTGAACATTTTTGAGTCACGCTCCGATGATTTGCGTCCGCGCCAAGCGGTTGAAGCGGCCGGATTATGGGCAAGCGGCAGCATTAAAATGCCGGATGCGAAAAAAGCCATTCTCGCCTGCCACAAAGCCGCCACCGAATCAGGCAGCGATCCGGTCACAGAAGCCGCCGCACGTGCGGTCGGACATGCGGCCGCAACCGTTCACGTAGAAACACACGCTTTGGGATTGGTCTTTTATGGACTGACAGCGGCCGCCTACGCCAAATGTCCGTACACAATGCCGAATGATGCGGAAGCATTGGTGGCAGACGAATTGGACTGGTTTTACGAACGGCTGACTTATTGGGAAATTCATGCGGAGGACAAAAAAAGAAGTTGGGCGCCGTTTTTGCTCAAAGATTCCCCCAACAAAGAAAAACTTTTCCGGCAAAAACAAGAACAAAAAATGAAAAATAAAGTTTGAAGAGAAGAATTTAATACTTCCATTTGTTTCATCTCCTCACTCATTTAAATTTATAGAAAAAATTTATAGAAAAATTTCAGTTTTTATTTTTTATTGAGGATTCATTATGCCATCCAATTTTGAAATAATTGAAAAAGACGGTGCCGGCCGAATCGGGCGTCTCCGAACACCGCACGGAATTGTTGAAACGCCGACTGTCATGCCGGTCATCAATCCGAATCTTCGAATTATTGAACCTGCGGAAATGAAAGACTTTGGCGCGGAAATTTTAATCACCAATTCGTACATCATCTATAACAAAAAAGAATTGCGGGAAAAAGCTTTAAAAGACGGGCTTCATGAACTTTTAGGATTTGACGGTCCGATCATGACGGATTCCGGATCATTTCAGTTGTCCGTCTACGGCGAAATCAATGTGGAAAACCATGAAATCATTTCTTTTGAGCAGCAAATCGGAACCGATATCGGAGTTCCGCTCGACATCCCCACCGGGCCTGATGTTTCTTTTGAAAAAGCATCCGGAGAACTTGAAATTACACATGCCCGCCTCAAAGAAGCCCGCGAAATCGTTGAAAAAACAAGAGAGGCGGCAAAATCCCATAGGGAATCCGAGGGAAAGTCTGATGGAATGTCAGATGGAAAAGCAGCTGGAATGTCAGATGGAAAAGCAGCTGGAATGTCAGATGGAAAAGCAGCTGGAATGTCAGATGGAAAAGCAGCTGGAATGTCAGATGGAAAAACAGATGTGAAAAGACGCGGCGATGACATGATGCTGGCCGGACCCATTCAAGGCTCCACCCATAAAAGTCTCCGGGAAAAAAGCGCGGCTTACTTATCCGAACTGGATTTTGATGTTTATCCGATCGGAGCGGTTGTTCCATTGATGGAAGCCTATAGGTATTCGGAACTTGTCGACATTATCGTTGCTGCCAAAAAAAATCTGACGCCAACCGCTCCGGTTCATTTGTTTGGGGCCGGACATCCGATGATGTTTGCGCTTGCAGTTGCACTCGGTTGTGATTTGTTTGACTCGGCAGCCTATGCGCTGTATGCCAAAGGCGGTCGCTACATCACGGTGAATGGAACTTACATGGTCGACCGGCTGAAATATTTGCCCTGTTCCTGTCCGGTTTGTATGAAAAACACGGCAGAAAGCCTGAAAAAAGCCGCCAATAAAGAAGAATTGTTGGCTCGGCACAACCTGTATGTCACCTTTGAAGAAATCCGGCAAATCAAACAAGCCATCAGTGACGGAAAACTTATGGAATTGGTTGAACTCCGGTGCCATTCTCATCCGAAAATTTTGGGGGCGCTGGATGCGCTTTTTTCCCATTCCGACTGGCTGGAACAACATGATCCGGCCGCCAAATCCACGTTTTTCGAATGTAGTGCCGCATCTGCCAACCGCCCCGAAGTTTTGCGGTACGGAATGCGCCTCTCTCGCCTCTCTGTTCACGGAAACGTACTCATTCGTCCCCATTCGTCTCCCAAAGACAAAGAATATGATTTTATCTTTTCGTTTAAGCCGCCCTTTGGCGCTTATCCGGTGGAATTGGATGAAAACTATCCGTTTAATGCCGAAGTTTTAGACATCCCAAGCCTTCCGTCTCTTCAAAAAGCGTTGGATCACACTCTTCGCCTGGTTCAACAAAATCCGGACGCAAAATTCGTTTTTGTTAAAGGAAAACGTCTCTCTCGATTCGATGAATCCTGTTTTGAAGAATTGAAAAAAGTATGTACCGTCGTTGACCGGCTGGATGATTTGGAAAAATAAAACCAAAAAAACGAAAAATAAAGCGAAAGAAAAAAAAGGTAAAACCAAAAGATAAAAATGAAAAATAGATTTGATTTGTTGAAATAATAGATTTGATTTGTTGAAAAATAGATTTGTCATTTGGAAATGTCCAATGAAAATGTGGATGTAACAGCAAACGTGACAAAAAATATTAAAGTAATGAACTCATTTCAGGGTTGATTCTTTCAAATTTTTTCCGAAAAGGAAATTTTTACCATTGAATTTCAGCCGGTCGTTTTTTCATCCCTTTAATTGACGCGCTACGCGCCGATTTTTGTGTCTCGGTTTGTTTTTCAATGTCGGCCCGGGTGGTAAATTGTCAATTCTTAATCAGATCAAGCCCTATATTGTTATGCTTCGTCCGGAAATTGCGTTTATGGACATAACGCTTCCGGCATCTTCCGCGCTGCTCGCTTTTTATTTCGCGACGGGTGGACTTCCCGAGCTTGGATTATTCTTGCTGGCGACCATTGGCGGGTTCTTTGCCATCACCAGTTCTTATGTTTTTAATGATTGTGTCGACGTGGATATTGATCTGATTAATTTGCCCAGCCGTCCGCTCCCGTCCGGTCAAGTTTCCCGAAAAAACGCATTTCTTTACGCGACAGCGCTTGCGCTCATCGCTGTTTTTATTTCTTATTTCCTCAATCCGGAATCCTTTGTCGTTCTCTTAATCGCGCTTTTCATCATAACGCTGTATTCCGTTTTCTTTAAACGAAAAACCCCCTTCAGTTTTATTCCCGTCGGACTGGCATATGGGTTGGTCCCCATCGGAATTTGGCTGGCTTTTGCGCCGGCCGGCATTTTAACGCCGTCGATCGGTCCGTATTTTACCGGCATGGTCTCCTCCATCGGCGATGTTCCGCTGACCTACCTTCTTCCGCTGCCCGCTCTCTTTTTTGGGCTTATGATTTGCATGACGGACTGGGGATTTACGCTTGCGGGGGTTTCCCGTGATGTGGAAGGCGACCGCCAAAAAGGCGCTCCGACGCTTCCGGTGACTTACGGCATTCCCTTAACCGCCAAATTCATTTTAATCATCTGGACCATCGGCATCCTTTTATCCATCGCAATCGGTCTCTCCGCGCATCTTGGACCGCTTTATTTTATCGCGGCGCTTTTGTCCGGACTTTGGATGCTCCGGCACTGCCTGCGTTTTATTCAAAATCCGGTTCCCGAGCTCGGCGGGAAACTGTTTGTTGACGGTTCCAACTACCGCGGCGTCATGTTCTCGGCAATGATTTTAGATATCTTGCTTTTGGTTTTTGTAGATGTTTATCCGTCTCTGTCGGAAATTTTCGGAATGTTCTGATTGACATTTCCGTTTCCTCTCAAAATCCGCCGATTGACTATGATTTTATATGGTTGCAAATGATTAAATAATTTGTTTGGAATAGATTTTGTATTGAAATATCTTGAAAAATTATTGATGTTATTGATATTGATTATCGGATATTGATATTATTGAAATATTCTTGATATTGAACATGATTGAAATATTTTTGAAATATTTGAGGAATAAAAATGTCTGAACAGATAGATATTGCCGTTATCGGCGCCTCTCCGGCCGGACTCATGGCGGCCCGGTATGCCGCAATGGGTGGTGCCCGTGTTACTTTATTTGAAAAAAAAGACCGGATCGGAAATGATCCGCATCCGGCCAATTCATTTTTTAAAGGAATGATGAACTACACCGGCGAAAAAGTCGATTCTTCCTACGTGGTTCATGAAATTGACGGCATGAAACTTATTTCTCCGGGCGGTCGCACCGTCACCGTCAAGACGCCCGGCTATGCCATTAACAAATCCGTCTTTGACCGGTTTTATGAACAAAAAGCGATTGCGGCCGGTGTCAACATTGTTACCGGAACAGCCGTCACCGATGTCAAACGAAAGGAAAATGGGATTGTTTTAAAAACAATGCCGTCCGGATGTTTGGATCCGGAGAAAAAAGAAAAAGTGAAAGCAAAGATCGTGATTATCGCGGACGGCATTTTGTCCAAAAACGCAAAAGCGGCCGGCCTTAGCACCATGAAACATCCGGAAGACATCGCCTGGGGAACCGAGCTTGAAATTAAAGCGCCCGGCATCGGAAAATCGGATTTCGCCGAATATTATGTCGGAAGTCATGCCCCCGGCTGGAAATCCAGTTATCTTCCCCGCGGCGGAGACAATGCCGCCATCGGAGTTTATGTGCGCTATTTTGGAAAAGATGTTTCTCAATTCTTAAATCCATGGGTTGAAAAATTCAAGGAACTCAAAGGAATTTCCGATGATGAATTTTCCATCGTTGAGTCCAAAAGCGCGGGCGACCCGATCATTACGATTCCCGACCGGATTTACGCACCCAACATCATGGTTGCGGGCGGCGCTGCCGGGCAATCCGGAATCGGCTATGCGATGCGGGCGGGACAACTTGCCGGCACGGTCGGTGCCAAAGCCATCGCAAAGGATGATTATTCTGAAAAAACGCTTTCCGCTTATTATTCCCAATGGAAAAAAGATTTGTATATCGAACACACATTCGGCCGCATCGGTCTTGAAACGCTCCGGAAAATGGATGACACGGAAATCGACGAGTTGTTTGACGTGTTTGAAGGCGAAGACGTGTCTTCCCTCATTCAAGGAAGCGCAATGGATCAAGGGCTTTCCGTTCTTTCGCTGATGCTGAAGAAAAAACCGTCCGCGATTTTAAAAGCAGGTGCCTATTTCAGAAACAGATGATTGAAAAAAATGAATTGAAAAAAATGAATTGAAAAAAATGAATGGATTGGCGGAAGAGTTACAAATCAAAACTTTTCGGCAAAAGAGTACAAAAACAGTTGAAATTCAAATGGTGGCGTAATGAAATATCCGATTTACAAAAATCTTTTTTTTGAAGCAGACATTGAAATATTTCGCGGACGGACAAAGGTCACGTCCCGCGGGATTTTGGCGCCGCTTTTGAGGACACGCGTTTCCCGAGAAATGTCTTTTTTTGACAATCAGAAATACATTTTTGAATTGATGCCGGACTCCGATATGGATAATGAGCATGCCAACTATTTGAATCGGTATGGTTCCTCTCTTATTTTTTCCACATGGATGGCACCGATTCCATCCCCTGCGTTTTCCCGCCAGGTCAAAAGCCGGATGATGTCCGGATTTGGATGTTTTCATCCGGAACAAGTCACCCTTTCCATTACGGAAGAATGTCCAAACCGTTGTCTTCACTGTGCGCTGCCCAACAAAAACAATCATTCCAAGCTCAGCCCGACAGAAGTCAAAGACGCGATCGACCAATGCGTTGCCGCCGGGGCGACGAATATCATTTTTGATGGCGGTGAGCCGCTTGGCTATGCGGGTTTGGAAGATCTCATTTCTCATGTTCCCGAAACGGCCGTTGCCGGGCTTTTCACATCCGGCGTCGGATTAACTTTTGAAAAAGCAAAATCGCTCAAAGACGCCGGACTTTACTCAATTTCGGTGAGTTTTGACAGCCCGTTTGAGGAAAAACATGACCATATGCGCGGCGTTGCCGGGATTTTTAAGAAAGCTGCCGCAGGTGTTAAGAACGCGGTATCTGCGGGTCTTTTGGTGAATATGTATGTTGTTTTGGCACCCTATAATGTTTCTGATTTGGAAGACTTTTACCGTCTTTCCCAAGAGCTTGGCGCACATGAATTATCATTTTATGAAATTGTCCCGACCGGACGCTGGCTGGACAACACCTCTGATATTTTGACAAAAGACCAGCATGCGGCGTTTGAGAGTTTTGTCCGCCGCCATGAAAGAGATGGGGACGCGAAAGACAGCCAAAATATTGATTCGGGTCCTAAGATTTTTCCGGGTCCGCTCATTGTTCAAACGTTTGGCTGCATGGCCGGTCGGCAGTGGCTGCACATCACGCCGGAAGGAAATATTTTGCCATGTTCCTGCGTTCCGATTTCGTACGGGAACATTAAGGACGGCAAAAACGCGGTCAAAACCGCCTGGAAAAAAATAAGAAAGGATCCGGCTTACGGCAAAATTGGCGGCTGTCTGATGCGGGATAAAGATTTTCGGGAAAAATACGGGGATAAGTTCGAGTAATGAAATATTTTTAATTTTTTCCAAAGTTCTTTTTTTCAAAACTCTTTTTTAAAAAAACGTAAAAAAAGTAAGAAAAAAGTTTTAAAAAAAGTTTTAAAAAAAGTTTTAAAAAATGTAAGAAAAAAGTTTTAAAAAAAGTAAAAAATAATAAAAACTTATTTCAAATCTTCCTCATTTTTGAGCCGCCAGAAAAAGTCGCCTTCAAAGAGATATTTTTCCGCGATTCCTTTTTCTTCAAAATTTTTCAAGCGCGGAAGCACTTGAGACGGGGCGTATCCGGTCACGTGGCAAATGCCTGCGGCATTCATACCGTCTTTAAATAGCCGGAACAGAATATCCAAATCGACATCGTCTTCCGAAAGTTGAGACACAAAATGAATAAATGAGTTCATTAAACGGTTTTTTTTCGTGTCGAGTTCTTTTTGCAGATGAGACAGTTGAACTTGCTCTTCCAATACCTCTTCCATTTCTTTTTGAACCCGGTGAATCTGCGACAAGAAATATCCTTCCCGGCTTTTTAAAACCATATCTTCGGAATTCTCTTTTGTCTCTCTCTCCCTTTTTGAATTTTTCAAGTCCTCCTCAAGCAAAATATCGAAACTTAAACCCACATCGAAATCCTTTTCTTCCGGTTTATTTTTCGTCTCATCCGGATAAGGCGGCGCCGGAAACGACGGCGCCAAAAATATCACCGGCGCCGGCAAAAGGGAAGACATGCGTCCCATGCGCCCCATTTGCATCATTTTTTCCATTCGGCTTTTCCGCTGCGCCTTTGTCTCCGGCGGCTGAAACACGACCGACAAAGAATAAGTCGGAGCGCTCGGGAATTCAAATTCGGAACGATTGACGTGCGCAGAATAAGAATATGGTGACACGAAAACTTCAAGGCGCATGCTCCTTGAAATATTGTAATATTTTCGCCGCTGCTCATCGATGCTGCTTTCAATCAGACCCGTTTTTTCCAAAAGAGTCAAATGACCAATGACGGCCTTTGGAGCAACGCCGATGCGGCTTGAAATTTCGCTGACATAAAATGGACGGTCCGCCAAAAGCGCTAAAATTTTCCGGCGGTTTTCATTTCCCAAAATATCCAAAATCTCAGACGGGTCCATTTTTCCTCCGATTTGATTCCTGAAAAAGTGTTCAGTCACTGTTATTTTTCAGCCACTGTTATTTTTCAGCCACTGTTATTTTTCAGTCATTGTCAGTCATTTAAGGCTCTTGTATTTTTGGGGCATGGTGTTCCACGGTCACACCTGCTTCTTTAAAAAAGGACATGGAATTCGGGTCTGGGTAGGCGTTTAAGTAAACCACCCGGCGGATTCCGGCGTTAATAATCATTTTCGTACACAAAATGCAGGGTTGGTGCGTGCAGTAAAGAGTTGAGCCCGATGTCGGAATTCCATGAAGCGCGGCTTGGATAATCGCGTTTTGTTCAGCATGAACCGCCCGGCATTTTTCATGCATGGTTCCGGACGGAATATTTTGTTCGTTTCGGAGGCATCCGATGTCTAAACAGTGAGCCAAACCACGGGGAGCTCCGTTGTAACCTGTGGTGAGGATGTGGTTGTCCCGAACAATCACCGCACCGACTTTGTTTCGCAGGCACGTCGAACGTTTCGCCACCGTTTGGGATATTTCAACATAATAATCATCAATGGAAAGCCTCTCTGACATGAATATACATAAATGAGGACAATATATATAAGTTATCTGAAAATCCGAATAAGTTCTTTGAAAAATACGAATGGATAATATTTGCGGATTTTTGTTTGTTTGATTTTTTAATTTCGAAAAAGATTCGCATGGATTGGAATAATTTGCCGTTTGTCATTTTTTTGTTTTGTGTCACACCACACGTGCATTGTAGCACCCAATCTTTTTAAATTTAACAAGACCGGTACATATTTTTCTTTTTATTGAAAAAGGAATAATGCCAAAATTATTCAGGCCTTTTCCAAAAAAATGAAAATCAACATCGAAAAGTAGAAATACGATTAACCAATACATCCAAAAATTGACCTTTCAAAAAAATGGTGTCCGTCGACTCCATCTGCTTATAATTATTATCTTCTTTTGATGATGACTATGGCTCAAAGCCGGCGAAAAATGAAAGTGGTTAAATATAATGCTCTGATAAATGTATGAGTTTAGTGGAAAATAAAATATCATGAAATCCATAATCATCAATAAAATATTATCATGAAATCCATAAAATCATCAATAAAATCATCAATAAAATATTATCATGAAATCTATAAAATCATCAATAAAATATTATCATAAAATCATCAAAAATCTTCATCAATAAAATTTATTGTAAAAAATAATCCTTAAAATTAACTGTTTGGCGCTTGAAATCGTATCGAAGACAGAAAAAAAGGCGAAAAAAATATGGCATTTGAATTGTACAATTATCTTTACCCGTTTGTGGAAAAAACGGATGATAAAAAGTTAATCGCGATTCCGCTCGCAATTTTAGCGGTGGCGATTGTGATTATTCTTTTTACAACAGTCAAAACCGGATCTCCGATGGCATTAGGCATGGATTTCGTCGGCGGTACCCAATTTGCGGTGACGACAAGCCTGTCGGAGTCCCAAATTCAGGAAATGTTCTCGGATTACCCGATGGACGAAGTGCGTATCAGCGGCTCACGGGCAATTCTTCAATTCGGACAAATGGACGAAGAAGACCTCAAAAACATTGAAAGCCTGATTTATCAGAATCCGTCGTTTACCAACGTTGAGGAAAAACAAGTGGCGCCGGTTTACAGTGAACAACTCCAAAAAACGGCCCTTATGGCGATTGTTTTATCTTTTATCGGAATGGCCCTTGTTGTCTTTATTTTGTTTAGAAAAATCGTTCCGTCCGGCGCCGTTATTTTGTCAGCGGTTTCCGACATTTTGATTCCCATCGCGTTTATGGATCTTTTCGGCATTGAGCTCACACTCGGAACCGTTGCCGCCCTTCTCATGTTAATCGGATATTCGGTGGATAGCGACATCTTATTGACCAACAAAGTGTTCAAACGCTCCGGAAATCTCAACGACAAAATCTCAGGCGCGATGCGCACCGGTCTTTTAATGACCACGACAACGATCGCCGCCTTTTTGGTCATGTATTTGGTGTCCACTTACCTTCATTATATTGTTCCAAGCGTTCCACCTATTCCGCTTTTGTCTCAAATCTCTCTCATCGTTTTGGTCGGACTCATCGTTGATATTTTCAACACCTGGTTCTTAAACGCCGGCATTTTGAAAATGTACCTGTCCAAAAAACCAGGGTCCGGTCGCTCCGGAAGCTCCGGTAAATCCGGTTCCAATGGTTCCGGCTCCGGTAAATCCGGCAGTAAAAATTCAAACGCCAAAGGAGGGAAAAACGCATGATGGAAGAGAAAAAAGAAAAACCGATTTACAAAGATTACCACGTCATTCTTTTCATCGCAGCGTTGCTTATTTCTCTGGCAGCCATCGGTCCTTGGTATTCGGCGGACGAAGGTTTTCACACCCGAATCAGCTACGGCCTTGACATTGAAGGCGGTTCTTGGATTCAATTAAAATTAGACGGGGCCGTCACGGCCGTTGACGCAAATCCCGCAAACATCGTGTCCAAAATGCTTGAAAAAGAATATCCTGATGGCATGAACGTCACAAGTTCTTCCTTTGGCGCGGATGGAAGCGGGTCGGTTATTTTCACCACGCCCGATCCGGTCAACGAAACCCGTCTGGATTATCTCTTTGGAGACGTATCCGTCACGTCCAAAGGCGCTTTAAATGAAGTGAAAATTACAGGCCCCAAAGTCTCTTTCATTACATCTTATCTGACCCACGCTTATGGCACGGAAGTCATTCCGTATGTTTCCCGCGGACCGGGCGGATATGAGTGGGAAATCCGAAAAGCGACCAGCCAAGATGAGCTCACCGCAATTATGGCCGCCGCAAATGGCACCATTTTAAAAGACGCATCCGGAAATCTGATTTACCGGGATGGAACAACCCAAGAGACCATGCAGACCACCATTGATGTGCTCAATAACAAACTCGGAAACGGTTTGGGCATCAAAGACCTGCCGATTCAGGCGGTTGGCGGCGAATACATTCTTATTGATTTTGCCGGCGTCGATTTGGCGGAAGCCCGAAAACTTGTGGAAACGCCGGGAAAATTTGAAATCCAGATTCAAACAAATGGTAACGAAACCGCGCACGTTCTCTACGGCGACAACATTGCCGGTGTCAGTCCGATTGGGCAGACGCAAAATGGCATGTGGTATGTCCCGTTCACCTTAAATGAAAACGGCGCTGTCGCGCTTCAGCAAGCCGCCATCAAATCCGGGGCGACGACCGACCCAAACAACCACAATTTAATCATGCTTTTGGATGATGAAGTGATTTACAGCGCGCCGCTCAGTGGCAGCGCCGCCACTCAGCTCCGGACCG
Source organism: Methanolapillus ohkumae (assembly GCF_032594355.1). Lineage (NCBI taxonomy): Archaea > Methanobacteriati > Methanobacteriota > Methanomicrobia > Methanosarcinales > Methanosarcinaceae > Methanolapillus > Methanolapillus ohkumae. The sequence goes on from NZ_CP131061.1 coordinate 335,783, forward strand.
GTCCGATTTATTCTTGGCAAGCGACGACTTCTTCGCAGGAAGAAGCCAAAGAACTTCAAATTCACTTGCGCGCCGGAGCGCTTCCGGTCAACGTCGAAATTATCGGTTCCGGTCAAGTGGACGCGGCGCTGGGAAGCGGATTCTTAAAAGGCGCGGCGATTACCGCGTTCTTTGCAATGATTGCCGTTGCGCTTTTGGTTTACAACAAATACAGGCGCCCCGAAATTGTAATTCCGATGGTGGGCACGTCTGTTTCAGAAGTCCTTATGCTTCTCGGATTTGCCGCGCTTGTCGGACAAGAACTGGATTTGGCCGCAATTGCCGGTATTATTGCCGTCATCGGTACCGGAATCGATCACTTGGTCATCATTACGGAAGAAGTGGTGCATGAAGGAAAAACCCCGTCCGAGAAAATTTATTCCGCCCGGATTGGAAAAGCCTTTATGATCATTTTCGGTGCCGCCGCGACGACCGTCGTTGCGATGTTGCCGCTTGTGTTCTTGGGATTTGGGGCACTCAAAGGATTTGCCGTGGTTACGATTGTTGGTGTTCTCATTGGCGTTCTGATCGCGCGGCCGGCCTACTCCGCCATTTTAAAGTATATCCTGACCAAAAAAGGAATGGTGGATGAGAATCTTTCGGAATAAAGTAATTGATTGAAAAAAAAGAAAAGAAGGAGAATTGTTGTGAAAGAGGTTTGGACGTTAAAATACCGCCCCGATACCTTAGATGGTATTTTAGGGAACCGGACATCGGTATCCGCACTAAAAAGCCTGGCAGCATCCGGCTCTTTGCCGCATCTTCTCTTTTTCGGTCCCGAAAACTCCGGAAAAATGACGGCTGCGCTTGCGCTTTCCAAAGAACTTTACGGGGACGAAAGTGAATTGAATCTGACGTACTTTAACGCGTCCGATTTTTTCGACCAAGGAAAAAGTTATTTGGTTCAAGACCCGCGTTTTTTTCGGATTCTTGGGACGGACGACCCGAAAAAGATTCAAAAAAGTGTGATTACGATTTTTAAAGAAGTCATCAACGAATATGCCGGGATTGCGCCGATAAATGCGGATTACAAAATAATTTGTATCGATTCGGCCGAATCGTTGACGCCGGACGCCCAGCATGCACTTCGCCGCATCATGGAAAAATATTCCAAAACATGCCGTTTTCTTCTTTGTGCCAAAAGTGTGTCCCGTCTCATTCCACCTCTACGGTCCCGATGCGTCACCCTTTTTTTCAATTATGTTTCCCCCGAAGACTTGGGTTCTTACTTGGCAGAGATTGCCCGAAAAGAAGAAATTTCCGTTTCCGAGGATGTTTTTATTGAAGTCTCCCTGCTGACTGGTGGAAATGTCTCCAAAGCATTGGAATTGGTCCAAGCCGGATTTGTTGAAGCGCAAGAACTCGGGACTGCGCTCACGCCCGGAATGATTCAAATGCAAATGTGTCTGGAAGAAGAAAGTACATTTTCAGAACTTTTCAGCGCGGCTGTTTTGGAAAAGGATTTTCTCAAATGCCGGGATAAATTAGATCTGCTTCTTTCGGATGTCGGCTATTCCGGTTCTGAAATTTTGGAGCAGCTGGCCGAAGTCATTCATGCGTCCGAAGCGGATGAGTTCGTTGCCGCCCAAAGAATGATTAAGCTGGCCGATTCAGACAGCCGGCTCATCCATGCGCAAAGCGAACGCCTTCATCTTGAAAATTTGATTTCAAATTTGGATTGATTTCTAAATACATTTTTGAATCCTTCTTTTTTCTTTTCTATTCTTTTTCAATTTATTTCTTTTTTTTCTCTTTTTCATTTTCTTGTCTTGTTTTTTGTGCCGCTGCGCGCGTTATGGCACCAAATTTCTAATTTCTCAACAAAAAAAGAGGTCCGGATATTTGTAAAAAAAGTAGAAAATAATAATTGAAAAAGAAAATGAATTAGATGGAATATGAGAAGATAGAATGAAGAATAGATTAAGAAGAATAGATAAGAAGAATAGATATGAAGAACAGATAAAAAGAATAGAATGAGAAGATAGAAGAGGAGAATAGATTAAGAAGAATAGAATGAGAAGAATAGAAGTATTTAAAATCTGAATTTTAAATACTTCGAGGTTTTAAATAGGTGTTTGAGTTTGGAAAGTTTAAAACAGAGGTTTTAAATCTTTTCAATTCCATTTGTTTTTTTTTTTGTGCCACCGTTTTTTAATCGGCTCAGCCGATTTAAGCACGGGCATTACTAATCCAATATCATTATTTAAATTATCGTCCCTTTATTTCATATTCGTTTTTAAAAATAATCGTCTGAGCAAAAAATAAAAAGACGTTTTTAATTATACAAGGGGGTTTGTATTTTATAACAATATGACAATCTCGGTCGAATTTTATTTCGACCGAAATTGTCAACGGATGGTTTATGTTAGATTTGCGTTTTTCTTTTTTGTTTTTGATTTGTTTTGTGTTGTTATTGATTTGTTGTTTTTTGAGTGGTTTTATTGGTTGATTTTAATAGTCATAGTTCTTCACGGAGTGGAACAAAATCACAAGGAAGAATATGAGAATTACAATCAGTGTGGAAAAGTATCCGACCGGGTTCCAGATGATTTCCAGAGCCCCGCTTCCGCCGTCACCGACAATGGTTGCGCCTTTGAGATACACAGGAATCACGACACAGGCAAAAGCCAACGCGAACACGAAAATGATGTCGAACACCTGCATGGCGACGCCGTCTTTTTTGGCTTTTTCGCTGGAAACTTGGGTGGTTGATTTTGTTGACATTTTTTCACCTCACTCGTAGTATTCAAGTTCGTACATGTGTTTCTTAATCGAAACCCAGACATTGTAGCAACCCAGGCCGTTGATGGTAAACATCAAGATCAGGAACAAGACATAAATTCCGATTAAAAACATCGGCAATTCCAGTCCTTGGACCGAGACGGAGTGCAAAATGAAGTAGGCGACATAAGTCTCCGAAATCACGAGCGCGAGCCACATGATCACAATCACGGCGGAGTCAAGCATCAACCATTTTTTGTATTTTTGCTCATTCACCATCGTTGGCACCTCCATTCGCTTTTGCTTTTTGTCCCAATTGGACTTCCGGGTCCGGCCAGCCCAATTTTGTTTCCCAGCTGAACTGCACTTTTCTGTTGGCTTTCATCTTCTTGTAGCGCCAGGAGAAGTAGAAGTAGGCGACCACGTAGAACACGAGCGCGAAAATCAGGTTTAACTGATAGGCCCAGTAGAACGTCGACATAATAACCACCGCAATCACGATGGCAAACATGGCGATGTAGGGTTGAAGCGGACCAATGTAGGGCCGAATCAAAGTGTTTGAGCTTGGGTACATCTTACGGAACCGGATCAACGCAAACGGAATCATCACATAACAGACAAGTCCGGACACGATGGAGAACGTAATCACTTGGTCCAGATAACCGCTGAATGCGAAACCGATCGCGACCGGCAATGTGAAAATGACTGCACGGTACGGGCTCTTGTATTTCGGGTGAACGGCAATGAACCAGTCCGACACGAATTCGTCTCTTGCGAGAGCGAACCAGGAACGGGAAGAGTCATTGACACAACCGTTGGCGCTGGCGATACAGGTAAACAAGGTACCGACGGCCAAGAGGAAGATGAAGATTCCGACCCCACTGTTTTGAGCAGCTTCAAAGAGCGGGTACACGGACGCACCCAATTTTCCGCTGTCAATCAAACCGGAACAAACGAACAAGGTCATACCGGCCATCAAGAGGAGCGTAATCATACCGGCTTGCTGTCCGAGCGGGACGGCACGGGTCGGTTTTTTACATTCTTCGGCACACATGGCTGCGCCTTCAATTCCCAAATAGAACCAAGGACCAAACTGCAAAGCAGCGAAGAGACCGACCATTCCATAGGGAATAGCGCCGCTGAATAAGTTTTCAACGTGGAAAGTAACACCGCCGATTCCCGTCACGGTCGACAAGAAGAACAACAAAATGGCGATTGCGGCGACGAACGTCAGGAAGAAGTTCAAGGTCAAAGCCGTGACCGCACCACGATAGTTAATAAATGTCAAAATAGCTAAGATCAATAACGCGACGGCTTGTACGTTGACACCGGGAATATAGGCGGCAGCCAACTGACCGACGACGATTGCGTCTGCGGCGGACAAGGCGATATATTCCATATATACACCCAAACCGACGATTGCGGCAGCACCGGGTCCGACGAACAGACGTACCCAGTCATAAGGTCCTCCGGCCAATTTGGTGGAAGATCCGAGTTCACTGGCACAGATGGATATGATAATGTACATCACACCGGCGACAATCATGGCCAAAAGAGCGCCCAAAATACCGCCTTTTGCAACCGTAAAGTTCCAACCCATGTATTCGCCGACCAACACGATACCGACACCAAGTGCCCACACGTGATATGGACGAAGTTTCTTTTCAAGTTCCATCTCCCATCACTCCTTCTTTGGTTTCGATTTTATCGAAACCCGATAGGCATCCAATAACAAGTAGGCAATAATTACGAAAGCCACAAGGAAGATGCCGATATTTAAAATATCAACTGTACTCATTTCTACACCTCTTTTTTCAATCAAAAAAGGGCATCAAACGGATCAATCATGTTTTTCAAAAAAGCGGTGTTTTGTAAAATTGAAAACCGGTATTGTAAAAGTAAAACCGATAAAACCGGGAAGAATCTTAAAAATAACGTTTACCATCGATCTAAATTGTGATTTTCGTTCTCTTTTCTTTTTTTGGGAAATTTTTGTTCTTTTGAGTCCGTCAAAAGTTACGACTACTCAAAATCCGTATATCAAATGATTTTTCCGGCTGATTTTCGCTTGACCGCATACGGCCAACCGTATTTTTTTCAATTCCGGCGTTTTTCACTGGATCACATCCAATTCACTTGATCATTTCAAAAATAATTCACAAAAAAATTGTGAAATACAATTGAAGTTATCTCCCGATATAGATCTATCACTTTTTTTGTTCGATGTTTTTTTGTTTCATCAACGCTATTTTTTAAAAAATATCCCACACATTCTATTTTCACATAACACACACTTAATCGAATAAACACAAACGTGTTTAATCCCCGTTTTTAATTTTTTGCTTTTTAAATTAAGGTACAAAATACAAGAATACCGATAAACCACAACCGGTCATTCTTGAGCACTTTTACTGAAAAATAAAAGGGGTATTCGATTTGGAATTGAAAAATCAATTCCAAATCAAACCGGATTTATTTTCTGATTTATTCAAACTTAGAAGACAAGTCCGAAACCTTCGAGTTTCTTCTTGGCTTGTTCGTAGACTTTTACGTGTTCGTCAGTCGGTGTGATTGTCTTCACATCATAACATTCTTGGAATGTCTTTCCGGCCGGGGCGGTTGCGTAGTTCTTTTCGTAGGAACCAACGAGTTTGTCGAGAATCTTGTTGATTTCTTTGATGTCAACGCCTGCTGCAGCTCTGGCGACTTCTCCCATCATGCGGGCTTCCATACCGGTTGTTTTGTTCTCAACGACTCCTTTTGCGGCGGCAACTCCGGAGAGGATTTCACGGCCGGATGCGGAGTCAGTGATGGCTTGTGCGGCAAGTTCGAGGAAGCACATTTCTGTGCACGGGCCTGCGCATGGGTAGTACTGGTTTCCGGAGAGGAAGTCGGTGTGGTTGCTGATTGCGGCACAAGTCCATCCTGCAACGGCGAGGGTTTCTCTGGTGTTGGTGGATCCCCATCTGATGTGGACCGGACCGTCAAGGTGCCAGCTTGCACCGGACATGACGAAGGCATTGATGTGGGTTGCGATGTCAACGATTGCGGTTTCTTCAAGGCCGCCGGCGTATCCACCGTAAATCGGCATCTGTTCGTCCATGATGATGTCGCTGTTGCCGTGGTAGTGCGCAATAACGGAGATTGCGTCGAGGTCAATCTTAAGTTCGTTCAATTGGGAGACTTCGTGGCTGTCCCAGGGTTGCATGCCGCCTTCACAGTCCGCACTGATGTTTCCTTGTGCGGAGAGGGAGGTCTCGGGGCCCTATATGCCCATGCCCGGTCTTCCGGCAAGAGCAGTTGCTTGTTTAATAAGTCTGCCTTCTGTTTTGGCGGACAAGATTTCGTACGGTGTTTTCGGGACCGGCGGTCTTCCGCGAACGGATGTCATAACTCCGTCGACGATGGTGTCGACTTCTTTCTCAAGAGCGTAGCTCATGTGAACGGCCATGAAGACATCTTCGGAAACCGGGGATCCTGTCGGGCCACCCTGAATGATCGGGCCTCTTTTGTCAGCCACATTTCTCTTTCTGACTTGGACGGCGTCTCTGCCGGATCCGAGTTGGAATTCGTATTGCGGGTTGGAGATGGCATCCCACATTTCGTCAGCGGTGTATTTCACGATTCTTTGTTGGTCGGTCACGAAGATACCGCACTCAAGAAGCATGTCAAAACCGGCCCAGAAGAGTTTTTCGGTCATGTCGGCGTTGGTCGGGACAAATTCGCCTTTAAAGTCAAGTTTGTATTTTTGTTTGAGTTCCATGGCTTTCATGGGGATTCTCATTAAGTCCCATTCGTCTTGAGAGCATTTTTCTCCGGTTTTGGATCTCTCATAAAATTCGTAAGAGTCAACAGATTTCTTGTATGCCATTTATTTCACCTCAGGCCATAATTTTCTTTGCGACGTTAACGGCTTCTGCTGCGTTTTCGGCAGTTCCGTCTGCGCCGATTTCTTTAATCCAGTCTTTGGAGACCGGAGCGCCGCCGAACATACATTTCACTTTGCTGCGGAGGCCTTCTTCGTTGATCATGATCATCAAGTCTTTTTGGCCGAGCATGGATGTTGTCATGAGAGCAGAACCGACGAGTAAGATTTTTGCATCTTTTGCGGCTTTGACTTCTTCAACGACTTTTTCATTGGCAACGTCGACACCAAGGACTTTAACGGTAAAGCCGTTTGCGCCGAGCATTGTGGAAACCAATCTGTTTCCGATGTCGTGGATGTCGCCTTCTTGGACGAAGGACAGAGCATATCCTGAGCTTGCAGAGGCAGTTCCTTTGGCGAGTTCCGGTTGAAGGATAACCATTGCTTCGTTCATGGCTTTCGCGGACATCATGATTTGCGGTAAAAAGAGTTCTCCTTTTTCAAAGCGTTCTCCGACTTCTTTCATACCGGCTGCAAGGCCTTTTTGAATGATGTCAAGAGGAGCAACATTTTTGGAAAGCGCTTCTTTTGTTTTCTCAACAGCGCCATTAATGTTTTGTGTTTTAACGGCTTGTGCTAATTCTGCGAATATATCTGACATGTTTTCAAACCTCCGTACGATAAAATTTCAACTGAAAAATGAAGAATCAGTGAAATCTTTCTTTTGTACGCAAAATAAATCATCGAATTACAGAAGATTAATCCGGTCAAAACCCCCGCTTCGACCTGTTTCAAATGCCGGTCTTAAGACCGCCATAGTCAAAATCGACTGTAATCTACCCCAATATCTGATTTTTTGATATATAACTTAAATCACAGTTAAATTTTCAACTCCTTTATATAATTCGTAAGACGTTTATAAAATAACAATGTATTATAAAAGATATAAAGCAATGTAGAATAGAGGGTCTAACCGGAAAAAATGACCCGGCAAAACAAAAAGCACTTCGAAAAATCAATGTCGGTAACAATCCCGCAATTTTATAGCATTTATTATATATATAAACTAAAAGAAAAAAATATGCTGAAAATTAAGAATAAAAAATAGTTTAGCTCACATATTGTATATTCGTTCTATTAATTATCTTGTAAGTATATTTATTTTTAAAAATAATCGGATTTCCATTGTTGAATCCAATGAAGATTTTGAGGAATAAGTTTTTATCCTATCTGTCTTCTGACTATGGTTTTAATGAAAAACAGATTATTTTAAATAAATTAGCCGAATGCGTTTTTTTGTTTTTCCTTTTTGTTTGTTCTTTTTCCTTTTTGTTTGTTCTTTTTTCCTTTTGTTTTTATTTTTAAATTTTTCCGCATTTTTTTAATTTCTCAATGTATTTGTTTTTTGATTTTTTCTTTTCATGTTTTCTTTTTTTTATCGGCTTATTATCTTGCTATCCGGTTGTATCTTTGTGACGTGGTGCGTTATACTACTGAATGAGGCCGGCACATCGGGCTATTGCACTGTGTTGTTGCATTGCGTTGTTGCATTGCGTTGTTGCATTGTGTTGTTGCATTGTGTTGTTGCATTGCGTTGCTGCATTGCGTTGTTGCATTGCGTTGCTGCATTGCTGTGTTTGATTATGTCTCTGCTTTGCGTTGCTGCATTACATTCCCCTGTTGCGTTGCTACATTCCTGTTTTGTGTCACCATATCTTATTTGCGTTGTTGCAACGTAATGTATTATATATCCTATCTCTATTTTTCACAAAGTTATTTTCCCTCTCCCGATTTTTTAAATAGATGAACTTCTTTTATTGGGTTTCATGGCAAAACCTGTTTTTTTGGGGAAACTTGTTCTTCATTGGTGTAATGTTTGTAATGTTCCTGTTCTGGACGAAACCTGTTCCTGCGGCGCAAAAACAAATTTCGTCAGCGTGACGCCGCCGGGCGACATCCGTCCGGCTTTTCCATATGATGTGACCCGCATCAACGACGTTTCCGTCCGGCAGTTTGGGAAAAAGTTGATTGCCGAGGATGATTTTGTTCTCTACAACAAAGCGCCGTACGAAGACCGCATGGAAGAAATTATTTGCGGAGGCGCTGTCATTGGGGCGCTCCGTTACGAAGTTGAAAAAAGAGAATGGGTCCTCCTCTTACGTTTGGAGGGCGCGCGCCGCATTTTCAATCCGAAAATTTCGTCCACCGCCGAAGATCTTGAAAAAGGAATTCTGAAGAACTGGATTATGATTCAAGAAGGAGCGGTTCCGTTTATTGCGGACGGGACCAGCGTTTTGGTTCCGGGGATTTTAAAAACAGCGCCGGGAATCCGTCTGGAAGATGAAGTCGTGGTGATCTCCCCATCTTTTGACGTGGTGGCGGCCGGCCGCGCAAAAATGAGCAGCGCGGAAATGGCACAATCGGAGCGTGGAAAGGCGGTCAAAAACCGATGGAGCGGATTTCCGGTTGAGTCCGAACCACCCGTTTTTGATTCGGTTTCGGATTCGGATTCGGTTTCGGATTCGGTTTCGGTTTCGGATTCGGATTCGTTTTCTCAAAAAACGGAATCGGTTGCCAAAAAATGGGAAAAAGTTGTTTTGGCCAACCGCAATGTTCTTCATCAATTTGAAGCGGATTCCATGTTATTCATTCAAAACGCAGCGGCCAACGTTCATAAGAAGGTCACATGTTCTTATTCCGGCGGAAAAGACAGTTTGGTGACACTTCATTTGGTCAACAAAGCCTCAAAAACGCCGTCCGGCGAAAAACTTTTTGATTTTGATATTCTCTTCTCCGATACCGGTCTTGAGTTTATTGAAACGCTCCAAAACGTGGCGGAAGTGGCAAAAATCTATGGGCATCCGCTCAAAGAAATCAGTGCCGGCAATGTTTTTTGGGACGGATTTTTGGTTCACGGGCCGCCGCGTGTCGATGACCGCTGGTGCACTCAATCCTGCAAGTTGATGCCGATTACGTCGCTCATCGAATCAAATTATCTGGATGACGGTGGCTGCTTGACTTTTATCGGCCAGCGTCAATACGAATCGCTGGCACGCGCCAAAAGCCAACGAATTTGGAAAAGCCCGTCCGTCCAAGGACAAGTCGGCGCGGCACCGATTCAAGAGTGGACGGCACTTCACATTTGGCTGTACATTTTCCAAGAAAATCTCCACTATAATCCGCTTTACGAAAAGGGATTTGACCGAATCGGATGTTGGCTGTGTCCGGCAGCATCGCTTGCGGATTTTGAAAACCTGAGAATCACCCATCCCGACGCGATGAAAATGTGGGATGGCAAGTTGCTGGAATACGCGCAGCAAAAAAATATTCCACATCCGCAGGACTGGATTTCTTTCGGACTTTGGCGATTTTTGACGTATTCGCCGGCGATGGAAAAACTGGCGCGGGAGAAAGGAATTATTGAATAAACAACTCCGTGTGAAAACAAAACGGCGGATAAAAAGGGATAGTCTTATAAATTATCCCAGACTTATTGTTTGTCTGGTGAGCTAGTCAGGGCAGTTCGGCGTTGCCTGTAACTCGAAATCGCCGATAAGCGAGTGACGAAGCAAAGGGCAGGTGTTATTAACCATAAATATGCCTGAAATCTTGACGTTGAAACCTCGTCCGGTCGGGAATGTGGTGACCAACAGACCAAAAGGAGTTTTCGTTTGTTGTTCTTAATCGTGGAAACCGGTTCAGGCCCGGAAGGGAGCAGACTTACCGCGAACAACAGTCGCTGAACGGGTTGCGGGGCGGAGAAGAGATTTTGGAAACTGTTTATGGAAAATGCAACAATCCGATGCGTGCTCACCTTTTTTTATTCAAAGGCGACCCAATCAGATCCAATTAGACCCAATCAGAAATAATCAAGATATCAAAAATAATCGAAAATAATCGAAAATGAATGAAAATAATCGAAAATGAATGAAAATCGGCTGTTTTACGGTAAACATTAAATATTTCATCTCTCTTTATAGGGGAGAGGCCTAAAGCCGTATTTTGTTATTTCATTATTTAATTCCTTTTATTGACGGCATCAGTTGTTTTTAAGCCGGCGATTTTTAATTGACGAGATAGCCTAGCTCGGTAGGGCGTAGGATTGCTAATCCTATGTTGCACTGCAACTCGGGGGTTCAAATCCCCCTCTCGTCGTTTTTCTTGTTTTAATTCCTTTTTTTTGTAATTATCTAGTTTTTTGCTTTTTGTATTTGCTTTTTGTATTTGTTTTGTTTTATCCTATGCTGCCGCCGCGCGCGTTATGGCGATACATTTTAATTTTATTCAACAAAAACGGCGGATGGGTTTTTTATTTTTTCCGGAATTGTTCGCAAATTTATAAAATCATGCAAAAATCAATAAAAAAAGCCGGCACCAAAAAGGATGCCGGCCAAATGGTTTTGTTTTTGTTTTTTTAGTTCAATTCTTCTAAGTCTTTCACTTTAACGTACCGGTTGTACAAGTAGACTGCCGGAATCATGGACAATGTGATGAGGGTGGGTAGAATGATCCACGGATCCGACAATTGACAATAGCTTGTATAGAACCAAATGCCGGAAACGACGCCCGCCAAGACAAGTCCGGCCAAAAGGAGCCACCATTTGTTTGCCAAATTGGTTTTGTATTTCTTATACAATAGTCCGCTTTGGACAATCACCAAAACTCCAAGCAAAAGATATGCCCACGTCCAACGGAATGCCGGACAACTGTCATCCGGTGTGTTTGGAATTGTTAAAGTGTAAGAATCTTCGGTCTGTGTCAGCTCAAACTCTTGTGCGGTCCGGACGGTCGAATCATCGCCGACAGTAACCGTAACCGGCTCGTTTAACATTTGATATCCGGCCGGTGCCCGTGTTTCGTAGATTTTGTAAGTGACGCCGTGGGTCAAATAGATTTTTTCGGTGTGCCCCGCGGCGTTGGTTGTGTAAATCATTTTCGGGCTGAAAGAATTGCCGTTTCCGTCACGGATTTCAAACGTTGCTGTCAATTTTTTGGACGCATCGGTTCCATCCACTTTTTCAAGAATCAATTGGGCGCCATCGCTTTCAAAACCTTTCACTTCCGGCGTGGTGTTGTTTTTTGGAATAATTTTGGGATCATCGCCGCCACCGCCGCTGCCATTTCCGCCCGGAGAATCGACCGTGACCATCGCATAGGAGGTTTTAAGAATTCCTTTAGATGGATTATCATAATCCCCAGGTTGTGACGGATAATTTGTCAAGTCCAGGATGGAAACCATATTTATGTAAGTTCCCGGATTATTAAAGTCCGAGTCATAAGTCAACTCAATGAAATCTCCCTGATCAATCCTCAAAACACCACTGGCGTAATTGAATGTACCTGACTTTGCCACATTGGAATCTTCAAGTAAATTGTTGTTGGACTTATTCAAATAGACCGCCGAAGCGCTTGTTCCACCCATAATATCAACAACACGGTCCAACTCTATTGTCGATGGCCTGTTGTTTTCAATCGTAATTCGGTATCTAACACTTCCTCCGTTTTTATCAAAATCAACGCTTTTGATCCAATTACCTTGTTGAATACCAAGGTCGTTAATTTTACAGACTTCTTTTATGATTGAAATCGAATTAATTGAAACAGTCGGTGTATTGAAAGGAACATAATATGTATTTTTAGCAGCGGGGTGGGAATAAATTGACTTTGAACTGTCGCTGGCTTGTGTTCCATGGTCCGGCACAATGAAACTGACATAACTTTTGTTATCAACACCGACGTGAAGGTGACCGCCCTCTAAACCGGAAATCGGATTAATTTGATATTTTATGACATATTTTGTTTTTGATGCAGCTGTTAAGTGTGTCCCAGCCGGCTGTTCTCCGAAATTTATATTTATTTTACCATCTGCATAATCGACGTCTGTTCCTGCAATAGTTGTCAAAACGACTTCCGGAGCTCCATTTATACTAATGTTTGCCGGAATAGCGGTGTTGTATGTGAATTTATTTGTATTAATTTGGTCTTTGATTGTCAAATCATTGACCGGGGCATAGAAGTGAGTGGAAGATTGGACAGTTTGAGCCATCATGTAATCAATCATATTCAAACGCGCTGCATCCGCATTGAAATAATGATCCGGGCTTGTCGGCAATCGGCTGAGATATTTTGCAACATCCATACAACTAGATTCAGGATTATCTTGTGTATTTCTGTTCTTCCCGGGTCCAATATATGTTCCCATATTTTCCGGAAGAATTTCATTCCCGGAGGCGGATCCGTAAGCTAACCATCCGGCATTATAGTTATTAAAACGTGTGTAAGAGACACCGATTCCGAGTGCATAAATTATAGCATTTCCATCCGTGGAATCTTTTATTTTACCAGCCATGTTTTCTGCTGCTTGATGAGCTGTTAAAACTTCATACCTGTTATATCCACTTGTTGGGATCGTTTCGTCCGAATTATAATATCTGCCGGCGTTACCATCCGTCACAAGGATAACAACACGATTTTTTTGTTCGGTGTTTGTTGTAAAATTGGCGTCTGTTTTTAAGAAATTATAAGCTGTTGTCAATCCTCCTTCCGTATTTGTGTCCTTTCCCATCGGAATATCAAGAATAGATTGATTAAAAGTATCCATGCCGCTGATCATGTTGTCAACATCAGCTTTAGTCACACGGTAATACAGATGGTTGTTGTCATTACCAAAAATTGTGCCTTTGCCAGCATTCAAGCTTGATCTAGCCGCTATCAATCCTAAATATGTTTGATTAGATGTTGAACCAATCATATAAGATTTAGGTTCCTGATTCCAAGCCGTATTGTAACTTGTGTCAGGATTGTAACTCCCGGAAGTATACATTTTTGTGTCGTTAAATTCAAAACCACCCGTCGGCAATGGTTTAAAAACATCACGTGCGAAAGGAACAATTGTAATCGAAGACTCTGGGTTTTCAGCCCAAATGGCCTCTGCCGATTTTATAATGGCTTGTTGAGCGTTTCTTAATCGGATGGGCGTATCATCTGTCTGGTCACTCGGCGTGCCGTTATCATCAATATCATCCAACATACTGCTTGTTACATCTAAAACAATAATTACATCCAATCTTGGCGGCGGATTGTAAGTCAATTCAGCCGGAAGAACGTCAACGGTTAATGTAACATTGTATTTGCCGTCGTTTGCCGTGCTTTCCACGACTTCTTTATTGATGGTCACCAAATCTTCAAGTTGTGTTTTTTGGTTATTAGTAATATTTCCATAGTCATTGACGGTAATTACACCGGATGTGACCGGTCCATTCAAATCATATGCGGATGAACCATCCGAGCACGGACCATAGGCCACAACAACGGTGTCATGTCCGTCAACTTTGAGCGAACCTCCAGCAGATGCAAGCGGCGCAGCCAAGAACAATAAAACAAAGAATAAAGCTGTTAATTTGAGTACATTTTTCATAGATTCAACCAATATTGTTTTTTAATAGGTGATAAAGGAAATTTATAATAAACAAATTTAATTTTAAAATGATTCGTATTGAAAACAAATATTCTGACAACGTTAAACATTAGTAGTATATAAAATTATTCAAAATATATTGGTAGATCATCCATATAATTTTACACTTGTAAAATATAAAACGAATAATATAAATAATGCCAAAAAATTAACAACAATTACAGAAATAATCGGTATGAAAAACATACCTGTTTGCCCATAAACCGTACCCAAATAAATAATAGATTTTGAATCCACGAACAATTGGGTGTTTTCTTAGATTAAAATTAATGTAAACTAAAGCTTCTTTAAAATTAAATAACAGTATTTTTGCCGGTTAACAATATATTTCCTGATATTTTTTAATATTTGAAATTCAATGATTACATTTATTAACAATAAAAAAATCAGTATAATTTGAGGTTATAAAAATGGACGCCAAAAATTACGTCGAAACAGTTTTGGAAGATGTCAAACGCCGAAACCCGGGGGAAGTTGAATTTCACAACGCTGTTGCCGAAGTGCTTCACTCGTTAACGCCGGTGTTTGAAAAAAGAAAAGATTTGATGGATGCCGCAATTCTGGAAAGAATTACGGAGCCTGAGCGGGCCATCTCTTTCCGTGTTCCTTGGATGGATGACGCCGGAAAAATCCATGTCAACCGCGGTTTTCGCGTCCAATTTAACGGGGCAATCGGACCCTACAAAGGCGGAATTCGATTCCACCCCTCCGTCAATCAAAGCATCATCAAATTCCTCGGCTTTGAACAAACCTTTAAGAATTCCTTAACCGGCCTTCCCATGGGCGGCGGAAAAGGCGGCTCGGATTTTGACCCGAAAGGAAAGTCGGATGCCGAAGTCATGCGCTTTTGTCAAAGCTTTATGTCCGAACTCTACAAACACATCGGGCCCGATGTGGATGTTCCGGCCGGCGACATCGGAGTCGGCGGGCGTGAAATCGGTTTCATGTACGGCATGTACCGCAAATTATCCAATTCGAGCAGTCAAGGCGTTTTGACCGGAAAAGGTTTGACGTTTGGCGGCAGTCTCGGGCGTACTCCTGCAACCGGCTATGGTCTTCTCTATTTTGCCAATGAAATGTTGGCGGACAAAGGCGAATCCTTCAAAGGAAAGAAGGTCACGATTTCCGGTTCCGGAAATGTGGCCACGTACGCCGTTGAAAAAGCGCAACAAATGGGGGCAACGGTCATCACGTGCAGTGATTCCGCCGGATATATTTATTGCAAAGACGGCGTGGATTTAGAAGGCGTCAAACAAATCAAAGAAGTCGAACGCCTCCGCATTAAAGAATATGTTAAGCATTACGGCGGCGAATATTTCGAAGGCTGCGCCAACATTTGGGATGTCCCATGCGATGTGGCTCTTCCCTGTGCCACCCAAAATGAATTAGATCTCGCGGCCGCAAAAAAATTGATTCAAAACGGCGTCAAATTCGTGGTGGAAGGCGCCAACATGCCTTGCTCCCTCGATGCCATGAAAGCTTTCCAGGAAGCCGGCGTTTACTTCGGACCTGCCAAAGCCGCCAATGCCGGCGGAGTTGCCTGTTCCGGACTTGAAATGACGCAAAACGCGCTTCGATTGAGTTGGTCCTTTGAAGAAGTCGATGAAAAGCTTCAAAACATCATGAAAAACATCTTCAAAAACTCCAAAAAAGCAGCGGAAGAATACGGTTACAAAGACAATCTCGTAGTCGGCGCCAACATCGCCGGTTTTATGAAAGTCGCCACCGCCATGATGGGACAAGGATTAATTTAAAACACGTGTAAAAGCGGAAAAAAGAAGTTTTTTAAGGATTTCTTTTTTTTCGTTTTTTCCCTTTCTTTTTTTATTTTTTTGGTTGGTTACTCTTGGCTTTTCATCCGTTTTTTTCATTTTTTGAAGCGGAGGCACATGCGCACGTTATGGCAGCCGGTTTTTTAAAAAATTGTAAAAAACCGGGGTTGTTTTTTTGTTTTCTTTTTCATTTTTTGTTTGGGAACCATCCTTTTCAAAATCAAAAAAATTTACGGGTGTCGGGTTTTTAAAAAATCCAATCTTTACAACCATTTCGGCCATGGGATGCCAAACAATTTTGCCATGCCGGCGACTTCATCATGAATCGGCCGGTCTGTTTTGAGAAGAATCAGTCCGTACAAAAGACCGCCGGCCGTGAACACAACCAGCAGCCACAAGATATTTGAAATCGGAATAAAATGTTTTACCCCCAGCAAAAACGCACACATAACGAGCGATGCGGCAACCATTTTTCCGGCGGATTTCCAATCGTAAGAGACCGGAATCACTTTTTTAAGCAAAACATAGGACAGAACGGTATTGATGGTCATGGCGATAATCGTCGCAATGGCGGCACCTTCCATTCCATAGATTGGAATGAGAACAATATTAAAAACGGCATTTGATAGAATTCCAACCGCAATCGACATAAACGCAAATTTCGGATGGCTGATCGCGTTGAGACAAATGCCTTGCAAATACATAAAAACCGTCATGATTTGAATAAATGACAGCAAGTAGAGCGAAACCACACCCGGCAAATACGCGTCCCCGTAAAACAAACCGATAAAATCCTGCCCCAATATCAGAAAACTGAAAAAAATCGGGATGGCCAACATGAGCGAAATATTTGTCCCGCCGAGCAAGCCGGCAACAATCTCTTTTGTTTTTCCGGCTTCATTCCAAGCGCTGAATTTCGGGTACAAAACCGCTTTCATGGAAATAGCGGCCAGTCCGGCCAGCATGGAAAACTGATACACGATCCGGTAAATTCCGGCGTTTGTCTCTCCCATGTATTTTCCAATGAAGACCACGTCCATATTTTGATAAACCAAGTAGCAGCTCATCACTAAAAATATCAAAACGGCATACGTCAAAAGACGTGTCAAATTATCTTTTGAAAATTTGGTTAATTTAAACGACACGTAAACTTGGGAAAAAATGGCGGCTGCAATCATTCCGGCCAAAAATCCGCCCATCAACCCAAATGTATGATAGCCCGCCCACACAAACAGGATTTGAAAAAAAGAGCGAATGGCCGTGTTAAGAAGAAGGGACACTTGAAACACATTGACTTTTCCTTCAGCATAAGCGGCGTAGATCCGGCTGTTGTAAAAATAATCGATGAGAAGCGCGGCAACAATCCACCACAAAATTCCTGTTTTCATAATGATGGATTCTGGAAACAAAAGAGATGAAAAAAGCAGCATGCTGACCGATAAAATAAAATAAATCAGGCGCAATACCATGGATGCGGAATAGTATTGATCCTGACTCTTCCCTTCGCTGATGATTTTAACACTTGCTTCTCCAATTCCGCTTTCGGAGAACAGGTAAAAAAGGGCGTTGTAGGAAAAAAACAAAAAATAAACGCCGACAATCGCCGGGTCAACGGTTCGCGTAAAATAAATCGTACTTAAAAATCCGATGGCAGTCAGACCGAATTGGGAAATAAGCGAAACCAGCGTTTGGGTTCGCAAAACATCCGGCTGTTTGCCGGTTTTTCTGAAATTTGAAAAAATATCTGCCGTCTTTGCCATCTCTTTTCAAACGTCCGTGAATGTATTTAACGGTTGGGATTTTTAACATTTCAAAAAATTTAAATTACAAACGCGAATCTGTTTTTTCGGGTGGTACAAGGCAAATAAAAACAGATAAAAATGGATAAAATTAAATAACTTGTATAAATAGTTGCATAGAATTAATTAATCGTTGCATAGAATTTATTAATCGTTGCATAGAATTTATTTATTTCCTGAGGAGCAATTCATTGTTTTTCAATCGATGCAGTCTGATGTAATCATTTTCAAAAAATTGTCGTCATGATCGTATTTTTTATTTTATTTATTTTTAATCACTCTCACATGAGGTTAAAAATTGGTCAGCAATACAGATTCTTCCCCGCAAAAGTCCGATGAAAAGAATCATTCGGCCGGCGCGCAATCCTCGGATTCCTCCGGCTCGAAAGTTTCCAAGTATTTCGGCGATAAAAATTCCGTTTTGACAAGTGTTTTTTACGGAATTTTGGTTTTGATTTCCGCGATTTTGGCATTTTTCATCCGCATTCAGCCAAAAGACGGTGTTTTTTTAAGCAACGGATTCATCCGGTTGGGCGAAAACGATCCTTGGTACCACTGGAGAAACGTAGACTATCTCCTCCACAACTATCCGCACTTGTCTTGGTTTGACCCGGCGACCACCTATCCGTACGGAACCAACCAGGCGTTCGCACCGCTTTTTGACATGATGGCGGGGACCTTCATTAAAATTTTGCAGGCTCTGACCGGAAACACATCCACCGAGTATGCCATGACGATTTTTGCTTACTGGCCCTGTCTCTTGGCGGCGCTTTGTGTGATTGTGATCTACTTTGTCGCAAAAAAAATATTTGACAGCCGATCCGTTGGGCTCTTCTCTGCTTTCTTCGTGGCGATTGCGCCCGGACAATTCTTGTCCCGCAGCATTATCGGATTTAGCGACCACCACGTGGCGGAAGTTCTTTTCAGCACTTTGGCGGTTTTCTTCCTTGTGGTCACGCTTTTAAAAGCAAAAGATAAAATTATCACGTATGACGATTTGAAAAACAAAAAAATCTCTTCAATAAAAACAATTCTTCCGTATGCAGTTTTAACCGGAATTACATTGGGTCTTTATTCCCTTGTTTGGGAAGGCGCTCTTTTGTTTGCGTTTATCATCGGTATTTTCATCACCGTTCAAATGATTACCAACCACATGAAGGGCGAGAGTACCGTTTTTATTGCTCTTACGGGTCTGATCATCTTTGCCATTGACTTTTTAATGGTGATTGTCACCCCGCAAATCGGAGAATACAAATCCCTTCACATGTTGGCGCTCGGCGCCGGCATGTTGGCCATTTTAGTGATGGCGGTTTTGTCTTATGTTTTGGAAAAGAAAAACGTTAAAAGAATTTATTATCCGGCAGTTTTGGCCGGCATCGGCATTGTTGCGGCCGGCATTGGCAGTTTGATTTCCGATTCTGTCAGAAACGCTGTGTTTGGGGTTGTTGGCTTCTTTACAAGAACTGGCGGCGCATTGACAATTGGGGAAGCTTCTCCTTACTTTGGAAATACAATTCCGCCGATCATCTTTACGGCCATGATCGCGATTTTCTTAATTGGGCTTCCGTTTTTGGGAACTTCCGTTTTTCAAAAAGACAAAAACCGGATTTATTTCCTGGTGGGTTGGACGGTCATTTTTACGATTCTGATGATGATTACGGGACAGGATTTCGTTGAACTCTTTACCGGATTCTCGGTTTTCGGCTACATTTGGATCATCGCTCTTCCGATTTTGGCCTACAAAGCGACGCAAGACAACAATATGGAAAAAGTTTTCTTGGTTGTTTGGACCATGGTGATTTTGTGGGCTTTGGTTCAGCAGAACCGGTTTGCTTACTATTTCATTGTTCCGATTACGATTTTAGCGGTTTACCTCTTGTGGGAACTGGCACATTCTTTGAAATTCGACGCGGCGGTCACGTCTTGGAAAAAGGAAATCCTCGGCAAGATAAACGGCACCGCTTCCAAAGAGCAGCCTGTGTCAAAAGCGGAAACCAAAGAAAAGGAGTCCAAGTCCTTTAAACCGGATTCCAAAGCCGCTAAGCAAGCCGCCAAATCCGAAGCGGCACGCCAATACTCCAAACCGAAACAAAAAGCGGAATCCAAACCGTATACCGCAATTGCGATCATGGTTCTTGCCGCTCTGGTTATTTTGGCGCCGACCGCCTATTTGACCGTGCAATACACCGCCGGAACCGGCGGTCCCGACATGTCTTGGATTAACGCAAGTCTGTGGCTGAGTGGCAACACGCCGGCGCCGACTCTTGACCCGTACGGCACCTACACGCAGCCGTTCCAAGATTTGGATGGCGACGGCAAGCAAGATCGTGTTTCTGGATCGGGAATTGAGTTTTATGAAAACCAAGTCAGTACGGTTCCGTTTGATTATCCGGCGGGTTCTTATGGCGTAATTTCGTGGTGGGATTACGGTCACTGGCTGGAAGTGATCGGAAAGCGTATGGTTGATGCCAACCCGTTCCAGTTTGGTGTTGGCGGCCGCCGCGGTAATGTGTCCGATCCGATGATTCCGGGAGCGGCTCCGTTCTTCGTTGCGGAGTCGGAAGCAGACGCGACCATGTATTTGGAAGCGATTGAT
Source organism: Methanolapillus ohkumae (assembly GCF_032594355.1). Taxonomy (NCBI): domain Archaea; kingdom Methanobacteriati; phylum Methanobacteriota; class Methanomicrobia; order Methanosarcinales; family Methanosarcinaceae; genus Methanolapillus; species Methanolapillus ohkumae. The sequence goes on from NZ_CP131061.1 coordinate 356,052, forward strand.
CCGCGCGACAATATGTCCGGTGCCCGCTACGTCGTGACGGATATTGAAATGGCTTCCGGAATGAGTAAATTCTATGCGATGACAGCTTGGACGCTGGACACTTCCGGATATACGGTGACGATTCCGACAGAAATTGGAAATCAAACCATTATCGGTAGTGACCGGTATTTCAACTCTCACGTTGTTCAATTGCATTTGTTTGACGCTCAGCATTTGAAACAATACCGCATGATTTACGAATCAGGAACGGAATTTACCCGGACGCAGGATCAGGAATCTTTCTACAAGAGCGTTTACAATTTCTTGTATGGCGCAAATGTTCCGGTTCAAAATACGGGTTATGTCAAGATTTTTGAATACGTGAAAGGCGCAACTGTTTCCGGAAACGCGGCTCCGAATTCCACGGTAACCATTTCGGTTCCGATTCAAACCAACCAGGGACGCACCTTCACTTATTCGCAAACCACGACAGTGGACGCAAACGGACACTACGTTTTCACCGTTCCGTATTCGACAACCGGCCCGATTGCCGGCCAGACAAATTTCGCGGTCAAACCAACCGGATCTTACACCGTGTCGCACGATGGTGTCACATCGACCGTGGCGGTCTCCGAGCAAGCAGTTTTGACCGGACAGACGGTCAGTGTGTCTTAAAAATCGTTTTGAAATTGAAAAATATGAAATGAAAAAATATGAAATGGAAAAAAATCGTTTTTCTACTTTTCATTTCATTCCCATTTTCTTTCAATTTTTCAATTTTCATTTCCATTTTCATAATTTTTTCTTTTTTGTGTTCGCGGCGGCATATGCGCGCGTTATGGCGACATATTTTTTAAGATTTTAACAAAAATAATGGTCGGTTTTTTCAAAAAATAAAATCGATGAGATATTTTTTGTAGAAAATAATATTTCGGGTTGAATTTTATTAATTTGCTGCGATTGTCATTGTTTTAGTATTGCTGCCAACTGCCTGCTGCTTTAAGATTGCTGCCGTCCTTCCTACCAATCGATCTATTCATATTAACAATCCGAGAAATTCGAGACGCGAAGCGCGTCTCGAATTTTCGGGAGGGTTTGTGTGAATTGAAATAATAATTGATTGTTGTTTTTTTATTTTTTTTGTTTTTCTTCTTTGAGATATACTTTTTCTTTTGCTTAAAATGAAAAAGTTTATTTTATTTCAGGAAGTTTTAGCCTTCATGATTTGTCAAAAACTTTCCGATTTTCCAAAATCGGAACTTCAAAAACTCATGTCTCGGGGGAACCAGCTTTCCGATGTCGGTCCGACGGTGGACGCCATCTTGAAAAATGTTTTGGAAAACGGAGACTCCGCCATTTTGGCATATGCGGCCCAATTCGACAAGGTGAATCTTTCCGCTCTTCTCGTCACGCAAAAGGAAATCGATGACGCCATATCGAGTTTGTCTCCTGTTTTGCTGTCTCACCTCCAAAAAGCGGCGGACAATATTCGAAAATTTCATGAAGCACAGCTCCCTAAAGAGATTTGGATTGAAAATACGAAAGGAATTCTTCTCGGACAAAAACAGGTTCCGCTTTCCCGGGTCGGCTGCTATGTTCCGGGGGGACGTGCCAGCTATCCGTCTACGGTTTTGATGACGGCAATTCCTGCAAAAGTCGCGGGCGTATCGGAGGTCATTGTCTGCACGCCGGCCCGGGCGGATGGAACTGTTCATCCGCTGACGCTTGCGGCTGTCAAAATCGCCGGCGTCGACAAAGTTTTTAAAACCGGCGGTGCACAGGCAATTGCGGCCATGGCGTACGGGACGCAGAGCATTCCAAAAGTTGACAAAATTGTCGGCCCGGGGAATGTTTTTGTGACGGTTGCCAAAATGAAGGTTCGGGATTTTGCGGAAATTGATTTTCCGGCGGGACCAAGCGAGGTTTTGATTATCGCAGACGATTTCGCGGATCCGAAAATGACGGCGGCAGATATTTTGGCCCAGGCGGAACACGATCCGAATTCCATTTCGGTTTTGGTGACGCCATCGGAGGCGTTTGCAAAAAAAGTGCTTTTGGAACTTGATTCTCAAAAAAAGGCGGCCAAGCGACGGGAAATTATAGATGCGGCACTTCTCCATTCCGCCATTCTTACGGTGGAAAACTTAGACGATTGCGTTGATTTTTCCAATCAATTCGGACCCGAACACCTTCAAATTATGGTGGATCCCAAATCCGAAGACAAAGTTTTATCCAAAATCAAGAATGCCGGATCCGTTTTTGTCGGCAATTACGCACCTGTGCCGGCTGGCGATTACGCGTCGGGAACCAATCACGTGCTTCCGACTTCCGGATATGTTCGCCTCTACTCTGGGTTAAATACCATGCATTTTTTGAAATTGATCACGATTCAAAAAATCAGCAAGGAAGGGCTTTCCAATATCAAAGATACCGTGGTTGCGCTTGCGGAAGAAGAAGGTCTTTTTGAGCACGCTGAAGCGATTAAGAAAAGATTTGATTAATTATTTTGACTAATATTTGAATTGATGAAATGGTTAATGAAATGATTGATGAGATAGTTTGTAAACTTAAAGATTAAAAAAGGTAAACTATAAAACAAAGCATTTCCTTATTATATTCTATCAATTATTATAAAATAAATTTCAATATTTTAAAAGATAAATTAAAACCGGTGATGTTTATGAATTCACAAATGGATTTCAGCAAAGTTTGTACGGCTTTTAAGACCCGGCGGCTTTACGACATGTCTGATGTTCTCATGGACCAGATTTGGCTGAAAAGTCAGCCGGACCGGGTTTTATATGACATGTACCGCGAAGTTCATTTGTCCGGCAAGGATTTGACGCAAATGAAAACGCATGTTTTGCGTTATGATATTACGGTCATTCCGCCGGGAATGCTGGGTCCGGAATACATCAAAACAGCCGGCCACTATCATCCGCCTGTTTCGCATTTGTCGTGCGCTGACGCACCGTCCTATCCGGAAGTTTATCAAGTCATTCACGGGACGGCGACGTATTTGCTTCAAAAGCGGGACTTGTCGGAATTTATTGTGATTGAGGCAAAGGAAGGCGATGTGGTTTTGATTCCGCCGGACTTTGGGCATGTGACGGTCAATACGTCTCTTGAAAAACTGACGATGGCAAACTGGGTCTCGGATGCGTTTGAGTCGGAATACGAGCCGATTCGGGAAAAGGCCGGGCTTTTGTATTATCTCACGGAAGACGGGTTTTGCAAAAACAAGAATTATGAGCAGTTTCCGGAAATCGCGGTCAAGAAGCCCAAAAGTTATCCGGAATTTGAGCTTTTCTCCGGCGTTGATATGTACGGGCTTGCCTGTGATTTAGATAAATTGGAATTTCTCCGCCATCCGGAAAAATTCATGGATGCTTTTCGGCGGCCTTTTTATGAATCGGCCGTTTGAATCCTTTTTTAAAAATATAATTTTTTTAAAAAAATCATTTTTTAATTTTTTTCAGCGGATTTATTTTAAGAAATCCTTCCCGCCGATGCTTTTTGTGTGTTTTCTAAAAAAGATATTTCCATAGCGAATCGACCGGTATCCGAACCGGAGGGTGTTGGAGCTGAGAACATAAAAGTCGGTGAGAATCGTTTTTAAAAGTGGAAACCGGCTTGTGGTTTGAATCAAAAATCTTGTCAAAAAGCCAATCTCAGAAATCAGATAACGAAATTCTGAGATAATCATCGCCGGATGAATGAGTGTGAAATGTTTCACTTCCGCGGCAAACATGAATACGGCACCGAATAAGACAGAAATTCCGCAAAAAAGAGCCATGCAGACGTCTGTTAAGTAATACCTTCGGGTACCGTCGGAATGAAACCTTTTTAAGTTAACCATGTTCTTCACCTTCGTTTTTGGAATTTTTTTGAACTATTCTTAATTGCAATTCACGGTATATATTCTCTTCTATTATACTCTCTATATTCTATATATTTTAGCCGGCCGCATCTGTTTATTGTTTCCTGTTTTTCTGCATCTGTTTTTTAAAAAATACAGTTGCTTTCTTGTTTTCCGGTTTTTCTGCATCTGCCGCCACTTGCATTGTTGTCTATTTTGCAATTTTTCAATTTTGCAGCAACTGTTGCCAACACAATCTTTCCATATGCGATATTCCGAGAAATTCGGACGCGGTGCGCGTCCGAATTTTCGGGATGGTTTGCTTGATTGGGATTATAGCAGTTTTGTAATTATTTTTGTTTGCAATTATTTGCAATTGTTTGTAATTATTGTTGTTCGCAGTTGTTTTTCCTTACTGTTGCCGGTTTTGTTGTTTTGCTATCAGATGCATCGCCGCGCGCGTTATGGCGACAAATTTCTGATTCAATCCACAAAAATGACAGGCCGGTTTTTTGAAAAAATAATAAAATAAAATCGAGTAGCTGTTTTTAAAAAATAAATAAAAATAGAAATAATGGAAGGGTTTTGTTTTCATCTTTTAGAAACGTGTTGTTGTCACACGCCCCCCTCCTCTTTTTTTTGGTTATATCTGTTTGGTCAGCTTCTCGTTCATCATTTTCCAAAACGCCGGGCTTTTGATTTTACAAATTTCTTCAATGCCGATGATTTCATATCCCGAAAGGACGGCGTCTCGAACATGCCTTCCAAGCGCGGCTTCTTTGAGAATCTTGTCGGCAATCAATTGCTCGGCAGATTGGTATTTTCGAACAATTTCCGCAACAATAAACTCATTTTTAATTTTTAAGGTAAAAGTATCCGGATGATCTTTGTATTTGTCGTAAAACGATTGTGTATTCTCAACCGCCCAAACCGGCGGGCCGGTTCTTTTCTGAAGCGGCGGCAGTTTTTTGGAGGCAAGCTCAATCAAAAGAACGCAGTTGCCTTCGCTTTCGGCAAAAGCATGTGTGTTCATCACTGTAAAATCATTTGCTGTTAAAATTTCCGCCAGCGAATTTTCCAACCGGAATAATTGCGGGTAGAGGGTGTCATCCGCTTTTTTGGGGGCCGGAAATGTAACGGCCATCCAATCCGTTCCGCGCAAGCTTACGATTTTTTTGAAATCCGTTGGGGAAAGCGGCGGATAATCCGGTTTTGTGAAAAACCCGATGTCCGGATTTTTCATGTAACGTCCGGCCGCGTTGACGAACTGGGAAAATCGGGTAAGGGAAAGTGCGGCGGCAACATTGCGGTTCGGGTCGGTCGGGTCGGTCACAACCAGCGGATCCGAATGTGGCTGACTCTGATGGTTCATCAGGTCAATATTTTCTCCAAAACGCCAATAGGCCGCTTTTTTAAGAACATTTTCAAAGGAACCGTACCGGATAACCAATATTTCCGTCAGGTATCCGGAAAAGCCGCCGTTTCTGACTTCCGAGCCATAAACACCCGTCCCTTTCATAAATTGCTTGAGAAGAAGAACCTCATCCTCCTTTCCTTGGATTCTTTCCTTAATAAATCGGCAGTGAAAAGGCGTCCGGTCGACTGCGGATTTAATTTCGGACGCGCTTTTGACACGGAAACACGGCACCAGATCAATTTCAAACCCATCTTTTCGGATATGGATATACGGGTGCTCCGAATGCCGGTCTTCCCAAGAATTTCCCGTTTTCGCGACTTCCATCAACAATCGGCGGCTTCTTTTTTCCATCTCTTCCCGAGAAACCTCTTCCGGATAAGACACAAAAAGATCAATGTCATGGTTACCGGAAAGCCAAGTGGAACGTTCGGCAGAGCCGACGGAAATCGGAATAACATCGGTTTCGTTGAATTTTTCAGCCGTCCGGCAGACAATCTCTATCAATTCTGATTTAGCCGCTTCCAACCTCTGCTTTTCGGAATCATTCGGCCGGATATTTTGAAGGATCGATTCCCGGATTTTTAAAAAATCCGCCTCCGAAATCGTTTCTTCCGGAACCTTTGTCTTTTTATTCAAAACCATGATTTTTCACAAGCCCGAAAAATGAAGATTTAAAAACAAGTCTAAGAAAAAAATAAATTTAAAAATCATCATTCATTTCATTTGTATTTGAACTATTGGAATAACTTATTTCTATTAATTTTTATTGTCTTTTCTTTGTTTCGACGTCCAAATTGTTCCTATTTTTTTTTTCAGAATCTGTCCGTTTTTGTCTAATTTGTTCAAGTTTATTCTCTTTTTGTCCTATTTTGTCCGAATTTATCCTCTATTTATCCTACTTTGTCCGAAATTATCTTCTATTTGTCCAATTTTATCCAAATTAATCCTCTATTTTATCCTGTTTTGACATTTTTTATGATTCATGCGTTTCTTTCTTATACTTTGAATTCAACATTTTTTTTATCTTTTTCGATTGGCCAAAATAATTGAAAAAAAAGGACTGATATTTTTAAAAACAAAAAAGGAATCCTTGAAAACGATTCTTTTTCCTGTTTCCCCCAGATCCGGCCGGATTTTTTCGGCCGGATTGTCTTTCTCGGCGGCTGGTTTTTTTTAAAAATATTGTTAAATGATTGTCAGATGAATATGGTTGTCAGATGCAAAATGATTCTCAAATGAAAATACACGAATTGAAAAATTTGTTAATTCATCTTGCCACAAATTTGTTATATTCATCTTTGCCACAATTTTGTTATTATTGATATTTTATTGCATTTATTTATTGCATTTATTTATTGCATTTATTTATTGCATTTATTTATTGCATTTATTTATTGCATTTATTTATTGCATTTTTTCAGGAGTTTATTATGGATTATACTGTTTTATACATCATATTATTTTGGCTGATTACAATGACAGCCGTGACCCTTTTGTCGGTCCGTGTCGTTCGGAAATATCCGGTTTACGGATTTATCTTGCTGACCGCTTTTTATGTCACCTACTTGCTCAGCTCACAGGTGATCGCAACTCGCATTTCCGTCTACGATTTTGGAACTTGGTTCGGGTACAGCCTGGTTTTAGCGGCACCAACCGCCGCCATTATTTACCCGTTCATTTCCCAAGTTTTGGACATGATTAATGAAGTGTACGGCAAAAAAAGAGCGGTTGCCGCGATTACGGCCGCCCTCTTGACACAGGTTCTTTACGTTCTCTTCATCGCGATGGCTGTTAAAATTCCGGCCGCGCCGTTTTATGAACTCAACGAGGCCTGGCTTTCCATTTTCGGACTGAGTGTCGGCATCGTCTTCGCCAGCTGGGTTTCCTTTTTGGTCTGCTCGCTTTTAGACACCTACATGTTCTCTTACATCAAGAATAAACTCAGACCCCGGGAATTGGCTTTTAAAGGCGATACCTTTCTCAATCCGTACATTTGGATTCGCTCCCTTCTGACAGACGTCATCAGTTTGGCGGTGGATTCCGTTCTTTTCGTTTTCATCGCGTTTTATATCATCGGCGGAATGCCGTTTGACGTGGTGGCCGGACTTATCATCGGACAACTCATTGTCAAAGTATTGATCGGCGCGGTTGACACACCGTGGTTTGTTCTTTACAAAAAGATGATTCAAGATGCGGATTATTCCGGCGAAATGAAACAAACGGAATAAAAAGACGAAAATAAACAAATAAAAAGACGAAAATAAACGAATAAAATCGAAATAAACGAATAAAATCGAAATAAAAGAAGGTTAAAGAAAATATTTTTCAAAAAGGGTTAAAATTTTTATTTTTAAAACCCCGCCAAAATATTTTCTTTTCCTTTCTTTTTTCTTTTTTAAATGCCATACTTTTTTGGTTTTTTGTGTTACAAAACTGTTTTAAATAAAGGAAATATTCTGGGTTATTTAAGAAAAGTTGAAAATAAAATATCAGTTTGTTTTCTTCGTCTTGTTCATTTTATTCTTATTATTTTATTTTAAATTAACAACCGGAAAAGTCGAAAATGAATCATTCGGAAATACCATGGGCGAAGATTGCGGTTTTTGATCTCAATCATGGCGGGTTTGCCATAGCGGAGCAGCTCTCCAAAAAAGGGATTTACGTGACGGTCTTTGATGTTTACGGAAAAACAAGTGAAGAACAACTGAAATCCGCCTCCGAAAGGTACGGGTTTTCCGTGTCCGGAAAAGTTGAGGATTTGGAAAATCCGGATGGTGCCCCGTTTGAAATCATTTGTTCGCCCATCCATCTCTACGGACAAAACGAATTCTTTAAAAAAGCCGACGAACTCAAAATTCCGATAATCACCCACCACGACATGGTCGGGCGCCTGCTTCACGGAGACAAAAGGTTGGCCGGCAAAAAGTTATTTGAAATCACCGGCGTCCGCGGAAAAACAAGCACGGCAATTCTTTTCGCGCAAATGATTTCCGCCAAAAAAACAGTTTCCCTGCATACCTCCAAAGGACTTTCCATATGGAAAGACGGAAACTTTACCAACATTTGCGACGGCATCAGCATCTCTCCTGCCTATGTTCCTTCGATCCTTGATCTTATTTTTGATGCCGGATACGATCCCGATTTTTTTATTTTTGAAATCTCTTTGGGAAGCACAGGTGCGGAGGATGTGGGCATTCTCACCACGCTGGACCCGGAATATATGGTTTCCGGAAACACGGTCAGTTCGACCGACATCAAAACTCAAATTTTCACCCGGGCCAAAGAAAACGGAACTTTCATTGTCAACTATGATGATTGGGCTAAAATCAAATCCTACATCCGGCAAGACCAAAAAGTAATTATTTTTGACGCGTCCGGAAAAGCCATTTCGGATGGCGCAACAACGGATGCGTTTTTGGACATTTCCAAAGGAAAGGACGGAGCAAGTACGCTTGAAATCGAATCCTCCCGAAACAGTTTGTTTTTCAGCACGCTTCTTAAAGACGGCTATGATGCCGAATCCTATAAAATCGCGTTTGCCGCATCCATTTCAGCGGCGCTCGAATTCGATGTTTCGGAATCCTATATCGCCGACATCATCCGTCAATTTAAGGGAATTAACGGGCGGATGCAGGAATCTCAAAAAGAAGATCGCTTCATCTTGGATAATTCCAATTCCGGTTTGGATATTTATTCCTGTGAATTTGCCATCAAATACATGCTGGGCAAATATTTTGATAAAAAATCGGCGCATTACGATCCCAAAAGAAAACTTATCGTTGTTATCGGCGAAGAAAACAAGACGGTTTGCAGCGGTATGCTTCCTCAAGATATTGACAAATTATTAAATGTTTACAAAAAAGAAATTTCCGAGTCCGTTTTTGTCGGAAGCCGCCTTCATGATTATATGCAGGAAATATGTGCGGTGACTGAAAATCAAGACGGTGAACGCAAGACGGCACCGACGGATTTGGACGAGTCCGGTGATGTTTGTGCGCTTTACGCAGACGATTTTGTTTCAGGTTTTGAAAAAGCGCTTGAGGTTTCTAAAGAAGGAGACGTTATTGTTTTAAACGTCAAATGCTTCCGGTAATAAAATTTAAAATAAAACGAATAAAAATAAAACTAATAAAACGAATAAAAATAAAATGAATAAAAATAAAACTAATAAAACGAATAAAACCTAAATAAAAATCGAGGCAATTGATTAAAAATTAAATTAAAAATCGTTAATAAAAACGATTCGGATTATTCAAAAAAACGGAGGAAAAAAGTGTCCGGTAATAATTCTCTTATTGTTCATCCCCGCCCCAGTTCCATCGTCGCGTCTCTTTATACGCTTCGGGATTTGAATGTGGACGTTGCGATTTTGCACGGCCCGCCGGGTTGTTCCTTTAAGCATGCCCGGCTTTTGGAAGAAGACAGTCTTCATGTTTTGACAAGCGCGATGGATGAAAATGATTTCGTTTTTGGCGGGCAGCAAAAGTTGTCCAAAACCATTGAAAAAGCGGTTGAACTTTTCTCTCCCAAATCCATTGCTTTGGTCGGAACCTGTACCAGCATGATTATCGGAGAAGAACTCAAGGATTCGGCGGCGGTGGTATCCGATGATATTTCCGTTCTTTGCGTAGAAACCCATGCAGGCTACGCCAATAACACATCCGGCGTCATGGCGGTTTTAGAACCGGCGGCGGGTCTTGGCCTCATCAGCGGCGAAGAACTCAAACGCCAGCGGTTTTTGCTTCAAGAAGCCACCAACGTTGAACTCAGAAGCGGCGCCGCAAGCCGCGGGTATTTGGAGCCGTCCCGTGGAGATTTAAAATATAAAGTCGCGGAGCATCTGCTGGATTTGCTCAAATCCGGCAAAAAAGTCATGGGTATTTTAAACGCTAAAAAAGAAACAGCTTACATGTTTGCGGATGAACTCCTGGCGCTTTGGGAAACGGCGCAACTTCTCGGCGTCTCCGATAACGTCGTTTTATTTTCAAATACGGATACGAACTTAGGTCTTCCTCGTGTTCGGGAACATGCGAAAAACATCATGTCGGAATTTCAAAAGCGTGGCGTTGTGATTCATGAAATCATCGGCGGCCTGGATGAATATGCTGTAACGGGCGGTATTGTCGCGGCGCTTATTCATGAAAAATATCCGGATTTTGATGCCGTTTTAATTTCAGGCGTTCCGCACGCACTTTTTATGGAGCCGTTTGCCGGCATGGAAATTATTTCCATAACGAACGGTCCCCGCCAAGTGGCGCCGATGAAAGAAATGGGACACGATTATGTGGTGGTGGAAATTGATTTGCACCCCAAAACACTGGGCATTTCCGCAATCGTCCCCTCTGAATTCGGAGATACGCTCCGGTCAATCTGTGCTGACCAAATGCAAAAGTAATCGGCACAAAAAACAACTTTCATTGAAAAATGAACTTTGGATGAATTTCATAAAGCTTCATCAAAAACGGTCTTTCACTGAAAAAAATGAATCATATTTATTATGCCTGACATTTGTTACTTGTTATTTAATTTGTTATTTATTATGTCTAATGGTTTGTTATTTGTTATTCTTTAATTTTTATGATTTGCTTTTCTTTGAAAAAACGCAAATGATTCAATGCTTTGAGATTTTGAAATGAAAAAAGTGATTGCGATTTATGGAAAAGGCGGAATCGGAAAGTCGAGCACCGCGTCAAACGTGGCGGCCGCCGCCGCACTCCTTGGGAAAAAAGTGTTGCTGATCGGCTGTGACCCTAAAAGCGACTCCTCAATTACGCTTCTTGGCGGGAAACGGATTCCGACGGTTCTTGACCGGCTTAAAGAATCTCCCCATTTGTCCAAAGAAGACGTCATCTTTGAGGGATTCGGCGGCGTTTTATGTATGGAAGTCGGCGGACCTGAGCCGGGTGTCGGCTGTGCCGGCCGTGGCATTATTGTTGCGATTGAGACGCTCAAAAAAATCTATCCGGAGTTTATGGACAACGATTTGATTATCTACGATGTTCCCGGAGATGTCGTATGTGGCGGATTTGTCGCGCCGATTAAAAAAGGATTTGTCAACGAAGTTTATGTTTTAACATCGGGCGAATACATGCCGCTTTATGCCGCAAACAACATTTGCCGTGGTTTTTCCCGAATCGGAATGGAACTTGGCGGCGTGATTTGCAATTCCAGAAACGCGGACCGCGAGCGGGAACTTGTGGAAGAGTTTTCACAAAAAATCGGGAGCCGGCTGATTGGTTATATCCCTAAAGATCCGGTCGTTCAGGCGTGTGAGCGGGATGGCTTTTCCGTTCTGGAAAAAGCTCCTGATTCCAAAATCGCAAGCGTTTACCGGCAATTGGCTCACGATTTGATCGGAAATTCGGAGCGGGTCAAAGCAACGCCGCTGGATGATGACCAATTGCGCATGCTGTCTAAAAAATACAGCGAATGAATGTATGTACGGAATCTTTTTTTGATTGTGACAATTCAGAAATCCAAATTCAAATTAAAATACCGCCAACCGTTTTACCGAAATATTTTAAAATTGCTGCCCTAACGCGCGGGCGGCGTAGCCGACAAAACAAACAAATAAAGGCAATAAGCAGATATTAAACAGTAAACAAACGAAAAAACAGACAATAAACAAACGAAAAAACAGACAATAAACAAACGAAAAAATAAAACAAATAAAAAATAGAACAAATGAAAAACATAAATAAAACGTTTTATAAAAAAATTCAGTGAACAGGAGGAAAATACAGTGGCATTCAGTTCAAAATCCGATTCAAAATCCGGCGGTCCTTCGGAATTGGTTCCGCGAATACTTATTTCAGCCGACCGGTCATCGTCCGGAAAAACCACCGTTTCCATGGGAATCATGGCGGTTTTAAAAGATGCGGGCTACACGGTCCAGCCGTTTAAAGTAGCGTTGGATTATATCGATCCGGAATACCACACGGCAATTACCGGCCGGCGCTCTCGGAATTTAGACGGGTATTTGATGAATCCGGATGAAATCATCGATGTATTTTCCCATGCGTGTACCTCTTTTGAAAAGGACGGCAAAGGTGCGGACATTGCCATCATTGAAGGTGTCCGTGGTCTTTTTGAAGGGCTTGACGCTTTTTCCGACATTGGAAGCACGGCTCAAATTTCTAAAATTTTAAAATGTCCGGTCATCTTGGTCATTAACGCTAAAAGCATGACACGTTCCTGCGCCGCTCTTGTTTCCGGTTTTTCAACGTTTGATCCGGATGTGAATTTGGCCGGTGTCATTCTCAACAATATCGGAAGCAAACGGCATGCAGAAAAAGCGGTCGCAGCGATTGAATCCGCCACAAAAATTCCGGTCATCGGTGTGGTTTACCGCGACCCAAATATGGGTTTTTCCATGCGGGAACTTGGGTTGATTCCGATTCCGGAGGGACGCAAATGCCATTTCGGATTTATGGACAAAATGTCCAAAATCAAAGAAAACATCGCCAAGGATGTCAACATGGACCGGCTGGTTGAAATTGCGAAAACCGCCGGCTCGATTTCTTCCAAATCCGTTCTGTTTGAAAATGGAAATGAAAATGGAAATGAAAATAAAGATGAAAATAAAAGTGAAAAACAAGTTGCGGGTAACACTTTCGCTTACCGCCCAAGAATTGGGATTGCCTGCGATGAAGCTTTTAATTTTTATTATCCGGACAACATTGATCTTTTGATTTCGGCCGGTGCGAGAATTGTTCCGTTCAGCCCGCTGGCCGACGCTCAAATTCCGGAGGTTGACGCTTTATACATCGGCGGCGGAACACCTGAAATTTTCGCGGCCCGGCTTTCGGACAACAAATCCATGAGAGCATCCATCAAATCCGCGTCTGATTCCGGAATGCCAATTTTCGGAGAATCCGCCGGCATGAATTATTTATCTCGCTCCATTACGATTAAAAGCAATACCGGTTGCGACAACCATTTTGAAATGGTCGGCGCCTTTAAAGCCCGAACCGTCTATGGAAGCGGAAAACGAATCGTCACTTACACAAACGGGGTTTTTGAAAAAGACACGCCAATTGGAAAATCCGGTGAAAATTTTCTGGCGCATGAATTTCATCATTCCGTTTTGGAGGATTTGCCCAAAAATACGGACTTTGCTATTTCAATCACGCGCGGGGTCGGAATCTCCGGTAAAAAAGATGGCATAATGGTCAATAACACGATCGGCACATATGTCCACTATCATGGGGTCTCTTACAAACAGTTTGCCAAAAACTTTGTCCAAAGCGCACGGCTTTACCACGAAAGCAAAAACTCAAATCTTTAAAAGTCCATCCCTATCATTACCATCATTATTTATCTTACTCTTACTGTCAATTACTATTTTACCATCATTTACCATCATTATCATTCGATGGAATAAACCAGGGTGTTTGATTGAAAGCGAAAATCCAAGGAAATTATGTTGTTCTGGGGCCGGAAGCCGTTGTGGCTTTTTACCAGTCCGGATACATCGGGCGTCCCAAAGACGGAGCCCTTTACCTCCGGTTCGTAGAGGCTGCCTACCTTTTGTACCGGAATAAAATCGAGGTTTTCAAGGACAAACGACAACTTGATTTTGATTCTTTTTTAAAATTCGCGGCGCTTTCCGAGGATTTTTTTGAATTAAAATACATTGTCTACAAAGACCTCAAAGAACGTGGCTATTATATTCAGTCGGCAGCAACAGATTTTCGTGTGTATCCGCGCGGCGGCTCTCCCGGAAAAACGCCGGCGAAATGCTTTGTTTATGTACAGTCGGAACGCATTGACCTGCCTTTTTCGGCATTGATCCAAAATTTGAACAACGCGCAAAATGTGCACAAGGAATTCATTTTGGCGGTGGTGGACGAGGAAAGCGACATCACATTTTTTGAAATCAAGCGGCCTGATGCGAAAAACAGTTTTTACGGGAAAATGTCTTATTCCGTTCCGGATTTTAAGTCGGATGAATCCATCGAATCTTCTCCGCCTCTTTTTCCTTCTCTTCCGGTACAGGCCGTTCTTCAAAAGGCGCGGGTGGTTATTTCCGATGGCGTAGCGTCAAAAATATTGTATCAAAAGGCATTTTTTGGAAAAATGCTGGATGAGGAACGTCTTCAATTATCATTGGTGGAGGCGCTTTATTTGCTAAAGCAAAACGTGATTGAAATTTCGGATTTGGAATCCAAAATGATGTCGGAAGATGGTTTTATTCAGCACGCGATTTTGATTGAGCCGGATTTCATGAAAAAATATGTTATCTATCATGATTTAAAAGAAAGAAACTATGTCCCCAAAACCGGTTTTAAATTCGGAACGCATTTTCGTGTTTATCAAAAAGTGGAATCCTTGGACAAAATTCCGCACTCCGAGTTTTTGCTTCATGTGATTTCTTCGGATCATCCATTTAAAATGCCGATGACATCCGGTGCAATTCGTTTGGCCAACAGCGTTCATAAAAGAATGATTTACGCGGCCGACACCGGTCGAAAAATTGAGTATATTGAGTTTGAAAGAATCAAGATGTGATCTTATGCCGCAGCGTCTGCTTCCAATTGGTTTTTCATGGGTGATTTTTGGGTGATTTGTCATGTTTACGGCGGTGGCGGTTGATATTTCGGGACGGCATAAAATCAACATCGGTTATTATCCGGTGTGTTCAGCGGTTTCCGTTTTAATGACGCCGTCCGGGGTTGAAAAAGTTCATGAGATTCAATCCGGCGCATTTTTGTTGGATTATGCGCCGGAGCTTTCCGACATTGTTTTTATGATTGAGAAAACGGTCTCCAAAATCAAAGAAAAGGGACCACTGATTGTGGAGCGCGGGGATTTGTTTAATACCGATATCCGGCTGTGCCAGCCGCTTTTTTCATCCGAGCTCCGGTTTCCGGAATCTATTGGAGACAAAAAAGCGATGGATTTGGCGCACCATGTTTCTTTAAGCACGCGCAACATTTTGATGAAAGAATTGGGCATTGACATCAGCCCGGTCTCGAATAAATAAAAAATTATGAAAAATAAAAAATTATGAAAAATGAAAATGAAAAATGAAAAATGAAAAAATTATGAATAATGAAATAAGAGTGAAATAAAAATTATTGAACCGGGGGAAAAATCATGTCAAAAGATCAAAAATCCAGCTCTGTCATATTGGTTATGCGGATTTCCCCCGATTCAAATCCGGTCTCAGTTTCCCGCAAAATGGATGAATTTGTCGAGCTTGCGAAGGCACTTGATTACAAAGTGTCGGACACGGTCGTTCAGGAGCGCCATCCGGACCGCAAATATAATGTCGGCAGTGGAAAAGCACGTGAAGTGGCTATTCTTGCCCGGGATTTGTCGGCGTCACAAGTTATTTTTTATGACCCGCTTTCCACCTCTCAGATTTACAACCTGTCCAAATTATGCAATGAAGCCGGTGCCACCTGCCGTGTCATTGACCGGTTTCAATTGATTCTGGATATTTTTGCGCAGCGGGCAACGACGCATCGTTCCAAATTGCAAGTAGAACTCGCGCGTCTGCGGTACGAACTTCCAAGTGCGAAAATGTTGATTTCCCTCTCTAAAAAAGAAGAGCGGGCCGGTTGGGGTGGTCTTGGAGATTACGAAGACTCGTATGAGCAAGACGTTAAAAAACGAATTTCTCGGATTGAGACCGAGTTGTCCAAAGCGGATTTGGAAGAGGATGCCCGCCGCCTTTACCGTCACAAACGCGGGTTTTTTATGCTTTCGCTTGCCGGCTACACAAATGCCGGAAAAAGTACACTTTTTAATGCGCTCGTTGATGAAAATACGGAATCCAAAGACATGTTTTTTACGACGCTTATCCCCAAAACCCGGGCGCTTGAATTCGGCAAGCGAAAAGTGCTTCTCACCGACACGGTCGGCTTTATTGAAGACTTGCCGCACTTTTTGGTGGACGCGTTTCGGTCAACTTTGGAAGGCATCTATTTTTCCGACATCATTCTTCTGGTGGTCGATTTCAGCGAGCCGGCCGGTCACATCCGGGACAAACTCGTCACGTGCCATGAGACGCTTTTTGAAAAAGGAACGTCAACGATTGTGACGGTTCTCAACAAATCCGAATTGGTCTCCTCTAAAGAACGGAATCAAAAAATGGATGAATTATTTCATTTAATCCCAAATCCGGTTTTTATTTCCGCCAAAGAAAAAACGGGGCTGGATGATCTTCTTCTTGAAATTGAAAAAAATTTGCCGCCGCTGTATGTCAAGACGGTGTCGCTTCCAAACAGCAAAGTCGGAGCGTCCGCCCTGTCTTGGTTTTATGAAAACGGGATTGTGGATGAAATCCTTTACGGGAAATATATGACGTTTGATTTTTGCGCGACAGAAGACGTCATGGCGAAAACGGATGACATTTTAAGAAAAGCGGAAAAAATATGATTTCTCCCGGGCTGCCTTTTTCCACGGTCGAATTCTATTGTTCCTTCAATTTTATTTGCTTTTCCTTGTTCTTATTTCAAAGGACATTTCAATCTCTGCGCCAAGCGACAATTTCTCTTTTGAGCGCACTTTTGCGGGCAGGGCGATGAAATGTGTTCCATTCCCCATCGGCAATAGTGATGTCGGCCAGCTCGAATTGCCCACTTTGGCGGTCACCGCGATTAGTCCCCGATCCGCGAGATGTTCAAGCGGCTTGCTTAAACCGATCGGAACAAGAACATAGTACCAACCTTTTTCTCGTTCAAAGAGTTCAGCCTTTGCAACAAATGTATTTTCCATGTCCTTCTCCATTATTTTTTCGCAAAGTTCTTCCAAATTCCAATTTTTTCTCATTTCACAAAATATCTTTTTTGTTAGAAGGATATATAAATGTTATTCAACATTAGGACCCGGCAAAAAATCATCAAAATGTCTCTAAAAATCAATAAAAAAGGGGACTTCCTGCCACGGAAAAGTCCCCTCAGTTTTTATTTCTCGTTCACACACGAGTTTTTATTTTTTCGTTTTTGGTCACACAATTTTTCTATCTGTCTTTCAAAGGGATAAACCCGGGAAAGGATAAACATGAATTGAATTTTACATGAATTGAATTTTACATGAATACGGAAATTCACATAAAATCAGATGAATCAGTCCATGAAGTGAATCGGGCGCTTAAATATGATAAATTCGCCGCAGACGGAGGCGAATTGCCATCCTTGGGCAGCATATGTGTTGATTTGGCTCACCAGGTCGAGTTCGTCGACGACATCCATTTCATATTCATAATCCAGCAAGCTTTCATAATTTTTATTTTTTGGATGCTTTTTATGTTTTTGGTATTCGGTATTTCCTATTTCAAAAAAACCCGCTTCGGTTTCAAGGGACATGTGAAATCACCTCTTTGGTTCTTCTTCTTTCTTTTAAGAACAATCCTTCCTACGCAACACTGGGATATAAATGTCAAATAAGCGGGGTGAAAGTATTAAGGAAATATTTTTTAAACGAAAATGTTTTTAACAAAATGTTTTTCAACAAATTCTTCCCAAGAAAATATATAATTCCAAGTCCAATTTCGTGACATGCTTAAATTTGATTTGCATGTGCATTCTCAATATTCCCGGGATTCCAAAGCGCCGCTCAAAGACATTTTGCGGACCGCGTGGGGAAAAGGATTGGACGGAATCGCGATTTGCGACCATGACGCTATAGAGGGCGGTCAAAAAGCCCAAAAGATGGTACAATCATCTTCCCGCCGCGATGATTTTTTGGTCATTCCCGGAATTGAAGTCAGCACCTCCAAAGGCCATATGCTGGTGCTGGGCGTTTCTGAAATGATTCCGGCCGGGATGACGCCGGAAGAGACAGCCGACTACGCGCGGGATTTGGGCGCGTTGTCCATTTTAGCGCACCCTTTTCGAAAAAGCGCTCATGGAATCGGTTACATTGACGGAATCGGGGCGGACGCCGTTGAAACATTTAATTCCAAAAGCTTTTTTAACGGCGCGAACCTTCGTGCCCAAAAAGAAGCGGACCGGCTGAATTTGCCCAAGACCGGTGGCAGTGATGCGCACATTGCCGAATTGGTCGGGTGCGGGTACACGGAAATCGATGCCGGTGAAAATACAATGGAGGCCGTATTTCAAGCGATTCTTCACAAAAAAACAAATCCGTGCGGACAATTAACGCCGCATTCGGTGGTGGCCCGCCAAATGGGAAAAAACGTCATCCGACGGACAAAAAACATTCTGAAAGGGAATTTCGGAGAACAATAAATAATTAAATTTTGACCTGAATTATTTTGATTCATCATTTCGTTTGGAGCAATTTTTCAATGAACTCTGTGCCTTCTTCTCTCAAAATTATACACACGGCAGACACGCATCTCGGATACCGCCAATACCAAAGCGATATTCGCCGAAATGATTTTTTTGAATCCTTTTCCGATGTCATCAGGGAAGCTGTCAAAATGAAGGTGGGCGCCGTCATTCATGCCGGGGATTTATTTGATTCCCGAAATCCGTCTCTTGAAGATTTGGTGAAAACGATTGCGATTCTTCAAAAGTTAAAGGAAGCTGAAATCCCATTTTTGGGAATTGTCGGAAACCATGAAGGAAAACAAAATACACAATGGCTGGATCTTTTTGAAAGTATGGGGCTGGGTGTTCGCCTTTCTCACCACCCGTATGTTTTGCAAAAAAACGGTATTTCCGCAACCATTTATGGAATAGACAACCTGTCACAGCCGAGGCTAAACGCATTTGATTTTTCCGTTTTTGAGTCGGCGGAAAATGAATCGACCGGGGAGGATTCCGGTTCCGATTCCGGTTCCAGTTCCGGTTCCGATTCCGATTCCTGTTCCGGTTCCGGTTCCGATTCCTGTTCCGATTCCGATTCCGATTCCGGTTCTGATTCCGGTTCTGATTCCGGTTCGATTTCGATATCCGTGAAAAATTATAATCTTTTGGTGCTTCACCAGCTTCTCCACCCGATTTTGCCCGCGCAGCCGATGTCCTGCGATGATTTTTTGGATAATATTCCGATTCCGTTTGATGCGGTTTTGCTTGGCGACAATCACAAATACGAATGCATTCGATACAAAAACGCATGGATCACCTATCCGGGAAGCACGGAAAGGTGCAGCGCATCGGAAGAAGAGCCGCGCTCTTTTAATTTGCTGACGCTGGATCCTTCCGAACTGGCCGTCACGCGGTATGCCGTTTCCACACGTGAATTCTTAACCATATCCGTTCCATATGACGCATCGGAAAATTATGTGGAGGCCATTTACGCCAAAATTGACGAATATTCTCTCAAAATTCCGAATGCTGTTGTTTTTGTGGAGTTGTCGGGCATCAAAAAAACCCTGATTTCGATGAGCGAAATTGAGGAATATGTTTTGGAAAAAGGCGCGCTGGTTGTCAAAGTCGGAGACAAACGGGACCGGTATGAAGAAGAATCGAAACGCGAAATCGACATTACTTTTCAAGACCCGGACGAAATTATCGGACTTTCCCTCCGGCGGCTCAATTTAACAGGCGCCGGCTATCTTTTGGACGATATCATCCGAAACCGGGACGTTTCCAAATCCAATGTGGACGAAGAGTCGGAAAACGGTTTGCGCGAATATTTGGAGCGGATGGATTTCTCATCCGAAATTCGCCGGGAGACCCTCTCGATTCCGAAAATTTTAGAGAACATGAACGGGTTGGATGAATCCAAAAAATCGATGGTCATATCCGAATCGGGCGATCCGGACAAAAACGGTGATCTGACGCATGATATGCCTGAAAAGACAGGGGATTCGGCCGGTGAAAACAGGGTGGCCGGTGCAGATAAGGTTGAATCTGAAATTTTTGTATCCTCAAAATCCGGGCCGGATTCTTCTTCCAAGCCTGCGGCAATGACAAAACCAAAATCCCGACCCAATGAAAAAGAATCGGAAAAAGAAACGAATCAATCGGAAAAGGAAACAAAAAAGGAAAAAAAGGCGGATCCAAAGCCGAAACAATATACTTTGGGCGACAGGTTCGGCTGAGGAGGAATTCAAGATGAAATTTAAGTCATTGCATGTGGAAAATATCCGCAGCTACAAATCGCTGGATCTTGATTTTAAGGATGGCGTGACGGTCATTTCCGGCGTGAACGGAAGCGGAAAGTCCAGTATTTTAGAAGCTTGTTTTATCGGTCTTTTCGGAACCGGTGTTCTTTTGGGGACAAATCTGCTCATTCAAGACATGATTCGAAAGGGCAGCACCACTGCGGAAATCGTTTTGGATTTTGAGCACAAAGAGAATCATTACCGGATTGAACAACAATTCAAAGTTCAAAAAACGGGGGCAGCAAGTGTTTTTAAATCCATTCTTTATAAAAACGGGGAAATTATCGCGGAGCAGGCCAAAAAAACATACGCGGCACTTTGTGAATTGCTCAACATGGATGAAAAAAATTTCCAAAATTGCGCTTACATCCGGCAGGGTGACATTGATGCTTTAATTAACGCAAAACCCAAAGAGCGCCAGCAAATGATTGATGATTTGCTTCAATTGGGAAAATTGGAAGAATATCGCGAGCGGACAAACATTTCTAAAATCGCTGTCAATCGGCTTGTTCGTTTGGAGAGTGCCCGGCAAAAGGAAATGCAGCAAAAGATTGCGGAGATGCGGAGCCGAAATTTGCACGCGTCCGTCAATGACCGCCGAGATACCTTAAAAGGTATCAATTCGGCCCTCTCGGATTTGAATCAGCAAAAAGAGCTTGCCGGACAGGAACGCGTTTTGTTGGATTCCAAAATGCAAGAATTTGAACAAAATGAAAAAGAGCTGTCGTTGCTCTCTCAAGATTTGGCGGAATTAGATTCCGCTCACAGAGCCGTTGCGGCAAATAAAGACAAAACGCTTGCGGAAATTTCCGGTGTTGAAAAAAAAATCGGAGAAATACGGAGTGATCGCACTTCTGTTCAGTCGGAAATTGTTCAAAAAACGGGACAATCAATGGCAAGTTCGGAAGAATTCTTTTCAGATTTACCGTCTCTGTTGTTGGAATTTAAACGTGAGGAAAAAGCGGCGTATGAACGGTTGGCGCTTATTTTAAAAGAGTTGGATTTAATTTCGGCGGAAAAAGGGAGTTTGCAAAATCAAATCTTGGAAAAAGAAACCGAATTCAAATATCAAAAAGCAAAAATCGAAGCCGTTCGGAAGGAAATTTCAGACCGGGAACAAAAAACAAATTCAAAAAATTTGGCGGTCGAATCCGGTTTTTCAAAAGCTCAAATTGAAAAAGACGCGTTTTTATCCATTTTTGAAAATCTTTTGGATGAATTCAAAAAATCAGACGAGCCCGCGCCGGAAATTTCCGGACTCGCCGAAGAAATCTCATTTTGTTTCGGATTGGTTCGGGCGCAGGATTTGCCGATTCCATCAGACGACGAATTATGGAAAAATTTGATTTCCGATATGGAAAAATTGGAAAATTTCATTCTTCAAAAATCCAAAGAAATCATGAAGCGTCAAACGGACATTGAGGCGGAAAAAGCACAAATCGAGGGGGAACTCGGCGAAAAGAAAAAACGTATTTTAGAAACCTCTCAGGAAATTCAAAAACTGGAAGAGGAACACAAAAACATCGAATCCGGTATTTTTTTTGAATCCAAAAATTTGGAAAAAATATTAAAGTCCGTTTCCGATTTTCGTTTTATTCAAACCGAACTTCAAAACAAAAGAAACGATCGGATCAGAAAATGTCCGGCATTTGGGCAGATTGTTCCGAAATCGCGGTTAGATTTTCTTGAAGTTGAGCCGGCTGATGTTGAAAAAACATATGATTTTGTTTTAAGTGAGCGGGAAAATTCGGTCTCTCAAAAAACGCAGTTGATGACGGAAAAATCCGAAATTGAAAAAGCGGTCGCGCAAAAAGAAGAGCTTTTCAAATCCGGCAAATGTCCGACTTGCGGGCAGGATGTTTCTCGGTTGGGGGGGGATGGCGGCAGTTTCAGTCATTTGCATGCAACTGAAGATGAATTAAAACGATTGGGGGACATTTCTCACGCTCTTTCTCAAATCAGCGGAAAGGATGAGGAAATTCGCTCCGCTCTTACGATTTTAAAGGAAATCAAGGAGTTGGATGTCCGGCTCGAAGAAATCAAATCTAAAAGGATGACGGCGGCGGCGGAAGAGAGAGGAAAGCAGGAAATGATTGAGAAAAGCCGGCGGGATTTGGCGGAAAATGAAAAGAGGCGGGTGGAAAAAGCGGCGCAAAATATGGAAAACAATATTTTTTGTGACACGCGTCAAAAAGATTTTGAATCTTTCCAAAAGCGGCTCTTTGCATTAAAATCAGAATCAGATGCATGGAATTTAAAAACAAGTCAATTGACGGCGCATCAAAAGAATTTTGTGTCGCTGGCTCATGAAATTCTTCGAAATTATGCCGACCTTGAAAATTCTAAAAAAATGAGTGTGGAATTAGAAACGCGAAAAAGTGATCTTGAAACGTCTTTGTCTGATTTGGATTTGAAGACGGAATCGCTGCGCAAAAACATGGCGGAAATTTCAGCAAAAGAAGAGAAAATCCGGCCGGAAAAACAGTTCAAGGAAGCAGAACTTGCGCAACAGACGTTTCTTCTTCAAAAAGCGGAACGGTTGGTCTCTTTATCTTTGGAGGAAGACAAAGCCAAAACACAGTTGTTTGGGTTGTCGGAAAAAATCAAATCTGATGATGCGTTGGCCGACCAATACCGGCGCCAGATTTCCGACAAAAGAATCAAAACGGATCAATTGTCTTTGAAAAATCGGGAACTTGCGAATTTTTCGGGGGCTTTGATGGCGTCGAAAATTTTGGAAAACACGGAAAAAACCGCGCAAATTTGTTCCAAAATCGAGTCGTGGGAATCGAGTCGAAATGTTCTTTTGGAGCAAATCGGCATGCTTCAAAACGAAATTGCGCAAATGGGTGAGTTGGAAGAGGAATCCAAAATCCTTCGCAACAAAATCGGATTTTTGGCGCTCGTGCTTGAAGATGTGACGGCGCTGGAAGAGATGTATCTTCAAATCCGGTCCGACATGCGTTCTAAAAACATTGAGGCGCTTGACATTTTGCTCAACGATATGTTTGATTTTATTTACGCGAACAACGCGTATTCGCATTTGGAATTGGATGCGGATTACAATTTAAAAGTGTATGAGAAGGATGGATCGGTCTTAGAGCCCAAACAGCTCAGCGGCGGCGAGCGCGCGATTTTCAATCTGGCGCTTCGATGTGCGATTTACCGTCTTTTGTCGCTTGGATTTGGAGAAGATAATCATGGAAAACTATCGCTTCCACCACTCATTTTTGACGAACCGACCGTCTTTTTGGACAGCGGGCATGTCGCGCAACTGATCAAATTGGTGGAGCGGATGAAAGAAGAAGGCGTCGGACAAATTATTGTGGTTTCCCATGACGAATCGCTCATTGATTCGGCGGACCAAAATTTCCGGATTGAAAAAGACCCGCTGACCAACGCGTCGGAACGAATTGTTGATGAAACGGTTGGGGCGTAATTAGTAAAATTACCAGTAGATGGAATAGTTCAGCAGTTTTTCGACTTGGTCGCCTAAATCCTCTTTAAAAAATGAGAAATCGACCACGTGGTAATTGTCCGGCAAATTTTCCGTAATTTCGCTGATGAATCCGAACCAATAAACAACAAGGCCGGTTCCGTAAATTTCGGAATATTCTAAAAATTGGTTCTTTTCATAGTGTTTGTGTTCGGCCATGTCCCCGAAAAGTGCTTTGCTTTCCACCCAATGAATTTCGTGGCCGGATATTCGGATGGGTTTTTTAAGAACGAAGTCCGGGGTTTTTCCGGGACCGCTCGCGCGTATTTCATCTTCGCAGAGGAATTCGCATTCTTTTAATTTCAGCCATCCGGATATGATTTCCTCGCCGGCTTTTCCTTTGATTTCCTGCATTTTGTGTGCCCGGGGCGAAAAATAGTAATCCGCGTCAAGCGCTTCTAAAAGTTCACTCCGGATTCGGGGATTTTGAATTCCGGTCGGATTTTTGTAAAAAGCGGCGATTTGTTTTTTGTTGTAGCCGTTTTTTTTCAAAATCACGGACATGACCAATGTCGGCGGATAACCGCATTTTTTTGCCAAATCCAAAAAAGTTTCTCCGGCTTTCCAGCAGGCGACGAATTCGTTTTCTTTTTCGTTGAACTGCCGGTAGGACCGTTTGACGAGTGTGACAACCTTTTGATTCAATATGGTCGATAAAACGCCGGCCGGAATCTCGTATTTTTGAGAAAGCAAAAGGACGTCTTCATGGTCGGTCAAGGCGTTGTAACAGGTTTTGTAAAGTTTAGAATCCATAAGCGTTCGTCCGTTGTTTAAATAAATCGTTTTAAGATATGAAAAAGATTTTATTGATTTTTGTCTCTTCTGACGTGATTCTTATTCCTGCATTTTTAAATTCATTATTCCCTGCATTTTTAAATTCATTATTCCCTGCATTTTTAAATTCATTATTCTTATGATTTTTATAATTCTTATGATTTTTATAATTTTTATAATTTTAAACCATTTGTCATTTTTATAATATTTAAAATTATTTTGAATCTTTTTCAAAAATCGTTTATTTTTCTGAAATTATTAATACAACTATAATAAATATGGGTAAAAATATTCTTCAATTACTTTTTTTGGAGTTGTTATGTTTTCATCTGTCATTTCGAATAGATCCGGCCGGTTTTATGAATTAGACGTGCTGCGTGGTTTTTCCGTTGTTTTGATGATTCTTTATCATTTCTTTTACGATTTGGATTATTTCGGGATTTTTCCGCTGCCCACTTGGTTTTGGCCGCAGCAATTTCATGGCTTTCCAATTACGGATTTATTTGTTCTCATCGCGGGAATTTCTCTCACGCTTTCGGTTGCGCATTCCGCATCTTCTTCTGCATCTTCTTCTGCATCTTCTTCTGCATCAGTATCTGCATCTTCTTCCGCATCTTCTTCTGCATCAGTATCTGCATCTGCATCAGCATCAGCATCCAATTTTGTTTCCCATACGGTTTCCAATTCCGCTTTCAATTCCAAAAAAATAATGCGCAAATTGGTTCGCCGTGGTCTTAAAATCTTTTCAGTCGGTCTTCTGATTACGGTGGTTACTTGGATTTATCCGCATGACGGATTTGTGGTTTTTGGGATTTTGCATATGATCGGCATTTCAACCATTCTATCTATTCCGTTTTTAATTTACCTGCGGCAATCCGAAAGCCGGTTCAAATTGATTGTTCCCCTCTTTTTCGGAATTGTTGCGCTTCTTCTCGGACAGGTGGTTCAAAAAATTCATGGTCCGATTTGGCTGGCGCCGCTGGGTATTCATCCGTATGACTTTTATTCTTTGGATTACGAGCCGCTTTTTCCTTGGTTTGGCGCCATTCTCATCGGAATTGCTATCGGTGTTTGGGCTTATCCGCAGGGAAAAAGAAGATTTTCTGTTCCAAAAAAAATGCCCCGGATTTTAATTCCATTGTCAGTGGCTGGACAGAATTCTCTTTTAATTTATCTGATTCATCAACCGCTCATTCTTTTTATTTTGTATTTGGTTGGAAGCGTGGATTTATGGGTTTTGATCGGTTTATTCTGATTTTGTATTTTCCGGATTTTGAAAAAAATTCCGGCAATTTTTATGAGTGATAAGGTTTGTGATTTTGTGAAATTAAAAACGTTTAAAAGGAATCAGCGATTATCTTCTCCAACTCAAAATTTTCAAAATCAAAATCAGTTTCAATTTCAAGAAGATGGGGAAAAATTCGAATGTATTCCAAAGAACTGGCGAAAATGGGCGTGGTTTTATTTCGCCTGCAAAACGAATCCGGCGGCTTAAAGCCGCACCTTTTCGTCCGGTTCAAATCCAAATCCGGCGCGTTGGTGACATTTGCGGTGGACACGACTCGCCTGTCTTCTTCTTTGGAGCAGCCGGATGCTTATTTGATTACACATGCGCATTCCGACCACTACGGAAAATCCGCCATGCTTTCCCCGCTTTCCTGGTGCTCCGCACAGACCGCCAAAGCGCTGGAAATTCGGTATGAAAAAGAATATCGGGGAAACACATTTGTTTTGGGCGAATCCTTTTGTGTGTCGGATGTTTTGGTGCAGACGTTTCCGGTCTTTCACACGGCAGGCGCCACCGCCTTTTATTGGGAAAATGAACTTGGGGTCCGTATTTTGGTGACGGGCGATGTCAAAGACGCGAAATGCCTTCCGCCTTGCGATCTTCTCATTACGGAAGCGAGTTATGGCGACCCCGAAGATCTGGGTTGCTATTTCTCCGACGATATCGGCGGCTTAAAAGACGCGGTGATGTCCAATATCGGCAAAAACGATATCGCTTTTGGGGCTTATGAATTCGGGAAAGCCCAAAAAGCGGTTTCCCTTCTTCGGGAAATCGGATACAACGGACCAATCGCGATGAATGAAAAAACCCTTCTTTTGACGGAACAATTTTTAGACGGTGCCGGAGAATTGGTTTTGTATTCCAAAAAAATGGAAATAACCTGTGGCATGGATCTGCATTCAGAATTTTCCCAAAACAGCGTTTCCATCGTCCCGCCACATATTTTGCCGGAACTCAAAGTCAGCACTCAGAAATATGTTTTGACTTGCCGGACCGACTATCCGTTCCAAAATATCCGTCTCAGCGACCACTTGGATGTCAACGGACTGACCCGGATGGTTCAAGACTTGGACCCCAAAATTACGGTTGTTTACCATCCCAACGATAGCATGCGGACGAAAAAATTTGCAGCGCATCTTCAAAAAAATGGATTTTCGGCTCTGTCTTTGCAAGATTTGAAAAATATTGTCGGAAATAAAAAACAAAGCCGGTCTGAAAACGCGAACGGAACCGAAAAAAGACAAAAAGTTGCGCAAGATGTTGTCCCGGAAAATAAATCGGAAGCAAAACGCCAAGCCGTTTGAAAACATTTATAAATCTGTCTTTTATTCTATTCTCCCAAATCAGATACTAAATCAGATACTAAATCAGATACTAAATCAGATACTAAATCAGATACTAAATCAGATACTAAATCAGATACCAAATCCCTTTTATCTAAATCTCTTTATACTTCATTTGTAATCTATCATCAATCATTCAAATATCCATAAATTTACAAATTATTTGTGTTTTCATTTTTTAGTTTCATTTAAATTGCAATATCCAATTCGTTGATGGGAAAATTATGTCTAAAAATGTCAAAAAAGAAGACTCCAAATCCGAAAAACCGGAACATGTGGATGCTGAGCCGGTTGCGCAAATGCCGGACGCATCTAAACCCGGAGCCAAACCGGAAAAAACGCCGGAAGAAAAAAAGCGCATGTATTATGAAAATTTGACAAAGACGCTGGTTGCCACATTTTTTGGAATCGTTTGCGGTGTCATTTGCTACGTGGCTTTTGGGACGGCGGAAGAAGTGTTTTGGGCTTTCGTTTTGATTGTTGTTTTGGTCGTGACTTACTACCTTCAAAGACGTCTCATTTTCCCGCTTGTGAAACTGGACATGAAATCCATCACCGGAAAAGAATGGATCGGAATTCAATTTCTGGTTCTGCTTTATTGTTTGGTGACATGGACCATTCTTTTAAATGTTCAAATTCTTTGAGGAATGCCGGCGAAAGCCGACATCTTTTTTATTTTATTCAAGAATGGCGGCTGTCATGTATAATCTTTTTATGTTTCGGACAAATGTCCTTTTCAACTTTCAACGTTTAATTTTCAACAATTCAACTTTCAACGTTTAATTTTCAACAATTCAACTTTTCAATGATTTAATTTTCAATCATTTTTCAGTTTAATAAAATATAATTCAGATTTGCTTTTTTTGGGAAACGATTATGAGAATAGCAATTTTAAATAAAGATAAATGCCAGCCGCGCCAATGCAGTCAGGAATGCTACAAATATTGTCCGCGGGTCCGAACCGGGGACGAGACGATTCTTTTTGGGGAAGATCAAAAAGCCATTATTTCGGAGGCGCTTTGTTCCGGCTGCGGCATCTGTGTCAAAAAATGCCAGTTCGGCGCGATTATGATTATCGGTCTTCCGGAATCTTTGGAACATCCGACACACCGGTACGGACAAAACGGTTTTACGCTTTTTGGCCTTCCGGTTCCGCAAAAAGGAAAAGTGACCGGTATTTTGGGTCCGAACGGGATTGGAAAATCGACGTCGGTACAAATTCTGTCCGGAACGCTCATTCCCAACTTCGGAGAGAAAAAAGGGGACTGGGACTCGGTTTTAAAGCATTATGCCGGAACGGCGCTTTACGATTATTTCAAAGTGGCGGCATCAGGGAACTTGAAAGTTTCTCAAAAACCGCAATATGTTGACTTGATCCCGAAGGCTTTTAAAGGAAAAGCGGTCGACCTCTTGGAAAAAGCCAACACAAGCGGCAATCTGGACAAATTGGTGGAACGCTTGGACATGAAAGATATTTTGGACCGCGACATCAAAGCGCTCAGTGGCGGCGAACTTCAAAAAGTCGCGATTGCGGCGTGCGCGGCCAAAGAAGCCGACTTCTATTTCTTTGACGAAATCAGTCCATATTTGGACATTTACCAACGCATCAATGCAGCCCGCTTGATTCAGGAAATGGCGAAAGAAATGGGAAAAGCGGTCTTGGTCGTCGAACACGATTTGGCGATTTTGGATATGCTTGCCGACACCGTGCATGTCGCTTACGGTCAAGCCGGCGGCTATGGTGTCATGACACTTCCAAAAACCGTTCGGGTTGGCATTAACCAATACATTAAGGGGTATTTGCCGGAAGAAAATATGCGGATTCGAGATGAAGCCATCCGGTTTGAAACGCATCCGCCGGTCGAGGGTCCGGATATCAAAACGATTTTGTCGTATGATTCGTTTTCCAAGGCTTTTGAGAATGTTTTCTCTTTGGAAGCCAAAGGCGGAAGTATTAAGGAAGGTGAAGTTCTTGGAATTGTGGGTCCAAACGGTACGGGAAAATCGACGTTTGTCAAAATTTTGGCCGGTGAAATTGAGCCGGATGCCGGCGAAGTCGGGATTGATGTGAAAATTTCGTACAAGCCGCAATATATCAAAGCGGATATGCCGGTTCGGGTGCGTGATTTTTTAATGGGAATCGCCGGAAATTTCGGGTCCAGTTTCTATGAGGTTGAAATTGCCCGTCCGCTTCAGTTGGCACCGCTTTATGACAGCCTTCTTACGGATTTGAGCGGCGGCGAACTTCAGCGTGTCGCGATTGCCGCCTGTTTGAGCCGCAACGCCGACTTTTACATTTTAGATGAGCCAAGTGCGCATTTAGATGTGGAGCAGCGGGCAATTGTCACCCGTGTCATCAGCCGGTTTGCAGAAAGCAACAGCAAGACGGCTATGGTGGTGGACCATGACATTTACATGATTGACATGATCAGCCAGCGGTTAATTGTTTTTGAGGGGGAGCCGTCCAAAAAGGGTTTTGCCAATGCGCCGACGACAATGAAAAAAGGAATGAACAAATTCCTGTCGAATTTGAACATCACTTTCCGGCGTGATGAGGAAACAAAGCGGCCGCGTGTGAATAATTATGATTCCCGGCTGGACCGTGAGCAAAAGGAAAAAGGAGAATATTATTACGCCGAAACTTAAATTTCGGCTTCTTTTCTTCATCTTTTTCATTTTTCATCTTTTTCGTTTTTCGTTTTTTATTTTTTCATTTCTTTTTGCGTGGGTCGTGCGCGCGCGTTATAGCTGCTGATTTTAATGGATAGAATCAAAAGCCGCGGGTTGCTTTTTGTATTTTATTTGTATTCATTCACCTCAGTTTTTATTTTGTTTTGGTCATTTCATTTCTCATTTTCTTTTTCTATCCTCACAAACCATCCCGAAAATTCGGACGCGTATCCGCATCCGAATTTCTCGGAATTGTTATTATGGATAGATAGGTTGGTAGAAAATACAGTCGCAGACCGTAAAATTAGAACAGAATGCATCCATTTTAAAACAGTGAACAGTTGCAGCAATGCTAAAACTGTAAACAGTTTCAGCAATGCTAAAAACGGTTTTGTTGTTTTGTTGTTTTGAAATCCGCCGCCGCACGCGTTATCGCAGCAATTTTTTTAAAAAATTCAACAAAAACGGGGAACGGTTTTTGTTTATTTTGTTTATTTTTTAGTCTTGTCTCAATTTTTGTTTTTCCGGTTTTTCAATCCCAAATTATATTTAAGTTGAAATTCATCTGAATGAGCATGCCTGATGTTTTAATCAAAAATGTTCGCCTTCTTTTGGATCACGTTTTAACGCCGGCCGAAATCTTAATCGAGGACGGCAGAGTTATCGGAATTTCCAAGGAATTTCGGGTCTCCAACTTAAATGAAACAATCGACGGTAAAAATGCGATTGCGATCCCGGCCGGAATTGACGCGCACGTTCATTTCCGGGATCCGGGGATGACTTACAAAGAAAGCTGGTATACGGGATCATGCTCGGCAGCGGCCGGCGGGATTGCCACGGTTTTGGAGCACCCGAATACTTTGCCCCCCGTCATTGATAAATCCGGATTTAATGAAAAACTTAAACAGGCACGGAAAAAATCCGTTATTGATTTTGGAATCAACGGCGGTGTCACAAATAATCTGGAAAAACTTTCGGAACTTTGGGACTTGGGCGCGGCTTGCTTTGGCGAAATTTTCATGGCGGAATCGACCGGCGGTTTAAATATTGATGAAAAAACGCTTGGAAGCGCACTTTCTAAAATTGGAAAACTCGGAGCGGTGGCGGCCATTCATGCCGAAGATGATGCGTTGCGGCTTTTAAACGAAGCTCTGCTTCTTCATGATCAATCCGATGACGTTCATTCCCGAATCCGTCCAAATGAATGCGAAGAAATCGCTGTCCGAAAATGTCTTGCCATTAACGCGTCAGGGGCGGTTCCGGCAAATCTTCATTTCTGTCACATCAGTACCCCGGAAGCTGTTTCTTTAATTGAAGCAGAGCGGACAAAATTAAAACTTCAAAATCCGTTTAAAAATGAAAGCGAAAAAACCGGAAATGCCGAAAAAATTGGAAATACCGAAAACGAAAAAAATAAAAAAGGCAGTTCTTCCAAAAATGAATCGGTTTCAACTTCGTCTCAGGTTTCTCTTCCGACTCTTCGACGGATAACATGTGAAGTAACGCCGCATCATCTTTTTTTATCGACGAAGGATTGCGGCCGGCTTAAGACCTTTGGAAAAATGAATCCACCGCTACGGGATTCCAAGAGCGCTTCTTTGATGATGAACGCTTTAAATTCCGGTATGATTAATGCGGTCGCATCCGACCACGCGCCGCACCGAAGTTATGAAAAAGAAACAGCGATGAAAGCGGCGCCTTCCGGAGTTCCCGGCGTTGAAACACTCATGCCGCTTTTGCTTGCGGCGGTCCGGAAAAACATGCTTTCCTTGGAACGCATGGTTGAAGTGACCAGCCGGAATCCGGCCCGTATTTTTGATTTGGAACGGGTGGGAAAAGGATTTTTAAAGTCCGGGTTTGATGCGGATATTTTATTGTTCCATCCCAAAGAAATAACAACGATCAAAGCGAAAAACTTGCACTCCCGGTGTGAATGGACACCTTATGAAGGAATGGATGGCATTTTCCCGGTGATGACATTGTCACGCGGAGATGTGGTGTGGGACGGGCAGCAAATCATTGTGAAAAAAGGGCATGGAAAATTCCTGGCGGGCGCCGGAAAAAAAGAAGACGGGTCGGATTTGGAAGATTGGGGTGATGCGGAAGAAGATGAGGAAGAAGAGGAATGATTTTTTAAAAATCCTCTTCATCTTGTTCCAAGTCGGGATCAATATATTCAATGGAATCCATTTGGGCCCGGATTAAATCATCATGCTTCTTTTCAAGGAAACTGTAAACTGTTCCATGATTCACGCCATTGACAAGCATGTCGATGGCCGTTCGAATAATTGTCGTTTGTTCTGGAAACCCGATAACGCTGACGGTTTTTCCGTAAACCGAGATTTTGACATTGATCAATCTTTCTGCAATTTCCCGGGTTTTTCCTTCCCGCCCGATGATTCGTCCTTTGAGCCGTTCCATTTCTTTTGGCGTGTTGGCCGCTTCTGATAAATCAATGACATCCAGCATTAAAAAATCTTCATTAAATAATTCCAGTGCTTTTTCGGGAGAAAATCCGCGGGCAATCGCCTTGATGACTTCGATGGCACGCATGGATAAAACGGCATCCTCTTCTGATTTTATTTCCACGCGCCCGTCTTCTCCGTCGATTTCAAGAGTGACTTTTGCAGCGGTTTCAATTTGTTTTTTTGTCACGCCGCCGGGGCCGATAATCACAGCCACCCGGTCTTTCGGAACTTTGATAAATTGTGTCATTTTTTCTTCCTTTGAGTTTTGTATTCCAAATATTTTTGATAATTTCTGATTCATCATTCCAGGTAAATCATTTTAGGTAATTATTTTTGAAATTATTTTTGATAATTATTTTAGGTCATTTCTGTAAATTCTTCTTGGTTTTCGTTTTTGAGTTCTTTTTCAAATAACTCATCCGATTCATTTTTTTGTTTTATTTTTTCCAGAATGGTTTTTGAATCCTCGGAAATTCCGTATTTTTTAAAGAACCGACGAATGTTTTCAATGTCTCTGGATAAAAATTCGCGCGCATTGGGATGGTCCAGTGTAACGGCTTGTCCGACATCAATGATGATTGGTTCCGGTATCAAGCCGGTGGTATTTTTTTCATCTTTGGCGGAAAACTTTTCGTTTTCACTTTTGTTTTCTTCCGTTTCATCCTGATGAGGGTCGATGAGAATATTGTATTCACTCAAATCGGCATGTACTAAATGAGCCCGGACATAAAGCCGCCGCATGTATTCGATAATTTGCCGGTAAACGGGCAAGGCTTCATTGTCGTCCAGCGCAAAATCCTTTAAAATCGGAAGTGGGTTTCCGTCTTTTCCCAAAAATTCCATCACAAGCACGTTTCGGTCGTTGACAATCGGCCGCGGAACCCGGATCCCAGCCTTTTTTGCCCGAATCAGGTTTTGGGATTCTTTTTTCGTCCACGCAAAAACAATATCCTTTCGGCTGTGCCGGATATTTGTAAACCGCGGGTCTTTGAGAATGTATGGGTCCATAGATTTGAATGTGCCTGACGCCAGCCGGTATATTTTTACGGCAACTTCGCCTTCGTTACCTTTTGCATAAAATACGTTGGCTTCTTTTCCGGTACTGATTGAGCCGCCCATTTCCGTGATGTAGCCTTTGTTCGATAAGGTGTAGAGTAATTTCAAAGTGGGGACATCAAAGACGTTTTCTTCGACTTTCAGAAAGGATGAATCTTTCTTAAAAGTCCGGTTTTTGTCTCTTTTGTCTTCGATTTTTTTCATCTGCTTATCGATTCTTTTTTGACTCATTGGAAAACCGGCTTTGAATTTTTGAATGATTTTTGAATTTAAAAACTTCGTTTTTTAAATTTAAATAATGTTTTTTTCAGCTTTTTCACGCCGGAATTTTAAGTCACCGCAATTGAATTGGTGACAACGATTGCCGGATTTTTTGGTTTGAAAATTATTAGAAAAGAAATGATAAAATATGATAAACCAAGGTCAAGTCCAAGATTAATTATTTTATCAATTTCGGAGGTCATTGTTGAAATATTTCAGAAAAATAAATCAATTGTTTTTCAAACAATTGATCTTTCTAAAAAACACATTCAAATAGGGTTTTATTTCTCTGGTTGGTGTTTTTTTCAAATTATGCTCATTATACTCTTTTTAAAAAGGTTCTTTTTTAAATCATGTTTTTTTCAAATCATGTTCTTAAAAATCCTTTTTTATCCAGCCAATCCACTTGTGGGCGGGTGTATTTCCAAATAATATCCGCCTTTTCATCTTGAAAATCCCACGGAACCGCAATAACAACGTCGCCTTCATGGATCCAAATCTTCTTTTTCATGGAACCCGGAATTCTTCCCATCCGGACAACACCATCCATACATCTTAATTTTAAGTGGTTGGCACCCAGAAGGCTTTCGACAATGGCTAATACTTCTCGATCTTCTTTTCTGGGGACTCTGACTCGGATAACTTGTTCCGTGTCAGGGGCGGGTGCTCCTCTTTTGGTGTTTTTATTGGCATTATTGTTGCCGGATCCCCGGTTACCTGAATTATTGTTTGTCATCATGTTTTATCGTTTCTTTCTTTTATTTCTAAAAAATTCGTTCGTGAAAAGGAATTGCAATTTATCGCAAAATAGGTACGCATACAAAATGTATGCAAATTATGATATTTATGATTAATACCGATTAGATGCATGCAAATAAAATTGACTAATGAGGTGGATTGTGTTTTTATAATTTTTTCACAACTTGCCTAAAATATTATTTAGTTTTTGTGGTAATAACATCGTTTTTCTGTTTAAATGTTGTGATGTTTGTCCGATTTGTTCTTACATTTATTTTTCAGTTCTTCTCTTCTTTTTTATGATTTTAACAGACTGTTCTAAAAATGAGTCGGAGAGGCTGAATTTGAATATTTTTGAATATTTTGAAAATGAATTTGGCCAATTGGATTAAGAATTATTGAATAATTTGAATATAAATTTGAGTAAATTTGAAAAAGTTCAAAAAATGGAATTTGAATGGATCGAAAAAAACAAGCAGAAAACTCAAATATGATCTAAACTTTCCTTCAAATTCGTTTGAATTTCGTTCGAAAATTCAATTGTAAGGTTATAGAAAAATAGCAAAAAAAGGATTCCCTCAAAATCTTTATATACAAATTGTGTCTTGTTATGTCCCGCTCAACCGGCATCTTAAGTATGAAACTTTGATGTTGTGAGTTTTTCAATTGATAGTTTTTTATCAATTTTGTTATCCTTTGTTATAATTGACTTTTTTGTTGAAAAGATGTTGATTTTTGACAATTTTTAAGTTTTTTTAAAAAACTTTTATTTTGTTCAATTGAGTCAAAATCGTTATATACAAAATCATCATTATAATGAATTCCGCGCAAATTTTTCAAAAATTTGTGTGATTTCCAATCATTAATAATGAGGTCCGGAGTTTTTTCCGTGACTGATATGTGACCTGATGTTTCGGTAAACTCTGACGGTGGTTTTTGAAAACAAAATTCTTAACCACGCGAAAAGTGTGAAATCGAAAAACATCAACAAAATGTGTACTGCAAGTGAATGCAAATCTTAAAAAGAAGGGAGTTTTTTGCATTTTGAAAAATTTGATTTCAAGCAACCGCTTGAGAAAGTATTTGACAAAATGACAGCAAAAAAGCTCAACTTGTTTTTGGTTGTTTTCTCTTGACCAATTTCGTTTTGTTTTTCCCAAAAACTAAAATTAAAATAAAAGCTTGTGCAGGCAAAATAAATTGATTGCCGTAATAATTCCGGTTGATTCTGCCGGAGGTTACTGCTATCGGTGTTTGACTAAGCCATGCGAGTCAAATGTCGCAAGACATGGCGTAATGCTCAGTAACACGTGGATAACCTGCCCTCAGATCCGGCATAACCTCGGGAAACTGAGGATAATTCCGGATAACCCTCATTTGCTGGAACTGCTTTGAGGGTGAAAGAATTTCGTCTGAGGATGGGTCTGCGGCCTATCAGGTTGTAGCGGGTGTAACGTACCCGCTAGCCGACAACGGGTACGGGTTGTGAGAGCAAGAGCCCGGAGATGGATTCTGAGACATGAATCCAGGCCCTACGGGGCGCAGCAGGCGCGAAAACTTTACAATGCAGGAAACTGTGATAAGGAGACACCGAGTGCTCGCATCAAATGCGGGCTGTCCACTTACTTAAGTCGTAAGTGTTAGCAAGGGCCGGGCAAGACCGGTGCCAGCCGCCGCGGTAATACCGGTGGCCCGAGTGGTAGCCGCTTTTATTGGGTCTAAAGGGTCCGTAGCCTGTCCGGACAGTCCGTTGGGAAATCCGAATGCTCAACATTCGGGCTATCAGCGGATACTTCCGGACTCGGGATCGGGGGAGGTAAGGGGTACTACAGGGGTAGGAGTGAAATCTTGTAATCCTTGTGGGACCACCTGTGGCGAAGGCGCCTTACCAAAACGAGTCCGACGGTGAGGGACGAAAGCTGGGGGCACGAACCGGATTAGATACCCGGGTAGTCCCAGCCGTAAACGATGTTCGCTAGGTGTCAGGCATGGCGTGACTATGTCTGGTGCCGAAGGGAAGCCGTGAAGCGAACCACCTGGGAAGTACGGCCGCAAGGCTGAAACTTAAAGAAATTGGCGGGGGAGCACCACAACGGGTGGAGCCTGCGGTTTAATTGGACTCAACGCCGGAAAACTCACCAGGAGAGACAGCAATATGTAGGTCAAGCTGAAGACTTTACCTGAATCGCTGAGAGGAGGTGCATGGTCGTCGCCAGTTCGTACTGTGAAGCATCCTGTTAAGTCAGGCAACGAGCGAGACCCGTGCCTACAGTTACCAGCGGCATCTTCGGATGGCCGGGGACTCTGTAGGGACCGCCGGTGCTAAACCGGAGGAAGGTGCGGGCTACGGTAGATCAGTATGCCCCGAATCTCTTGGGCTACACGCGGGCTACAATGGACGGGACAATGGGCCACTACCCCGAAAGGGGATGTTAATCTCATAAACCCGTTCTTAGTTCGGATCGAGGGTTGAAACCCACCCTCGTGAAGCTGGAATCCGTAGTAATCGCGTTTCAACATAGCGCGGTGAATACGTCCCTGCTCCTTGCACACACCGCCCGTCAAACCACCCGAGTGAGGTATGGGTGAGGGTATGGACATTCGTGCCGTATTCGAACCTGAATTTTGCAAGGGGGGTTAAGTCGTAACAAGGTAGCCGTAGGGGAATCTGCGGCTGGATCACCTCCTAAGAACAAAAACACCGTCAGATGCCGAAAAAACATCAGGTCACAAAAAATAAAATTACTCCAATTACTCGAAAAAAAGCGGGTCTAAGCCCCCCAAAAATGGGTCAAAAGCCCGCAAAAATCAACAGGGGCTTGTAGATCAGCTGGAAGATCGCTCCCTTTGCAAGGGAGAGGCCTGGGGTTCAAATCCCCACAAGTCCATTTTTTCGGGTTAAAACCGGAAATAAAATTCCAAAATAATGAATCGGAAATAAAATTCCAAAAAAGGAAAAACCGTTTTAAAATATGTTTTAAAAAACATGACCTATGTTTCTTAAAATTAAAAATTCGGTTTTAGAGGTTCGATTCCTCTGATAAAGTTAAAATGCACCCCGTGAAATTTCGCGGGGGAAGGACGGATGAAAGGCACAAAAGCCAATTGCTTTTCGCGTGAAGTCATGTAAAGGATTGAGACATAAACGACAATTTTTCGTGGTTCTTTGATTTTTTAAAATAAATTTGAGAGCCCTTTTTGTTCAATGCTGACAAAAAATGAGAGAAATTGTCCGGGAAAAATCTTTGAATAAAATTCTGACCAAATTTTAAAATTTGTGATGGTTTTGTTTTAAAGAATTAAACTTGGTTATATCAGACGCCTACTGAAAAAGTCGGTTTGTTTGGTGTAACGCCAACAGGTGGATGGCTGGGCTCAAGGGCTGATGAAGGACGTGCCAAGCTGCGAAAAGCTCAGGGTAGGCGCAAGGAGCCGATGAACCTGAGATTTCCGAATGGGAATCCCAATACATCAGTATTGACCAGTCATGGTCGGGAACGCCCCGAATTGAAACATCTTAGTAGGGGCAGGAAGAGAAATCAACAAGAGATGCCGTTAGTAAAGGCGATTGAAACCGGCAGAGTTCAAACTGAATCCGTTTTAGGAATAAGACGGAGATGTGGTTTACGGACGGCCTTATTTTTCCAATGTTATTCAGCCAAACTTGCCTGAAACGGCAGACCATAGAGTGTGATAGTCACGTCGGTGTCGAATAAAAGGAAAAAGGCCTGTTCCTGAGTAGCGTGGGTCGGAAATCTCGCGCGAATATGGGGGACACCAATCTCCAAAACTAAATACCTCTTGAGTCCGATAGCGAATTAGTAGGGTGACCGAACGCTGAAAAGTACCCCGAGAAGGGAGGTAAAAAGTGCCTGAAACCTGTTGGCTATGGAACGATATGGCGTGAAAGGATCTTTCTTGCGAAGGAGGAAGCCGTGAGGCTTTAGTACGTGCAAGACTGCCGGCGTCATATCTTACGTTTTGAAGAACGGGCCAGGGAGTTTATCTTGGTGGCGACGGCTAATTAATTTGTTTAAGAAGCCAAAGCGAAAGCAACATGTGCGCAATCGTAAGATGAGGCACGGCGTATACAAGTGCGCGGAGTCACCGGGATAAGACCCGAAGCCGGGCGATCTAGGCGTGGGCAGGTTGAAGCGTAGCGAAAGCCGCGTGGAGGACCGCAAGTGGTATTGATCTGCAAATCATTCACGTGACCCACGTCTCGGAGTGAAATGCTAATCTAGCCCGGCATCCGCTGGTTCCCTCCGAAACATGTCGCAGCATGACCTGACCTGAGGTCGTTGGTGGAGTAGAGCACTGATTGGGGAATCCGGGGAAGAAATTCTTCGCTCCCCTGTCAAACTCCAAACCCACCCACACCGTAGACGGTCGGAGTCCGCACTGCTGGGGTAAGCTTGTAGTGCGTAAGGGAGACAACCCTGCCCATGGTTAAGGTCCCGAAGTGTCGGCTCAGTGTAAACACTAAAGGGCGTCCCAAGCCCAAAACAGCTGGAAGGTTAGCTTAGAAGCAGCTACCCTTTAAAGAGTTCGTAACAGATCACCAGTCGAGGTTTGGGGCCCCGAAAATTGACGGGGCTTAAGCCGACCACCGATACCATGGAGTACCGTTTAGGTAATCTTGTAGGAGGGCGTTGCGTTCGGGCAGAAGCGGGGCCGTGAGGTCCCGTGGACCGTTCGCAAACGAAAATCCTGGTAATAGTAGCAGCATAGTCAAGTGAAAATCTTGACCGCCGAAGGGGCCAGGTTTCCTCGGCAATGATCATCAGCCGAGGGTTAGTCGGTCCTAAGGTGCACCGTAACACGAGTGCATCGAATTGGGAAACAGGTTAATATTCCTGTACCTTTGACAAATATATCCTGACGCTTAAGGGCAGGCCGGGCGGCGTTGTCGCGCCGTCTAATCATCTAAACTTATGGAGAGCCGTCATGGCGAGAAGTGAGCGAATATGTTATGGCGAAAGCCGGCTGCACCCATGAGCCCGTGAAAAGGGTGTCAAATGACCGTACCAAGATCTGACACAGGTGCCCCTAGCTGAAAAGGCTTAGGCGTGACGGAGTAATTCGGTTTAGGGAATTCGGCAAATTAGCTCCGTAACTTCGGGAGAAGGAGTGCCTGCTGTGAAGACAGCAGGTCGCAGTGACCAGGGAGCTCCAACTGTCTAATATCAACATAGGAGATCGCAAACCCGTAAGGGTGAGTACGATCTCTGAATCCTGCTCAGTGCAGGTACCTCAACCTCCGGTTCAACGGAACGAAGGGCCTGTAAACAGCGGGGGTAACTATGAC
Source organism: Methanolapillus ohkumae (assembly GCF_032594355.1). Classification (NCBI taxonomy): domain Archaea; kingdom Methanobacteriati; phylum Methanobacteriota; class Methanomicrobia; order Methanosarcinales; family Methanosarcinaceae; genus Methanolapillus; species Methanolapillus ohkumae. The sequence goes on from NZ_CP131061.1 coordinate 395,734, forward strand.
CCTCTTAAGGTAGCGTAGTACCTTGTCGCTTAATTGGCGACTTGCATGAATGGATCAATGAGAGCTCTACTGTCCCAAACCGGAATCCGGTGAAGCTTACTTTCATGTGCACAGTCATGAGACTTCCGGGGGGAAGTGAAGACCCCATGGAGCTTTACTGCAGCCTGTCGCTGAATTGTGATTTCGAATGTACAGTGTAGGTAGGAGGCGTCGAAGCGTGTGCGCCAGCATACGTGGAGCCGAAAGTGGGACACTACCCTTTTGGAATTACGATTCTCACTCTCTTACGAGAGGACCCCGATTGGTGGGCAGTTTGCCTGGGGCGGGACGCCCTTGAAAAGATATCGAGGGTGCGCAATGGTTGACTCAAGTGGGTCGGAAACTCACTGAAGAGTGCAAGAGCATAAGTCAGCCTGACGTTATTCCGCACAACAAGGAATGACGAGACGAAAGTCGGTTCTAGCGAACTTTTGAGCCCGCTTGGTGCGGGCCAAAAACTACAGAAAAGTTACCCTGGGGATAATTGTGTCGTTGCCGGCAAGAGTACATATCGACCCGGCAGCTTGCTACTTCGATGTCGGTTCTTTCCATCCTGGCTGTGCAGCAGCAGCCAAGGGTGAGGTTGTTCGCCTATTAAAGGAGATCGTGAGCTGGGTTTAGACCGTCGTGAGACAGGTTGGTTACTATCTACCGGAAGTGCCCGATGTCTGAGGGTAAGTTGCTTTTAGTACGAGAGGAACAGAGCAACGGCGCCACTGGTCTACCTGTTGTCTGACAAGGCACCGCAGGGCAGCTACGCGCCAATGAATAAGAGCTGAACGCATCTAAGCTCGAAATCACACTCAAAAAGAGACATCAATAAGGACACTCATAAAAGATGAGGTCAATAGAAACGGGATGTAAGCATCAAGGCAACGAGGTGTTCAGTCCGCGTTTACTAATTGTCCGTACCGGCAAACCGAGTTTTTCAGGCGATATCTGAAAATATGACCAAGGCAATTAAAAATAAAAATAGTTCCCGAAAAATAACAGTTTCAATCCAAATACATGACATTCATGCCAAAACGTTTAAATCCGTTTTATTCATTAATCCATTCCACTTAAAGCGAGGTCTTTGGCGGCCATAGCGGCGGGGAAACTCCTGTACCCATACCGAACACAGAAGATAAGCCCGCCGGCGTTCTTTACTGTACTGAAGTGTGCGAGCCTTCGGGAAATACTGATCGCTGCCAAAGGCCTTTCTTTATCTTTAATTCAACTTTTTCATTTTTTTATCAATGAATGCTTTCTCTTCTATTTTTTATCAATAAATTTCCTCTCTCTATTTTTCTCTGATTTCTGAGATTTTTCCGTTTCTCTTTTTTTGTGCTTATTCGTCCGGACGGGCGGCGCCGGGAAGGGGATCGGTCCGTTTTTGAAAGGACTTTTTCAGGAAGAAATTCTTGGGCATTTTTCCAGTTCACATGGATTCATTTTTTAATTTTTTGATTCATATGCGAAAACGGGGGCATTTTTTAATTCTTAGGCTATGTGCAAGTGTTTGGGATGAACTCTTTCTATCAATCTTATTTTTACACAAAGCATAACGCCATTTCAGACGCATGGCGTCTGAAATGGCGGAGATTCAATAGAATGAAAGCAGCAATAGATTGGACAAAAATGAAAATGATGTCAACAAGAGACCAAAAAATTTGAAATTTGGGTTGAATGCCGCAGTAGATCTAAAAAATTAAAAAATAGTGAGATACAACATCAAATCAAAAAATGTATGATTATGAAACTTAAATTAAAAGCGGTAATTTTCAACAAAAGACGGACCACAATTTCCTATTTTACATTCGTAAACCGTTCCAAATTTTTTGAATGTTTTTAATATATTCTCTTCCGCTTCTGTTTTCATATTTTCTTTTTCATCATTTTTGAAATCTTTCGCCATCGCAAAAACCGTATTTCCAAGCATGGCTTGAGCGGCAAAACCCATATTTTCATCTACAGACTCAATGATTTTTTTGGCCTCCTCACTCAAAAGACCCGCTTTGTTTGTAAAGTTCAAAGATTCTCTCATGAACGATTCAATCGTCATTTCTTTTTTAAAATTCGTCAAAGCCTCTTTTCCGGCAGCGTTAATTGTCTGAACATATTTCGGACTGGAAATAATTTCTTTTGTAGAAAGCTCTCCCAAAACCAAACAAAAAACTTTTTTTTCCGGAATTGGAATTGAATGAAAATCTCCAAAAAAAGAGCCGCCTGGTTTTTCCCGAAGCACAAGGCCGCCCAAAGATTCTCCGGCAACGTCTCCCAGCCCACTTTTGTTTTGAACCTCCGCGATGTGTGCAATTTCCATCAAATCTCGCTCCAATAAATCCAATTTTAAAGCATCATTGACGGCCCAAGCAGTTCCAAGGGCACCGGCTGCGGAAATTCCAAAACCACATCCCGGCGGAAAATCGCTTTTTCCGGAAATTGTATAATGAAACGTCCGCCCATATTTCTTTTCAGTGATTTTTGACAACTCGGAAACAACCGATAAAATTGTCTCTCCTCTTCCTTTTTTTCCGTTTAGGAATATATCCACGTCCGGGTCGTCAACTTTTGCATCCCAACCGATCTTTTTCTCTTTCACATCGGCAACATCTACGATTGTTAAGAGACCTTTGTCCAAAGCAATTCCACACCCGATAGATCCTTTTTGGTGGGGGTTTGAATGATCACAAGTCTGGAAAAAACCGGTGATATGTCCCGGGCAGAAAACCGTTTTTGATCTGACATTATGCATAAACTGCCATCCGTTTCTATTTTTATTTTTTAATAAATCGTCCCTTCATTAAAACCGGTTTTTTGTATCGGCCGGACTTTTGAGATTTTGGGTTGAGTTTGCCGTCTTTGAAATTTACTTTATCATCAAAGTCCAAATCATCGCAGCTGGATTTTTTATTGCCGCGATTGGAATTGTATTCTTTGCGATTGATCTGATTTTCCCCACTCCAAACATTATCTTCTCCGCTGTCAAAATTTGATTCGGGGTCGCTAAAATCGGGTCTCATCCCGTTTGGAATTAATTCTTCACCGGCGGTATTATCTTTAAAATGATCTGTCTGATGATCTGTCTTATCATTTTTTTCTTTTTTTGGAATGTCATGAACGCCTGCGATATAATTTAAGATATCGTCTGCGATTTTTTCTTTGGACCCTGAAATCGGTATCCATTGGATGATTATATCTTTGAAAACCAAAAAAACATCATTGTCATCGGTTCCCATCCCCCTTTCTTTTACATCGTTCGCAATCACGCAATCTGCGATTCCCTCATTGATTTTTTGAGCGGCCGATTCAATTAACTTTTCAAAAGAAATGCCGGATTCCGCCTTAAACGCGGCAACAAACAAGTCCGGATCCGCACGCTTCGCTTCTTCGATTAATTTTTTGGTCGGATAAAGCGATAAAATCAGTTCATTTTGTCCCGACTTTATTTTTCCCGGATTTTTTCGGGTGGAGTAATCCGAAATTGCCGCCGCGCTGATTAAAATATTATTTTGACGGCTTTTGTTGCTTTTATTGTTTTTGTTGATTTCTTCAATCTTCTCAACGACGGCTTTTGTCATATCTTTTGCACTTTCGACATAAATCTCATTCAGGTGCGGAAGCGTCAAACCAAGTTTATTTCGGTGGAATAAATAAACTTCAGCGCCTTTCTCGTATGCGGAAAAAGCAAGGGCGGTTCCAGTTTTTCCGGAAGCGCGGTTTGTTAAAATTCGAATCGGGTCCACACTTTCGGCAGTTGAACCTGATGTAATCAATATATTTTTTCCAAATAATAATGGGGAATCTGTCTGTTCCAAATCGTTTGGTCCCCAATCGTTTGGTCCCCGATCGGATGGATCAAATACGGCAGGCTGATTTAAAAACCGTTTGACGCGGTGAATAATTTCATCATTTGTCGCGATTTTTGCAACTCCTTCTTCTATTCTTGGACCCACAATTTCAATACCCCACGACTCTAATATTTTTAAGTTCTCTGTCACTTTCGGGTGGTGGTACATGGATTCATGCATCGCAGGAACAATCATCACTTTTTTCCTTTCCCCGATGGCGGTTGTTGCAAAGGTGGTGACCGGTGTGTCATCCACTCCGGCGGCAATTTTAGAAATTGTGTTAGCTGTCGCCGGTGCAATCAACAGCAAGTCCGCACGCCCAAACGACCCGAAAAACTCAACATGTTCTACCCGCCCGGAGAGCTTGGTTATGACCGCATTTCCGGTTGCGTAATGCAACGCGTTTGGATGAATGATCTGAGCAGCAGCCTCGGTCATGACGGCAAAAACTTCCGCGCCGTTTCGAATCAATTCCCGCGCCAAAGTGACAACCGACACGGCAGCAATGCTTCCGGTCACACCGATGACAATTGTTTTTCCGGACAAAGATTTTCCTTTGGTTTCGAAAATCCAACGAGTCGGATGAGTATTTGAATTTTGAGAATGAGGCTGACATTGATGATTTTGATTGGAATTGTCCATATCCGTCACATTTTGATTTGAAACTTATTTGCTATTTCGTATGAAGCTATTTGAAAATTAAATGATAAACTTTAAAATAAAAATACAGATTGAAAAAGCTGTAATTGAAAATATAAATTGAAAGCCATAAAATGCAGATTGAAATCTATAAGATTGTCAATATAGATTGTAAATGCAGATTAAAAAATATTAATTTTTGATATGGTATTTTTCCATAATAACATTAATCATAAATACATTTAACCCATTCCACCCCAAAAGTAAAAAGATATTGAATCAATATTTTTAGGATATTTTTATGGCAAGAAATCAAAAAGATTTTTATTATCAACAGGCCCAAAAGGAAGGCTACCGCTCCCGGGCTTCTTACAAATTAAAACAGATTAACGACCGGGCGCAAATCATCAAGCGTGGTGACACAATTGTCGACTTAGGCGCAGCTCCGGGCGGTTGGCTTCAAGTCGCCAAAGAACTCTCCGGCGGACGTATTTTAGGCGTTGATCTTCAAGGAATTAAGGAAATCGAAGGGGTTTCCACAATCAAGGGCGACATTACGGCAAAGGAAACCATTGACAAAATTTTGGATTTTGCCGGAAAAGGTGGGGTGGATGTCGTATTGTGTGACGCGGCTCCGAATCTTTCCGGAAATTGGGTGCTTGACCACGCGCGTGGGATTGCGCTCAATCAAGCGGCATTTGAATGTGCCAAAAAAATCCTCAAGCCTAAAGGCATTTTTGTTGTGAAAGTGTTCCAAGGGGATTTGTTTAAAGATTTTTTTGACGCGGTCGGGAACGAATTTGTTTATGTCAAAGCATATTCTCCGCAAGCGTCACGTTCAACCAGTGCTGAAATTTATGTGATTGCCAAGCGATTTTTGACGGCTCCGGTGAGAAAAAATGATGTCTGTGCCGTAACGATCACGGAAACAGGGGAGTCTGGTGACGGAATCGCCTATTTGGAAAACTTCGTCATTTTCGTTCGCGGGGCGCAGGTCGGCGATATCGTCAAAGTCAAAATTGAAGATGTCAAACCGAATTTCGCGTTTGCGGATGTTTTAGAAAAATTGGAGGTTTTGCCGGAAAATCCTTATGTGAAACGGTCAACTTTAAAAAAGCCGGACCTTCCGGTGATTGAATCGAATGAAAAACCCCGTGTTCAAAGAACGCGGGACCGAAGTTTGGATATTGACAATTACATTCCGCCCAAAGAAAACCATAAAGAAGATGACGGAAATGATGAATTCGATGAATTCGATTGATAAAATAAAGTCCGGGATTTTTTTGGAAAACAATTATGGAAGTTGTTAACATGGAGTTTTGTGTTTTTTTGAATTTCAACGGTAATTGCCGGGACGCATTGAATTATTATGCCGGAATTTTTGGTGTTGAGATTTTGGACGTTTTAACTTACGGAGACATGGAGCCCGCCGATGAGGCAGCTGCTTCATTTTTACCAGATCATGTGAAAAATTATATTGCTTATTCCGAACTTCATATTTTCGGCAACCGATTATGTTTTTCTGACATTCCTCCCGAGGAATGTCTGGCGGTTGGAAACAATGTCTGCATCGCTGTAATGAGTCAGGATCCGGATGAAATCATGAAGCTGTATGATAAATTAAAGGTCGGCGCAACGATTCAAATGGAATTGGCGGAGACGGTTTGGAGCAAAGGGTACGCTGAACTGACCGACAAATTTGGAATTCATTGGAAACTCAATCTGTGTTGTCAATAATGTTTATTTTTTTATTTTTGATAGCGCTGCGCTTAAAACAAGAAGGAGTCCCGCAAAAAATAGAATGACACTGACAACCATTACAATAAATTTTAAAAAAAGAAATTCCGGATAAAAATATGAGTCGGAATTGTTTCCCCAAAAACTAATCAGTAACGGAAACGCACCCGAAATTATGATGAAAATGAGTCCGGCGGACAATAATTCAACTGCCGACATTTTATGAAATGAAAGAGCCATGATTTTTCCTGAGTATTTATTATATTTCGCATTTTATAAAAATATATTGTATTTGGTTTTTATCATTTTTATTTTTGATGATTTGTTTTATCATTTCCCTTTTTGATAATTTTATTTTTGATTTGATATTTTATTTTGATGTTATTTCATTTTTCTATTCTGTTCAAACTTCCAAAAATTCGGACGCGGACCGCGTCCGAATTTTTTGGAGTTGTTATGAATAGATATGTTGGTAGAGTTAGATTGCAGCTGCGCAAAATTATAAAACAGATTGCAGCTGCGCAAAATTAGAAAACTGATTGCAGCAGTGCAAAATTATAAAACAGATTGCAGTAGTCCAAAATTATAAAACAGATTGCAGCAGTCCAAAATTGGAAAACAGATTGCAGCAGCGCAAAATTAGAAAACAGATTGCAGCAGCGCAAAATTGTAAAATGGATTGCAGTCCAAAATTATAAAACAGATTGCAACAGCGCAAAATTGTAAAATGGATTGCAGCAGTCTAAAATTGGAAAACAGATTGCAGCAAATATAATAAATGCATCTGCCGCCAAAAATAATCATTTCATTCATTATGAATCTCCGCAAAAATCAGACGCAAAGCGTCTGATTTTGCGGGATGGTTTGCTTGTCTTCTTCAAATGATGTTGCTACAGCTCTTTTTTGTATTTATTTGGTGTTGATTGTTATTGCTCTTTTTTTGCATTTTTTGTGTTTTTTACATTTTTTGCATTTTTTGTTGCTGCTCATTCTTATTTTATTTTTTTCAAATCAATTTTTCAATTTCTTTTTTAATCTTTTCCGCTTCGGCTTTCGGGTCTTTTGCCCCATAAATACTTCTTCCAACAATAACCCAGTCGGCGCCGGCTTTAATTGTGTCGGCCGCACTTCCGCCTTGAGCGCCGACACCGGGAGAAATAATTTTTAAATCTTTTCCAATGACGGCTCTTAATTCTTTTACCCGCTCCGGACGCGTTGCCGGGGCAACAATTCCAAAAGCGCCCGCTTTTTTCGCAAGCGCCGCGATTTCTTTGGAGACGGCATCCGTAAAGAAATAATCGCCACCGGGATGGCTCATTTCGGCCACGACAAAAACCTTCCTTTGGAATTCATTTGCTGTTTTGACACATTCCATAAGGCTGTCCGATCCGGTAAATCCTTGAACGATAACCGCATCGCAGCCGGCGGAAAAGACATGTTCGCAAATAAGGCGGTCGGTGTTGGGAATGTCCGCGACTTTAAAATCAGCAATGACCGGTGCGATTTTTGACAAATCTTTCGCGATGGAAAGACCGGTCCCAAGAACCAGCGGATATCCGATTTTGATGGCATCCACGAATCCGGCGACTTCTTTTGAAATCAAAAGCGCCTCCTCCTTTTTGGTCACATCCAGCGCAAGAATGACACCGGTTTTTCTGTGAATTTCAGACATTTTGTTCACTCCGGTTTGTGTTTTTCATGATTTCCATGTTTTTCATGATTTCCGGTATTCTCTTTTTGTTTTTTAAGCCGTGCGCGGGACGCGCCGACCATCAATGGAAATGTTATGGTCGCGTCGGAATAAACCGTTACAAGACGGGATTTGGAACCCACTTTTCCCCACGAAATCGCTTCTTCCAAAGTCGCGCCCGAGAGGCCGCCCGTTTGCGGCGTGTCCATTGTCAATTGAATCGCGTAGTCAAAATCCCGCGGTGTGACCAACATGGATTGAAAAATGAAATTCTTCGGGACGCCGCCACCGATGAAAACCGCACCCGCTTTTTCCGCTTCCCAGCAAATGTCCATGAATGCATGCATGTCCGCCAGCGCGTCAACCACTAACGGATTCGTTTCTTTGTAAAGCCAAGCCTGAAGACCGATGACGGAATCCGGAAACGCCGGACAATAAATTGGAACATTCATGTCATAAGCCGCCCGCAGAATCGAATCCGGATTATCTATATTTTTTCCGATATTTTTCATAAATCCGGCGATGGAAACCGGTTTTTCCGCCGGCAAATCCGCAATGATTTCTTGCATAAATCCTTCAAATTCCTCAAAATGATGGTCCGGCAAAAAAACATCGTAGATGCGGTCGATTCCTTCATCGTGAAGCTTGACGTCGTTGGATTGGTCGGAACCTTTATAATGCGGCATGTAAAGGCCTTCCAAGGCATCATGAACCATGTTGGCGCCGGTCGTCACCAACACATTAATGTGGCCATCCCGAATGAGGTCGGCAACGATTTTGCGCATGCCAGCCGGAACCATCGCGCCGGCCAGTCCTAAAAATTTGACCGTTTTTTTGTCGGATAACATTTCCGTGTAAATGTCGACCGCTTCCGCAATTCTCCGGGCGCCAAAGGCGCAGCCGGACAAGGCGGTGACAAATTCATCCAAATCCATTTCCCCCGAAATGTCGGCGGGAACAACCGGTTTTGTCAGTTTCTGACATCCTTCCGTCACCTGTACCATAATTTTTCCTCTGTTTATTTGAAAATGAAATAATTCTAAAAAATGATTTGAACAAAAAAGAACGTGAGAAGGAAAAGAATACCTTTCTATTTACATTTTATCACATATTTTCATCCACTCTTTATAAGAAAAAATGATATTTTTGTTGAAATTACATTGCCGGAAAAAGGTACGTACGCAAGGTTCCACAACAATGTTGCAGAAATCTTTAAACAAATTTTTGATGCAAAATAGAGAAAAATTGGGAAATCAGATCGAAAAAATTGGAATAAATTGAAAAAAATCGGAGAGAATAAAATATAGAAAAAATTGGATAAATAGAAAAAAATCGGAAAGAATAAAAAATAGAAAAAAGTTGGAAAAATTGTTGGGTTACAGTTTTCCATCCGCTAAATCGGCGACAATTTGAGTGACTTGCTCGGCGGATAAGGCAACATCGGTTTCATTTAAGAGTTTTCCGTTTTTGAAATATTTAAAAGCCGGAGCCGCCCGAATGCCGTACCGTTTGGTGATATCAATGTTGTCCATGGCTTCAATCCGGACAAAAGTGACTTTCTTGCCGTATTTCTCTGAAAGCTCTTCAAAAACAGGTTTCATACGCTGGCAGTGGGTACATGTGGTCATGTAAAACATGCCGATGACCGGCTTATCGGAGGATTCAATGATCGAGTCCCAGGTTTTTGTTGTTGCTTCCGTAATATTGTTTGCCATTTTCTTTCACCTTTTGAAGTATTGCATTGAAAAGTATTACAATTTGATTTTTAAAATATTTTATTGAATGATTTTATGTTTGTGTTTATGATTTTTAATTTTTTAAAAATTTTCGATGGATTCGATTTTGCTTATTTCTGAAATGTTCGCTTGTGTTTATTCATTTATTTTTATTTCAAGAAGGTCATCTCATTTAAACCAACCGACCATAAAAACTTAATCCTATATTAATATATAAAATATTATATAATTACGTTTTGGCTTATTGCAAACCGGGATGTTCTTTGTGCCGACTGTCCCTTTAATTTTGGTTTGTTTCTACAAACATGTTTATATAGAAAGGGTTAATTGACATATACGTTCATTACATTTAATTGATTTTTTAAGAGAAAAATCCAATAGATGTAAAATCGGGAAAAAAGTGAATCGCAAATAAAAATTGCTGGTTTACATTTATCCGTTCAAAAACAAAAAACAACATTTAACCAAAAACGACTAAACCTAAAAACCTTAAAAAAACACTAAAAACGAACAAAAAATAAAAAACGAAAATTGGAAAAAATTGATTTTTTCCACACTTCAAAACCAAATTCTTCAAATTTTGACTTTTATTTTTTCCGTATTTTTGAGCAAACCTGAAAAGATGTCAGAAATAAAATTCTATACACGGGGACTTTGCGGTATAATCTTTCCGTGTCTATACGGGCGGAAATGAAAAAAACGTGTGAATAAAAACGTTCATCATTACCGGTTCGATCAATAAAAAGGAGATTCACATCCATGCTCAATATGTTTAAAGCGAAAACCGTCGCCGTTATCGGCGCATCGGACACCAAAGGAAAAATTGGACACGACGTTTTGAAAAACTTAGTTAACCTTTTTCCGGGAAAAGTTATTCCAATCAACACAGGCGCCAGCGAAGTCATGGGCCTGAAAGCTTATCCGACTGTTTCGGCCTGTCCCGATAAAGTGGACATGGCGGTCTTTTGTATTCCGTCCAAATTCGTGTTGGAAGCCGCGGAAGACTGCGGAAAATCGGGTGTCAAAAGTGTTATCGTTATTTCCGCCGGATTTAAGGAAGTCAATTCTTCCGGTGCCGAAATGGAAAAGCAGCTCGCAGCCGCTTGCAAAAAATACAATATGGAACTGGTCGGTCCCAACTGTCTTGGAATCATTGACACACATGCAAAACTCAACGGATCATTTGCTAAAATGATGGCGATCACTGGCGATATCGCATTTATGTCCCAATCCGGCGCCATTATGACGGCCATGTTAGACTGGGCAGATGCCCGCAACGTCGGATTTTCGCGTGTCGTGAGTCTTGGAAACAAAGCCGGTGTCAATGAAAAAGATTGCCTGGAAGATTTCGCCGACGACCCAAATACCAAAGTGATTGCCGCCTATCTGGAAGAAATTGTTGACGGTCCCGCCTTTATGGAATCCGCCAAAATCGCTTGTAAGAAAAAACCCATCGTTCTCATTAAATCCGGAACGACCGATGCCGGCTCTGCCGCCGTTTCCTCGCACACCGGATCCATCGCGGGCGCCGATCAGGCGTACACCTCCGCATTCAAGCAGGCCGGAATCATTCGTGCAAAAGCACTTGATGAAATGATGAACTACAGCTTGGCATTTTCCGCATGCCCGCTTCCGAAAGGAAGAAACATTGCTATTATTACCAATGCCGGCGGTCCCGGAATTATGGCAACGGATGCGGTTATCAACAACAGCATGCAAATGGCTAAATTAAAAGACGCGAATTATCAAAAATTAAAATCGGCTTTGCCGGAAGCGGCCAGTGCCAAAAATCCGATTGATGTTCTTGGCGACGCCAAACCGGATCGCTACGGTCTTGCGTTGGACACGGCTCTGGAAGACGATAACGTGGACGGAATTATTTTCCTGGTCACGCCACAGTCTGTCACGGAAGTTGAGAACACCGCCCAATTGGTCATCGACCGGTTCAAGTCGGCAAAAAAACCGATTCTTTGTGTCTTCTTCGGCGGCACTTTGATGGCGCCCGGCGAAAAAATGCTTCAAAAGGTCGGCATTCCGAACTACACTTATCCGGAAGCGGCCATTGAAACCATGCGTGCCCTTTGTGATTACGCGGACATTTTAAAGACGGAATTCAAAAAGCCGGAAATTGTCAAAGTGGACAAAGAAAAGGTCAAGACGCTCATGAAAAAGCAAACCGACAACAAAGACTTTGTTTTGGGCTTGGAGTCGATTGACATTTTGGAAGCCTACGGTCTTCCGCTTGTCGGAAATGAAGAAGCGGCAACGGTCGATGAGGCAATCAAGGCCGCCGAAAAAATGGGCTATCCGGTTGTGATGAAAATCGTGTCTCCGGACATTACCCACAAATCGGATGCCGGCGGAATTCGGTTGAATCTGAAGAACAAAGAAGACATTAAAGATGCGTACGCGAAAATGATGGTGGATGTAAAAAAACACGTTCCGCATGCCAAAATCGAAGGCGTCCAAATTCAGCAGATGCTCATCGGCGGCAATGAAATCATTATCGGAATGATTCGTGATCCGACATTTGGTCCGTTGGTCATGTTCGGTCTCGGCGGAATTTATGTCGAAATTTTAAAAGACGTATCGTTTGCTGTCGCACCCTTAAACCGGGATGAAGCGGAAAAACTCATCCGGTCCATCAAGACGTTTAAGATTTTCGAAGGTGCCCGCGGTGCAAAACCGGTGGACATTAATGTTTTGATTGATGCCGTGATGAAAGTTTCGCAACTGGTCGTCGACTTCCCGGAAATCAATGAGTTTGAAATCAACCCGATGAAAGTCATGGATGACGGCGTTACAACCTATGCGATTGACATGCGGATTATGTTGAATGAAAAATGTTTTAACAAATAATCGCAGCTCATGGAAAAAGGGCATTTAAAAAAGAAATGAAGGAAAAGATTTCATTCGAAGTCTTTCCTTCTCGTTTTATTTTTCGTTTTTTATTTTTCGCTTTTTAATTCGTTTTAATTTTATTGTTTTTATTTTTATTCGTTTTTGTTTTTATTCGTTTTTTATTCATTTTTTATTCGTTTAGGTCATTTGTTTTCGTTTTTATTCGTTTTTCTTGATCCCGAATTTTGTTATTTATTCCGTTATTCTTGTTTTTGTTTCGTTATTCCTGTTTTTGTTTTGTATTCCTATTTTTTTTCGTTATTTTTATTTTGCCTGCGTTTGTTTTTTCATTCGATTTTTTTTCAATTCTTCTTTTCATTTGAATTTTATGCTGTTCCCAAAGCCGTCTGTGGTCGAACTTCTGATCGGTTTGGTCGGTTTGACCGCTTTATCCGGAAGAATCGGCAGGTTTTCCGCTGAGTCCGGATGGGTTGGAAGTTTTGTGAATTGAACGGATGGATGAGTCTGTTCCACTTCTTGAACATTGTTTTTGGATGCCGAGAAGTAGAAAAGAAGCAAAAAAATCATGAGAATCAGAATTGCCGAAATGATGCAATCTTTGGTTTTTCGGTTATCGGATGGTCTTTTTTTGGATACTTGTTTTATTTGAGGTTGAATTCGACCTTGGTTATTTGACAAAATAAATCCCCAATAAAGAGAATTCGCTGGGTATTTAAAAAATAATCGTAATATATTATTTGTTGAATAATTAATAGCGGTGGGACTTATAAAAATTCAATTAATTAAACCGGATTTATAAATCCGACAGTTCAAAATTATGCGGACATGTCTTCGAACGGAATTTGAAAAACAAAATGTGTTGAAATGAAAAATTGTAAAGATAAGAAAATAAAAAAATAAAAAAGTAAAAAATAAGAAAATAAAAAAGTAAAAAATAAGAAAATAAAAAAGTAAAAAATAAGAAAATAAAAAAGTAAAAAATAAATGAAAATTCAATCTCCGCTTTTATCGGCAAAATTAAAAAATTACTGCCATAACGCGCGCGGCAAATGCATCCGGAAAAAGAACCAAAAAAGGAAAAGGGGAAAGGAATTGTTAAAAACAATTCCTTTTTTCAACTTATGACGTTACGGCCCAAGCCGGCGGATTTTCCGGATAGGTCGATTCATCTTGCCAATTCAAAACCGGCAATGGATAGGCGGTGTTCCCCATTTTCCAGACCGTGTCGGTTGACCCGAAATTCCATTTGAGGGTATCGTTGTAGAAAACTTGGGTGAGTGCAGTTGGTTTGTTGACGTTCATGCCATTCATTCCTCCTTCTGTGAAAGTTCCGGTTCCGTTTTTCGTCATGCCATCGTAGGCATAATGATCAGAAATGGTATTAGTACCGGAACCGATGCCATAAACTCTTCCAACCGGATTTGTTCCGGCTTCAATATTTTTGTTTAGAGCAATGCTATGATCTAAACTACTGTTACTCACCTTTCCTATAAGTCCGCCGATTCCTGAAAATGATCCCGTGGAAATTGTTATGTTTCCGGCCGCATAACAATTTTCAACAGAACCATTCGTCAAGTTTCCAACCAAACCGCCGGAGTCATTTTGACCGCTAATGTTTCCTGTGGCATAACTGTTATTGATTTTGATTTTATTGGTTATGTCGCCTGATGCCAATCCGACTAATCCGCCTGTGTTATTTCTATTGCCGATTACATTTCCGGTCGCAAAGGAATTGTTGATAGAAGCTTTATTGGTTGCAAATCCTACAAGGCCTCCTACCAGGCTCATATATGAAGAAGGCTGATTGATTGCAATTGCTGATTCAACGCTTCTGACACTTGAGCCGGATTTATTGATCGTGGAATTATCCAAAGACCCAACCAATCCTCCTACATACCTTCCGCCTTTGACAGATGTTCCGTTTGCGAAAGAATTTGTAACACAGGAATTTGTCATATTTCCGACAAGACCACCTGCACCGGTTGTTGTCACTGCGGCCGCAACATCTTTCTCCATGACAGTTGAGCTTGAATAAGATGCATTGATAGTTGAGTTTGTCATGTTCCCGACAAGACCGCCGAAAGCAGTATTAAATGATTCAACTTTGCCGCTTGAATTGGAATTTTCGATTGTTGAGTTATTCATGCGGCCAACCAATCCACCAATACAGTTATTGCCGTAAACACTTCCTGTTGAGTTTGAATTGTTTACGCTTGAATTCTCCATTCTACCGGCAAGACCGCCGATGCTGGCGTTTCCTAGTACAGACCCGGCCGAGTTGGAATTGTTAATCATTGACTTATTGATCCAACCGGAAAAACCGCCAATGTTGTTGTTATTTGTTACTGATGTATTGATATTTGTAATATTTCCGGCAGCATTGGAGTTATTAATACTCGAGTTGTCCACCCATCCCGCAAAGCTTCCGATTTCTGATGTACTGGTTGCACTCAAAGATAAATCAATATCTCCCGCGGATGAAGAATTATTAATATTTGAGTTGTTCATCCATCCCGCAAAACCCCCAATGTATTGGGTTGTTCCATACATGCTGAGGTTGACTTTTGAGGTAGTAGCCGAATTATCCACAGTAGTATTATTGATTTTTCCAAGCAGCCCGCCTGCCCACTGGTATCCTTCAACATTTCCGGAAGAAGAAGAATTATTAATTTTTGTGCCTTCAGAATGTCCGACTAAACCCCCATTTTCGAGATAACCAAAAACATTCACATTTGAAACGGAATCATTGATAAAAGAATTGGCATCGGTATAACCGACTAAACCACCGGAATAATTGGCCTCAATGCTTCCGCTTGTGTGGATATTTTCAATTTTTTCATCCTTTGAATAGCTTGTTAGAGCTCCTGCAAAAGAATTTCCGCTGACTTCTATATTTTCAATATCCAAGTTTTTAATTGTTCCAGTTTCAATTGATCCAAATAAGCCGATTGCATTTTTTCCGGAACGAATGGAGAAATCCGAAAGTGTTTTGGGTTGGCCGGAAACAGGTGTGCTGTAGAATGTTCCTTTAAACGGATTTTGGATACATGTTGATATTGTGCCATCTTGATTTCCGCCAATCGGAATCCATCCGGTTTCTTTGCTGTTGACTTCCAACTCTCCGCGGTTAAATGGATTATTCGTTGCGTTGTTCCACTCTGCCGGAAAATTAATGTCTTCGGTCAATTCAAAATATTTTCCGCTGGCATTGTCTCCGTTATCTTCCGTGTAATACCGCAGCGCATCCAATTGGACAATATTTGTAATTTCAAAGGGGTCCGCTTGTGTGCCGGTTCCGGACTCAAACGGATAGTGAGCATTGCTGGCGGTATTTGTCACACCGTCAAAAAGGAATGAATAACTGTACGTATCTAAACTGCCCATGCTTCCCAATTGCGTTCCTGTTTCTCGGATGGAAACAAGATATTGGTCGGCGGCAGCATCAAAAACATTGATGTCTCCGCTGCCCAGGGAAACTGTTCCATTATCGTCCGAATTGTTCAAATTTTCATAGTAAACGGACACATTGTTTTCCATCGAGTCCGCCGTTATATCGGCCGTTACAATTACACGGAGCGTCTTTGCATCATCTTGATTGTAGTCGAAAAGTTCGACTTGGGTGATCGGAAATACAGCCGGAGGCGTTGTATTGTTACCGGTTCCATTTCCCCCCGGGGTCACATGAACCGGAGGAACCGGGTTGGAAGCGGCCGGAAGCTCAAAACTGGGTGCTGAAGATGTTGCATTCTCTTTGTCACAAATACATGCATTCTCTGCATTTTGATTGAACCAAATAAACCAGGCTGTAAATGTCAAGAGAAGGAGAAGGATAATAAGTATCAATAGGATTCGTCTTTTTGCAGTGTGTGATGTCATAACGGATCTGTTTTATTCATTTTCCATTTCAATATTAAATTTCATACAAAATATTTTAATTCATTTATAGATATATCTTTATTATTTTTCTTTATTATTATATCTTTAAACTATTGTCCTATATGGGTAATTCATATATATAATTTTTTTCTATTAAAAAAATAGTTTTATTGGTAATTATTATGAATACTATGTTCTCTGCATTTTTCTGAAAAAAACAAAAATAAAACAGAAAAAACCAAAAATTAAGAGACTCAATCACAAAAATGAAAAATTGATAAAAAATAATCAAAACTTATCTTCAATCAAGAAGTGCATAATTTCATGACTTCCAAAGGAGTCATGAAATTTAAACACTTTCTTGGCCTGTTATTCAGCCACTCTTCTAATTCTTTCACTTGTTTTATTGAAATCAATGAAAAATTTGTACTTTTAGGGAATATTCTTCTAATTATCCCGATCGTGTTTTCCACCGTTCCTTTTTCCCAACTGGAATAGGTATGACAGAAATAAGTATCAATATCCAACTCATCCTTCAATCTCATATGAGCAGCATTCTCTGTCCCATTATCGAAAGTGATTGTTTTTCTGAATGCCGGATCCAGTTGTTTTAAAGTAGCAATCGCCTTTTCCATCATTTCATGAGCAGATTTATCATTCAACAAATTAATCCAGGTATATCGCGTAACCCGATCCACAATTACCTGAAGGCATGATTTAGATTTTTGTGACCCCAAAGTGTCAATTTCAAAATCGCCCACTCTGATTCTGAGATTTACAAACTCGGGTCTATCCTCAATTGAAACTCTGTTTGATATCTTTCCTTCATGCTTTTTTGATTCCTTTCCTCTTTTCCTTCTGATTCGATGATGTCTTGGCAGATACTGAATTAATTCTTTCCCGACAGAATAGATGTATCGATAAATTGATTCATAATTGGTCTTGAGATTTGGATAATCCATGGATATTCTTTTAGCAATTTGTTCCGGCGTCCATCGGTTTTTCAATTTTTCATGAACGTACCGGCGAATATATCTATCCTTCAATATTTCCTTCTTTGCAGCATCATACTTTCGTTTTTCGCTTCTTTTATGTGCTTGGAGAGGATTATAGCACACATCATTATGTGGTGGTTGATTCCGCTTTAATTCCCGGGAAACAGTTGATTGTGAACAGCCAATCACGGTTGCAATCTGAGTTTGAGTACATTTCTATGATTTGTACATTCCAATGTCTATTCGTTGTTCTAATTCTAGGTGCGAATATTTTTTATCTTTCAATGTGTTTTGCATCATGGGTGCTTTCCTCTTCTTTTTGTGCAAGAATTAGATAAGTTAAGCACCCACATTATTTTTTCGGAGATTATGCACTTCTCCATTGAATGTGGGAAAACAAATTGATGTAAATAAAAAAGAAAAACAGAAAGGAATTGTTTTTTAGAAATTCCTTTCTTCATATTTTTTTTCAACTTATGGCGTTACGGCCCAAGCCGGCGGATTTTCCGGATAAGTAGATTCATCTTGCCAATTCAAAACCGGTAATGGATAGTCGGAATTTCCCATTTTCCAGACCGTGTCGGTTGACCCGAAATTCCATTTGAGGGTATCGTTGTAGAAAACTTGGGTGAGTGCAGTTGGTTTGTTGACGTTCATGCCATTCATTCCTCCTTCTGTGAAAGTTCCGGTTCCGTTTTTCGTCATGCCATCGTAGGCATAATGATCAGAAATGGTATTAGTACCGGAACCGATGCCATAAACTCTTCCAACCGGATTTGTTCCGGCTTCAATATTTTTGTTTAGAGCAATGCTATGATCTAAATTACTGTTACTCACACTTCCTATAAGTCCGCCAATTCCTGAAAATGATCCCGTGGAAGTCGTCACGTTTCCGGTTGCATAACTATTCACAACAAAACCATTCGTCAAGTTTCCGACCAATCCTCCTGAATCATTTTTGCCGCTAACGTTTCCAGTTGCAAATGAATTGTTAATGGAAGTTTGACTGGTTGCAAATCCGATAAGTCCGCCGACATTATCTTCATTCCCATAAATATTGCCGGTTGAATATGAACGAATCACTTGGGTTTGGCTGGATGATTCTCCAATTAAACCGCCGTATTTGGCTTTCTCGGATGAGTTACTGATTCCGTTAATGTTGACAGAGGATGACGAATTAACGATTGTTGTATTGTTTAATTTTCCTCCGATCCCTCCGGCTGTTGACAAAAGCGAGCCCGGATTGGAGGCGGTGGATATATTTCCAAAAGCCGTGCAGTTTTCAATATGATAATTTTTATAATATACCTTTCCGACAAGTCCTCCGACATTTTTTCCTTTGTCTACGACAATTTCAATTTCGGCACTTGAATTTTTAATCGTTGTGCCTTGATCGGCTATAAATCCAACCAAGCCACCGATATTTTGGCTTATCTCGACATCTTGGGCGAATGATATATTTCCTTTATAATGGCAGTTGTCCATTGTTCCATTCGGAATCAAGTCTTTTCCAATAATCCCCCCTACCCCTCCGGTTGGATTAATATGAGAAGATATGAACAGGTCTCCCGTTGCATGAGATAATTCGATTGAATAATTGGATCCGCTCTGTATTAATCCGATCAATCCTCCCGTATTATTCCATCCTTCTATATTTCCGGTATGGGTAGAGTTATTCATTTTGATATTTTCGCCTAGGGCTGCCCCGACAAGTCCGCCCGTCGAATCAAAACCTTTTAGGGTTCCGATATGATTTGAATTGTCAATGTTTACATTCGTCATTACTCCGACCAAACCGCCGGTACCACTCGTATTAGTCCCTGCCAATCTTTCGGAAACGATATTTGTTGTTGAGTTGGAATGGTTGATTTGAGAGTTAGACGCCGAACCGATAAGTCCGCCTGTCGCATAATTCGTTGTTGTGATTGTTCCGCTGACATTTGAATTCTCTATCTTTGAATGGTTGACATATCCGACAAGTCCCCCCACACGCGTAAATCCGTTCAATGTCAGCGCGGTCACATCCACATTTGTTATATTTATATAGTTGGCATGCCCGCTGAGCGCTCCTACATACGACGAGCGGGTCGTGACATTATTCATGGTCAAATGATTGATTTTCAAATTTTTTATTTCAGTTCTTTGGGTGTCATTTCCGCCGACGGAGCCGAAAAGCCCCTCGCTGAAGGCGTCGGATTTTATGATGAAATTAGACAACGTTTTATTATTTCCATTCAAGTTTCCACGAAACGCATTGGTATCATTGTTTACCGGTGATGCACCTTTATTTCCTCCGATTGAAATCCATCCGTTTCCGTTAGATAAGGCCCGATTGTGAGCATTTCCTGTGTTGTTGTTCCATTCGGTCGGGAAACTGATATTTTCAACGATTTCGAAATATTTTCCGGATCCATTGGTGGTGGTGTAATACCGAAGCGCATCCAATTGAACAATGTTTTTAATTTCAAATGGGGTTGCTTGTGCGCCGGTTCCGGACTCAAACGGATAGTGAACATCGCTTGTGGTATTTGTCTCGTTGTCATAGAAAATGACATAGCTGTATGTGTTTAAATCGCCGACATTCTCTAAAGGCGTACCCGGTTTTTTAATGGATATGAGATATTGCTTATTTACCGGGTTGTAACTTACGACGTTTGTGCTATCGATTTGAACGGTTCCGTTCTCGTTCTCATTGTTCAAATTCGTATAGCGGACAGATAAATTATTTTTTATGGAATCTATATTCGCATCCGCAGTTACAATGACTCGGAGCGTCTTTTGCTCGTCTTGATTGTAATCAAAGAGCGTTGCATTTGTAATAATCGTGGTCGATGGATTTCCGCCACTTTCGGGCGTGCCTTCGGGAATGACTTTAATTGGGGGAGTCGTGTTATTTGCCGGCTTTGGAACCGGGTCAAATCCGGAAGCAGATGTTTTTACACTTTGTACGTCGCAAACACAGGTGATTTCTTTATTCTGGTTGAGCCAAACAAACCAGGCGGCAAACGTCAAGAGAAGCAAGAGGATAATGAATATTGATAAGATTCGTTTTCTTGTGTGGTTGGATGTCATAATATCTTGTTTTTGTTTCATTTTTTGTTCATTTTTTTCGTTTTTATGTAATTATTTAAATAAAAATAATAATAAAAATAAAAATAATAAATTTCAATATAAATATCTCATAAATATAATTATTTCCACTTTATTATTATTATGTTTTTAAACAACTCGTCTATACATCTTATTTACTATATATACTATTTTGCTATTCAAATCATAAATTTATTAGTAATAATTATTAATTCATTTGTTTCTTTGAAATCTTCTAAAAAACAATAGCAATAGATAGAATAAAACCAAAAAAATAGAATCAAAACTCAGAATAAATTTGATAAATTAAAATAAAAATAAAAAGAAGAAGAAAAAGAAAAAAAGGAAGAAGAAAAAGAAGAAGAAAAAGAAAAAAGAAGAAAAAAGAAGAAAAAGAAATTATTTTTTGAACAGTTCCTTTCCTCTCCCTTTCATTCAAACATTTTTTAGTTCATCCAAGCCGGCGGATTTTTCGGATAGGTCGATTCATCTTGCCAACTCAAAACCGGCAATGGATAGGCGGTGTTTCCCATTTTCCAGACCGGACCGGTTGGCCCGAAATTCCATGTGAGAGTTCCACTATAGAATGCCTGAGTTTTCGCATTGGCGGCGGAAACATCAGAACCATCTCTTCCGGATGAGGTTTTATCCGAAAATTGAGATATTGTTCCGGTCATTCCTTCGTAGGCATAGTTGTTTGTCAAAACAATCCCGGAGCCGGTTGCTTTTAAATCATAGATCCGGTGTGTGTTTGATCCGTTGATGGCTGTATTTAATGCAACACAGTTTTCAAGGGTTGTGTTGTTTCCGATCGATCCGACCAATCCGGCTTGCATGTTTGTTGCACTGACGTTTCCGGAAGCATAGCTATTTTTAATGGCTGCCGGCCGAGTTCCACTTGAATCCTGTTCCTTCATTTCTCCCACAAGACCGCCGACAAATGTTTTTCCGATAATGTTTCCCGTGGCATAAGAATCTTGAATCGTATCTCCGGCGGAAGCGCCGATGAGACCGCCGACATTATCTTCATTCCCATAAATATTGCCGGTTGAATATGAACGAATCACTTGGGTTTGGCTGGATGATTCTCCGATTAGACCGCCATATTTGGCTTTCTCAGATGAGTTACTGATTCCGTTAATGTTGACAGAGGATGACGAATTAACGATTGTTGTATTGTTTAATTTTCCTCCGATCCCTCCGGCTGTTGACAAAAGCGAGTCTGGATTGGAGGTGGTGGATATATTTCCAAAAGCCGTGCAGTTTTCAATATGATAATTTTTATAAAATGCATGTCCGACAAGTCCTCCGACATTTTTTCCTTTGTCTACGACAATTTCAATTTCGGCACTTGAATTTTTAATCGTTGTGTTTTGATCGGCTATAAATCCAACCAAGCCACCGATATTTTGGCTTATTTCGACATCTTGGGCGAATGATATATTTCCTTTATAATGGCAGTTGTCCATTGTTCCATTCGGAATCAAGTCTTTTCCAATAATCCCACCTACCCCTCCGGTTGGATTAATATGAGAAGATATGAACAGGTCTCCCGTTGCATGAGATAATCCGATTGAATAATTGGATCCGCTCTGTATTAATCCGATCAATCCTCCCGTATTATTCCATCCTTCTATATTTCCGGTATGGGTGGAGTTATTCATTTTGATATTTTCGCCTAGGGCTGCCCCGACAAGTCCGCCCGTCGAATCAAAACCTTTTAGGGTTCCGATATGATTTGAATTGTCAATGTTTACATTCGTCATTACTCCGACCAAACCGCCGGTACCACTCGTATTAGTCCCTGTCAATCTTTCGGAAACGATATTTGTTGTTGAGTTGGAATGGTTGATTTGAGAGTTAGACGCCGAACCGATAAGTCCGCCCGTCGCATAATTCGTTGTTGTGATTGTTCCGCTGACATTTGAATTCTCTATCTTTGAATGGTTGACATATCCGACAAGTCCCCCCACACGCGTAAATCCGTTCAATGTCAGTGCGGTCACATCCACATTTGTTATATTTATATAGTTGGCATGCCCGCTGAGCGCTCCTACATACGACGAGCTGGTCGTGACATTATTCATGGTCAAATGATTGATTTTCAAATTTTTTATTTCAGTTCTTTGGGTGTCATTTCCGCCGACGGAGCCGAAAAGCCCCTCGCTGAAGGCGTCGGATTTTATGATGAAATTAGACAACGTTTTATTATTTCCATTCAAGTTTCCACGAAACGCGTTGGTATCATTATTTACCGGTGATGCACCTTTATTTCCTCCGATTGAAATCCATCCGTTTCCGTTAGATAAGGCCCGATTGTGAGCATTTCCTGTGTTGTTGTTCCATTCGGTCGGGAAACTGATATTTTCAACGATTTCGAAATATTTTCCGGATCCATTGGTGGTGGTGTAATACCGAAGCGCATCCAATTGAACAATGTCTTGAATCACAAACGGATCCGACTCTAAGCCTGTTCCGCGGTCGAAGGGGTAAGAAGAGCCTCCGGACATCCCTTCTTCGCCAAATACTAAGAAGTACCGATAGGTATTTGGACTGCCGACGGTATTTAACGGAGTCGCTATCGGAGGACCGGTCGGGTCGGTCACATTTAGAGTGATGTTTGGAATGGAGACCAAATATGTTCCTTGAGGACCATATGTGCCATTAATATTTGAAAGGGGAATCCGGATAACATATTCCCCCAACTTTTCTTCCGTGATATTGTTCCAATCCGGAATATTATCCGGGTCCGCATAAAATGCATACAAGCTATCCGTAATTATGAAATTCGGATTATTCATTGTTAAAATAAGTCGGAGCGTCTTTTGTCCGTCTTGGTTGTAATCAAAGAGGGTTGTACTTGCGATAATCGGCGTCGGTGAATTTCCGCCATCTTTCGGCGTTACTTTAATCGGAGGAGGGGTGTTATTTTTTGGTTTTGGAATTGGGTTGGGTTCCGGCATGGGCGTTTTTACACATTGAATGTCACAAATGCCGGTGACTTCTTCATTCAGGTTGAACCGATGAAATCCGACGGTAATCGTCAAAAGAAGTAAAAGGATAATCATTATCCCCAGAATCTGTATTTTTGTGCGGTCGGATGTCATAAGAGATCTTGTTTTTATTCATTTTTTGTTTGATATTCTAATTAAAATAATATAAATATTATATCTTATATTTTAATATTTTAATATTTTTATAATTTTTGATAATTTGATAATAAATGCAACCCATTATATATACTATTCTTCCGAGGTTGGATGGGTCTCTTTTTTTCGATCGGAGATTGCCCGCTTGGCAATGACTCGCTATCCGACCGGATTTGCTCGAAAGAAGGAGGGGTGTTTGACACACAGACACATTCCATTTCTTCTACACTTTTCTGAGACATGCCGCAAAGAGATAACAATAAAAAAATCAATAAAAACAGGATCGCTGAAAGAATATAATCTCGATATCTTCTATTTTTTGGCACGGGTTGACCGGATTTTAAATTTTTAACCGGTGTTTTGTCTTGGAAGTGAATTGAAATAATTATCCCCGCATTTGAATTTTCTTAACGGCAAAATTTTAATATATTTTTAAAGAAATATTATTATGGGGAACCAAGTATAAAAAAATGATTTTATAATCTCAAAATAATATATATTAAAACTAAATGAAAATAAAAACAAAATAAAAATGAAAATAAAAACAAAATAAAAATGAAAGTAAAAATGAAAATAAAAATGAAAGTAAAAATGAAAATAAAAATGAAAGTAAAAATGAAAATAAAAATGAAAGTAAAAATGAAAATAAAAACAAAAGTAAAAACGAAAGTAAAAATGAAAATAAAAACAAAAATAATGAAAAATCAGAATAAAATAAAAAACCAGAATAAAGTGAATATCGGGGGATTGAAAAAATAGAATTAAAAAAGAAAAAGAAAGGAATTGTTTTGAACAATTCTTTTCTTCACTGTTTTTTAATTTAAGGTGTTAAAGCCATGCCGGTGGATTTGTCGGATAAGCCGTTTCATCTTGCCAAGTCAAAACCGGCAATGGGTAGGTGATATCTCCCATTTTCCATGTCGGATCCAGTCCAAAACTCCACTGGAGTTTTGTGTTGTAAAACGCCATGCTTTTTGCGGTATCTTTGCTGATATTTTCACCATCTTTTTCATTGACGATGGCATTCAATGAAAGTCCGCCGGTTCGAACCATGTTTTCATAGGCATAGTTACCCGAAAATGAATTTCCATTTCCTTGCACATTTCCGTAAATTCGGCTGACATTTTTATCGAATCCGGTATCCACTTTTACAATCGAATTCAATGCGACACAGTTTTGGATGGAACCATTTTCATTGACTTGTCCGGCAATCCCGCCGATGTAATTTATTGTTCCATTAATGTCTCCGGTTGCGTAACACTTGCTGATATTGTTGTAAACTTCTGTATAAGTGGTGGAATTGGCATAAGCATAACCAACAATTCCACCTGTGTAATTTGTTCCGCTTACCTTTCCGGTTGAATAACAATTTAAGATCTCATTTTTTGTATCCGAAGACGCGTTTAGTGTCATGTTTCCGACAATTCCGCCTGTGCAATTTTTTCCGGCTACATCTCCGGCCGAATAACTTTTTTCAATGGTTGAATTTGTTATCATGCCGGCTAAGCCCCCCACACTGTAGGATGTTCCGGAAACATCTCCGGCCGAATAACTTTTTTCAATGGTTGAATTTGTCATTACCCCCGCAATTCCTCCAATGTTATATAAACCATCTATGGTTCCTTCAAAATAAAAATTATCCACCGTTGAATTATTAAGTTCACCGACGCCTCCGCTGGTATTTCGGTTTGTTCCATTCACCTCCGCCCAGGCTTTTGAGTCTTTTATGGTGGAATTATTTGAAGTTCCGGCAAAACCTCCAAGGCGCATGCCGCCACTTATTTCTCCTCTTGCGGTTGAGTTTTCAATGATTGAATTTGTCACACTTCCGGCAAAAATTCCTCCATTTTGATTCACCACAATGACTACATATGAATTTGAATTTTTAATATTTCCGTTGGAAATACTGTTCGCAATTCCTCCGGCACCCGCGGTTGAAGTAATCATTCCTCTGTAATTTGAATCCGTAATATTTCCTTCAAGCGTTCCGACTAATCCTCCAATGCCATTTCCTTTAACGTCCATCATTGAAGATGATTTTTCGATTTCGATTTTGGATCCATTTCCGACAAGGCCGCCAACGCGTTCGGCGCTGCTATTCACAAGCCCGTCACTCTTATTTCCTGTAAAAAAACCGTTGAGCAGTCCATTCGCATGGATATCGATGTGTCCCTTCATTTTCTCTCCGGAATCAGTCGTATTGATATTTCCTTCCAAAACGGCATTCATCGTTCCATTGATTTTTCCGGTCCATGTTCCGTCTACGAGAGCATTTGAAAAATCTTGGTTTATAAATTCATTTTTAGGGATGCCATTCACGGTTCCGTTAAATTTTCCATTCATTTTTCCATTCACGGTTCCGTTGAATTTTCCATCATAGCTTCCATTGAATTCCCCGTCTATTTTTCCAATTACTCTCCCGTCCATGGTTCCGTCAAAAGAGCCGTTGAGTTCTTTGAAGTATTTACCATTTATCGATTCATCTGTTACTGATTTTTTCCCTGGAATCGCATGAGAATTAAATATTGTGGACTGATTGATAAACGTGCCCGAAATTCCTCCGATACTATGGGTGTTCGAACTGACATTTCCTGTAAAGGTCGAATTATTGATGTGAACGGAGTCAGATGCTTTTCCGGTCAATCCTCCGGTCGACACACCAACCGCGGTGATATTTCCAACGGCATGAGAGGATTCAATCGTTGCGTTATGGAAACTACCGGCAAGACCGCCGACTTCAAAACCAGTATCTTTCCCGGAAACATTTCCGGTGAAATTGGATTGTTTTATGCTCAGATTCTTTGAATAACCGACAATTCCTCCGATATCGCTTTTATTTCCTATAATCTCTGCCTGAATTTGAATATTCTCCGCCGCCGAATCAATCGGCTCTGCCTTTCCGACAAGTCCGCCGACGAATGTCCCTCCTTTAACGGTTGAGTTTTTCACGAGGATATTGGTAAAATTCGTCTCAAGACTGTATCCGGCAAGTGTGCCGATATAACTCATATTGTTCAGGTCGGTTCCGTCAATGGTCATATTATCCAGAACTAAATTCTGAATGGTTGAGCCGTTTGTTCCGCCAAATAATCCGCCATTGTTTGAAGAAATCGTATTGTTGTTACTGGGGGTTGAATGGAAATTCAAAAGTGTATGGTTTTGTCCATCCAAGTTTCCCTGAAATAAGCGGCTGTTTTCATGATCAAATGATAAAGTTGCATCTCCTTTCTGTTTTGCAACGCCGATGGAAACCCATCCTTTTTCCGGGTCAATCGGGGATAATCCTCGGTTGTGAGGGGTGGCTCCGCCGTTGGTTCCCATGTTCCAGTCGTTTGGAAGCGTCATGGTTTGACTCAGGATAAAATACCGTCCGCTTGCGTTATTTCCGCTCTCCCCTGTATAATATCGAAGAGCATCCAGCTGGACAATGTTTTGAAGGACAAAAGGATTATTAGACGCCCCGGTTCCAGATTCAAACGGATAGTGAGCCCCTCTGGAAACTCCTTCCTGAATGTCAATATAAATTTTAAAATTAAAATTATTAAAATCTTTGATATTGTTCAGCGGGTCATTTGGATGGCTGTCGTTTGGATGAATGGATACCAAATATTTTCCATTGGCCGCATCAAAATCCGTAAAGTCCGCGGACATTCTGCCGGTAAAATCCGAGTTGAGCTGGTTGTATTGAGCAAATACCGTTGAGAAAGTTTTCTTGGGGTCATCCATGGTTAAAATAACACGAAGTGTGTTGTCATTATCATAATTGTAATCATAAAGTTCCAAGGAAGCGATCTCCGGAATCGAACGTTCCCCGTCTCCTCCCGGAAGAACCGGGACCGATGGGGGTGTTGACGGTGTGGATGAAGACGGTGGCGAAACCGTGTATTCAAATCCGGAACTCCGGTTGGAGGAGGTATCGCACACACATCGGATTTCCTTATTTCCTCCAAATCCGGAATATAGCATAAAAAGAAGCAAGAGAAGAAGTAAAATAATAATCAATGCCAATATCCGGTTTTTTGTTTTTTGATCTTTTGTTTTTTGAGATTGTACTTTTGAATCCATATTATTACCTGTAAATTATTATATCTATAATATACTAAAATCTAACCTATATTTTTGTTTGGGTAGTTATAAAAAGTTTTCCATATAATATTTTACAAACATTTAATGAACTCCTATGAAAATAATGGTCGAAATTAAAAAAGTAAATCCCTGTGTTTCTGCCGGCAAAAATCATTGTAAACGGAGTCGGAATATATTTATAGTTTACATTCTTCAGAATGTTTCAAATTTTGCAGCTCCTTTTTCTTCTTTCATTGCCTACGGCAATGACAGGAAAAGAAAAGACAAAATAGACGAAAAATTTAAAAAACATTTTGTCGAAAAATAATATCTCTAATAAACATTTCATAGCTTCATAAATTATTTTCATAATATAACTTATAACTTCCAAATCATTACTCACAATTATTTATACAAAAAGAGGAGGCTTATTTTCTATGGCCGTAAAAATTACAGAAACCGTTCTTCGAGATGCGCATCAATCTTTAATCGCGACCCGAATGAGAACACGCGACATGCTTGACGTTGTTGAAAAATTGGATCAAGTCGGATATTATTCCCTGGAAATGTGGGGTGGAGCCACATTTGACACCTGTATCCGTTACTTAAACGAGGATCCTTGGCAGCGCTTGCGGGACATCAAATCCCGGATGAAAAAAACACCGGCTCAAATGCTTCTTCGTGGGCAAAACCTTGTCGGATATCGCCATTATCCGGATGACGTCGTCCGTCGCTTTGTCGGAAAAGCATACGAAAACGGAATTGATATCTTCAGAATCTTTGACGCGGTGAATGATTTTAGAAATATTCAGTCCTCCGTCACCGCCGCGAAATCTGCCGGCGCACATGTTCAGGGAACGGTCTGCTATACCATCAGCCCCGTTCACACCACGGAAACATTTGTCCAAATGGCAAAAACATTGGAAGAAATGGGCTCCGATTCCATTTGCATCAAAGATATGGCCGGCCTGATGTCTCCAGCCGCGGCATCCGCGATTGTCGCCGGCATGAAGGAAGAAGTTTCCATCCCGATTTGCCTTCACTCCCACTGTACATCCGGCATGGCGCCGATTACCTATTATGCGGCGGTTTTGGCCGGTGTTGATATTATTGACACCGCGGTCTCTCCGTTTGGGTGGGGAAGTTCCCAACCGCCGACGGAAGCCCTGATCGCGTCGCTTGCAAAAACGCCGTACGATACCGGTATTAATCTGGAAAAATTCAAGGAAATCACGCCGTTTTTCAAAAATGTCAAAGAAAAATACGCGACAATCTGCGACCCGATTTCGGAGACGATTGACACCAACGTTTTGTTGTACCAAATTCCGGGCGGCATGCTGTCTAACTTGGTTTCTCAGTTAAAAGAGCAAAACGCATTGGACAAGTATGAAGCGGTTTTGGCGGAAATGCCCAAAGTCCGGGCGGAACTCGGATACCCGCCGCTCGTCACCCCGACCAGTCAGATTGTCGGAACACAAGCGGTTTTGAATGTGATTATGGGCGAACGTTACAAAGTCATTCCCAAAGAAGTTAAGGATTATGTGCGCGGATATTACGGAAAAACCCCGGCACCGATTTCGGAAGAAATGATTTCCCGTGTGATTGAAGGTGAACGCCCAATTACGGTTCGTCCGGCGGATTTGCTCAAACCGGAATATGATAAGATGAAAAAGGAAGCTGAAAGCTTAGGCATCGCCAAATCGGAAGAAGACATCTTGACTTATATTCTCTATCCCGCGATTGCGCCCAAATTCCTCAAAGGCGAAGCGGTGGAAGAAGAATTGATCTGTGACTGTAAAATTCCGGCAGCCGTTGAATATTTTGGAATTCCGACCGAGTTTCGCGTGGAAGTGGATGGCAATGTCTTTGACATCAAAGTGGAACCCAAAGAGCCGTCGGGAAAAGGAAACGGATCTGCTTCCGCCGGCAGCGGTAAATCAAAACCGGCAGCTGACGGCAAAGCCTCCAAGGCAGGGCATCCGGGAGCGGTTTGCAGTTCCATGCAAGGCATGATTTTGTCCATCAAAACAAAAGTCGGAGATCACGTCTCAGAGGGAAGTCCGATTTGTGTGATTGAAGCCATGAAGATGGAAAATGCGGTCGGTGCACCGAGAAGCGGAACGGTGAAAGAAATCATTGTCGCTGAGGGTGATACGGTTTCTAATGGCGACGTTTTGATGATTATTGAGTAAACCGGAGGATTATTCTGTGTTTCAAAAAATATTGGTCGCCAACCGCGGTGAAATCGCGATTCGTGTCATGAGAGCTTGCCGTGAACTGGACATTAAGTCCGGTGCCATTTATTCGGAAGCCGACAACAAGGCATTGTTTGCGATGTATGCCGATGAAGCAAGTCCGGTCGGACCGGCTCCGGCTTCTCAAAGCTACCTCAACATCGAAAAAATTATCCAAATCGCAAAGCAAACCGGTTGTGATGCGGTTCACCCGGGCTACGGGTTTTTGTCCGAAAATGCCAAATTCGCGAGACGGTGCGAGGAAGAAGGAATTGTTTTTATCGGTCCGCCGGCGCATGTGATTGAAAAATTAGGCAGCAAAATTGAATCCCGAAAAATTGCAAAGAAAGCGGGCATTCCGACGGTTCCGGGGACGGAAGACGCGGTGACCGATGTCAAAGAAGCGATTGCGGTCGCAAAAGAAATCGGCTATCCGGTTCTCATCAAAGCGTCGGCCGGAGGTGGCGGAATTGGCATGCGTGTGGTCAACAGCGAAAGTGAATTCAAAGACGCGCTTGAAACGACGATGCGATTGGCCGGGTCGGCTTTTGGGGATTCGTCGGTTTTTATTGAAAAATACATTTTAAATCCAAGACACATTGAAATTCAAATTCTGGCCGACAAATACGGTCATATTATCCATTTGGGCGACCGGGAATGTTCCATTCAGCGCCGCCACCAAAAACTTATCGAGGAATCGCCGTCTCCGATTATGACGCCGGAGCTTCGAAAAAAGATGGGGGACGCGGCCGTTGCTGCCGCCAAAGTGGCCGGCTATGAAAATGCCGGGACGGTGGAATTCATTTATTCCAACGGTCAATTTTATTTCTTGGAGGTTAACACCCGGCTTCAAGTGGAACATGGCATTACGGAGCTTGTCACCGGTTTGGATTTGGTCAAGCATCAAATTCGGATCGCGCAAGGAATGCCACTTGAATTAAAGCAGGAAGATATTCAAATCCGCGGTCATGCGATTGAATGCCGTCTCAATGCCGAAGACCCGCTCAACGATTTTGCGCCGTCTCCCGGAAAAATCAAGCGTTATCGCTCGTCCGGCGGTCCGGGTATTCGAGTGGACAGTGGTGTTCACGTCGGGTATACGATTTCTCCGTATTACGATTCGATGATTTCAAAGCTGTGTGCTTATGGACAAGACCGCGATGAAGCGATTGCTCGTATGAAACGCGCGCTTTATGAATATGTGGTGGTTGGCGTAACCACAAACATCCCGTTCCATAAAGCGGTGATGGAAAACCCGGAATTTGCCAAAGGAAATTTATCCACCAAATTTATTGACAACAATAACATCGTGGATGCGGTTCGGGATGTTCTTCTTCGGGATTCCGCGAAGGGAGCAACGCTTGCATCCGCGCTGGACAATGATGAAGTGGTGATTGCTGCCATTTCAGCGGCGGTCAGCACCTACATTTCCAACATTGCGGAAATCGAATCCGGAAAAAAATCTAAAAAGAAATAACAAATGAAAAAGTGAAAAATAAAAATGATTTCCATCATTTCAAATGTTTTGGAACAATCATTTTTATTTGCCCTCTTTTTCTTGAATTGTTTATTTTATTCAATACATAATTATATAAATATGCACGCGGATTTCAGTTTATTAATAATTTTATCAAATTTTTATTGAGTTTATTTGATTTAGTTTAAGGAATTTTTGAATCACATTCTAAAATGATATTTCAAATCATTACTTAAATGATATTTCAAATCATTACTTAAATGATATTTTAATTGTTAAAATCATATTTTAAAGTCATACCTTTAAATCCTGTTAAATCATATTTCCAAATTATATTATATCTCATTAAAAAATCAAAAGGAAGTTTTCGGATGAAAAGCAAAAGGGCTGAAATTATCAACGCTTTTAAGGCGGCTGACGGAAAAACGATCTCCGGCGAAGACTTAGGAGACCAGCTCGGCATTTCAAGGACCATGGTGTGCAAATACATCAAAGGTCTCCGGGAGGATGGTTATGAAATTCAATCCTCTCCTAAAAAAGGGTATACGTTAAAGTCGGTTCCAAAGCTTCTTTATCCGGAAGAAATTCTTTCCGGCCTGAATACCACGCTTTTTGGAAAAAATATTCATTATTATGATGAAGCGGGATCATCCAACGATATTGCCAAAAAGCTGGCGCCTGTGGTGGAAGAGGGAACGATTATCGTTGTGGAGCAGCAAACCGGTGGTCGGGGCCGGCTCGGACGGAAATGGGCGTCTCCCAAAGGCGGTATTTGGTTTTCCATCATTTTAAAACCGAAAGTGGCGCTCAGCGCCGCATCCCGTCTGACGCTGACGGTTGGGCTGAGTGTGACCAACACGTTGATTCAGTATGGAATTCCGGCCCGGATCAAGTGGCCCAATGATGTTTTAATTAACGGCAAAAAGGTTTGCGGGATTTTAACGGAAGTGGAAGCGGAAATTGATACCATCGAATTCGTAATTATCGGTGTCGGAATCAATGCCAACATGAGTTTAAAGGATATTCCGGAAGACCTTCGGGAGAATTCGACCACGCTTCGGGACGAAATCGGAAAAAGTATTGACCGGGTGGATTTTTTGCAGAAATTATTGCATGAAATGGAACAGCAATACATTCGGTTTAACACACAGCCGTTTGGGGAAATTTTAAGCGACATTGTTTCGTTGTCGGACACGGTGGGACGGGATGTCAAAGTCACCATGCCGAATCGGATTGTCGAAGGAAAAGTGGTCGGCATTTCAAAATCCGGCGCGCTTCTTTTAAAAAAGGAAGATGGGGAAGTGGAAGAAATTATTGCCGGTCGGTGTATTTATTCCAAAAAATAAGGAACTCATAAAACCGAGGATGAAATGACTCAAAAATATGGCCGCCGTTTTTTCTTTTTAAGCCTGTCTTTTTTCGTTTTATTCTCTTCTTTATTTTCTCTTTTTTGTTTTGCATCTCCTGCGATTGCGGCGGATTCGGAAGGGACGGTGATAATTCGGGACAACATCGGAAATTATACACATTTGGACGTCTTGGAATCCCGGAGCTATTTTTTGATGAATGAGGGCGATGTTGAAAAGTTTAAGGAAGGGTACGAACTTCATTTGGTTGGGTCGGGCTCAGGCGATAATGTTTTAGTGGAGCTTCGAAATACGGATGGCCCGGCTCCGAAATACATTACCAGCGTCATGATGAAAGACGGGGATTACTTTTACTGTTCCCGCCTCTTAAACGGGGAATATTATTTGGTGTTATCCTTTAAGCTGGACAAATCTTACCTCAACAGCACCGGGGTCATTTCCGGATTTTCCATGCTGAATCAGTATCAAGATCCATACTATTTTGAAAAAACAGATACCGGCTGGTTTGTCAAAGTGACGAATTCCCCAAATCCCATTTTGCCGGACAATCCTTTGCCGGTAAAAGATAACGGATCCGGGCCGGATATTTCCGGGGGGTCAAGTACCATGATTTTGATTTTGGCGAGCGTGGCGGCGGTTCTTATCATTGCGACGTTAACTTTTCGAAAAATTATTCCAAAAAAGTAACAAAAATAAAGTAACAAAAAAGTAACAAAAATAAAGTAACAAAAAGTAACAAAAATAAAGTAACAAAAATAAAAATAAAAAAACAGGTGTTTCTGTCAAAAGACAGAAAAACACTATTTCCTAAAAAAAGTCGGACCGTTATTTTTTGACGGACACGACCAATTTCTTTTTTGTCACCGGCTCTAATCTTTTCCAGGAGATGACGGAATCTTCTTCCAAAATGAATTCCTCCGCCCTCTTGTCAATGAGTTTTCCGTTGACCTCGTAAATGAAATATCCTTCTTCGCCGTCCGCCGAAACAATAAAGTTCCGACCGCCTATGTTTTTGACTTCAACAATCGACACACGCCGGAAGGCGTCCATGAGCGTGGTTCCTTTTTCAACTTCCAATTTTTTAACCGGCGCGAAAGAGTCGAAAGCTTTGTTGAAACTGTTTTTTTTGAGGCTCAAGACGTGTGTTTTTCCAAAAACTTTGCGTTCGACAAGGCCCGCATCTTCTAAAATTTTAATGTGCTTGGACGCGACCGGGACGGAAATGCCGAGTTCGCGCGCAATGGATGAAATATGGCGGCTGTCTTCGGAAATCATTTGAATCATGCGTTGGCGCATTTCACTGGAAATTGCGGAAAACACTTGTGCGCTTTCATGAATGCGTTTTTGGTCAAAATGATTCAAAAAGGATTCATCAAATTCCAAGAAATCTTCGTCTTCTTCTCTTTTTTCCACTTTTGGTTTTTTGGACATCGTTTTTGTTTCTTTTGTTTCGTTAGCCTTAGAGACTTTGGATTTTGTCATAGTCATGCATATATTCTAATCCTAAATAAGAGTTGTTATTTAAAAAGGTTAATTTTGTAAACATCCGGTTTTTAGGGTCCGGTCGTTTTTTAATTCTTACAACAAAGATTTTTAAGAAATGAGCAAGTTAATTAGAGAAACAGAATCGTAAAAAACAAATGAAATACGATAAATAGAATTCAAATGCAATAAATACAATTACAAATTCAATAACAGTTACAATGCTAAATGCAATTACAGCAATTTAAAAACTAAAAAATTGTAAAAAACAAAAAGAAACGAAGCTTTGTGTGATTTTTATGCTTTCTCAAAAAACCGATTCTTTCTTTCGTTCATCTTTTCATTTATCGGTCGTCGTTCTTTTGACCGGTTTTTGCTTGATGATGCTCTCTGCCGGCGCTTTAGCGGACCCATACGCCATTGACCATGCAGACGTTACAGTGACTGTTGATGAATCCGGCCTCACCCACGTTCATGAAAAAATTTATTTTACCAATTACGGGCAGGATTACAACGAAGTGTACCGGCTGGTGTATACCAATTCGGACATTTATATTAAAAACGCGACCGGGTACATTGAGGGATATCCGGAAGCACCGTTTCGAACGGCCAACGTGAGCGAAGGGGTCGAACTGATTGTCTCTCTCCCAAAACCAAATCCGGAAAAAGTTGTTTTGGTTTTGTCGTACGATTACTACGGCGGCATTAATGTTTACAATGATGTTACCGAATTCAATTTCATGCTTTGGGGAAACAATTGGGGAATGCCACTGGACAGTTTAAACGGAACGATGACGATTGCCGGCGTGAAAAACGCGTCCCTTCAATCGGACGAAAATCCGAATGGAACCGTCTATGTTTGGAATCACCCGTCGTCTTACACAACTTTTGAAAACGTCAGTTTTGTCAAAAGCGTAACGAATGAAACTATAACGAATGCAGCCTCAACGATTCAATACAAAGTTCAGGCCAAAGACATTCCGGCTTACACTTGGTATGATGCCCGTGTCATTTATCCGAGAATGGAAAATCCGGACGGTTCGATTGTTTCCGTTCGCCATGAAGAAATGCTGACCAAAGTCATCCATGAGGAAAATGAGTGGGTGCAATCCGAAATCGCTTTTGAAAAAAAGCTTGCGCGTCAGGAAGTTTATTCTTACTTCTTGGTCTTTGTCCAGCTTTTCATCCTTTTAATCGGGATTGCCACACCGTTTTATATTTACAGAAAATATGGGCGGGAACCCAAAGTGGATTATACGGCTCTTTATGAGCGGGAACTTCCGACGGATACAAAGCCGGCGGTGGTCAACGCGATTATTGCCGGT
Source organism: Methanolapillus ohkumae (assembly GCF_032594355.1). NCBI lineage: Archaea > Methanobacteriati > Methanobacteriota > Methanomicrobia > Methanosarcinales > Methanosarcinaceae > Methanolapillus > Methanolapillus ohkumae. The sequence continues at coordinate 431,330 of NZ_CP131061.1, forward strand.
CACGGGAAACCGACGATGGACGCTTTTGTCTCAACGATTATGAGTTTGATTGACAACGATTATATTTCCGTTCATGAAACAACACGCAAAGACTGGAAGCGGTCGGACGTAAAGGACATTTTGTTGAAATTTGAAAAACAGGCCGATGGGCGCCTTGAAAGTTATGAACGGGATGTCTACAACTTTTTGTACGATCGGGCGGATGGCGGGCAAATCGAGTGGACAAAATTCCAAAAGAAACTTGGGGAAAACGATGCGTTTTACAATTTTCTGAATCGCTGGAATACGAAAATTGAAAAACTTGCCGACTTTTCCGCGTATTTTGACACCTCCGGAAATAATAAAATCAGTTCGGGGGGGGTTATCCTTTTTATTTGTTCCGTTGTGATGTTTTTCGGCAGCGAAATTTTGGCGCCGTCTTTTTACCATCCGGCGACGTATTTCACAAAGTTTTTGTGTTTTGTCAGCGGGATGCTTGCCATCGTTTTATTGATTTACCCGCGTATCTTTAAAAAATCCATGGGACGCTGGACCAAAGATGGCCGGGTCTTTTATTTGAAGTGGAAAAACTTTGAGAAATATCTGACGGATTATTCCATGATTGAAAAGTATCCGCCATCGTCGGTTATTATTTGGGACCACTATTTGGTGTACGCGATGGCGCTTGGGGTAGCCGACCAAGCTCTTAAAAATATGAATTTGTCGGTCCCAACCGCGACTATGTCGGACAGCCGCCTGGGTATGATTTATTACTATCCGATTTTCTATACCGGAATGGGTCACGCATATTCAGCGTCCACGCCACAGAGCAGCAACAGTGGCGGCGGTGGCGGAATGGGCGGATTTGGCGGCGGCGGAATCGGCGGTGGATTTGGCGGCGGTGGCGGCGGATTCCGGTAAGTCGGTCCCCAAAATTTAAAAATAATACATTCATTTTGATTCAATCAGGAATCCGAGTCCAAAATAAAAATCGAAAAAGAATAGGGCAGACAACAAAAATAAGCAAAATCAAAAAAAACTAAACAAAATAAAAAATTAAGCAACAGAAAATTAAGCAAAATAAAAAATTAAGCAAAATAAAAAATTAAGCAACAGAAAAATTAAGCAAAATAGAAAATAAACAAAAAAATCGGTGATAAAAATGATTGGAATGCTTATCGGATTTATTATTCTCCTTCTTATTGTGGGGATTGTCATTGCTTTTGTTGTGATGTACAACAATTTGGTTAAAGCGCGCAACTTTGTGGAAAATGCGTGGGCGCAAATTGATGTTCAGCTCAAGCGGCGCTCGGATTTAATCCCGAATTTGGTGGAGACCGTGAAAGGGTATGCCGGACACGAAAAACAATTGCTTGAAAATGTGACCGCCGCTCGTTCGGCCGTGATGAAAGCGACGACACCGCACGAAAAAGCGGAGGCGTCCAACATGTTGTCAAGCACCTTAAAGAGTTTGTTTGCCGTTGCGGAAAACTATCCGGCGCTGAAAGCCAATGAAAATTTTCGGGATCTTCAAAACCAGCTGACGGAAACGGAAAACAAAATCGCGTACACACGCCAATTTTACAATGATACGGTGACCAAATACAACAACACAATCCAAACCATTCCGACCAATATCGTTGCCAAACTGGGCGGCTTTACCAAAAAAGAGCTCTTTGAGGCAACGGATGCGGAAAAAAGTGTTCCGAAAGTTTCATTTTCATAAAGGTTGAAAATATCAAATACAAAAAAATTGCGCAATGAAAAGCCATGCGGCAAAACACTGTGCAACAAAACATATTTTTTTAAAAAAACGTGCAAATCCTCCCGAAAATTCGGACGCGTATCGCGTCCGAATTTTTCGGATTGTTATGAGAATGAATATATTGTTGAAAAATCCCGCAGCAGCGCTGAAAAACCGTAAACAGATTGCAGCAATGCCGGAAATTTGTAAACAGATTGCAGCAATGCCGGAAATTTGTAAACAGATTGCAGCAATGCCGGAAATTTGTAAACAGATTGCAGCAATGCCGGAAATTTGTAAACAGATTGCAGCAATGTTGGAAATTTGTAAACAGATTGCAACAATGTTGGAAATTTGTAAACAGATTGCAGCAATGCCGGAAGTAATAAATCGCTGCGTCAAACGATAAAATTAACCGGATTTGCGGCTTTAAACTCATCTTAAAAAGCCGCCCCGTTTCTGTTTTGTCGAATTATTCTAAAAAAAGGGTTGCTGCCCGCGAAAACCGGCTGTAAAATAAAAAAAGAGAATTTGCAACAATCCGAAAAAACAGGACCGTTGCAAAAATGTTGCAAAAAATTTATTTATTTATTTATTTATTTTCTTTAAAGGCTTATTCAATGTAAATCGCCGGCCGCATCGGTTCCGCAAACCGGGATTTGTTTTCCGGGTCATATGCGGTTTTAGCATCCATTTCGGCGGCGCCGAAAATTTCAATGGCACATCCCGTTTCTTTTTCCAAAAACGGTCTTGCTTCCTCTAAGATCTTTTTCTCATCCAAATTTGTTTCCAAATACTTTACAACGACATCGACCGAAGATCCACGAATGTCGCCGGCAACTTTTTGGATGTATTTTTGAGCGTCTTTGCCGCGGGTTTTGATGCTTTCCTCTTCCATGCAAATTTTAATCAATTTTCCCATGTCGAATTTGGCGCTATCGGCGGCGGCCATTTCAGCCATATCCGTTGCTTTTTCCAAAACCTTCAGTTTCCAGGCCGGGGTGGTGTACAAATAAATTTTCTTGGGCTTGATTTTTGCCACACGAATGATTTCTTCAATATCGGATAAGGTCTTTACAACAATGTCTTCGGCAACTTCCGCGGATTCATTCACGAATTCTGTTTTTTCGATCGGATAGGGCGCAAAAGCAATGGACTTCGCATGTCCCAGGCGGCTCCAAATCTCCTCGCAAATGTGTGGAGTAAACGGCGCCATTAATTTCGTCCATGTTTCGACGACGTCCACCAAACACCGTTCTCCGCCCCGTTTGTGGTACCATTTAATGTCATTGTAAATCAGGAAAAAGGCATTTTGAATGGCTTCTCGCGTGTGAATTTCATCCAAGGATTTATTGATCTCTCGAATATATTTTTGAATCCGGCTCTCAATCCATCGGTCAATGTGATTCAAATCCCCGGTTGGAATTGTACAGCCGCTTTCGATAATTTGATTGGAAAACGTGTAAAACCGTCCGACTTGAGATTTGGCGGCTTCAATACCTTCCCGCTTCCAGTCGGCATCTTGCATTTGCTCGGAGGTTGATAAAATATACATTCGGGTAACGTCGGCGCCATATTCATCCACGGCTTGCTTAAGCGTCAGAAGCGGGCCTTTGGATTTACTCATTTTTTGTCCTTCCAATGATACAAATCCGTTTACAGCAATTGCTTTTGGCCATTTGGATTCGTCAAACAGCGCCACGTGGTGGAACAAAAAGAACAACAGGTGGTTTGGCACCAAATCTTTTCCGGATGAGCGTAAATCCACCGGATACCAGTAATTGAATTCTTTTTGGATTTGGTCCAAAAAGGGTTCGGAAATTCCGATGTTTGCAGCCACTTCTTTTACCTTTCCGATTCCGAAAAAAACACAATTGAAAAATTCGGGTGTCAGCATGTCCATGGTGAGTGTTCCGGCATTTATGTGGCGGGAAATCGTATAATATGCCATGTAAATGGTGGAGTCTCCCAACGATTCAATCAGCCATTGCGGATCGCACGGCAATTTCGTGCCCAAGCCTTTGGTCCGGGCACAAGCCTTGTCTTTGAGCCAATCGATTTTATTTTCAAAATCCGCCCGAATCTCCGGTGGGATAATTTCCATTTGAGACAGGCACTTGTAGACTTGGTCTTTCCATTCCACATTGGAGTAATTCAAAAACCATTGTCCCTTGACCATGTTGACGACACACATGGTTCCGCACCGGCATTGAACCGGTTCGCTGAACTCGTAAAAAATATCTCCGATTCCTTGAGCGATAAAATCTTGCGTCAATCGATCCTTAATTTTAGAAACCGGCATGCCTTTGTATTTTCCCGTGATGTCTTTGAGGGTTCCGCCATGGAATTCGCGTCGGTATATTATTTTGGTTGCTTCTTCCGCTTTCGGATCTTTTTGGTCGGCAACACACAATTCCGCAATGGCGTCCGCTGCCGGGAATTCGCTGTATTCCGGCACATCAATGACCGCGATTGGTCGGATGTCTCGGACATTTTCCGAAATGTTGTATTCCGACAAATCTTTGTCATACAAATCGCGCAGTGCCAGCAGGTCGTATGGAGCATGCGCGGGAACACTCATCACAACGCCGCTTCCGTTGTTTCCCCGGACAAACGAGGCCGGAAGAATGACAATAGTGTTGTCGGTCGACGGGTTTTTAAGTTTGAGGCCGATCAGCTCTTTTGCGTTGCATTTTTCCAAAAATTCAACGGTCCAATCGGTAAACTTAAGTTTATTGTATGCTTCTTTGCTGACCACCCAAAATTCTTCCAATTCATCCTTCTCCACACGAATCTTGACATATTCGATATTTGGGTTTAGCCACAGGTTGGTGACACCGTAAACGGTTTCCGGACGCAGGGTCGCGCACGGGAAAATCAGGTCTTTGTAGCGGAATTTAATCAGCGTATAATCGACAATGGTTGCTTCTTCTCCGCGCAAAATGTCGTGGTCTTCCACCGGATTGTTGTCGTGCGGACACCATTTGACGGGGTGGGAGCCTTTGCTGATGAGACCTTTGTCATAAAGAACCGTGTATTGCCACTCAATAAATTTTTGAAACGCAGGGTCCATCGTTGTGAATTTTCGCCGCCAATCGATCGAATAGCCGATAATTTTCATCGCGTTTTCCGCTTCAACCTTAAAATAATCCACGATTTTTTCCGGCTCATCCAGGGTTGGTAGAATATCTTTGGGAATTTGATGATATTTAGAATAAACGTCAAGGGTCTGTGCGTCACGGTCACGAATCAGATCCGCAAGCCCGACAATCGGGGTTCCGGTCACGTGAAAGCCCATCGGATAAAGAACATGGAAACCTTGCATGCGTTTGTAGCGGGCGACAACGTCTCCGATGGTGAATGTCCGAGTGTGCCCGGCATGTAAATTTCCGTTTAAATAGGGGAACGGGATGGTGATAAAATATTTTTCTTTTCCAAAATCCGGATCCGCCTCAAAAATTTTATTTTTTTGCCACGTATCCTGCCATTTTTTTTCGGTTTCTAAGATGTTATATTCTTCCTGCATAATCCTTCTCCGTTCCTGTTTTCTTCCTCTGTTTTTAGGAGGCTTATGAGAAAATGGCTTTTCTCAAAGCTTCAATGGTTGGCTCAACGGTGACCGGTTCAATGCAAACGCTGATCACTTCTTCGGGGTCTTTGAGCAAGTGTCCGGTGGTCACACAGACGACGGTTTCATCTTTGGAGATGATGCCCATGTCCACCAATTTTTTAAGTCCGGCAACGGAGGTTGCGCTGGCGGGTTCCACTCCGATTCCTTCAAGTTGGGCCAAATCTTTTTGGGCTTGAACAAGTTCGTCATCGGTGACGGATTCGGCGGTTCCGCTGGATTCCCGAATGGCGGCCAATGCTTTTCGGGCGTTGACCGGATCTCCGATGCGAATGGCGGTGGCGATGGTTTCCGGATTCTTTTCCGGTGTAATATCTTTCGCACCGGATTTTATGGCTTTAACAATCGGACAAGCGCCGGCGGTTTGAATTCCGGTCATTTTTGGCCGACGGTCTGTGATTCCAAGGGTTACGAATTCTTTAAATCCTTTGTTAATGGCGGTGATGTTTCCGGCGTTTCCGACCGGCAAAACAACACGGTCCGGAACAGTAAAACCGAGTTGGTCGACAATTTCAAAAGCAATGGTTTTTTGTCCTTCCAGCCGGTACGGGTTAATCGAATTCAACAAATAGATGGGTTCTTGGTCGCACAATTCCCGGACTAAGAGGAGAGCGTCATCGAAATTTCCTTTAATCATAATGACTTTGGCGCCGTGCATGAGGGCTTGTCCGATTTTTCCAAGGGCGACTTTTCCGGCCGGCAAAAGAACAACGGACGGAATTCCGGCTTTGGCACCGTAAATGGCGAGTGCGGCGGAAGTGTTTCCGGTGGATGCGCAAGCCACGGTTTTCATGCCGAGTTCGATGGCTTTTGAGACGCCGACGGTCATACCGCGGTCTTTAAAGGATCCGGTCGGATTCATTCCTTCATGTTTTACGTAAAGTTCCCGAATGCCGATTTTTTTGGCGAGCCGGTCGCATTTGTAAAGCGGCGTTCCGCCTTCCCGGATGCTGACAGGCTCAATGCCGACTGGCAATAAGTCTTTGTATTTCCAAACGGAGGGTGCTTCGTTTTTGAGTTTATTCATATCCATGTTCTTTTTGATTTCATTGTAATCATAAATGACATCCAAAAGCCCATTGCATTTTTTACAGGTGTAAATAATCTCGGTTTTTTCAAATTCGGCACCGCATTCGATGCATTTTAAATAGTATTTCATTTTTGCCGGCTCCTTTTCTTGTGAATGAATCGTTGGAATGATATAAGTTTTATTTTGTATTTTTTTATTTATTGTTATCTGTCTCTTTTGAAGAAATAGGGATTTTAGAACAGTTTTATGGATTATTAAGGTTGTGATTTCCTGACTCGTTTTTTATTTACTTTGGCAGGGAAATAGTCAAGGTATTGGTTTTTTCAATTGTTGTAACCTGTTACCTATATTTTTTCAGTCGTGTAATTTGTTGCCCATTTTTTCAATTATTATAACTTGTTGCCTATTTTTTTCAATAGTTGCCTATTCTATTCATTTTTATAAAATTAATACGTCAAAACCTTTATATATTTCTCATCTCTCTTAGGTGTCCCTTCAATTCTATGAATTGCAAGGTAAAAATGGTTCATTCACTTTTCAACAAGTCCGCCAAAAATTGTGCCTGATTTGTTTTAATTTGTTTGATTCGTTACGTTTGAAGAGTTCTGCGAAAACCTTTAAATATCACAAAGCTCTTTGAAGTATCTCTTGCGTTGCGAGATTTTGCGAAGCAAAATCGCAAAGCATGGAAATAACAATTATCCAATTAATAATGAGGTCCGGAGTTTTTTCCGTGACTGATATGTGACCTGATGTTTCGGTAAACTCTGACGGTGGTTTTTGAAAACAAAATTCTTAACCACGCGAAAAGTGTGAAATCGAAAAACATCAACAAAATGTGTACTGCAAGTGAATGCAAATCTTAAAAAGAAGGGAGTTTTTTGCATTTTGAAAAATTTGATTTCAAGCAACCGCTTGAGAAAGTATTTGACAAAATGACAGCAAAAAAGCTCAACTTGTTTTTGGTTGTTTTCTCTTGACCAATTTCGTTTTGTTTTTCCCAAAAACTAAAATTAAAATAAAAGCTTGTGCAGGCAAAATAAATTGATTGCCGTAATAATTCCGGTTGATTCTGCCGGAGGTTACTGCTATCGGTGTTTGACTAAGCCATGCGAGTCAAATGTCGCAAGACATGGCGTAATGCTCAGTAACACGTGGATAACCTGCCCTCAGATCCGGCATAACCTCGGGAAACTGAGGATAATTCCGGATAACCCTCATTTGCTGGAACTGCTTTGAGGGTGAAAGAATTTCGTCTGAGGATGGGTCTGCGGCCTATCAGGTTGTAGCGGGTGTAACGTACCCGCTAGCCGACAACGGGTACGGGTTGTGAGAGCAAGAGCCCGGAGATGGATTCTGAGACATGAATCCAGGCCCTACGGGGCGCAGCAGGCGCGAAAACTTTACAATGCAGGAAACTGTGATAAGGAGACACCGAGTGCTCGCATCAAATGCGGGCTGTCCACTTACTTAAGTCGTAAGTGTTAGCAAGGGCCGGGCAAGACCGGTGCCAGCCGCCGCGGTAATACCGGTGGCCCGAGTGGTAGCCGCTTTTATTGGGTCTAAAGGGTCCGTAGCCTGTCCGGACAGTCCGTTGGGAAATCCGAATGCTCAACATTCGGGCTATCAGCGGATACTTCCGGACTCGGGATCGGGGGAGGTAAGGGGTACTACAGGGGTAGGAGTGAAATCTTGTAATCCTTGTGGGACCACCTGTGGCGAAGGCGCCTTACCAAAACGAGTCCGACGGTGAGGGACGAAAGCTGGGGGCACGAACCGGATTAGATACCCGGGTAGTCCCAGCCGTAAACGATGTTCGCTAGGTGTCAGGCATGGCGTGACTATGTCTGGTGCCGAAGGGAAGCCGTGAAGCGAACCACCTGGGAAGTACGGCCGCAAGGCTGAAACTTAAAGAAATTGGCGGGGGAGCACCACAACGGGTGGAGCCTGCGGTTTAATTGGACTCAACGCCGGAAAACTCACCAGGAGAGACAGCAATATGTAGGTCAAGCTGAAGACTTTACCTGAATCGCTGAGAGGAGGTGCATGGTCGTCGCCAGTTCGTACTGTGAAGCATCCTGTTAAGTCAGGCAACGAGCGAGACCCGTGCCTACAGTTACCAGCGGCATCTTCGGATGGCCGGGGACTCTGTAGGGACCGCCGGTGCTAAACCGGAGGAAGGTGCGGGCTACGGTAGATCAGTATGCCCCGAATCTCTTGGGCTACACGCGGGCTACAATGGACGGGACAATGGGCCACTACCCCGAAAGGGGATGTTAATCTCATAAACCCGTTCTTAGTTCGGATCGAGGGTTGAAACCCACCCTCGTGAAGCTGGAATCCGTAGTAATCGCGTTTCAACATAGCGCGGTGAATACGTCCCTGCTCCTTGCACACACCGCCCGTCAAACCACCCGAGTGAGGTATGGGTGAGGGTATGGACATTCGTGCCGTATTCGAACCTGAATTTTGCAAGGGGGGTTAAGTCGTAACAAGGTAGCCGTAGGGGAATCTGCGGCTGGATCACCTCCTAAGAACAAAAACACCGTCAGATGCCGAAAAAACATCAGGTCACAAAAAATAAAATTACTCCAATTACTCGAAAAAAAGCGGGTCTAAGCCCCCCAAAAATGGGTCAAAAGCCCGCAAAAATCAACAGGGGCTTGTAGATCAGCTGGAAGATCGCTCCCTTTGCAAGGGAGAGGCCTGGGGTTCAAATCCCCACAAGTCCATTTTTTCGGGTTAAAACCGGAAATAAAATTCCAAAATAATGAATCGGAAATAAAATTCCAAAAAAGGAAAAACCGTTTTAAAATATGTTTTAAAAAACATGACCTATGTTTCTTAAAATTAAAAATTCGGTTTTAGAGGTTCGATTCCTCTGATAAAGTTAAAATGCACCCCGTGAAATTTCGCGGGGGAAGGACGGATGAAAGGCACAAAAGCCAATTGCTTTTCGCGTGAAGTCATGTAAAGGATTGAGACATAAACGACAATTTTTCGTGGTTCTTTGATTTTTTAAAATAAATTTGAGAGCCCTTTTTGTTCAATGCTGACAAAAAATGAGAGAAATTGTCCGGGAAAAATCTTTGAATAAAATTCTGACCAAATTTTAAAATTTGTGATGGTTTTGTTTTAAAGAATTAAACTTGGTTATATCAGACGCCTACTGAAAAAGTCGGTTTGTTTGGTGTAACGCCAACAGGTGGATGGCTGGGCTCAAGGGCTGATGAAGGACGTGCCAAGCTGCGAAAAGCTCAGGGTAGGCGCAAGGAGCCGATGAACCTGAGATTTCCGAATGGGAATCCCAATACATCAGTATTGACCAGTCATGGTCGGGAACGCCCCGAATTGAAACATCTTAGTAGGGGCAGGAAGAGAAATCAACAAGAGATGCCGTTAGTAAAGGCGATTGAAACCGGCAGAGTTCAAACTGAATCCGTTTTAGGAATAAGACGGAGATGTGGTTTACGGACGGCCTTATTTTTCCAATGTTATTCAGCCAAACTTGCCTGAAACGGCAGACCATAGAGTGTGATAGTCACGTCGGCGTCGAATAAAAGGAAAAAGGCCTGTTCCTGAGTAGCGTGGGTCGGAAATCTCGCGCGAATATGGGGGACACCAATCTCCAAAACTAAATACCTCTTGAGTCCGATAGCGAATTAGTAGGGTGACCGAACGCTGAAAAGTACCCCGAGAAGGGAGGTAAAAAGTGCCTGAAACCTGTTGGCTATGGAACGATATGGCGTGAAAGGATCTTTCTTGCGAAGGAGGAAGCCGTGAGGCTTTAGTACGTGCAAGACTGCCGGCGTCATATCTTACGTTTTGAAGAACGGGCCAGGGAGTTTATCTTGGTGGCGACGGCTAATTAATTTGTTTAAGAAGCCAAAGCGAAAGCAACATGTGCGCAATCGTAAGATGAGGCACGGCGTATACAAGTGCGCGGAGTCACCGGGATAAGACCCGAAGCCGGGCGATCTAGGCGTGGGCAGGTTGAAGCGTAGCGAAAGCCGCGTGGAGGACCGCAAGTGGTATTGATCTGCAAATCATTCACGTGACCCACGTCTCGGAGTGAAATGCTAATCTAGCCCGGCATCCGCTGGTTCCCTCCGAAACATGTCGCAGCATGACCTGACCTGAGGTCGTTGGTGGAGTAGAGCACTGATTGGGGAATCCGGGGAAGAAATTCTTCGCTCCCCTGTCAAACTCCAAACCCACCCACACCGTAGACGGTCGGAGTCCGCACTGCTGGGGTAAGCTTGTAGTGCGTAAGGGAGACAACCCTGCCCATGGTTAAGGTCCCGAAGTGTCGGCTCAGTGTAAACACTAAAGGGCGTCCCAAGCCCAAAACAGCTGGAAGGTTAGCTTAGAAGCAGCTACCCTTTAAAGAGTTCGTAACAGATCACCAGTCGAGGTTTGGGGCCCCGAAAATTGACGGGGCTTAAGCCGACCACCGATACCATGGAGTACCGTTTAGGTAATCTTGTAGGAGGGCGTTGCGTTCGGGCAGAAGCGGGGCCGTGAGGTCCCGTGGACCGTTCGCAAACGAAAATCCTGGTAATAGTAGCAGCATAGTCAAGTGAAAATCTTGACCGCCGAAGGGGCCAGGTTTCCTCGGCAATGATCATCAGCCGAGGGTTAGTCGGTCCTAAGGTGCACCGTAACACGAGTGCATCGAATTGGGAAACAGGTTAATATTCCTGTACCTTTGACAAATATATCCTGACGCTTAAGGGCAGGCCGGGCGGCGTTGTCGCGCCGTCTAATCATCTAAACTTATGGAGAGCCGTCATGGCGAGAAGTGAGCGAATATGTTATGGCGAAAGCCGGCTGCACCCATGAGCCCGTGAAAAGGGTGTCAAATGACCGTACCAAGATCTGACACAGGTGCCCCTAGCTGAAAAGGCTTAGGCGTGACGGAGTAATTCGGTTTAGGGAATTCGGCAAATTAGCTCCGTAACTTCGGGAGAAGGAGTGCCTGCTGTGAAGACAGCAGGTCGCAGTGACCAGGGAGCTCCAACTGTCTAATATCAACATAGGAGATCGCAAACCCGTAAGGGTGAGTACGATCTCTGAATCCTGCTCAGTGCAGGTACCTCAACCTCCGGTTCAACGGAACGAAGGGCCTGTAAACAGCGGGGGTAACTATGACCCTCTTAAGGTAGCGTAGTACCTTGTCGCTTAATTGGCGACTTGCATGAATGGATCAATGAGAGCTCTACTGTCCCAAACCGGAATCCGGTGAAGCTTACTTTCATGTGCACAGTCATGAGACTTCCGGGGGGAAGTGAAGACCCCATGGAGCTTTACTGCAGCCTGTCGCTGAATTGTGATTTCGAATGTACAGTGTAGGTAGGAGGCGTCGAAGCGTGTGCGCCAGCATACGTGGAGCCGAAAGTGGGACACTACCCTTTTGGAATTACGATTCTCACTCTCTTACGAGAGGACCCCGATTGGTGGGCAGTTTGCCTGGGGCGGGACGCCCTTGAAAAGATATCGAGGGTGCGCAATGGTTGACTCAAGTGGGTCGGAAACTCACTGAAGAGTGCAAGAGCATAAGTCAGCCTGACGTTATTCCGCACAACAAGGAATGACGAGACGAAAGTCGGTTCTAGCGAACTTTTGAGCCCGCTTGGTGCGGGCCAAAAACTACAGAAAAGTTACCCTGGGGATAATTGTGTCGTTGCCGGCAAGAGTACATATCGACCCGGCAGCTTGCTACTTCGATGTCGGTTCTTTCCATCCTGGCTGTGCAGCAGCAGCCAAGGGTGAGGTTGTTCGCCTATTAAAGGAGATCGTGAGCTGGGTTTAGACCGTCGTGAGACAGGTTGGTTACTATCTACCGGAAGTGCCCGATGTCTGAGGGTAAGTTGCTTTTAGTACGAGAGGAACAGAGCAACGGCGCCACTGGTCTACCTGTTGTCTGACAAGGCACCGCAGGGCAGCTACGCGCCAATGAATAAGAGCTGAACGCATCTAAGCTCGAAATCACACTCAAAAAGAGACATCAATAAGGACACTCATAAAAGATGAGGTCAATAGAAACGGGATGTAAGCATCAAGGCAACGAGGTGTTCAGTCCGCGTTTACTAATTGTCCGTACCGGCAAACCGAGTTTTTCAGGCGATATCTGAAAATATGACCAAGGCAATTAAAAATAAAAATAGTTCCCGAAAAATAATAGTTTCAATCCAAATACATGACATTCATGCCAAAACGTTTAAATCCGTTTTATTCATTAATCCATTCCACTTAAAGCGAGGTCTTTGGCGGCCATAGCGGCGGGGAAACTCCTGTACCCATACCGAACACAGAAGATAAGCCCGCCGGCGTTCTTTACTGTACTGAAGTGTGCGAGCCTTCGGGAAATACTGATCGCTGCCAAAGGCCTTTCTTTATCTTTAATTCAACTTTTTCATTTTTTTATCAATGAATGCTTTCTCTTCTATTTTTTATCAATAAATTTCCTCTCTCTATTTTTCTCTGATTTCTGAGATTTTTCCGTTTCTCTTTTTTTGTGCTTATTCGTCCGGACGGGCGGCGCCGGGAAGGGGATCGGTCCGTTTTTGAAAGGACTTTTTCAGGAAGAAATTCTTGGGCATTTTTCCAGTTCACATGGATTCATTTTTTAATTTTTTGATTCATATGCGAAAACGGGGGGCATTTTTTAATTCTTAGGCTATGTGCAAGTGTTTGGGATGAACTCTCTCTATCAATCTTATTTTTACACAAAGCATAACGCCATTTCAGACGCATGGCGTCTGAAATGGCGGAGATTCAATAGAATGAAAGCAGCAATAGATTGGACAAAAATGAAAATGATGTCGCAAGCAAGAGGAAACTAAAATAAGTGCATCCATAATATTTCGCATGTAAAATAAGAATCAAATAAAAGAAAAGTGAAAAGAATATAAAAGAAAAAAGAAAGAAAATAAAAAAATCTAAAAAGAAGGGCATCCATAAAAAAGTGAAAAGAAAATGAAAAAGCCTTTTTCTCTTCTCTTTTTTCTTATGGTTGGGTTGGTTTTAATTTTTGCTGATTATTTTTCAAAATTTCAATTATTCTATTCATTCCGTCCTCGTTTTTGCAGGTATTTGTCAAAATAACCGCCTTTGGATTGATTTGAGATACACTCTCTTGAATCATGTTTTTAGTTGCGGGATCAATCAAATCCGTTTTATTCAATACAACCACTTCAGATACTTGAATTTGGTCAAATGCCATTTTTTTCTTTTCTTTGACATTTTTAAAGAAGCGGGCACAATCTACAAACGTAATCAGCGGTGCAAAATCAAAACCATCCATTTCATCTAAACCGCTTCCGCAGGCTTTGGTCGCCGCCAGGTTTAATTCTTCCCGAACAACAAGCGGCGATACATTTTCTTTCGGCTCAATGAATAAAATTTCCGGATGGGCTTTCTCAATCAATTGCGCAACCGACGTCGTAATCGCCGCCTTTAAATTACACGTTACACAGGCCATAGTCACTTCCTGCGTTTTCACATCATAATTCAAAAGATCGCCCTCCATCTCAATTTCGCCAACTTCGTTGATGAGAACGGCGACTTTTTTTCCGGCTTTTGCAAAATATTTTCCCAAGGATTGAATAGCGGTTGTCTTTCCGCTTCCTAAAAAACCACCGATAATTATTATTTTCATGCTGCATGCTTCTTATTTTTAATTTTTGATTTTTCAACAAGTTTTATTTTTTCTTTTTCTTCTTTATTCATTTTTATTTCATTTAATCTTTTCATTACCGCATATTTTAAATAAAAGAAAAGCCACTAGTTCAATCCTCAAATTACATCATTGTGCCAACGTGGCAGAGCGGCTATGCGTTCGCCTGCAGAGCGAATATATTTCGGTTCGAATCCGGACGTTGGCTTGAGAACAAAACGAATAAACGGCGCCGAAAGGCGCCGTTTGTTTTTAATTCTTCTGTTTTATTTCATTTTTTTAAAGAATTAAAAAAGATTAGAAGAGGGCTTTTTTATTCAACCTTCTTCAATTCATTTCTTGCATTTTTCTTTTTCTCATTATCTTTTTTGTTTTTTTATTTTTTGATTTCTTTTTACTCTTTCTCGTTACCGATCACGTTTTCTTAGTTTTTTAATCCGGGATCTTTGGGTTTTAAGTTATAATATGCGTATACGGCTGCCGCGACAATCAGGATGAAGATTGCGATAGATGTCGGAATCTTTTTCCCATACGTACTCCATTTGGTTTTAGAATTCACCGAAGAATTATCCTCACTTTCCTGATTTGCTGCGCTTGGCAAACTTGTGCTTGATTCAGATATATTGCTTCCAAATTCATTTTCTTTACCATTTTCCGGAGTTGTATTATTTTTGGAATCATCCGACGGATCATTTTCGGTCATTTCTTCTAAAACCGTATCAAAAACAGCGGCTTTTCCAAACCCGCCGCTTGAACTTATCTCTTCAATGTCAATGATGACATCATCGTCACCTATGCCGCCGCCCTCTCCCAACGTCTCAATAATTCTGGCCTCTTCATGAAGGATGAGTTCTATATTTTCGGGATCGACGAAATCTTCAATGAAATAAGTTCCGGGCGGAACGTATATTTTGTTTCCTCCATTGAAGTTGGTTTTTCCCAAAATCCCGCTTAAAATTTGACCGCTTTCTTCGGCACCATTGGTTGGATTCAATATGTGATATTTTTTCACAATCAGCTTCCCCGAATTCCAAATCCCGTTATCGTTTGAAATCAAAATAGAGTCGTTCAAAATATCAATTCCGGCCGGCCCGTTTACATTTTCAAGAACCAAATCTGTCGTATTAGTCAAATTATATTCTTCTAAGATAATCATCAGTTCTTCGGAATTAACCACTCCGGTAAAATTAACCTTGTCCGTTCCGATATCCGCATCATTTCCAAACTCTTGATTGTTGACATTTATTCCTCCCCATGAGTTATTTTCAGTCGTTCCGGTGACTGTTAAGTTAATTCCTTGGGCAATTGTAATCCCAAAGCCGCCATTGTCTTTCGCCGTTAAGTTTGTAAAAGAAGAATCTACGACACGATTGAAGTCAAACGCCGTTTTTACCATGTTGATGGCGGTGACATTATCAAAAATAAGTCCTGAGGTCGTTCGCGCTCGAAATCCGTAGTCTGCAATTCCGTTTCCATCCAAGGTGACATTTTTAATGACTGTATTGTTTCCGGTAATCTGAAAACCATTACTTTTAGAGGTTAATTGAATGACTGGCACCTCTCCGGGGATGTTTGTCACAGTGATTCCATCTCTACTGATTAGATATTGAGAAATAGTGTATGTTCCATTGACAAGATAAATCGTTGAGCCGGCAAGGGCTTTTGTCAACGTCTCATTCAATAATTCCATATTTTCAATTCGAATATGGTCGGATTCGTCGGGAGTCCAGCCACTTAAATCCTCATTCGCTGAAATAATATAGGGATTTTCCGGGCTCCCGTCTCCATCAAGAGCAGCAGCCGTTTCGGTTAATATCAAAATGGTCAACCAAAATAAAAAAGCGAATCTTATTCGTTTTTTTGTCATATCCAATTCTCCGTTTTGTCATTCGTTCATTTTTATTTTCATCATTTATTTTTATCAAATTATTTTAAAAAAAATCACAAGCTAATTATGGAGCCTGCTAATCTCAAAAACAAAATATAGATTCAAAAATATATATAATTAATTTAATAGTATTTATTGTATAGTCTGTATATTTATAATAGCTTTGTATCGTCAGATTATTTTTAAAAATCGGCAAATGATTATGAAAAAAAAGATATGTAAAAAATAAATGCAAAAATGATGGCAAAAATAAATGCAAAAATGGTGGCAAAAATGATGGCAAAAATAAATGCAAAAATAAATGCAAAAATGATGGCAAAAATAAATGTAAAAATAAATGCAAAAATAATGTAAAATTTATTGTAAAAATATTAGAAAATGATGTAGAATAAATCCTCTTAACTCATCTTGACCCTTAAAAAATAATGAATAAAATATAATAAATAAAAACTGAAAAATGTAAAAAACTGTAAATTTTTAAAAAATAGAAAAAGGAAAAGGGAATCAAAATCCCCTTTTTCCGTTACATTTTGGTTATGGGTTTTTGGGTTTGTAGACGTAATAGTAGTAATATCCGCCTGCTGCCGCAATGATGACCACGGCACCAACCGCAATTATCCACCAGTATTGATCCCACCAGCTTTCGGAACCACTGGGAGTTGATGTGTTATTTGTGTTACTTGTGTTGTTGGTTGTGTTCGACATGTTTGTTGGTGGAACCGTATTGTTTGTGGTGTTGTTCGCCGGCGTCATGTTAGACGTGTTGGTCGGAGCGGTGTCTAAAACCGTCGCCTGTCCGAATCCGCCGCCTGAACTGCCGCTGCTTTGAGTCGGTGTCACGGTGACACCTTCTTCCGTAATGATGACGCCTTCTCCCGGGGTTAATGTGCCGACAATGGTTGGGTTACCGGTGCCGACTAATGTCACGTTAGACGACACAGTCACATTTCCGACATTGTACGTTCCTGGCGGAAGGTCGATTTCATTTCCGTCGAGGGATTCATTTAAAATATCACTTAAAATTTGGCCGTTTTGGTCGGCGGAATTGCTTTGGTTGAGCAGATACAATTTTGCAAATATAGGCGGTGTCGAACTGTCAATTCCGGTTGGGTCCATATTTGAAACAATGATGGATTCGCTGGGAATGTCCACGCCGGTCGGTCCGGTCAAATTCGAGCGCACCAGATTCGGAAGCGTTGTATTGTATTCTTCAACGATGACCGGAAGTCCTTCCATTGGGATGATGCCTGAGACATTGATTGCAGTAATTCCGATATTATCGGCGTCTCCGAATTCCTTATTGTTGATGTTAAGTCCACCCCACGTGTTGTTTTCCGTGGTTCCGGAAACCGTTACATTTGAACCCTGAGTTATTGTAATCCCAAAACCGCCATTGTTTCGGGCGGTTAAGTTTGTGAATGAAGAATCGGTGTTTCGGCTGATATCAAATGCGGTTTTGACCATGTTGATTGCAGTGACATTATCAAATGTTGTGTTGACCGTGTGCTGGATTCTAAATCCATAGTTGGCAACATTCGTTCCGTCTAATGTGACATTTTTGATGGTTGTGTTATTCCTTTGAATTTTAAAACCGTCAGTTGCAGCGGTTAATTGAATAATCGGAAGGGCCATGGAGTCAGCATTGGTGACCGTCAATCCGTCCTGGGTGTTGATCACATACTGATTAGCTAGGTAGTTTCCGGAAACTAAAAGAATGGTGGTGTTCACGGCAGAGGCATTCAAAACCTCATCCAATAATATAAAATTTTCCACCCGAATAAAATCTCCATCCATCTGGGTCCACGAAGATAAATCCGTATCGGACACTTCAACAACATAAGGATCTCCGGAAGTTCCCGTTCCGCTGAACGCAACGGCTGTTCCGAGCAGTGCGATAAACGTTAAGAGTAAAAGTAAAAAAATAGTTGTCATCCGTCTTTTTGTCAAATTATTCCTCCTATCGAAAACTTTTGAATTATATCTTTAATTTTATATTTATGACATAATTCAGCTCCAAAATATTATAATTTAAAATATATATAGTTATTCAAATAAAATATATATACGGCTTTTTCGACATTTAAAGCGTAATTTTTTTGGTTTTAAATAGAATTGAGAAACAACAGCAACAGACTTAATTTATAAACGGTAACGGTAGACTAAAACAAAACAATGCGGCAGCAAAATTGCAAATATAGGAGCAGATCGCAGCAAACTAAAAAGTAAGCAGTGTGGCAAATTAAAACCGTAAGCAGTGCGGCAAACTAAAAAGTAAGCAGTGTGGCAAATTAAAACCGTAAGCAGTGCGGCAAACTAAAAAGTAAGCAGTGCGGCAAACTAAAACTGTAAGCAGTGCGGCAAACTAAAAAGTAAGCAGTGCGGCAAACTAAAAAGTAAGCAGTGTGGCAAATTAAAACCGTAAGCAGTGCGGCAAACTAAAAAGTAAGCAGTGCGGCAAACTAAAAAGTAAGCAGTGTGGCAAATTAAAACCGTAAGCAGTGCGGCAAACTAAAACTGTAAGCAGTGCGGCAAACTAAAAAGTAAGCAGTGCGGCAAACTAAAAAGTAAGCAGTGTGGCAAATTAAAACCGTAAGCAGTGCGGCAAACTAAAAAGTAAGCAGTGTGGCAAATTAAAACCGTAAGCAGTGCGGCAAACTAAAAAGTAAGCAGTGCGGCAAATTAAAACCGTAAGCAGTGTGGCAAACTGTAACAATTCCGCAGTCATGCATTTTACCATCTATCTTTTCATAACAATCCGAGAAATTCGGACGCGGTACGCGTCCGAATTTTCGGGAGGGCTTACTTGGATGGAAGAATAGGAATTGTTTTCAATTTTTTTGCGACCGGGGGGAGCATTCTCAAAGTGAATTTGGTGGTAAGTGGTTTCCCTGCCTTTTGAAAAATTCCGAAGCGCAGCGGAGGAATTTTTGCGTCCGAATTTTCGAGGGGGCTTGCATATTTTTTTGAGGTTGTTTTTTCAGGTTTGCATTTTTTAAGGTGGCCATCGGTTCATATTTTTTAAAAACCCGGTCCATTTTTTTGAGTGATTTTAAAAAATATGTTGCCATAACGCGCGCGGCGACAAACGTACAAAAAGCAAAAGAAAATAAAAGAATAAAGAAAAAAAAGAATAAATGAAAATAAACGAAAAAAAGAATAAAAGAAAAGATTTTAAGAAGCTAAAGACAAAATGGCTTCCGCTAAATCTCCGTTGGAGGCTTTCAAAGCCTCACGGGCTTTTTCTTCAGAAACGCCGGTTTGCTCGCAAACGAGCCGGATATCCTCTTCCGTAATCGCAAGGGCTTTGGGAACTTTTTTCACGTTTCCGTTGATTTGATATGTGTCGACTCCCTGAGCTCTCATTATAGATACTGACGGGTTTTCAATAATAATGTCGCCATCTGTTGTTTTAATAATCACTTGTTCGGCATTTTCAATTTCAACCATGTCAATGCCAAGCTGTTTCATCATTCCCTGCATCTTTTTGGGGTTCATACCGCGGCCCATTCCCGGAAACATATTTCAAACCTCTTTTTCTCTTCAAAACATCTTAAATAATTTAAATAAAATTTTTTAAAATAGAATAAAAACGTGATTGATTAATTTTGTCTAAAATATAAAAGCCATTCGCTTTTCTTGAAAAATAATACTAATGAAATTGTAAAAAATGAAGTCGTAAAAATAATGAAATTGTAACAAATGAAAACTAAATATGTAAAAAAGGGAAAAAAGCGGAAAAAAAATATTTCTTTTTCCGTTTTTTCTTTTTCATTTTCGTCTTTTTATGTTTTTTAATTAATGGCAGCCGGCGCAACCGCCGCCGCATTTGAGCGCGGACGGGTCTTCGATAATGAATCCGGTTCCCATCTCATTGTCAATGTAATCAATCACTAAATTTTCAATGGTGGTTTCGAGTTCACTTTCGTAGACAAAGTTCACACCGTTAATGATTGCGGTTTTGTCATCTTTTCCGATTTCATTGTCCAATGACAATCCGTAGGATGGTCCGCTGCATCCGAGACCGGCGATAAAAACACGCAGGTAATGATCTTTTTTATTTTGCTCTTCCAAAACCCCGTTTAAAGCCGTAATTGCTTCATCTGTTATCGTAATCATAATTTAACCTCTACTGTTTATTTTATAATATGTTTTCTATTTTATAAGTCCCTTAATCTTCTTGCGGATATAAAATGTTTCCGACGTTTGGCACGCATAGATTCGCTGCTTTTCAATTTATTTAATTATTTATTTGATTATTTTAGTTTTAAATTTTCTATTTGTTATATTTCATCATAGGTGATTTAACTTTTTTTAAATCAGTAAAACAAGTTAACGCATGAAATAGGATATAAACCTTTCAGCGCCAACTTTTTCTTTGCATTTTAATCTCATGGGCAGATTAAACAAATTCGGCACCGTCATCGGCCGGATTTGTCAATTGTTGGGAATTGTAGGCGTTGATTTCGATACAATCCTTTTTTCCCTTGACTTCCCAAACGGATGCGAAAACTTGAGTGATTTTGATGTCAAAATCCTTTTCCAGCGGCTTAAATGTTTTGTTTTGATAAATCACGGATTGAGCATCGGTGTTGTTTGTTTTCACTTGTTTTGTGTTTTCCAAAATGAGTTTTTCCAAAATTTTGGCACGGATTTCTTCTTTTGTCACTTTCGCTTGCTTTAAAACATAATCAATGTCGGGAATTTCCGTCTGCTCGCTGATTTCCCCCAGTTCAATAGAATCCTCAAATCCAGTCACCGCATTGTAAATTCCATCTCCCGACGCCGCCATTTTGATGTGTTCGGTTCCCATTTTACGGTCCACCGCCAGAGTATAGGAATATTTCCAGTACGGTACAAATTTCAAAATCACATCTTTAACTTCACCGAATGTGGATTTTCCGATGGCGACCGCCCGCTCAATCGGCATGTTTAAGCGTGACGCCCGAACCGCGATGATCTCTGTCCGCAGGGTTTTGAATTTATCATCAACCGGCACTGTTTCTTTGGGTTTTGTTTCCGGCTTTTTGGGTTCGGCAATAATATATTCCGAAGCTTCCGGCTTTGTTTCCGGTCTTGTCTCTTGCTTTGAAACTTTTATCTCTTCTCTTTCTTTTTCTTCCTCGATTCCCGCCAAAAATGAACTTGGAAATCCGCTGACATCAGCCGACACATATTTTTTTTCCGCCGGTGAAAAAATATCGGTTTCAGAGTCCTCAAATTCCGGTTTTACAGGACTGTTCGGATTTTTGGAGTGAGCAAAGGCACTGATGGGGTCAAAATTTTTTTTTTGGTCCACCATAGATTCAATACAATAGCTGCCGACAATCATCTCTAAAGTTTCCCGGCTCAAATTGGTCACCATGAACGCGCCCACTTTTTTTGCCAGCTCATCCCGATCCCAAATGACAACACCGGTGTCCTGTGCATATCTTTGAACGGTTTCATCGCCGCCTTTAATTCTTTTGGTCGTGATGTACAAGCTGTTTTTTCCATTGGACTGCTGCGTAAACCGCTCCAAAGTATCCAGATTTCCGTCCATATCACATTTGACCCAAATTTCATAATCCTGCCGTTTTCCGACAATGTCACAAAAGGCGCCCTCTTCTGTTTTATACCCATATGATCTAAACATTTCGACCAAAAGTTGAACAAGTTCCTGCTTCATGTTATCTGTATCCGTTATCAAAAAATTAAGTTTAATTTGTTATAACTTGAATATAATATTATCGAATCTAATATTCTCAAATCCGCTTTAATAGGTTTCGTTTGCAAATACATTACGGAGATGTTATATATTTTGAATTGATACAATTCTCATTCATTCCCGCACGGATTTATAAAAAATTTTAACCTAAAAAACAAGTCCGGTCGAGTGAAAATTGAATATTTATCGAGGATTATTTATCGAGGATTATTTATCACGGAATATTTATCGAGGATTATTTATAGAGGAATATTTGTCGAGGTCTTCTTATGCTTGAATTTTTAGAAACTCCGATTCCTTATACGGATTTAGTTGTTGCAGATTTTGTGTTTGCGCTTATTGTTTTGATTGCGGGTTTCATTATTGCCCGTGTCATTATCAGCATCTTTAAAAGGTCGGCCGGAAAAACCCGGCTGCCGGAATTAATTGTTGCGCTTTTGGTTCAATTGCTGACGATTCTTTTGTATGTCGGTATTTTACTGGCGGTTGTGAGTACGCTTGGCGTTTCCGTCAGTTCCGTAATTTTGGGACTTTCGGCAGTAATCGGTCTCATTTTGGGGTTTGGCCTTCAAGACACTTTGAACAATTTGGCGGCCGGCATTTGGATTGCGGTTTTGGGACCCTTTAAAGTCAACGACAACGTGACCATCGCCGGACAAAACGGCGCGGTGAAAACCATCGGTATTATGGCCACAGAATTGGTGACGGCAGACAATGTTTTCATTATGATCCCAAATAAAATGATTTGGAACAGTCCGATTATCAATGCCACCAAGCTTCCAACCCGTCGCTTTGATTTGACCATGACATTTAAATTGGTCAACAATTCCGAAGGAACCATAAAGGCGGTCATGGATGTTCTCAACAAAAATCCGGCAATATTGAAAATTCCGGAGCCGAAGATTTACATTTCCAATATTACCGACGCTTCCGTCGACCTTCAAATTAGAGCATGGGTTTCTTACGAAAATTATGCGACGATTGTCAACATTTTAAAAGAAGAATTGTTGATCGAATTTGAATAATTCTGTAAATTAAAAAAAGTAAAAACAAAGATGAACAAGATCATCTTTGTTTTTCGTATTTTTTATTTTTCATATTTTTATTTTTCATATTTTTATTTTTCATATTTTTATTTTTCGTGTTTTTGTTTTTTCTTCGTTCTTTTTTTGTTTTTTTTGACGCCACTCGGAATGCGTTATGGCGACACATTTTTTGAAAAAGTAATCAAAAAACAGCGAGTCGGTTTTTCCATCACCTTCATTAATTATAAATAGGGTGATTTCACCATTAAGGTCTAATCTTGTATGAAATTACGCTTTTGATTAAAAAGGAGTCTGTAAATGTCGGAAATAAAAGAAAAAAACGCACCGTATCCGGTCATCAACGCACTGGAATGCAAATCGTGCGGAAGGTGTGTTTTTGATTGCCCGAAAGGGGTTTTAAAAATCGGGACGGTTCTTAACGCACGCGGATACGCGCCGGTCGTGTATGCCGGCACCGGTTGCATCGGATGCGCGAACTGCTATTACACCTGTCCGGAACCGCTTGCGATTGAAGTTCACATTCCCGCAAAAACAAAAACGGAGGCTTAAAATGACTGTTCAATTGATTAAAGGAAACACCGCCGTCGTTATCGGGGCCATGTATGCCGGCTGTGACTGCTATTTTGGATACCCGATCACACCCGCCAGCGAAATTTTGCATGAGGCCTCCAAATATTTCCCCATGGCCGGCCGCAAATTCGTGCAGGCCGAATCCGAAGAAGCCGCAATCAACATGGTTTACGGCGCCGCCGCCACAGGACACCGCGTCATGACGGCGTCATCCGGTCCCGGAATGAGTTTGAAACAAGAAGGAATTTCCTATCTTGCCGGCGCGGAATTGCCTTGCGTGATTGTAGACATTCAGCGGGCCGGTCCCGGTCTTGGAAATATCGGACCCGAACAAGCCGACTACAACCAAATTGTCAAAGGCGGCGGACATGGGAACTACAAAAATATTGTTCTGGCACCGAATTCCGTCCAAGAAATGTGCGATCTCACCATAAAAGGATTTGATTTGGCATTTAAATACAGAAATCCGGTTATTGTTCTGGCCGATGGAGTTTTGGGACAAATGATGGAACCGCTCGTTTTCCCCAAAAATGCGACCATGCCGGAAATTGACAATACGTGGGCTGTTTCCGGGAACCGTGAAACAAAAAAGAACCTGGTGACTTCCATTTTCCTTGATTTTGACCAGCTGGAAGCGTTTAACAACAAACTCATGAAAAAGTATCAAACCGTTTGTGAAAACGAACCGCTGTACGAAGAATATCATACAGAAGACGCCGACATTATTTTGGTGTCCTATGGAATCAGCAGCCGGATCTCAAAAAGCGCAGTTGATCTCGCCCGACAAAATGGAATCAAAGCCGGTCTGTTCCGCCCGATTACGCTCTTTCCCTTCCCGGAAAAAAGGCTCAATGAAATCGCAGATCGGGAATGCACGTTTTTGGCGGTGGAAATGAGTTCCGGGCAAATGCGGGATGATGTGATGCTGGCCATTCGGTGCAAGCGCGATGTGGAACTTGCGAACCGGATGGGCGGAAACATCATCGAAATTGAAAAATTGATTCAAAAAATCAAAGAAATTAATCAAAAACAAAAAACCGCAAAAACAACAACCGGAACAACAACCGGAACAACAATAGGAACAACAACAGGAACAACAAAAAAGCCGGAGGAAAAATAATGGCTGGAGAAATCGTAAATACCCCTCATGTTTCGAAAACCGCAATAAGTGCCGAAAAAGTCTTTAAAAAACCGGCCAGCATGAATGATATCTTTAAACGAAAAGGTGGCGCCGCTCCGACGGCAACCCATTACTGTCCGGGATGCGGACACGGCGTCATTCACAAACTCATCGGAGAAGCCATCGACAACTTGGAAATTCAAGACCGCTGCGTTCTCATCAGCCCGGTCGGTTGCTCTGTTTTCGCGTACTACTATTTTGATTTTGGAAACATTCAAACCGCACACGGTCGGGCACCCGCGGTTGGAACCGGAATTTCCCGGGCACAAGACAATACGGTCGTGATTTCCTATCAGGGAGACGGTGATTTGGCGTCCATCGGACTCAATGAAACCATTCAGGCCGCCAACCGCGGTGAAAAAATGGTGGTTTTTTTCGTGAACAACACCGTTTACGGAATGACCGGCGGGCAGATGGCGCCGACAACGTTGATTGGCGAAAAAACCGTGACGTGTCAAGATGGGCGCGACCCGAATTTTTCCGGCTATCCGCTTCACATGTGTGAAATTCTGAGTAACCTTCAGGCTCCTGTATTTATTGAGCGCGTGTCGGTGTCCGATGCCAAACACATCAAAAAAGCAAAAATCGCGATTAAAAAAGCGCTTGAAATTCAGCGCGACGGCAAAGGATACGCTTTTGTTGAAATCCTCTCCGGCTGCCCGAACAACTTAAAACAAGACGCGAAACTTTCCGTGGAATTCATCAATGAGCAGATGGAAAAAGAGTATCCGCTCGGTAATTTCCGTGACCGTTCCGCTGACACGTGTCCGATGATTCGTCCGGACAGCGACTTTTCCACGCAAAAGTTGTTGGAAATCTTTGGGACATCCGATGCCGCTGATACAAAAACAGATTCGTCCGATTTTGAAAATTGTGCCGTAAAAATTGCTGGTTTTGGCGGACAGGGTGTTTTATCGATGGGAATTATTATGGCGGAGGCCGGGTGTGCCGGCGGGAAAAACGTGTCGTGGTATCCGTCGTACGGACCCGAGCAGCGTGGCGGAACATCCAACTGTTCCGTTGTTTTGTCCAAAACACCGATCGGATCCCCGGTGGTGTATGAGCCCGACATTTTAGTGGCGCTTAACCGCCCGTCGCTGGACAAATTCGCAAAAAGCGTCAAATCCGGGGGATATTTGCTTTACGATTCCTCCATCACCGGCTTTGAACCGCCAAAAGGCGTTACGGTCATTGAGGTTCCCGCTCTTGAAATCGCAACGGCCGGCGGCTCTCAAAAAGCGGTCAACACCGCGATGCTGGGGGTCATTATGGAAATCGGAACAACCGGACTTTCAAAGATGGATTTTGAAAACGCTGTCCGTTCCGCATTTTCCGACAAACCGAAACTGGTGGATTTGAACTTAAATGTTTTAAAAGCCGGTGCCCGCTGGGCAAAAGAGAATTTGAAAAAATAATTCGTATTCAATTATTAAGATAACAATAATTGAATATGAAAAAAGAAATGTTGGAAAAACAATATTGAAATGACCGGTATTGAAAAAAAAGTTTTAAAATTCCGCTTTATGCGGAATTTTTTTATACCGAATTTGGATTAAAACGCTCATCCACCGTATCTTTGGATTAAAACGCTCATCCACCGCATCTTTGGACAAACGCTCATTAATCGTATCTTTGGAAAAACCGCACATCAGATAAAAGTTGACCGCATTGAAAAATCGTGAATTTTATGACCACCCAAAAGAAAGCCGATCTTCTTATGTTTTTGGTCGTCTTTTTTTGGGGTTTGTCTTACCTTTTTACAAAAGCGGGTATTGAGGCTCTTCCGATTTTTAATTTTATCGCGCTTCGGTTTGGCTTAGGGTTTATTGTCGCAGCCCTTGTCTTTTCCAAACATTTTTTTAAAATCAATTCCAAAACCATCCGGTGCGGTGTTATTTTAGGATTTTTGCTTTTCCTGACGCTGGCCGGCGTCAACTACGGCATCCAACACACCACTATTTCTAATGTCGGATTTTTGGGAAGTTTGACGGTCATTTTTGTCCCGATTTTTTCCTCCCTCATCTACAAAAAAATTCCGGAAAAAAAGATTATTATTGCCAGCATTTTCGCAACGGTCGGAATCGCTCTCATGACTTTGGAAGGCAGCCTAGGCGTCGGCATCGGCGATTTGATTTGCGTCCTTGCGGCGGTCGTCTATTCCTTCCATATTTTGATTTCCAAGCGGTTTGTGGACAGCGACGGCGTTGATTCTCTTAATTTGGGAATTATTCAGCTCGGGTTCACATCCATTTTCGGGCTTGTTTTGTCTTTGCTTTTGGAGGACCCGTTTATCCCAACGGAAATAAATTTGTGGGTTCCGATCATCTTTTTGGGACTTTTTTGCAGCGCGTTTGGTTTTGTCGCGCAAACTGTCGCTCAAAAATACACCACGCCATCCCATATCGGACTTATTTTTGCGTTGGAACCGGTTTTTGCCGCCATATTCGCGTACTTTTTTGCGGGAGAACATCTCCTTCCGATTCAATATGCCGGTGCGGCAGTTGTTTTTTTCAGCGTGATTTTTGCGGAACTGATGCCGGATAAAAAGAAAAAACCGGGGGAATCGGACGAGATTCATGTTTAAATTGTCTGCTCTGTTATGACGGAAAAATAAACATTAAATAAACGAAAGAGCAATAAAGCACGAAAGATATTTTACAAAAAAATAGAAAATTATAAAGAGGAGTCATATGTTTCTTGAAATTGTTACGGCGGTCGTTGTCGGCCTTTGGATTATGCTTCCTGCGTATTTGCCCAATTCTTTTGCCGCTCTTCTCGGAGGCGGGCGCCCGATTGACGGCGGAAAAAAATTAAAAGACGGGCGCCGGATTTTAGGTGACGGAAAAACCTGGCGCGGGTTTTTTGCGGGAACTTTTTTGGGATTCTTGGTCGGAATCATTGAAATTTTCCTTCTCAAAATGGGATTTAATTTCTTTGGGATCGCCCTTCCGGGTTTTTCCGCAACCGGAATTCCGGACGCTTTGGACTTGTCCGCCTGCGTCGCGATTTTGTCGCTTGCGGTCGGCGCGCTTCTCGGCGACATGGCTTTTAGTTTTATCAAAAGACGGATTGGAATGCCGCGCGGGTCATCTTTTCCAATTGTGGACCAATACGATTTCCTCATCGGCGCGTTTTTGTTGACTATGCTGACGTCTTGGACTTGGTTCTTTGAAACGCTGGCGCTTTGGCCGCTCATTGCGGTTTTAATCATTACGCCGGTTTTGCATTTGGGGACAAATATTATCGGATATAAACTTGGAATAAAAAATGAGCCGTGGTAAGGAGAATTCTTTGATTTTTAAAACAAATTCAACAAAACAATCCGGCTCAAAATCGGTCGATTTTGACCGGATTTAAAACGATTTTATCCATCCTTTTTCCATTTTTTCTTTTTTTCTTCCTTTTTTCTTCCTTTTTCCATTTTTCCTTTTTTCTTCCTTTTTCCTTTTTTCCTTTTTTCCTTTTTTTCTTCCTTTTTCCATTTTTCCTTTTTCCTTTTTTTTCTTTGTAAAAACCGCAAATAACGATTTGAGAATACCTTATTCAATTAATTTTTCCGGAAAATATTTGAGAGATGCGAAATTCAAAGTAAACAATTTTTATTGATTTAAAACTATTTTGAATATTTTTTAACTCAGAATGATTGGAATAAAATAATAATCTTATTTACAACATGCAATGCCATCAATATTATACTCATATATACAATATAATATTAAAAAACAAAAATTTATTATCATTCAATCAATTATACTTTATTAAAATTAAAAAAACGAAAATACATATATAATACTAAAATTATATTTCATTGTCTTCCGGATTTCTTCCTTTTGCCGGCCGGGAAGTTGCCGTAGCGCTGAAATGGGGCACGCTATTGGTAAACTATTAACCTTTATGGAGGAAAAAAAATGATTTCTAAAAAAACATGCACCTCAGCAATAATCGGTATCTTGCTGGCTACAGTTCTTTTGTTCGCCTCTCCGGCTTTGGCGGAGGATAATGTGTCAACCAATGATGAAAGCATAACGTCTATGAAAAACCCCTTTTACTGGGTGATTCTCGGCATCATTGGGGCCATTGTAACAATCATAATCATGGCTGGTTACGTATGGTATGACATTCGGTATGATAAATTGCTTTAAAAAACAATCAATTTTAGAAATTTAAACCGGCCGGGTTCGGCCGGTCAACCTGTTTCACCCCCCTTGGATCCTTTTTCCGATAACGATTAGGCTATCGGAAAAATAGAATCCTCGAGTTTGTTTTGATTCTTATTCTTTTGATTTCTATTCAATTTTGATTCTTATTCTTTTGATTTCTATTCAATTTTGATTCTTATTCTTTTGATTTCTATTCAATTTTGATTTTTATTTATTTTTCAATTCTCAGACTCCTTTTTTCCGGTACCCGTAAAAAACGGCTCCAATCAACAAAATAACAAGAGCGATAGCAATGGCGCTGGATGATGAAACCGACGGATTGGAAATAAAGTCCCTCACTGCCGAAGCCGTACTTCCGATGGATTGAGAAATCATTTCGTAGCCGGTTACTTGAGATACCCCTGCTGGTGTACTGTCTTTTCCATAGCCGGATCCCGAATTTTCAGATTCCGTCAAAGACGTGGCATTGGAGGTGTTGTCTGACGTGTTGTTTTCACTCGAATTGACGATTTTGGCGGTTCCGGTTCCGGAGCCGGATGATTGGGCGGAACTCGGGTTCAATGATGGGTTGTAGCTTTTGTCAAGCGCGATGTTGACCGTATCCACATATTCCCGTTTCATTTCCTCCGGCAAATCAAGGGCCATTAACCCGTTCATAATCCGGTTGTTGAAATTCATATTGCTGCACGTGTGGTGGCAGCAAACGACACCATTCAGGACCGTTTGTTGAACATATTCCTGCTGCAATTGCTTAAGCTGGTCGGCGGTCGGTTCCCACTGACCGTTGTAAGCGGCATTCAGAAGGCTGCCAACCATGGATTGGTAGGCGTACGGATTGGACGATTTCAGGAAATCGGAAACCCCCTGATTGGTCGAATCATTGACATAAATGTCATTGAGTTTTGACCAAGTATCGCCGGTGACTAAACCCGGCATCGTCATATCCCAAACTCCCAGCGCGCCAAACATTTCTTCCATGTGTGTTGTTCCGGCGTATCCGGAATTCATCATGCCTTCAATCCATTTCGGGTTAAAAGCTCTCGAATTCAATTCGGCGTTGAGGAATTCTCCCAAAGATTCAACACCTTCTCCGCCATTTCTTTGGTTGTTGATGTACATGTCCGCATTTCCGCCGGATTTTGTAATGGCCGCCGCAAGACCGCCAAAGTAAGACGCCACCATCGGATGGTCCAAAAGTCCGTAAACGTTGGAACTTCTGGAGAAAACACCCATCTCCACCTTTTTCAGATTCTGCGTCAAAACTTCCGGCACCGGAATGCCCCATTGTGTGACAACTTTGCCATCGACACGCAAGTCATTTCCATCTTTATCGTACGTCAGGTTGACGCCGTAAGCATAACTCATTCGTTCGATGTAGAGGTCAGCGGCCGTTGTTGTATTTTCAAGATCGCTTCCGGCCAAATTTTCAATTCCGGGGGTGTATTCTCCCGGCGGCGGACCAAAAACGCGGGCCGTTGAGATTTCTTTGGCAAACGTCGAATTGTATCCTTTGGCGATGAGTGCACTTTCGATCTCATTTGAATTTATTTTCACGTAATTTGGCTGGCCTTTGTCAGGAGCGTTGGCTGCGAGTTTTGCAGCATCATTGATTAAGAGAACCTGCTGACTGTAAACATCGCGGTAAGACCCGGATGTTTCAACAACAATATCAACGCGCGGCTTATTCCATCCAGCAATTAACTGAACGCCAGTGACACGATTGGTGCCGGAGCCACTGGTCGCCCAGACCGGCTCAACTCCCATCAAATAGAAAATTTCTGATTCGGATGTTCCTTTATTGCGCGTTGTTTCAATAGCCCATAAAAGGAAAGCTACTTTTTCAGGATATTTTCCGGCACCGTTTTTCTCTTGATAAATTTCAATGAGCTTGCCGGTTAAATTTTTTCCAATTTTCCACGCATCGTCTGTTGGAATATAGCGAGAATCGTTCTGAACCGGATTTTTACCGGTTGGAAGAACTTCCGGTTTATACACAGGATCTCCGGTTGAACCAATCGGAATGGATTTCCCACTCAAAGCCCTGAGCAAATTTGTCATTTCATCCGTGGATTTATTTAACAAATTTTTAGCTTCCTCAGTTGAAATTCCTGAATTTTGAATATGAATCGCCTCAGCCATCAGATCCAATTCACTGTATGTCTTTCCGGAAATTAATGTGTCTGATGGGGGTTTTCCAAAGATGTGATCCCCATATGGAATATAACTTCCTTTAATTCCACGAAGATGTTTTTCAATAATTTCAAGATCTTGATTAATTTTCACAGCGTCGCTCTTATCACTTTCCCAATTAATTCCAAGGCTTGTCGAAAATCCAAGTTCATTGCAATAATCAATAATTGAATCCAACGTTTCAGCCTTAACAGAGTCATCTGCAGTTGTTTTGTATTCACCGATCTTAAATTCGAGCGTTGAAAGATTGCCATAAAGACCGGATGGTGTTAAAACCGGTGTCAAAAAGTTGACAATCGCCATATTTGCCCGCCTTTTATCGGTGAGTCCGGTAGAATCCACCGGCAGAGGATGAATAATCGGCATATCACCAATCATAATCGCTGTCCAGTCTTTGGCAGAAAGTCCGGCTTGTTTTCCCGGCATCACCGCTAAATTGGTCCAAATTGGAACCATGGCATCCGCATTGTATTGAGATGCATTTCCGAAATAGTAATACATGGCAAGAGCTTGGTGAGTTGGCGGATAATTTCCGTTACGTGACAAGGCATCTTGGCTTTGGTCACGGCCACGAAGCGGTGTCGGAGTCAGAACAACATTTCCAAATTTCAATGCCGGAATCACGAAATATTTTCCGGACGAATTTTCATAAACCATGATATCTCCGGGAGGTGCGCCCCAAACCGATTCAACGGCCGCTTTTTGAGAAGAATCCAATGTGTTATAAAACGCCAGATAATCATTTAGGGGAAGCATAATGGCATACCCATCTTCCGCCATTTTTTGAAGCTGACCTGGTGCCCAAGTTCCGACATTGTATCCGTATTTTGTCATCTGTTCGATCAATTCGCCTTTGGAAGGAAGTTCATCATTTCCTAAATTATATCCGGCCGTTTTCAAGGCTTTTAAAATTTCAAGAATGCTTCCGGGTCCATCCAAATAATAATCCGGGTCCGCGCCGATGTTGGCTTTTCCGGCTTCGGCGGCATAATAAGGTATTACAATTTTTTTCTCGTTGTTGCTCTTGTTTCCAAGTTCCGCCCATGAGATCGCACGTTTGACCATCCAATCCGCTTGGTAGTCAATCGGCATGTTGTATCCGAATTCATCTTTTCCCGCAATAACGATCGGTTCAATCATGCCATCCATCTCAGCAAAAGCCAATTGATACAACTGGTCTGAAAAAACACCCTGATCTGAATTTTCCCAATCGGATTGCGTTTTGCCGGAATATAATTGGACCCCGTTTAAAATCGGAACGCCGAGTGCTTCTAATTCTTGTTGTCCAAGGTCTCCGTTTGAGGAGAATAAACGCCCGCCGCGTGATAAAGCAATCGCAGCGTCAATGACAACTTCGTAATTTGTGTCGCTTCCGGTCTCTGTAATTATCATAAAATTTTCTTTATTTTCATTTGGTTTTGATCCAGTTGCGGCTGCCATGACATATGTTCCGACAATGACATTGTATCCTTGATTTTCAATTTCGCGAACCAAATAATCAATAATCGGTCCGTCCCGTGAAACATCCTTCAAGGACGTGGAAGGAATAACACCGATTGTCGGCTTATCAGGGTCATAAACATGTAAATTTCCGTCACGGGTGCTATCGGCATACCATGTCAAATATTCGGAAACATTGTCGAAAAGGTAAGGATTAGAAGAAGACCATTTGTCAGGGTGATAAATTCCATAAATTGATTTTGCAACCGGAACGGGAACGGGGCCTTCGTAATGACCCGTTTTTTTGGCAAGGTAGAGAAGGGCAATTTCCATATTGTCAACGCCCAAATAAACAAAGCATTCTGTATAATTTGTGGAACCATCGACTAAAGACAGAGTTGAAGTTACGGACGGAGTTGAAACCGCAGCCACTTTAAAATTTAAGTTTTGAGCCTTTGCGGCATCCAATTTTGGCTCCAGCCGGCTGACAACGGTTTGTTCGACGTGGTT
Source organism: Methanolapillus ohkumae (assembly GCF_032594355.1). Taxonomy (NCBI): domain Archaea; kingdom Methanobacteriati; phylum Methanobacteriota; class Methanomicrobia; order Methanosarcinales; family Methanosarcinaceae; genus Methanolapillus; species Methanolapillus ohkumae. Next base: position 464,077 of record NZ_CP131061.1, read on the forward strand.
GAATAAAACAACATCATATGCTGTTAGATCCCAATCACTGACGTCTGTTGTCATTGATGCAATTTTGCAAGTCAAGTTGACATGAGTCGCTACGGTCACATTATTCATTGCAGATTCCATCAAAACAATGTTACTTTGTCCGGAAGGGAGATAAAGAATTTCAAGTTTTTCCGGCGGTGCCGGGTCCGCATTCACCGGAATCATAGATCCCAGTAAAAGAAATAAGATAAGCAAAACGAATATTTTTTTCATATGTATGAATCCCCTATTAATGTTTTTTAATGTTTTTTAATATTTTCGATCTTTTTTCATTTTTTGTTGAGTTTTGTGAAATTATTTTTTAAGAACATTCTTTTTTAATAAAATTATATTTAGCACGTGGTTGTTTGATATCTTTTTATTATCTATAAAAAAACAACCATACTTGTGTATAAATCCTCTTTAAGAATATATACCTGAGTTTTTAGATTATACATGTAATCAAAAAAGATATCATATCAAAAAATGTAAAAATAAAAATGAACAAATCCAAAAATCAATAAAATCGACCTGCCGATTTTATTAATTTTTAAGAATTTGTTGCCATAACCGTGGGCGCTTGCCAAAAAAAATCATAAAAAAAAGAAAAGATAATGATGAAAATTTCATCATTATTTAAGATTTTAAGATGCGGACGAATTATTCGCGACGGGGGTTGTCGTGTTGTTTGCCGCCGGCGTTGAATTATTTTCCGGAACGTAAATCACACGACCGTCGTCTAATTTGTAAGCCGTCCCAAGAATCTCTCCAATGCCGCCTCCGATTTGCTTTTCGGCGTTGATCTCCATAATTTCAATGCCTTGGTCGGTTTTCGTGATGATTTGCATGTTATCCTGTCCGGGATTTTTAACAATGGTAACACTATCGTCCGTCAAAATTTCCGTGAGCCCAAACGACATCACGAGTGCCACAAGAAGAGCGACGGAGAAAACCATCGCCACGTCAAAAACGTTTCCGACGCTGGCCATCGGATTTTCCGGTTCATGCTTGGCGAAAGACGCACCACGCCGGCCTCTGCTTGCCCGGCGGCTCATTTCTTTTCCTCCAACACATCGATGAGGTAGTCAATGTCCACCATATCTTGCCAGTACCAGCGGGAACGAACCACCGTGAGGCAGTAGGCGATTCCGGCGGAGAAGAGTCCGACAACCGTCGTCGCGAACGCAATCACAAGGTTTGTCGCCAAGGATTCGATGTCTCCGGTCGTCAGACCGATGAGAGCCGGGCTGAGCGGGATCAGTGTTCCCATGAGACCAAGCATCGGGCCAACGGTGGTGATAATTCTTGTTTTTTCTGTCCGTTTGACCATTTTGACTTCATAATCATCTGCCACTCTTGAAATGGACGTATAGTTTTTGTCTTGAACAAAATCCGCCACTTCTTTGGAAAAAGAAACGACGGTTTGGGTTTGATCGTCCAAATTTCGGAAAATTTCAGCCGCTTTCTCATTTCCATTCGGCTCTTTCATGACTTTAGACAAAGTGTTCAATGTCTTTTCAAAAGCGACCGGATCTCTATGCCGTCTCGTATATTCCGTAATGTATTCACCGGTCAGGATTAAAATAACCAAGACCAACAACATCAACAAAATCATTACCGGGTAAAGAAGTGAATTCGAAAAAATATACATGAGATACGAAATCGTCGAGCCGAAGTCTGTTAAAAAACTAATTTCCATGGGTATCACTTATTGCCTTTTTAAAATCAATATAAAGTCAGACATAAAATATTAAAGTCAGACATAAACTGAAAAATGTTTATTTTTGATTGTTTTTGATTGTTATTATTTAGTTTTTGACTGTTATTGTTTTGTTTTTGATTAGAATTGTTTTTCGGTTATTTTGATATTTCATTTCGGATTGGTTTTATTTTCAGGGGTGAGCGGTGTTTTTTTCTTGGGCGTGCCGCCGTCGGCCATTCGGGTCAAAACCGCTCCGAAAATAATAATCAAGAGCGTTAAGAAGAGGGAGGTAAATTCCACGGATGTGAACGGAACCGCCGGAGCCGAATCCGGTGAACCGGCTGCAATGTATGCCGGAATCATAATGGCGGCTGTCAAATAGAATACACCGATAAAAACCATGACGGAACCGAGTGTGTCCGGCGTTCCGGAAAATTGGAAACCCACCAACTGTGTGATTTTGCCCAAATTTCTCATAAAAAGCGTAGAAAGAATTATGGAGACCGCAAACACGATTCCGACAATGGCGCCGATTAAAACGCCGTCAATGGTGACAACGGTGGAGAGCGCCACACAAGAAACCAAAAGAGCGGCCATACAAACCGGGCAGGGGAAGACCAAAATCAAAAAAGTTTTTTTGGACACGTCGCAGCCGGCATTCCATTTCTTCATGGTGTAAATGCCGCCAAAAACCATGAAAAGCGCCAATGTGATGTGAATGGCGGACGCAAGCGGCGAACTCATAAACGAGGCGACGTCAATCGCGTCCATAAAGTAGCCGGCGACAACCGCAATGATAAAGTAAAGAATGCACAGCCCAAACACGACCGGCCACTTCACTTTTGAGAATCCACAACCAATTCCGGTTTTCAATCCGAATATGAATACACTCGAAAGAATACCAACAACAATCAAAGATGCTAAAGCTTCCATGAGAAAAGAAATAGGGAAGAATGCTATATAAAGAGTGGTTTTTGGGTTATATATATTACTCAACAAGGTATTAGTTGAAAGGTTTTTTTAGATAATAAGAAAAAATGAAAAAATAAGAAATGAATAAAATGATGTGAAAGATCTAAAAAACAAAAATCAGTCCTTCGTTTTTGTTGACTTTTAAAAAAAAATGTGTTGCTATAGCGCGCGGCGGCGGCACGCAAAATAAGAATTAACGCAAAAAATTAAAACAAAACCTTAAAAACAAAAAAAATCAAGAAAACAAAAAGAGGAAAGATTCCTCTCTTGTTTTTTTAAAGTTTTCAAATTAATATTTCATCAAATTCCTTTCCTCTTAAATCCGAAGAAGACGGCACCGATCAAAAGGATGACAATCGCAATCGCGATCATGCTGGACGTTGAAAAAGAAGGGTTGGTGATAAAGTCACGAACCGCCGACGCCGCATTTTGAATCGATGATGTCATTTCATATCCGGAAACCGGAGCTTGGGGGGTTCCCGGGGTGCTTCCATCCGTTCCGTAGCCGCCACCGGTATCCGACCCTTCCGAAGGGTTTTCACCGGAAGCCGCACTTTCCGCCGCAGGTCCGCTTGAAACAGATGCCGTTCCAAATCCGCCGCCGGAGGATGTTGAGGGAGACGGGTTCACCGGCGGTTTGGTTCGCTCGGTTGCGCCTTGGACAATTTTCCAGTACGCTTCCTCTTTGTCCGGATCAACACCCAAAACGGAAAGCTGACCAGCCATGAATTTGTCAAACGACGGATTTCCGCACGTGTGGTGGCAGCAAGCGACGCCATGGTCGATGACGGAATCCATGTATTGCTCAATCAACATTTTTTGCATTTCTTTTAAGGCCTGAACTTGTTTATTGTAAGCTTCCGGATCGGATTCTTTTAAACTTTCATCCGCTTTGAAATAATCTTTTCTCATACTTTCAAGCATCCGGGACGTGAGAGATTGGTAAGCGTACGGATTGTCTTTCATGAACTGGTCCAAGCCTTCGATCTCTAAGGAATTGTTGACGTAAATATCATAAGCTCGTTTCCAATTTTCATAACTGATCAACTCACCATCGCTGGTGACCGCCCATCCAAACATGTTTTCAATGAATTCGGCATACATGGTGGATCCGGAATAACCGGCTTCCATCATGCCCCGAATCCACTCTTCATTCATGTACCGGGATTCCAAATCAATGTTGATGTACTCCTTAAGCGTGTAGATTTTTCCGCCGTTTGTGCGAGCGTTTTGTCCGACATTTTTGGTATCGGCCACAAACATGTCCGGCATTTTGCCGTCATTGCGTGTGTATTTCACCGCCATGTTCAAAGCTCCGAAATACTGGAAGAAATCATCGTTGTCCAAGGTGTCATACAAATTGGATGAGTCGGCATGAACGGTTGCGTCCACGCTTCCGAGAAGCGCTTTAAAGAAATCCGGCGCTTTTTGTCCCCATGTCGAATCATCGCCAAAGACAAAGCCCATGTTTTTGATGTACATATCCACAACCGATTGCGGATCGTCCCAAGAACCGCTGGCGCTTACCAAATTGCCGGTGCCGATTTCATAATTTCCGGGTTCGTTGGCAAAACAGCGGAAATAAGCCAAATCCTCAAATCCGGCCGCAATAAGTTTGTCCGAATTCTTTTTGACATAATTCCATTCATCTGGTTCATTTAAGGTTGCCACCGCTTTGACCCCGACATTGATGAGTTTGAGTTTGTCGCCAAACGCGTCACGCATGCCGGCGGTTGTATAAACAATATCAATTCTCGGCCGGTTCATCGTCACTTCTTTCTTTTGTTTTTCATCATAGAATGTGATTTTCAAATCATTTAGCGAAATGACTTTGACTGATTTCGGATCCACTTTTCCGTTGACATCCCAAACCGGCTCAACCCCCAGCAAGTAAAGCGCGCAGGCTTCAAGAGCGCCCTCATCTCGGATAAATTCAACACCAAACCGGGAGAATGCAATGGTGTCCGGCCACTTTCCATGATCGTTGTAATATTTCGCGATCATTTGGTCCGCCAAAGACTTTCCGACTTCCCAGGCTGGTTTGGTCGGGAATTTGTCCGGGTCGATTCCGTAGAAGTTTTTACCGGTCGGAAGCGCGCTCGGATTCTGAATCGGATCATTTCCGGCGTTGGGCCAAATGTAGCCGCCGGAAAGCGCACGCAATAAACTCGTTGTTTCGGAATCGCCGCAATCTTTTAAATTTTGAGCATAATTCAGCCGGCCGTATCCGGTCAGATAAGAAACAATGCCTTTATTTTGATGGGATTGTGTTTTAAATTCAACAGATAGCGCCTTGTTGATGAGTGCGGCGTCCACTTTGCCTGATCCTTTATTGTCGATACAATATTTTGTCACATTTTCAATGCTCGTATTCAATTTATCCGTCGCCGGAGCTGCGGAATAGAAATAGTAGGCAAAGACGATTTCATCCCGAAGTTCATCCATTACCGTCACCGGATCTCCATTTGCGTCTGTTCGGGTGGTGATGGAATCCCATTTTGAAATGACAACATTTGCATCTGTTTCTCCTTCAAAATACATCGCCGGTCCCAAGATGAAACGAATAACGGACTCGTGGTCTTCATTCGTGTAACTCGACAGAGAATAATAATTTTCTAAAATGTTTTTCATTTCAGCCGCCGTTGACGCGTCCGCAAGCTCAATGACCATCTCATGAATGTGTTCTTCTTCAGAATACGGAATACTGACATATCCGGCGTCTTTGTAATAAGCGTTGTAAATCACATCATCAAATTGGTGTCCCCACATATTGCGAAGCATCGCACCGATTTGATCCTCCGTCGGACTTTGCCCGTAAACATGCATCCCATATGGAAGACTGTTTTCTTTAACGGATTCGACATAATCAAACAAATCTTCTTTGAGGAATTTCGAAAAATCGTCTTGACTCATGCCTTTCAGATATCCCTGAAGCTGTAGGTCTGTCACCTTATTGGGATTATTTTCATTGATTTCACGTTTGTACTTGTCCATACCGATGACGTCGTCGATGCCGGCCGCAAACATTCGTGTGACAATGGCATTTTGACGCTGGGCGTTTGTTCCGGAATCGCCGCCAGCTTGGGAAATGAAATAAGCTTGAATTTCTTTTTCCAGCCACTCCAAATCCGCGTTGGAATCCAAATTCGAACGAATCATTGGCGGTGTCATGTGGTCAATGATGAGCGCATTTCCGCGGTATTCGGCGGTCAGTCCTTCGCCGACGTTTGCGACAATGTAAGGGTAGATGTTTGGAATATCCCCAAGCAAGAGCGGGCTTAAATCATTTTTCGCGTCCATGCCATGAGGCGATCCGGGCAGCCATTCATGCGTCCCATGTGTTCCGAAATTAATAATCGCATCCGGTTTAAACTCATTTTGAAGCCACAGATAGTAGGCCACATATTGGTGTGTCGGCGGAATGTCGCCGCTGTGATAGGAAAAGGCTTTGTCGGTCGCAAGCGCGCGGTCCGGCTGCGGGGTGAGCCACACATTTCCAAATCGGATGGCCGGAATCACAACAAATCGCTTCCCGGTGGTATTGTTTTCCCAAATCATTCCGCTTTGGTCTTTTAAAAGCGGCTTGGAGTAATCCCAAGGCTCTCCCCAGGAATCAATGATTCCTTGCCGGATGGTCGTATTCGTGATGGTGGCATCAAACCACGTTTGGTAAGTTTCGATCGGAACCATCGTTGCACCCCACCAATTTGCGTCATTTGTGTTTCCTTTTTCATCAACCATGGTATTCAAGACACCGGGCGCATACGCGCCGACATTGATTCCCTGGCGGAAAACCAAATCTAAAAGATTTGTTTCATTGAGCGTGGACTCTGTGACGCTGCTTGGCAGATTGTCAAACGAAATCGTATAGCCTTCGTCTTTCATTTGTCTTAAAAGGCCGGGGAATTGTGTGGTTTCACAGCCGGCAAAACTTCTCATGACATTGAGATAGTTGGCGCCGATTCCGTCTTTTCCGGGCGGATAATTGTAGTAAAGAATCGCGATTTTTTTATCGGCGTTGTCTTTTGCTTTTAAATTTGCCCAGGCAATCGCGCGATTGTTGAGCCAATCAATTTGGTCGTCGTAGATGATCGCACCGTCTTTAGATGGACCGCCGATGAGAATGAAATCGCCCATTCCGTCACGGTTTGGGGAAACGGTGGAATATACCAATGAGTCTTTGGAAATTTGACCGTCCGCGGACGCGGTTGTAACCGCTTTTAAAACCGTGACATTGAGTTCATTTAACCATTCCAATCCTTCCTCATAATCATTGTAATTAAAGGAAAAGTCTTTAATGGAAATCGCGGACCTGATGAGAACTTTTCCATTGCTGTCCGCGAAATATTTCATTGTCGGATTGATGGGATTTCCGCTGCCATCATCGGATTCTCTGAATATGTCATACGTTGCGATGACATTGATGTTTTTGGATTCTAAGTCGGCAATGACCGCATTGATAATTGGGAGCCGTCCGTCCGAGAAATATTCTTTGTGGAACCAAAGTCCGACGGTTCGGTTGGAATCATTGTAAACATGGTGCTGCGGATCATATTGTCCCGGAACCGAATAATCGGTCAAATAATTGTCCAGGGTTTCATAAGTTTTGCCTGGCAGATCCGGATGATAAATCCCGTAGGTCGGAGAAGCACTTTTAAGAATCCATTCTTTTGTGAAATGGTCCAACTCCTTGGACCCGTATTCACGTCCGGCTAAAACTAAAATTTGCTCATTTAATTGAACATCAACGGAAAGCGGATGATTTTTATTGTCAATTTCTTCGGCATACTCCGGTCCTAATCCTCCCGTATTGAATATTAAAACAGGTTTTGTTTTGGCGACATTTTCCAGTTTGTAGTTTGAATTTGTAATTTTGTCATCTATTCCTTGACACGATGCTGCAACAATCATATTTAATAGAATTAGATTTTGATTTGCAAAGCCGCCGGAATTTCCGAAATTGACAATGGTTTGGTTTTCAGAACTTTTCCAATAATCCGGCAAAAATGTCACGTCCATAAAAGAAGAATAAGGATTGGCGTAAACCCATTTTTCTTGTCCGGAAAAACCGAGGTAAGCGATTTTAACCGATTTCCAAGCGGTCCAATCATCCGTAATCGCTTTGCATTTGGGGTCAAGGGTGCTTTTCTCTTTGGCCAAGAACATCAAAATGTTTTCGGCATAATCATATTGAAGTTCAACCGGTTCGGCCGAATAACTTGTTTGATCGGCAAACATTTCAAAAAAGATACGAACAGAATCTGCGGAGTATGTTGTGCTTGTTGTGAGTTCAGGCGTGTCTCGAAAATCAAAGGAATCCGGAACGGGTGTGTATCCTTGATAGTCATTCATAAAAGCAATTAATGTGACGCCATTATTATGCGCAGCTTCAAAAAGAGACCAATCCTCCGCCTTAATTCCATAATAGGCCATATCTACAAAAATAAAATCAAAAGTATTCAAATCATAAGGACTTAAATCCGCCGTCGCCGGATAAGCAATTTCAATCGTTTGAATGTTAAAATCATCTTTGTACATCATTTGATCATGCATTGCCGTCGTTATCGCCATGTCAAAGTAGCCGGCATTGCCGATATACAAAACATCAATTTTGTCATCCGACCCGGAAATCAATGTGGATGGTTCTGCCGCAGAAAGCGGAATCATTGAAATCAGCAATAACAGCAATATAAAAATCGTTCCGATTTTTTTTATGTTTATTTTTTGAAACATTTGTCTCCCTCATAAAATAATTAAAACACAAAAAATGATTTTTAAAAAATTTAAAATAAAATTGATTTTTAAAATCTGTTTTAAAAAATTAAGCCTTCTAGTCATGTTTTAAATAAATGAGACTATTTTAAAAACAGACAAGTTTGGAATAGTTTGTTGTCATCCAATAAAAAGGGATTTATTTTGATAAGAACTATAATCCAAATAGGTAAGAAGTAATAAGAGATCGTGAAAAAGAAAGTATCGTTTTATGAAAAACGGGGGAAACAAAATTAAAACAAAAAAATTAAAGCAAGAAATTAAGCAAGAAATTACTACAAAAAAATTAAAGCAAAAAAATTAAAGCAAAAAAGTTAAAAACGAAAGAGAAAATCTCTTTCGTTTGAAACGGGTTTTAATTATAGGAGTTATTTTTTTGAAAAATATAGACTTGTTGCTTATTTTTCAATCAGGCTCCTTTTCTTCTAAATCCGAAGAAAACGGCACCGACCAAGAGAATGACAATCGCAATCGCAACAAAACTGGATGTTGAGAACGTGGGATTGCCCAAGAAATCACGAAGTGCGGCGGTTGCTGAATTGATCGTTGTGGGAATCATCTCATACCCATCCACCGTTCCGGATTTTGCTCCAAGGTCCGTTCCGTAACCGGCACCCGAATCCGCCGGATTCTCAACAGGTTTTTGTTCGGCGCTTTCGCCGCCGGACACGATAGCCATTCCGTAACCTCCGGCGCCGCCGGAATCTTTTTTACCGGACTCCAACGGTTTTATTTCTCGCTCGGTGGCAGTCATCAGCGTATCTAAGAATTGCTTTTGTTTTTCTTCGGAAACTCCGGCCACCGACATTTGCCCTTGGATAAAGCTGTCAAAAAACGGGTTTCCGCAGGTGTGGTGACAGCAAGCGACGCCATGGTCGATGACGGAATCTACATATTGGTTAACCAAGTCGTTGAGGACTTTTTGGTCGGCATTCCAATATTTTCCGTTATCTTTTGTAGCCGCGTCAATCATTCGTGCAATCATAGATTGATAACTGTAAGCATTTGCCGGATCGGTTTTGAGCCATTCTTTATTCTCTCCGGTCAAAAGAGCCTCATAAACTTGATTCCACATTTGATCGGAAATTAAATCCGGCTGCAAAGCTTTCCAACCCCACAGATTTTCAATCATTTTTGCCATTTCACGGGAACCGGCATACCCGTTTTCCCGCATGCCTTCCTGCCATTTCGGATTCAGCGCTCTTGCGGCCAATTCGTTGCTGATGTAAGTCTCAAGATCGGTCATTTTTTCATTCCCCGGCTTTCGAAGATCCATCACGTACGATGCCGGCTCTTTTCCATCCGGTCTTGAATATCTGACCGCCGCGTTTAAGCCGCCCAAATATTGATAGAAATCATCAATATCGGTGACGCCGTAAATCGAGGATGAACGGCTGTGAATCGTAACATCCACCGTCGAAAGACGCTTCTCATAAAGTTTTTCATTATTTATGGAACCCCAGCTTCCGACGCTGTTATAGATAAAGCCCATCCGGGAAATATAATGTTTTGCCAATTGGTCGGCCGAATCCCAAGCATTTGTGGAGCCCACCAAATCAGCCATTCCGGCACCATAAGAGTCAGCCGCCGGCCCGAAAATACGAGACATCGCCTCATCTTTGGAAAAACCATTCTTTCCGTTGTTGTAAATTTTGTCCGTGTTTTCCCGGACATAATTCACGCCATCCGTTTGATTATAGGCGATTCGGACCGCTTTATCCAACATCAAAATTTTATCCGGGAACGTGTCACGGTAAACACCGGAAATTTCCACCACCACATCGATGCGCGGTCTTGTCACCATCGTTCCATTGTTGAGCGTCACTTTTAACTCGCTTGCCGGAATGACATTTTTGTTGGAATTTTCATCCAGCGGCTCAATATTAACACCGCTCCAAGTCGGTTGAATTCCCATCAAATACATAATTTGAGCTTCCAAAACACCGCTTTGGCGGGAAGTTTCCCCTGCCCAAAGAATGAAAGCCATGGTGTTGGGCCATTTATTATTGTTTTTCTCATAATAATCCGCCAGGAATTGATCCGTTAATTTAACGGCAATGTCCCAAGCTTGCGGAGACGGAATCGTTTTAGGGTCAATGGATTGGAAATTACCGCCGGTCGGGAGAACCTGCGGTTTTGCAACCGGGTCGCCGCCGGCTTTGGGTTGAATAAATTCACCGTTTAAAGCCCGCAAAATTTGCGGAATTTCATTGGATATTTTGAGATTTCCGGCATAAATCGAAGCGTTTGTCAAATCCTTCACAAGTTCTGTTTTTTGATCAGAAGTTGCTTGAGGAAGAGAAGAAGAAACCGTTTCACTTGGGCCAACTCCGGAAACAACCGCCTGAATCATGGAATAAGCTGTATTTTCCGTTCCTTTTGCTTCTTTCACCCGGTTGATGTACGCACTTCCAAGCATAGAATAAACCATGCCGTTTAAAGCTTCGCCTTCAAGAGGTTTTCCAAGGACGTGAAGACCATATGGGATGTAAGTCATCCGAATTTCTTCCAACACCTCTTCGGCTTGATCCAAAACATGATTGAACTCCGCATCCGACATTTTTTCCATTTTACTTTTGGTGGTTCCGAATTGCTTGTCCAGACCGAGTTTGACCAGTCCGTCAATGACGGATTGTTTGTATCCGGCTTTAATTGTACCTTCGGAAGATTGATATTGGAAAATATTTTCATTTAATTTTCCGTAATCTGTCGAGCTGTCAATTCCGGCATACACGACAGCCGGTGTCATGTGATCCACAATCACCGCATCTCCACGCCGTTTTGCATTGAGGCCCTCTCCGATTCCATCCACAATGTAGGGATAAATAACCGGAATTCCGCCCACCATCAATGCCGGCCAATCATATCTGGAAAGACCTGTTTCTTTTCCGGGCAGCCATTCCTGGGTGCCGTGCCGTCCCAAATGAATTAAGGCATCCGCGTCAAACCCAAGTTCTTGGGGATTGGTTTGCAAATTGTGTTCATGTTGGAGCCAAAGGTAAAAGGCGATGTACTGATGTGTCGGCGGAATTGTTGTGTTGTGGTACAGAGCTTCAATGCTTGTTTCCGCCGCACGGGAAGGTTGCGGTGTTAAAATAACGCGGCCATCACCTGTTCCGCTTTCATCGCTGACATTGATGTAAGGAATCACAAGATACCCTTCATACACCATGATGTTTCCGGGAGCGGTTCCCCATAATTTTTCGACTTCTTTTAATTTGGATTGGTAAAGGGCTTCCTGAGCGGCAATTCTTTGTGTTTTCTCATCATCGCTTAAGGGGGCGATGGATGCTTCAAACCAGTCTCCTAAAAAGACATCATGGAACCATTCCAAATACAACTCTTTGGAAATCAAAACTGCTTTTCCGGTGTCGTAAATATCTTCGCCGCCGGAAACATCAAAGTCTCCGATCATTTTTTTGAGTTCTCCGGGAGCCCAGTTTCCGATATTAATGCCTTGTGTGGTCATGGAAGTGACCAATGTTTCCGCGTCCGGCGCTTTGGAAGAATTGATGTTATAGCCGGCCGATTCCATTCCGTTAAGCAATGAAATTATGCTTTCCGGGACATTTAAATAAGACGCGCCGATATTTCCTTTGCCGCCGCCGTGGTTGTAATAAATCACCGCCACATTTTTGTCGGCATTTGCCTTTTCCTGAAGGGTAATCTGTCCGAGAACACGGTCTTTGAGCCAAATGATTTGGTCGTTGAGCGGTTTTGTGGAGTTGGTTTCATCCGTCCACATGACCACAATCGGGTCAATAAAACCGTTGAGCTCCTGGTTGACCAAACGGTTGGAAACGGTTGTTCCAAGAGGGTTGGAGGATTTCTCCCATTCTTCCTTTGTCATGTCGACCGCCATGACATTAAAAACCGGAACGTTGAGTTCGGTTGCGTTAAAGTAAGCACTTCCCATGTACCGGAACATCATGATGGCATCCAGTTCTCCTTTGCGGAAATATTTCCCGCCCATCTCATTTCCATCCAGCATGAGGCCATTTTCGCTGAATGTTGCAATGACGTTGACATCCGCTTTTTCAAATTCTTCAATCATTTTGTTAATCGGTTCGATTTTGTCCGGATAATACGCTTTGTAAAAGACGATTCCAACCGTTGGCTTGTTTGAATCGTATTTGTAAGCCATATCTTCTCCATCCCATTTCTTTTCTTTGGACTGATACCAAGTGATGTAATCGTCATAATTTGAAATGAAAAGATTGTCCATGTGCGGATGGTAAATCATTTTATCCGGCAACGTTACCGGTTCTTTGGAGTCCAAATCATACCGGCCGTAAAAATCTTGTAAGACCATATTCACCATGGATTCCAAATTACTTGGCTCAAACGGCGCATTGGACCAATAAGTTCCGATTTTTGTGTCATAAGCCGCCAGATTGGCGGGCGTATCGGAAACGCCGTAAACGGATTTTATTTTATAATCTGTTGTCGGAGAGCGGGCCGTCCGGTTATCATCATAAAGGAAAGCTCCGTTTGTACAGGTCGTTTTAATCGAATCATTGAGCAAACTCCACGTCGTAGACGTGGTAATCATGTGAATGGTAATGACATCCGCATCCTTAATTTGTTTCCGGTATCCGACCGCTGTTTCAGCATTCACCTTTTTGGTTTCGATGAGAATCAATTCGACATTGGATCCGTTCGCATCATATTTTGATTTCAAATCATTAATAATTCCGGCATAACTATGACCGGTAATGATGACGACTTTTCTGGGTGCGCCAAGTAAAGCCGGATCTCCTTGGATTGCAACAACTTTTTTTGTATCTGTATTCATTTCGGTTTTTGCCGTAATTGTAATGTCTGTTCGTCCGATTTTCAAATCAGATGCAGGAATATTGATCGTATATTCATTGTTGGATGGATTGAAATTTTCAATTGTTGTTTTTGCATTGTTTGCGTCCATAAAAGAAACTGAAACAAAATCAGAACCGTAAGCTTTGACTTTTACTTGACTTTTAGAGGTATCATAAGAAGCACTTGTGATAACCGGTCCTTTCAGCAAATAAAGTGTCGCATTATCATTTTTGGATCCGGGATTACTTCTGGAAACAATCCCCGAAATTTTATAAGAACCGCTCAATACCGGAATATCTTCTGATTGAAGCGATTTGAGAAAAGGAACATAAATCGTATCGTAAACCAATTTATTTTCAGCCAAATTTAAATCAATCGGATCATTCGCTTTTTTCATGACGATTTCATTAACAGCTACATCCGAATCCGTAACAATCACTTCTTCAATGACTGTATACGGATTTACACCCATAAAATTTGTAGCAACAATAACGTATTTTCCGGCAGGAATATTTCCAAAAATATAATTTGGGTCATTCTTAGTTGTGCTTTTTGCCATAGCAACAACTTGATACCCCCCGTTTTCAAAAATTATTTTTTGAGAAACCGCATCTGACCCGAATTTTGCTGTAACTACTACATCAGACTGACCGGAAACAATATCATCAGATGTTAGGTCGAGTGTGTAAATGCCGGTGGATTTAATTGGAGTTTTTGTTTTTGTTTTTCCGGCAACATCGACATATGACACCTCTACAGATTCTGCACCGTAAGCTTTGATAATCAATTTACTTTGCACCAAATCATAAACAACATTTGTGATAATCGGACCTTGGATTAAATAAAGTGTCGCATTATCATTTCGAGACCCTGAACTGGTTCTGGAAATAATTCCGGAAATGTTATAAGACCCGCTTGTGGCAGGAAGACTGTCTGCATCTGTTGCACGGATTAAACTGTAGACGTTGTCATAAACAAATTTATTTTCAATATTTGTACCGTCATTTGCCTTTAACATGACAAGTTCGCCAACGGAGACATTGTCGTTTGTAACAGTTACCTCCGCAATCGCCATATAAGGATTTACACTCATCAAATTGTGTGCAACAATTGAATATGTTCCAGCCGGAATGTTATTAAATTGAAAATTCGGGTCATTTTTTGTTGTGCTTTTAGCCATTGCAATTACGGCATATGCTGAAGCGACTCCGTTATCCTCCGCTCCCGCAAATCCCGTCATCGGAATCATCGACATCAACAAAAGCAGCAAAACAAATAAAGTATTGAGTTTTTTCATAAAGTTTCCCTCGTGATTTTTTAACCTATTTAAATATAAACAAAAATATTCAATCCTTATTAAACAAAAAATTTTTCGAATCCATTTTACTTTCATTCAATGATATTGATTCGTTTTTCCACCGATCAACAAATCAACTTAAATTTACCTTAAACAAGAACAAAGAATAAAAGGGTATTTTTTTGGATTATATATCGTATCTAAACAGATAACATATGGAAGAAAAAAGAGAATAAAAATGAGCTGTTTTTTTGCAAATTTTTGCAAAAAATCCCGTAAAAAGGTTTATAAGCTATATTTGCCTCTATGGTCTGTTTTAAACCTCAGACTTGACCAAATAATCATTTTTTTATTTTTGCAAAAAACTGATTCTTATTATTTTTCAAGCGGGTCATAAAACAACTATGAATAATGAAGGCTGAACCGGCTTTGGTTTGGCTTGAAGGAGATTGATTTATATGGCAAAATTCGCTACATTCGAAGCACCAGAAGAACTTCAAAAGATTGCTCTTGAAGCTGTTGAAACAGCTCGGGACAGCGGTAAAATTAAGAAAGGAACCAACGAAGCCACAAAAACAATTGAACGCGGAACCGCGAAACTCGTTGTTATTGCCGAAAACGTGGAACCGGCCGAAATTATCGCGCACTTGGGTCCCCTCTGCGAAGAGAAAGGTGCCGCCTACATTTTTATTAAAGAACAAAAAGAATTGGGTGCCGCTTGCGGTCTTTCCGTCGGTTGCGCGGCTGTCGCAATCGTCGATGCCGGAAAAGCTGCCGATCTTGTCAACGATGTCGCCCAGAAGGTTGCCGCTCTGAAAAACTGATTTTTTAAACCGTCAAGGAGAGAAAAATAATGGCAGACGACAACAATAACGCAAACGGATTTCCGGCCGAAGTGATTGAAATCATCGGAAACACCGGAATGCATGGGGAGGCCAAACAGATCCAATGCAAAATATTGGAAGGCCGCGACAAGGGGCGGGTCATCACAAGAAACTGTGTGGGACCGGTCAGAATCGGCGACATTTTGATGTTGATTGAAACATCACGTGAAGCCAAGAAATTAACAATGAGATAAACCGGTGATTGCAAATGGATCAAAGAAAATGCAGTTTTTGCGGGGCAATGATTGAGCCCGGAACCGGAAGACTTTACGTTAAAAAAGACGGAACCGCGTTTTATTTATGCTCCTCCAAATGCCAAAGCAATTTGGACCTTGGAAGACTTCCGAGAAAAACCATCTGGACCGAAAAAGGCCGTGCCGAACAAAAGAGAAAGTAACGGGGAAGTATCATGGAACAAACGTATGTCATGATTAAACCCGACGGCGTCGCCCGCGGACTCATGGGGGAAATTCTCTCAAGAATCGAAAAGAAAGGACTCAAAATCGCCGCCATGAAGTTGGCCGTGATGGAAGAATCCAAAGCAAAAGAGCACTATGCCGAACACGCCGCCCGTCCGTTTTTCCCGGGGCTGGTCGAGTTCATCACATCCGCGCCATCTCTTTCCCTGATTGTGGAAGGAAAAGACGCGATTAAAATTATGCGTGCTTTAAACGGTGCCACAAAGCCGGCCGAGGCCGCCTTTGGAACAATTCGCGGCGACTTCGCGATGGACACCGGACGAAACATCGTTCACGCGTCCGACTCGCCGGAAGCGGCCGCCCGTGAAATCAAAATCCACTTCGGAAACGATAAGATTTTGAGCTACAAACGGTCGGTGGATGCCTACTTGTACGAATAATTTTAAAAATGTGTTTTAAAAAATAATTTTAAATTTTTAAAAACAATAATTAATCAGCCGAATTTTTCGGCTGGCTTTTCTTTTTTTGAAATTTTACCGGAGAGCTGTTGCTTTTTTGAACCGGCCGGGACATATTTTCAAAAAGAAAGAGGTGGGTGTCATAATCTAAAATGCCGCCGTTGTCATTTTTCCGTCATCTTTCCAACCTTTTCGATCGCCCACAGCGGCAAATTGAGCAACCAACCCTCCCGTTTGTAATCTGCCATGCTGGCGCGGATAGAAAGCTTTGGCTCAAACTTTTCGTGATAGACTTTCAAACTTTTCGCCTGCAAATTTACTTCGGCTTTGACCTCAATCGGAATAACATCACGGCCCGTGTCGATAACAAAATCAATTTCCGCATTCCCCGAATCGTTTGTCCAATAATAAGGTTCCAGGCCTTTGAGCGTCTTAAGCTGCTGCAAAACATATTGCTCGGTCAGTGCTCCTTTAAATTCCTGAAAGAGCGTATTGCCATCAATCAGCGTATCCGGCCTAAGACGCACCATACAGGAAAGAAGACCGACGTCGACGATGAATAACTTAAATGCCTTTAAGTCTTCATAGGCCTTTAACGGCAAGCGGGGGACGCTGATGCGGTGCACCTGATGGATAAGGCCGCAATCAATCAGCCAAAGCATTGCCATTTCATAGTCTTTTGCCCGTGCTCCTTCGCGAATCAGACCATAAATAAATTTCTTGTTTTCTTTCGTCAGCTGCGCCGGAATGTTGTTCCAAAGCATCCGGATGCGCGGCACAACTTCGTTGGGCGCGTGTTTTGAAAAATCTTGTTCATAAGCCGCAAGAATACGCTCTTGGATTTCCCGGACCTCGCCAAAATCCTTGTTTTGTACAAAAGCCTGCACGGCTTCCGGCATGCCGCCCACGTAATAGTAATGCTTCAGCAAATTAATATATTCATGTTTAAAGGTCGTCGCCAAATCAAAGCCGCCCTGTTCAAGAAGTTCGACAAATTGGTCTTTGCCCATCGCTTGCATAAATTCGGTAAAGGAGAGAGGATAAAGGTCTAAAAAATCCACTTTTCCCACCGGAAAAGATGTTCCCGGATGCAGCGCTACCCCTAAAAGGCTGCCCGCACACACAATCGAGTATTGTGGCGCATTTTCGTTGAAATACTTCAGAGAAGTCAATGCGTGCGGAACTTCCTGTATTTCATCAAAAATGAGCAGTGTGTTTTTGGGGTCAATTTTGTGCCCGCAATAGAGCTCAAGTCCGACAATAATGCGTTTCGTATCCAAATCTATTGAGAACAGCTCTTCCATTTGGGAATTATGGTCAAAATTGACATACACCGTCTTTTGAAAAGCAATTTTCCCAAATTCACGCATCAGCCAAGTCTTTCCAACCTGCCGCGCACCTCGAATAATAAGAGGCTTTCTTGTTTTTTCCTGCTTCCACCGGAGAAGTTCAGCCATGGCATCGCGGTACAAAATAATCAACTCACATAATTTTTAAGCTTAAGGATACATGAATGACAGCATGAATGTCAAAAAGTGCATCGACTTTTTGTATTAAGACTACGTTTATTGGATGGACTTTTTGTTATATAAATACATTTATTGGATGGACTTTTTGTATTAAGACCACATTTATTAGATGAACTTTTTATAACAACTTATTTTTGAACAGATTTTTATAACAACTCATTTTTGGACGGACTTTTTATAAACTCATTTTTGGACGGACTTTTTATAAACTCATTTTTGGACGGACTTTTTATAACAACTTATTTTTGGACAGACTTTTTATAAACTCATTTTTGGACGGATTTTTAAAAGCGAACTTCATTTGGATCGGCTTATTGTGATATAAATAAACACCACCTGGACACGTAATTCATAGGATTATATTCGTTTTGTCATAGATTTTTCTAAGAAACATATTTTTATAATGGCGTTCATATTCGTAACAGATTGAAAAATTGATTTTATCATTGAATAGATTGATCATAAATTGTTGAAACAGATTCGTATTTTATTATTTTTATTTCATTTTTGCGGGTGATTTTTATGAGCGAGAACCATGAGAAAAAGAATCTCAGAACGCCGATTGTTTGTGTGATGGGGCATGTCGACCACGGAAAAACAACGCTTTTGGACCAAATTCGGGGGACTTCTATTGTGAAAGGAGAAGCGGGCGCGATTACGCAACACATCGGCGCCACCGAAGTCCCGATTGATGTCATTGTGGAAAGATGCGGGGACAAACGTCTTCGCGACAAATTTATTGTCCCCGGACTTTTGTTTATCGACACACCGGGGCATCACGCGTTTACAACCCTGCGCAGCCGGGGCGGCTCTTTGGCGGATTTGGCGGTCGTCGTCGTTGACATCAATGAAGGATTTAAGCCGCAGACCATTGAAAGCTTAAATATTTTAAAACGATTCAAGACACCGTTTATCGTTGTCACGAACAAAATCGACAAACTCTACGGCTGGAAATCCAATCCGCACGCGCCGTTTTTAACCACATACAAAAAACAGACGCCGGAAACCCAAGCTCTTTTTGAGACAAAATTCTATGAAGTCGTCGGCCGGCTTTACGAACAAGGATTTAGCGCCGACCGATTCGACCGGATTACGGATTTCCAAAAAACACTGGGTGTCGTTCCCATCAGCGGTCTCACCGGGGAAGGCGTCTCTGATGTCCTTATGATTCTTCTTGGTTTGGCACAACGGTTTTTGGAGTCCGCTCTTCACTATAATATTGACGGCCCCGGCATTGGAACGGTTTTGGAAGTTAAAGAAGAAAAAGGTCTTGGAACAACGATTGATGTAATTTTGTATGATGGAACTCTTCGAAAAGGCGACACGGTCGTCATCGGACGCTTGGGCGAGCCGATTGAAACAAAAATCCGCGCTCTTCTAAAACCGCGGGAACTTGCGGAAATCCGGTACGAAAGCAAATTTAAACAGGTTCCAAAAGCCGTTGCCGCCTGCGGTGTTAAAATTTCCGCCCCGGGCATTGAAGAAGCGCTTGCGGGCTCTCCCGTCATTATGGCAACGCCGGAAACCATTGAATCGGTGCTTGAAAAAGTGAAAAAGGAAATCGCTGACGTTCAAATACAGACCGATTCCGATGGTGTCATGATTAAAGCCGATACGCTCGGCTCCTTAGAAGCGATGGTGCACGAATTTAGAAAAGCGGAGATTAAAATCCGAAAAGCGGAAGTCGGCGACGTGTCAAAACGGGATGTGATGGAAGCATCCACCATTGAAGACCCGATGCATTCCGTCATTTTGGCGTTTAATATTAAAACAACACCGGATGCCCTTGAACTTATGGATGAACACCCGTCCATTCGGATTTTCACGAACGATGTCATCTACCGGATTTTGGATGACTATAAGAATTATATCAAAGAACGGGAAGAAGAACTTGAGAAACTGAGGTCGGACACTTTGATTAAACCCGGTCAATTTAAGATTTTGCCCGGCTGCGTTTTCCGCCAAAGCAAACCGGCGGTGGTCGGCGTCCGCATCTTGGGCGGCGTGATTAAAAACAATACCGATGTGATGCTTCCCGACGGAACGGTTGTCGGAACCGTCAAAGGCATTGAAAACAACGGCAAAAAAATCCCAAAAGCAACGGTTGGCATGGAAGTGGCAATGGCCTTGGATGGCGCCACCGTCGGCCGGCAAATCAAAGAAGAAGACATTTTGTATGTCCACATTCCGGAAAGCGACTCGAAAGTTCTGGAATTTGAAATTTTTGACACGCTGTCGAATGACGAAAAAGAAACGCTTGAAAAATATCTGGCCATCCGCCGCAAAGACAAGCCGTTTTGGGGAAAATGAAGAGGATTTTATGGTTGAAGAAAAATATAAAGCAAAAGAGATGTATAGACCAGATGGCTCCAAGGAGGAATATCTTCAATTTATTCAGTATTTCTATGACCGACCGGAAGATGGGAAGTTTAAATTTACGTACTGCTCGGGAGGAGAGGGCAGCCGTGATAAAAAAAATGCTTTAAAGAAACAAAGTATAAGAGAGGATTGGAACTACGGCAATTTAGAAACGATGAAGTTTATTCCGAAAAATTGAATAATACCCAAGCAAAACGGGTTTGTACGAAAAGTAAGCATCAGCATGAAAAATAAGTTAAATTTGAGACTTTTCGTGCAAAGCCAATTCACGAATAAGATTTATAAACTATAACGGGATTTATGGTAGCCTTATACTACGGCGACGGAATAAAAGTCAACCTGAAAAAACGATTAAAAAATTAAAATAAAATTATTTTAAAAAATAATAATTATTTGTAAATTTGTAATTATTTGTAAATTTAATTCTTAAAATGGATTCATCCAATTGATCAAATATTATTGCGGAGACATAAATTATGGCAATTAAAATGGTCCTTGCTGACCCGAGAACAGGAAAATCTTACAAAATTGATTTTGACGCGACAAAAGAAAAA
This sequence comes from Methanolapillus ohkumae, assembly GCF_032594355.1. Lineage (NCBI taxonomy): Archaea > Methanobacteriati > Methanobacteriota > Methanomicrobia > Methanosarcinales > Methanosarcinaceae > Methanolapillus > Methanolapillus ohkumae. The sequence continues at coordinate 484,876 of NZ_CP131061.1, forward strand.
ACCATCATTGGAAAGACGATCGGAACCGAAATGGATGCTGACTTTGTCGGACTTTCCGGCTACAAAATGAAAATCACCGGCGGATGCGACAAGAGCGGCTTCGTGATGCGCGCCGACCTTCCGGGACCCGCGAAACGAAAAATTTTGGGCGCGACCGGAATCGGTTTTTCCCCAAAAATTAACGGCCAAAGAAGAAGAAAATTCATCCGCGGCAGCGAAATTTCCTCCGACATTATCCAAGTCAATGCAAAATTAACAGCGTTTGGCAATGCCACCGTTGAAAAACTTCTCGGACTTGAGCCGGAAGAAGCAAAAGCAGAAGAGTAAATTTACTCTTACTCTTTTTCTTTAACTTTTTATAATAATTTTTATTTTGGAAAATATACCCTTTTTTATCTATTAAATTAAGGTCAGAGTAAAATAAAAACTCATTTTTATTAATAAAACCAAGAGTCAGAGTAAAATAAAAACTCATTTTTATTAATAAAACCAAGAGTCAGAGTAAAATAAAAACTCATTTTTATTAATAAAACCAAGAGTCAGAGAAAAATAAAAACTCATTTTTATTAATAAAACTAAGAGTCAGAGTAAAATAAAAACTCCTTTTTATTAATAAAACCAAGAGTCAGAGAAAAATAAAAACTTATTTTTATTAATAAAACCAAGAGTCAGAGAAAAATAAAAACTTATTTTTATTAATAAAACCAAGAGTCAGAGTAAAATAAAAACTCATTTTTATTAATAAAACCAAGAGTCAGAGTAAAATAAAAACTCATTTTTATTAATCGATTAAAAATCCGATGGAATAAGTACATAAATTGGAACTTTTCTACTCCCTTTGTTCATAATTTTATTTGACCGAGTTAATGAACCAAGCAAATTATTAATCTTATTTTTCTTTTTTTCATCTGTATTATACGATTCAGGCAATTTTTGCAAAAGTAATGCATTGATATCAGATCTTGTTGCAGAACCGTATTCCATTAAGTAATCTAAAATTTTTTCCATATAATGACCGTCATCAAAACCGCGCTGGTTAATATATTCTGCCTTTAGATTTGAGTTTTTGGACTTAAATGCAACTTCCGAAGAAATAAAATAATTCGGTTTTCGTCCTTCTATCAAATTTAATTTTTTAAGATGTTTTGCTTCCTCATCGGATAGTAAGTTCTTCTTTTGAACTTTATCTAATAAAATAATATTTTCAAGACTCAAATCAGGATTAGTTGTTAAAACGTGAGCAAACTCCACATCTAAGATTTTTCCAATTATTGTAACCTTGACTTTTTCATTATTTAAATCATATTCAGGCATTGGAAAAAATCTCTGCCTTTGAAAATTAAACATTTTCTTAATGCCGCTACCGATTGTATCAACCATATTCAAATTAAACATTGCCGTTGCCAAAAATTTATTTCGATTAGATTCCTCAGGAGCATCATCCGTAACAACCTTTTCAACAGAACCTGGAATAAAACGACCATAATTTGTAAAAATTAATTCTTCGTCATTAATTTCAATAACATTGATCATTCCACCTTTTTGATAATCTTGATGAGCAATGCAGTTGTTTAAAGCTTCACGAATAACAAATGGTTCATATTTCAAAACTTCTTCGGGAAAAAGGGTTTCTGCTCCCTCTCGAATATATCGATATTTTAAATTTCTAATTTTTAAATTTACTTTATCAACCGCCAATAAAAATGGGATTGTAAAGATTTCATAATCTTTATCTTGATTGTGAATATCTTTTAATATCCAGCGTATTTTTAAATTCGCCGGATTTAAAAAATGCTCAGATTCATCTTTCCCAAGAAGAATTAAAGCCGTCCGGGTTATTTTTCCTTTCGTTGTTACTTTAGCCTTATTTAGGAAAGTAATATCATCCCAGGAATCAATTTCAGAAACTTTTCCGGGATATTTTGTTTTATAATTTTCACGTGCTTTTAAAATAGCTTCAGAATCCAGGTCATCCAATGACGCAGAAAGAATAATTTCCGCACTCCAATCCGAATTTGATTGAGACCTGATCATTTCAAGCTCCGATAAACTCAATGCATCCAAAGACTCACCGTTTCGGCCAAAATAATGACCGTCAAAAGAAGTCGGAATACCTTTTGGTGCCGCAGGAATTTGAAAAAGAAGAACACGAAGTCCATTCGGGTTTATTTCATAAATTTGTGTAAAGGTAATTCCGCCGATTGTCTTATCAGCAATTTCCTTATAAAGAGAAATGAGATTTTTGCTATTGCTTCTGTAAGATGTACCAACAACGTGATGTGTTTTATCTTCAACTCCAAAAATCAACCATGCAAATTTTTGACTTTTCAGATTTTCCTCATTGGACAAAGCCGAAAAATATTTTCCAAGCTTGCGAAAATCAAAATCCTTTTTTGCTTCTTTGAACTCAAGAATTTCGGATTCATGGGGTTGATCCAGAAAAAATTGAAACATTTCATTGATTTCAACTTCAGAATAAGTCATTTAAAAGCCCCATTATGTTAAATAAATAACATAATGAGGAGACTTATTTAAACATTTTTAATTTATTTGAATTCTATTATTCACTATTTTATTTTTTAAACATTTATTTTTTAAGCATTTATTTTTTATTTGTCAATTTTTTGTATTTTATTTGTTAATTTTTTATATATTCTACTTCATTTTTTATTTTCGGACTTGATCTTGTTTGTCTTGTTCCCGAATTTCCACACGCCGGATTTTTCCGCTGATGGTTTTTGGAAGAACGTCAACAAATTCGATGACACGCGGATATTTGTAAGGCGCCGTTATTTTTTTCACATGCTCTTGCAATTCCTTTTTTAAGGCGTCTGAGGCTTTGTTCTTGTAGTCTTTCGTAAGAACAATTGTTGCTTTCACAACCTGCCCGCGGACCGGGTCGGGAACGCCGGTAATCGCACACTCCAAAACACCGGGGTGCTGAATAAGCGCGCTTTCAACTTCAAACGGACCAATTTTGTAGCCGGAGCTCTTGATGATGTCATCTGTCCGTCCGACAAACCAGAAGTAGCCGTCTTCATCTTTCCATGCGGTGTCACCCGTGTGGTAAAATCCGTCATGCCAAGAATCTTGGGTTTTCTCATCATCGTATTTGTAGCCGAAGAAAAATCCCGGCGGAAGATCATTAGGCTTCGCGTCCTTCGCGTCAATATTGATCCGGATGGTAATTTCGCCTTCTTCACCGACGTCGCATTCGCGTCCTTCCGGATTCAGTAAAACAATATCATATCCGGGCGCCGGCTTTCCCATGGAACCGGGTTTTGCAACAATCCATGGGAACGTCGCAATCGCCGCAATGATTTCCGTTTGCCCAAAGCCTTCCATAAGGGAAAGCCCGGTGTAAAGCTTGAACTTTTCATAAACTTCGGGGTTGAGCGGCTCGCCGGCCACCGTACAGTATTGAACGGTGCTGAAATTGTATTGAGATAAATCTTCCTTGATAAAGAACCGGTAAATGGTCGGCGGCGCGCAAAATGTGGTGACGCCATACTTAGACACTTTCTCCAACATGTTTTTCGCGTCAAACTCATCAAAGTCATAGACAAAGACGGCTGTTCCCCAAATCCATTGGCCGTAAATTTTTCCCCAGACACATTTCGCCCAGCCGCTGTCGGCCATTGTGTAGTGAAGACCATTGTTTTGCACATTTTGCCAGTAGCCGGCGGTGATAATGTGTCCAAGCGGATAGGAAAATTTGTGGGCAATCATCTTTGGAAAACCGGTGGTACCGGATGAAAAATAATAAAGCATGTCATCTGACGATGTTACCGCTTGATTTCCGGCGGGCCGGGGAAAATCGGCGGACATTTTTTCCACGCCGGCGGAAAAATCAATCCAGCCGGACGTGCCAGAGGAACTTTTTCCGACAATAAATTTTTTGAATTTGGACAGCTTGGTGTCGGCAATCGCTTCATCAAAAATCAAATCCAAATTGCCTTCGGAAATGCTGACGACCGCGCAGGCTTTGGATTTTTCTAAGCGGTAGATGATGTCTCTTTTCTTGAGCATGTGGGTTGCCGGAACCGCGACCGCGCCGAGTTTATGCAAAGCAACCAAGCAAATCCAAAACTCATACCGGCTTTTTAAGGTTAAAATAACCGTACTTCCTTTGCCGATGCCGTGGCTTGCAAACAGATTCGCGGTTTTATCCGATTCCCGCTTCAGGTCTCCAAACGAAAGAATTATCTCTCCGCCATGGTCGTCGCACCACACAATCGCAATTTTTTCCGGGTTGGCAGCTGCGTACCGGTCCACCACATCATACGCAAAATTAAAATCATCCGGGATGTGAAGCTGAAATGAAGTTTTAAAATCTTCATAAGATTCGAATTTGGTTTTTGGAACAAAAAGATGAACCAGGTTCCCGCCCCGGCTCAAAGCAACATCGTTATTTGCACTCATATCTCTCTTCTCTTGCAAACTAAAAATAATAATAATCAAGATAAAATCATAATTTATGTAAAATTTAAAATTTAAAGAATTTAATATTAAACCATTAAAAAATTTAAAATATTAACAATTCAAACATTTCACTTAAAGATCAATCCTGCCCACCAAGTGTGTTAATCCAAAAAAGATCTTTTTTAATTCATAATAATGGCTAAAAATTGAGCCGCTTTTCCGTTCAACGCCTTCATAGCGTGCGGATAGTTGGAATCAAAATAAATCGAATCGCCTTCTTCCAAAATGATCTCATTGTTGTGAATGTAAATTTTGAGGCTGCCCGATAAAATGTAATTGAATTCCTGTCCCGGGTGAGAATGCAGTTCAGGCTCCGTACTTTTGGGTTCGGCCGTGACAATAAACGGCTCCACTCTTTTGTGAATAAATTTCTCCGCCAGATTTTGATATTTGTATTGGCTCCGGCGTTCGACATTGACACCTTTTCCGGCGCGTGTCACCGTAAATATGTTCATGCGCGGCTCTTCCCCGGTGAGAAGAAGGGACATGTCTACTTTGTAGAAATTCGCGATTTCATAAAGTTCGCTGGCCGGAATGTCGGCTTTCGCATTTTCATATTTTAAATAGGTGTCTACGGAAACTCCAAGAGCGGCGGCGAGCTCTTCGGGCGTGATATCCGACAATTCGCGAAGCTCCCGAATCCGGTTGGCGATTTCAATAATTTTTTCTTGCATAATTTAAAGCCCCCTCATGGATAAGCAATAAGAATGATTTTTTCAAAATGATGACTTTTCATCACACTTTAAATTCATATAAATATTTGCTTTAAAACAGGATACTTCACGCCAAACAACACGGGATGATTGAAAAAATAAGAAAAGTAGGACCTGGAAATAGAAAAGGTAATATGAAAAAATGTCCCACGGGTTTGCTTGACTTTTTTAAAAATGTGCTGCCATAATGCGCGAGGGCGGCACCGCAAAAACAAAAAACAAAAAGAAGAATTTCCGATATGAAAACATATCGGAAAAACGAATTTTCTAATCCAACTTTTTAGAACTTTTTCGGCTTTAAATAATTTTGCGGGTTGTAAGACGGGGAATCGCGTCTTAAAAGCTCATCCTGTGCTAATTTCCGGTGTTCCTCAAATGAAAATTGAAGGGTTGACGCCCGGTTACCTTCGGAATCCGAACATGTAATCGTGATGTCTTTCTTTTTGGAAATGAAATGCAAAAAATTGCAAGTCGCCGGCGTGTTGATGGTTCTAAGACGGTTGATGGCGGATACAACTTCTTTGTTATTGGGAAGAAGAATGTTTTCGAAACTGTCGTAGCTGTAAGCGTAACCGGATGCCCGGATGAACGCGTTGAGAATATGTTTGTCAAAGCCGACCAGTTCTGAAATTCCTTTCAGCATTTCATCGGCGTACGCGGTGGTGTAGCCGATTCCGTAAGACTCAAAAATCCGTTTGACCGACCATTCAATGACGTCGGCCAAATCTGAATTCCCAAGAATGCTCATGACTTCCGACGGCGTGTCCAAATTTTCCGACACACAATAGTCCCGCATCTGTTTGGCCAGCGCGGAGATGCCGGGGTCGCCATCGCAATTCTTTTTCATCATGAGCGCGATGTATTTAAAAGCGGGATAGCCGGCCTGCTCTAAAAGAAGGGGACTGTTATTCAAATAAATCGGGAGCAGATTCGAACACAGAACCGGTCCCGATTCTTTCATGTAATGGATGCACTGAAACGCGCGAATAATTTCTTCGCGGGAACCGTTTTCCGCATACCAATAAATCAAAGAGCGGACGTCCGACTCAATTCGTCCGAAAAACTTCATGCCGCGCTCCAGCGTTAAATTGGAATCGGTGTGAACCAAAATCATCCAGACCAAATCCAATTGTTTCGGCGTCAATCGCTGTTTGCGCTCCAAAATTTCAAGGGCGTTGGCTCGGGCGGACTCGTCTTCTTCCAGCGGGCGCTCCAAAAGGGTGTACAAGGATTCGTCTCCCAAAACCCCATTTCCGTCTTCGGCCAGCGCTAAAATTAAACTCACGGCCCGCTTTTGAATCGGGGAATTGGATTCATCCAAGTATTTGTTCAGCATGGGAATGTTTGGGAGGAGCCGTCCTTTTAAAGATAAAATGGAAGCTGCCGCCGAATCTCCGTGCGGATAAATATTCATGGCGCTGTAAAGCGCGTCTGAAATCGGTTCTAAGTCCCCGTCCACGCGCGGAATCAAAGCGAGGGACTCATCCATCATGCCGGATTCGCGGGTGAGAAGCGGAGCTAAAATATCCAAAAATGTGGGTTGTAAGACCACCTTATTCAAAAACGGAAGTGTTCGTTTTTTGATATCGACGCTGCCGGTCCGGAATGTTTCTTCAAGAAGGGTGTAACTGCTCTCCGCCATCGTTTCCGGAAGCGCCGACAAATCCAAAGAGACGGTTGCCGGCTTTTGAATGAGTGTTAAGACAACGGACGAACAGTATTGGTAAGGGACATCGGATTTACACAAAAGTTTGTAGAGATTTTGCGCAATCTGAGCGTGTTTTTTGGATTTGTCCGCCATCGGTACTTCTTTTGAAAAGGTGTCGACTATAAATGGAATCATGTCACTGCCGCCGGCCACCAAAAAATCAATTCCTTTGTCGACTTTGGCGGCGTTGTCCGATCCGAGCATTTCCACCGCTTTTGCCGGTGTTGTTTCAAAATTAAACAAACCCAATTTTTAACCCCCCTTTGACCCTACCTATTTTTTTTCAATTTATTTCCAATTTTAAGTTGATCGATTCTTATTTTTTAATTTTTCAATTTAGATTCAACAGATTTTCCATTTCGTTTTTACTTTTTTTTAGAAAAGTATTTGTGTGCATTTTCAATGGCGGTGACAACAAGTGACACGCAGGATTCGATGTCGTTTAAATCCAAAACCTCCACCGGGGAGTGGATGTACCGTGTAGCGATGCTGATGGTTCCGGTCGGGATGCCGTCTTTGGTCAGATGAATGGATGTCGCGTCGGTGGTTCCGCCTTCGCCGACACCAAGTTGAACGGCGATGTCTTTGGATTTTGCGGATTCCCGAATCCATTTGACGACCATCGGGTGGGCGATGAGACCTCGGCCGGATGCGTCGGCAATGGTGATTACAGGTCCTTTTCCGATTTCAAGCGCGGAATCATTTTTAGAAATTCCGGGGTGGTCGCCCGGAATTGTTGTGTCAATCGCGATGGCGACATCGGCGTCAACCGCATGTGCTGATGTTTTGGCGCCTTTGAGGCCGACTTCTTCTTGAACGGTCCCGACTGCATAAACGGTCGCTTGAATCTTTTTTCCTTTCAAACGGCGCATGGCCTCAATCATTATGACAAGGCCGGCGCGGTTGTCAAATGATTTGGATGTCACCCGGTCATTCGCCAATTTTTTAAATTCCCGGTCGGTTGAAACATAAGTTCCGGCTTCAATACCCATGTTTGCGGCATCTTCTGCGTTTTTGGCGCCGACATCAATGAACATATCGGTGTGTTTCACCGGGTGCTTGGCGTCTTCTGCGGTCATTACGTGCGGCGGTTTGGAGCCAATCACGCCGTAAAGGTTCCCCTTGGACCCGTGAACGATCACCCTCTGGTTTAAGAGGGTTTGATCGAACCAACCGCCGATTTTTGCGAATTTTAAAAATCCGTTTTCATCGACGCGTTTAACCATGAGGCCGATTTCATCCATGTGGGCCGCCAACATAATAGACGGACCGGCTCCCCGCCGGGTTGCGATTAAATTGCCAAGCGGGTCTTCCCGAATTTCATCGGCGCAGCCCTTTAAATCCTCTTTAGCGAGTTTAAAAATGCGGCTTTCGTCTCCGGAAACTCCGTAGGCGTTGGAATATTTTTCCAAAAGGGCGGACACGGTTTTTAAATCTGCCGGCTTTGCGGATTTTGATGCAGCCGGCTTTGTTGTTTTTGATGCGACCGGCTTTGCGGATTTTGAAACGACCGGCTTTGCGGATTTTGATGCAGCCGGCTTTGTTGTTTTTGATGCTGCCGGTTTGACCGGGCTGGATTTTGAAAGAGTTTTTTCGGATGCGGGTTTCTTGCTATTGGATTGGACGGGCATATTGATTCCTTATCGTTTCAAATGAATATTGATTTTTAAATGGACAACCTAAATGAAAGTCATGAACATTTTTAAAGATTTGTTCTACAAAAAAAGAGGAAAGGAAGATGTTTAGAGATATCTGTTGACTTCCCATTGGTGAACGCAGCCGACATATTCGTCCCATTCGGCCGCCGCTTTTTGAATAATGCCGTTTGAAATCAAATCTCCAAGAACACTTTTTAAAATTGTGTCGGATCTAAACTTGTCAATCGCTTCAATGAACGTTCCCGGAAGTGTTCCTTGGGAGAGTGATTTTTTCTCGGATTCGGAATAATCGTGGGTTTCAAATCCGACGGGCTGATTCGGAAGAAGATGTTCATTGATTCCGGAAATGCCGGCAGAAATGATTAAAGAAAGTGCAAGATACGGGTTGCAGGATGAATCCGGGCTTCGAAGTTCGATTTTTGTGGAGCGTCCGCGGGAAGAGGGAACATGAATCAGAGAATGGCGGTCGGTGGTGGACCACGTAATGTAGTGGGGTGCCTCACTTTGTTTGACCAGCCGTTTGTAGGAGTTCACGGTCGGGTTGGACACGGCGCAGATGCCGCCGACATGTTTGAAAATTCCGGCAATAAAGGAGCGGGCCGAATCGGAAAGCATCATTTCTTTGTCCGGATGGTAAAACTCATTGATTTCATTTTTGAGAAGTGAAAATGAGAATGGCATACTGAGACCTTCTTTGGAGGTCATGGGTTTGGGCATAAACGACGCGTGAAGGCCGTATTTTTCCGATGCCGTCCGGATGATTTGTTTGACGGTAAGAACGTTGTCCGCAATTCGAAGCGCGCTTCCGTCTTTAAAAACAATGGCGTATTGACCGTTTTCATGACCTTTGTGAAAAGACAAGATGTCGATGTCGGAATTCGAAATCGAAAACAAAATTTCCTTTTTTGCTTTTTCGACCGCTGCCGCGTTTCCGGTTCGGAGCGAAAAACTGCCGGAGGGAGAAGACAGAGATGAATGAGACGAAAAAGACGAGCGGGACGGTGGATTGAAATCAGAATCGGCCGCATTGTATCCGGCCTCAAATAAATAGAAACTTAAAGAGGTGGAGACCGTAAACGAATATCCGGATTGGAATATTTTTCGGACTATTTTTTTCAGAACACCACGCGGGCATCCTTCAAATGGCTGGCCGTCCAGATAGTTGAGTTCGCAAATCACACGCGCAAGACTGCTGCTTCCGCGGCTTCCATCGGTTTCATCATCCGATGCCGGAACAATCGTAAAAGTGCGGGGATCCGGCTTTAAAACAACATCCGCTCCGACCGACCAAGAGGGTCCGCCGATAGAACTGTCAAACAAAATCCCTTTTGAAAAGGCCGTTTCCAAAAATGAAGCCGGAATTTCAAGTTCTCTAAAAAAGCCGTCCAAATCTGAAAATTGGAATTTGACAAAAAGAATATCGTTTTCGGAAACGCCCTCCAGGATTTCCGCAATCGTATTGAATTGAACCATAACATCACCTGATTAAATAAAGAATGATCAATAAAAACGGGAAAAGATACGAAATTATAGAATTTATAAGTAAAAAACCCTTTGCTTAAATTTTAAAAAGATTTTTACCGCATACGATTTAAATTTCTGAAAAGTGGAATGGCATGCCTTTGCTTGAAAAATCGGAAATTTAAAAAGAGAAAGAAGAAGAGAAAGAAGAAGAGAAAGAAGAAGAGAAAGAAGAAGAGAAAGAAGAAGAGAAAGAAGAAGAGAAAGAAAAAATTAAAAAAAAATTCCGAGCGCAGCGAGGAATTTCACGCGCAGCGCTCATCCTTTGAGTTGTCCTCCCGCCCCTTGAAAAATTCCGAAGCGAAGCGGAGGAATTTTTAGTTACACGAATTTAATTCCCGCATGCCGGAGTGCTTTGTTCATTTTGGCAACGTTGAGCAAAAGCGGCGTAATCGGTTCGGTCAGGGCGGCGGCTTCCAGTGGTCCGACATCGACCGGATTTAATCCGGGAATGTCGCAAACAAGACCCATCACCACGTCTTTGGTAGATTTGTTGTTGCCGCAAACGGCGATATCCAAATCAAACGGATGATCGAAATCTTCCAGCCGTTTGGCGGAAACATTGTGGAAAGATGCAACCAGATCCACCGTGGACGGAAGCATGGCTTGGATTTCCTTGGCGGCGCTGCCGGATTGCGGAACAGCGTAGCAGAAGTAGTCGGCATTGTATTCTTCGGGGTCGACTTCGATTTTGATGGAATCGGTCGCCATGTTCAGATAGCAGCGGTCCTTTATCATCGGAACCACGACTGAGAGAACGACTTGGTTGCGGCAAAGCGCCGGTTTGATGTGCGCCAAAACATCTGTCAATTGATCATAACGAATAGCAATCACCACAACATCGGCTGCGGCTGTTGCGGCTTTGTTCTCGTCCCCGCTGATATTTGCCGGGAGAGATCGTTCTTTTAAAAACGCGGTGTATTCGGCCGCGGCGGCTTGTGCGCGATCTTTTTCACGAGATCCGACAATAACTTCATGCTTTTGCCCCCATCGGAGGGCAAATCCTTTACCAATGTTTCCGGTACCACCTAAGATTGCAATTTTCATGATTTATCACCAATAAATATTAGCAATCTAATCCTAAAAACTGAGCTCTATAAAAAAGATTTGGTCGGAAAATGAAGTTTATTTGTATAAAAATAAGAAACAGAGTAATGAATAGATGATTAAAAACACAGATTTTATAAAAGTGATGATAAATAATGACAAATAAAAAACAAAAATAAAAAATGCAAAAATAAAAATATGAAAGTTTTACAAAATTATACAAAAAAATAAAAAAGTTAATAAAAAAGTTAATAAAAAAGTTAATAAAAAAGTTAAAACTCGGAGGTTCTTTCGAAACCTCCTCCTCTTCTTTTTATGTTTTTGAGGAATTACTCAAGGGTAATTGCCGCAACCGGACAGACATCCACGCATGCGCCACAGTCAACACAAGCAGCCGGGTCCACGCGGGAAACGCCGGAATCCAGAAGAGTGATAGCTTCGCTGGGGCATTCATCCACACAAAGTCCGCATCCGGTACATTCATTTTCATCAATAATCGCTGGCATAATTTTCTCCTCCTCATAAATATTTTGGATTTTTGTAATTCATGATTACATCCATCATATACATCGAATAACACATCTCTATTTTATATACGTTTTGCAAAAAACAGATGTGGGTAGGCGTATTTTTGACGGTTTGGCGAAAAAATATCGGCATATGAAATAACCCGGTCAGAAATTTAAAAAAGATAAAATCCGGAAATTTTAAAAAACTTGAAAATATGAAAACAGGAATCGTTTTTGCTTTCATATTTTTGTCGGTCCCCTCTATTTATATAATATATAAAATCAGTATCGGGAACTCCTATTTAAAACACCGGGTTGAAAAAAGATGGGGGAATGAATATTTTTACACTTTTCCGTTCACGATAAAATCAAATCGTTTCCCGGTGTCGATATTCAGGCCGATTGAAAAATAGCATGTGCCGCCTGCTTTGACCTCGACGCGATGAGATTTCCAATTTCCGACGGGGCGGCAAAAAAAGTTCATCCAAAAACAGCGTTCTTTTCTTTCGTTCAAAAATGGAATGTATTGGCGGTAATATTTTTCCGTTTCAATAAAAAGATCGGTTTGTGCCCAATCGGACGCAGGGTTTTTTTCCATGAATGTGACAAAGTCTTCCGATGCCTTTTCATTAAAAATGTCGACGGCTTTTTGGAGGAGCTGCTCCGAAATTTCCGCGCCGGCTTCAAATTCCGTCATTTTGGGAAGCCACGGCTCGGCATTGATCCGATAGCGGACGGGGAGTTCCAAAAATGGCAAAATCGTCATTTTGGTATCGTTAAATAAAAAAGGCATGTGACTCCTCAAAGAATGTTTATTTACGTAACGGTTTTATTTTTAGTTTTAAAATTTTTAATTTTTAATTTTTTTCTTCATTTCGTTTTGAACTATTTATATTTTTCAGATTCCATACTTGTTTTTGGTCACATTTTTCATTCGTTTTTATTCGGACTCCATTTTTTTTGTTCATTTTTGAAATGTTTTTCGTTTTCTGTTTAAATCAGGAAAATCTTTATTTGCTATTGTTGATTCATTTCATTTGAAATCGAAATTATTATTTTATTATTTTATTATTTTTATTGACTTCTCTATTCTTTTATTCTTTTTCGGGTGAAAAAATATGACCATAGGATTTATGATTGCGGGAACAAACAGTGGTGTCGGCAAAACAACATCTTCAATGGGTCTCATGGCGGCTCTTCGGAAGCGGGGCCGAAATGTTCAGGCGTTTAAAGTCGGCCCGGACTACATCGATCCGAGCTACCATTCCGTGATTTGCGGCCGCTCGTCTTTGAATCTGGATGCTTACATGATGGAACCCGCCGGCGTTCTTGATACCTATCTTCGAGCGTCTGCCGGCGCGGATTTGTCGATTGTGGAAGGCGTGATGGGGCTTTTTGACGGGATGGATTCGACCGAGATTTCAGGCGCCGCCCATGTCGCAAAAACGCTGGATATCCCTGTTTTTTTGGTCATTAATGTTCATGGCATGTCGCGCAGCACGGCGGCGATGCTGAAAGGTTACGCCGAGTTTGACAAAGACGTGAAAATCGCCGGCGTCATTCTCAATAAAGTCGGCAGCCCCCGGCATTTGGAACTCATCCAAGGGGCTTTGGACGGGAAAATCCCAATTGTCGGAGCCCTCCCAAGAAACACGAACATCGCCGTTCCGGAGCGGTATATGGGGCTTCACATGCCGGAAGAGTCGGACTTTGATTTTTCGGGACTTGCCGACTTTGTCGAGCAGAACATGAACATTGATCTGATTTTAAAAATTGCTGCCGAATACGAAAAAAAGCGCCCAACGCCCGCGCCTTTGCCGCAGCACGAGACGGACCTAAAAATCGGTGTTGCCAAGGACACCGCGTTTTGTTTTTATTATCCGGCGATGCTGGATGCTTTTAAGCGGGCCGGTGCCGAACTTGTTTTTTTCAGTCCGACCAAAGGCGAGCTTCCACAGGCCGACGGTTATTATTTTGGAAGCGGCTACCCGGAATTTTGCATTCAGGAGCTTTCCGAATCTCCGACAACAAGGAAGTTAAAGAGCCTTGCCGCCGATGGAATTCCGATGTTTGGAGAAGGGGCCGGCCTGTCTTACCTCTGTAAATCCTATACGACCGAGGCCGGAACTTTTAAAATGGCAGACATTTTGCCGGCCGCATCGGAAATCACAAAAAAGCTTCAGGGCTTAGGCTACGCCGAAGCAAAACCCTTGTCACAGGCGCTTCCTTTTGGAAACAAAAATATCAAGGCGCACGAATTCCACTATTCTTTGACAATGCCTGAACATGATTCCCGGTTTGCTTATGAAATGGTGAGAGGGAAGGGCATTTCTGATAAAAAAGATGGATTGTATGAGTACAATGTCATGGCGGGGTACATGCAAATGCATCCGGGGTCTTTTGATGTGGGGGAGTTTGTTGAGAAGTGCCGGCAAAATAAGAGAAAGTAATTATTAATAACATTCTATTTTTTTGAAATACTATTTTCTTAATTTATGGATCTGTTTCCTTAGACCGTATCTTTTTTATAAAATCGAAAGTATTGTCAGATTGTACAACTAATGAAAAAATAATATTTTAAATAAAGAGAAATTATTACTTGCATCAGGAATTATTAAAATGATTAAAGCGATCGATATTTTTTCAGGGTGTGGAGGTGTATCAAAAGGATTAACTATGGAAGGTTTTCAGGTTGTATGTGCAATTGAAATAGAATCCGATGCCGTTTCAACTTTTAAATCTCAAAAATGCTTTAAAAAATGTACAGTGTTAAATAAAGATATACATGATGTGAGTGGAACGGAAATATTCGAAATTCTTGATCTTAAAACTAATGAATTATATTTGTTGGCTGGGTGTCCTCCATGTCAAAAATTTTCATATCAAAATAGAGGTCGAAAGTTAATCCCGGAAGAAGAGCGGAAGGAGCTTCTATTTCAATTTTTAAGAATAATTGAAGAAATAAAACCTCCTTTTATACTTATGGAAAATGTTCCCGGAATTCTTTCAAAGGACAATAAAAAAATATTGGATGAATTTATTGACCGGCTAAGGAATCGTAAAAATAATTATAAAATTGAATATGGTATTTTAAATGCGGCTGATTATGGAGTTCCGCAATCCAGAAAAAGGTTTGTTTTGCATGCTGTTCGAAAGGATATTGATGAAATTTTAAATCAATATGGGTATGATTTTAAGCTACCTGAAGCATCACACTCAATGGACGGTGCTGATGGAAACTGCAAATGGAGGACAGTCAAGGATGCAATAGGTGATTTGCCTCCACTTAAAGCAGGTCAATTGTATGAAGATGAAGCAATTAAGAATCACAAATCTTCGAATTTATCGGATAAAAATATTAATAAAATGAAAAAAATCAGAAGGGGGGGGGGAACTCGTACTTGTCTCCCTAAAGAAGACGTTTTACCTTGTCATAAAAAACATTCAGGGCACAAGGATGTCTATGGAATAATGGATTTTAATAAACCTGCCCCAACAATTACCGGAGGATGCTTATCATATTCCAAAGGACGATTTGGGCATCCCATTGATAACAGAGCTATTTCCATAAGAGAGGCAGCAAGACTTCAAACCTTTCCTGATGATTTTTTATTTTCAAATAGTACTACAAAAGCAGGTCTTCAAATTGGAAATGCTGTTCCTATTGACTTAGTTAGAGCAAGTGCTCGAGAAATTAAAAAATCAATTCAACTAGTCGAAAAGAACTTTCAATAAGAAAGATCAATGAAAATTATTCCATTGACCCTTCAATATTGAGGGTAAAAGATTAACTACTTCCAATAAAGTTGGCATACTGATCTTTTTCCAGTTTTTTCCCCTCTGAGAAACCTGTTTCATTAATTTTTCGTTTTATTTCCGGGTCATTCAATAATTTTCGTTCAATTTGAGCAAGATGTGCATATTCTTCTTTATCCAGGTGTCTCCCGGGTTTGACAACTTTTAACATTAACTTAATGTCCTTTTGAGTTATCCCATTTTCTTCTTGCAGGTTATTTTGCTGAATTATCTCAAGAAGTTTTGCCCAATATTCGGGTGGTTTATTTCGTATGTTCATTATTGTTTCAGTTTCATCTTCTTTTTGTTTTCTTGTTCTGGCTTCTCTTTTTTGTTTCTCATACTCATTCAGCGGAATTAAAATATCATAGATTTCATCCATTAAGGACAAATTTATTTTTTTCATTTTGTTCCAACATTTTTCTTTTTTAGCCCATTCATTAATATCAATAACTTCCCGATCTTCCGAATTAAGACAATCAAAAGCATATTTTGCTAAATTTTTCATCTGTTTTTCCAAAATCTCAGATATTTCTTGATGTGTCCATATTAAATCGAAATTTAAAATATACTCCGGATATTCCTTTTCAAGAAGGTAAGACAACAATGCGATGGCGTAAGTACGACATTTTGGCTTATATCCTCCTGTTTGGGCCCACTCTTGATTTGAAATCAAAATTTCAACATCATTATAGAGAATAACTTTTGCAATAAGTTCTTTGAAATACAAATCATTGAAGTCTTCGGGACATTTTTCCCACGCTTCACTTACCCATTTGGAAAATTCTTTTACATTAGAGTCTCCACCTTTAGATACATAATATGGTAATTGATTCCAAGAATTGTGAACAGCTGCCAATTTTCCTTTTGTTATATGTTGATTTTTTGGGTTAGCATACAAAAACTTCTTTTTTTCCGTTGTTTTCATGCGTACTTGTTCGTTTGTATATTGTCCTCTTGCTCTCTCATAATACCATCTGGTGTCATATTGTCCACCTCCTTTTGCAGGGGCGTATATTTTACGAGACATTTTTTCAAGAGTAACATGATATGGATGATTGGAGAAAAAATCCGCCTCTGTAATTTTATTTTGGCTGTTTGAATATCTTGAAATTTTGGGAATAATCTCCTCAGAAACACGAGGATCAACAACTGTTAACTTCATTGGTACAAAAATATTGTCTAAAGAGACTTTACTTTTAAATCTGGCCGTTGATAAAGAAGCAGTTGTTTGCCCGCCATTTACAATTTGTAAATCTGACAAATAAATAATATGCCCATCTTCTTCTTGAAAGTTTGTTGCAGTTGCTGCAATTCCATTATTATATGCAAAGAATCTCTCCGGTTCTTTTGAAACTGTTTGAATAATTCCTCGATTTACAGCACGCAATGTGCTTAGATATGATCGGACATTTCCTTCCAGTAAACGGCTTCCAAACTTGTCGTAAATATCTGCCAGTATTTTTCCGGGAATTACACATAAAAAACATTGATAATCATCAGAAACAACATCTGATGCTTGTAAATAAGGAATTCCTTTTTCTGTGTATTCTTTAAAATTAATTTCAAGAGGCTCATAATTATAACGAATTGTATACAATCGATTAATATCATAAATCGAATATTCAATTGGTATCTCGTTAATTTCTTTTTCCTCAGCTGAAGGATTATACTCATAAATCCGGTCGCTAATCGCCATATCTGTTAAAAGAATCAGTTTATACTTTCGTATTTCCGGTTCCAACCGTCTCAAATTAAGAACCAAATCATGAGCTTGAGTACTTTCTTCTATTTCTTTGAATAATTTTCCATTAATTGCTTCTTCCAAAAACGACCTTAATTTCTTAAAAATGGCATTCAGATCTGTTTTGGACAATGTTTTTATTTCATCTTCATCTGTATATTTCGATATAATTAAATTCATTGTTTGATCCAATTCATTGTATGAACTCCCATCTACACGAATTTTTTTTCCGCGCTTTGTTTCTCCTTCATAAAAGGAGCTTTCAAACGATGGTAAAACTTCAGCATCAATTAAATCCTCAGCAACATCGGTCAAAAAACGTTCATTCGGAGCATCAGAATAAACATTTACTCCCACTCTGATTTCTTCAACTAAATCTTTATGAAACTCAATAACATCCATGGACCCACATCGCTTTACTTTACAAATATATGTGTTATTTTATTTTCAATTGCAGGCAATGAAATAGCGTATGAAACTTTGGTGATTTCAGAAAAGACATCATTTCTCCCGATTTTTGGAAAAGAATTATCTACACAATATTCCCTCAAACCGGTCAAAGAGTAATATTTTCTCTTATATTCTTCCTGCTCAATATTTCCAACAGCAGCAAGTTTCATTTCAAAAGAAGACAAGGCACCAATTTCATTTTGTAAATCATTTCGGATATTTTGGACTATATCATGAAGTGTAAACCCTTTTCTATCATTTTGAGTTGAATTATCAATGAAAAAAACAATTAATTTACCTTCATCCGAGCTATCTAATTGCTCCAAAGAAGAAATGCAAACTTCATTTTTTCCGGAAGAAATTGATTTAACTTCAACCCAATAATCAGGATATTGGAAATCTTTATCTCTACCCAAAGAACCGGTCCAACCATCCAAAGCAGTATTTGAATCGTATTTTTTCAAGGCAAAATCTTTTAAAAATATTAATTCCCCAATTAATCCTTTAATTACCTTTTCTGAAAGAAGATTATCATTTACATTTTCAAGCAAATTTTGCCATTTTTTAAATCGAAAAATTAAATCAATTGATCCGGAATCGACATCATTGTGACGGGTCGATTCAATTAAATCCCAACACAATTTCATGAAAATATATTCGTATTCCTTTTTTTTTAATGTCAAAGTCCATGTCCATCTATTGTCGCTTCTTCTTTGACCTGTATTAATCTCAAGTATTTGGGTATTTTTCAAGAGGGGTGGATGCTTTTTGGATTCAAAAATAAGAAGAAATTTCTTTTCTTTAAAATCATTGTAACCTATGTAAATATCCAATGGATGAGTCGAATCAATTCGAATTTCTGATTTTTCGTCAGGATTAAATAATTTCCACTTTAATATAAAATCTTCATTATTCATCATCCTCTTCCTCCTCTTCAAAATCATATAATCCTTCTTCTCGAAGTTTAACGGCATTGAGAACGTAGATTATTTTTGATTTATCATTTGTAATATCCTCACAGGGAGTTGATGAACGCGGGAAAGCTAATCCAAGTCCGTAATAAATTTGATCTAAGATTTCTCCATTTATTTCAGGTCGAATAAAATACAACATTAACAGGGGGTTTCTACCAGGTATAAGAAATTTCTCATCAGGGACACTTATGTTTGGTTTATCTGGTCTTTTTTCACGAAATTCATTGATAATCCGAGATACTTCGATGGAATCTAATCCCCTTGAAGAAAAACCTTTAGGTCTTACTCTGGCTCGAGAGCCACCAATACGCAATGTTTTTGAATTGTATTTATCGGACTCTCTCTCAAGTGGAATATGTTCCACGTTATATGTTTTTATTTTATCTTTTTTACCTTCAGGAATTGAAACGTCCCAATATTTTAAATTTTCAGATTTTTCAATAAAATCAATTAAACCAATTTTATTTAATTTAATATCTAGAGGATGATTTGCATAACTGTTTAGAACTTCAATAATAAGATCTCTCGGAACATTTTTCCAAATTCTATTTTTTCCATCAAATGAAATAAACGGCTCAATATTTTTCAACAAGGACTCTATACATCGTTTATTTGTGTCGATGTCAATTGATCTCATTGAGAAATGAGCTGTTTCAATTATATGCCCTGAAACCGAAACACTACGCTCTATCTTACCGGTATACTTCATTTTATTCCTGGCAGTGATAAGTAATGAATCCGGATGTGCTCTAACCTGCAAACCGAAGTGTTCCGGTTTAGAACCCCACTGATTCATAATGATGACATCTTCTTTGAGCTCATTCGAAGCATTTGTTACAAATGAATACCAATTCTTCATGTCTTTTGTCATCCAAATTTTTACCAAATCGACATATCCATCCCGATACCCAAACCATCTTGCCATTTGCATTAATGTATCATACATTTTTGAAGAACGATAGAAATAACTTACACAAAGGCCTTCCAGAGTAAGCCCTCTGGAAAGACTATTTCCACCTATTGCAATTATATTTGCACCGGATTTATAACTTCCATAATCTAACCGGGATTGAGAACTTTGGTTAATTTTTTTAATCTCGCAAGATATAACCTCTTTTTCTAAATTGTGTTGGATGGTTTCCCAATCAATTTTTTCCTCAAGGTCATATTTATCGAAAACTGCTCTAAAAAAATGAATCACTGAATAATTGAGAGCTTCTTCCTCTGGTAATTTTGAATAAAGCCTGATGTCTTTTTGTATGTTTAACATCCATTCATTTGCGAGGTCAAAAACCTGATTTTGGACATTTGTATAGTGACTGACATTGATTAACATCGATTTGTGCTTTGAAATTTGGCGTCTTTGGTTTCGAATAATGTTTGAAAGCAAATAATATGCTACAGCTTCTTTTAAACTATCTGGGAGTTCTTCGATAATTTCCAAACTTTTTGCTTTCCCTCGAAAAAGATCACCCATCTCAGTTTCAATGATTATCTTAATCATATTCTCATTTAATGGTTCTTCTCCAAACACTTTATCAGGGCCTACATAGTTTGATGGTGGTTTTAACAAATAAATGAAATCACGCGGAAACAAATCCTCTCCTACCATCTCATCATTACTTGACGGGTCAATGAATATATTTGCAAAAGGAGTAGCTGTAATTCCGACATAAGCTGCCTTTGTAAACAATTTCAGAAGATTTCGAATGGATTTGTTGATTGCAGTAATATCATCTGATTTGGTATTAACCGAGGCATTATCTGCTTCATCGTCCAACAAAAGTAACGGATAGTCAATTTTTCCACTGCTATCTGTGTTATATGCCTTCAGCCAGTCATGCAAATTTTCAAGAATCGCTTTGTTCTTTTTAACAACAAACAGAACAGTTCCGGTTGCATTTGAAATACTCCAGTTCAAATTCATTAAAACATTATGATTAAAATCCCTCTTTACAGACGTAAAAGAGGTTGGAAACTTTTTATTATTGCCTGAATAATTTCCGACCCCCTTTACTCTGATCTCTGAAGTTTTACTCAAAGCATCTTGACTACTTCTTCCAACAAAACCAGCATCTAATCGCTCTTGTGTTTGCTGTCTCAAGCTTTCAATTGTCCCTGTCATAAGTATAATTACTTTAAAACCAAAATCTGCGGCCTTATTACAAATCGCTGTATAATTAGCGGTTTTTCCGGATTGTACATCTCCTAAAATTAATCCTCTTCTTTGCCAATGTTTATCTTTTTTTGGGTCTCCTATTAAATCTAATATTTCATCTGAGTCTATATTTAATGTCGAAATCAGTTTACTATTCCATGATAAATCATATTGAAGATAAGCAGCATATCTGTTCCAATAATACATTTCTTCTGTTGATTTTCTGTTTTTAACCCATGGTTCATATGTATTATCATCTACGACAGAAGTACCAATTTCAACAGAAATTAAAATATCGGAATGAATATTTTGGATGGCTATTTTAAAATCCTCGTCCGTAATGCCACACACATCTCTGTATCTACTGACAATGATTTCCACATCTTTTTCAGAAGGGATTGAATCTGGATAACGTGTCCTGATTACGGTTTTGACAATATTCTCAAATTCCTCTTTACTCATCTTCTTGCATCCTGTAATATTCGTTCAAATTCATCCGGATAACTTCCATATGGTTCCGTAATTTTCAAAACATTTATAATTTCAATTTTTTCTTCAAAAGATTGATCATCTGCAGATATGATATTGAACAAAAGCGTTTTAAGTTGTTTTAATATCAACTCTTCATCATCCATCAAAAATTTCTCATCATTATTTAAATCAGCATAAAGAGCATTTAATGGAATGTTTGAGCCAATCATATCTAAAAATCGGTCAAACAGTTTCAACGAGTCCTTATCCATTTTTTCTTTGATTATTTGGACAAGTGGATATTTTTTGTTTATTTCATAACGAATTCCTTCTCTTTCAGATATTCGATCCCACAAATGAATTAATTCATCATCCGTCTCTTTTTTTCCTCGATATGTCCAAGTCCTTTTGCTATGGGTTGAATTGTTATTTACAATCCGTTTCAAATTTTTTCGTACAATTTCAGGGGGAATTGCCGTTGATTTTTTAATATCCAATGTCCATAAATCATCTAAAGAATTTGGGATATCTACACGGATTCGGGACAATTTTGACATTTCTTCTTTTCGATGTAGTCTAAACCATGTTGCCCAAACAAGAAGACGTTTATTTCGGTAAACATAAAACCCCTGATTTTTTCGTAATCCTTCTTTGCCCCCCAAAGCTTCTAATTCTTCTTTTGTTAATTTGGATGGGTGTGGTAAAACATAGGACCGTATATCCACTACGGATCTATCTATTCGGATTTTTTCATCATCTTGGGTTACTAAACTATTCTTCGTAAAAAAAGGATCGTTCGCTTCAATTATATTTTCGTTCAAGTAAATTTTAATTTTTTGAAGTCCGAACTCCCCTGAAATGTATCGATGAAAAACTAATGCAATGTGTTCTCGAACATTGTCCATTTTGTCGGAAAATGCTCGTTCGATACTTGTATCGTCCAATCCGATAATTAATCGGTCAATCTTTGTCCAAATTACAACTGTGCCGTTTTTTAGTTTTTTTAATTCATCTATTAGAGGCAATTTTCTTTGTTCATTTTCTTCCAGATTCCTTAATGTCCATTTTCCGGTTTTATTAATGTAATCCAGGTCCCAACATCTTGCCTCAATTTTCGAGTTCTTTTTTGTAGCTACTGTCAAACATCGACATTGAGACATTGATGCTGTTTTTAGTCCTAAGCCAAATCTGCCCAAATCATTATCTTTCCGTTGTAAAAGAGGACTGGTGCTTCCATATCTCATGGCTTCATTCAATTCGTCGGAATTCATTCCTTCACCGTCATCCAATATGGCAATAAATGGTTCCGTTCCAAAAGGGGAAAATCGAATTTTTACATTTTCAGCATTAGCTGAAATGCTATTATCAATTATGTCTGCAACAGCTGCCTCTGTTGTATATCCGATAGATCGAATAGATTCCATTAAAATCGGTGCACTTGGTGGAAGGTCAATATCATCCATTTTTATCTACTACAAATAGTTATAATAAATTAGAATAAAATTATATTGATTCGTAAAAAATATTATTTAAACGTTTTCCTACATATTTCTAAAAAATTATTTCATCTAAGAATCCTACAAGCCCAAATCACTTTCTCAATCTCTCCGACACACTCACTTGTATTTTTTTTGATGTTTTTCCCCCAAAACCTTAAAACAAACCACCCATCATTTTGTAGTGTTTTATTAACTTCTACATCTCGTTCCATATTCTTTTCAATTTTTGGAATCCAAAATTCTTGCCGTGTTTTGATTTCATTCCTTTTAATTTCCCAATTCCATCCATGGAAAAATTCACTATCGCAAAATATAGCGATTTTTTCTTCATAAAATACAATATCCGGCTTTCCAAAAACGGATTTGTCATTAGTTGTGAAAGCGTATCCCTTTTCGGCTAAGGCTTCTTGAAGAATATGCTCAATTTTGCTGCCTTTGTTTTTCACGGCTTGCATATTCTTTTTTCTTTGCTCAGGGGTTAGCTTATCCATAAAAATTCCTCTTTTTGAAAAAGTATGGGTTCAAAAAAATGATCTTGATTTTTGAACACAACCTAAAAATGGATTGTATAAAAAAATAATTTTTAATAATTTCATGTTTATGTTTTTATCAAACATATGACTTTGAGATCAAGAAAATACTTATGTTATCAGTTATATTAAAAAATAATTATTTCAAAGGTCTGTTTTTTAGGTATTACAATCAACAAAGAGTTTTAAAATGGTGTGGAGAATATCGAAGGATGAGGTTTAGTACGAACGTAGGCGGGCACATGGCTACTGGTATACGGTTACTTGCAATGGCAATGATGAAGTATACAATCACCGTGGTTTACCTCATGAACAGGACTTATCTCCTTTGATAGGATCCCGTCTTTCAAATTGTCTATTTAATAAAAATAGGTACAATAAACCATCATCTTCTACATCGACTTCCCTCCAATATGATACGCCGAAGATTTTTCCTGACTCTAAATCATCACCGAAGTCTCTAATTCTACAAAATGATGAAAATTTATTCTTTTGTTGTTGTGAGACTATTGGATTATGTACAAAGTGTGGTGAAGAGCATGAACTTACTTATCATAACAAGGGGGTTCTTTGCGAAAAATGCTATTGGGTATATAGTTTTTCTGAAAAAAATAAGAACAATCCATCCAATTCCAATATTAAACAAAACAATAAAATAGAAAAGTCATCTTCTATTGTCACTTCAGAGAATAACAATAAAATCCATATGGAAAATAAACCCAGGTATGGAGTTCTTATAACGTGTTTAACTCTTATGTTGATTGTACTTTTGTTTTTATGGGAACTTTTGATTCTGATTTTCAAAACAATGTAATAAATTGATATTTGTTACGGGACAGAAAATTCTGTCCCCGCCTTTTTCTCCGGTTATATATTTATATTTTAATCATTTTTTACCCATATCTTTAAAAAACCCAAAAACTTTAAAGAATACATCCTTTAAATCTCATTTTTAACCTTATCAAAAAGAGGAAACCCTTATGTCTTATCTTGAAAAAGCAGACCCCGAAATGGCACAAGTTTTTGAAAAAGAAATGGTGCGCCAGGAAACCCGCCTCGACTTAATCGCGTCCGAAAATTATGCGAGCTTTGCCGTCATGGAAGCCATGGGCAGCATTCTCACCAACAAATACGCCGAAGGCTATCCCGGCAACCGGTATTACGGCGGCTGCGAAAATATGGATTTGGCGGAAAACTTAGCGATTTCCCGCGCGAAACAAATGTTTGGCGCCGAACACGTCAACGTTCAGCCACACTCGGGCTCCGGCGCAAACATGGCGGTCTACTTCTCCGTCTTAAAACCGGGAGACACCATCCTTTCTATGAATCTCTCCGAAGGCGGACACCTTTCCCACGGAAGTCCGGTCAGCTTCTCCGGACAACTCTATAACATTGTTCCCTATGGCGTCGACCGCACAACCGAAATGATTGACTACGACGAATTAGAGCGGCTCGCCAAAGAACACAAACCCAAAATGATTGTCTGCGGCGCATCCGCCTACTCCCGAATTATTGATTTCAAACGCTTCTCCGAAATCGCGGCCGGCGTGGATGCGTACCTTCTCGCCGACATCGCCCACATCGCGGGACTCGTCGTCGCCGGCGCTCACCCAAGTCCCATTCCGTATGCGGACTTCGTCACCACCACAACCCACAAAACCCTGCGCGGTCCTCGCGGCGGAATGATTTTGTGCAAATCCGAATTCGCAAAAGCGGTCGACAAATCCGTTTTCCCGGGAACCCAAGGCGGTCCCTTGATGAACAACATCGCCGCAAAGGCGGTCGCGTTTAAAGAAGCCCTCACGGATGGCTTTAAGAAAGACCAAATTCAAACCGTGAAGAACGCGAAAGTCGTCGCCGACACCTTGTCCGAAAAAGGATTTAGAATTGTCTCCGGCGGAACCGACAACCATCTCATGCTCATTGATTTGACGGCCTACAACATCACCGGCAAAGATGCCGAAGCCGCATGCGCCAAATCCGGAATCGTTTTGAATATGAACACCATTCCGTTTGACAAACAAAAAGCGTTTATCGCCAGTGGAATTCGTGTCGGAACCCCGGCGGCCACCACAAGAGGCATGAAGGAACCGGAAATGAAAATCGTCGCCGACGTGATTTCCCGCGCCGTGAAAAATGCCGGAAACGATGCCGAACTTGAAAAAATCCGGATCGACGTCAAAGCGCTGTGCGAAAAATTCCCGGTGTACAAGTAAGCCAAAAAGCAAAATTAAAACTTTAAATAAACCGGCAGGAGCCGGTTTATGCTGTTTTTTATTTGCTTTTCTTTTTTGTGTTTTGCATCTCATGTTTTACATTTTTTACTTTCTTTCATCTCTTTCAATTTCATCTCAATCATTATCTCAATCATTATTTCAATCATCATCTCAATCAAAAATTGGTAATTTTCATGTCGGACGCAATGGATTCTTCAAAAATAATCGATGGAAAAGCCGTGGCTCAAAAAGTGGAAGCTGAAGTCTCAAAAGCTGTCGCCGCGCTCAAAGAAAAAGGAATTTTTCCCAAACTTGTGACCGTTTTGGTCGGAGAAGATCCCGCCTCTCAAATGTATGTGCGGATGAAACACAAAGCCTGCGAGCGGGTCGGAATTTTAGCCAGTGATTGTCTCCTTTCGGCAACGATTTCCGAAAAAGAGCTTTTGGATGTAATTTTGTCTCTTAACGCCGACAAAACCGTCTCCTCTATTTTAGTTCAGTTGCCGCTTCCCAAGCACATCTGCGCGCAAACCGTCATGAACGCGATTGATCCGAAAAAAGATGCGGACGGCTTTCATCCGTTCAATATGGGAAACCTGCTCATCAACGAAGAAGGATTGGTCCCCTGCACGCCCAAAGGCATTATCCGGCTCCTTGAGGAATACAAAATCGATGTGCAAGGCAAAAACGCGGTCGTGGTCGGGCACAGTAACGTCGTCGGGAAACCAATGGCGGCCATGCTTCTGAACCGAAACGCCACCGTTTCCGTCTGCCACATTTTTACAAAAGATTTAAAATCCTATACGATCAATGCCGATATTCTCGTGATCGGCGTCGGGGTTAAGCATTTGATCCAAGAAGATATGGTCAAATCCGGTGTTGTTGTTTTTGATGTCGGCATCAATCAAGACGCGACCGGGACGCATGGCGATGTCGATTTTGCGAATGTGATTCATAAAGCGTCTCTCATCACACCGGTTCCGGGTGGCGTCGGGCCGATGACGATCGCAATTTTAATGACGCATGTTGTCCAGTGCGCAAAACTTGTCGCTTTGTAACACACTCTCCTATCAATCACAATCAATCATAATCAATCAATCAATCAATCAATCAATCAAAAGGTCGGGATTTATTGGTCTTTCAAACAAAAATATGCGGTCTGAAAATCGGCGGTTCCCATCCGCCGCTTGTGATGGGCGTCCTGAATTTAAGTCCCGAATCTTTTTATCAAAAATCTGTTTATGATCCGAAATCACTCCTGGGCGCGGCTCAAAAAATGGTTGATGACGGCGCGTCCATGATTGACATCGGTGCCCGATCGACCGCGCCGAATTCTTTGCCCATCAGCGTGGAAGAAGAAAAAAAGCGTCTCCTCTTTGCGTTAGATATTTTGGCGGACAACATTTCCATTCCGATTTCTGTTGACACAATGTATTCCGAAATCGCGCATGCCGCACTTTCCAAAGGGGCTTCCATGATCAATGACATTTCCGGCCTGAAAAATGATCCGGAAATGGCGCGCACGATTGGAGATTTTGACGCGTGTACGGTTCTTATGGCGACGCAAAAAAGGCCCGGCGATCCGCTTGGAATAAATGCGGTTTTGTCGGCGTTGTCCAATTCCATTTCCATTGCCGAGCAGTCCGGCATTGATTCTCAAAAAATAATTTTAGATCCCGGGATTGGGCATTGGATTCCCGAAAAAACGTCGGAATACGATTTTGATATGATTCATCATTTTGACCGCCTGTCCGCTTTTGAAAAGCCGATTTTGATTGCGGTTTCCAGAAAATCATTTCTAGGCGTAACAACTCAAAAGCCGCCCGAAGGGCGGTTAATTTCCGGAATCGCCGCCGCAAGCATTGCCGCTTACAAAGGCGGACACATCATCCGAACGCACGATGTTGCTGAAACGGTGGACGCGGTCAAAACCGTGCATGCGATTTTGACGAAAAAGCCTGAAAAATGATTGGGCAGCATAATTATTTTGCATTGAACGGACATGTTTTTCATTTTTTGTTTTGTTTTTCATTTTTGTTTTGTTATGTTTTCATTTTTATTTTTGTTTTTTAGTATTGTACCGGCATCTTTTTTGAATTCCATCCGCTCATTCCGCCTTCAATGGAATAAATTTCCGTAAATCCGGATTTTTCAGCAATTGTTGCGGCTTTTCCGGCCCGAACACCGGATTGGCAATAAAATACAGTGGATTTGGAGGGATCCAATGCTTTTAATTTTGTTTCAAAATCAGGGTGATTGACATTGATATGGATGGAATTTTGAATGTATCCGGTTGCCCGCTCCTGCGGTGTTCGAACGTCTATGATTTGAATTGTTTTTTCTTGGGACAGCTTTTGAATTTCAATTGGGGGAAGCACTTTATAGGTCATTTTTTATCTCCTCATTTTTCAAAGTTATGGAATTCGGTATGATTTGCAAGTAAAAGATTTGTTTCATAAATATTTAAATATTTATATATTGTATTATTATAAAAATAGTACACTCTTTAAAATATAAAATTTTGATGCTTGAAGCATAAATTTTATTAAAATCGGATTTCATAGGTTTAATTATAATGGCAGAAAAATCAGACCCAAATCAAATTCACGACGGTTCCGACAAAGCATGTCCGGAAGATGACGATAATTACTTTGCGGATGAGATCATTGAGCCGAAAATTGCGAAATACATACGATGGGGACTTATTTTTATCTTAATTCTCAGCGTTCTTTTGTTCGTTTACCGGTATTTGACCGGTTTTGACACAGAATTGGCAACGGACGAATTTTTGGAAAACGAGTTTTTCTTCTTGTTTTTCACAACAATGACGCTGATTTATTTATTCCTTCCCAAATTCGTTCAAAAGAAAATGAAATTTGTCGCTGATCCGTGGCTGGTCATTGTTATTGTTTTATTCATTTTCGCAGGCTCCTTTTTAGGTCAAGGCCTCAACTTCTTTGAGCGTTTTCCATGGTGGGATGTGTTCCTCCATACGATTTCCGGTATCATTCTCGGATTGATTGCTTTTGCGCTGACATCCGCACTCAACGAGTCCAAAGATTGTGGCATTAAATTAAATCCGTTTTATGTCGCCTTGTTTTCTTTCACGTTTGCGATTGCGGTTGGCGCTCTTTGGGAAATTGTGGAATACTTGTTTGATTGGTTTTTGGCAACCACCATGCAGTGCTGGGATCAAGATCCATCTCTTTACATCACCGGGCGGATTTACCAAGGAGCCGGACTCATCGACACGATGGAAGATTTAATTGTGGACACGCTTGGCGCGTTGTTTGTGTCCACGGTCGGCTACTTCTATTTGTCACGCGGAAAACCGTTCATGAGAGGAAAACGATTGAGGACAAAAGAGCAGCAAAATGAAAATAAGGAACATAAGGAAAAAAAGTAAAAATAAAATACGAATCAGTGGAACCGTCAAAATTTTAATGGGCGGTTCCGGTCTTATTTTTTATTTTTCTATTTTGATTTGATTTGATTTGATTTGATTTTTTTATTTTTATTTGATTTTTTTGTTTTTGCTTTTGTTTTTTGCGCCGCCCCGCGCGTTATAGCGACATATTTTTGAATTATTCCACAAAAGACGATGGGCAGTTTTTCATTTTACAGTTTTTTTTCGCAATTTTTTCTGTTTATTTTAGATTTGCTGCAATTTTTCTGCCAACATATCTGTTTTATGAACAATCCGATTCAATCAGATGCGAAACGCATCTGATTGAATCGGATGAGTTTGCTTGGATCGATAAAAAGAGGAAAAAGAAAAAAAACAGAGGAAAAAGGAAAAAAGAACGAAGAAAAAAATATCATATCGATTGCGACCGATAGGGGTTGCATTCGCGAAGCGAACTTTGGCACAAGTTATCCCACCGCCCCTGAAAAATCCGCGAAGCGAATTTTTTCAAACATCCGCTTCTTCATACGTTTTTTTCAGCAAAAGCGCATCTTTTTCAATATTCGGGCTTTCACAAATAATCGTGCCGCAGGCACCGAATTCTTTGAAAACTTTCATCAAGTCCTTGTAATTCATGTCCGATTCATCCAAAAAGAGATGATTTCTCTCTCCTTTGGCCGAATACTCAATTCCGGAAATGTGGCAATGCATTGTTAAAAGTCCTTCCTTTCCCAACCGGTTCTCGATTTTTTCAAAAATTTGAAAAAATTCCGCATAAGTATTATGTTTTCCATCCCGGGCATGAATGTGTGAAAAATCAAAGCACGGCAAAACACCATCGATTTCCGCCGACAGAGACAGCAATTCATCCACATCTCCAAATTGCGTGGCTTTTCCGGTTGTTTCCGGTCTTAATATTGCCGGAATTCCTTCGTCGGCAAGCGTATTTTTTAAATCCGTCATTCGCTGAAAAACCCGGTCGTAGACGGTTTTCTGATCGTCTTTTAAGTAAAAAGCGGGATGAAAAACAATATTTTGCGCCGAACACAAATTCCCGACGCGGGCAGAATCATAAATTCGCTTCACACTGGCCACCAATTTCTCTTCTTCCGCCGCGTTTAAATTAATGTAGTACGGACCATGAACGCTCAGCGCAATATTGTGTTCTTTGGCGGCGGCTTGCACATCGGCCGCGGTTTTGTCATTCATCCGAACGCCGTGGACAAATTCAAGTTCCATGCAATCCAGCCCGAGTGCCCGAACTTGTTTGATTCCGGACAGCGTATCCGGCTTGGGCGAACTGATCGGAACGCCGGCGGTTCCAAAAAGCAATTTATTTTGTCTTTTCGCATGAGAGACAGTCATCTTTTTTCCTCCGATTTATCCGACAATTCCCAAATGGCGGACAATTTCTTTTCTTTTTTCAGGAGACACTTTATCGGCGACCAGCTGCAAAAAACTGTCCCGGTCATCGTCATCCAAACTCATCACTTCTTCTTTGTCCGCAAGAACCATATCCGCCAAATAGTTTACTTCCTCCGGGTCCAAAAGATACAACCGTTCTCGAAAATCATCCGCGTCTTGTGCGAAACGGTGGGAAATCGGGCGGAGAATGAACGGAAAATCATGGCCGGCGCCGGAATCCACGCTTCCTCCCGTTTCGGGAGCAAGCTTCTTAAAAATGCGTTGGTCTTGTTCTGAAAATTTTCGTCCCATTCTCATTTCTCCGTCTTTTTATTTTGATTTTTACTTGGATTGTTATGTTGATTTAATTGCCTTTGAATCCGCCCATACTTATCGATTTCTCCTTTGTAAATCCGGGTGGATGAAATCGGAATGTTGTCCTGCGCCATCACAAAATCCACTTCGCAAATTTGAATTTCGGACCGTCCGTTTTCTTTTCGGATTTGATTAATTTTTTCGGCACCGCTTCGGGTTTCGGGAGATATGACAATAAAATCGAAATCTTCGGAAGCGGCCGGACCAATCGGATCATTTAATTTCGTAATCAAGAAGCAGTCTCCCAAAAGTCCGTATTTTTGAATCAGGTGATTTGCTTGTTTTTCAATTTCCTTTTTCCGGGTTTCGTAATCCGAAACGGCATGACTTTTTTTTTGGGTCATTTCATCAGAGGTGAGTCCGATATGGACGAAGCCGCCGCCGGATTCTTTTAAAATCAGAAAAGCCCGCTCAATTAATCGGGAATGGCCGGCGTGCAGATACTCAAAAGTTCCGCCCAAAACAACTTTTACCATGTACGAAAAACAGGGCGGATAATTAATAATCTTTTGCTTTTGATTTTTCTCATATTTCTTTATATTTCTCAATTTCATATTTCTTCAATATTTTTCAATATTATTGCCGATTTTAAAATAATATAGATATAAATTCAAATCAAAATTATTAAAAAAGCTAAAAATAGGGGGCGGCTTGTCTGCTCTTTGCCGGCGGACTGAATTACTTTCACTTCGCTCACTTTAGTTATTTATAACGTGTCCACCTATGTGGGGGTAATTCATGCACCCGGTGAAAATTGACTTGAATTATTTAGTTGGTTTATTAAATTACGAATAAAAATTGTGCATCAATAAAAGGAGATTTAAATTATGGCGGAAATGCTTTTAGAAGACCTTCCCGGCGTCGGCCCGGCAACAGCGGAAAAATTAAAAGAAGCGGGATTTGCAACCATTGAATCCATAGCGGTCGCGTCTCCGGCGGAACTTGGGACTTCCGCAGATATCGGCGAAGCGACGGCCGCAAAAATTATTGCGGCAGCAAGACCGGCGGCGGATATCGGCGGGTTTGAAACCGGCGATATGGTTTTTGAGCGGCGCCTTCACATCGGGAAAATCAAAACCGGATGTTCTGAATTTGATGAAATGATGGGCGGTGGAATTGAAAGTCAATCCATTACGGAAATTTACGGTGAATTCGGGTCCGGAAAGACACAGGTTGCGCACCAATTGGCGGTCAATGTCCAATTGCCGGAAGAATATGGGGGCCTTGACGGCTCCGTCATTATTATTGACACGGAAAACACTTTCCGTCCGGACCGGATTAAGCAAATGGTTGAAGGCCGCGCTTCCGAACTCGGTCTTGAATTGGACGCTGATGAGGTTCTTCGAAACATTCACGTGGCACGCGCGTACAATTCCAATCACCAAATATTGCTTGTGGATTCTGCACTTGATTTAGCAAACGAACTGAAAGATTCCGGGCGCCCGGTAAAGCTTTTAATTGTTGATTCCCTCACCGCACACTTCCGTGCGGAATACATCGGCCGCGGAACCCTTGCCGACCGCCAACAAAAATTAAACAAACATTTGCATGGCCTCCAGCGGTTCGCGAACTTAAACAACGCGGTTGTTTTGGTCACCAACCAAGTGATGTCCAAGCCGGATGTGTTTTTCGGGGACCCGACAAAACCCATCGGCGGGCATATTTTGGGACACACGGCGACATTTAGGCTGTACATCCGAAAATCCAAAGGTGACAAAAGAATTGTTAAATTGATCGACTCGCCCAACCTGCCGGAAGGCGAAGCGGTTATCGCGGTGACCAAAGACGGAGTCACAAATGCTTGATTTTAAATCAAGCATTTTTTTCATTTTTTTCTCCATCTTTTTTTTATTTTTTCATTTTTTTCTCCATCTTTTTTTTATTTTTTCATTTTTTTCTCCATCTTTTTTTTATTTTTTCATTTTCTTTTTTTGAAAAAGAACCTCATCTTTTATATAATTCCAAACCCAATGAAAGACAGGTATGTCTCCGCAAGACCTTGCTCTTTTACCGTTTTTGACCGAAGCGTCTGATTATGTCGAAGGATTGGATTTTTCTCTGGATTCTTTAATGACAGCCCGGGCTTTTGAGTCGGCACGCCGCCGGGGTTTTGAACGGGTGGCGGAGTCCATTGACGGTGAAATTTCCAAGCCGTCTTTTGGGTCGGACGGGGAAATGCTTTCCGAACTTTTATCTTATCCTTATGCCCGCATCTTGGTTTCTTGCGTGAATGAACCGGCACTCATTCGAAAATATGCGCTTTCTGAAGCGAAAGCCGCTTATTCGATTTTAAAAAAATGGACGGACAAGTCTCCTGAAATATTATTAGAAGTTGGCGGAGACTTTGATATTTTGGCCAACGATGACGGGGCTCATGTTCACATTTATTTTTCTGACTACATTCGCTATTCTTTATCGATGCGGGATCTGTCCTGGAAATTGGTCAACCGGCATTTGGTGAATGGATTTGCGGAGGTATCTCGGGATGAATTTGCGCGGCTTTTGCAGGAAGCGGTTCGAAAAAAAATTGAACATTCGCTGCCGGTTCCAAACATTCCCGAAGAAATTTCAGCAC
Source organism: Methanolapillus ohkumae (assembly GCF_032594355.1). NCBI lineage: Archaea > Methanobacteriati > Methanobacteriota > Methanomicrobia > Methanosarcinales > Methanosarcinaceae > Methanolapillus > Methanolapillus ohkumae. Next base: position 518,111 of record NZ_CP131061.1, read on the forward strand.
AATGCAACAGTTACGTTTCGGAGCTTAAAGTTCTCTATGAGTCGAAACGAAAAGATATGGGCGATACGGATTTTGGTGAAGTTGATTTTGCTTTATTTCCACCATGTATCAGCAAATCGATTTCAGATGTGAAATCCGGTGTTAACTTGGCGCATTCTATGCGTTTTGCGCTGGTGTCGTTTTTGCTCAACATCGGAATGACGTCGGATGACATTGTCAATCTGTTTAACATTTCACCGGACTTTAGCGAAGAAAAAACACGCTATCAGGTGGAGCATATTGCCCACAATGAATACAAAACACCGGCATGTGCCACCATGATGACATATGGGAACTGTGCCAAAAAAGACAAAACCTGTGAACAAATCAAACATCCGCTGAGTTATTATCAACGTAAAATTTTCTTTAAACGAAAAGATGAAGGACTTTTGGCGGAAATTCAAGGTCAGGCCGTTTCCGGAAAAGAAATGAATTAATAATTTATCATATTTTTCAATTCTTATCTTCAATCAAGAAGTGCATAATTTCATGACTTCCAAAGGAGTCATGAAATTTAAACACTTTCTTGGCCTGTTATTCAGCCACTCTTCTAATTCTTTCACTTGTTTTATTGAAATCAATGAAAAATTTGTACTTTTAGGGAATATTCTTCTAATTATCCCGATCGTGTTTTCCACCGTTCCTTTTTCCCAACTGGAATAGGTATGACAGAAATAAGTATCAATATCCAACTCATCCTTCAATCTCATATGAGCAGCATTCTCTGTCCCATTATCGAAAGTGATTGTTTTTCTGAATGCCGGATCCAGTTGTTTTAAAGTAGCAATCGCCTTTTCCATCATTTCATGAGCAGATTTATCATTCAACAAATTAATCCAGGTATATCGCGTAACCCGATCCACAATTACCTGAAGGCATGATTTAGATTTTTGTGACCCCAAAGTGTCAATTTCAAAATCGCCCACTCTGATTCTGAGATTTACAAACTCGGGTCTATCCTCAATTGAAACTCTGTTTGATATCTTTCCTTCATGCTTTTTTGATTCCTTTCCTCTTTTCCTTCTGATTCGATGATGTCTTGGCAGATACTGAATTAATTCTTTCCCGACAGAATAGATGTATCGATAAATTGATTCATAATTGGTCTTGAGATTTGGATAATCCATGGATATTCTTTTAGCAATTTGTTCCGGCGTCCATCGGTTTTTCAATTTTTCATGAACGTACCGGCGAATATATCTATCCTTCAATATTTCCTTCTTTGCAGCATCATACTTTCGTTTTTCGCTTCTTTTATGTGCTTGGAGAGGATTATAGCACACATCATTATGTGGTGGTTGATTCCGCTTTAATTCCCGGGAAACAGTTGATTGTGAACAGCCAATCACGGTTGCAATCTGAGTTTGAGTACATTTCTATGATTTGTACATTCCAATGTCTATTCGTTGTTCTAATTCTAGGTGCGAATATTTTTTATCTTTCAATGTGTTTTGCATCATGGGTGCTTTCCTCTTCTTTTTGTGCAAGAATTAGATAAGTTAAGCACCCACATTATTTTTTCGGAGATTATGCACTTCTCCATTGAATGTGGGATTTTTTATTATTTCTGATTTTTTATTATTTCAATTTTTCAATTTTTTATTTTTCTGATTTTTATTTTTTAATTATTTTCAAGGATTTTTCTAAATCTTTCATTTTTTTATTTTTGTCTTAATTTTTAGAAATAAAAAGGTCAAATAAATTTATCAAATCCAAATCGAAATATTTCTTCTTATCTTGGTTTTTCTGTTTTTTTATTTTTTGGTTGCTTTTATTTACTTATATTTTACTATTCTTATAATTTCGAATAGTTTAAATATAATTTGAATAATCTGGTTGGATAGGCAACTGCAAAAATTTATTTTTTATTTTTGCTCGTCTTTTTAAGGCTAAATATAAATAAATTGGACGACTTTATTTTATTATAATTATAATAATGATGTAATAAATATAATTCATTATTATAATTTTTTGAATATATCTAAAAATAATTAAAAATAATTAAAAATTATTAAAAATAATTAAAAATAATTCAAAATAATTAAAAATTATTAAAAATAACCGGACTTAAAATCGATATGTGTTATTAGAAATTAAAAAGAACTCAATTCAAAATCAATTTAGAATTTATAAAATGGCAGGTGTTTTTTTGAAAGATTATGAAATAAAAGTATTGGATGAGGATGACTTGTTATTTGCGAATCATTTAAAGAATCTGGGAATTCAAAAAAATGTCGCATTGACATTGACTTATCTCCTTAATGTGGAAGAAGCGTCTTCACGGGAAATTGAAATCGGAACCGGGCTGCGTCAGCCTGAAATCAGCTTGGCACTTTGTTACATGAAATCCAACGGTTGGATTTCCGGACGTTTGGTCAAAGTCAATAGAAAAGGTCGCCCAATGCATGTTTATTCTTTGAAAGTCACACTGGAATATATCTTTGAACATTACGAGGAAATCGTTTACAATAATTCTCAAGAATCCATTTTAAAAATACAACGGGTCAAAGACTTCTTAAAAAATACGGAAAAATAAATTACAGCCTGCTTCGTTTTTCATGGTTTTTTATTGAATCTTATTTTTATATTTATATTTGTATTGTTTTTAATACTATTGTTTCGATTAATATTTAATTAATATGTTTCCAAATTTTATTGTTTGGAATTTCAATTTTATGTTTGAATCGTTTTTCAAATTTATTGTTTGGACAGTTTCAAATATTGTCCATTGTCCGCTGTCCATTGTCCGCTGTCAACTGTCCATTGTCCGCTGACCATTGTCCACTGTCCACTGTCAACTGTCTGAGTTGTCAAATTTTGTTAAAATTTGATGTTGTCAAAACATTTCAATTCCTCTACCTCTTCCTTTTTTTCTTTCTCTTCCCTATTATTTTTCATATCAGCGAAACCGTTATATTATCCATTATTTTTAATTAGCAATACCTTTTTTGAGGGTTTAACGGATTTAAACTTTTGAGGGTTTAACTTTTTGAGGTTTTGATTATGGCAAAAATAAAAGTGGGAATTTTAGGTGCAACCGGCAACGTCGGACAGCGTTTCATTCAGGTTTTGAACAATCATCCGTGGTTTGAGATTTCAGCGCTGGCCGCGTCCGAAAGAAGTGCCGGAAAAATGTATGCCGATGTGGCGGACTGGAAAGTCGGGACGGAAATTCCGGACAGTGTTGCCGGCATTGAAGTTGTTCCGATCGATCCCAAAAATATTGACGCAGACATTGTTTTTTCGGCCCTTCCCGCCGATTTGGCGCTGACAATTGAGCCGGCTTTTGCCAAAGAAGGTTTTGTCGTTGCCAGCAATGCTTCCTCTTTTAGAATGGAAGAGGACATTCCGCTCGTCATTCCGGAAGTCAATCCCGAACATCTCGGATTGATTGATGTTCAAAAGAAAAACCGCAAATGGGACGGCTGCATTATTACCAACCCGAATTGTTCAACCATTATGATGTCGGTTACACTCAAACCACTTCTCCAATTCGGGCTTCAATCGGTTCAAGTCGCGACCATGCAAGCCATTTCCGGCGCCGGCTACAACGGAATTTACGCCATGTCCATTTATGACAACGTGGTTCCGTTCATCGGCGGCGAAGAAGAAAAGATTGAGACGGAAAGCTTAAAAATTTTCGGAAAATTCGACGGCAAAAAAGTGGTCAACAACACGGATTTCAAAGTCAGCGCGTCTTGTAACCGGGTACCGGTCATCGACGGTCACACTGAAGCGATTTGGGCCGGCTTAAAATCTAATCCGAAGCCGGACGCGGTCAAGGAAGCTTTCTTGAAATTTGATCCGGGACTTTCCCACTTGCCGACCGAACCCAAGTATCCGATTATTGTTCGGGATGAAAAAGACCGCCCACAACCTCGTCTTGACCGGGACATGGGAAAAGGCATGAGTGTCTCGGTTGGAAGAATCCGGGAAGGCGTCGGCGGAGTCCGCTACATGGCGCTTGGACACAACACAATTCGCGGGGCTGCCGGCGCCAGCGTATTAAACGCGGAACTGATGCATAAAAAAGGTTATCTCTAACCTTTTTTTGTTTTTTTATTTTCCTTTTCTTTTTTTCTTTTTTGCGGGCGGCATCTCGCGCGCGTTATGGCGACCATTTTTTTAAAGATTTTTTAAAAAATGGGGGCCGTTTTTTTAAGTTTTTCATTTCATGTTTTACGTTTATTTTTTTTTTTTTATGTTAAAAGTCGGCCGCAAACTTTTTTTGATTCATCTTTTGCCGGAGATAGGCAACGCCTGCGACAATCAGATATACGGTTCCCATCACCAATATGATAACGGCGCCCGACGGCAAATCAAATTCATAAGACAGGTAAAGTCCGGCAAAACTGAGGATGGCGCCGATAACGCTTGAATAAACCATCATCGTTTTCATGTTGTGCGAAAATTTCCGACTGATTGAAGCCGGAATGGACAGCATGGCGATGATCAGGATGATACCGACGACTTTAATCATGGCAACCACGGTCAACGCGATGAGCGCCAAGAGGATCAAATACAAAGCATCGGCGGCAACGCCTGCGACTTTTGTAAATTCTTCGTCAAAACACATGGCTAAGAATTCTTTGTAAAATAAAATCACAATCAGAAGGATTGTTAGGTCGATGCCGATCATCAGCCCAATATCGGACGCGGGGACTGTTAGAATGTTTCCAAACAAATACGTCATCAAATCGGGAGCATATCCGGGCGTCAGATAAATTAAAATAATGCCGATGGCGACGCCGAGAGACCACATAATTCCAATGGCGGTGTCTTCTGAAACCCGTGTTTTTTTGCTGAGAATTCCAAGGGTGACGGCGGACGCGATGCTAAATGGCAAAAGCCCGATAAGCGGATTTAAACCGAGATAAAAACTCAGACCCAGGCCGCCAAAACAAGAGTGGGAAATACCGCCGGCAATAAATACGATTCTTTTGGTGACGATATACACTCCGATGACACCGCACGCAAGCGACGTTAAAAGGGTGGCGACGATTGCGCGCTGCATGAATTCGTAGCCGAAAATCTCAAACATTATTTTTCCTCCGGCTTCTTCTTGTCTTGCCGCTGTATATTTTTGTCTTGTTGCGGTGTGTTTTTGTCTTGCAAATTTATATTTTTATCTTGTTCTTTTTTTCCATCCGATTTTCTCAGCTGAACCGGTGCCGCACATCCGCATTCCGAATGAGTGTGGCTGCCGTGCGTGTAGGCATGGCTGTCAAAAACGCGGTGCGGAACGCCGTGTGCCACAAGGTCGATGGAACAGCCGTAAGCGGCGGCAAAGTCGTCTTTTGACATTTCTTTACTGTCATGAAAAAAGAGCTTTTTGTTGAGGCAAGCGATTTTGTCCATATGGGCAGAGACGGCGCCGATATCATGACTGATAACGATGATTGCCATTTCCTTTTTGAGCTCTTCCAATATTTTGTACAACTCTTCCTGCATAAACGTATCCAAACCGGTGTTGGGCTCGTCCATTAAGAGGAATTTCGGACGGTTCGCCAAAGCCCGCGCGATAAAAACACGCTGGCGTTGGCCGCCGGAAATCTCTCCGATTTGTTTGTTTTTGTAGTCGGACATGCCGACCACCGCCAAAGCATCTTCGGCGGCCTTTTTGTCTTCTTTGGAATAGCGGCGGATGAGTCCGGCATGTTTGAGCCGTCCCATTAAAACGACTTCCATCACACTGATGGGGAATTCATAGTCAAATTTGCTGTATTGGGGGACGTATCCTATGTATTTTCGAGCTTTTTCCGGTGTGTCCCCAAAAACCAAAACACTTCCTTTGGAGGGGGAAACGAGCCCCAAAACCGCTTTTAAAAAAGTGGTTTTCCCGCCGCCGTTGGGGCCGATAATTCCGAGAATTTCTCCGGGGCTGCCGATTGTTATGGAAACATCTTCCAAAACGGTTTGCACTCCGTATCGGACCCACAGGTTTTTGACCTCCAGAATCGGAACGCTTCCGGCGGCAACAGCTGGCGTTTCATCATTTAATTTAAGGGAATGCATATGGATTCTCGACTTTTATTTTTTATTTTTTCATTGCAAATTTTCAGCCAACAATTCGGAAACGTGCCGGGTGTTGTTGACATAATCTTTGGCCAGTGGATTGATCACAAATACTTTTGCGCCGACGCTGTCCGCAATGGCTTTCGCGCCGGTCGTGCTGACTTGTTCTTGGACGAAAATGACTGTGATGTTGTTTTCTTCAGCCATGTCCATGAAGGCCGATAGGGTTTTTGGAGTCGGCTCTTTTCCGTCAATTTCGGCAGCGATTTGATTCAGGTTGTAATCTCGTGCAAAGTAACTCCATGCGGGATGATATACCATGAAATTAAGGTTGGAAAGACTGGACAGTTCATCGGTAATTTCCACATCCAGCGTTTCCAGCTCTCTCAGATAGCTATCTCGGTTTTGTTCGTAATAAGTTGCATTGGCCGGGTCAAATTCAACAAGCCCGTCACAGATGTTTTTTACCATGATTTGTGCGTTTTTTGGGGAAGTCCAGACGTGCGGGTCGGTGGTGTTTCCGCTAACAATGAGCGCAATTCCGGTGGATGAATTAATGATTTTCATTGCCGGGTTCAATTGGCCAAACGCATCCATGTGCATCGTTTCAAATATTTCTCCGGATCCGAGCTGAACATACAAGGCGGCGCTTGATAAATCTTTAATTTGACGCGGGGATGGATCGTAGTGATGGGCGGCGCCTTGCGGAATCATGGAAATGGCAATCACTTTGTCGCCACCGATTTTTTCGACAAATTCGGCTTGCGGAACAACGCTGACGGCGACCAATATTTTTTCTCCGGAATGGATCTGTTTTAAGGCTGAATCATTAAGCGCGGTGTAGGCGGCTGAATTTTCATGATCATGACCGGACTCTCCCTCATATTCATGTTCGTCTTCGGACGGGCCGATGCAGCCGGACGCGGCCGCCAACACTAAAAAAATGACTAAAAAACCGGCAATCAATTGATTTTTCATATTTTCCTTTTTCCTTATATTTTCTTTTTTTATTGTTTTTTTATTATTTTAAATTTTAGGGGGAAGTTAAATTTTTTGGTATATGGCTAAATTTTAAATTCGTTGTCAATGGATGGTTTTTTAATGATGGGCGTGAAGTTTGCATTCGTCTAAGCAAGATCGGTGTTTGATTTGTTTGTCTTCGCCGGGCGTTGTGCAAAAAGAGGTGGTTGGGTGTCCCATGGATGCGCAAATCGTATCAATTGCTGTTTTTGAGACATTGTTTTCAATTCGGGACACTTCTTCGCAAGCGGCATTGGGATTGAGGCCGTAGTGGGAAAAGACGAGGCTGAGTATTTGGTGGCGTTTTTGACAAAATTCCGCGTAAACTTTTCCTTTCGCGGTCAAGCGAACGCCTCGGTATGGAATATGATCTACATAATCCTCTTCGGCCAGTTCCCCGATCAGTTTGGTAATGGTGGATGGCTCCACATCGAAATTTTCAGCAATTTCCGTTGTGCGGACGGCTTCGTCCCGGCTGAGCAAATATTTCAGGCAGGCGGCTTTTCGAGGACTGAGTTCAAGTCCGGTGATTTCGGCGGAAGCGGATGTTTTTTCAATCGAATTTTCAGTCATAATTCTAAAAGCGTTTTTGAGTTTATAATTCTTTTTATGTTTTTAAAAAATTGGACTATTTTTTGGTATTATGGCAAATTTGGAAATTTATTTCTGAATGTTAACTCTCTATTTTTCTCATTCTCTTCTTCATTCTCATTTTTGTTTTCATTTTTTATTTTTGGTACGGTGCCGCGCGCGTTATGGCATCCAATTTTTTAATTTTTTCAAAGCCTATGGGGTGGTTTTTGATATGCGTTAAAGTTGCTCTTCTTTTATAATTTTACAGATTGAGCGTTACCACACTCTTCTTATTTTTTTCAGTAGGCAGCATGCATTTCCGCAACACATTCCGCAACATATCCATTATATATAACAATTCGATTCAATCCGACGTGTTTTCGCGTCGGATTGAATCGGAAAGGGATTGCTTGGATCGAATAGTTGGGAGTCATTTTCAATTTTTTCGCAACTATGGGGTCATTCGCAAAGCAAAACTTGGAAAATCCTTCCTGCCCTTTGAAAAATTCCGAAGCGAAGCGGAGGAATTTTTTTTCAATAAAGTATTTAACGGATTCAATCCTAATTCCCTTTGCTAAATTGCAATTTATTCGTTCTTATAATTCTATTAATTCATATTTTATAAAAATAGTTCTTTGTTGATTGTGGGGTTTTGGGGTTTAATTCGATATGTGGCTTGAGATTTTTATTATTTTCATTTTGATTTTGATCAATGGTTTTTTGGCGATGTCGGAAATTTCCATCGTATCTGCACGCAAGTCCCGCCTTGAGGCGGAAGCCAAAAAAGGCAATTCCGGCGCGAAAAAGGCTCTGTTTTTGTCCGGGAATCCGGACCGGTTTTTGTCCACCGTCCAAATCGGAATTACATTTGTCGGCATTTTTGCCGGTCTTTACAGCGGTGAGACCATTTCCGCCGAGCTTGAAATTTATTTTGCTCAAATTCCGCTGCTTGCGCCTTACGCCGGGCCGTTGTCATCGCTTTTCATCGTTGTTTTGATTACCTACTTTACGTTGGTTCTTGGAGAATTGGTTCCCAAAAGAATCGGTCTCTCCAGTCCGGAAAAAATCTCCTCAAAAATCGCGGCGCCGATGAATGTGTTGTCCAAAATCATGGCGCCTTTTGTCGTATTGCTTTCCGCCTCCTCAAATTTTATTCTTCGAATTCTTCGCGTCCGGCCGTCTGATCAAAAAGCGACGGAAGAAGATGTGAAAGCCGCTCTTCAGGAAGGTTTTGAAGGCGGCGCGATCGACGAAACCGAACAAGACCTTGTCGAGCGTGTTTTTAGTCTTAATGACCGGAAGATCAGTTCGCTGATCACGCACAAGAATGATATTACCTGGGTGGACGTTTCAACGACGCCGAGTCAATTGTTTGACATTATCCGGAAAAAACCGTACACGGTGTATCCGGTGGCTGACAAATCGCTTGAAAATGTCGTCGGCGTCGTCCTTCTCAAGGATTTGGTCGGCAAGATCAAAAATCCGGATTTCGTGTTGGCAGACGCGATAATGGAAGCACACTTTTTGCCCGAAAATTTAACCATCCTGTCCGTTCTTGATAATTTTAAGGACCAAAAAATCCAGTACGCGCTTATCACCGACGAATTCGGAAGTATTCAGGGAATTGTGACGCTCAACGATATTTTTGAGGCGCTTGTCGGCGACGTGACCGCCGGGCCGTCTCCGGATGACTTTGAAATCATTCAGCGCGACCCGGTCTCCTGGATTGTCGACGGCCAGTATCCGTTTTATGAATTTTTGGATTACTTTGACCTTCAAGATTATTACAATGATTTCCCTTACAATACGCTGAGTGGTTTTATTCTCGATAAACTTGGGAAAATGCCGCATGCCGGCGATAAATTCGAGTGGCTCGATTTTGAAGTGGAAGTTGTGGACATGGATTTGGCCCGAATCGACAAAGTGATTGTGACAAAAATACATTCAGACGAACCGGATGAAATTTTAGAATGATGTTTTTTAAAATAATTAGATCTATTTTTATATTACAATTTTCGTTATCCGGATAAGTTGTTCGGAATTTCCGAATAACTGAATCTATTAATTTATATTTCTCTCAATTATATTATATTCTAAGAAATGTAATTAAATATTTATATTGTATGTAAAGTAATTTGATTTGCAGCAAAAACTAAAAAATCTATATGCTTGGTTTTTTGGTTTTTGCTCACTTTTACTCACATTTTACTCACATGTTCTTTCGCTTACCGGTATTGCGGAGTCAAAAATAAGTTGCCGGGTCCAAATGTTCTCCACTTACCGGTGTTGCGGAGTCACAAACAAATTGCCGGATTCAAATCTTTTTTCTTTCTCATCATTTTGTTTAATTACATCTTCTCATCATTTTATTATGTTATCTATGTTATTATGTTATTATGTTCTGTTATCTTTTTTCTTCTAATTTCTCAAAAAAATATTTTTTCGACAAAACCACAAAAAAAATCAAAAACCCCGAAAAATCCAAAGTCATAAATAAATTGTCGACATTTCTTCAATAAAATTCGATAAATTTCAAATTTTGGTCAAAATCCAATCCAAAATTCGCAATCAATAAACACATCCATAATTAAAATCCAACTCTTTCGGTCAAATCTATGCCAAAATCGGAGTCTTTCAGCGTTAAAAGGTCTGTCGTCGATTATCGACTTGACAATCGTTTTAAAGTGTAATTCTCCTCCCTTTTCTATATAAATGACCGCAAAAGTTTAATACCTCTTTCATCAGTTCTACCATCTGTATAAGCTCGGGTACCGTGGAGTGTCGGGCGTTGGGCGTTGCTCAATGGCCGATAAATGTTTTTCACATATGCGAAAAACACCTCGTTCCGGTGCTTACCATAACAATTATGGAGGAAAATACATGCAAATGAAACACTTAATCGTTGCGTTAATTGTCCTTCTCGTTCTCGCCGGAACCGCATCTGCGGCAACCTCCGTCGATATCAGAAGCTCAATTATTAAATTCGCTGGCGATGCAAAAACTTTTAACTATGACGATGGTGCTGCTGGTACCAATGCTTGGAAACTTGATGCCATGACATGGGCTGGTTTCTACTATGACCTTAACAACAACCGCTTTACAGAAAACCTTCTTATTAAACAAAATGGTACTGCTGTTAAAGTGGATATTAAATACACAACTGCTCCTCAATTTGTTGAATACGAATACACTTGGAAGAGCGGTGCCAACAACCTGGGATATTCCGTCATTGGATTTTTCGCTGAGCCGTATGTTGCAATCAGTAACAACTCCAGCATGATCGACGACACTGACCTTGGTGATGCTGACAAGATTGCAAAACTCGTTATTGATTCAAATGACAAGTACACATTATCTACTGGTCAATCCCTTGACCTCGGCAATGGCTACACAATGGTTGCAAACCAAATCGATGTCAACGGTGACAAAGCTTACTTCTCCCTTCTCAAAGACGGAAAAGAAATTGACACAGGTATTATTAATGCATCTGACAAAACCAACAACAATGACACCTGGTTCCTCAACAAAACTATTCTTGGTGTGAGCAATGCTGAATACTTAAGGGTTCACGTGAACCAAGTGTTCCAAGGAACATCAAGCAGCCTTGTTGAAATTAAAGGTATCTGGCTCATCGACGTTGCAAATGCAATTGAAGTTGACAGTGAAACCGACTACGGAAAATTCGAAGCTTCCTCCATCGGTAAAACTGAACTTGTGTACGAAGCAAAAGGTATTGCTTTGACTGATGATATGTCTACCGACCTCGGAAAGGGTATTCTCCTCGAAACTCAAAAGAACTTTACTGGCGCAGCTAACCTCGACAAATTCTACTTCTTGAAATCTTACACGACACCAGGAAAGTATGAAGTCAGAAGTACAGTTACTCCGTACGCTGATGATGATCAAACAACTTTAAAGACATACAAAGCAACTGTTCCAGCATTGGCAACTGATCTTACTGGTGCAGCTCTCCAATACGATTACTTAAACTTTGCAGCATTCTACTACAATGTTGATGCAAATGCATACACTGAATTCTTAATGGTTGACCTTGTTGGTTCTCCGGTTCCGGCCGCAACTGCAACAACATATAAGATCGCTGAAGGCGACCTCTTGTACTACACACAGGCCAAACCGGTTGGGTATGAATACAACTGGAAAACATCTGCTGATGCAAAAATGAACTACTACGTGATTGGTCTCTTTGGCGAAGCATATGTTCCGTTCAATATGAATGCAACAAATGATGTTGCAAATCCCAATGTTGATGTTGAAAAAATCAGCAAACTTGTTCTTGATTCCAATGATAAGTATGTGTTGTCCACTGGTCAAACTCTTGACCTTGGAAGCGGATACACAATTGTTCCGAACCAAATTGATGTTAACGGGGACAAAGTTTACTTTGAATTCTTCAAAGACGGAAAGAGTGTTGACTCTTCAATCATCAATGCATCCGAGAAAACAAACAACAACGATACATGGGTTTATGATGCGGAACTCCTTGGCGAAAAGAATGTCCAAATTTTGAGAGTTCACGTAAACCAAGTGTTCCAAGGAACAGAAAGCAGCCTTGTTGAAATTAAAGGTATCTGGCTCATGGACTATGCAACAGCTCAAGCACTGGACACCGATGATTCATTTGGTGCTCTTGACTTCGATGGAAAATTCTCCTACAAGGATATCGCCACTAACACTGGTGATAACCTCCCCACCTTGAAATTCAGTTCAAACAAAGACATCTCAATCACTGCAGACAGTGACTCCAAGATTGCAAACAACTTGTACTACAAGGCAGGTTCAAAGGACACTCCGAACACATTGAAGAACTTCTACTTCTATGTCGTGAAGGAAGTCGATGGAAGTGGCCCGACACCGGACAACAACACAACCACACCAGTTCCGCCAACCCCGGAACCACCGCAGAACAACACCACTCAACCTGAACCACCGAAGGACAACAACACTACCACACCGGCTGAGCCGACTCCGTCCTTCTGGGACCAATACAAGTGGTGGATCATCGGCGCAATCGTGTTGATCATCATCATCGGTGCTGGTGCATACTACTACTTCAACGTCTACTCGAAGAAGAACTAATTTGAACGACCATTAAACATAAAGTGAAGTGAAAGGATTTTTCCAAAAATCCTTTCTACTTTTCTTTTTTTATTTTTCGATTTATTGACTGCTTTTTTTGAATTGTTTTTTTTGATTAACTTTGTTTTTCATGTTTTTTTGTTTCTTCTGATTTTTGTTTCTTCTGATTTTTGATTTTTTGCTTTCATGACTTCTTTTCTAAAAAATGAAATAAATGAAAAATTGAAAAGTTATTGTAAATTGGGAAAATTCTCAAAAAACATTGTCCTTTTCTTATTTCTCATCTTTTTTTTCTCTTTGCAGGCTTTTCGTCAATTATCGACTTTTTCATCGTTTAGAAGTGAAACAAATAGCGATTTTTCATTTTTTTGACCACAAAACTTAATATAGGGAAAATCGTGGTTTGCAACTAATTAAGCTTGGCAATTGGATTTTTGCACAAATACCTTTTTGCTTTTTTCTTGGTTTTTTCGCTTGAAATCAAGAAAAAGAAGGACACAAGAAACTAAAAAACATGATTTTGTGTCAAAAAAGGCCTTTGAATCAAGCTTTGCCAAAAGGGCAACAGGAGAGGGTTGACGGATGAACACAAAAAGTCTTTTCATTGCGACAATATTGATTTTCGCACTCATCGCAACGGCGATGGCTGTGGAAAACGGTATGTCCAAAGATAATTTCAAAAATATGAAAAGCCTTTCGGAATCCAACGACAGAAACAGTTTGGTTTTGTCAAGCCCGGCTCCGATGGCCACTCAAATGTCGGCATCCTCTTTGGGATATGAAAATATCCCGGGAGCCGGCGGATTTGAAATGCTCATCGCGGCGGTCGGATTGCTTCTGGTCGTTTATTTCGTCAGGAAATAATTCATAATTTAAGAAAAACAAAAATAAAAACGGATTTATTTATTTTCAGAATATCAAAATTAATCAATTTATTCAAATATTCCATATATTCCATATTCATTCTTAAAAATGAATTCAATTTAAACAATTAAATTAATATATGTAAAATATATAAAAATAAGCGTCGTGAATCTTAAATTTTAATTAAATCGATTTAATTGAATTTAATTAATTTTAATTTGAGGTTCTTTCGTTTTATTGTTTTAAGTTAATTGTTTATCAACAATTTCAAGAGAGATATCATGAAAAAAAGCATTTTCAGCATCTTATTACTTTTATTGGTGGCCGTTATTGCCGTCGGCGCAGCAGGCTGTGTTGACAGCGGCGACAACGGTACCAATGGCACAAATGGTACCAATGGCACCAACGGAACAAACAACACAACTCCCATCAATTCCAGCATTGTTGTTGTCGACCCGCTTCCGGCCGGCTTTACTTTAATGGCTTCCGGAAACATTACCGCAACCAGTGAAGAATTCGGCTTAAACGACACGTTGGTCGGCTACCAAGGCGTTTACCAATACTCCGTGAACAACAGTTCTCCAACGAACGCTTACCTGTCCGTTATGGAATGTGCGAACGCAACCGCAGCCCAAGGCTACGTCCAAGAAATGATTGACGACAACAATGCCAAATACGGCAACCAAAGCAATGTTTCAACCATTACAATCAACGGCCACAACGCAACACTCATCACACGCCCGGTGACGGCATCCACGCCGGTTCGCTATGACATCGTCTGGGCGAAAGACAACTTGTTGGTTGTCGTGAACGGTCCGCTTGCCGATTTAAATGCCATGGAAGCGTTGGCAAACGCCTCCAAACTTTAAATTAAATCGATTAAATATTATTTTAAAAATAGAATTGGGTGAAGGATTTTTCCTGAATGAAAAAAAATCCCTTCATCCTTTTTTTTGGTTTTTAGTTTCCACTCCTCATTTTCTTGTTCCTGTTTTTTCAAAAATCCCTATTCATTCTATTCTGATTCTCGTGTTCTTATTTGCCTCTCCGAGTTTTGATTCAATCCTATTTTCACCTTTTCATATCTTCGTTATTTATTTTACAGTACCTCGTATTTTATTAAGTTGCATTTATCCTTTTCTTTTTAGAATGAGTTTGACCATTATTTTTTTCAAAATCTTTAGATTTTTCATTTCGTTTCATTTATATAGGATAATTTTTAATTAAAAACGAAGATCATTTTTGCCCGACCGCATTGAAATATTTCAATTGCGCAACAATCATGACAAAAAAATATGGTGAGATTATGGACAAACAAACGCAAGACGTCTTAGAACTTCTTGAACAAAATGCAAAATTAACGCCGGAAGACATTTCCGAAATGACCCGGATTCCGCAAAAAGATGTGAAAAAAATGATTCAATCTTTGGAAGACGCGGGCATTATCCGGTACTACAAAGCGATTATTGATTGGGACCTTGTTGAAAATCCCTACGTCTACGCGTTTGTCCAAATCAAAGTCTCCTTGGAACGCGGTCACGGCTATCAAAAATTGGCGGACCGGATTTGCAAATTTCCGGAAGTACGCTCGCTCAGGCTTTTGTCCGGCGAAGATTACGACTTAGAATTCATGGTTCGCGGACGTTCCATGAAAGACGTCGCTTTTTTCGTCTCCGACAAAATCGCGACAATGGCGCAAGTCCAAAATACGTCGACCCATTTCATCCTCAAAACCTATAAAGAGGACGGAATCATTATGGAAGAGCCGGAAGAGTTTAAGCGCCTCCATGTTTCATTCTGAGGGGATTTTCATGAAACAAAATCAATCCAAATCATCTGTTCCAAAAACATCGTCATCGGTTTCATCATCGGTTTCATCATCGATTTCATCATCGTCAAAAACATCCATTCCAAAACCGCCGGTCAAAAAATCAATTCCAAAGCCGTCTGTCTCATCTCCGGTTCCCAAAATGAATTACTCAAAATTCATCACACACAGCATGAACAAAGTCCCTCGGTCTGGAATCCGAAAATATTTTGACATTGCGGAAGGCATCGAAGACGTGATTTCCCTGGGAGTTGGCGAGCCGGATTTCGTAACACCGTGGCACATCCGTGAAATGTGCATCCATTCCATTGAAAAAGGAGAAACAGCTTACACGTCCAATTTCGGTCTTTTGGAGCTTCGGGAAGAAATTTCCAAGCGGTACAAGAAAGACTACGGCATTTATTACGACCCAAAATCTGAAATTTTGGTGACGACCGGCGTCAGCGAAGCCGCCGACATCGCGATTCGCTGCCTCATCAATCCGGGAGATGAAATCATTGTTGTTCAGCCGGCTTACGTTTCCTACGTTCCGTTGATTCATTTGGCCGGCGGCATTCCGGTTTCGGTTTCCGCCAAACGCGAAAATGATTTCCGGGTGACGCCCGAAGATATTTTGCCTAAAATCTCCAAGAAAACAAAAGCGATTATTTTCAATTATCCTAACAACCCAACCGGCGCCATTATGACCCGCAAGGATTTCGAGGCGGTTGCCGACATCATTGTCGAATACGATTTGTTTGTGATTTCGGATGAGGTTTACGAATGCATGACCTATGAAGGAACCCACGTTCCATTTACCGCAATTGAAGGAATGAAAGAGCGCACGATTCTCCTCAACGGATTTTCCAAATCCTATTCCATGACAGGATTCCGTCTCGGATATGCGCTTGCGCCGCCGGAAATTATTTCCGCCATGATGATGATTCATCAGTATTGCATGCTTTGCGCACCGGTCACCGCCCAAATCGGCGCCATTGAGGCGCTTAAGAATGGCCGGGAAGAGATGCTTTCCATGATTCGAGAATTCGACCGGCGACGCGTTTTAATCGTCGACGGGTTTAACCGTCTGGGTCTGGATTGTTTTGAGCCCAAAGGCGCGTTTTACTCGTTCCCGTCGATTCGTTCGACCGGACTCACCTCGGAAGAGTTTGCCGACCAATTCTTCGCGCAAAAACACGTCATTACGATTCCGGGAAACATCTTCGGAGAAACCGGTACCGGTCACATGAGATGCGCTTATGCCGCATCTCGGGACGACATTAAGGATGCATTGGACCGGCTGGAAGATTTCCTGAACAACCTGAACAAAAATAAAAAGAAAAAATGAAGGGGGAAATGCCTTCTTTTTTTATTTTTTTATTTTTCTCCTTTTTTTATTTTTCTCCTTTTTTTATTTTTTCTCATTTTTATGAGTAACAGATTGCAGCAATGCTCAAACCATAAACAAAGGCAACGGTTCTGATATTAAAAAAATATGCGGTAACCTGAAAAATGATCTCCGAACTTATCCTTCGTTTTTGTAGTCTTCTTTAAAAAAGTGTTGCCATAACGCGCGCGGTGGCAGTGAATGAAAACTAGAAATCTGCAAATGGAGCCGTTTCAAAATTGAGAATGTACATTTTTTTGGTTTTTTGCATTTAAGTTGTTTTATTTTCACATTATGAAAAAATAGAACGCCACCTTTAAAAATACATTACTCCTTTCTGGATAATTATGGAAATTGGTATTGAAGTTATTGTTATTGCGGTTTACCTTGTATTGATGCTGGTTGTCGGCGTTCTGACTCAGAAAATCGGAACGTCTTCATCCAAAGGATATTTAATTGCCAACCGAAATGTCGGTGCGTTGCTCATCGGCGGCACAATTTTTGCAACCTTTTGGGGCGGCGGAACTGTGATGGGTGGCGCGGGAGCGGCCTACACATCCTACAATCTCGGGACCGTGGCGGACCCGTGGGCTTCCGGAATCACGCTCATCATTATGGCGATTTTCATGGTTCCGATTCTTTTGAGCATGAAAATCGGAACGTTGGGGGAAATGTACCGCATCCGGTTCGGAAGGCGTGGGGCATATGTGGCCTCCATTCTTTCCGTTCCGACCTTGATTGCCTGGACGGCGGTGCAAATGGTTGCAATCGGCAAAATGCTGTCTCTTTTTATCGGGATGTCTCCGGCGCTGAGCATGATTTTAGCGGGGGGGATTGTCATTATCTATACGTATATGGGCGGCATGTTGGCCGTCATTTGGACCGACAACATCCAGGCGGCCATTATTATTTTGGGACTGATGGTTTTAATTCCGTCGGCGGTCTGCTACATCGGCGCCAGCGGAAACCCGAATTTTACGTTAAATCTGGACAATTTGGTTGCCGGATTTTCAGTCGTCAAAGACAATACACCCAACGATTTTTGGACGCTTTTCCCGTCTTCTGACCCCGATCATCCGAGCGGAATCACCCAAACGCTGACCGGATTTTTGGTTTGGCTTGCGGCTTGGTGCGGCATGGGGCTTGGAAGTCTTGCTTCCCTTGACATTACGCAGCGGGTACTTTGTGCCCGGGATGAAAACGCTGCGCGTGGCGGGCTTTTGACGGGGACCGCTCTTTATTGGATTGCGGGGCTTGGTCCGATTTTCATCGGGCTTTTGGGAATTGTCATGGCGCAGCTGGGTATTTTTTCGGCGGCCGAAATCGGCGTTTTGTCGAACGATGCCGAAGTGTTGGTTCCGCTTTTGGCTCAAAAATTGCTTCATCCGCTTCCGATGGCAATCTTTATCGGCTCTTTAATGGCGGCGATTATGTCCACTTCCAGTTCCACAATTTTCGCGTCGGCCGCCGTGATTTCAACGGTTCTGTTTCCCGGGTCGGTGAGCAGCCATGAGTCAACGCAAAGCATTTTAAATGACAAAAAGGCGATCCGAATGACGAAATTTTTGGTGGTCGTTATCGGCGTTTTCTGTATCGGAATCAGTTTTTTGGCGGTCAATCTGTATGATTTGATGATTTTCGGGTTCACGCTTCTGTTTGCCTGTTTATTCTGGGTGGTCGTTTGCGGTCTTTTCTGGAAGAAAGCGAATATCCCGGGAGGTATCGCGTCGATGATTGTCGGAATCTCATTTTCGATGTTGGGTTGCATCTATTTATCGATTCAATCCGGTACAATCGTTATTGTTCCGAATGATTCGGTTTGGGAAGTTTATTTCACATTTGTCCCCTGGATTTTTTCAGGAATCGCAATGTTTGGCGTTTCTTTGCTGACACAAAAATCCCATCCGCCGCTTCCGCTGACGGATTCGGATGGAAAGGTTCTCAAGTGGCCGGAGCTGGAAGGAAATATTGAGAAAGAAAGAAACGAATTATAATTTTCGAAGTAGTTCAGCTGAAAAATTAATACAGTTTGCAGCAATTGCAAAATTAGAAACCGTTTGCAGCAATTGCAAAATTAAAAACTGTTTGCAGCAATTGCAAAATTAGAAACCGTTTGCAGCAATTGCAAAATTAAAAACTGTTTGCAGCAATTGCAAAATTAGAAACAGTTTGTAGCAACTTAAATAAAATAGAATAATTCACCAACTATTATTCCCTTCTTAAATATAACACTCCGATTCAATCAGATGCGAAACGCATCTGATTGAATCGGGGCGGCTTACTCGGTTGGAATAACACGGATAGAGTTGATAATTTTTCATTTGCGGTTGACATTTTTATTTAATTTTGTTTTGCTGTTTGTTATTTTGTTTTGCTGTTTGTTATTTTGTTTTACTGTTTGTTATTTTGTTTTACTGTTTGTTATTTTGTTTTGCTGTTTGTTTTATTATTTTTTTGTTTTTCTCTTAGCTTCTTGTTTTTGTGTTCTGTTCCTGTTTTTATTGCTTTCTTCTTGTCTTTTTATTTATTCAGTTAATTTTATATTTGTTATGTTATAATTGTATACAACTTTCTAATATTAATTTTAGGTGAATTGTATGTCCAAACCCGCACAAGAAAAATCATTTTTATTGTCTACGAACGAAGCTTTTGAAAGAATGACAGAACAACAAGCTTTGGAAACGCATGCTTATTCCCTCGGGCTGCAAACTGTTCTTTGGGGTATGCAAATTGTGAAAGGGGCCATCGTATTCTCAAGAATGACAGCACCATTGCCAAAAGGAATGCCTGTTTTACCTTCTGATGACCAGGCGCATGGTGTTAATATTTGGGGCCATGCAAGGGGCTTGCGTACACATGAACTTAGAACAACGGAAACCCCAAACAGTGAAACCCTTTACTCCTGTTTTGTCGCCGATTTAAAAGACGGACCGATTGTTGTTGTTCATCCGGACCATAAAGGACGGTATTTCCGCACATCCATTTGGGGCATTCGCGGCGACACCGACACCATCAGCCAAAAGAATGATGGAGACCATCCGGCACCGGTTATTTTGATTCCCTATGGCTGGAAAGGGGATTTGCCAAAAGATTTACGTAAAATCTATGTCCGAAGCCGATATATGCTTTTGGCACCGCATATTGCCGTTTTTGGAAAAGATGACCTTCCTCATGTGCATGAATTGCAAAATCAATATAAGGTCATTTCTTTAAAAGATTGGGGGAAATCTGACAAAATCCTTCAAAAAAGTTCATTTCCGGATGTTCTTCGAAAAGATACAAAAACACCTTTCAATCTTCTTTTTTATGACGTGCTTTGCGAAGCCATCCAACTCATTTCCATTCAGGAAGACGAACTCGGATTCATTCGCCAGCTTTCTCATATTGGAATTGTTCAGGGGAAAAGTTTTGATTACGCCTCCTTGTCCCAACCAGTAATAGATGGTTTAACAAAAGCACTTTTAGACGGACAATCTATTTTGGAACACAAAGCCAGAACACTTTCTCCTTTGCAGACCAACGGAACTTGGTATCTTGATTACGATGTGACCAGTTTAGACAATTGGCTTTTTAAAGGAGCTGTGGGGTGGAAACATGTTTGGGGCGATCTTGCCAGCGAACTTCTTTATCCGATGACACGTATTGATGAAAATCATGAACCACTTACGGGCAAGTACAAATATGTTTTACGTTTCTCCGCCAAAAATCCGATCCCATCTCAGTTCTATAGTCTTACCATGTATGGGCTTGACGGTTATTTTGTCCCCAATGATTTGCAACGTTATCAGGTTGGCAACATTCCGGACACGCTTGAAAAAGATTCTGACGGCGGGGTGACAATCTATATTCAGCACGATGAACCGGCGAAGTACAAAACAAATTGGCTGCCGGCTCCGAATGATGGTTTTTTCCTCGTTTTAAGGTGTTACCATCCAACCGATGCCTTTTATAATAAAAAATACACGGTTCCCCCGGTTAAAAGGGTTTAAACACCCTTTTCTCTTTTAATTTTTCTTTAATTTCCGACAGAAAAATCTGTCCTTTTTTGACATAAATCTATTTTTTAAATTTTTTCCATCGCTCGTATTTTTATTTTTTTGACATTATATTCCATATATACCTATCGATTTTTCTAAAAAAGAAACCTCTTTTAACAATCAAAATATTTTCCCTCTTACAGCAAAAAGCCGGCTTATTCTTGCTGTCGGCGGTTGGGCTGATCACCACAGCCGCGTTATTTTTTATTATTTAAAGGAGGAAAATCATGAATCAATCCAAAATTCTTCTTGGAAAAGTGCTTTTAGCGGCTTTTCTTGTGTTGTTCGCTTTGACCGGAACCGCTTTTGCAAAAACATGGACAGTCGGAGGAGATGCACCCGATTTCTCAAATTTGACAGACGCCATTTCCAATTCAAGTGTTGTTGACGGCGATACCCTTTTCATTTGTGCCGGAACGTACAGTTCAACCGCCAATATCAGCGTGGGAAAATCCATTACAATCACCGGTGAAAACAAAGAATCAGTGATTTTAGATTTGGGCAATTATTCGATTTTGCCCAAAAAAGAAGGGTTCGTTCTTCGAAATGTCACCGTCTTTAACGGTTCCAATGGAATTAATTTGCAAACCAATGCAACCGGCGCAGTCATTGAAAATTGTATTTTTGACAGCATGACGCATGCGGACGGCATTAAACTTTTCAAAGACAACGTCACTTTTAAAAACAATATTGTTCGCAACATGAGCGGATTTACAAATGCGGTTTACCTCAAAGGCAATGATTCCAAGCTCATCGGCAATACAATCGTCGGGCTTTCCGGTTCTGGAAACACATCCCGAGTGATTTGCATTGAAAATTCCAGCGGCGTGCAGGTGGACGGAAATGTCATCCAAAATAACACGGGGGAAGCCATTCGAATCTGGCGGGTGGACACACATGATGTGACCATAACGAAAAACACAATTTCCGGCAATTCCCAAAAAGGAATTTACTTCTACAATGCCGGTGAGAACAACACCGTTTTTTTCAACAACATTCACGCCAACGGCAAAAATGTTGACATTTACGGAACGGCACCAACACTTATTCATTTCAATTCCTTAAACCCGATGACCTTGTCTTACAACAACACGAACTGGACCGGAAACCCCGGAAATTATTGGGGTGCCGAATACACGGGAGCCGATGCGGACGGAAACGGAATCGGAGATGTGCCGCACACGATTCTGACAAAATTCAAAGACCAAAGCCCGCTCATTCAACCCTTTTCATCTTACGTGAACGGAACCGGCAATGGAACCGGAAATGAGACCGGAAATGAGACCGGCAATGAAACGGGAAACGAAACAGGAAATGAGACCGGCAATGGAACAAAAGCAAATCACACCATTTCTCTGATTGCAAAAATTTTGCCGTCCCTCTCTGTTTCTTTTTCCCCGGAATCTCTTGACTTTGGCGAGTTATCCGTCGGGCAAGCCAGCAATCCCCAAGAAATGACCATTACCAACAATGGAAACTGTGATGTCATTGTCACGGCCGAAGTGACAACATCTTCCGATTCTCTCTACAAAGATGGAATTTGGATTGATAATGAATTTTGGCCCGACTTTGAAAAAGCTGTTTTGAAAGGATCAAATGAGACCTGCGATGTTGTTTTAAAAGTGCCCTCGGATTACGTGGACACCGGAAGCCGGCAGGGAACTTTGATTTTCTGGGTGGAGGCGGCCTAAATAAAAATATGACATTTTGAAAAAGGTGCTTTCATATGTGAAATTCAATAATTCATTTTGTTTTTCATTATGAAAACAACTTTTTAAAATAAAATTCCATAATATGCCATCCCTTAAAAAACGAATCGGTAACAACAACTCTGTAAATATGTATATTTGAACGAAAAAGCATTCGAAAAACCATTCTCTTCACCTGAAATGGTTTTTCGAATCGCTTTTTTTAAGGAATTGATTGAATTCCCGGGTTATCGTCAATAAACAAAATTTCAATTTTTTCGGCATTGCCAAGCTTTTCAACAAGGAATGCCTGAATCTTTTTGGGAAGCTCTTCCATTCCCGGATTTTCAGTTGCGTAATGACCGGCGTCAATTAAAGTAATGTCACCGCGCTCCCGAAGGATGTCACTATGTTTGAGTTCGGAAGAAATAAAGGCGTCAACCCCGTTTTCTTTGGCGGCTTTAAGAGTCTCCCGGTTAAAACAACTGCCACCGCAAATGAAAACTTTTCGGATTGTTTTGCTGCCCGCATAAATTAAAGGAGTCTTTAATTGGCCGGAAACAAATCGCGCAAAGTCCTCAGAGGATTGGACCGGCACGGTTCCGATAATTCCAGCGTCACATTTTTCAACATTTTCCAGATGAAGCCGAGCCGCTAAAACATCATTAATGCCGCCGCAGGCCCGGTCATAATTGGTATGCATCGCGTAAATTGAAATATTGTGATCAAAAATTATTTTTAATTTCTCCGCAAGAGATCGGTTGATTTGGGTAACCGGATGAAATATTGGCGTGTGGTGGCAAATTAAAAGGTCGGCTTGAAATTCCGCCGCTTTTTGCAAAACTTCCGGCGTTACATCCAAAGAAACGGCAACCTTTTGGATTTGCCGGTTTTTTTCATACAGTAAATCCACGACAAGTCCGATTCTTCCAACGTCGAAATCAGCCGCAAGTTCCGGTGGTGCAATCGTTTCTAAAATATTTATAAAATCTTTTTGATCCATGAGATAATAAATGTCTGCACCCTTTAAATAGAAGATGGCAATATCATCTCAAATCATTTATTCCAATTTCATGTTTCAAATGATCATGTTTCAAATGATCATGTTTCAAATGATCATGTTTCAAATGATCATGTTTCAAATGATCATGTTTCAAATGATCATGTTTCAAATGATCATTTCAAATTATCCTTGTTCATTTCATTCCATCATTTTCTTTATCAATCAAGCCTTTGCGGCAAAAATCGGGAATCATTATGTCTTCTCCACCTGTTATTACAACTCCACGGACAAAACACGACGTCAAACGAAAAAAGAATCTGGCAAAAATGAAAAGCCGGGAACAAAAGAAATCCGTCGAAAGAATCGAGAAAAAAAACAATGCTGTGACCTTTGAGGTTATTTTTGCGGGGCGGTCCAACGTCGGCAAATCGACACTTCTCAATAAATTGACCGGCGAAAATGTCCGGGTCGGCAAACGCCCGGGCGTCACACTCAAGCCGATTCATCTTTATTATGATGATTTTCTCATCACCGATATGCCGGGATTCGGATTTATGTCCGGCGTCACACCGGAAAAAGCGGAAGACGTGAAAAATAAAATTGTCAGCTACATCGAAGACAATGCCGACCGGATTAAAATCGCGGTCCAGGTCATCGACGGCCCTGCTTTTGAGGAGATTGTCGAGCGGTGGGATGCACGCGATGAAATTCCGATCGATTTGGAACTTCACGCTTTTCTCTTGGAATTAAATATCATCCCGGTGGTGGCGGTCAATAAAATGGACAAAGTCCGTGACGACGAGGTCGATGCGATGCTTGACCGGATTGCGGAAAAATTCGGGTATGATTCACCTTGGAAAGAATGCGGCTGCTTTGCGCCCGTTTGCGCGCGCGACGGACAAATCCGCCCGCTCACATCTCTTTTGAAGAACGAAATTCATAAAATGAAACGGGACGACTTATTTAAATATTTCAAATAAATTCAAACAATTGCAAACAATTAAAATAAATTCCGGATGCAAGGGGACGAAAAAATGGCGGACATATTTGACATATCTCAAAAAATATTGGCGGAAGGGCCGATTTGCGACCACTGCTTAGGACGGCAATTTGCAAAATTATCCACGGGGCTTTCCAACGACGAACGTGGAAAAGCGGTGAAGTTGGTTTTGGCGATGGAAGGCAGCCGGGTTTTTCAAGAATCAGGAGACAGCTCCCTTCTGGAAAATTTGGCGTGTTGCGAATCCCATGCCCAAAAAACGTTGGATGCGGCAGAAATTTCAAATAATGACCTTTCAAAATCCGGTAAATGTTGGGTGTGCGGTGATATTTTTAAAAAGCTGGAGGATTGGGCAGATATGGCCATCGCGAAGCTTTCCGGTATTGAATATTCCACATTTTTGGTTGGTACTAAATTAAGCGGTCTTCTTTCCGAAAACGAAGAAATTTTATGGGAGCAATGCGCCACCGCTTACGCCGAGCAGCTCAAAAGTGAGCTCAATCGCGAAATCGGAAAAGTCATCTCTCAAAAGACACAAAAAGAAGTCGCTTTTTCCAATCCGGATGTCATGATTACGTTTG
Organism: Methanolapillus ohkumae; assembly: GCF_032594355.1. Taxonomy (NCBI): domain Archaea; kingdom Methanobacteriati; phylum Methanobacteriota; class Methanomicrobia; order Methanosarcinales; family Methanosarcinaceae; genus Methanolapillus; species Methanolapillus ohkumae. Next base: position 543,222 of record NZ_CP131061.1, read on the forward strand.
ACATTGCCAAAAAAGATGTTGAGGTGGATGTCCGGTCCGTCTACATTTACGGACGGTATTTGAAATTGGTGCGCGGAATTCCGCAAACCAAATGGCCGTGCCGAAAATGCGGCGGGCGCGGGTGTGAACACTGTGGCGGTACCGGAAAACAATATCCGGAATCGGTGGGTGAATTGGCCGGATTTTCTCTTCTGTCTTCCGATTATGCGGAAGCGAATGACGTTGTTTTTCATGGCGCCGGTCGGGAAGACATCGATGCGCTCATGTTAGGGACCGGACGTCCGTTTGTGTTGGAAGCCAAGTCCCCGAAAAAGAGAAAGTTTGATTTGGCCGCTCTTGAATATGAAATCAACCGGTCGGTTGCCGGAAAAATTGAAGTTCACGGCTTGAAGTTTTGCAGCAAAAACCAAGTTGAAAAATTAAAGGGAGAAAAAGCGCAAAAGACTTACCGCCTCAAAATTCGATTTGAATCTCCCGTTTCCAATGAAAATCTGTCTCAAGCTCTTCTTCAGCTTCGGGGCACGGAAATAAATCAGGATACGCCCAACCGTGTCCTTCATCGGCGGGCGGATTTGTGCCGGAACCGCACGGTCCATGAAGCGGTTTTGGAACAGATGGGAGATAAGAACGATGGTTTTGGCGATGGCATCAAAAATATTGAAGAAAAAGAGGATGCAGGAACTATTTCCAGAAAAATCGCTTCCGAAAGTGATGTCGCATATGTTCGTATTTTGTGCGACGGCGGTCTTTATGTAAAAGAGCTCACATCGGGAGACGAAGGACGGACAACACCAAGTATTGCAGGGCTTTTAAGCGTCGGCGCCAAGGTCGAAGAACTTGATGTCATTCATGTGGAATTGGATGTTGAATAATTTATTTTCATAAAGAATAAAAATAAAGAATAAAAGTAAAGAATAAAGAAAATCTGATTCGAAGAATTTGTCTTTTTCAACAATATTTCCATAATAATTCGACAGATTTTTCCGCAACATTTCAACAACCTTTATTAATGTTGGATTGTATTAGATATTCCTTCTATCGATAAACTTAATATATCAAAATATTTATTCATGGGGTAAGTTACCAATTTAAATGACGAATTAAGAGTAAACCCGTTTAATGAGTTATTCAATTAATCATTTTACCGTACATGAATTTATTTGATTATCCGAATTTATCCGATTTCTCAAATAACTTTTCAGCTTACAGCTTACTTCAAATTTAAAAGTTTAAATTAGAATCATATTTCAACGACACAGTTTGCATTAAAAATACGGAGGAAAATTAAATGTCATCAAAATCAAGCGGTGAAAGACACTGCACAAGATATAAATTAAAAAACTCGATTCGTGAAAGAGGAATTTCCGCACCCAGCCGGGCGATTCAGGAATTTGAAGACGGTCAAATGGTTCATATTGATATCGACGCCAGCCTTCAAAAAGGACACCCGCACCCGAAGTTCCAGGGCTCTACCGGAAAAGTTGTCGGTCAAAGGGGCCGTGCCTACGTTTTAAGCGTGAAAGACGGAAATTCCATGAAGCATGTTCTTTCCCTTCCGCAGCACTTAAAGCCGCAAAAATACAACTAAGCGCCTCTTACAAGACCGCTTAGGAAAATTCAATATTTTAAATTTATTCTAAATATTAATTTTTAATATTTAATTTTTAATTTTTAAAACACTTTTAAAACACATTCCGGGAGCATTGAAATGATTGTCAAAGAAGTCCTCCACGAAGAGCTTTTGACTTTGGCGGAAGTCAAGGAAATGCTCACCCAAATTATGGAAGAAAGACGCGCCGAAAGCGATGAAGAACAAGTTTATGAGTTCAGAAAGGCGTTAACTCATGCTGAAGTTTTTGCAAAACTCAGCGCCAATGATGCCAAAGAACTTGTCGGCAAACTTCTGGAATTTGAAAAGATGAAGCCGGTTATCGCGGTTCGAATCGCGGACATTTTACCGCAATCCCGCGATGAACTTCGGTCGATTTACGCGAAAGAAAAATTTTCTATCAAAGATGAGGAATTAGACGCCATTTTAGACCTTGTCCGCCAATACAAGTAAAAAATGGTTTTTTTCTTTTTTCATATTTTTTCTTTTTCTTTTTGTTTTTTTTTGTTTTTTTGTGTTCGCCGTCGCACGCATTATAGCACGAATTTTTAATTTTTCAACAAAAACGGCGAGGTCGGTTTTTAATTTTAATTTTTAATTGGACTGCTTTTGGTTTTATTTGATGCGACTGCTTATTGTTTGAGCATTGCTGCTGCTTACGGTTTGAGCATTGTTGCTGCTTACGGTTTGAGCATTGCTGCTGCTTACGGTTTGAGCATTGCTGCTGCTTATTGTTTGAGCATTGCTGCTGCTTACGGTTTGAGCATTGCTGCTGCTTATTGTTTGAGCATTGTTGCTGCTTACGGTTTGAGCATTGCTGCTGCTTACGGTTTGAGCATTGCTGCTGCTTACGGTTTGAGCATTGCTGCTGCTTACGGTTTGAGCATTGCTGCTGCTTATTGTTTGAGCATTGCTGCTGCTTATTGTTTGAGCATTGCTGCTGCTTACGGTTTGAGCATTGCTGCTGCTTATGGTTTGAGCATTGCTGCTGCTTATTGTTTGAGCATTGCTGCTGCTTACGGTTTGAGCATTGCTGCTGCTTACGGTTTGAGCCTATCTCAATATTCGTATTTCCAAAAAATTCAAGACACATTTTGCGTCTCGAATTTTCGTGAAGGGTTTCTTGGGATTGAGTGGGTTTTTAAGTTCTTTCTGATTTTTCGTAATCTTTAGAAATATTCACGGTGAATTTTAGTAGCCGACGGTTTTTCCCGCCATGAATTATTCCGAGCGCAGCGAGGAATTTTTGCGGGAGATTTTCTTTGGGAACCTTTTATATCTGATAATATCTTTATGACCCCTATCAGAAAAGATTTCAGGTGATTTTTCATGAAAAGTAATGATTGGCCGGAGGCCGGCGATTATGTTGTTTGTCATGTGACAAATGTAACGGATTTTGGCGCTTATGTCGAACTTGAGGAATACAAAAGTAAGGAAGGCTTTATTCATATTTCCGAAATCAAAGCCGGCTGGGTAAAATATGTCCGGGATTACATTCGCGAAGGACAAAAAGTGGTTTGTAAGGTTTTAAATATCGACCGAAACCGCGGTCACATTGATTTATCGTTAAAAGATGTCAACGAACACCAAAAACGAACAAAAGTTCAGCTTTGGAAAAATGAGCAAAAAGCTGAAAAATGGATTCAAATCGCGGCGGAAAACGCTGAATTTAAAGGAAATATCGAAGATTTGTATTATTCCTTTGTTTCCAAATTCGGAAGTGCTTACACAGCATTTGAGGAAGCGGCAATCGGCGGAGAATCCGTTTTTGCCGGCATGGATGTTGACAAAAAAATGGAAGCGTCCATCGTCAATGTTTCCCGTGAAAATATTAAAGACGCATTTGTTGAAATCGCCGGTTATGTGGATTTAACTTCTCTTGCCCCCGATGGGGTGGAGCACATCAAAAACGCCTTAAAAATGGCTGCGGAAATCGAAGAGCCGGAAACACGAGTGGAAGTCACTTATGTCGGTTCTCCCCGGTACAGAATCCGTGTCATCGCGCCGGATTACAAAAAAGCGGAAGCGGTATTGAAAAAATCGTCATCCGCCTCAATAAAATATATTTCGGAACATGACGGAACCGGTGTTTTTAACCGGCATATCGAATCCGTAAAATCCTAATCGGCAAAATCCATCTCGAAGGATTGTTTTTGCCGGTTTTTCCAACGAAAATTATATATAATTTAAATTGAATAAAATATTTGATTATCTATGTATACTGGTAATAAAATTTTGAGTTTCCTCTTTTAAATCCCGTCCGGATTTAAAAAATTGAAAAATATATCGGAAAAGATTTAATCGAGAAAAATTAATCGAAAAAAATTAATCGAAAAAAATTAATCGAAAAAAATTTTACTCATTTATCTTTATTTGTTCAATTCACCCAAAAATCGGTCAAAAATCAAAAAAACAAAGGTTCTGATAGCTTGGGGAAACAAATCAAAAAATGTTTAAATTGTAAGAGGTATACTCTTTTGGAAAACTGTCCGAGTTGTGGATTTTCATGTATGAGTCCGAAACCCGCTGCTTATTCTCAAAGTGACCGCTATGGAAAATACCGCCGGGATTTTCGTACATATTTGCGAAATCGAAAGGAAGACGTTAACCGGTAAATTATATCAAAATATTAATTATTTTATATATTTTATTAATCATTTTATATATTTTAATGATATTTTATATAATATTACCAACAATAACGTGGGCATTATTTACATGGCATTCTCAATCACGTACAATTCAAGGAATCATTTGCGGAAAGCATAGGAAAATCGGTACGGTTTTTTGGAAGGGATTTTATGAAGGAAAACATTGTCGTTTATCATTACGATCAAGACGCGTTAAATTTGAAAGATCCGGTTATGATTGTCGGACTTCCCGGTGTTGGTCACGTCGGGAAATTCGTGGCGGATCATTTGGTTGAAGTTTTGGAATCTAAGAAAATAGTTGATATCTATTCGGCACATTTCCCGCCTCAGGTGATGGTGCAAAAGGACAGCACCATTAAATTGGTTGGAAATCAAGTTTATCTGGCTCGGACGGAGGAGTTGGATCTTCTCATTTTGGTCGGCGATTCTCAAAGTTCGGATTCTTCAGGGCATTACAATTTGTGCGAGCTTTACATCAACATCGCGTCCAAGTTCGGTGTCCGCCGGATTTATACACTGGGCGGCTATCCGACCGGTGTTGTGAATTCGGATGATTTCGTAATTGGTGCCGTCAACAACCCGCTGATGATTGAAACGCTCACTCAAAAAGGAATTGAATTCCGGCCGTCGGAGCCGCCGGGCGGAATCGTCGGAGCGTCCGGTTTAATTTTAGCGTTTTCCCAATTCTGCGGCATTGACGCCGTCTGTTTAATGGGAACGACATCCGGGTATATTGCTGATCCGAAAAGCTCTAAAATTCTTCTTCAAAAACTGACCGGCGTTTTAGGAATTGAAGTAGATGTCTCCTCTTTGGATGATAAAATCAAAGACATGGAAAAAATTGTCGAAAAACTAAAAGATTCCGTTACCGGGGAAGGCGGAGAATATGACGAAGGATATGAGCCATCGGCCTCCGAAGAAGAAGATTTGGTTTATTTCGGTTAATTGATATTGTTTTTACAATTAAAAATCGAATCCAAGTTATGCAAACTTAACTCCAAGTTATGCAAGTTTAATCCAAGTTAAATAATAAAATCAAATAAAATCAAATAAAGCTCAAATCGAAAATAAAGAACTAATATAAAAAAATCAATCGCCTCAGGACTCATAGGGTTCATCACCGATCAGAAAAAATAATCATCATCGGCGATTGATTTTTAATTCTTTTTTTGTCTTAATGGGTTTGCTTGTTTGTTTTTTTGTTTGTTTTTTTGTTTTTTTTTTGTTGTTTTTTTGTTTGCGTGTCATCGCACGCGTTATGGCGACATATTTTATTTTTTTAAAAGAAACAGGACGGCTTTATTTGAAAATAAAGCCCGTATTTTCCAATTTCATTTTTGAATTATTCAACAATGGCTCCCGTATTTGCGGAACGGACCATTCTTCTGTATTTCTTCAAATATCCCATCGCCGGTTTTTCATTTTGCTTTAGAGATTTTTTCCGCTCGCTCAGCGTTTTTTCATCCACATTCAGATTTAATATGCGGTTTTTAATGTCAATTTCAATCTCATCGCCATCTTTTACAAGTGCGATCGGACCGCCTTCGGATGCTTCCGGGGAAACATGCCCGATACACGGGCCACGGGTTCCGCCGGAAAAACGCCCATCGGTCACAAGTGCCACGGATTCGATTAAACCCAGGCCGGCAATCGCGGCGGTCGGGGACAACATTTCCCGCATCCCGGGACCGCCTTTGGGCCCCTCGTTTCGGATGACGACCACGTCGCCGTCTTTTATTTTTTGGCTCAAAATCGCCGCCATGGCTTCCTCTTCGCTGTCAAAAACCCGGGCAGGACCTGTATGTTTCATCATTTTTTCACTGACGGCCGCTTGCTTGACAACCGAGCCGTTGGGCGCGAGTGTTCCTTTCAAAACGGCAATCCCTCCTTCGGCGTGAATCGGATTTTGAAGGGGTTGGATAATCCGCTGATTCAATTTCGGGTTGACCAACACCAAATTTTTCGTGTTTTCGCCGATTGTTTTTCCGGTCACGGTCATTTCATTTTTACAGACACGGTCTCCCAAGCGTTCGAAAATTGCGTAAATGCCGCCTGCCCGGTCAAAATCCACCATGAAATTCGGACCCGCCGGACGCAGGTAAATTAAATGCGGTGTGGTTTTGCTGAGCCGGTCAAAATCATCCAGTCCGGAATCAATGGAAAAAGCATGCGCAATCGCCGGCAAATGAAGGGCCGTATTCGTGCTTCCGCCAATTGCCATGTCCACCATAATCGCATTTTCAATGGAATTCTTGGTCACAATTTTTCGGGGTGTGATTCCGGTTTTTGCCAGTTCCACAATCCGCTCTCCCGACTCTTTTGCCAGCCGGATTTTCTTGGAATCCACCGCCGGCGCAGTTGCACAACCCGGCAGAGCCAGCCCCATCGCTTCCGCGATACACGCCATCGTGTTTGCGGTAAACATGCCGGCGCAAGAGCCGCACCCCGGGCATGCGCCGTCTTCCATATTTTTAATTTGGGTTTCGGTATATTTTTCAGCCTTTGCCGCCCCGACAAGTTCGAATGTGGAAATCAAATCCTTTTCCTCGTCTTCGACAAATCCCGGCATCATTGGTCCGCCCGTCACCACAATGGATGGAATATCCAAGCTGCCGGCGGCCATCAAGTGAGCCGGAACCACTTTGTCGCAAGATGGAATCAAAACCATTCCATCAAATTGGTGTGCGCGCACCATCACTTCGATGGTGTCTTGAATTAATTCCCGGCTTGGAAGCGAGTATTTCATGCCGGAGTGTCCCATCGCGATTCCATCGCAGACGCCGATGGTATGGAATTCAAAAGGAACGCCTCCTGCATTTCGAATTCCAGCTTTGACCGCTTCCGCAATTTTGTCCAAATGAATATGTCCTGGAACAATATCGTTTTTAGAATTCACCACCGCAATAAACGGTTTTTGAATTTCGGAGTCCGTAAGCCCGAGTGCTTTAAGCAAAGCCCGGTTTGGAAGCCGTTCAGGTCCTTTTTTAATACTGTCGCTGATCATTTTAATGTCCACCTGGAATGTACATGAATTATTTTGCATAAGAACATGAAAAAATGTAAAAATTGAATAAGAATATGAATAAAAATATGAATAAATCTTGATAAATATTCATATTGAAATGTTATGGTGTAAACATTCGCCGATATATAAAAGCATTTAGAATTCCAATAATTGGATAGAAATTAGATTCAGATGCCATCATAGTTAAGTTTGGATTTATCCGGTGAATTCTTTTATTGATCTATTTTGTGACTGACATTTTTACAAAACGATATTTTGCTATATCGTAATATACTATATCGTAATATAGTATATTACGATATAGTATTTTGAAAATCCAAAACTGTAGATTTGAAATTATAACTCCAAAAACGTAGATTTGAAATTATAACTCCAAAACTTTAGATTTGACAATTTAAATTTGGCATTTGTATAAAGCATATCTTGATGCCATGTATCTCGATGTCGTTACCCTGAGACCGCATATTTTGATGTCGTTATCTGATCGTATATTTTGATGTCGTTATCCTGATCGTATATTTTGATGTCGTTATCCTGATCGTATATTTTGATGTCGTTATCCTGATCGTATATTTTGATGTCGTTATCCTGATCGTATATTTTGATGTCGTTATCCTGATCGTATATTTTGATGTTGCTATCTGATGTCATATCTTAATATACTATATCGTAATATCGTATATTGTAATATAGTATTTTTAATACAGATTAATAAGTTATTTTAAAATCATGAATCATGGTGCTTTATGCCTTAAACGCGCACCTCATTGCAAGTCATTGCATCATTGCATCATTGCATCATTGCAAGGCATTGCAATTTAATTGAAGAAAAATTATGGGGAATCTTATGTTTATTGGCCGGGAAGAAGAATTAAACAAGCTCAACCAAATGTATCAAAGTGGAAAATTCGAGTTTGCCGTAATTTATGGGCGCCGTCGTATCGGTAAAACAACATTAATTCGGGAGTTTTGCAAAGACAAGAAAGCGATCTTCTTTGTAGGGATTGAATCGTCTCTTTCCAATAATTTGGTCAACCTTTCCAATTCCATTTTTTCCGTGACCATGCCGGCGATGGAAAAAAAACCGATTTTTGAAAAGCTTGACGATGCATTGGATTATTTGTATTCCATCGCACAAAAAGAACATTTGGTTTTTGTGATGGATGAGTATCCATATTTAGCAAACGCCGAACGATCGGTTTCAAGCCTTCTTCAGTTTTACATTGACCAAAAGTTCAAAGATACGAATTTAATGCTGATTCTTTGCGGCTCATCCATGTCTTTTATGGAAAAGCAGGTATTGGGCTACCAAAGTCCGCTTTATGGACGGCGTACCGCCCAGTTTAAAATCGGACCGTTTGATTATCACACATCTGCATTGTTTTGTAAAAATTACAGTGATTACGACAAAGCTGTTGTTTACGGGTTAACCGGAGGTGTTCCTCAATATTTGGAACGCATTCAACCTTCTTGGAGTCTTTTTGAAAACATTGTCCATACATTTTTGGACCCGGCCGGTTACTTTTTTGAAGAGCCGTCAAACCTTCTAAAACAGGAACTTCGTGAACCACAGATGTATAATGCAATAATTACGGCGATTGCAAACGGTTCATCTAAATTGAATCAAATCTCCACGGCGGTTGGTATTGATACAGCTCTTTGTTCAAGTTACATTTCTTCCTTAATATCTCTTGGCATTCTTAAAAAAGAAAAACCCCTGGGTAAAGAAAACTTGAAAAAAAGCATTTACCGGGTTTCCGATAACATGTTCCGGTTTTGGTACCGTTTTATTCCCGCCAATATGAACGCAATCGTCAACGGAAACGGTGAACTTGTTTTTGACAAGATTGTCGGCCCGAATTTAAATGATTTTATGGGAGGCATTTTTGAGCAAATGTGCATTCAATACTTGAACCGGTTGAACAATGCCGGTAAATTGCCGTTTCCATTCTTTGAAATTGGATGCTGGTGGGGGACGGATTCCAAGCAAAAGAAGCAGGTAGAAATCGATATCGTTGCCGCTTTTCCTCGGGATAAAAAAGTACTGTTTGGGGAATGCAAATTTAGAAATGAACCGCTTGATAAACAGGTTTTGGAAGAACTCCTGGAAAAAAGTGCTCTTCTGACCGATTATGATGAACGGTATTATTGTTTATTTTCCAAATCCGGATTTGAAAAGAAATTCAAAAAAGAACATCCGGATAATGTTTTACTGATTGATTTAAAAGACATGTATGCGCCGGATGTCTAAATCTCCTTAAAATCACAGGGATGGGTTTTATTTAAATTATCGCCGCCGCTTTTGCGCGGTGCGGCAACAATTTTTTAAAAAATGTTTTCAAAATGCCGGCTCGGGCTTTACTTTTATTTTTGAAGATTGCTGCGACAGTTGATAGTTTAGGGATTGCTGCAACAGTTGATGGTTTAGAGATTACTGCGACAATTGATGGTTTAGAGATTGCTGCGACAGTCGACGGTTTAGGGATTGCTGCGACAGTTGATGGTTAAGGGATTGCTGCGACAGTTGATGGTTAAGGGATTGCTGCGACAGTTGATAGTTTAGGGATTGCTGCGACAGTTGATAGTTTAGAGATTGCTGCAACTTTTTACAGTTTGCAATCGGCTGCTGTACTTTTTGCCAACGTATCCGCTCATAATGACAATCCGATTCAATCAGATGCGAAACGCATCTGATTGAATCGGAAAATTTCTATCGGATTGAAATTAATTATTTTCGATTTTTTGTCAGAATAAAATATGTTGTCAAAAATGATAACAGCAAAACAACAAACAATAGCAGCAAAACAACAAACAATAGCAGCAAAACAACAAACAATAGCAGCAAAACAACAAACAATAGCAGCAAAACAACAAACAATAGCAGCAAAACAACAAACAATAGCAGCAAAACAACAAACAATAGCAGCAAAACAACAAACAATAACAAACTGCAAAAACAAACTGCGCAGCAAAACAACAAACAAAAACAAACTAATAGAAGCGAACAATAACAGAAAGCAATAGCGGTTGCAAATGAAAATATCCAACAAAATTCAAAAAATCAATAATAAGCCGGCCTTTATTGTTCCGCTATTTCTTCTTCGCTGACTTGCTGTTTCGCTTGCTCTTCCCCGACCCGCTGCACTTTTGTCAGGATACTCTTGTTGTACGCATTCATCACGTCTTTACGCGTAATGATTCCGACCATTTTTTTCGGATTGGATTTCATGACAACAGGAAGACGAGCGACGTCATTGGCGACAATTCGGTCAGAAATCACATCCAGCGTTTCAAACGGGTACGCAACCAATATGTTTTTGGTCATCACATCTTTGATGAATTGTTTGTTTTGCGGGTTTCCGGGCTCGATTTGTTCCTGCAGGTCCTTCACCGTCACAATGCCAGTCAGCTCTCCACTCTTGTTAACAACCGGAAATCCGGTATGTTTGCTGCTCTGAATGACCGCATAAAGGCTGTCAATCGTGTTATCTTCCGAAACGGTTTGAACGTGCGGACGCATCGCGTCTTTGACCAAAATGGATTCCATAACATCCACTTCCCGGCCACCGCGGATATTGTATCCTTTTCTCTTGAGCATTTCCGTAAAGATCGAATCCGGATTGGCAGCTCTTGCAATGGCGTTACTGAGCACGCAGGCAAACATAAACGGCAAAATCATGCTGTAATCCTGCGTTGTCTCAATCAAAAGAATGATTGCGGTAAAGGTTGAATTCGACGTTCCGGCAAACACTGCTCCCATTCCGGCCAGCGCATAAGCCCCCGGCTGAACGGTCAGTCCCGGAATGAAGGCTTCGCAAACCATTCCAAACGCGGCGCCCAACATCGCACCGACAAACATGGACGGGACAATGGAACCGCCGGCTCCGCGAGAACCGATGGTGAAGGAGAAAGCCAGCGTTTTTAAAACGACAAGGCCGAGCAAAAGCGCAATGGGGAATGCGTACGGGTCGCGAACAACCTCTAAAATCACATCATGACCGAGACCAAAAACCTGCGGGTAAAAAAACCCGATAATCCCGACAAGAAGACCGCCAAGCGCCGGTTTATACACATTCGGAATTTTCAAAACCGTAAAGTGTTCCCGGATAAAGTAAAAGCATTTGATGAAAAAAATGGACACGATTCCGGCAAAAACACCCAAAATCGGAAACAGCCAAATTTCCGTAAACGGATTTAAAAGCGTGTAGTTCGGAAAAACCATGAGGTCCGTTCCAAAAAAAACATTAAAAACAAATGTTGAGAAAATGGATGAAATCACAATTGGAATAAATGTTTTTGCTTCCAGTTCTCCGTAAATGACTTCGACCACGAACACAATTCCAGCCAACGGCGCATTGAATGCCGCAGAAATTCCGGCGGCGGCACCACATCCCAAATAAGTCCGAAGACTTTTCCCGCGCAGGTTGAGGATTTTTGCGACCATGGAGCCGACACCGGCTCCCATTAAAACGCCGGGCGCTTCTTTGCCGGCCGACCCGCCGGTTCCGATCGTAATTACGGACGCGAACGCTTCGACAATCGCATACCGGGCTTTTAATTTCCCGCCATGAAGCGCCGCCGCTTCAATTACACTCTCCACACCATATCTTGTTTTTAAAAAATATTTATTGAGAAGACCTACAATAAGTCCGCCCGCCATTGGGACAAATATGATGGACCAGCCGGGAATGCCCAGACGCTCCAGAATGGACGTTCCGCCAAAAAAGGTATCCGTCACTTCATGCAAAAGCAAAGAATAGATTCCGATGAGAAACCCGGTGATGATTCCAATAATTATGGCGATGAGCGCGATTTTGACGTTGGGCGTGTAGAGTTTCGATACATATTTTTTAAAAAATTTGAATCGAACGGACGCCCGCTCCATCACGGAATCTATTTTTCCGGTCCATGAAAAAGAGGCTTCTGACAATGGAATCAACCAACAACTTTATTGCAATAAATATTTCTAAAATAATCTAAAATAAATCTCTCTCAAATAAATCTCTCTCAAATAAATCTCTCTCAAATAAATCTCTCTCAAATAAATCTCTCTCAAATAACGGGTTACTCAAAATGCTTCTTTTTTTAATTATCTCATTTTTTCATATATAAATTCAATCATAAATCAATCCGATAATATGAGAACGAAACATTTACAAAAATAATCCTCTAACTCCGGGTTTTTATAATTTCGGTTCTATTTCATTTTCCGCCGGATCGGTTTTTTCTTCGCTGACCGTGATTTGTTTGGGTTCATGTTTGTCAATCAGCGGGAATAACTCATTTTTGGCAAATTCGACGGCATGCTCCGTGCTTTCAAACAAAAACACGTCTTTTTGCCGGACATGTTTCTCAAATGTTTCATTTCTAAACAAATGTTTTTTCACAACCGGTCGAAGGCTTGTTAAAATCACGTATCTCTTCTCACGGTTCCGGCTTTCGATAAATCCGTTGAGGCGGGAAATGGCGGTGGTGTCGACATACGGGACAAAACGCATCCGGATGATGATGACTTTCTTTTTGGTCGGCAAAATGGCGTTGACTTTTTGGTCAAAAACGTTCATGGCACCAAAGAAAAACGGTCCATTGATTGTGTAAATGGCCAATTTGTCTTTGTATTGCTCATTCAGCTTCATGATTTCATTAATCCGGTCGTCGGAATCGTGCTCTTCAACGGTTTCGATGCTGGTTGTTTTGGTCATGTCGTACAGGAAATTTACCATGGTGAGCAAGATGCCAACTTCCATTGCCAGAATCAAATCGGTCAGGACGGTGAGCAACATCGTGATGATAAATATCGCGGCTTCAGTTTTGTTATTTCCCCAAATCAACCGCAGTTCCTTATAGTTGACCATGCGGGCGCCGATACAAATTAAAATGCCGGCGACAAAGGCCTTGGGAAGATAAATTGCAAGCGACCCGAAAAAAATCACGAACAATAACATAAATCCGGAATGCATCATTCCGCTGGCTCTGGATTTCGCACCTTCGCGGATGTTCACGACACTTCTGGAAACGGCGGCGGTTGACGGCAGTCCTCCAAAAAACGGAGTAATCATTTTGGTGATGCCTTGAGCGATGAGTTCCCGGTCACTGTTGTGTTTTGTGGCGGTCATGCCGTCGCAAACAACGGCGCACATCAATGATTCGATGGTTCCAAGAAGGGTCAATGAAATTGCGTAAGGAAACACATTTCGTGCCAAATCAAAATTGATTTTAAACAACGAGAAAGAGGGGAGCGTCTGTGGAAGGGTCCCAATGGTGGGAATTTCAAATCCACCGAAGTATATTAAAACAGCGGACAAAATTAAGGCAACAATCGTTGGCGGAACCGAGGATATATATTTTCGGTCTTTGGTAAACCGGGGTAAAAAGAGCATGATGATTGCGGTTCCGATTGTGATTAATATGGCAACAAGGCTGATGCTGTCCATATGTTGGTAAATGTCATAAAGTGTTTGGAACACATATTCATGAACCGGAATGGTCAGGCCGAGGGCGTTTGGAATTTGTCCGGCCACAATCAAGAGGCCGATTCCGCTGGTAAATCCGGCAATAATCGGAAGCGGCATAAATTTCGCGATTTTTCCGACTTTAAAAATGCCGAGAAGAATTTGAATAACACCGGCCAACAGTGTTGCTAAAAATAATCCTTCGAGTCCGTATTTTGTCACGGCGGACAAAACGACGACACCCATGGCTCCGGTCGGGCCTGTAATCGAAAAACGGGAGCCTCCGAGGAGTGATCCAAAAAAACCGGCGACGATTGCCGTATAAATTCCCATGTATGGCTCAACACCGGACGCGATTGCAAAACCAATCGCAAGTGGTAGAGCGACAATGGCCGTGATGAATCCGGATTTGACATCAAAAACAAATGATTTTTTGAAGTAATCGGTGGCACGGGCTGGAATTTGGTTGAAGTCGAATGTGTTTTTTGTATCGGACATGGATTTTCACGGAAAAAAATAAGTTAGGGATATCAGATTTTTAACAATGATTTTTAATTCAATATTAATTTATTGGTGTGATAAATTATAGATATATTATTATAAAAACAGAGAGGATTGTTTTTGAGTTATTTTTTATTTACTTTCATTTTACCGCGATGAATTCCGTCGGCTGCCTTTTTGGAATCTGAATAATTATATACTATTACTTGAAGTAATACAACTCATGCAGATTCCTACGCCGGAAGATTTAAAAAAGAAAAGGATTGAGCTCGGGCTGACACAGAGTGATTTGGCGAAAAGGGCAGGGGTCAGTCAGCCTTTGATTGCGCGGATTGAAATGAATGATGTGGACCCGCGGCTTTCGACAGTGGCGAAAATTTTGGCGGCTTTTGAAGAAGCCAAAAAGGAGCAGCAAATCGTCGCGAAAGACATCATCAGTTATCCGGTCATTCATGTCCGTCCCGGCCAGCTTTTGGAAGAAGCGGTGTCGATTATGAATTCTCACGGAATTTCACAGCTTCCGGTGATTGAAAATGGAGTCCCGGTCGGCAGTTTGTCGGAAGGCGCCATTGTCAAAACCATCGCGCTTAAAAAATCTCTTTTGGGAATTACGGTTTTTGATTTGATGGAAGAATCCTTCCCAACGGTTCCACAAACCGCATCTGTTTTAACGGTTTCACATATCTTAGAACGAAGTCCGGCGGTTCTGGTCATGGAAAAAGGAACCGTCACCGGCGTGATTACAAAAAGCGATATCATGAAGATTGTAAACGGTTGAGGTTTGCGCAATATTTTTTCAATATTAAAAAGTTTTCAAAAATGTATTTAAAAATTTCAAAATATTTTCAAATCGACATCTGAAATTTTATTTAATCACATTCCATATATTTCAAATTTCATATTTTCAATCATATTTTCAATATTTTCATCACAAATTTCTCAATCACAAATTTCTCAATCACAAATTTCTCAATCACAAATTATTAAAATAAAATCAGTCTTTTCTATTCAAATTGTTAAAACATTTAACATCTACAAAATCGTTAAACGTTTTGTATTCTGAAATTAAAAAATTAAATGAAAGATTCATATCAACAGGTTGTTTTTGTATGAAAGCCGATGAAAAACTTTTAATGATGCCCGGTCCGGTTGTTGTTCCTTCACGTGTGTTGCTGGCCATGGCCAAACCGATGATTAATCACCGCGGCAAAGAATTTTCCGCCATGTACGGCGAAATCCAATCCATTTCCGCCCAACTTTTCAACACGAAAGCCGACAACATTTCCGTCATTTCCGGGTCCGGGACCGCCGGCATGGAAGCCGCGATTGGTTCTTTGAACAACAAATCCGACAAAATTTTGGCGATCGAAAACGGAAAATTCGGTCAACGCTTTAAGAAATTGGCCGGAAAATACGGCACCGTCGTTCCGCTTGAATTCGAATGGGGAGACTCGGTCGACCTGGGCAAAGTGGAAGAGAAATTGGAAGCCGGCGACATCAAATCCATTGCGATGATTCACAACGAATCCTCAACGGCAATTCGAAATCCGGCACCGGAAATCGGAAAGTTGGCCAAAAAATACGGCGCCTATTTTATTTTGGACGTCGTTTCATCTCTTGGCGGCGACACGATTTTAATGGACGAATGGGGCGTTGACATTGCCGTCACCGGTTCTCAGAAATGTTTGGCGGCGCCGCCGGGACTTTCCTTGGTCGGTGTCAGCGAAAAGGCGGCGGAGGAAATGAAAAACATCACTAACCGTCCGTATTACTTGGATCTTTTGGCCTACCGCAACAGCGCGACCAAAGAATTAAAGGAAACCCCTTACACGCCGGCGGTTTCTCTCTTCTACGCGCTTCAAGAAGCGCTTCGCATTGTCAAAGAAGAAGGCATTGAAAACAGGATCAATCGCCACTATTTGATGACAAAGGCGGTTCGTGATTCCATGACCGCGATCGGCATTGAAATGTTCCCGCAATTGAACAAATACAGCGCGTATTCCAACACGGTTTCCGCCATGAAAGCGCCGCCCGGCGTGGATGGGGAAGAAATCAAAAAGGCGCTTGGAAAACGCGGTATTGTCATTACCGGCGGTCAAGACCATTTGAAAGGCAAAATTTTCAGAGTCGGGTCCATGGGTTCCACCACACCGCTCAACATCATGAACACAATGACCGAACTCGAATTTGTGTTGTTCACGCTGGGTGTTATTGAGTCCACCGGCGCGGTGGACGATTTCGCGTCGGATGCCATGAAAGACTTGTATGTTTAAAAAATCAACTCAAATTCGGAATTAAATCAGAATTTTTTCTGATTTGATTCTTTTTATTTTTTTCTTGTTCTCTTTTCGTTTCTTCTTGTTCTCTTTTCGTTTCTTCTTGTTTCTCTTTTCGTTTCTTTTTTGTTTTATTTATTTTATTTTTTTCAGTGCCGCCGCGCGCGTTATGGCAACAGTTTTTGATTATTCTCAACAAAAAAGAGGGGATGGCTTTTTTAAAATATAAATTTAAAAATTTGCGTCCGTTTATGGTTTGAGCGTTGCTGCAACTGTTGACAGTTTTGAGCGTTGCTGCAGCCGTTAATGGTTTGAGCGTTGCTGCAACTGTTTATGGTTTGAGCGTTGCTGCAGCCGTTAATGGTTTGAGCGTTGATGCAACTGTTTATGGTTTGAGCGTTGCTGTTCTCCTCGCTCTTCATTTTCTTTTTAATATCGTGTTTCCGATTCAATCCGATGCGTTGCCGCATCGGATTGAATCAGAATGGTCACTTGGTTGGGATACGGAAAATAAATCAAAACGATATGAGGGACATAAAAAATGAGAAGAACAAAAAAAATGAAAAAAAAATGTATAACCTGCAAAAAAATTAAAAAAGAAAAAAGAAATTTTAAAAAAATGAAAAAAGAAAATAAGATAAAATCAGCTCAGCGGCCAGGTTCCGTAGAAGTAGGAAATTAAAAGAACCGCGACAGCGATGACAACTCCCGCAATTAATACGTATTGGGGTTTGACTGTAATTGATTTTTTGTCCGCGTCATAATATCTCATGAGACCGGCGGATGATTGAAGACCGTTTCCTTTACTTTTTGCCATAAAATATCTTTCCTGAAATTTTAATCGATGATGAATAAAATGAATTGAAATAGATTTACTCCATACAGTCTGTTCTTATATAAATATTTAGACAAATGATTCACAGTTTACATTTGTTTTGCATTTATTTTATATTATATTTTTATTTCAACAAAGTTACTTTTTTTGAAGCAAATATTCTAAAACCGTCTTCCAATCCGGAAAAATATCCGACCCGAACTCAATCCATTCACCTTCAAATTCAGCGGCGCCGTTTTTGCTCCGGTCATCTACCAAAAAGTCCCCCCGATTCAAATTTTTGTGATGCGTCAGAATCAATCTCTTGTAAGCTGGCTCTCCCAGATGTTTTTTAACCCAGAGGAGCTTATCCGACCACGCGGTTTCATTTTCCCACGGCGCGGTGGAAAGAATGTAGACATCAAAATGGTTGCAAAGCACACAAAAACTTTCAACGGCATCCTTCATCGGTTCAGGATTTGAGAAAATATGCGGGATTTCATCAAATGTCGGCGAAATGCCGGCGGAGTGGTCTCCCTGATGCGCTTGTTTTGTTGCGGCGTCCAGTTGCCGGATCGATGATTCAAAATCCACCAAAACATTATCCATATCAATGTAAAGGATTTTTTTGCGGCCGGTGGAAGAATTCATAATTATCAGCCTCCTGCTTTAATTATCCGTTTTATCCGAGAATAATCTCATCCATGAGAATCGGCGGATAGAAAACCCCGTTTTCGGTAATCAGTGCCGATATATTTTCCATCGGTGTTAAGTCAAACGCCGGGTTTTTAATGGAAACGCCAAGCGGCGCGTTGAGTTCTTTTGCTTTTCCAATGTAGCGGATTTCATCCTCGGACCGCATTTCAATCGGCACCGCCTCGTCAAAATTTTCCGCGTCAATCGTGGAAACCGGCGCCGCCACATAAAACGGAATATTATGTTCTTTGGCCAAAACAGAAAGCGAATACGTTCCGATTTTGTTAAACACGGAACTTTGGGTAATCCGGTCCGCACCGACAATAACTTTGTTAATTGTTCCGGTCGCCATGAAAAAACCGGCGGCGGAATCCGTAATTAAGTGAACCGGAATTTTGTCGTTAAAAAGCTCCCATGCCGTAATCCGGCTTCCTTGGTTCAGCGGCCGGGTCTCGCAGGCGACGACCGTAATTTTTTTTCCGTCGGCCACCGCTGACCGAATCACGCCCAACGCGGTTCCCCAGTCCACGCACGCCATTTTCCCGGCGTTACAATGTGTCAGGACAACATCGCCGTCTTTGAGCAATTTCGCGCCGTTTTTGCCGATTTTTTTGTTCAATTCGACATCTTCTTCCGCCATCTTTTTGGCTTCCAAAAGCGCAATACTTCGCATTTGTTTGGGGTCATATCCTTCCTCTTCCGAAATCAAAAGAACGCGGTCCACGCCCCGTGACAAATTAATTGCCGTCGGGCGGGTTTTTTTAATTGTCTCGCCGGCCACCGTCATGTCTTTGATAAGTCCTTCCACCGTATCCGCACTGCTTCTTGCCGCCGAAAGCGCAACCCCAAACGCGCCGCAAACCCCCAGCGCCGGGGCTCCCCGAATTCGAAGGTTCAGAATCGCTTCGCAAATTTCCGAAATAGTTTTGCACCGAATGATCTTGTATTCGGCCGGCAAAAGAGTTTGATCGACCATGACAACGGAAGAATCGGAATCATCCCAGTCAATTGTCCGTCCCGCAAATGAATTCCCGGATAAGTTTTTGTCTGTTTTCAAAAGAATCACCTGACTGATTATGAATTTAATTTATAATATTTGAAAAATGATCTCAAATTATCTCAACCCCTCGGCTGTAATTGTAAATTCACAAATTTCTCCTTCCGGCCGGCATCGGTGCTTTATGATTTTAGCGATCCGGGTTCCTGCCCCTGTTTTTTCCAGTTGCAGAATTGTTTTGGAAATGTGTTCGATGGCTTTTCCGCCGATCGGGCGGACATTGCTGCTGCCATTGCTGCTGTTGTTTCGGCCATTGCTAATATTGCTGTTTCCATAACTGCTGCCGTTCTCTCCGCGGCTGACATCGCTAAAAATTTGATTTGTAATCAGAACGGCAACGCCTGATTTTCGTGCCATTCCTTGCAAAAATCCGATTTGATTGGACAGTTCACGACGGCTTTGGATGCCGGAAAGTTCGTCATCGAGTTCAAAACGGTAAAAAGAAGTTGCCGAATCGACAACAATCAGACCGATATTTTCCCCAAGAATTTTTTCAATTTCACAAATCGCCGTGTATTGTTCATCAAAACTCATGGGCTCGTAAATCAAAATATTTTGTGCGATTTCTTTGGATCTTTCTCCGGCAATTTGGGAAAAACGATTCAAAGAAAGCCCTTCCGTATCAATAAAAATAACTTTTTTGCCGGATTTGGAACATTCAATCGCTGCCTGAAGACACAGATTTGTTTTTCCTGAGCCGGGCTCGCCATATACTTGCGTGACAATGCCGCATTCTAAGCCGCCGCCTAAGATTTCGTCAATCGGCCGGCATCCGGTCGGAATAAAAGAACTGATGGTAAACCGCTCCGTTTGGAATAAAATGGATTTTAAGTTAATTGATTTCGAATTAATTATTTGGATGAATTATTTGGATGAATTATTTGGATGAATTATTTGGATGAATTGATTTTAGTTAATTAGTTTCGAATTTATTGATTTTAAATAAAAATTTGATTCCAGATAACTGTTTTCTTGTGACAAATGAGACAGATGAATTATATCTATTTTCTGTTTCTTCTTCTGTTTCTTCTTCTGTTTCTTCTTCTGTTTCTTCTTCTGTTTCTTCTTCTGTTTCTTCTTCTGTTTCTTCTTCTGTTTCTTCTTCTGTTTCTTCTTCTGTTTCTTCTTCTGTTTCTTCTTCTGTTTCTTCTTCTGTTTTTTTCGGAGAGTTCTAATATATAAATAGGGTGTAATAAAAACGGGTAGGACAAAGCCTAAATACAAAAAAATGGTAGAGAAAGTTATGGCAAGTCAAATTTTAGCAGCAATTTTTTCGTTCTTTATTCCTGGACTCGGACAGTTCTATGCCGGAAATTTCCTTCGCGGCGCAATGATTTTCATCGGATTTATAATTTTGGGTGCCATCGCAGCCGGCTCCGTTCTCAGTGTCGTAGGTTCTCTTGTCGGCGGTCTCATCGGAATATTTATGTTCCTGCTCTGGCTTTGGAACATTTTTGATGCTTATCAATTGGCAAAATAAATTGATTTTTTTAATTTTTTAAATTTTAATTTTTCTTCTCTTCTTCTTTTTTTATCCTTCTTCTTTTTTTATCCTTCTTCTTTTTTCGTCCTTCTTTTTTTTTCGTCCTTCTTTTTTTTTGTCCTTCTTCTAAACTCCTTTTTCACATGTTGTTGCCGTTGATCTGATTTCCGATGTAATCATTCAGCTTCATGATGAATTCATCCACGCGTTCCGGTGGAATAGTTCCACCGGCCGCGATATCGTGTCCGCCTCCGGTTCCGCCGACCATTTCAGTGACCTCCGACATCGCTTTGGACAAATTCATTCCCCGGCGGATGAGGTCTTGTGTTCCCCGGGACGAAATTTTAACGCCATCTTCCGAATCGGCAAGCCCGATAATTGGTTTTTTACGGTCCACGCCTTCGATGGACGACGACATGCCTGCAATGATTCCGACAATAGTTTCCTTAATCGCCGATCCGGAATAGAAATATTGAATATTTTTCAATTGAGTCATTCCGCTTTCCCGGACATAATTCAGGCCGTTGACCAGATTTTTCCGGTGCTCCACCAAGAGATTTCCGGCCTGTGCCAACGCATTATTCCGGTCACCCATGCAAACCGCCACGCCGATTTCAGCGCAATCATATCGCCCGGTCGCATTCAGAAGTGTCGAATATTCAGAGGCGTCACGCATTTCTGTTCCTTCTTTTTCCGACAAAAGCGTGTAGCATTCCCGGACAATGTCATCTGTGCGCTTGGATGAAAAGCCGCGGTCATTGCAGTATTTGACAAGACCGGTGATGATTTTTTTACGCTCTTCAAAATTCAATTCAATCCACAATTTGGCGCCGTCGGTTTGATTGTAGCCGACGCCCGTGTTTTGCAAAAATCGGATGCAAGCTTCTTCATCCCCGGTCAGTCCCGGAAGATAAGGCTCCGATGAATATTGTAAAATCCGGTAAATCGGACGGGTTTGTTTTCCAAAAAGCGCAAGGTCAAGGTTGCAGCTTAAAACACCGGCATCAATTCCCCGCTCTAAAATTTCACGGTTGAGGCCGACCAATTTTCCATATTTCCGGTTTTGCATGTCGCCAATCGCGCCGACAATCGCCAAGTCCGCCAAATCGGCATTGTTTCCCAGAGCGCATGCCAAAATGTAAGAGACGCCCGACCCGCTGATTTCAAAGCCGCCGTTGGCGCCGAAAAGATGCGGATTCATATGGTGGGGAAATGTTTTAGAGTCCGTGGAAATGTTTTCCGGCCGTCCGTTAGGCTGGTGGTGGTCGGCAACAATCGCATTCATGGAATGGTCGACCATAAAATCAATCAAGGAACTGCCCAAATCGGTAAAAACCAAGAGCGGATGGTTTTCCAAAAGCAATTGTTCCATCACCCGCTCATCTAACTTTTTGACAAACGCATGCGTGTATTTTATGCCGGCCCGCTCAAAACACCGGCACATGATTCCGGCAGAGGTGATGCCGTCGGCGTCAATGTGAGATACCAGATGAACTTTTCCGATTTTTTGAATTTCGGCCGCGCAAAGGCGAGCACGCGCCTCAAGGTGTTTGTAAGTTTCAGACATTTTCAACCTGCTTGTTTTTATGTCTTTGAGAAGGGACTCTTGATTTAAAAAGATAATTAAAGAAAAAGAAAAACAATAGAAATGAAAGATATAAAAATTAAGGAACTTCTTTTTATTGGGTGGTGCCGCACGGTTCAAAGGACGGGAGGAAAATGACAGATTTTTGTGAAAAAAATTCCAGCTTATGATTTTATAAATTTTTCCAATTTATTTCTATTTTATTTTCCTATTTTAGTTGCTGCCTTTATGATTCGGGTCAAACGCAACCAAATAAAATTTGTTTTCAAAGAAATATCTGTGGACACGTGCTTTACTGTTTGCCCGTACATGAATTATTTTTATTTCCAGATTTTTCAGGTGACTCATTTGGCTTTCTTGTGCTTGCTAATGTTTTATAAAATGTGAAACAAGGCAGCCGGATGATTTTTCAAAGAACGAATCATAAATTTTCAGCTCACAATTTTCCATTTTACAAAAGCACGTATGGCTTTTTTTTTCCGCAACTTTTCAAGTCTTTAAATTGAAAAATAATTTCATCGGAAACATTTCCGTATTCGGATAAACTTGCCCCATTCTTTTTTTCAATATTTACGGGTGGAATGTGAAAATTGAAATGTCTATTCTTCAATCGTTTTGCCCCCTGTGGTGCAATGTTTTGTAATAATTTTTCATGTCCGACGGGGAAATGATTTCTTCCGACGGTTCAAATGTCTTAAGGCTTCCACGTGCGTTTTTCCAAGGGTTTTCTTTATGCGTTAAAATTTCAAGTTGAGTTCCCGAAAAATAACCGTATGTATCCCAAATCATTTCTAAAAATTCATCCGTTTTTCCAAAATCCGGCTTTTGAGGACACATATCAATTTCTCTCCATTCATAATCCCGATAAATATCATAAAGAGACAAATTGACCGGGCCGTGAACCCAAGCCTGGAATTCATAATTTGAGCAAAGAAATTCATCTGTCAGCGCATAGAACCAAGCAACTGCATAATAGCACAATTTCTGAAGCTTTTTATGAGTCATGGATTTCTTTATTCAAAAACCAATTCGCGACGTCTGTAATGTCGTAAATAGGGTTGCATTCGAGATGTTTAGTCTCCATGTCTTGCCTCCTTCATTTGAAAAACCATTTGAAAAACTCATCTCAAAAATTATTGAATTTCACATAGAAACGCCATGTATTTATAAATTTTTAAATAATTTTTGGATGAATACAAATGATTGAAAAAAGATTAATAATGAACAGATGAATATTAAAAATGAAAAATTAAAATTTAATTAAAAATGAGAAATTAAAACTTAAATTAAAAAACCGAGGTTTCATCATGGGAAAAGCTTCAAAAATGATTTTCCTTCTTCTTTTTGTCATCGTCCTTGCGGTCTTGGTATTTTATGCCGCCCCCTTTTTCGAAAGCGGCACAAACAAAATCCCGTTTCCGGATTTGAATTCATCTTCATCTTCCAATCCGGCCGGCCCTGTGTCACCGGACAAAATCAATGACCCTGAGCGCGTCAACTATTTTAACAACCAAAAGGATGAGCCCGGTTATTACACACGCACCTACACTTGGAAATATGACAACCAAACTTGGAATTATACGATTTCCATTCCAATTGAAACGTATGACCTGTACCGAAACAAATCCCACGTTCGGGCGGATTATTCCCAATATGCGCTGTCTCAAGACGACCGTGAAATTCTCGGACAAATGACTCACGCGTTTCAAGCGCAAGGGGAACAGTACAACTATACGGATGATCAAACCGTCGGAAACATTATCGCATTTATTCAGTCCATGCCGTACAGTTCCGACAGCGTCACCACCGGTTTTGACAGCTACCCGCGCTATCCGGTCGAAACGCTGGTCGACGGCGGCGGTGACTGTGAAGACAGCACAATTTTGGCGGCCGCGCTTTTGCATGAACTTGGATATGATACGGCTCTTCTTGGATTTACCGGCCATATGGCGCTGGGCGTTGCCGGAATGGACGATATGCCGACGGATGCTGTCTCTTTTGAGCGCAACGGAAAATACTACTACGTGGAAACCACGTCTTCGGACTATGCGATTGGAGAAATGCCGGCTGGCGTGGACGCTGGCAGCATTCATATTTACAAAATGAATATCGGCGCAAACCTGGAAGTGATGGTCAGCCGGGAACTCGTGGAGAAAGGAGAGACAAGCGCCATTCATGAAGTGATTGTCACAATTAAAAACCGGGGTCCCAACCCGGCGGAAAACATCACGGTTGAAATGAATGGATTGTTTTCCAAATCAAGCAAAATGTCCGACGAACAAAATATCGGAACGATTGGCGTGAATGAAACAAGAAAAGTCACGTCCACGTTTACGGTTGCCCGCGGGCAGTGGGTGGAATTTCGGGGAACGGTTTATGGCAGCAATTTTGAAACCGTGGATCTCATTTTAACGCCGTTTGAGCAGGAATAAACAAATTTAATTCAAACAAAAACTCCGGAACAAATGCAAGAACTTGCAAAATGTTTCAGAAACAGGAAGTGAAATATTTGTCAGAAATTCAAGTTTTAAGAGATCCGAAATATTTCCGTCCGATGATGTTTTAAAAAAATCCTTCAAAACAACTACCAAATCTATGCGGATTTGATGAAAGCGATCACCGATCCGGAATTCCATCTTACGCCGGAATGGCATTATTACAAAGACGGAAAGAGTTGGCTTTGCAAAGTTGTTCATAAGAAAAAAACGGTCTTTTGGCTGTCGGTTTGGGACGGATTTTTTAAGACAACGTTTTACATGACCGAAAAAATCCGAGGGGGAATCGAAAACCTTTCGATAGATTCAAAAATTAAGAACGATTTCAAACAAAGCAAACCGATTGGAAAATTGATTCCGTTGACCGTTCGCGTTGATGAAAAGAATTTGAAAGATGTTCTTTTGATTGTAGATTTTAAAAAAAAGTTGAAATAATTGAAAATAACCAAACAAATTTATTTCGATAAAATCATTTAATCGAAAAAGATTCAATTTTGAAGAAACAGACGTATTTTTTTCAATCGTATACGAAATACTTTCAAAAAGACTTACCAATTTACATACATCTGAATATAATTTTATGTTGAGAAAATCTACTCACATCCAATATTGACAATTTGCTGTTGTCAATATTGGTTTAGATTGTGAGTGAATTCAAGTGTAGTCACCTTTAGAATTCACTCCTTTCTCTGATTTTCTATTACATAAATGTTTGTAAATCTGTAAGGAGGAACTTAACAAATGAAAAATAAACTTATTCGTTTAGTTTGTATTTTTCTTATTTTAATAACATTAATTGTTCCAACTGTTGCTGAAACAAATAATGAAATGAAAAAAACTGAACAAAAGGATGTTTTGAAAGGCATTGATTTTGATTCGCCTGATTTTAATTATGAAAAACTGACAGATATTCAAAAGCGGGCATTAAAAGAAAAATCCGATAAGTGGATTGAAGATCATACTTTTAATGTAACAGTTACAACAAATTATAAAACGCAAATAAAAAATTCTAATACAAACGAACTGATTGTAGAAGAAATATATCAAAGCAATGATCCAAAATTTAATGAAATGTTTGGAACAAACAATATTTTATCAAAAAAAACATATTTGATTGACAATAAAAATAAATTAATTAATTTTGAAGGAAATATGGTGACCTTAGATGTTTATACGAAAGAATCAAAAACTGAAATACTTGTTGTGACAACAGGTTCAGATCCTTATAATTGGAAGGCCGTTGGGTATCCATATCCTGATTATTTATGGAAAGTTGTTGACCCGAATTATCCAGGAGGTGGTCTTTACATAAGAGCCGATCCTGTCAATATGATGTGGCAAAATACTTCAGCATCGATCGTAAAAACGTTTATATTATCCAAAACAAATTGGACAGGAGTCATAACTATAGAATATGATTATCGTGTATACGATCCATTTACACAGACATACATAAGAAGTCAAAGTGTTGCTTCGAACCCAATTAGGCCCACTGGTGGTTACCATGTTCGAATATATCAAATGCCTCAAGGATATGTTGTTGCTGGAGCACATGAAGATAGCAGTTCTCCCCATCAGGCGATTGCTTTTGAACCTGTTGAGAAATACATTGCGGGTCTTTTTTCTGGAAATTCAAGTTGGTCTGTAAGTAACAATAGTACCTATTTGAATAATAGTTGTTCATCTCCTGCATATAACAATGGATATGCAACAGTAATCAAAAGGCAATGACATAAATTAGTTCCGATAATTTTATCGGAACTAATTTTCCAGGTGTTTTTATGAAAATAATAGAACAAAATAATTCCATCCGCATTCTGCTTTTTATTTTATTTGTTGTTCTTTTTCTTATTATTATGTTGCCCGATATCCACTTTGAAAATATTTTTCTCACTCTATTGCTTTTTGGCGGACCGGTTTACGGAATCTTATCCAAAGACAGATTCAAATCCACCCTCCTCTCCGTGTCTTTCCCAATCATTTTTGGCATCTTTACAATCATTTTCGGCTATCTGGACGGAAACGAAATATTTTCAAATATGAATTTGTTTGCGGAACTTTTGTACGTTTCTGCATTTGCCGGAATGACCGTCATCAATGGATTTAACGGATATTTTTCAGCGTTGGAAATGCCCGAAGAACGAACACAACAAGCTGTCCGATATGTATTAATAATCTGTCTCGGAATTGCGAATTTCGGATTTTTTTTGTGGATGGGAATCAATTAAAAACGGAATAAAACCGAAATTAAAAACAAAATTAAAAACTCAAAAATAAGAAACAAAAAATTAAAAAATGGAATCGACAACATGAAATATTTCAAACCTACAAATCAAAATAATATCCAAAATAATATCATTTTATTTGTGATACTTTTAGCGATCGGTTTTGCAAGTGTCATCGCTTATTATTTTGGTCCGCTGTCCCAAAGTATTCTTCCGGCCATCGCTGCCGCATTTTTTTATGTATTTGGAAGTTTGGTTTACGGTCTGCTTTCCAAAGGCACAGCCAAATCGGCTCTTTTTGGTTTCGTCTTGACACTTCCGTTTTTATATGTTTTTCGAAATTCTTCTGTTTTTTTTCTGGCGTTTGCCATCCCATTTGTACAAGCAGCCATTGGTTATTATTCATCCAAAAATGAATCCGATTTGGATGTAAAAGGATTTTATTATCTGGCTTTGGTTTTTTTAATGATTTTGCTTGTTTTTATGACACCGCTCATCTATTTTCCATTAACAAATTTGAAAAAATCGTAAAAATAAACAATAAATGATAAAATGAAAAATAATAAGGGCAACCGGCATGAAATATAATCCGTCCAATCCAACCAACATTTACATCATGAACCGGCAAATTTTTCGGTTCATCTCAACAACAAATTCAGCCCGGTTTTCACCGGTTTTGGCAAATCGCCGCACTGCATGGCTTTGAGCCGGTCCGCCGGAAGCAATTTAAAAGCGGCATTCATGAGCTTGTCCGACACAATAAATTTGTCCATCAGTTTCCGAGCTTGGACGGTTGCCAAAAGTGCGTCGCCAAACTGTTCCCGCCAAATGGAATCATATTCCAAAACCGAGAAGCCATTCCCGGAGTTTTGTTTTTGAATCTGTTTCGCCGCCACTTGTCCCGCGATTTTCCCGGCGGCAAGCGCAAATGGAATGCCGCCACCGTTTGTGGCCATCACGTGTCCCGCCGCGTCGCCGGCCACAAGCGCGGTTTTTGCAGCCGTTTTGGGCGGCGCGCCCGCCACCGGAATAATCCCGCCGGTTTGCGCGGTGATGGTCGCGGATTTTAATTTTTGGGACGCGATTGGATGTTCCAAAATGAATCTGTCCAAAAAAGCCTTTGCCGACAGTTTTTCGGACATCGTTGCCGGCGTTTTTTCAGAACAAAGAGACCGGCGAAGGCCGAGTCCGACATTGGCTTTTCCGTTCCCTTCCGGAAAAATCCAAACGTAGCCGCCCGGAACATACCGGTTTCCAAAATACATGTCCAGCGTTTCCATGTCGGTGTCCACGTTTTCCATTTTATACTCAAAACCGATTCCCCGCTCATAAGGCGCGCCGGAATTTGTTTTCTCCGATTCCGAATGAACCAACCTGAAAGTTTTTCCGACAAAAGAGGACGGACCGTCGGCACCAATAATGATTTTCCCGAAAATTTCACGTTTGCGGGATTCACCGCCGGATTTGTCATCAGATTCGCCGCCGAATTGAATTAAAACAGACTCAAACTCTCCATCTTTTGTTTTTTGAATTTGGGTCACCCGCGCGTCTTGCAAAACATCGGCACCGGCCATCAGAGCTTGTTTTGCCAGCTGACAATCAAATCGCTCGCGGTCCAAAACAAATCCGCTGACGAGGAAGTCCTTTGAGTTTAAATCCGGGCTCGTGAGCCGTTGCGTCTTTGTTTTTGCCCGGATGCAATGTTGCGGGATATTTTTCATTTCCTCCGGCAAAACTAAGTCTGGGATCAGTTTTTCAATTTCGAAGGCTTCCGGAATAAATCCGGCGCATTGCATCGGCTTTCCAATTACTTTTTTTTTGTCAACCA
Organism: Methanolapillus ohkumae; assembly: GCF_032594355.1. Classification (NCBI taxonomy): domain Archaea; kingdom Methanobacteriati; phylum Methanobacteriota; class Methanomicrobia; order Methanosarcinales; family Methanosarcinaceae; genus Methanolapillus; species Methanolapillus ohkumae. Next base: position 571,919 of record NZ_CP131061.1, read on the forward strand.
AAAGGACACGGGCACCGTCAATTGCCGCATATTTCGCCGCCATTGAGCCGGCGGGCCCGGCGCCGACGACAATGATGTCGTATTCATTTTCAATGGATGACAAATTTGTAAAATTCATAAGAATCAATCACATACAATTGATTTTTATAATAAAATCATTTCGGAAGGATTAAATAATTACGAAAGTTTTGGAGAGATTGTTGAAAAAAAGGTGCAAAATTCAAAAGGTCCGGCAACTCAAAAATATTCCAAAATATTCAAGATGAATTCAAAAAAGATTCTAATTAAAATAAAAAAACAAAGGGTGGGGACTTTGGCGGACAAGGCTGTGATGAATAAATATTGCTGTTGTTATTGTCTCAATCCGAATGTCACCGTTTTGATAAATGGTTCGGTGACAGCTGTAAAAAATTATTCAGCAAATTGTAATGTCATCGGCATAACATTTGGGAAAAATCATATGAGCCAAATTATTCAATCTCCTGTAACAGTAAAATGTAATCTTTGTCATATGGAATATGAAATTCATTTGAAAAAAGAAGACCGAAAAACAATGCATAATATAATTGATAAAATAATGATCATGGATAATGAGATAAACCGTGATCGCTTTTCAAAAGCCCTTTGCCGCGAAAATATGGACTTTAAAAAAATGAAAGACCACGTTTATGGCTGTACCCTTCCAAAAATTCAAAATCGTTTATTCTATAGACAAAACTTTATAAAGAATAAAATCTCATACCATCTATTCATAAAAATAGAAAATGTTCGATATTGTACTCAAATTGTTTCCGGAAATAAATCTCAACCATATATTTTCAAAAGTTTTTCAAGATAGGAGGAGAGTATTTATGAATGAATTTATGAACGAAATTATGAATGTCCCGGTTTTTTCAAAAACAGGAGAAGACTTGTTTATCGAGTCCTAGATTCGGCTGAAAAACGAAACACGGACAATGATTTCCGAATATGATCTGGTCCTGAGTTTGTTGTACGCCGATGAAAAACCGATTGTCGGAATGAACCGCCTCATTCGTGAAATTTTTATTGTTTATGAATCTTTCAAGAATGATTCGAATTTATTGGTTCAGGATATTAATTTTCAATTCCACAAGTCCGGCCCAAAATGTGATGATTTGGCGGATACTTTGGTTTGTATGTATTTTTCAAGGGATATAGACCGCCAATTATTTGAAAAATCAAATGCGGAAGAATATAAGCTCTCTAATTCAGGCAAAAACCATATTTCTCAAGAATTTGAGTTATTTCCAATAAATGTTAAAAATAAGTTGTTAGAGACACGAAAAAAATTTGACCAATTAAAAGAAGATGAGTTTTTAAATTACTTATCAAAAAATCACGGCGAATATTTCAAAAGTTCAAAAAACGATAAGAAACGGAATTTTTCTTTGGACAAGAACATCTTGAATAAAAAAAGTAAAAACAAATGTAAAAGCAAAAACTCTGTTGCAAAACCTCTTTTAAGGTAAGTGCGGTGGGCCGGACAGCAAAATATTTTGATTGGTTCCTAATTCCAATCAGCCCGGCTCCGATTCAATCAGATGCGAAACGCATCTGATTGAATCGGATTGTTGAGGAAAAGGAATATGTTGGCGAAAGACGGCAGCAAACTGTAAAATTGGAAACGGATGCAGCAAACTATAAAATTGGAAACGGATGCAGCAAACTATAAAATTGGAAACGGATGCGGCAAACTGTAATCCGTAAACAAAAAAAGCAGCGGATATGATTTTTAAACATGAATTAAAAATCAAATACCGGTTTTTGTTGAAAATTTAAAATTTGCTGCCATAACGCACGTGGCGACAGCAATTCTAAAACCATAAACAGAATGCAGTTATGTTCAAATTTTTAAAAGATGCATTAAAAACCAGACCCGGTTTTTATTGAAATTTAAAAATTGGATACCATAACGCGCGCGGCAGCAGCACCCCTAAAACCATAAGCAGATTGCAGCAATACTCAAAACAGTAAATAATTGCAGCAACACTCAAACAAAAATTGAAACTGAAAAAAAGACGTTGGCGCCAACAATCCATTGGAGGCCGGTTGTCCCCCGCCTTAAAAAATTCCGATAGCGTTGTGTAGGAATTTTTTTAAGAAAGATTCATATAGGGGATTTATTATTGTATGTTTCTCTCCAGATAAATTTCTCTTCGCGTTGTTGCAAAGATTTAGGGAACAGATCTGGAAATTCGGGTTTTCAGATAATTTTAAGATTTCGGAAAAAATGCTTCCGATAACTTTTTTTATTATGTATTTCCCTCGACAGCGTATGAATCAGCGTTTTTGTAAACGCCCGTCCCTCTTAAACAAAGATGGAAAAAACGGATGAAAATGCTTTGGATGACTTTTCATTCATCCTTTCATTTCCTTTAATCCTGCAAAAAAGCAGTGTTCATAACGCACAACACACTTGCTTATGAAATCAAAAGGATTTTAAAATGACAAAACAAACTCAAACTCAAGCTCAAACCCCGACTTCAACGAAAGATTTTCAAATGACTCCAACGACATTTCAAGACCTTGGAATTTCCGACAACATCATTCAAGCCCTTCGGTTAAAAGGATATGAACATCCGACACCGATTCAAATTAAAACCATTCCTCTGTTTTTGACCGGAGAAGCCAACATTATCGGACAAGCACAAACCGGAACCGGAAAAACCGCCGCGTTTGGCGTTCCGATTATTCAAAATATCACGCAAAAAACAGGACGCGTGCAAGCGATTATTTTAACACCAACCCGCGAACTCGCGCTTCAAGTGTGCGAAGAAATGGAAACCTTTGGCGGCATTCGCAATCTTTCAATTATTCCAGTTTTCGGCGGTCAGCCGATTACGGTTCAACTCCGTGAACTTTCCGCCGGTGCCGACATTGTCGTCGGAACCCCGGGGCGCGTCATTGATTTAATTCACCGCAAACGCTTAGATATCTCCCACCTGTCCTATTTCGTTTTGGACGAAGCTGATGAAATGCTTAACATGGGATTTATCGACGACATCAAAGAAATTATCCAGCACACCAACGATGATAAACGGATGTTGTGTTTCTCCGCGACCATGCCCAAACAGATTCTCGGAATTGCGAAAAAATACATGGGCGACTATGAAATGGTGGCGGTTGAAAAAGTCAAAGACGGAGAATTGACGGAACAATTGTCGATTGATGTCCCGCCAGCTCTTAAATTCGAAGCGCTTTGCCGGGTCATTGATTCCGACCCCGATTTCTATGGCCTCGTGTTTTGCGCCAGAAAAGACACATCGGATGAAGTTGTCAACCGCTTGGAAGAACGCGGCTATGACGCCGATGTGATTCACGGCGACATTTTGCAGGAACAACGCCAACGCATTATGGAACGATTCAGAAAACAAAAATTAAAAATATTGGTCGCGACCGACGTTGCCGCCCGTGGAATCGATGTCAATGAACTCACCCACGTGGTCAACTACGACATTCCGCAAGACCCCGAATCCTACACGCACCGGATCGGGCGGACCGGACGTGCCGGAAAGACCGGAATCGCCGTCACATTGTTGACGCCGGCCGATTTTAGAAAATTCGCGTTTATCAAAAAAATTGCCGGCTTTGACGTCCGCCGGGTTGAGCTTCCCAATGCCGAACAAGTCGCGGAAATAAATCGGGAAAAATTAAAGAATGATTTGACTCTCTTGATTGATTCAGACTTTGTTGAAACCACTGATGCTGATCCGTTTTTGGAATTCGGGCAAATGCTTACGGAGTCCGGCCGCAGTTCCCAAGAAATTGTCGCGTGCCTTTTAAAACAAGCCTACGAAAACCGGATTCTTCCCCGAAATGATGATAAATATTTGGATGAAATGTTTGCCCAAATCCATAAAAAGAGACGGGACAGCGAAGAAGAGCCCAAGAAGAGAGGTCGTGGAAGCAGTTACGCCGATAAAGATTCCAAAGATTCCGGTCGAGGCAGACGGTCCGAACGCGGTTCAAGCACGGAACGCGGTGGCCGGGCGGATGGAAAAAGCGAAAAGAGACCCGGTCGGGAAGGAAATGCTGAAAAAAGACCAAGCCGGGACAAAAAAGAAAGCGGTTATAAAAAACCGTATTCTTCCGCAAAAACCGAAGGCAAAGAAGAACGGCGCGGGTATGTTTATAAAAAAGATGATGCTTCCGACGATGATTTTAAAATGGATAAAAAATCCAAAAGAGGAAGTGCTGGCAAAGGAAGCTCAAGCGGTTCCAACAAAGAATACGCAACGAAGCGGATTGAAAATAAAAAAGCGGCAGCCGGCGGAAAATATTAATTTTTCCGCTCTTTTTTGTTTTTGTGAAATGAGCAAAATCGGTTGACGATTTTGCCTTCATTTTTTATTTTTTTGGCGCTGCTGCACATTATGGCGGCAAATTTTATTTTTTCTAATGAAATTGCGGGTTCGGGCATTTTTTGATAAATTTTGTATTTTTACAAATCTCTTTTTTGATACAATTTGCATGAGACCCAACAGGATATTGCCAGGAATACAAATCCAAGTAGGACAGCTATTCCTCCGATGAGCATGATATTGGAGTCAGCCATTTCAATAACTGTTTCCATGTTTTGGATGAAAAACGGACTTATGATAATCAATCCGAAGATCATGAATAGCGGAAGCATCGCCATGAACTTAGCTTTTGTGTATCCGATTTTGAAATAAATTGGATATTGAATGGCGGCAACAGACAAGGAAATCGCAAGTAAAATGCATAGTGTAATGAAAACTTCCATCATCTCATAAGTGGTTTTGAAAAAATATTGCATTACAAGCGACAGCAAGAAAATCAAACTCATTCCGGCAATTTCAATGAAAAGCATAAAAACATACCGTCCGATGACAACATCTTTTCGTTTCAAGGACAAAGTGGAATACAAAATATCCATATTGTTTTTTTCGCCAATGGTAAATGGATAAGATGAAATGGTCACCAAACTAACCATAGCCATTGCCGCCAAAATAGAAACGGACCGTAAGAACAAAAAGAAAAGAACCAAAATCACAATCATCAAATAAAAAGATTTGAGGTAAGGCTTAATGGTGTAAAAATCCAAACGGGCAAACGCTCCGATTCTTTTCATTTCAATTTGACTCATTTTCAAACTCCCTTCTCTTTCTTTTCAACATTATTTTCAACAATATTTCCTGTATCGTTCTTTGTCTTATTCCGGATATTTTTCTCAATAAAGTCGCCGCCTATATTGAATCGAATGACAATGTCATCCAATGTCGCCGGCTCAACGACAACAGAAGCCGGCAAAAATTTCAAATCATTCACGTCGGTTAGTCCGTCAAATCCGAAATTATAATCCCGATAGCCAATGATTTTCTTTTTTTGATCGTCAGAAAGTGTATTTTGTTTGCCTTTGACAAGAACATATTTTTCAAGAAGATTGTCTTTCGTATCTGAATAAATAATTCGGCCGTCATTGATAAATGTGATGTAATCGGCAATTTTTTCCAAATCCTGCGTGTTGTGAGTGGAAAATAAAACTCCTTTTTTCTCATCCATGACAAAATTTTTCAAAATTTCCATGAGTTCGCTGCGGGAAACAGCATCAAGCCCGCTGGTTGGCTCATCCAATATTAACAAACCGGCGCCGTGCGACAAAGCAACGACAATCATGAGTTTCATCCGCATGCCACGGGACAGGCTCTTAACTTTCTTTTTTTTATCCAGCCCAAATTGGGAAAGAAGAGATGAAAACAAGCCCGAATCCCATTTTTCATAAAACGGGGACAAGGCTTTTTCAACATCGGTAATTTTCCACTCTTCCAAGTAAAAGGATTGGTCCATTACAATACCGATTTTGCTTTTGATTTCCGGCTCGTCGGCAAGATGATCTTTTCCAAAAACAGATATAGCTCCGCTATCCAGTGGAAGCATGTTTAAAATGGATTGGATGGTTGTTGTTTTTCCGGCACCGTTTTTTCCGATAAAACCCATAATAAAGCCTTCCGGTAAAGAAAAGGAAACATTTTGAAGAGAAAATCCGGTAAAATGTTTGGTCACGTTGTTTAATTCAAGAATATTATTTGGAATGGTATTTGAAACGTTATTCATAGTGATCTTCCTCCGACAGAAGTTTAAGCATTTCCAAAAGGTCGTTTTGGGTGATTCGGATTGTTTTTGCTGTCGAAATAGCTGCTATCAAATTATTTTCAATTTCCAGCAGTTTTTGTTCACGCAACAATTCCGGATTTTGTGGTTGCACATAGCAGCCCTTTCCTTGAACGTTTGCAACAAATCCTTCCTGCTCCAAATCCGTATAGGACCGCATAGTTGTGATCACACTGACATTAAGATCTTTGGCCAATTGCCGGATGGAGGGCAGCAAATCTCCCTCTCTTAATTCTCCGGAGTAAATGGCAGATTTGATTTGTTCCTTGATTTGTTCATAAATCGGAATTTTGACGATGTTGGAAATGATTATATTCAATGGATGTCGCTCCTGTCATTTCTGTTAATATTGTCTATAAACAGTATAATCTATATGAACATTTCGGATAGATTTATGCCAACGGGTTTATAAATTGCAAAAATATAAAACATAAAATCTTATAAAACTAAATTGAATTGTTTCGGAATTTAAAAGAATGGAGATGAAGGTTTTTGGGTAATTTAAAAGATTATCGAGAAAAGGAATTGACTTGGTACATTATCACAAATATTTTAATTCTGCTTCTTTTGTCAGGAATTTTTGATATTCATATGACAAAAGAAAGCATTGAACTCGTCACAATCTTCTTTGGGTTGTTATATTCCGCAGTCTTATCTGCTGTTTTTTATTGTTTTATTTTAGTTGTTGAAAGCTTGTTTAGTTCCGGCACAAAGGACAAAGTATTGTACATGAGACAAAATCTTCCGGGAGAAACGGCTTTTAGCGAAATGAATGAAAAAAATGTCGATAAAAGATTTACAAAAGAAGATGTTCTTAAAAAATATTCGGAAATCTATGATCAGATGCCACAAGACCTTGAGAAAAAACGTTCCTATGAAAACTCAAATTGGTATAAAATCTATAAAAAACACAGAACGGAGCCGATGATTGAAATGTCCCACCGGGAATATTTGTTGTGTCGGGACCTTTTCATTACAACAGCTTTTATGATCTTTCTTTATTCGCTCCTGACACTTCTGTTTCAGGTGATTGAGTTTGAAATCGTTTATTTAATTTATCTCGTGATTATGCTCGTAATCACATACATCGGAGCGCATCAAAAAGGCAAAAAGTTTGTCTATGATGTCATTGCGTCCGATCTATAAAATTAAATTGAAAAATCATTCGAACAGATTCGCTAAAATTTCAAACTCTTTTTGAGAATCCGTTCTCCTTTTTTCTTTCGGTGAAAAATTCAAATCAAATTTTTCCGCATCCGTCGGATCTATGTCAAAGGCGGCACTTTCAAAAAAACAACCGGAGATGCCGGACAAAGCACCGTCTTGTAGTTCCAAAGCCAGCATCGCTTTTGGAAATTTGCCGTCCGCCCGGCTGATTCCAAAGGCGGATGCCGCTTTAAATCCGAATTTTGAATAATAATCGGGATTGCCGTAAATGATAATTGCAGAAAATTTTTGTCTTTTTGCTTCTCTTTTAGAATACTCAATCAGCGCGGTTCCGATTCCCTGTTTTTGAAAATCCGGCAAAACAGAAACTGGACCAAATGTCAGGGTTGGAAATTCTTGACCGCTTTCATTGACAATTTTGGACCGGGTATAGACAATGTTTCCGACAATTTTGCTGTTGCAAACAGCGACGAAATCCAGTTCCGGAATAAAATCCGGTGACTTTCGCATTTGGTGAAGAAGAAATGGTTCGGTGCATCCGGGAACGTAAACATTCCAAAACGCTTCCCGCGTCAGTTCTTCGACAATTCGCTCGTCTTCTTTTTTTTCCAAACGGATTTGAATCATAATCTTTTCAATTGCGTTTTTCCATCATATTTATTTTGTGCACGGATTTTTTCACATTTTGCGGCAGGATGGTTTGCCGCCGCATACGTGCGTGACCGCAATCACTTTAGAAGATGAAAATCAAAAAACCGTCCCCGGGCTGATAAAAATAAAAACTCAAAAACCGTCCCCGGGCTGATAAAATAAAAACTCAAAAACTTCATCCGGGCTTGATAAAAATGGAAAACTCAAAAACCTCCTCTCGGGCTTGATAAAAATGGAAAACTCAAAAACCTCCTCCCGGGCTTGATAAAAATGGAAAACTCAAAAACCTCCTCCCGGGCTTGATAAAAATGGAAAACTCAAAAACCTCATCGAGCTGATAAACATAGAAAAACAATCACATTGTTTTATTGAAAAAAAGAAAAAAGAAAAGAAAAAAGAAAAGAAAAAAGAAAAGAAAAATGATTCGGAAATTCGAATCATTTTCATATCATATACAATATCACATAATATGTGCAAAATTATTTATTGAACTTAATGTCGCCTTTTTCAATTAAAGCACCCAAGTCTTCCAGGCTCAACCGGCCGTTTTGCTTGAGTTTTTCCTTGGCGGAATCATGGATTTTATCCACACGCTTTTCATCTTTTTCAGCTTGGAAGTCTTTTCCGCGCTCCAAATAAATGTCCAGTTCGCGCCGGGTGATTGCGATGGATTTTTTGAGCGGATCAATTTTCGCGGAAATCGGCTTAATCATCGCATAGCGCTCGGTGAGCCGCTTGTGGTAACCATCCGCTTCTTTTCGGAGCTCGTCCACTTTTCGGTACATCTCAATCATTTCAAGGTGATATTTTTGAGATTCGTCGGACAACTGCTTAATTTCGGCGGACAACTCATCGCTTTTTTGGTACATGCCTTTGTTAGATTCATAAAACTCCTTCATTTGGTGATGAAGAACATTGGCTTCTTTGGCGGCTTCTAACCGGACGGACAAATTTAAAAGCTTCTCAAAGGAACTCTTTTCATGCTCCAAATTGATATCCATTTCCAGGAACGTTTTGATTTCCGCGCGGTAACCCTTGGACAAGCCTTCAAATGTGCTTTGGGAAATTTTGTTGCATTCGTCCCGGCGGGCTTTCATTTGATTAATTTCTTCGGATTTGGATTTCGTGTCCGCCATTTCCGTTGTCCGGGAACCTTTAAGTTCGGCGATTTTTTGATTGACTTCGTCGCGTTTGTTCCGGCTGACCTGTGCGGTTTTGGACAAATCCCGAACCTGGGCGTTTAAAGCGTCACGTTTCTTTTTGAGGTCTTCCACATCTGCCCGGTGAAGTTTCAATTCTTTAAAGATGTTTTTGAGGGTTTTTTCATCCCGGTCTAAGGTTGTCCGGAGTTTGTTGGATTTGCTTTTCACTTCATTTTCCGTCATGGTTGAGACCGAGACTTTTAATTCGTTGAGACGCATTTCAATAAGTTCTTTGTCTTCTTTTAAAACGGCGGCTTCTTGTGCTTCTTGGACAGCCATCGCGTCTTTTTCCGTGAAATTTAATGTTTCAATTTCTTCCGCGGCAATTTCTTTGGAAACAGATAATTCGACGGGTTCGTTATTATTTTGGGTATTATCCATTTGAGTATTGTCAATTTGAGTATTGTCGGACATGTCAACCACCTTTATTTCATTCCTTTCCAGTAAACCAACGCTTCTTGGTGGCTTTCAATTCTCTTTTTCAACCAGTCGACTCTTTTGTTTTCGACATTTTCTTTTTGTTTTTGGTCCAGCAGAATTTTTTGAGCGGCTAAGTTCTCCCCCAACTCTTTCCCATCCAAATACGCCTTGTAAGCCGCGTCAACTTTTGCCAAAAGGACGGAAACATCTGCGTCTAAACTTTTAATGTCGTTGCAAAGGGTTTCATAAACCGCTTTTCGCTCATCGGCCGTGTCCGAGGTTTTGGAAGAGACGAGGTCTTCAATTCCTTTTTGGATTTTTTCAACTTCCGCCGGTTTGGCATTGAGTTTTTTCAATTCTTCTTCAGCTTCATGCCCTGCGTAGTGTTTTTTCTCGTCATAAACACCGGATTTTTCTTCGGCGCTTTCCACATCTTTTTTCAACGCGTCGATCTCTTGGATCAAAGAGGATGTGCCGGAATTGAGGGCATCATATTCGGATTGATATTCCGAAATAAAGCGTTCATGTTTGACAACAGCTGCGGAGATGAGTTCATCTCGGTTCATAATTTTAATTTCTTCTGCTTGCACAATATCACCGGTTCGGCAATTTTTCGATATTGAGAGAAAACACATAAAAAAGAAATTGAAATTGTCATAGGAATCAAATATGGGAAAAATGGAAAAAATACTTTTCCATGATTTGATTTTATAAAAATTTGATTTCTTAATATCATTTAAAATATTTAATCTCAAAATGAAGTCTTTGAATATGGTTTTTAATTTGAAATAAATTGAAATGAGTTGGAGTAAATTAAAACGAATTGAAATGTTAAATGAATTGAAGTGTTAAACGAATTGAAATGTTTATACATAAAAATTGAAATGAATAAGAGAGATTTGTAATTAAATGTAACCATCCAATGCAATCCATAGTTCATAAACTTTGTTCACTTGATTCCGGCGCAGTCATGGCTTAAATGTGAACTGAATTTAAAATCGTGAAATCATTAATCATGAATTTAAATCGTAAAATATTATCATGTTTAAATCGTAAAACATTATCATGTTTAAATCGTAAAACATTATCATGTTTAAATCGTAAAATATTATCATGTTTAAATCGTGAAGTAAAGAGCGTGTGGAATATCGCCGAAGTAAATCACCGAATCCGGGTCGATGAGCTCGCAATCGATTGCACAGGAAACCGATTTTTTTCCGATTAAATTGGCAGTGGTCGCCGACATTAAAAGCCGAGTCACTGTTTCCGCATCCGCTTCATTTCCCTGATAAAAGGAGGCAGATACATGAATTTCACATTTCTCATTTTTTAATTTTTGGCCGATTAAATCCCGGTCGCAAACCGCGACCATGAAATTTTTCTCGGACTTGTAGGTTTTAACATACATGATTTGACCTGAATGAATTGATTTTGGTTTTGGAAAGAGAAGGTTGATTTTGGTTTTTGGAAAGAGAAGGATGATTTTGGTTTTGGAATACAAGGATTTCAAACTTTTGAAAATTGCCGGCATCATTGATTTTTAATGAATCAGTTTCAAATGATCGACATCCGGCTCGAGAATTTCTCCCTTTTGCCGCATTTTGTTAAGATTGACATCCAATTCTTCTTTTGTAATTCCGGATTTTTCCGCTTCGGCATAGACTTCTTTTCGGGATGCTTTTCCGCCTTGCGTACGATCGGAAATGGTTCGGATGATGTCTTTAATTATTCCGATCTTGTCCCGTTGGGATTTGCTGATACCGGATGCGATAATGTCGGCATCCAATTGACCGGTGCTCGGGTCAATGCCGACATTTTTGAGACATTCCATCGTGATGTCCGTGGTGCGGATTGCGTCTTCCATCGTAACTTTGTTGCTGAGGCGGACGCGGGCGCTGGCTTCCGCCAAACGGACCAACGCTTCCAATTGCCGGGCCGTTACCGGAACCGGCGTGTTTTTTCCTTCTCCTTGTTTGCGCAAGCTGGTGTAAAAATCAATTAAATGAATGCGGGCATCTTCATCCATTACCGGATAAATGTTGCGGCGGGCATAAGCGACATATTTGCGCAGCAAATCCGGCTCAATGTCCGGATTAATGGAAATCAGTTGAGCGTCAATCATTTCTTGGGTGATGTGCGACGATGACAGATTATTCTTTTGCTGAATCAGTTCTCCCGCATAGTGTGTTTGGAGAATATGGCCGGCGATTTTGGCATCCATCCGGCTTTCGGGAACGTCGAGGAGAACGAAAATCAAGTCAAAACGGGACAGTAAGGCGGGAGGCATGTCGATTTGGTCGGCTAAGCTTTCAAACCGGTTGAATCGTCCGTAAACAGGGTTCGCGGCGCCGAGGAGGGCGCACCGGGATTTTAAAGTCGCGATGATGCCGGCTTTGGCAATGCTGATGGTTTGCTGTTCCATCGCTTCGTGAAGTGCACTTTTGTCTTCGTCGCGCATTTTATCCATTTCGTCAACGGCCGCAATACCCATGTCGGCCATGACCAAGGCACCGCCCTCAATTGTCCAGCGCCCGTCCCCGAGTTCGTCACGGACGGCGGCGGCGGTGAGACCGCTTGCGGACGCGCTTTTTCCGGACGTGAAAACCCCGCGCGGTGACAGCCGGACAATGTAGCGCAACAACTGACTTTTCGCGACACCGGGGTCGCCGACAAGAATTATGTGAATGTCGCCGCGAACGCGTGAACCGTCCGGGAATGATTTGACAACGCCGGAAAACAGCTGGTACATCAGTGCCCGTTTCACATGTTCGTTTCCGTAAATGGTCGGCGCGATCGAGCTGACGATTTTCTCGTAAATTTGAGGGTCTTTGGACAGCTTAAGAATTTGGTTTTCTTCTTCAGCGGTGATGTCGAGTTCATCAAATTCCTGATCAAGGCGCTCAATGGAATTGGCGTCCAGAACCAAATCGTAAAACGTGGATTTTCCTTCCCGAAGTGGGCGTTGGACCGACCGGAGAATTCCGTTGATAATGACACGGTCGCCGGGAGAAATGAGTCCGGTTAAATCGTCGGTGAAATTGATCTCGATGCTTTGTGGATTGGAGCCGCCTTTGAGGCTTTCGGGGGATTCTTGAATTTGTCCTTTTTGGGAATCGATGAAGTCGGATTGTTCCACAATCAGTTTAAACGGTCCGCGTTTGCCGCAATTTTCATTTTCGCATCCGGAATAGGGTTCGTCCATTTTGTTGCCGGGCTGTTCGACAAAGGTGATCGTGTCGCAGCGCATGCATTTAAAAGCCGCTTTCATAATCCGGGGGCGAACGTCGGTGGCGCGCCGGATCATGCCTTCGACGGCGACGAATTTGGATAAGTGTTTGCTGCGCAAATCCCGAATCGGGATGCGGTTGGGAATATTAACGACGCGGACATGCACGTTGTCAAAGCCTTTCGCAAGCGGCAAATCCGCGTCTTTTAAGGCAAATTCGAGCGCCGCAAGAACAGTTTCCGGGTCTTCAATTAAATCCGATGCAATCGAGCGGTCAAAAATTTCCAAATTATCATAATTCACAATCAGACTGCGTTTGTCCGGATAGTTGTTGGCAAGTTCCAAAACTTCGTCTTGGTAATATCTTTTCAGAAAATCTTTGAGTTTTTTATGCCACTTTTCATCCGCGACTGCCATATTTTCACCAAAAAACGAATTGATGTGAATTGAAAACGGTTGATAAATTTGAAATTGATAAATCGGAGATTGATAAATTGAAATGTCAAGATATTTAATTAAAATTAGAAATATAAATTCTGCAAAAATGTAAAGTATGAAAGTTCAAACCCTTTGATAAATCTTTTTAGATAATCTTCAAACAGATATTTGTCTTGTAAATAAATTTGAAAATATATTATAATTCAGAAATTTCAGATTAAAACTCAAAAAAATCAAACTCAAAACTCAAAACTCAAAACTCAAACCAAACCAAACCAAACCAAACTCAAAACTCAAAAACTCAAATCAAGACTTTAAAAAATTCAGGAGTTTATAAATGATTTCAAAAAAACAGTGTTTTGAAGTATAAATTATTTATATGAAAAACGGTATTTCAACGGACAAGTTGAATTCTTTCTTGTAAAAATTCATTCATCAACGTGCCCGGTTAGTCTAGCGGTAAGGCGGTGGTCTCGAAAACCACTTCTTCTTCGAAGAGCGCAAGTTCAAATCCTGCATCGGGCGCTTCATTTTTATTTTTTAAAAATTACATTTGATTTTGTTGTTTTTTAAAATTTGCACTTCAAAATTTGTTTTTTTGAATAATCCCGGGTTTTGTTCTTTTTTTGCCGCGTTTGCTTGCTCTATCTCAGAATTGCCGCGACTATTTACTGTTTTTAGGTTTGCTGCGTCTGTTTACTGTTTTTAGGTTTGCTGCGTCTGTTTACTTTTTTAGCATTGCTGCGTCTGTTTACTTTTTTAGCATTGCTGCGTCTGTTTACTGTTTTTAGCATTGCTGCGTCTGTTTACTGTTTTAGCATTGCTGTGTCTGTTTACTGTTTTTAGCATTGCTGCGTCTGTTTACTGTTTTTAGCATTGCTGTGTCTGTTTACTGTTTTTAGCATTGCTGCGTCTGTTTACTGTTTTTAGCATTGCTGCGTCTGTTTACTTTTTTAGAATTGCTGCGTCTGTATATTATTCCGAAGATGTGACTTTCTACGCCCTATCTTTTCCGGATTAACAATCCGAAAAATTCGGACGCGGAAACGCGTCCGAATTTTCGGGAGGCTTTTTTTGGATTGGAATAAAATAAGCTGGTTGTTGCTGTTTATTGTTTGTTGCTGTTTATTGTCATCGTTTTATTTTTTGTGCCGTCGCCCGCATTATCGCATCAACTTTTAATTTTTCCGTCAATCCGGCCTATTCTTTAAAAAATGTATGAATTCGTTCATTTTTTTCCGATATTTTCCACTAAATTTATATCTCATTCCTTTCATTAACTCTCCAATTTAGAATAATTTTGAAATATTCAATCATATTTGCCATCAAAGGGAATATTATGCAGCCGCTACATCATATTATTTCAACCCGGGAATATTCTCGGGAAATGCTCGATGAGATTTTGGAAACGGCGGAAAAATTAGAACCGATCGCCCGAGGCGAAAGAACATCCAAAATCTTAGACGGCAAAGTTTTAGCGCTTCTTTTTTTCGAACCCAGCACAAGGACCCGCATGTCTTTTGAAACCGCAATGATTCGCCTCGGCGGACAAATCATCAACATGGGGTCGGTCGAAGCCAGTTCCATTGCCAAAGGCGAATCGTTGGCCGACACCATCCGCGTCGTTTCCCGCTACGCCGACGCGGTTGTCTTGCGCCACCCGCACGAAGGCGCGGCTCTGATGGCTTCCGAATTCTCTTCGTCTCCCATTATTAACGGCGGAGACGGCGCCGGCCACCACCCAACCCAAACCCTTCTTGACCTGTACACGATCAAACGCGAAAGCAGCCTTGACCATCTCAACATCGCGCTTGCCGGCGATTTAAAATACGGGCGAACCGTACACTCCCTTTGCTATGCGCTGTCCCGTTACGGCGCCAAAATCAATCTGGTGTCGCCCCCCGAACTCGAACTTCCCAAACGCATGATCGACGACCTCAAAAACCGTAACATCAAAATTCATGTCACCCACGCCATGGAAGACGTGATTGAAGAGGTGGATGTCCTCTACATGACCCGCATCCAAAAAGAACGGTTCCCGGATCCCGCGGAATTCAACCGCGTCTCCAACAGCATGCGTATTACCGAAGAACTTATCCGAAATTGCAAACCCAATCTTAAAATTATGCATCCGCTTCCCCGCGTGAATGAAATCGCGCCCGGTGTTGATAAAACCCCGCACGCCGCTTACTTTAAGCAAGCGTTTTACGGAATTCCGGTTCGAATGGCGATTTTGTGCAAAGTTTTGGGGGTGGACATATGAGCTCAACACCGGAAAAAAATGAAAAATCCACCATTCGTTCCAAAAAACTCGGGGACAAAAACGACTTGCGTATCAAAGCGATTGAAAACGGAACGGTGATTGACCACATCACCCCCGGGCAAGCGCTCAATGTTTTACGGATTATCAGCGTCGGCGAAAATTTTAAAAACACGGTCAGTATCGTCATGAATGCCGGCGGCGCTCGCGGAGACAAAGATGTCGTCAAAATCGAAGGAAAAGAATTGACGGAAAAAGAAGTGGCAGCCATTTCCCTTCTGTCGCCCAAAGCCACCGTCAATATCATCCGCAATTTTGAAGTGATTGAAAAAAAGCAAGTGGCAATCCCGCAATGCGTTCACGGAATTCTCAAATGTGTCAACCCAAATTGCATTTCCAATAGTAAAGAGCCGATCGACTCCCGCTTTATCGTCAAAGAGTGCAAAAACGGCGCCATTCACCTCCGATGCGCGTATTGTGAAAGCGTGATGACGGAAAATTTCATCAAAAACATTATTTGAAGAACCGTTCTTGGAAACAAATTTGAAGAACCGTTTTTGGGTAAAATATTTGAAAGGATTGAATAATTTATCCATCCTCTCTTTTTTTGAATTTTTCGGCTTTTTAGTTTTTTTCAAGTCATCTTTTCGCCGTCGATTTCTAAAACCGATTGCATCGGATCAATGAACAAGACTTCTTTGCCGTCCATGTACATTCGAACCGTTCCGCCCGACTCGGAAACAATCACCGCGATTGCGATGGTGTCCCGGGTAATGGATGCCGATGACAAATGGCGGGTTCCAAGACCCTTTTCCAGGCTTAAATCCCGGGTGTCCACATCCAAATACCGGCCGGCTGCCAATATTTTTCCGGTGGCGGATACGATAAAAACACCATCCAGCTGCGAAAATCCCATAACGGATTCCCAGTTGTCCCGTCGATTGATATTTGTTTCTTCCGTGTCTTGTGACCTGTAGGGATTTAAAATCATCTGATGAGAACGGTTCATCACTTCCTCTTCGTCCCCGATAATAAACGCGGTTCCGACTTTTTTGCCTTCTCTGCCCTTTGTTGCGATTCCGAGAGACAAGTGAAGAACACTGCGCAAAGTTTCAGGCGACACCCGCTTCTCACATTCACGAAGCAAGCGGATCGTTCCGCTTTCCGCCATGTTGTGAACCACAATGGAATAAGATTCATGGAAATGAACAATACCGATGACGACTCCCAGATTAATGCTTCCCAATGCGTATTCAATCGCGGCGGCGGTTTGAAGCATGGATGTGTTTCCTTCTGCTTCTCGCGTCAGGTTTTTTGCCATTTCCCGGATGTGGGACGGATCGTCCTGCTTCATAAAAGAAAGCTTCTCAATTACGGTTTTTAAATGAAGGGAAATGTTAATGACCGGGATTTGAGGCGGCATATTTTCCAGGCTCAAATCTCCAAACACGAAAACAGCCACCGCTCCGAGAGATTGCGCCAGAGACGCCGCAGATTTTTCAACCTGGTCTCGGCATGACTCGGCAATCGCCGCCGAGTTTTTTGTGGAATGTGCTTCCTGTTCCATTGAGATTTCCATATCTATCCGCATCGATTTTAAATTTTTGCTGATCGCTCTTTTTTTAAAATACGCGCACTATCCGGGCATTATTAAAAAATTTAAAGGCGCAAAAACGCGTTTTTTTAAAAAAACACGAAAAAATTTCAATATTTTTAAATGTATTGGATGATAATTTCTGATTTATTTTTCAAATTTTAATGCATTTTCATAATATTTTAATGCATTTTTTATACGCTTTTATACATTTCAATACATTCTATGATATTTTTAAAAGATTTACGCAGGATACCCTCTAAATCTTGGTTGATGTATAGAACAATTTTATTTTATAAATACTTTGTAGTGGCTTTTGAAATTTTTCGGTATCTGTCTCATCGGATGTATCGACAATTTAAGAAGATTTATCGACAATAGACTAAAATATATTGAATCTTATAAAATTAATCATCTTTGAATATTTTATATATTTAAAAAAATGATTCGAATTGTTTTTTTAAAAACTGTTTTAGTCATTTCAATGATCTATTAAATAGGTTTGAAATAAAGTCGGACAATGATTCACAAACCCGAAAAAAAATCTGTTTCAAAAAGAAAAGGATTAATAAGATTTCGGAGTATTGGTGTTACAAAAATTGAATTGTTTTTCCAATAACAACATAAAACATAAAACATAAATTATAAATCACTGAAAAAATGAAAATATGTTTCTTGCGGATGATTTTTATATTTCATTTATATTTTATTAAAAACCGGTGCGAATTATGAGAGAGGAGATTTGGATTGAAAAATACCGCCCGATGAAGTTAGGCGACATTTTCGGTCAGGAAGAAACGGTCGGCCGTTTGCAATCTTATGTAAAATCCGGCAATTTGCCGCATTTGTTATTTACAGGTCCACCGGGTGTCGGAAAAACCGCGTCAGCGGTTTCCATTGCCCGGGAAATGTTTGGTGAATATTGGAATGAAAATTTTACGGAACTCAATGCGTCGGATGAACGCGGAATTGATGTGGTCCGCAACAAAATTAAAACATTTGCCAAGACGGCGCCGATTGGAAATGCTGCTTTTAAAATCATATTTCTCGATGAAGCGGATGCGTTGACATCGGACGCTCAATCGGCGCTGCGCCGGACCATGGAACGCTACAGTGGGAATTGCCGTTTTATTCTCTCTTGTAACTATTCCTCCAAAATCATTGAGCCGATCCAGTCCCGGTGTGCTGTCTACCGGTTCAAAAGTTTGTCGGACGAAGCCGTCTTTCAAAGATTGAAGTTCATTGCCGAATCGGAAAATTTAAACGTTACGGACGATGGGCTCAACGCGCTTGTGTATGTCGCGCGGGGCGATATGAGAAAAGCCGTCAATTCCATTCAAGCGGCTGCTTTTATCCAAAAAGATATTGATCGGGAAACCATTTACAAAATTACCGCCACCGCTCACCCGGAGGAAATCCAAGATTTGGTCACCACCGCCCTCTTGGGAAAATTCAAGGAAGCGCGGGAAAAGTTATCCAAACTTGTTTTTGACCAAGGGCTGTCGGCGGATGATGTCATCGGCCAAATATACCGTTCTCTTTTTAAATTGAATTTGTCGGACACCGAAATGATTCAAATGGTGGATGCCGTCGGTGAAATTGATTTTCGAATCGCGGAAGGTGCGAATGAGAAAATACAATTAGAAGCGTTGATTGCTCATTTCGCCTTGCTGCGCAAATAAATAATTGTCAGATTCAAAATAAAATAAAACAAAACAAAATAAAACAAAACAAAATAAAACAAAATAAAACAAAATAAAATAAAATAAAATAAAAAATTCAAAAATAAACCTTAAATAAATATAAAAACAGGACGAATAAGATGGATTTTTCCGGATATGTTATTGATTTGCTGGTCGGCGTTCCTTCATGGCTGGTGGTGACTTTTCTTGCGGCTCTTCCGATTGTGGAACTTCGCGGGTCGATTCCGGTCGGCATCGGCGTGTACGGCATGAATCCGTTGGTTGTTTTTATTCTTTCTGTCATTGGGAACATGCTTCCGGTTGCTGTCATTTTTTATTTCCTGGAACCCGTTTCCGAGTTTTTATCCAAGCACAGCCGCTTATTTGCGAATTTTTTTGATTTTCTCTACAAACGTGCCGAAAAGAAAGGACAGGACAAAATGGAACGCTACAAAGACTTTGCGCTCATGATGTTTGTTGCCATTCCGCTGCCGCTCACCGGCGCCTGGGTCGGAACGGTCGCAGCGCTGGTCTTTAAAATTCCGTTTAAGAATGCGTTTATTTCTATTCTTCTTGGCGTCATCATCGCAGGAATTATTGTGACCGTTTTGACACTGACCGGCGTTCAAATTTGGGACATTGCGCGCAATTTCATATCCGGCTCTTGATATCACTCGGTCACAAATCATGAATCCCTTATCACAAATCTTATCACAAATCTTATCACAAATCTTATCACGAATCTTATCACGAATCCTTCACGAATCCTTCACGAATCTTATCACGAATCTTATCACGAATCCTTCACGAATCCTTCACGAATCTTATCACGAATCTTATCACGAATCCTTCACGAATCTTATCACGAATCCTTCACGAATCTTATCACTAATCTCAAATTGAAAAAAATATCACATTGAAACGTCACAAAAAAGAAAAGTTTTCCAAAAACGGAGGAAAAAGCATGGACCTCACATATCTCTCGCCATTTTTCTTAAAAACACTTCACCTTTCCGGTAATTTTTTTCTGACGGAAAATTCATTTTTAGAACAATGCCGCTTCTCTTGCGGGCTTTCACATTTGTCCGAATTGCTAGACATGGCGAAAAATGATTCTTTTCCTTTTGAAACGGTTTTGCTGACGGATTTTGACCGCCATCCCTACCCGAAAAAAATCGGCTTTGCTTTAATTGACCGCCACAACCTTTCTCCTGAAAAAGAATATGAAACCGGCGGCGATTCTTTATCGGATTTCGGTTCAGCCGATCAAGCGATTGAGACGGCCGACATTCTTATTTTTACGCCGATCGTGTCGCCCGCATCTCAAAAAAAGGATTTTGTCACTCTCCTGGAAAAATTATTTGCCTATCAAAATCCAATGCACTTTGTTTCGATTTCTCAAAAAGATCTTGCGGAAGACGTTATTGAATATTATTCCAAAAGCATGCTGGATTTATCTCAAAAAAGCGGGTGCCGAATGCTTGACTATGATTCCGTGTATTCCACCCGCCGCGTCGAAAAAGCCAAAAAAACATTTTTGCGGATGAAACAAGAAGCTGGGATTGAAACAAAATTCGGATCCAAAACCCCAACGAAGTCCGGAAAAAATCCGGAAATTGAAGTGCCGGAAAGTATTTTTCCGGATGTTTTGGAAATTTGCTGCGGAAACGGCATGTCAACGCTGGCGCTTTATGAAGATGATATTTACCCGCTCTCGATTGACATCAACACGGAAGACATTTGCACCGGTCTTTCTCATACGGTTTTAATTCCATCCAAAACCATTCAGATGGACGCGGTCCGCCTTTCCCAATGCATCGCGCCGGAATCTTTCGGAGTGGTTATCGGATTCATGATCGGAACCATTTATGAATTCAATAAAAACATCTGGTTTTCTATTGCTGAGTCTGCGCTTTTCGTTTTAAAATCGGGCGGATTTTTATTTTTGACTCTTCGAACAGAACCGGAAGCTGTTTTGATTTCCGATTATTTAAAAACATGTGGAATGGATGGAAAAATCATGGACAACCGGGACAACGAAACCGAATATGATCAATGGATTTACATCGGACAAAAAAAGTCCGTCTAAAAACTGCTTGTATTAAAAATGGCTGTTAAATTTTAAATTAAAACATGATTTAACACATTATTTTTAAAAATAAATTAAACGATTAACTTAAAAATCCGGCAGCTCAAAAGTCCGACAAAGATCTTTGAGGTTTTCTTTTTCCGGATTCTCTTTCTTGTGGTTTTTGAGCCGGTTTGCTTGCGGCCGGCTCTGTGGAGGGGGGTCTCGTCTCCTCCGGGACGGATTCGGATGAATCCGCTTTTTCAATGATTTCAACGCCCGCTTTTTCAATGATTTCGGCATCTGTTTTTTCAATGATTTCGGCATCTGTTTTTTCAATGTTTTTGACGTCCGATTTGGAAATTGTGTTTGAATCGGTTTGGATATTTGCATCGTCCTTTTCGGCAACATCTGTTTGAATCACCGATCCGGATGTTTCCGCTTCTGTTTCCATGCCGGCATTCGTCTTAGTATTCGTTTCAATTTTCATTTCCGATTCCGAAATGAAATCCGGCTCGGAAATGAATTCGTCTGAAAAATCATCGGTGTCTTCCACTCCGGCAGTTATATCCTCGGCCGCTTCTTCTTTGAGCAGCGGGGATTTATTGGGTCCCGTATCCGTATCATAATCATTCGTGACCAGAGAATTTTTCGATTTTGTAAATCCATCCAACGAAAAAGCCGCTTGCGGCTTTTGGAATTGAGATGAATCCGATAAAGTCGATGAGGCCGGCCGCGGACTTATCATGTCCGGCTCATCCGGACCACCGAAATCAAACAATCCTTTTTGGCGGTATTTGTCCAAAGACCCGGCGTCTACGCCGAAAACTTCCAAAATCCGCTCAACCGGTGGCAAAATTTGTTTTTTAATGTAATAATCCACATCTAACGGAACGTTGTTTTTAAGAACATATTCCGGGTCTTCGGCCCGCTCGACAAACAATCCTTTTCCGGATGTAATGACAAACGGTACCCGTGTTCCGATCGGCGTTGAAATGCCCGTTCTTTTTTTGATTTTTTCGACCACCGTCAAATGCGGCTGCTTGTTCTTGTAATTGTCCGTTTTTTTGGAATAATTTTTCGTCAAAACCAATTTGTTGATGAATTCCGGATTTTCTTTTAAATTCATGGAGCGAAGGTTGCTTGTTACTTGACGGACATACTTGGCGGCTTCGTCCACATTACCTTCAATCAAAACCAGTTCCAAAACGCGGTTCATCGTGTCCGACGTTAATTCACACCAATCGCGGCGTACGGTTTCCATGCCTTTGACTTTAATTTTGTCGGACCAGCCCGACCCCGTCCGCTCAAACAACCATTGAGCATACCGTTTTTTGGCAATGAGAACCGCACGGCGAGCAACGGCTTCAAATTCAAGTTCCATCGGCGCCGGCAAGGACGCGGTCACAATTCCCGCGGCTTTCGAACCGACAAGCGCCGCATCATCGAGCGAAAATATTTCTGCCGCGAATTCGCCGCCTGACTCCGGGGCGCAATGCATAAAAACGCTGTCGGTATCGCCGTAAACGACCGACAAAATCACAATGAGAATTTCTCCCGCAATGACCGCTTTGTCCAAATCCGACAGCGTCCCGGTCTCAAAATCCGATTCCGTTGTCCTGTTCTTTCTTTTAAATTCCGCCGCGATTTCCGAATGCAGCCACGCTTTACTGTCATAAAGATAAACTTTTCCGATGTCTTGCGTAATGATTTTTTCCGTATTCAGAATATTTTCCCGGCCGATGCTGGTCACGGAATTGGCCATCGACATGCTGTACAAACGGGCACGGGAGTAGCCGGAATAACCGTAATAACTGTTGAGCAATATCTTCAGCGCCATTTGTGTCGCATCCAACGCCAAAATCTCATGCATGTCTTTGGTCTGCTTCATTTTCCGCTTCGTTTCCACCCGGCGGTTGAGTAAATCTTCAAGAATGGATGGCACCACGCCTTTTAAAATCGAGCTTTTAACAAAAATGCCTCCGGATGGGGTCTTATCCAAATCACTTTCTGAAAGCCCCATGGATTTTAAATCAGCACCTTCTTCCACGACCGTTGTGTAACAGAGATTGTGTGCCATCATAATGGTCGGATACAAAGATTTGTAGTCCAAAATAATGACATTTTCATGCAGGCCGCGCACGGGATCTAATACCGCGCCGCCTTTAAGCCCCTCATCTTCGGAATCGCGCTCCTCATAAATCTCATCGTCCGGCTTAATCGGCATAACCCGGTCACGTTTTCCATATTCTTTAAGCATTACCTGTTCGACCATGGAAGTCTGCCCGCCGTCTAAGATTTCCTGAATGACAGAATTGGTAATGCGTGCCAGAGCGATGTATTTGTCCAGCATTTTTAAGTCCAGGAGAAGTTCCAGCGCCAGTTCCGAGTCGCGGCGGGAGTAGTTGACGAATTTAAACAACTTTTCTCCGTTGTCATACCAATGCGCTTCCATTTCCGACGGCGCAACATCTAATTTTTCCCGGCCGAGCAGTTCTTTGGATGCGTTTCTTAACGTATATTGTTTCAAACTGAAATTGCGGCGGACCAGCGGAAGCGCGTCGGCAATAATGCGTCCGGTGACTTCCGTTTTCACGGTCAGCCCGAATTTTTTGGAATAAATGGGACTGCCGTCCCGGGAAATTCCGGTTCGGATGCGGGCGCCTTTCTTTTTCAAAGCGTCAGCCCGCTGAAGAAGGTAGGGAATATCAAAATCAGAAATATTGTATCCGGTAATGAAATCCGGGTCATAGTCGTTGATGGTTTTAAACAGTTGATCCATTAGCTCGTTTTCGTCCTGAAGCCAAATGGTTTCATTTTCGGAGTCCGGCGCGTCATCCCATTCGGTCAGCCAGGTCTTGTCCGGTTTTTGTTTTCCGACCAGCACTCGTGTTTTTTTGCCATTCCAAGCCGGTTCAAATGCAAAACTGGCCAAAACCACTGGCGATTTGTCCGGCGTCGGCATGGCGCCATGATCGGGCAGGCACTCTATGTCAAAAGAAAGGTAACGCAGGCCGGCATTGGAAATGCGGTCGATTGGGGTAACTTTTTTGGAACAGATAATTGTGTCGGCTTTAATCGGAATTTCCGTCATCAAATGGTTGCGGTCTAATGCGGGGTCTTCCTCGCAGGAAACCCAAAGAAAACCGCCCAAATCCAAATCCACCAAAAAGCGGTTGCGAAAGAGAATATCGCTTTCATAAAGGGAAACAACATGTTGTAATTTTAAAACGTCGTCACGGATTTCAGGCACGTTTTTG
Organism: Methanolapillus ohkumae; assembly: GCF_032594355.1. Taxonomy (NCBI): domain Archaea; kingdom Methanobacteriati; phylum Methanobacteriota; class Methanomicrobia; order Methanosarcinales; family Methanosarcinaceae; genus Methanolapillus; species Methanolapillus ohkumae. Next base: position 596,040 of record NZ_CP131061.1, read on the forward strand.
GGTGCTTTTACAAAGATTTTCAAGTAGGGTGTTTTTTTTGTTTGATAACCGACCGGTCCGTATTTTTCCACCGGTTCCACTTGGATGATTTGAGGAAACGTATCCATGAGGAGTTGAATGGTTTCATTCTGGTCAGACGCGCTGCTTTTGATATAAAAATACGGCTCAAATCCCGGAATGAGACAGCAAACGCTTTTTCCGTCATCGCCACGGCCGAAAAGACGAATGACCGGTTCGTCCTCGCCGATTAATTTATAATCCGCGTCAAGTATTTGAAAATTCATCACTGTATAAACCCGACCGTTTTATATATCCTTTTTGATTTAATTTTGAAAAATACTTCTGCCAAAGTGTTCCCTTGAATCCTATCGTTTTTTTCAAAAAATCATCGGTTTTTATCGTTTTTTCAAAAATCTATATAAACCTTTATATAGAATCGGTCCTCTATTCCATTATTCTTAAAATACTTTTATTCAATCGGTTAATCCAAATGGTATTATCTGATTTATTCAATTGATTAATCCAAATGGTATTATCTGATTTATTCAATCGATTAATCCAAAAGGATATTTCTGATTTATTCAAACAGGGTATTTCAATATTATTCCCCCAAATATTATTTTGAAAAATTATTTCTCTTTAAAAATACTGTTTGAATAAAAACAGCATGTATAAGCCACATTAAATTGAATTATTCTTTCATCCTTTCACAAATCACATATTTTTCCATATCTGAGAAGGTCATATTCATGGTTGATGTTAAACAGGAACTTGAGTTGTTGAGGCAGAAGTTATTGGATTTGTCGCTGAACAACAATCTTTTAAATTACACGCCGTCCAAAAAAAGAACGATTGAAATCAAAAATGATAATATTTCTGAAATTTATGACATTTTAGTGGTCCAGGAAAAATCCATGCGTTTTCGGGCGGACGGTGCGGAAACAAAAACCAAAAAAACAGACAAAGCGGAAAAATCCGAATTTGATGCCGAACAAGAAGACGAAGATTCCGGTTTTTTAAGAAACGTGCTGAAGAAAAAAGAAAACAGTGCCCGGGAAAGTTCAGCTGTGATGCTTGGAACACCGTATTCCGCAGACGATTTGGAAAACCGCCTGTTTTATGCCAACAACCAATCCATTTCCATTTTTGAAGAACAAGGTTATCCGATTTTGTATTTGGCGCTCGGATTTTTGCAGTGGACGGACGGCTCCAAAAAAACATTTAAAGCACCTCTGATCCTCATTCCGGTTCAGTTCAAAAGAGTCGGTCTAAAGCGAAAATTTACGATTCAATGGACCGGAGACGACCTGTTCGCATCCATTACGCTTAAAGCCAAGCTGCTCGAATTCGCCGGCTTGGAGCTTCCCGAATTTACCGGCATTGAAGATAAACACATGGTTGATTTTTATCTCCAAGCGGTCCGGGATTTGATTTCGGAAAAAGACGGTTGGGATGTCACAACCGACGCATATCTTGATTTTTATAATTTCAAAAAATTCGTGATGTATAAGGACCTTGATCCGGCGGTTTGGCCCAAAGGCAAAGGTCCCGAAACCCATCCGCTCATAAATCAGGTTTTTAATCCATCTCTTCCCGATTATGATGGAGGCTTTTTAGAAAATGACGTTGATTTAAAACTCAAAACACAAGATATTTACCACATTGTTAATGCCGACTCTTCTCAAATCGCGGTCATTGAAGATGTCAAAGCCGGACGAAATTTGGTTGTTGAAGGTCCTCCCGGAACCGGAAAATCTCAAACCATTACTAATTTGATTGCCGAACTGCTCATCATGGGAAAAAGCGTTTTGTTCGTCAGTGAAAAAATGGCGGCGCTGCAGGTTGTTAAAAAACGGCTGGATGCGATTGGCCTTGGCGACATGTGTCTTGAAATTCACAGTCATAAAGCGCAAAAGAAAGCGGTTTTGGATGAATTGGAACGGACACTCAAACGCCAGCCGCCGGTGGAAAAAAATATTTCTCAGGACTTGGTCGAACTTGAAAATTTAAAGTATGAACTCAACGAATACGCCAAAGCGCTCAGTTTAAAAGTCGGTCCGATCGGGTATTCCGTTTACGATATTTACGGCATCCGCGAACATGTTCATCACTATTTTGCCGTTGAAAACCGGAAAATGAAACCGGTTACGTTTTCCCATCCGGAAAAATGGGACAAAAACCAATGGACACAAGCGGTTTCTATTTTGGAAAAAATGACTGACACACTGCCGGGACTCGGAAGTGTAAAAAACAATCCTTGGAACGGATGCGCTCCCGGAATTATCCTTCCGCCCGATTCTCAAAAAATTGAATCCGACATTGAAGAGGCTTACGCCCGTGTGCAAAAAGCGGACGATGCCCTTGAAACAATTATCGGAAAAACCGGTCTTTACGCGCCCGCATCTTTAAACCATTTGGATGAATTTTTGGAGGCGGCAGAACTCATTTTAGCGTCTCCAAAAGTTGACCGGACGGTTTTAAAGAACATCTTGCAAAAAGGCGGGCTTAAGACCGGGGAAGAGTTGGCTCAAAAGGCGAAGCGGTACAATGAGCTGGACAAGCAGGTGGAAGAGATTTTCACGTCTCAAATCTTTGATGTCGATATTGATTCTTATTTGAAAAATTCCTCTAAGTTGCTTAAATTCATGAATTCTGATTTAAAGGCGCAGCGTGCCGTTGTTTTGAATTGCTACATTAAACGGTCGGACAAAAGCGACGCGGCGATTAAAGCGGATTTGCAAAAGGTTTTAGAAGTCAAGGATTTGGACCGGGAATTGCGCAACTTGGAACCCAAAGCCGTTTCCGTATTCGGTTCTTTTTGGAATATCGGTCAAAAGGATCCGGCGGTTTTGGATATTTATTTGGAATGGGCGGCTCATTTCGGGCGGCTTGTGGAAAACGGTCCGGTCACTGATAACATTTTTTCCAAAATCGAAGCCGGCATTGATAAGGAAAGTGTTTTAAAGGCGGTTGCCACTGTTCAAGAGTCGGTTCAAGGCCTGCCCGAGTCGGTATTAAGAATTCTCAATGGCATTGGCGCCGACCCGGCTGTTTTCTTTAATCCGGGAACGGTTCTGGAAAAAACGCCGGATACGTTTGAAAGCAAGTCGGCAGCAGCGGAATTCGGATCTGCCGAATACAATGCGGCGGAGTTTTCTCCAAAAACGGATGCGGATTTATTGGGGGCATCTTTTGGAGCGTCATCTGATCCGGCTTTCCGTCCGGCGGCAGAAATTATTTGTGACAACGATGCGGCGGACCTGCAAGAGTTGCCGCCCAAAAAGGAGTATGCGTTTGCCGGCCCTCATCCGAAATTATCTGACTCGGTTTCCGCCAAATCTTTGCGCAGCACTTTGGATGTTTGGAAAAACGAGTTGCCGTCTTTGGTTCTTTGGAGCCAGTTTTTGATTTACCAAGACCAATGCCGCCATACGGTGGCGTCTCCGATGATGGATTTAATAGATGCCGATGCGGTGCTGCCGCAAGATATTCTTCCAACCTTTAAGGGAAACTATGCCGATGGGGTTTTAAGAGCGGAATTTACAAAAAAACGTGTCCTTTCTACCTTTATTAAAGAAGTGCATGAAAGCAAGCTTCACAAATTCTCCGATTTGGATGAAAAAGTGATTTTGAAAAACCGTGACCGGTTGAATTCGGAAATTTACAGGCAAATGCCTCAAATCTATGTCGGGGCATCGCGTGAATCCGAAGCGGGTATTTTGCTCAACGAATTTAACAAAAAGAAAGCATATATGCCGATTCGGCGGCTTATGTCCAATGCGGGCGGCCTGATTCAAAAAATTAAGCCCTGTTTTATGATGAGTCCGCTATCGATTGCTCAATATTTGGATCCCTTGACGACGTCTTTTGATGTGGTTATTTTTGACGAGGCCAGTCAGGTCCGCCCGGAAGACGCGCTTGGCGCGCTTTTGCGCGGGCAGCAGGTGGTTGTGATGGGCGACTCCAAACAGTTGCCGCCCACTACGTTTTTTGAAAACCTGCTTGAAGGGGATGATGAGTACAACGAAGATGTTTTGTATTCCGATGTGGAAAGCGTTTTAAATATTTGCAAGCGCAGTTTCCCCTACAAAACCCTGCGCTGGCACTACAGAAGCCGCCATGAGTCTTTGATTGAAGTGTCCAATAATGAATTCTATGGCAACCATTTGTATGTTTATCCGTCGCCGCTTCATGAAGATAAGGAAATGGGTCTTCAATTGGTTCATTTAAAGGAGACGGTGTACGACCGCGGAAAAAGCGGCGCCAACAAGGAAGAAGCCAGAATCGTCGCGCAAGAAGTCATCCGTCATTTTATTCAATTCCCGGACAAAACATTAATGGTTGGCGCGTTTAACGTCAAACAGCAGGAAGCGATTCAAAAAGAAGTGGAAATTTTAGTGAAAAACAGCCCCGGCTTTGAAAAAGTTTTCAATAACGAGAAAGGTGAAAATTTCACGGTGAAAAATATTGAAACCATTCAGGGCGATGAGCGCGATGTGATTTTTGTCAGCGTCGGGTTTGGTTTTGACCAAAACGGCAAGTTGTCCAAAAACTTCGGTCCGCTCAACCGGGAAGGTGGAGAACGCCGCTTAAATGTGCTTTTCACCCGGGCGCGGGAAAAATGTGTTATTTTTTCCAATTTCACGGCGATTGATTTGGATGTCGGGGATGAGGACCCGGCCGGCCTTCGGATTTTAAAAGCCTTTTTGGCGTATGCGGAAACCCGGACCATTTTTTCAAGGATGCCGGAATATCAAAGTGATGAAGCGACGTTTGATGAATCGGTTTACACGTTCCTTCAAGAGAAGGGATATGTTTTGCATCAAAAAGTCGGGTGTGCCGGCTATAAAATTGACATGGCAGTGGTCAATGAAAAGGCGGAGGGTCATTATTTGATCGGAATCGAATGTGATGGTCCGCAATATTTCAATTCTCATGTTGCCCGTGACCGTGACCGCCTCCGGCGTGAGGTTTTAACGGGTCTTGGATGGAATCTTTATCGGGTTTGGTCGACTGATTGGTACATGAATCCGCAAAAGAGCCGGAAAAATCTGCTGGACGCCATTGAAAAAGCCAAGGAAAACGCGAAAGAAGTACCGTCAAAAGTCATTTCCGAGCCGGAAGACGCCGTATCTGTGAACGCCAGGGATGTCACATCCATTTTAAAATTCATGAATGAGCGGGATGCTCAACTTCAAAAAGAAAAAAAATCCACTCCTGCGGCATCCGGTGAAGATATTTTTGAAGAACAAGCAAAAGCGGATGAAAAACCGTGTATAAATGAAGAGACGGCAGGTTCGGAATTTGAATTTGAACAAGAAAAAACGGCATCCAAGACAAAAACCAAGGAAAAAGAAGTCAAGGAAAAAGAAGTCAGGGAAAAGGAAGTCAAGGAAAAAGTAACCCAAGAAAAAGTCATCCAAAAGACAGAAAATAAATACGAAACGGAAGATTCAAAAACAAAATCGTCGGATGACTTTTCGATTTCATCCGAAAAAGACGCGGATCCGGTCGAAAAAATATCGTCGCCGGTCTCCCAGACAACAGCGTCCGGTTCCGACGCGGTGAAACGTAAAACGCAGGTGGATGCGGATGATTGTATCATCGTGGAAACGGTCCCCAAATCCAAGATGCCGCTTAAATCAAAATCGGTTGCCAAAGAAAAATCTGCCGTTTTAACAGAATCGGATGATGTAGATAATATTGTCTTGGATTTGGATGCCGAAATAGATAGCGATGATTTTGAATTTGATGAATTTTTGGACGACCCGTTTTCCGATTCCCGGATTTTAGCGGACGCGACCGAAGAGATTTTTGACGTGACTTACTTGCTGCAAAACGGCATTCCGAAATATCAAAATTACATGGGAACCAGCTTGCCATCCACCGATAATTTGCTGGAGATTCCGCGCCACAAATTGGAACATGAAATTGTGGAAATTGTTGCCTGTGAGGGTCCGATTCACAAAGAACAATTGGTTGCCCTTATTAAAAAGCAGTGCGATGTCAAACGTATGACAAAACCCATGCGGGATATGATTATCCGAGAAATTTCTTCCGCTGAAAAATCAAGCTACATCCGAGTTCGGGGCAATTATTTGTGGCCGGTAAAGTCACGTTCCTGTTTGGTTCGAAAGCGGGAAGGCGATTCTTTAGATATCGACCGGATTTGTGACGAAGAAATTCTTCAAGCCGCTGTTTATGTTTTAAAGACGCAGTACTCGATTCCGAAAGACCAGCTGGTCAAACAAGTGTCGGTTGCGTTTGGATTTAAAACGCTCCGGCCGGCCGCAAAAGAAAAAATAGAGAAAATCGTGGACGACGCGCTGGAAGAAGAAAAATTGGTGACGCTTCCGAATGGAAAAATTTACTTGGATGAGTAAAATCAAGAAGAGGCAGAGGCGAATTATTGGGAAATATTTTTCAAGTCATTTCCGGATGAAAAATCCAAAAACTGTTTTTTCATTCCCTCTTCTTTTATTGTTTTTCTCTTCTTTTTTATTGGTTTTTTCCTTTTTTTTATTGATTTTTCTTCTTTTTTATTGATTTTTCTTCTTTTTTATTGATTTTTCTTCTTTTTTATTGATTTTTCTTCTTTTTTATTGATTTTTCTCTTCTTTTTCTTCTTCCAGCTTCTCTCGGAATTTCAAATAATTACAAGCGGCCGCACCGACCGGAATCACCCGGATATCTTGAACCGTTCCCGGTTTTTTCTCTTCTAACTCTATTTCAACGACGGATGGTTCTGACATGCGCGGCTTAATGGGGGATCCCGGGCAAATCAAATATTTTTCTTGGTAGGCTTCAATCACCGGGGTGTGAATGTGCCCGAAAATGAGAATGTCCACATCCATTTCCCGAAGTGTATACCATCGGGCGGTATTTTCGTTGAGGGAACGTCCGGCTTCATGAACGACACCAAAGCGGATTTTGTTTTGCTCAAACACCAATTTATCAGGGATTTTATTTCGGATGTATTCCCCGTCATTATTTCCGTAAACAGCCTTGAGCTTCCCGGTTTTTTCAAACAAATCAAAAATTTCATCGGAATAGAAATCGCCGGCATGAACAATGATGTCGGCTTCTTTCATTTTTTCGCGCAAAATCTCCGGTAAAATTGTCAATTCGGAGGCATCCCGGACATTTGAAATATCAGACGGCTCTAATTTCGGGATATGTGTATCGGATAAGACTAAAATTTTCATAAAATTCATCTCAATGAATATTTTAATTCAATAATATATATAAAATAATGGATTTCATATTTGGAATTGATTTTTCATTTTTCAATATTTTCAATTTTCAATTTTCATTTTCAAATTTCAATTATTCCATTTTTCAATAATTACAATAATTACACATAATTACAATAAAGATTTAAAAGGATGATTTCATTAACATTGGTATTTAATGTTTTTTTAAATTTATTTAAAATTTTTAATTTATTTTTGTAAATGAAATAAATCCGATGAGGGGTCAAGGATGGATTGTATTTTTTGTAAAATCGCAAAAGGTGAAATTCCCTGCTTTAAGGTGTTTGAAGACGGCAACCATTTGGCATTTCTAGATATTTCTCCATGCTCGGATGGGCACACAGTTGTGATTCCAAAGAAACATTCGGTTTCTTTTTTGGATTTGAATGAAAAAGAGGCGGGAGAACTTTTCTCCTTTGTCAACGCTGTTTCCAAAAAAATATATGATCCGCTGAGTGCGGATGGTTTAACGATTGGCTCTAACATTTACGAGAGTGCCGGACAAACAGTCATGCATACCCATATTCATATTATTCCGCGCTACGAAGGGGATGGTGGCGGCTCGACACATTCGGTTGTCTGCTCCGCACAATCCTCCGACATGAATTTTTTGGCTCAGATTCATAAAAAAATAACAGAATCATCCCGTGCAGAATGAAAATTCAAGACTAAAATCCTATGAACTTCAAAGATTCAGAGATAAAATCCGCAGACAAAGCTTAAAAGAATGAGGAATGAAAAATGAATACTGCCCAAGAAATGAAAAATCAGGAGGAGCCATACCGTCCCGAACAATTCGGACGTTATTTCGGTGTCTGCGCGTCTTTTCACCATTCCAAAGTCTGCCTTTGTCCGACTTGTTCCATACGCCCACCGGTTGGGATTTTAATGTATTGTGCCAAAGGAAAATGTCCGACTTACGGCTCCGGCGAAGAGCACAACAAAACAATCGGGCGGGATGATTCTGGGGACGGAAAAAACGAATTCTGTTTATGCCAAAGCTGTGCCGTTTATAAGCAATTCGCAATGGAAGGCGCTGATTTCTGCTCGACGGACTAAATTTTTCGTGGGAATGTATTTCTTATGTGTTTGTTTTCGTGTGGATATATTTTCTTGTGGATGGGATGGCTGTGATTTCCAAAAAATATTTTCGACAAAATTCGCTTTTGAGTGACGCCGGACAACAGGCGTTGCAAAACTCCCGTGTTTTTATTGCCGGGGCGGGCGGTCTTGGCTCTCCGGTTGCGACTTATCTGGTGGCGGCGGGCGTTGGTCAAATCACGCTTTTGGATTTTGACGCGGTGGATGCAACCAATTTGAACCGGCAGTTTTTGCATCATGAAAAAGATATCGGGAAGAACAAAGCATTTTCCGGAAAAGAGAAGCTGTCATCGCAAAATCCGGATATTTTGATCTTGCCGGTCACTGAAAAATTGACGGCAAACAATGTGGCGGACTTAGTGAATAATTCTGAAATCATTGTGGATGCACTCGACAATGATGAGACGCGGCAGATTTTGGCAAAATTTGCGCATGACCGAAAAATTCCCTATTTCCATGCGGCTGTTTACGGATTTTCGGGACAAGTCAGTGTTTTTTTACCGGGGGGCGGACCCTGCTTTTTCTGTGCGTTTCCCGAATCGGAACTCTTGCCGGAACCCCTTTTGGAATCCTCGTTGAAATCTGTATCGGACTCCGACTCCGGCTCCAACATTGACTCCGGCTCCAACTTCAACTCCGGCTCCAACTCCAAATGCGAAACCGCGGAAAAGTTTCCGATTGTCGGATCGGTTTGTGGGGTGGTCGGCTCGATGGAAGCGAATGAAGTCATCAAATATATCACTCAAAAAGGTGAGCTTGCTACCGGAAAATTATTGATTTGGGACGGACTTATAAATTCGTTGGATATTTTGGAAATTCCCAAAGAAGAAAACTGTCCGGTTTGCGGCAAAAATTTGGAATAATTCAATTAAAAAACAAAAATGGATAAAATAATGGACTCGAAAAAAATGATAAAAATCACAATTTTTGCATACGGGCGCCTGAAAGAATATTTTCCGGAAAAAACAGACCTGGCGGTCTCGGAAAATTCAAGCTTAAAAGACATTTTGATCACGTTTTCACGGTCCAGCGAAGACGGTGGGTCGCTAATATTTGATTGTTCCGGACATCTGCGCCGAAATCTGATTGTTCAATTGAATCAAAAAAGAGTTCTCAACAGCTCGATACATTCTGTTCTTCCAAAAGACGGAGATGAAATCATTATTTATCCGCCGGTATCCGGCGGCTGAATGATTTTTTCGGCAGCTGAAAAGATATTGCCGAAAATTTAAATTAAAAAAGGCAATCTCTAACTTAATCATAATTCTATATTTATATTAATATATATTACTTTTAATCTTATTTTTATATTACTTTTACTCTTATCTTATTTTTATATTACTTTTACTCTTATTTTTATATTACTTTTACTCTTATTTTTATATTACTTTTACTCTTATCTTATTTTTATATTATTTTTGCTTTTATATTTCTTGAAAAAAAATGTTCATCATTGGAAATCCAAGAGGCTTTTGGTTGATTTTTTGGACACCAATTTGGAGACGTCAATTTCGTCTTTCAATATCGAGTTCAAGATTTTTATGGTCCGGATCAGAAAATCTAAATCCAATTTTTCAATATGAATTTCAAAAGCCTGCGTCCCACGCGGGATTTCTAAAAAATCGTCATAATATTTTTTGTCGGTTTTGGATTTATACGCCAACAAATCCGTTCCGTTAAAGTAGCGGGAAATTTGGTGTGGATCAATACCGGTTGCGGCAAGTTCCGTCTCAAAACAGGGCCGCTCAAAAAGAGTTGTGTACAAGTAAACGGCGGTTTCCAAACGGACGGCGGGCGTCAGATGAGAAATTTTGGCTTCCACAATCCGGTAAATATCCGGATGAATGTCCTTTTCATCGGGCTGAACTTCATTTTCGATGTCATCTCTTTCGATTTTTTCGTCCGATTCGGAAAAATCAATTTCGTCCGGCAAATTTTGGCTGTTTTGTCCGGAAGCTGCCGCTTTTTTGAGATTTTCTTCCGTTTGAAAGGGAGAAATTTCAGGGTCTAATTTCATTTGAGAAGGAAGCGTGTAAATTTTAGATGGAGACAAATCGAATTCATTGAGCCTTTTTAAATCATTTAAGGCCCGCAAATAACCGGTCACAATCAAACGGTGTTCATGGATTCCCCGTTTCTTCAATTCGCGCGTGATACCACTGATTGAAAGTTGTCTTCCGTCTTTTAAAAGATCGAATATTTCAACAGAGAGATTGATGTGTTCCTGCATAAATGTCCAACCGTTATCCATGTCGGTTATTTTAAAATATGTCGGTTCAAAAAAACATATCGGAAAAAAAACTCTTAAATCCTTCAAGGTCAACTTTCTGAAATATTTTTTTGGTAAATTCTTTCTTTTTTATTATTTCTTTCTTTAAAAACTTTAAAATACTTTGCAAACCTTACTTTATGTCTCTCTCTTTTATAAATCAAATTTTTATGATTTAGCCGGATGGGAGACAAAAAACATTTTTTCTTGTTCAAAGGTAAAAATGCAAATATTGCAAATATTGCAAATGAAATATACGCCCCTGAATGCATATAATTTTTACCATATTTGGATACAAATCCTATGTGCTTGTTTTTTGAAAAATATTTTACCGCAAGCACTTTTCAAAAATAATAAAAATGTTGTAAAATAAAATCCGGATTCGTCAGAATATTAATCAGAATCCTTTGTATTCTTGCAAAACAAAGCGAATGAATTTGTTTTAAATATAAAATAAAAAATAAGAACAAAAACAAAACAAAATGCAAAAAATAAAAACGAAATGCAAAATAAGAACAAAAACAAAAGGTTACATTTGAGGTCTTGCCATGGGAGAAAGAACACGCATTATTAACGACCCCTCTTACTTAGTTCCGCTTTTGAGAACTTTCGGGTCACGTACACACAAAAAGGTTTTTGATTTACTTTTGACGGAATGGATGACAAAAGAAGAATTGGACGAAGCCATTGATTCAGACTCTCTCAGCAGTTTAATCAATTTAAAGAAGGCCGGATTGCTGGAAAGCAAATGGCGTGTCCCCGAGCCTGGAAAATCCCCGTCCAAAGAATTCCATACGTCTTACACCAATGTTCAAGTGAATTTTCAAAGTTCATTTGAAGATTTAAGTGACATTATTATGCTTGCGTTTAAGCCCTACGACGAAGTGAAAGACACCATCGAAAGTTTGGAATCGCTTGTCGCGGAAGGCAATACATCCATGAGCAAATTAACCCGGGAATTAAATATGAATACGTGTCTCATTTGCGCAACTGCCCGGCGTTCCGACCGGCTTTCCGTTATGGGACAGCGCCTTAAATTGATTGAAAAAGATGAGGAGATCTAACCGTGAGTTCAAAAATCCTTCAAAGCAAAAGTGAGATGACCAAGTTTCAGGTTTTGACCGAAATCGCGGCCCGCCAGCCGACCGTTCGCCAAAAAGAAGTCGCGGTCAAAATCGGGATCACGCCGCAAGCTGTTTCGGAATATATCAAGGAATTGACAGCGGATGGATTGATTCATTCGGACGGGCGCGTTCGTTACAAAATCACAAAAGACGGCATTGAATGGGTTTTGGAAAACGCGGCCGAGCTGCGCCAATATTCTCAATCGGTCATGGAAGAAATCATCAGTCATGTTTCCACCTGGACGGCCATTTGTGATGAGGATGTCCGAAAGGACGACAAAGTGTTTATTGAGATGCGAGAAGGGCTTTTGTATGCCAACAAAGAGAAAAATACAGGCATTTTCGGAACGGCAATTATGACCACTTCAAAAGGGTTTGATGTGGGGGTGACCGACCTTCAAGGCTTTATGCACACGGAAATCGGATCGATTACGATTTGTAAAATTCCCCGAATTAAGCGCGGCGGGTCGTCTAACACCAATCTGGAGCGCCTCAGGCCAATCGTGGAATCCAAACCCTACATCGGTGCTGTCGGAACGGAAGCGCTTATGGCTCTAAAAAGACTCAACGTTGTGCCTCATGTCATGTTCGGTGCATCGGAATCCGTTATTCAAGCTGCCTATCACGGGTTGACATCCGCTTTGATTATTGTGGAAGATGAGGTTCCCAACTTATTCACCCGGTTGGAAGCGGAAGACATTCCGTATGAAATCATGGACATGAGTAAAAACAAATATGCGGAACCTTTTTTAAACTTTTTAAAAAACAAATAATTATTTTATTTGTTTTTTATTCGTTTTTGTTTTATCTTATTCGTTTTATCTTATTCGTTTTTGTTTTTCAATTTTTTCAACAATTCATTTTTTCTTTGCATCCGGCAGCGTTTTTAAAAAATTATTAATCTTTTCGGCTCGGATTTTATTGTTTGTTTCCATTCCATCTCGAATTTTTTGATATTGCCGGAATGTGCTGAACAAATCTTTTTCGTTAAATTCCGGCCAAAATTTGGGGTGAAAACAAATAACACAGGAATTTCCGTTTGCCTGCCAAGGCAGAAAATTAGAGGTCCGGCGTTCATCGCCGGTCCGGATGAGAAGATCTACGTCCGGAACAATTTCATCGGAAAATGGAAATAAATATTTTGAAATAAACTTATCGGAAACCAGGTTGCCGATATTTTCGGCGCCGGCACGGTCGCTGTTATTGTTGCTGCCGCAACTGCCGCTGTTATTATTGATGCGTCCCCTCTCGCTTCCATTCCTCTTTTCGAAAAAGGCTTCGGGTTTTTGAACAATTTTTAAAAAGGCCTGAGCGATGTCTTGCCGTCCGCCGTAGGCGACAGCAACATTTAAATACATTTTATTGTTGCCTTTTGTCTTTTCTTCCAATTCCAAAAATGAACTTTTTATTTTTTCCGGCAAGTGTGACGCGTCTCCAATCATCCGGATTTTAATATTTTTGGAAATGTGTGCGTCTGCGGACAAATCAAAAATCGTCTTTTCTAAAAGCTCAAAAATGTTATCCACTTCATTTTTGTCACGTTTGAAATTCTCGGTGGAAAACGCATAAATCGTCACGTGTTCCACGCCGGACAAATATGCGCCGTGAAGAATTTTGTCAATGGTCCGGGTCCCCATCCGGTGGCCCCATGCCGGTTTTTTCTTGTTCTTTTTCGCAAAACGGCGGTTTCCATCCATGATAAAAGCAATATGCTTCGGTGCCGGGACTTTTTTTTGAATAAAATAACGCCGGGCGGATTTCTCGTAAAAAAAATGTCCGGAATCGAAAGGTTCTTCCGCCTTTTTTTTTTGATAAAAATTTTGAAAAACCGAACACATATTTTTTCCTTTTTTCTTGAATTGTTTTAAAATTGCTGAAAACGGTTTGGTGTAAATCGTTGGACGTTAATATTGCATTGTGCTAGATTGCATTGTGCTAGATTGCATTGTGCTAGATTGCATTGTCTCAGTGTTGCATTATTTATGTCGTTATTTTTTTGTTTTTTCCGGGGCCTTTCGTTCCTCAATCACTTCAATCAATTCTTCCGGACCGTGTATTTTAACCAGTTCGTTTTTTTCAATAAAAACGGTGTTTTGGACCGATTTGACTTTGGATGTTCCGTTGATTAAAAAAACAGATTCCGTCTGGATCACGTCCGAAATGCTGCTGAGGAGGCGTGCTCGTTTAATCACCGTCGGATTGTAATTGCTGACGCCGGTTAAAATCACCGACTGTTTATCTTTTGAAATCGCTTTAAACGGCGCTTGCGATGTTTCTTTTACATCAAACCCGATGGTGGAAATGTAGGACAGCATTTCCTGTTCGGGTGCGTTTCCGTGTCCATGCGCGTGACCGTGAGTGTGACCATGTACATTACTGTCTTTGGATTCGAATTTTTTCTTCGATTCGCGGAGGTATTCTTCCGCAGCTTCCGGAGAAACAGGGGCGGGCAAATCCCTGATCTTTGGCGCGGATTTGGATTTTTCTTTCGGTTCAGATTTTGTCTCTTTTTCCTGATTCTTTTTCACCAAAAAAGAAGGATTTAAAATATCAATCGGCTTGGCAAGTTCGACATTGAGGATTTCTTCCAGCGTCAATACGACGTCAATTGACGCACTCATGCCTTCTTCCTCATATTTGCTGATAGTCCGCCGGGAAACGCCGACGGCGCCCGCAAGGGATCCCAAGGACATGTCATTGTAAAGCCGGGCTTCTTTTAAAGCCGTTCCATCAATGGAAACATAAAGACCTCCAGGAGATGCGGAAATAAAGGAGGTGATGCCTTCCACAAAATAGTCATAAAGTGTTTCGGGATTGATCGAAACGATGTTGTAACGCATGTAAATGACGTTGTCTTCAAGCATTTGATCGCGGGTTTTTGCGCCGATGACCAGCGGCGTCCCGGAAAGCCAATTCGCCAAAAGGCGCATTTCACTTGCGGTATCCTCGGTCAGGCCGTCGATATTCAAAAGAACTTTACACAAAATTAAGACATCTCCGCACCGGGCGGCAATATCAAAACTTCCCGGCCGGATATTACAGCGTTCGGACACATCAAAACCGGCTTTTTGAAGAATGGAAACGACCTGATCGATTAAGACATCTTTTGCCATTGCCGTTCATTATGAAAGCGTGTCTATATAAAGATTCTTTTAATCGTTTTGAATTTGATGATTTGATGATTTTGATGATTTGATGATTTTTAAGATAAGTAAAAATAATTTGCCGTTCCTATGTCAAAAGTTATGGAAGAGATGTGGGTCGGATTGGATGACACAGATTCAAATGAAGGCATGTGCACGACGTTTTTAGCGGCGCTGTTGATTCAAGAACTGGAAAAAGCCGGGTACGGAACCGTCTGCGGTTTTCCGCATCTTGTTCGCCTCAACCCGACCATTCCTTACAAAACTCGGGGAAATGCAGCGCTCGGATTTCAATTTCAACTGAGGGATAATTCTCCCAAAACAAAACAAGATGTGATGGGACACATCATTTCAAGAATCCAAGAATATGCAAAAACGGATTGCGAAAAAACAAATCCGGGAGCGGTTTTTATTTTTTCAACAAATATGGTGCCGGAATTTCAAAATCAACTCAAACCCGAGTTCAAAACTGAATTCAAAACTGAATTCAAAACTGAACTTAAACCCGAGTTCAAAACTGAATTCAAAACTGAATTCAAACCCGAGCTTAAAACCCGGCTGGATTTCTTTTTTAAAAAAGCGGTGACCGATGTGATTGAAATAGATGAGGCTTTTGATATTTTAAAAGAGTTTTCGTTTCCACACTTTTATCTCAAAAATGGGCGTGGGCTTATTGGCGCATTGGCGGTTTGCGGGTCCCTGCTCAATCCGGATTTTGAATCCACATATGAATTCTTGGCCTACCGGTATCCGGAAAAATGGGGAAGTTGTGGCGGTCCGAATCGTTGTGTGGATGCCGGCAGCTTAATTGAGGCGGACAAAATCACATCTCCAAGAACGTGGGATACAATAGATTATTCCGAAAAAAACCAACCGTTTCCGGTTTGTGTTCCGGGGTCCGGCGATCCGGTTCTTTTCGGGATTCGTGGGGAAACACCAAAGGATGTGAAAGCGGCTGCCGAAATGGTGATTTCCGAGCCGATTTATTTGTCGCAGATTTTTAAGACAAATCAAGGAACCGATGCCCACTTAATTCCGGTTCCGTCCGTGTCTGAAATGTCTCCGTTTCACTCCTATATTCTGAGCGGATCCGTGCATTGTGCCGCAAAAACCAATGAGGGCGGGCATGATATTTTTGTCCTGAAAGACTTTTCCGGTCATTTATTGGAATGTGCGGCGTTTGAGCCGACAGGAAGTTTTCGAAAAGTGATCCGGCAATTGGTTCCGGGAGACAAAATTACAGTTTATGGAAGTTTGAAAAATAAAGCGCTCAATTTGGAAAAAATTCATGTTCAATTCCTTTCTCCGTTTATTTTGTTGGAAAATCCGTCTTGTCCGTCCTGCCAAAAAAGAATGGATTCCGCCGGAACAAATCAGGGCTTCCGATGCAAAAAATGCAAAACAAAATCCCCGGAAAAAATTGAAAAAATCGTTCCAAGAAATCTCAAGACCGGCTTTTACGAGGTGCCGCCGTCCGCCCGCCGCCATCTGTCAAAACCGCTGATAAGGGACGGAAATAAAAACAAAATAACAAAATAAAAAACAAGAAAAGGAAATAACAAAAAAAAACAAGAAAAGGAAATAACAAAACAAAAAACAAGAAAAGGAAATAAAGAAATGAAAAAAATCGCGAGGTGCGATTTTTGAATAAATTATTGGAAAAATCGTTTCAGACAATTTTTTGTCCGGCTTCTTTTCCGGAGGTGCAATTAAAAACTTCCGTAATTTTAATCCGGACGATTTGTTTCATGGGAAGTCCCGGTTTCATCGCGCTGACCCGTCCGGTCATTCCACTGTAAACCTCACCTTTGTCGGTGATTTCCACCACTTCGCCTTTCATTTGGAAGCAGCCTGTTGTTTCCGGGCTCCAGACATAAATCGCGACGTGCGGGTTTTCTTTCATGTTGGAAATGGTTTTGAGGAAAAAGTTGTTCATGACATGAATGTAGTCATCTTTTTCATCTTTGTCATTAATTTCGGCGATTCCGATCGGGATCACATTTGGAATTCCGTTTTTAGATGCGGTCGCCAAAGGCAAAACACGGACTTTTTTAATATTTTCTTTCATTTCATTCGTTAATTTGACCATAAAGAATCCTCCAAGTTTTGATTTTTAAATCAATATTTATTAAAACAAGGTTTAAAGGATGAATCGTTTTTTATTTTCATTTTATTATTCATTCTTTCCTTATTAATAATCTTTGATTTATTTTTTAGTTTGTTCCTGATTTACTCTTGATTTATCTTGTTTTGTTTTAGTTTGTTCCTGATCTACTCTCGATTTATCTTGTTTTGTTTTAGTTTGTTTCTGATCACTCTCGATTTATCTTGTTTTGTTTTTGTTTTGTTCTATTCTTGTTTTATTTCTTGTTTTTTTATCATTGTCTATTTATAGAAGTGTCTTTGTTTTGTGTTTTATGAGATTGGACAGTTATTTGGTAGAGATGGGATTTTTTAAATCCCGGGGACGTGCAAAAAGTGCGGTGGAGGGCGGTAAGGTCAAACTCAACGATGTTGTTTGCTCCAAAGCGTCCAAAAATATTACGACGGAAGACAAAATCGAAGTGGAAGAAGGTTTGGATATGCCTAAAGGATATTTCAAACTTCAGGCGATTCAGGAAATGACCGGCATTCTCAATCCCGGCGATTATGTTTTGGATTTGGGATCCAGCGCCGGCGGATTTATGCTTTTTGCGTTGGAAACGGTCGGTCCGTCCGGACATGTTCAGGGAATCGAGTTTTCCAAAGATTTTCGAACGGAATTGGGAAAAATCGCCTTTGAGCACAAGAATGCTGAAATTATGTTTGCCGACGTTTTTACAATCCCGGTTGAAAAAGTGGCAACGCCTGTCAATTCTAAAAATATGCAATTTGATGTGCTGCTCAGCGACATGACGTTAGAGCCGAAAGATTCCATTTTGGCGCTGTCTCGCATGTATGTGCTTTTGAAAGAAAACGGGTATTTGCTTCAAGTGGTGAAAATTCCCCAAAATCGGTCCAAAAAGTCTGTCCTCAAAAAAATAGAGGCTCTCGGATTTCATATCATTGACGTTTTAATTCCCAAAACACAAGAAGCCTACATCATCGCTCAAAAAGGAATGGCAAGACCGGATGGAGAAACAGACTCGGATGATTTATTTGAAGAATTCGATGATGATGAAAGCGGCGAGGATGACGATGACAATCCGGGGTTCGTCGACATTACTGATGTGATTTTTGACGGCGAAGAAGAGGATTGAAATTCATTTTTCAAGCCTCTTCTTTTTTTTATTCATTTTTCATTCATTCATTCATTCATTCATTCATTTTTCATTTTTTATTTTTGTTTTCACTTCTTCATTTTTTAATAAGAATATGTTCAATGGATTAGTTTCATCCTGCTTAGCAAGTCTTTAAATGAAAACAAAACTTAAAAATGTCAAACTAAGCAATCAAATAATTATTCGATAATTATCGAATAACTATCAAATAAAAAACCGTATACTTAAAGCGGATGGAAAAGAACATGGCAGTGGCAGAAAAAAAAGGAAAAAGGCAGGCAGAAAGCGGCGAAAATGATGACATTTTTTTTCCGGTGGAGGCGCTGTCCGTCCCCCAACCCATCCGCGATTTTTACTTGAATTCCGGCATTCGCTCTCTTTATCCGCCGCAATCCCAAGCTATTTCGGCGGGACTTTTAGACAACAAAAACGTGATGATTTCCATTCCGACCGCGTCCGGAAAAACATTGCTGGCCGAACTGGCAATGCTTAAAAGTATTGAAAGCGGCGGAAAAGCCTTATACATCGTTCCGCTGCGTGCGCTCGCCTCTGAAAAATTCCGCCGTTTTACTGAATTTCGAGCACTCGGGTACGAAACCGGAATTTCCACCGGCGATTTGGATTTAAAAGATGAATATTTGGGCACAAACGATATCATTGTCGCAACATCCGAAAAAGTGGATTCGCTCATCCGAAATGAGACGCGATGGCTTTCCGACATTTCCGTTGTGATTTTGGATGAGGTTCATTTGATTGATTCGCCCGACCGCGGGCCGACCCTTGAAATCGTGATTACGAAACTTCGCCGCCTCAATCCGAAAATGCAAATTATCGCGCTGTCGGCGACAATTCAAAATTCAAAAGAAGTCGCACAGTGGTTAAACGCGTCCCACGTTGTCAGTAACTGGAGGCCGACCAAGCTTTACGAAGGAATCTATTACGATGGAGTGTATTGCGCCGATGTTCAAACCACTGGCAAAAGCAATAATTCAGAGGGCAGCAAACTCAAAAATAAAGATGGGACTGACGCTCAAACAAAAACTTCTCCTCTTGAAAAAAAGATTATTCCCGTTTTCATCGGCCGGGAAATCGATGCCGCCGTTTCTCTTGTAAAAGATACATTGGTCGATGGCGGACAATGTTTAGTTTTTGAAAGCAGCCGGAAAAACGCCGTCGGATTTGCAAAAAAAGCCGCCCCGATTATTTCCTCTCTGCTCACACCGCTTGAAAAAGAAGAGTTGGCGAGAATTGCTTTTGACATCGCGGAAGGGAGCGATACGGAGGCGGCAGCCGTTTTGGCAAGCTGCGTCCGCTCAGGTGTTTCCTTTCACCATGCGGGTCTTTCCGCCGAGCAACGGGAAATTGTGGAACAATCGTTTCTTGCCGGCAAAATCAAAATGATTTCCTCCACGCCGACACTTGCGGCCGGACTCAATTTACCGGCCCGGCGTGTGATTATTCGCAGTTGGAAGCGGTACGACGCAAACAGCGGAATGCAGCCGATTCCGGTCATGGAATACAAACAAATGGCTGGACGCGCCGGACGCCCGCATTTAGATCCCTATGGGGAAGCCGTTTTAATTGCTGCCAAAGAAAAAGATGTGGAACTTCTGACTGAAAAATACATTCATTCGTCTCCGGAAAGCATAGAATCCAAACTCGGTGCGGAAAACATGCTCAGAACACACGTTTTGTCCACACTCACAAACGGATTTGCCCGCAACCGGGAACAATTGATTGATTTTTTTAAAGGAACATTTTTCGCACACCAGCACGGCCTTTTAAGCACAATTTCATTGACAACGGTTGTAGACAAATGCTTGGATTTTCTCATTGAAAACGATATGTGCCGGGAACAAAAATCGGAAGCGAACAAATCTGAAACACAAAAACCGGAGACGAATAAAACGGAAGTGAAAACGCCGGAAAAATCCAAATCCGCATTCCAGACCGCTGACAAATTAGATCCAATTGAAAAAAAGA
The DNA here is from genome assembly GCF_032594355.1 of Methanolapillus ohkumae. Lineage (NCBI taxonomy): Archaea > Methanobacteriati > Methanobacteriota > Methanomicrobia > Methanosarcinales > Methanosarcinaceae > Methanolapillus > Methanolapillus ohkumae. The sequence continues at coordinate 616,173 of NZ_CP131061.1, forward strand.
ATTCGAATTCTGTTTACGGGAACGATTCTGTCTTGATTCCGACAACTCTTGGGTCAACCGTTTCCAAATTATATATTGACCCGCTGTCCGCATCTGTTATTTTAGAGGACGTTTTAAAATTCAAATCCGGCACCAAAAATCTCTTGGAAATTTCACCTTTAGGTCTTTTGCATTTGATTTGTAAAACAACGGACATGAAACTTTTGTACATGAAATCCGGTGATTACCCTTGGGTTTCGGAATTTATTGCCGACAATGCGGAAAGATTCATTTCGATTCCGGATCCGGTTCGGGTGTCGGAATATGAATGGTTTATGGGGGAAGTCAAAACGGCGGTTTTGTTGTACCGTTGGATTTCGGAAGTTTCTGAAAACGATATCTCCAAAGAATTTGATATCGGGGAAGGAGATTTGAGAAATTTTTCGGAAATCGCTTGCTGGTTATCAAATGCCGCTTCCCGTTTATGCAGGCTTTGCGGTTTTTCCGAGGAATCCGCCCTTTTTTCCGATTTGGAACTGCGCCTTCAATACGGGGCGTCGGTGGATCTGCTGTCTCTTTTAAAAATCCGGGGAATCGGGCGGGTGCGCGCCCGAAAGCTTTATGCGGCCGGTTTTAAATCCAAAGACGCTTTGAAAAAATCAGATTATATAACGGTTTCCGGATTGGTTGGTCCCAAGATTGCGGAAAAAATCTATCGGGACATCGGACTTACGATGGATGCGGAGGAGTTAAGCCGGCTCAAAAATACAAAAACCGGTCACCCCAAGTCCCCTCAAAATGAAAAATTAAGAATCGGTCGGATTCAGGCAGATACGGACGAAATCATTCCATCAGAAATGGATGTGGACGCGGTTCAATTTGTTAGAAATGAATTCGACGGTGCTTCTTTATCGCAACAAGAGGAGCCGGACATGAAAAAATCCAAAAAAACACAGCGCCGGTTTGATGAATTTTTTGATTGACTCCAATTTTTGGATTGATCTCATATCCGGTAAAAATGAGTTTTTGACAATTTAAGTAGTCTCGTCAATAAGATTTATATTATCATGTGATTTATTAAAATTTGATTAAAAACGATAAAATTTTTGATATATTTTATAGATTTTTTTAATCGAAAAAGGTAAATGGTAAACATGGTGTTAATACAGGTGGCTTTGGACGTTGTTGAATTGGATCGTGCGCTTGTGATTGCGAAAGAGGCGGTTGCCGGCGGAGCGGATTGGGTGGAAGCGGGAACACCGCTCATCAAAAGCGAAGGGATGAATGCGGTCCGGAAACTCAAGGAGGCTTTTCCGGACAAGACAATTTTGGCAGACATGAAAACAATGGACGCCGGCGCGATTGAAGTCGAGATGGCCGCCAAATCCGGTGCGGGAGTTGTTGCTGTTTTGGGACGTGCCGACGATATTGTCATTTCCGAATCATTGCTTGCCGCAAAAAAATATGGCGTTCAACTGATGGTGGATTTAATTTCTATTGATGATCCTGCGGCCCGTGCGGAAGAATTGGTTCGGCTGGGCGTGGATTTAATCAACATTCACGTTGGAATCGACCGGCAGATGACTGGAAAATCTCCGCTGGAAGTTTTGGCCAAACTCGGATCAAGTTGTGGCGCTAAAATCGCGGTGGCGGGCGGTCTTAAGCCGGACACCGCAAAAGAAGCGGTTTTGATGGGTGCCGACATTGTTATCGTCGGGTCTTACATCACCAATTCCGATCATGTGGAAAATGCAGCCCGCGCGGTTCGAACAGCGGTCGACGGTGTGGCGGCCGGCTCCAAAACAGGAACGGTTGGCAAAAAAACACAAGAAGAAGAGATTTTTGAAATTTTTAACCGCGTGTCGTCCTCCAATATTTCGGATGCCATGCACCGAAAAGGGGCTATGTCCGGCGTGTCCACGCTTTTCCCCGGAAGAAAGATTGTCGGACGTGCGGTCACCGTTCGGACTTTTGGCGGAGACTGGGCAAAACCGGTGGAAGCGATTGATATGTGCGGCAAAGGCGATGTGATTGTGATTTACAACGGCGACCGCAATATTGCCATGTGGGGCGGCCTTGCGACAAAGACGGCGGTCAATAAAAAAATCGCGGGACTTGTTGTGGATGGTGCGGTTCGGGACATGGATGAAATGAAAAAATATGATTTGCCGGTTTTCGCCGCAAATGTCGTTCCCAATGCGGGCGACCCCAAAGGGCTGGGGGAAATTAATTGTGAAATTAAGTGTGGCGGGCAACTTGTCAATCCGGGTGATTTTATCGTTGCGGATGACAGCGGCATTGTGGTTGTCCCCAAGGAAAAAGCTTACGAAATTGCGCGCCGGTCGGAAGAAGTCTGGAATAAAGAAAAACGCATTTTGGATGAAATCGAGCGGGGACAATCAATGTCATCGGTTCTTGAACTTTTGAAATGGGAAAAACAAAAGTAAAATCCATATGTGTCTAAAAATACCCATAAAACAAATGTCAAAAATAAGTATCAACAAACTTAGTGTCAAAATAAGTATCAAAAATAAGTATCAAAAATAAGTATCAACAAACTTAGTGTCAAAAATATGTGACGGAAATGAAAAACCGGAAAAAAATGTTTTTTTTATTTTTATTTTTTTCCGGTTTTGAAACATAAGCGTTAAATAAGGCGGAAGTGATGAGCGTTTATGAACCTGAAACAACTTCCGCTTTTAATGACGCCCGGTCCGACCCAAGTCCGAGAAAATGTCCGCCATGCCCGGTCCGTGGAGATGACAAATCCGGATTTGGATCCGTCTTTTTTTAAGTTTTACAAAGAAACCTGTGGGTGCTTATCGGATTTTTTGCACACTCGAAATCCGGTTTTGATTCTCGGCGGCGAAGGCATGCTGGGGCTGGATGCGGCCTGTGTTTCATTAATTGAACCCGGAGATCGTGTTTTGGTGATTGAAAACGGTCTTTTTGGAGAAGGTTTTTCGGATTTGGTCCGGCTTTACGGCGCTGTTCCGGTCCTTTTCAGAGGTGACCGGAAACGTGAAATTGATGTTGCGGCACTGGAATCTTTTCTGAAAAAGGATTCCGATTTTAAATTGGCGACGATTGTTCATTGCGATACGCCATCAGGCGTTTTAAACGAGTTGGATAAGATTTGTCCGCTTTTGAAATCTTTCGGAATTTTAACGGTGGTTGATGCGGTTTCGTCGATGGTTGGGGAAGAGATTTTTGTCGATCTTTGGAAAATAGACATTTGTATCGGGGCGTCCCAAAAAGGATTTTCAGCGCCGCCCGGATTGACTTTTCTGAGTATCAGCCCCGACGCGTATGGTGTCATGGAAAGCCGAAAAACCCCAATTGCTTCTTTTTATGGAAATCTTTGGATTTGGAAAAATTATGAACAAGAATTTTGGTTCCCGTATTCACCGCCGGCCAGCGATATTTATGGATTTTCGGTGGCGGTGTCCAATGTTTTGGAAGAAGATCGCATTGTTTTTCGGCACCAATCCATTGCAAAAGCGGTCCGCTCCGCCATCCTGAAAACCGGCTTGTCCTTGCATTTGAAAAGCGGTTATTGCGCAACGGTAACCGTCATGGATGTCCCCGGCGAACTTGACGCGGAACAATTGGTCCGGCAGATTTTGGACGAAGAAAATGTTCTGATCGGCGGTTGTTTCGGATATTTGAAAGGAAAAGTCATTCGAATCGGACACATGGGTGAAAACGCGAGAAGTGATTTTGTCGCAAAAGCACTTTTTTCCATCCAAAAGGTGTTGGAGAGAAATGGGATTCATTTAAAAGAAGATATGCGCACCGTTTTTTTAGAAGAGCTGGAAAAAGAATGTGATGAATTCAAAAAGAAATGAGAAAGACCTATTCGGTTTTTATTTTCACTTCTTTATTTTCACTTCTTTATTTCCACTTCTTTATTTCCACTTTTTTCGAGTGGTGATGTGCGCGCGTTATGGTGGCATATTTTTAAAAAACTAAATCAAAATTGGGAATTTTTTTTAATAAAATTTTCAAAGGGCTGCGTGCCGTTTACGGTTTTAGGACATTTCGACGGTTTATTGTTTGAGTAGTGCTGCGCATTCCCGTCAACTTCTTTTTCGTTTACAAGAACAATTCCGAGAAATTCAAGGCGTATCCTCTCGAATTTTTGAAAAGCTTTTCTTGAATCGGAACTACAAGTGTTTTTATATCTTTAAAAAGAGCAGCAGTCGCATGGTCTTGCCGGACGGATAATTCCGATGACATCTCTTGGACATGATCTGACGCAATCGAAGCAATTCACCGGACAAAGCTCGGGATCCGTGATTTTTGGGAAAAATAAATCCGGCCGGTTCTCGTCTGTTTTGGAATATAAAAGCCGGGATGGGCAGGCAGAAATACAATTTCCGCAATGTATGCACTTTTCCGGCTTAAAAAAAGGAAACCAATGTTTTGCCATTTCATCATCTTTTTCGTTTTTGATTTTATTGTTTGTCGTTTTGTTCAAATTTGGAAGCAACACTCATGGACACAATGGTATTTATGTTGTTTATGCCGCTCTTCTGTTTGCTGGCGTGCTGTTTGCTGCTGTTTCTGTTTACGCTGCTGTTTCTGTTTACGCTGCTGTGCTGTTTGCTGCTGTTTCTGTTTACGCTGCTGTTTCTGTTTACGCTGCTGTTTCTGTTTACGCTGCTGTGCTGTTTGTTACCGTATTGTTTGCGGTTGGGCTCGTATTGTTTGTATGAGCGTTCAAATTGACCGCATTTGCGAAACTTTTCATCAGCATGTCATCCGCGATATTCCCATCCACGATGACCAAAAGGTTGTCTTCCGGCCAGAAATACATGTAGCGGAAATTTCCGGGCGCAAGGATGTATTTTGAAATTTTTGTGACATATTTCCCGTTGATTTCCACCGTTGAAATGCCGTCTTCGGATTTGTACCGGTCAACAAATGCCTTTCTCAATTCGTCCGCTCCGGCATTTCCGGTGGTTTCAAATTGATAAATCGTCAAATACGCATTTCCGCCACCGGAATGCTGATAAGTTCCCTGAAAACCGGGAAGGGTTTTGTTTTTGAAATATTCGTCCGCGTCAACCGGACGAATCGCCATGAGCGAAAATCCGGGGGGAAGTTTGGAAATATTAACCATTTCCGGAGTGACCGTTCTCATTTTGGCGGGCGCTTCAAGCGACAACAGACCCGGATTTTTGGGAATGGCCGAGACGTTGTATACGTAAACATATTTGCCGACCTGAGACGAGGCCGGTGCGGCCAAGGCTGGGCTGAAGAAAAGAGAAGCAATAAAAATTAAAAATATAATGCAGGAAATTGATTTTTTGGACATAATGGTCATAAGTTCACCTCTTCTGACTATCTTTTATTGGAATATATAAATTTCCAAAGTAAATCCCAAACAGAAATGAAAATGTAGTATGTAAACACAAGCAAAAGAAATACGCAAAATGAAACAGGCAAAATGAAATAAGCAAAATGAAATAAGCAAAATGAAATAAGCAAAATGAAACAGGCAAAATGAAATAAGCAAAATGAAATAAGCAAAATGAAACAGGCAAATGTAAACACACGAAAAAATAGAAAAAAAAGAAAGACTTCAATTTGAACATCAAACTGAAGCATTCAATTGATATGGGTTTTCCCTCTGGGGGGACAAAAGCCGCTCATACACAAATTCCGCAGCGTCCGCATTGGATAAATTTCCGCCGGCGGTCTCCGCGGAAAACAGAATTCTGGACAAAGAAAGCGAATCCATATAGTAAAGAGACGCACTGTTTGAACCGCTCAGTTCTTTAGCCTTGTCGACCGCATCATAAAAGTTTCCGAGACCGTCCACAAGCCCGAGTTCCATGGCGGTTTGACCGGTGTATGGTCGACCGTCTGATATTTTCTTGACATCATCCACTGTCATATTACGACCGGTTGCGATTTCTTGGACAAAAACTCCGTACTGTTCATCAATAATGCCCTGCATGTACACGGTTTCTTTAGATGTATACGGACGCCAGCTGCCGCCAATGTCTTTCATTTCACCGCTCTTAATTATTTCAACGTTGATCCCTTCTTTCTCATACGCTTCAGAATAATCCACGTGGGTATTAATGACACCGATGGAGCCGGTGGTTGTTCCCGAGTTGGCGTAAATGTAATCGGCCGGCGCTGAAATATAATATGCGGCACTTGCGGCGACATCGCCCATGGAAATGACCACAGGTTTGCCTTTTTCTTGGGCACGCTTAATTTCTTCCACAATTTCCTGAGCGCACGCCGGACTGCCGCCCGGGCTGTTGACACGCAAAATAATGGCTTTCACACTGTTGTCATCGGCCGCCTGTCGGATGTAACCGCAAATCGTGTCGGAGCCCGCATAGCCGGAACCGTACGGTAATTCACCGGTTGCCATCGTTCCATGAACATTGATCACTGCGATTTTGCCGCCGGAAAAGCCGGAGGCGGATGTTGCACCAATATATGCGGCCGCCAAAAAAAGAACGAGGCCGATTAAAATTATAGCGATAATGGCCGAATTTTTTTTCCATGAACTTTGTTTTTCTTGTTTTTTCCCGGATGAAACCTTTGCCGGCTGAGGTTTTACAACGGCGGCCGGGGGCTTTGACACAGGGTGTGCCGCGACCGACGCGGTGACCGAAACAGCCGAGTCGGAGACCGCTGGCTTTTTAGGCATTTCCGGTTCTGTTTCCGACGCGTAACTATAATATGGGCGGTAACCGGATCCGGATGGATGCGGTTTATTTTGTTGAGAATCTTGGGTCAAATGAATCCTTCCAAAAATTTAAAAAAATGATGAATAATTGATGAATACATTGATGAATACATTGATGAATAATTGGTTGAAAGAGAGTTATAATTATTCGATACAATATATAATTAATCTGTCATTTAACTGACTATAATTAACCTGCAATAATTAACCTGCAATAATTAACCTGCAATAATTAAGGCTATTTAACGGTCATTAATCCGTTTTAATAGGTCATAAAAACGGTCCGCATAAAAAATGTCTCAATCTAAAATCTTTTCACCCAGGCTTTTAATGAAAGTCATGCTATTAAATCATTTGTCCTTTTTTTTCAAAAAATATTTCATTTTTCATCGTTTACCTTTATTTGCTTTTATCCCAAAAAGCCAAATCCACACAAAATTTTATTATTAAAGAGTTCATCACTTGACCATTCTGTTTTTTTAATAATTTTTATTCAAAAACCAAATTTCAGAGGATAAAGTAATGAACCAAGAAAAACCGATGATTGTCACTTGCGGACTTCCGTACGCGAACGGAATGGCGCACATTGGACACTTGCGTACCTATGTTCCCGCTGACATTTATGTCAGGTCCCAAAGAAAACAAGGACGAGACGTTGTATTCATTTGTGGCTCCGATACGCATGGAACGCCGATTGTTGTTAACGCCGAACAGGAGGGCATGACTCCCAAAGAATTAGTGACCGTCTACCATGAGCATTTTTTAAATATTTTTACACAAATGGGCATTCGTTTTGACGCGTTTGGAACCACCGACGATGAAGAAAATCACACCCGGACAAAGGACATTGTTCAGCAACTGATTCAAAACGGATATGTGTATCCTAAAACGATTGAAATCGCCTACTGTCCGCACTGCGACCGGTTTTTGCCGGACCGGTATGTGGAAGGAACCTGCCCGCACTGCTCCGCCATCGCGCGTGGGGACGAATGCGACCAAGGATGTGGAAAACCGTTGGAGCCGGGTGAACTCATCGCGCCCCGCTGCACAGTCTGTAAAAATCCGGCCGAATACCGGAAGCAAGAGCATTATTTCTTTAAATTGACGGAATTTGACGCGTTTTTGAAAAATTATCTGGGAACGCTTCGCGGAACCGACAATGCTGTCAATTACGCGAAAGGCTGGGTTACCCAAGGGTTGGAAGATTGGTGTATCACTCGAAATTTGGAATGGGGTGTGAAGTTCCCGGGCGCGGATGACTTAGTCGTTTATGTTTGGGTGGACGCGCCGATCGGCTACATCGCGTTTACGGAAGAGTGGGCGAAAAATGCGGGACAGCCGGATGCTTGGAAAAAGTTCTGGAAAAATAATTCCGCAAAAGATGCCGCTTCTGTTTCCAATTCCGATTCTGACATTGTGCATTTTATCGGCGGGGATATTGTCTATCACCACTGTATTTTTTGGCCGGCAATGCTCAAAGGTTCCGGCTATTCGCTTCCGACAGACGTTGTCGCGTCGGGAATGGTCAAAATCGAAGACCGTAAATTTTCAAAAAGCCGCGGCTATGTTGTTTGGGTCGGCGACGATTACTTAAAGCACGGGTTCCATCCGGATTTGCTGCGCTACTATTTGTCCAGTTACACGTCCCACACCAAGGAACTGAATTATTCCTGGAAAATGTTGCAGGAAAAAATCAATTCGGAATTGGTCGGTGTCCTCGGGAATTTGTTCTACCGGTCCATGCTTTTTGCGTACAAGAATTACGGGGAAATCCCTGCCGGAATTCCGGATTTGGAAATTTTGGACAAAATTCGGGAAAAGACGGCGTTGTCTATTGATGCTTTAAAGGAATACGAGTTTAAGAAATATACCGACACCGTGATGGAATTGGCGGCGTATGCCAATGCGTATTTCCAATCGCATGAACCGTGGGCAATGATTAAGACCGACAAGGAAAAATGTGGAAATGTTGTTTACAATTGCCTTCAATTGGTCAAAGCGGTCGCCATTCTTTTTGAGCCGGTGGCGCCGGTCAAGATGCAGGAAGCTTGGAACCAATTGGGTTATGCCGGTGAAATTTCAAAAACCGGGTATGAAGACGCTTTAGTTCCGCTCACCGCTCATACAAAAATCAGTCAACCATCGATTTTGTTTGAAAAATTGGAAGATGAAAAAATTGCCGAAATGGAAAAAATCGCAAATGAACGGGTCACGGTTGCCTTGGAAAAAGCCGGCTTGAAGCGGGAAAACATAGCCGGAACCGATAACAAAACGGCAAAAACTGAAAAGAAGGAAAACAGCAAAAATAACATCGGAGATAAAAAAATGGACAGCGGCGATAAAAAAATGGACAGCGACGATAATAAGACCCTTGCGGAAATTTCGATTGATGATTTCTTTAAAACACAAATCAAAGTCGGGAAAATTTTATCCGCTGAAACGATTGAAAAATCCACCAAATTGTACAAAATCATGGTGGATGTCGGGGAAGAAAGCCCGCGCCAAATTGTTTCGGGAATCCGGGCTTATTACGAAATCAATGACTTGATCGGAAAAACCGTTTGTGTGGTTATGAATTTAAAGCCGGCAAAATTATGCGGCGTATCGTCTCAAGGCATGATTCTTGCGGCCGACAACGGTGAAGGGAAGGTGTCACTTTTGGCTCCGGATCAAGATTTAAAACCGGGATCGGACGTTTGTTAAAAAAATCCTCCACAGCACACTTCGGAATTTTTAAAAATCAACAATTTTTATCCGAAATTCCTTTTTCAACAAATCTTTCCGAGAAATTTGGACGCGAAAGCGCGTCCAAATTTCTCTAGAGTTTTTATTGCAATGGGGAGTTGGCAAGAATGCAGCAATGCTCAAAACCATAAACAGAATGCAGCAATGCTCAAAACCATCAACAGATTGCAGTAGTCACAAAAATTTTAAAAAATGTCTTCGTTTTTGTTCTTGTTTTATTTTGAACTTATTTTTTTATTTTTCAAGCAGTGAGAGCGAAATCATCCATTCGTCCACGGCTTCCCGGGTCGTTCCAATCACTAATCTCTTTTTGTCCCCGATTTGCTCCACCATGCCGCGAGCCCGAACATGTTCTCCTTGCAAGGCTTGTCCGGCATAAGTGTGCGTGTAACTGAAAATTTCAGAAATTTCCGGATGGTCAATTTCGTAAATAGCGGGACTGTCAAAGGCATATTTCGCGTCCGTGACAATTGCTTCAATTTCCATTTTTTTTGTATCCATCCCCCGTGCCGGAGGCTTTTGGATTTGATCCGGAGTTCTGGCAAACAGCAAATCAAAGTAAACGGTTTTTTCATTCATCTGAATCATGCCGCGGTTTTCTTTTCGAATTTCGTGGCGGAAAAAGTCTTCAAAAGAAAGCGGCGACTTTCTTTTGTCATAAACCGTATGCCACATGGCATCATCCAATTCCGAAATTATGGGCCGGCTTGTTTGATTTTGATATTGATTTTGATTTTGGGGTTGATTTTGATATTGATTTTGGGGTTGATTTTGGGGTTGATTTTTTTTAATCGACGTGAGTATCGATCTCGCTTTTTCCCAGTTGTTTCCGTAAACCACCAAATCAATGTCTGAAGATTCATTTTCCAGTCCGGCCAAAACAGACCCGGAAATTCCCATAGATGATGCCGGAATTCCTTGTTGTTCCAGGCAGCAAATAATTTCAAGCGCCGCCGGATTTTTTATTTTTCCCAAAAGGATGTCGTGAACAACGCCGGTGGGTTTTAAAATTTTGGAAATTTCCCCACGCGGAACTAAAATGACTTCCGACACCCAATCCGGATATTTATCTTTCACAAATTGAAAAGATTCTTCAAATCCCATTTTTTTATACCGGTGGTTCGTTCCTCTCAAAACCCGCTCTCCGGCAGGGTCCGGAACATACCGTAAAATGGAACGAATCCCCTCTTTGGGATGAAAATAATCCGGAACGGAAAAAATAAGCCCGTCCTTGGTGATAAAAAAATCACGCAGAACCGGGTCGGAAGAAGAATAAGCGAAAGACATATTCAAATCCTTAGGAAGCAGCAGATTAAAATCTTTGTGCCAAGAAGCCAATAAAAGTGAAACAAAACAGAAAACAAAACAGAAAACAAAATAAAACAAAAATGAAAAGAATGAAACAAAAACAGAAAACAAAATAACAAAAATGAAAAGAATGAAACAAAAACAGAAAAAACGAAAAAATTTAAAAAAATGAGAAAAGATCGGAAAAATGAAAGGCTAACTTTAAATAATGAAATAGAGTATGCATTATTTATTTTCTCAGAGTCCTCAAAAATTAAAACCGTTTAACGGAAATATGGAGATGAAAAGAGATTTGTATTTCATTTATTTTGATTTATTTTTTTAAATGAAATAGAGGTTAAACTGTAGATGGACCAAAATGCTACTCCTATTATCAATGCGCTTTTGAAATTTAAAGAAAAGGGAATTACATCTTATGATGTTCCCGGTCATAAAAGAGGGCGCCGAGTTTGTGATTTCCAAAAAGTGGTTGGAAAAGAAACTTATCTCATGGACGTCAATTCGCCGGCCGGCTTAGATGCTTTCGCCCGCCCGACCGGAGTAATTAAAGAATCGCTGGAGCTGGCCGCCGAAGCTTACAACGCAGACAATGCGTTTTACATTGTCAATGGAAGCAGCAGCGGAGTTCACATCATGATTATGACGGTGTGTTACGACGGCGAAAAAATTCTCATCCCCCGAAACGCGCACAAATCCGTCACAAACGCTCTCATTTTGTCGGGAGCGGTTCCCGTTTTTATGGAACCTGAAATCAACCAAGGCTTTGGAATCGCAAGCGGAATCACACTTAAAACTCTCCAATATTATGTCCACGAACATCCGGACGCAAAAGCTTTGTTTTTGGTGTACCCGACATATTATGGAGCCTGCTGTGATTTAAAAGCCATCATTGATTTTGCGCATTCCTGTGGAATTGTGGTAATGGTTGATCAAGCCCATGGCGCTCATTTCTCATTTTCATCCGCGCTTCCCAAATCCGCGGCGGAACTTGGCGCCGATTTGGTAGTCGCAAGCACACATAAAACCGGCGGCTCCCTCACACAAAGCGCAATGCTGCTTCACAATGAAGGACTTGTGAAATATCATTCCGTTAAAAAACGGGTTTTGATGTTTCACACGACCAGCCCGAGTTATTTACTGATGGCGTCTTTGGAGTCGGCCCGAAAATTGCTGGCGACCGAAGGGGAAGTTATCTTCTCGGAATTAGCGTCCGAATGCAAAAAATTAAAGCGTGAACTGGGTCAAATTCCGGGACTTTCTGTTTTGGATGGAGAATCCGGCGTTGTCGGCATGATCTATGACCCAACGAAAATCGTTATCAATGTGACCCGTTTGGGTCTTGATGGATTTGATGTGTATGACATTATGTTTGAAAAATACGGCATCCAATTGGAGCTTGCCGAGCCAACCATCGTTCTTGCGGTAATCGGGGTCGGAGACGACAAAGAAACCGTTTGGAAGTTGTATGACGCATTCTTGGATTTGGCGACCACCTATTACGGTAAATATGAAATTTTGGATATTCCGGAGGAAACCGTACACGTGCCGCCTCAAGTAATGTCTCCGCGGCAAGCGTTTTACGCCGACAAAAAATCGATTTTACTCGAAGACGCCGTCGGAGAAGTTGCCGCCGAAGCTGTGATGATTTATCCGCCCGGCATTCCGATTTGTATTCCGGGGGAATTGATTACGCCGGAGACGGTTGAGGAAATTATCTATTGCCGTGAAAACAGCGATTGTGTCCAAAAGGACAGCCGGGAAGCTGACCGGATTTTGGTTGTCGTACGGGACGAAGAAAATTAAGGATTGTTTTCTTTATCCTTTTTTCCTTTTTTTATTTTATCCTTTTTTCTTTTCATTCTCTTTTTTTCTTTTTTTTATTAGAACGGGATTTGATTTTTTCGGCGCTGCCCGCGCGCTGTAAAAATCAGGTGCCTGATTTTTTTAAAGCAAAAATCAAAAGCAAACAGTTGCAAAATCCGCAAATTTAACCGGAAAATATATTTTTTTAATACCGCCTAAAAAAAGTAAAAAAAGCGGCAGCAAAAAAATAAATAAAAACCAATAAAAAATAAATAAAAACCAATAAAAAATAAATAAAAACCAATAAAAAATAAACAAAAACCAATAAAAAATAAATAAAAACGAGGAATACAAAAAAACGTCAAAAAAATGCAAAAAAAATGCAAAAAAAAATACACTGGCCGGGATTCGAACCCGAGTTCAAGCGTTGGCAACGCCTGGTGATAACCACTACACTACCAGTGTATCCGATGATAATTTTTTGGTAAAACCAAATGCCCAAACCCGGACTTGAACCAGGGACAACTACCTCTTCAGGGTAGCGCTCTCCCAACTGAGCTATTTGGGCACGGTTGGATTTGAATTTAATTTATTTAATAAATTTTTAATAATTTTAATAGAAGTGGGCCCGCTGAGATTCGAACTCAGGACCTCCGCCATGTCAAGGCGACGTCATAACCATCTAGACCACGAGCCCACTATGTTTGAATTGATTCTTCAAGAAACAATCAGAATCAATTTCATGAACTTGCGAATTTATGAATTTATAAGTTTATGATTTTTCCGCATCCGTCCGGGCTTTTTGCCCTCCGTTTTTCCGCGGCTGTGCAACTCTGATAAATAGTATAATCGTATATAAAGGTTTTGCGAAAGGGGATTTGGAAAAGAAAAAGAAGCGGGAAACGAAAACGCCGTTATCCTTCATTTTCCATTCTTTGATTTAAGAAAAACAATGCGCAAAGCGCATCCTCCTTTTTCACGTCGGCAGCATTTCCGCCCGCAATCCACTTTTCGAACTTTGTCAACGAATTTAAATCTAAAATCTTTTTTTCGGCAGCGGCTTGGATCAGAAAATCATATGTCCGGTCCGGATAGTAAGCCGACAACGCGATATTCAGTAAAATGTCCGACTCATGTTTCTACAAAACAGATTCGGCCACTGCCTTGTCAAGCGTCGCCCGAATGTTGACCAAAGCATCCGAAATCGGCGCGTTTGAAAATGGATCGCATACCACGGCAACTTCGTCATCGGACTCAATAATCTTTTTTTTGTACAGGGAGTACACCGTACCAATTCCGATCATTCCGAAACTTTCCATTTCCGATGCGCGAAGCGCTCCCATACTGGATGCTCCCATCACAAAGACACCTTCTTGAATGGCATGCAAAATTTCGCGGTGTCCGACCGCGCATTGTTCAAAAAAAACACCATCAATCAAACAAATAAAACCGGCGCCGTCTTTGACCACTTTTTCCACGTCTCCGCGGGATGCCGGCGGCAAAAACGAAACAAACGGCAGAACGGACTCCAAAAAACAAGCCTTCGCCTCTTTCAAATCCAGGGTGGGTCCTAAAAAAACAATTGCTTTTCGAAGTTTTTTCATAAAATCATTCTCAGGCAGATGAATTTAGTATTCATCTGCATTTCTTTTTATGTTTCCGGGACATATCGGCGGCGGCGCTCTCCGGTATTTTGAATTTTGGCGCGCTCTTCTTTAAACCGAAACCCGGCACGGGTTGAATCCATCGCATACGATTCCAACCCCGGAACCACCACCCGAACCACCGGAATATTAAGTTCGGGGCGTGTCAAATCTTTGACAAGAACGGACGAAAGGCCGGCTTTGTTAAGCCGCAGAATCGTTTCTTTGATTTCGTCTAAGAAATCATCGTGAGAAACGCAAGGAATAGCCGAGAAAGAAATTTTTTCGCTTTCATCAAACCATTTGGCGTTCAGACGCTTTGTCCGCTCGTAGCCCATCTGCTTTCGAACATCCGCAAGCGTCGTGTCTTCCCGGGCGCCGTGAATTTGAGTTGCCCGGCTTTGCGCGACTTCCGTCAAAGCCCGCAAAGCGGCGATTTTGGGAGAAGAGTGGGTTCCCATTCCCAAGCACAAAAGCGCCGGATCTTTAAGAGTAATGTCGTCCGCAATCGCCGCAATCGTCGGGATGCCGAGATTGCTTGTAATGTCGCGCAAAAGAACAAAGACACCGGCTTTTTCAAATTGAGAAAGGAGGCGGCAGATATCTTCATCGTCAATGTCGACAATAACCCGGCCGCCAGTTTTATTGGCTTCACAAAGAGACCAGGCATCCCGTTCGATGACTTCACACAAAGCATGATAAACAGCTTCCTCAAGCGTGTTTCCGGAGGCAATTCCGTTTGTGCCGGTCCGAAATAGGGGGTAATATTGAGACGGCATCGGATGATAAACGGCATGTGCCGGAATTAAAACCGGCGTGATTTGAAGCAAATATGAATTTGTGTCAGATGATTCTGAATCGGTTGCCGGATGGATTGCCGAACCGATTATGGAAGTAGTTTTTGGGTCGTCTCTCGATCTCGTATTTGAATCTGATTTTGGAACGATGGTCATCTCGTCTCCCAAAATCCAAGGGATTGGGGTGTCCGGGTCGGATTCATTGGGTAAAATAAATTCTACCGGGTCGACACATTTTTCTTTTCCGCTCAATTCGGGATAAGATTGTAAAAAAAGTTGCGGGACATCCTCTCTGGTCAATTCCGCTGAATATCGTTCCAGTCCTTCCATGATGGCGGAAACACGGGCGGCAATCGGCGTCACGCCTTTTCCGTTGTAGACTGAAATTGCCCCAAAAGCCGCGCTTGGGCGGATGCAGGAAAAAACCGGAATGTCCAAACGGTCCAGTTTTGTAATGTCGGCGACCCGGGTAATGCCGGCAATTTCCACAAGTCCTTCAACGCACGCGAAAGTCTCAGCCGGCGGCTTTGAGCGGTGCGTTTCCTTCTGATAAACTTTCGGGCAAGATTTCAATTCCATAAAGACCACATCGGCAAAAAACAATAAAACATTTTTGCCGTAAAGGCAGCAAAACAATTTAAATTTTGGGAAAACTTGATCGATTTTCGATTTCATCAAAAAAGAAAATGAAGAATAATTAAAAAATAAGGGTCAAGATAAGAACAGAGGATTTATTCTTACAATCTTTAGAATAAGTAAGTATAAATTCTCTCCCAAAAATTATACCTAAATTCGCATTCCATCAAATTAAAGATAAAAATACTTTTTATTAATTCCTCTGTGTTTATTCATTCTGATTTTTGAGAATCCCCAAAAACCTTCAATCCCGTTATCTGTTGATGGTTACACGGCTCAATCCTACTATTTGGGATATTTGTGTCGCATCCGGATCTAAGGCAAATAGTCGCACAATTTGGCGAAATCTTGCCTCAGAAATTTTCGAACGGTAAACATATTTATTTTTCACTTGCATGATCATGATTTAAACACAATATTATTTGGCTGTTCTTGTCATGACCCAAAATAAATAAAATGTGTTGATAATATTTTTGATAATATTTTTGATAATATTTTGAAAAAATAACCGATTCATTTAAATCGACACTTTAATACAGATTCAACGTGAAAATAACCGAAATAAAAAATCGAATAAAATTCAATAAAAATCGAATAAAATTCAATAAAATCGAATAAAATTCAAATAAAAATCAAAAATAGTCAAAAGTAAAAATTAGATTCCTTTTAATTTTCAAAATTTAAAACCGTGTCTGACATGACTGAAAAACAATTATATATCGCCGACTCTGCCGTCTTCATTATGGGGAATTGTCCGTTTTCCTATTCTCAAATGATTTCAATTCCGGGTGTTGAATCTGAAATCAAAAGTGAAGACGCTCTTTTGAGGTTTGATATTGCCAAGGCGGAAGGTCTTCGTATCGAAGCGGTGGACAAATCGTACACGGATGAAATTAAAAAACATGCGGAATGGACGCGGGACATTGACGAATTATCCAAAACCGATTTGGATGTCTTGTCCAAAGCTTTGGAATACCGGGGAATTGCCATTCTTTTGACCGACGATTTCGCGGTTCAAAATATTGCCACCCGATTGAATATTGCGGTTTTACCGGTTGCACAACGCATTATTAAAGATAACATCATTTGGCAAAAGCAATGCATCGGCTGCTTTAAATATTTCAAAGAGGGGGAAGAATGTCCGATTTGCGGCTCGCCATTGAAGAAAAAAATGAAAAAGAAATTAAAGAAAAAACCGATTTCCTGTTATGAACAAGAAACAAAAGAGTATGAGTAAAGAAAGATAATACCGGATATGAATACAGGATATGAATAAATACATAAACGTTGAAATGCATTTAAATGGATGAATGGTTTAAGAATTTAAAAATAATTTAAGAATAATAAAAGTCAGCGAGGGCATGAAATGAAAAATATTGAAGAATTGTCTCAAAAAGCGGACGAATTGCAAAAAAGCGGCATGACCGCCGGCCAAATCGCGGATGAACTCAACATCTCTTCCGAAACGGTCATTTGGCTTTTGACCAACAAAAAGCCGGCTGGGGATGGAATCATCCCCAAAGACATTTCCGTAAATTGGAGCAATCTCGGACAAAACGCAACCCGCCTCCGTTGCACCGCCCAAATTCTTTGCGATATGGTGATGGCGGAAGCCGCCAACCAAAAAGAATACATTGATGTCGTCGTCGGTGTTTCATCCAGTGGCGTCCCTGTAGCCAGTTATATGTCCAATGAAATGGAGTCCGAATTTACCGTTTATTATTCCAAAAAAGAAAAAATCCAAAAAGACAATCCGGGAACCAAAGGAACTTTCAGCCGCAATTTCGCGAATGTGCGCGGGAAGAATTGTGTGATTGTGGATGACGTGATCACAACCGGCGGAACGATTACCGATGTGATTGCTCAATTGCGTGCCGCCGGCGGAAACCCGGTCGCAGTCGCTGTTTTGGTAGACAAAGTCGGATTTGAGGATATTGAAGGTGTTCCGGTCAAATCCATGATTCGGATTACCCGTCTCGGATAATTCAAAATGATAGATGATGAAAAAAGGAGACGAAACATTTCTTTTTTCATCGTAAGATTCATATATGGAATTATTCGTAATGGTATGTCCATAAAAATGGTCACTTCGATTTGATTAATTCAAATTTTCAAATCAATCTTCCTGCTTATGTTTTATTGCATGATTTAAGAACTCTCACAAAAAATCATGCTTTTTTGAAAAATCACAGACCATCGTTATATATAATTTATAAAATTTAAATTACGACATACACACTTAGAATAATAAAGAGGATTCATTATGAGATGGCAAGGTGCATCGAAAAGAACGATGACAGGCGGAAAAAAAATCGCCTCCAGAAGCAAAAGAAAATTTGAAATCGGCCGCGAACCGGCCGAAACTAAAATCGGCCCGAGCAAAAGCAAGAATGTTGCAACCCGCGGCGGAAACAGAAAAGTTCGTTTGTTGAGCGAACAATTCATCAACGTGACCGACAAAAAAACCGGAAAGACCGTTCGTGCAACCGCTCAAACCGTGACCGGTAACCCCGCCAACAAACACTATGTCCGTCGAAACATCATGACAAAAGGAACTGTTTTAAAAACCGACAAAGGCTTGGTTAAAATCACAAGCCGCCCGGGACAAGACGGTGTCATCAACGGCATTTTGGTTGAAGAATAATTTTTTTAAATAAAAACTCCAAACTCTGTTTGGAGTTGCTTTTCTTTTTTGTTTCTCCTATTTGTTTTCATTTTGATTTTATTC
Organism: Methanolapillus ohkumae; assembly: GCF_032594355.1. Classification (NCBI taxonomy): domain Archaea; kingdom Methanobacteriati; phylum Methanobacteriota; class Methanomicrobia; order Methanosarcinales; family Methanosarcinaceae; genus Methanolapillus; species Methanolapillus ohkumae. The sequence continues at coordinate 634,527 of NZ_CP131061.1, forward strand.
TATTTCATCGCTCTTTTCATTTTGATTTTATTCTATTTTCGTTGTTCGCTTCATTTTGATTTTATTCTATTTTCGTTGTTCTTTTCATTTTGATTTTATTCTATTTTATCTTCCATTTTATTTTCCAAATTCGCATTATTTTCATCCAAATCATTGTCGTTTGGGTTTTTCATTTCGCCAATGAGATGACGGCTGTTTTTTTGAGTTTTTACTTTCCAATACCGTTCAAAAATTAAAATGACGGCCGCTGAAAAGAGAATTCCGATGATGGCACCACCGATGACATCGGACGGATAATGTACCATTAAATAAACACGGGCAGCCGCCGCAATAACAGCCAGTGCGACCGCCGGAACAGTCCATTTTCTAAAATACCAAATCATGACAACAGCCGTTGAAAAAGCGGACGCGGCATGGCCGGACGGAAAAGACATGTACGGCGACGCATAGACTAAAATGTCCGATTTCGGAATATTGAGTTCCACAAATGGACGTGGGCGGTCGACATAAATTTTTAAGAGAAAAACAATCAGATTGCTGAGCAGAAGCGCGAAAACAATGACGTAGGAATATTTCCGGGTTTCTTTGCGCATAAAAAAATAGACCGACAGAAGAATCGCCGCCAGACGAAGCGTTCCGGTATACGACAAAAAGACACACAATCTATCTAAAAATGAAGTGCCTCCCCAATTATAAATCCAAAGAATGACGGATTGGTCAACAGATTGAATGATTTCAAACATTTTTTTTCAGCCTTTTTTGATTTTTTGATTTTGCTCTTTTCGATTTTTTTTTGTCGATTTTTCTCGTTTCGATTTTTTTTGTCGATTTTTCTCTTTTCGAATTCACATTTTTCCATCAATTAATATCCATTTTCTCGTTTTATTTATTATTCTCAATCATTTATTTTTTATTTTATATTTGTTTCATTTTATTTTACTCTTATTCATTTTTTTTCTTTTTCATCCATTTTATTTTACTTTTTCAGCTGCCTGATATTTTCGAATGAATTTTCCATGAGTCTCCTATTTATATTTGAATTAATTATATAGTATCATTTCAAATTGGTTTAGCTCAACAAAAAAATTGTGATTCATATGAAAGCCGGCCTGATGACTTTAACGCATTGTCAAAACCCTGCGGGTTTTACAAAAACGTTTCGTCATCGAATTCTTTTAATAATCCCGCTTCAGCTTCCTTGAAAAACAATACGCAAAAACCTGAAAACCAATTCATGTTTTGTTTTTTAAAACGCGGAGAAGTGTTACTGTATGTTACGGATGAGTTCCGCCCGAGTCGAAAATAAATCATGAATTATAAAATTTCCAAAAATAAAGAACCTGTTGGAATTGAGTAGAATTTATAAGAATAAAATCAAAAAAGAATCCATTTAAGTTATCCGATTAATATTTCTCAAATTATCAGAATACCAAAATATGAATGGACGGTTTTTGAAAAATGTTTCAAAAACCAATATGGAGAGTGTATGTTATGGCAGACGAAAGACCCCGTGATTTTAAGAATCCTTCATCCGTTTCTTCCTTTGAACACAAAAAGCATGTCCATCCCAAGCCGGAGAGCGGCGAACGCGAAGAATGGGTTTGGATTTTAGATTACCTCCCGTACGGAAAAGAAGAGGACACGCGTCCGGTGTATATGAAAAAACCGTTGATTCAAGCACTGGGAAACAGCAAATTTATCTTATTCGACCTCATCCCGGTAGAAGGAAAAGTGCCACCCGTTCATATAAAAACGCATATCGGTTCCGGAAGTGAAGAATACGTCGAGCGGGTCAAGGCCCGAATTATGTATGAAGAATTATCCCGGGGCGCTAAATTAGAACTTCCATTGGCGATTTCTTCTGCCGTTAAAGAACAAGAAAGCCGATTCATCCAATTTTACAACGAAGCCCGGCCGGTTTCCATGCGCCAAAACAGCTTGGAACTTTTGCCGGGAATCGGCAAAAAACTCATGTTGGACATCTTGGGCGAAACCAAGAAAAAACCGTTTGACAACTTTGAGGATTTGAAAAAGAGAGTGCCGGCCATTCGGGACCCGGAAAAACATATCATCGACCGCATTATTGAGGAAATGAAAGGCGGACAAAAGTATTATGTGTTTACAGCGCCGCCGAAAATGAAAAGAGAATAAACTCTCTTTTCATTTTTTCCCGTTTCTTTGTTTTTTTTCTGCCGCGCCACCGCGCGCGTTATCGCAACACATTTTTTCGTTTTTGATTCAAAATTGCTCCTCTGCTTTTTGAAATGACGGAAAAAAACATCCGTAAAGTCAAATCAAATCTGAGCCATGGCACAGACCAACGTAAACCTCGATTTTTCCTATTCTTCCAATTCGATATTTTTCCAATTCCATTGGATTACCCTTATATCTTTTTGAACAGATTTCCTAATAATCCGGTGCTTCTCATGGTTCGACAAATTCTCAAAGATTATCATGTCAAAGGCGGTCGCATGGACCAGCATTTTCTCATTGATGCGCACGTGTTAGATTCCATTGCAGACGCCGCGTCGCTTGAGCCGGACGACGTTGTCCTTGAAATCGGCGGCGGAATCGGAAATTTAAGTGAGCGGATCGCCCCCAAAGTTCAAAAATTAATCATTGTCGAACTCGACCCCAAAATGATTGCCGTTTTAAAAGACCGGCTGTCCGTATTTTCAAATGTCGACATTCTTCACAAAAATGTGATGGATATCGATTTTAATTCCCTTCCTTTTAACAAAATTGTCGCAAATTTGCCGTATTCAATTTCCTCCGACATTACCCTCAAAATATTGTCGTCCGATTTTGATTCAGCCGTTCTCATGTACCAATTGGAATTTGCCAAAAGATTGGTCGCCAAAGAAGGCGGAAAGGATTACGGCCGGCTGTCCGTTCATACACAGTACAAAACGGACGCCAACTACTTATTTAAAGTTCCCAAAGGTGCGTTTGAGCCGGCACCGAAAGTGGATTCGGCAGTCATCCGGCTGGTTTCCAAATCCAAATCCGATCCGGCAGAACTTGGAAATTCAAATTTGAATTCAAATTTGAATTCAAATTTAAATTCAGTCCCTTCTTCGTTTTCGGTTCAAAATGAAGACTTTTTCTTCGACGTGACCAAGGCCCTATTCAGCCAGCGCCGGAAAAAAATAAAAAATACGCTGCTGAGCAATTCTTCTCTTCTCAATATGCCGAATTTAAAAAATATTCTGGGCAGGATTGGGCAAAAACCCTTTGAATCAGCCGGTTTTTTTGAATCCGAAAAAACCGTTGCCGATATTTTGGAAATGCGAGCGGAAGAGTTGGCGCCGGCGGCAATTGCACATCTGGCGGATTTGCTTTATTCTATAAAATCCAATAGTGATTCCGACTGCGAATCTAACAATGCGTCCGACCGTGAATCTAACAATGCGTCCGACCGTGAATCTAACAATGCGTCCGACTGTGAATCCAATAATGATTCCGACCGCAAATTCAATAATGATTCCGACCGCGAATCCAATAATGATTCCGACCGCGAATTCAATAATGATTCCGACCGCGAATCCAATAATGATTCCGACCGCGAATTCAATAATGATTCCGACCGCGAATCTAACAATGATTCCGACTGCGAATCTAACAATGATTCCGACTGCGAATCCAATAATGATTTCGACCGCGAATCCAATAATGAACCCGGCTGTGAATTCAACAATGTGTCTGTCCCCTATGTTGAATTTGACGTCGAATCTCAATTCCATCCGGAATCCTTTTCCGTTACGGTTTACGGAGAAGTTTATGAGCCGGCGGAAGACACTTATTTGATGGCCAAATCCGCTGCCGCTTTTATTCATCAATGTTTATCGGCCCCATCCGGCCGAAAATCCGGCTCCTTCTCCGGCTCCGGCTTTAAAGTTTTGGAAGTCGGCTGTGGAAGCGGTTTTATTTCCGCCTACCTGTTGTCCGAATTCGGATCCGTTCCCGGATTTTCTTTGACCGCCGTTGACATAAATCCGGAAGCGGTGGCTTGTTCCCGGGAGAATGGGGTTTTTGCACAGCAATCAGACCTGTTTGAAATTTTTGAGAAAAACGGGCATCCGGTCTTTAATGTCATTTTATTTAATCCGCCGTATTTGCCGACATCACCGGATGAAAAAGTGCCGGGATGGCTGAATTACGCGTTTGACGGAGGAATTTTCGGACGCGATACCATCGACCGGTTTTTAAGAGATGTGTCGGAGTATTTGGCGCCGGACGGCGCGTTTTTACTTTTAATTTCCTCTTTAACAGGGTCCGCCGAAGTAATTTCGGAAATGGAAAAAAACAAATATTTTGCGGAAATCACCGCATCGGAGAAATGTTCTTTTGAAGAACTGATGGTCATTTTAGGACGGCGAAAAACAAAATAAACAACAAATTTAAGAAAAAAATTAAAAGAACAAAAACAAAAGAATTATGAATTTTAAAAGTATTCAAATTAATATTTCAAATTCATTTTATTTTCGTTTCTATTCATTGATTTAAAGGGTGGCAGAGGGTGGAAAAGATGACAGAGAGCCGAAAAAAATCCGAGACGGTCCCGTCAAAAGTTTATTTTATGAATTTTCGGGCACATAAAACGTCTCAGAGCAAAGTCAAAAAAGTAGAGCAAATTTTCAAAAAAGCAGGCTTTGAGTCCCTGTTTTCAAACCGCGACCTCACCGCCGTAAAACTTCATTTCGGAGAGCGGGGAAATGACGGCTATATTAATCCTGTTTATGTGCGTGCGGTGATGGACTGTATCAAGAATACCGGTGCTCTACCCTTTGCGACGGATACCAATACGCTTTACGAAGGCTATCGCAAAAACGCAGTAGAACACATCGAAACCGCCATTCTTCACGGATTTAACTATTCCGTATTGGGAACACCTGTCATTATTGCGGACGGACTTAAAGGCGACAACGAAGTTTTAGTCGATGTCAACTTAAATAAATTCAAAACCGTTAAAATCGCGCGCGACATTGAAGAAGCGGATGCGATGGTGGTTTTGACACACTTTAAAGGACATATGCTGTCCGGATTTGGCGGCGCTCTAAAAAATTTAGCCATGGGATGCGCATCTGTTGCCGGAAAATGGGAGCAGCACTCCTCTTCCCGGCCGGAAGTTGACCAAGAAAAATGCACAAAATGCGGCGCGTGCATCAAAGCGTGTCCGGCACAATCCATCGTTATGGAAAAAGACGGTGCGCGCATTCTCCGAAAAACTTGCCTGAGCTGCGGTCACTGCATGATTTGCCCCCGCGACGCCGTCTTTTTTGATTGGAAAGATGTTCCTGATTTTGTTGACCGGATGATCGAATACGCATATGGCGCCGTTAAAAACAAAAAAGGAAAAGTGTGCTACATTTCTTTTGTCATGAATGTAACGCCGGATTGCGATTGTACACCGTGGAGCGACTCCCCGATTGTCCCTGACATCGGAATTTTGGCGTCGACCGACCCGGTGGCACTTGACCAAGCTTGTTTGGATTTGGTGAATAAATGCGTCGGTTTTTCAGACAGCAATTTGCGGAAAAATCATAAAGCCGGCGAGGATAAATTCAAAGGCGTTTTTGAAAATACAGATGGGGCCCGCCAACTGGAATATGCCGAAAAACTCGGGATGGGGACTCGAAAATATGAACTCATCGAATGAAATCAATTCATTGAAAAATAAAATGGATTCATTGAAAAATGAGATTGAAAGGATTTGAGTGAACTGAAAAATTGAGTGAGTGAACTGAAAAATTAATTGAATGAACTGAAAAATTGATTGAACTCGTGAAATGATTTTTTTCCGCAAGATAAAATTAAAATAGCAGCCCGGGAGTATAAAAAAGAAATGACGCGAAAAATTAAACGGTCGGATTTGGATAAAATTATCCGAAATCTTCAGCCGGCGGACGAAGAAATTGATGCGGACGCCCTTCTTTCTAAATTTAAAAGTACGGCACACTCTTTGGGATGTGAAACAGACAACGAGCTGAGCGCATCTATTCCCGTTTTTCCTTTAAAATTTCAAGTAAAACCGTTCGACACATTTCGTTTACCGGTGCAAGAGGTTGTTTTGGGCGCAACCCAAAGCGAAGGCGGAAGCCGGAAAAAATCTGTCACAATCGGTGGAGAGCGGACAATGCCTTACTTTTTTGACGCGGTGATGCCCAATCCCCCTCGAGTGACCATGGATGTTTTTGACATGCCGCTAAATTTGGCGAAATCCGTTCGTGAAAACTATGAAGATGTTATTGGGGACCCGGCCGAATGGGCCAAAAAGGTAGTCCGAGACTTTGGGGCGGACATGGTCACCATTCATTTGATTTCCACCGATCCGGCCATTTCCGATACGTCTGCCAAAGACGCCGCCAAGACGGTGGAAGATGTTTTGCAAGCGGTCGACGTTCCGATTGTGATTGGCGGAAGCGGCAACCCCAAAAAAGATCCGGAAGTTTTGGAAAAAGCGGCGGAAGCGGCGGAAGGCGAACGTGTTCTCTTGGCGTCCGCCAATTTGAATATGGACTACCGGCGCATCGGAGATGCCGCCAAAAAATACGGACATGTGATTTTGTCCTGGACGCAAATGGACATCAACGCACAAAAAGAACTCAACAGAAAGCTGATGCGGCAGTGCAATATTTCCCCGGACAGTTTGATTATGGATCCGACGACAGCGGCGCTCGGATATGGATTGGATTACGCGTATTCCAATATGGAACGCATCCGAATGGCAGGACTTTCGGGCGACAAAGAACTCGCGTTTCCGCTCTCGTCCGGAACGACCAACGCCTGGGGCGCGCGCGAATCCTGGATGATTTCTTCTCCCTTGCCGGATGATTCGGATTGGGGCGACCGCAAATACCGCGGTCCGATTTGGGAGATCACAACCGGCCTTTCGTTGGCGCTGGCCGGAAACGATTTATTTATGATGATGCATCCCAAAGCTGTTTCGGCACTTAAAGAAATGCTGAATCTTTTAAAAAACGCGCAACAAAAGCCGGAATCTTATGATTTTTCCGATTCCTCCGGTTTATTTTCGGATGCGGATCCAGACGGATGGATTTTGGAGGTGTATGACGCATGAGAAAAGCAAAGAGCCCGCTGGATGTGTACATGTATCTTCCGGCCGACAGCGAAAAGCGTTTTGGGAAATCTAAAATGGCGGTTGCGACGGATTTGGTCGGACGAAAAATGAAATTATCAGAAATAAAAGACGCTTTTCTCTCTCCGGATACAGATGGCGCCAAGCGGGACTTTCAAGCGCTGTCCGAACTTTTAGAGCCGTCCATTCGCGAAATTCATATCGGCGCAAAAGAACGCCAAGTCACCCTCGGTGGCGACGATGTGATGTTTCGGCACACGCTTTCCTTTTACAACAAAACCCCGATTGCGGTGGACGTTTGGGATACGATGCCCGAAGATGCACTTTTGGAGAGAATTCAAAAAATTCAAACGTTTCGGAAATTTTATGTCGGAGATTTTTTATATTTGGATATGATTGCGGTGCGCTGTGTTTCAAACGATCCGGACGTGTTTGGAAAATGTATCCAAACAATCCTCTCAAAAAGCAATCTGCCGCTTGTGTTGTGTACGAAAAATCCGACCGTGATGCGGCGGGGTCTTGAAGAATCTTTGGGACAAAAACCGTTGATGTATGCTTGCGATCAGAAAAACCGGATGGAAATGACAAAGCTTGCACTTGAATTTGAAGTTCCGGTGGTGATTTCTGCCGGCGGTAATTTGGATGCGCTCAAATCCCTGTCCGCCGCGCTTCAAAAGGACGGTGTTTCTCAAATCGTACTTGATCCCGGTGCCGGAAGGACGGATGCCGAAATCGGTCAAACGTTTTTAAATTTCATCCGGATTCGAAAAGCTGCGTTGGATGGAGATTCTGACCTCGCGTTTCCGATGATTGCGCTTCCGATTGCGTCTTACGGCAAAACCGGTAAAAAACATCAGGGAAATGGTGAAAAAAGAGCGGAAGAATCCGCAGAAGCGGCCTATTTTGAGACCATGGTTGCTACGGCAATGACGGTTCGGTATGCGGATTTAATGATTATTCACGGACTTGAGCCGTATGAAATTCTGCCGCTTGTTCACGTGACCAAAATGATTTACACCGATCCGCGAACGCCGGCATCTGTCGAGCCGAAAATGTATAAAATCGGAAATCCTGGACCTGACTCTCCGGTTCTTTTTACGACCAATTTCGCGCTGACGTTTTACACGGTGGAAAGCGATTTGGCGTCCTCCAATATTGATTGTTATTTGCTGTCGGTCAACACCGGCGGCCTGGGCGTTGAAGCGGCCGTTGCCGGCGGGCAGCTGACACCGGATGTGGTGAAGGCAGGATTTGAAAATTCCGGATTTGATCTTCAATCCACCACCCTGCAGACATTGATTTTGCCGGGACTCGCCGCCCGTCTTCAAACCGGCCTTGAAAAGGAAATGAAAATTTCAACATTAGTCGGACCGACGGATTCCGGGCGTTTGTCCAAATGGCTTTTGGAAAACTGGCCGCCGAAAAAATAAATAATCGGAGGCGGCAAAAAATTCACTCCTGATTTACGAAATTATGAATTTACGAAATTATGAATTTACGAAATTATTAAAATTATAATAATTTAGGAATAAAAATGACTTCTTTAGCACCCACACCTAAAATTCCGAAAAAATCCGGTTCGGAAAAAGGCAAAAAAACGGATAAAGAATCCGTTCTTTGTGATTTGATTTGCCCGGAATGCGGCAAAGAGACGGATATTTTGGTTAAAAATATTTGCCGGGATTGTTTTTCCCAAAAATTTAATTTGTTTGAGTTGCCGCTCGTGCTTCACGCGCGTGTTTGTCCGCAATGCGGTGCCCACTATCACAAAAGCAAGTGGAACGATTTTGAGAATATTGAAGAAATCGTGATGTTGGCCGCCCAAGAAAATATGCTGGTCCAAAGTGGTCTTCAAAATGTGTCTGTCGGCATGCATCCCCATCCGCGTTCCCCCTACATTTATGATGTTTTGGTGGACATGGAAGCGGAAGTGGAAGGCGTTAAACTTTATAAGGACGCGAAAACGGAAGTTCGGATTAAGCGGGAAGCATGCGATATGTGCAGCCGCCGCGCCGGCGGGTACTTTGAAGCCATCATTCAAATTCGGGCCGGCAACCGCATGCCGACCAAAGAAGAAGTCAATCAAAGCCTTCATCTGATTAATGAAACCATGATCCACATGCTGAAAAAAGGAGATAAATTGGCGTTTGTCACGGATTCAATGACGTTTAAGGATGGCGCCGATATTTTTATCGGCTCTACCAATGCCGGGCGCCACGTTTGTAAGCGAATTATCGAAGTGATGGGGGGTTCCGTTTCCGAATCCTACACGCTTGCGGGTGTTAAAGATGGGAAAGAAATTTTTCGAACAACCTTTGCCATGCGGCTTCCCGAATTTAAAAAAGGAGATGTCATCTTTGTGGATGGCAAAGTCGTTGAAGTTCGCAATTGCGCAAAAAGACTGACCGGGGTTTGTTTATCGGACTCGTCGAGTTATTTTACGGACAGCGAAAATTTAAAAGACGCGAAGCACTTGGGAAATGTTGCCGACGCGCAAAATGCCGTTTTGGTAGATGTTGAGGAAAACGCGATTTTGATTTTGGATCCGGTCACTTATGAAACGGTCACCATTAAAAAACCGATTTCCTTTAATTCGGTGCCGGGAAGCGAAATCAAAGTGTTCCGGACAGAATACGGAATTTTCGCGCTGTAATTTTTCAAGAGGTCACTTTATCTGTTGTGACAAATTTAATCTGTAATTATAAATATTTGAAAAATATCTTATGGGAAAGAATTAAGACTCAATTTTTGTTTTAGGATTTTATAGATTTGTTTATCGTTTTGTATGGATTTTATAGGCTTGTTATCGATTTGTATAGATTTTATCGATTTGTTTGTTACGATGATATTTTGAAAAAGAGGCTGTGATTGATTTGATTGATTTAGAAGATCCTTTAATTGCCGGTTATTTGAAGCGTTTGATTGGAGAAGACGGAATTACTTTAATTCAGAACATGCCGGATGGCGAAGTGACGGATGAGGAAATCTGCAACGTCTTAAACCCGTTAAAGACGGTTTCAAAAGAAGCGGAAGACAAAGTCAAAAAATTAAAAGCCGAAATGAAAGCTGTCGGCGACAATCCGACGGAAATTAAAAGGTTGGAAAAAGAGTTAAAAAAAGCGGAAAAAGATGCCGCAAAAGCCAAAGAAGCATCGGCGGAAGAATACGAAATTACGCTCAATACTGTCCGTAAGATTTTGTTCATTTTGTATGAGAACAAATTCACAATTTGCCGGCGTGAGCGTGACGCCAACAGCGGATGGCTGACGTTTCGGTGGCAAATCAATATGGATGGGATTGATTACCAAATTGAGCGGGAAAAGAAAAAATTGTACCGAAACCTGCTCAAAAGAAAAGCATATGAGGACACGAATATATTTTACGCGTGTCCGCAACACTGTCTCCGGCTGATTTTTGACGAAGCGGTCCAAACGGATTTTATCTGTCCGGTTTGCGGAGAAGACTTGGTGTTTGAGGACAACGAATTGTTCAAGCAATTGATTGATGGGCGCGTTGAGGAATTTGGAGAAATGCCGAAATAAATAATTTTGACATTTTGATATTTTTTCGTTGATTTTTCACTCTTCACTTTTTACTTTTCACTCTTTACTTCTCACTCTTTACTTCTCACTCTTTACTTCTCACTCTTTACTTCTCACTCTTTACTTCTCACTCTTTACTTCTCACTCTTTACTTTATTTTTTTCATTTAGTTTTTCATTCATTTTATTTTCATTCATTTCGATTGGTTGTGTTTTTATTTACCTCGATTCTCAATTTCCCGGAGGGATTCCAATGATTTCTCGTGAAAAGGCTTTGCAAATTTTAAAAGAAGAAGGTTGCGAAGAGAAAGTTATTGCTCATTGCTGTGTGGTTTCCGAGGTGGCTGTATGCTTGGCCCGAAAAAACATTGAAGCCGGGCGGGATGTGAATGTCGAATTCGTGGAAATCGGTGGATTGTTGCATGATTTGGGGCGTGCGCGTTCTCATGGGATGGATCATGCCGTGATTGGTGCCGAGTTGGCTCAAAAGTACAATTTGGACGACGCCATTTTAAAAATTATCAAAAAACATATCGGCGCCGGACTGACGCCGGAAGAAGCGAATTATTTTGGTCTTCCCGCAGACGATTACATGCCAAGGACATGGGAAGAAAAAATCGTTGCTCACGCGGATAATATTGTCAAAGGCGATGAAGTCATTTCGTTAAAAAAACGGCTTAAAATTCTGAAAGAGCGCGGTGTTGACAAAGAAAGCCGAAAGCGTGTCAAAGAATTGGCGCATGAAGTAGATTTTGAAACGTCGGATGAGATGGATGACAGAATAAAAGATAAATCCCCTGTGTTCATAAAAAAATAAAAAGAGTTGAAAAAGGGAAATTTATATATATTGAAATGAATATGGATTTAATCTGTCAGCGGTTAGAAATACCCAAGTAAACTTTTTTGAAAAAGATTTTTTTTCAATGAAATTTTTCCACTTTAAATTTTTCCACTTTAAATTTTTCAATTCTTCATATTGTTTTTCCAATTTATCTTTATTATTTATTCTTAAAATTTAATTTTCATTCTTACATTTTATCAAAATCGTTTCTTAAAATAATTCGTGAATTATCTTATTAACGCATGCAGACTTTTTCCAAAATATTTCGGGAAAAGACAATTCGAAACATTTATCTGATATCTATCGTTTTCCCATTTATTTTATGATTTTATTGATTTTAAATACAAATCAATTAACAAAACAACAATTTAACAAACCCCAGGTTTTCAAATTATGACCGAACAAAATAATTATTTGAAAGGAACCACTACCGTCGGCATCATTTGCGCAGACGGAATCGTCTTGGCCAGTGAAAAGCGCGCAACGATGGGAAATTTCATTGCCAGCCGCGAGGCGAAAAAAGTTTATCAGCTTGGCGACCGGATTGGTCTTACCATTGCCGGATCGGTCGGCGACGCGCAGCAAATTGTTCGCGGGCTGACGGTTGAATCCAAACTTTACGAGATGCGGCGCAAGGAATCTGTTACCATTCGCGGGCTGACCACACTCCTTTCCAATTTACTCAATTCCAACCGGTACTATCCGTATGCGGTGCAGTTGCTCATCGGCGGCGTTGACAAAAACGGTGCCGGACTCTACTCTTTAGACGCAATGGGTGGAACAATTGAGGAAACAAAAGCGGTTTCCACAGGTTCCGGATCTCCAATCGCGTACGGTGTTTTGGAAGATCATTACAAAGACAACATGTCGATTGACGAAGGTGCCAAATTAGCAATCCGGGCTCTTCACACCGCCATGAAACGCGACTCTGCGTCCGGCGATGCCATCAGCGTTGTTAAGATTACGAAAGACAGTTTTTTGAGAATGGATGATGAAGAAGTTCTCAAAATCCGGGAAAAGCTGAACTAAAAAAATTCAGCATTTTTCAAATATATTTTTTTTAGTTTTGTGTATGTTTTGATTGAAAACAAAACCGTTTTTCATCTTTTGTTTAAATCAAAATAAAATTTTAATTTTCTCCTCCCCTTCTTTATTTTCAACAATTCGATTTGTTGACCGTTTTACCCTTTAACATTTATTCTGAATTTATCTCAAAATTATCCAAATTTATCCAAATTCATCTCAAAATTATCCAAATTTATCCAAATTCATCTCAAATTTGTTTTAAATTTGCCAATCATTTTTCAATATCAGACTACTTAATTAGAAATTTAAAAGATATAATCTCAATCAACCATATGTGTTTTAACTCATTTTAAAAAAGGAAGTTCATTAATGGCAATCGATGATGTTTTAGCAGACCTTCGGGTAAAAATCGAAAAGAATTTGCCGCCCGGCATTACTATTTCCGGCGTCGGATTTGAGGGTCCGCAGCTTGTTTTATATACCGAGGAGCCGAAAAAATTTGCCGATGACGGCAATATTATCAGGAATTTGGCAAAAGTGTTGCGGATCCGCATCGCGGTGCGTCCGGACCCGAAAGTTTTGGCGGAACCGGAACGCTCTATTGAGCTGATTCATAAAATTGTTCCGACCGATTCCGTTATTTCAAATTGTTATTTTGATCCCGACTCGGGGGAAGTCATTATTGAAGCGGAAAAGCCGGGGCTTGTGATTGGAAAGCATGGGGACACTCTGCGCGAAATCACCAAAGAAATCGGCTGGATTCCCAAGGTCGTCCGAACGCCACCGATAAAATCCAAAACCGTGAAAAACGTTCGCGATTTTATGCGCAACAATCTCAAAGAGCGCAAGGAAATCTTAAAAGACGTCGGCCGCAAAATCCACCGTGAATGTTCCCATCAAGACCAATGGATCCGAATTACGGCATTGGGTGGCTGCATGGAAGTCGGACGCAGTTGTTATCTCTTATCTACGCCGGAATCCAAAATCATGATTGATTGCGGTGTGAACTTGGGCTCGGAAGACAAAACGCCCTACCTGTACGTTCCCGAAGTCAATCATTTCGATGAACTGGACGCGATTGTCGTCACCCACGCCCACATGGATCATCAAGGCCTTGTGCCGCTGCTTTACAAATACGGCTACGAAGGACCGGTATATTGCACGCCGCCGACGCGTGACATGACGATTCTTCTTCAATTGGACTACATTGATGTGGCGTCTAAGGAAGGAAAACGAGTGCCTTATGACTCCAACACCATCCAAAAAGAACTTTTACACATGATTCCTTTGGATTATGAGGAAGTGACGGACATTGCGCCGGACATCAAATTGACTTTCCACAACGCCGGACACATTATCGGGTCTGCGATTTCTCATTTCCATATCGGGGACGGTCTTCACAACATTGTGTTTACCGGTGACTACAAATACGAGCGTACTCGGCTCTTTGATCCGGCAATTAACAAATTCCCCCGGGTGGAAACCGTCATTACGGAAGCGACGTACGGCAACAACAACGGTTTTCAAACGCCGCTTCGGGATGCGGAAAAGAATCTTCAAAAGATTATCCGGACAACCGTGGAACGCGGCGGCTCAGTTTTAATCCCGGCATTCGCGGTCGGTCGAAGTCAAGAAGTCATGATTGTTCTTGAAGAAGCGATTCGTAAAGGCTTTATTCCCAACGTTCCGGTTTATTTGGACGGTATGATTTGGGAAGCCACCGCCATTCATGCGACCCACCCTGAATATCTGAACAGCGAGCTTAAAAAACAGATTTTCCAAAAAGGACAAAATCCGTTTTTGTCGGAGTCTTTCCGCCAGGTGGACTCAAAAGATATGCGGGACAAAATTTTAGAAGAGCCGCACCCCTGTGTAATTATTGCAACGTCGGGCATGATGACCGGCGGTCCCGTGATGAATTATTTCTATAAACTTGCGCCCGATGAGCGAAACACCTTGGTGTTTGTCGGGTACCAGGCAGATGGAACCATTGGCCGGCGCATTCAAAAAGGCTGGAAGGAAATTGCGGTGGGGAATAACAGCACGATTAAAGTCAACATGGGTGTGGAGACCATTGATGGTTTCTCCGGCCACTCAGATGTCAAACAGTTGATGGATTATGTTAAAAAGATGCAGCCCAAGCCGGAGCGAATTTACACGTCCCACGGGGATGAAAAATCCTGCATTGAATTTGCCGACGCGATTAAAAAGAAGGCCCGCATTGAAGCCAAACCGCTTGTGAATCTGGAAACTTTCCGGATTCTTTAAATTTTTATTGACCGGGTCTTCTATGTCTGAATTTAAAACTGTTTTGTCTGACGGGGATTTAATTTCCGGATCCTTTCACCGGTTTTTGCCGGACGGCTGCGTCTGCTGTCGGGAAGGAGCAAAAATGGTTCTTTTTGTTACCGGCCTTTGCCCGCGGGATTGTTTTTATTGCCCGCTGTCCGATGACCGGAAAAACCGGGATGTGACTTTTGCGAATGAGCGCCTGATTTTAAAAGGGTTGGACTCCGACATTTTAAAAGAAGCCGAAGCGATGAACGCCAAAGGAACCGGAATTACGGGAGGAGACCCGATTTTAAAAATTCAACGGACTTGTGGTTACATTTCTCTTCTCAAAAACCATTTCGGACAGGATCATCACATTCATTTGTATACGTCCCTTCCGGCGGACGCGGGACAAATTCAAATGCTGGCTGATGCGGGTCTGGATGAAATCCGATTCCATCCGCCGTATGAGATGTGGGACCAGTTGGAGGGTTCGGTTTTTGAAGATGCGATTCAGTTGGCAAAAAATGCGGGAATTATTCCAGGTTTTGAAATTCCGGCACTGTGCGGCGCGGAGCATGTGGCGGATTTTGCCAAAAAAATGGACTGTTTTTTGAATTTGAATGAATTGGAATTTTCGGAAAATAACGTGGCGGCCATGAAAGATCGCGGTTATTCTTTCATTGACAATGAATCTAATGCAGTTTTGGGATCTTTAAAAATCGCAAAAAAAATATGCCAAAAGGGCGGCAAAATTAATTTTTGTTCGTCTCGGTACAAAGATGCGGTTCAGCTTCGGCTCCGGCTGATTCGAACCGCTCAAAAAAATGCGCGATTGTTTGATGAAATCACATCGGATGGAACGGTTATTTACGGAAAAGTCCAAATCCGCAAATCTTTTTTAAAAGAGTTCATCACACTTTTATGTGATTTGGAAATTCCCATGGACGCATATGCCGTTTATGACGCGGAAGCGGGAGAAGATGACGGAGATTTCAATGAGTTTGATCATTTTTCAAGAGTGGAAATGGCTTTTGGGATTTTGGAAGAACTTTGCGATATTTTCGTGGAAGATAACATTTCAACTTTTGGGGACATTCAATTTTGGTATTTGGAGCGGTATCCGTTTGAAAATGGATTCGTTGTTGAGAGCAACCGCATTTTCTAATATATGAATCTTACGCGTAAAAATTTATAAAGGATAAATATGTATAGGGAATTCACAATTTTGAACAAAAATGTGTTTTTCATTCCCTCCAATGCCTTAAATTAAAATTAAAAACGTGATTGGAAAAAACGAAAAAGATGGGATGAAAACAAAAAAACAAAATAAAAAACGAAAAACAACGACGTTTAAAGATTAAAATCGGGGTGTCAGGGCTGCAAACAACAGAAGACAAAGTAAAGGAACGGCTGGAAAAGTATCTGGCCAGAGACGAAAATGGAATTCGTAAGATTGTTTTACATCTTTTTATTACGGGAGATAAATTTACAACCAATGACGTTTTCCGGTATCTGGAGCAAGAAAGCTTTGAGGTCAGTTACCGCTGGGTTTCGGCAATGGTCGGCCTTATGAATACGCGGCTTGGAATCCTCAGCATTAACGTAACCGGCGATCATAATGTTTATTCTCTTAAAGACAATTACAAGCCGGTTGTTGAGTCCATTTTGGAACT
The DNA here is from genome assembly GCF_032594355.1 of Methanolapillus ohkumae. Classification (NCBI taxonomy): domain Archaea; kingdom Methanobacteriati; phylum Methanobacteriota; class Methanomicrobia; order Methanosarcinales; family Methanosarcinaceae; genus Methanolapillus; species Methanolapillus ohkumae. The sequence continues at coordinate 650,981 of NZ_CP131061.1, forward strand.
CGGCCGCAGTCAAATGAATTAAAAACTAAATCATTTGATTCGCTTCCTTTTTTTTATATTTTTTCAGTTTCTTTTTTAGTTTCTTTTTTTTCAGATTTCGCATTTATGTTGTTTTCCCATTCTGATTTCTGATTTCAAACAGTAAAATTGAGAGAGCAATGAAAAACCAACTGCCGGATTTTGTTGAAAAATTAAAATTTGTCACCGTAACGCGCGCGGCGGCAGCAATGCTCAAACAGCAAGCAGTCGCAGCAATGCTCAAACAGTAAAATTGAGAGAGCAATGAAAAACCAACTACCGGATTTTGTTGAAAAATTAAAATTTGTCACCGTAACGCGCGCGGCGGCAGCAATGCTCAAACAGCAAGCAGTCGCAGCAATGCTCAAACAGTAAAATTGAGAGAGCAATGAAAAACCAACTACCGGATTTGTTGAAAAATTAAAATTTGTCACCGTAACGCGCGCGGCGACAGCAATGCTCAAACAGCAAGCAGTCGCAGCAATGCTCAAACATAAAACAGATGCAATAATTAACCGGACACGGCCGGCAATTATAATTCCGATGCAATCGTTAAAATCCTTTTCTTTTTTAGAACAATTTGAAAATTCAGACGCGATTGCGCGTCCGAATTTTTGGGATGACTTTCTTGAATTGAGATTCTTTCATTTTATTCAATTTTTTTTACTCATCTTGTTCCAGATATTCGATGTTCATGCCGCCCATTTTTTTGACCAGATTCTTGGAAATCATGCCGTTTTCCAGCCAGACGGTGTTCATAACCAGCGTCGGAACAAAACAAGTCGGTGTTAACGGGCACGCTTTTCCTTTTTCTTCAAAGGTTTTGTTTTGAATATTCATCATGTCTTCCATCGGGAATACAAAATCCGTTCCCCATGATTGTATTTTGTGGCAGGATGTTGTAATCGTGACATGGGTTTCCATGCCATCGCTGACGGCTTTTACCGTGTTTGTATGTCCGCAAATTGTTGCCATTTTCAATGTTGCCATTTTTTCACCTTTATTTTTAAACATTTCAAATATTTCAAAATTTTCAACCTTTAATCTTTTTTTCAATTCACATTCAATTCAGGTATTTCAAATATAGTCTTCAAATCATAAATTCTTTATTCACATCTTTCGGATGGAGATGTTTTTCATTTTCCACACGCAGAGTTTGCAGCTTATTTTTTTCATTTTTAAACAGCAAAAGAGTTCTTTCAAATTCTTTGTCTTCTTCGTCCGGCTCGCCTTCTTCAATAATTTCAACCGGTTGCGTTGGCTTTTCTTTTTCTTCTTGAATTTCTTTTATTTCCAACGCCGGGTTTTGTTGGGAGTGTTGTTTTTCCAGAAGAATTTCTTCTTCTTTTTGAATCCGGTTATTTCTTTCCGCAAGCCAGCGGACATACGCAAAGGAGCGGGTTGTTTCATCCTTTTTCTTCAAAACACGTTTTTGAAGGTCCGCATCCGCTTTTTGATTTTTGAGTTCCCGCGCCGTCAGCCACGTTTCGTACCGCTGCGCTTTTCTTTTTGCCGCCGCCTTCTTTTGAAGTTCGGCTTTTTCATTTTGGATTTTAAGCTCACGCTCTTTCATCCACCGGTCATATTTTTCAGATTGAGCGGCTTTTTTCTGTTTTTCCAAAACACATTTTTTGAGTTGAGCGTCAGCAACCCGATTTTTACATTCCCGCTCAGCCAACCATTTTTCATATTTTTCAGCTTGAATGGCTTTCTTTTGTTTTTCCAAAACACATTTTTTCAGACGGATGTCAGCGATTTTATTTTTCTTTTCCCTTTCAAAAAGCCAAAGTTCATAACTTTCCGCTCTCTTTTTTGCCGCCAACTTTTTCTTTAAATCTTCATTTTCTTGCTGATTTTTCAATTCACGCGCTTTTAACCATTTTTCATATTTTTCAGCTTGAGCCGCTTTCTTTTGTTTTTCCAAAACGCATTTTTTGAGTTGAGCGTCAGCGATTTGATTTTTCTTTTCCCTTTCAAAAAGCCAAAGTTCATAGCTTTGCGCTCTTTTTTTGGAGGCCAGCTTTTTCTTCAACGCTTCATTTTCTTGTTGAATTTTGAGTTCCCGCTCAGCCAACCACTTGTCATATTTTTCAGCTTGCGCCGCTTTCTTTTGCTTTTCCAAAACACATTTTTTCAAATGGGCGTCAGCGATTTGATTTTTCTTTTCTCTTTCAAAAAGCCAACTTTCATGGCTTTGCGCTCTTTTTTTGGAAGCCAGCTTTTTCTTCAATGCTTCATTTTCTTGTTGAATTTTGAGTTCCCGTTCAGCCAACCATTTGTCATATTTTTCAGCTTGCGCCGCTTTCTTTTGCTTTTCCAAAACGCATTTTTTCAAATGGGCGTCAGTGATTTTATTTTTCTTTTCTCTTTCAAAAAGCCAACTTTCATGGCTTTGCGCTCTTTTTTTGGAAGCCAGCTTTTTCTTCAACGCTTCATTTTCTTGTTGAATTTTGAGTTCCCGCTCAGCCAACCATTTGTCATATTTTTCAGCTTGCGCCGCTTTCTTTTGTTTTTCCAAAATACGTTTTTTCAGTTCCGCATCCGCTTTTTGATTTTTTTGGTCCCGCTCAGCTTTCCATTCTTCATAACAAGAGCTGGTTTCAATTTTTGGTTTGCTTTCCGCCGTTTTTGTCTTTTCCGACTTTTTCTCATCCGGCTTTATAATTTTGATTCGAATCTCATCTTTTGAGGCGGAATCGGCTTCAATACTTTTTTGATTTGGAAATTCCGGCCAATCTTTTTTTGAGACAAATGGTTTTGAATCCTTTTTTTCAGATTCAGCAATGGCGCTTTGAATCCGGCTTCGCCAATCTTTGTTGGCGGCATAATTATCTTCCACCGGCGCCCGAATATCCGTATAAGCGCCTTTTGGACCTGATTTTTCTTCAGCCGCGCCCGGCCATGGTTTTTTAGAAATATTTGCCGGATTGGATTTGCCGGAATTATAATTGGAATTTTTATTGGAATTATAATTGTTGAAATTCGCATCCGGCCAAGAGTTTTTTTCGGATGGCGTCGGCTCGGCTGAATTCTTGGATGAATTTTTCAAAATGAAAAAGCGGTCTAAATTGCCGGTTGTCGCCGATTTATTCGGCTCCCCGGTAGAGTGGTCGGAGTCATTCCGACTCTCTTTTTTTTTGGCGGGCGAATTTTTTGAATTGGACATGCAAAGAAAATACTTTTAGAGAAATATAAAAGTTGCTCATGGAAATAAAATAGCAACGGATAAGCAAATCAAATAATTATAAATTTATATTAATCTATTATATAATAACTAACGTATCCGGAAAAATCGAAAAATTTTAAATTATATAAAAATGACCCGGGGATTTTGTCAAATTTTTAATAGTTACCGCCATAACGCCGTAGCGACGGCACCAAAAATTATGGAAAAAAAGAAGAAGGAAAAAAGAAGAAGGAAAAAAGAAGAAGGAAAAAAGAAGAAGGAAAAAAGAAGAAGGAAAAAAGAAGAAAGGAAAATGAAAAGTCATTTCATTTCGTTCATTTTTTCAATTTTTTGAGTTCGGCGGCAATAACCGGTGCCACGCTGATTCGGCTTTGGATCTTTTCCAGCGTGTCCGTCGCCATGATATCTTTAACGCCCGAATTCGCCAGCCGAAGAACCGCGTTTCGTGCCAAAACAGGATGAATGCACGCCACATAAACATTTCCGGCATGGTTTGTCCTTAAAATTTTCACCGATTCGGCCATCGTTCCACCGGTTGCGATCATATCATCCATCAAAATAACGTCTCGTCCGACAATGTCCATTTTCTTTTCTTGGATGGAAACAGTATCACCGCTCAGGCGTGTTTTGTCAAAAACATCGCATTCCAAATCCAAGCCGGATGCCATATCTCTCACCATTTTTTCCACGCCTTTGTCCGGAGCCACCAAAAGCGGCCGGTTGAGTTTCAAATCCAAAATGTATTTCGCGATGAGCGGGGACGCATCCAAATCCATTGCCGGACACGCAAAATGATTAAGAGTGTGTTTTTTGTGAATATTCATCGTCCAAACCGAATCTACGCCGGTCAGTGTTTTTGCCATCGCACGTGCGCTGACAGCTTCACCACTTTTGAAAACTTGATCCTGGCGCGCATATCCCATGTATGGAATCACGACGCGGATGGATTTGGCGGACGCGCATGCGTCAATCATCTGAAGCAGCATAATCCAATCAGAATCGGTTGCCGTGCTTTGGATGAGAACCACATCTTCTCCCTCAATCGGTTCGGAAATTTTTAAATATTGCTCATCATCCGGAAAACGTGTAAATTCAGAAACAGTCGGAAGAATATTCATTTCAGCCGCCACACGGCAGGCAAGAGTTTGGGAGGACGGGCCACCAATTATTTTCAATCTAAAACCTCTTCTTAATTTTTAGTCAGGTCACTTTTGTCATTTTTACAACTTTTTCAAGTTTGCAATGTTTTACAACTTTTTCAAGTTTGCAATGTTTTACAACTTTTTCAATGTCACAACTTTTGCAATTTTTTGCGATTTTGTAAAAATTTAAATTATTTTTTGTTATTTTATCAGTAAAAGGGAATGCAACCCCTTGTTCAATCATTTCATAAAAAGGTTCTTCTCCGGATTTGGATGTTTTGGCGGAATCTTCGATTTTTGACTTTTCGGCTTAATGCGTTTCATTATTTCCATGAGTTTTTCCTGCCGGTCTTCGTCCATTTCCGATTCTTCGGATATTTCGTTTTCGGTACCGTCTTTTGAATCCGAATCCGTGTTTTGTTTTGATGAATCCGTGTTTTGTTTTGATGTTCTCTTGTTTTTGCCGGATTCATTCTTTTTTTGTTGAAAATCAGAGCCGGATGCTTGAATAAAAACGTCCGGAATTTCTAAAATCACATCCGTTGCAAGCAATGAATTTCCGGCTTTTAAAAAGGCTTGATCTCCCGCACACCCGCAAACAAAAGCCGCGCATCCGGCCGATTCAAAAGCGCTGTTTTTTGTGAAGAGGCCGCCTGCGATTCCGGATAAAACATCACCGGTTCCCCCAACCGACATCGCCGGGTTTCCGGTCAAATTCCGGCGGATTCTTTTCCCATCCGAAATCAAATCTGTCGGCCCTTTTAAAAGCAACGTCACATCCAGCCGTCGGCAAACGTCCAAAACCAATTCTTCCAAATCGGATTCCTCGAACTTCTCCGCCTTGGGGAATTTCAGGTATTTCAGAATTCTTAAAAATTCACCCCGGTGCGGCGTTAAAATAATTTCAGTTTTTTCCATTCCTGCTTTTTCCGTTCTTGTTTTTTCAGGTTTTGATTCTTCCGACTCTTCTTTTGCCGGATCTTTATTTTTCGGAAGCTTTGTTTGAAGTTTTAATTTTTGGATTATTTCAAAAATTTCCGGTTGCAACGCATCGGCATCCGCAATGACTTTTTTGCACAACGGAATTATTTTGGAGACGGTGGAAATGGTTTTTGGGTCGGCGCCAAGACCTGGGCCGATAACGACCGCATCATGCGCCGCAATCAACACCGACAAAACAGGAAGGTCCGCGTCACACAAAATGTCCGCGGATAATTTTTTGACAATCAAGTTCGGAGAAAATGCGGCAACGGCTTCAAATGCAGGTTTTGGAACCGCAACGGTCACAATGTCCGCGCCGGCTTTTAATGCCGCCATGCCCGCCAAAGCTGGCGCGCCGGTATACGGCCCGCCGCCAATAATTAAAACTTTCCCGCTGTCACCTTTGTGGCTTTTTTTGTCCCGGACATAAAGATTTTCCAAGTTTCCCGGTCCAAAGCACACGTCTGCCGCAAAAGGAATTCCAATCGGTTTTACAAAAATTTTTCCGGTATACACCGCCGCGTCTTTCGCTTGCAAAAACGTTTTCATTTGATGGAACGTCACGGTCGCGTCGGCAACAACGATTGAATCTTTGGAACGGGAGTGACGGGCGGACTTAATTTTTGGTTCCGGCTCAAGACCGGACGGAATGTCTACCGACAAAACGAAGACATTTTTATTTTTCTTTTGTGAATGAATCAAATCAATGGCTTTTTTTTCAAGTCCTTTCGCTGGTCCCAAAAATCCGGTCCCAAAAATCCCATCCACGAGAACAATACGGGAATTGCCGCAAGAATCCGAACCGATGATTTTTTCATTTTCCAAAAAAAAGTTTTCCAATTCGGATTCCGACCGGATTTCAAATAAAGAAACATTCTTGTCATGTTCCAAAAGGGCGTAATTTTTTTGGGATTCTTCTGTTTTGATGTGCGCCTTTTCTCCTAAAAGAATGATCATCGACCGGATATCTTGACCGGATAAATGCCGGGCGGCGACAAAAGTGTCTCCGCCATTATTTCCAAGTCCCGCAAAAAAAATAACCCAATCATTTGCGGAATCGGCGGTTTTTAATATTTGAGATCGTCCGCCCGGATTTAAATAATTAAAAATGACATCTGAAACGCAAGCACCGGCATTTTCCATCAATTGGAGCGGACTCATTCCGAAATAGACGGCGTTTTTGTCAATGGCTTTCATTTCAGATGCGGAGATTGCTTCTGTTTTCATATCTATTCCTTCATAAACGCCGGCTTCTAATACTTACAAACTTACAAACTTACAATAACTTACAAACTTACAATAACTTACAATAACTTACAATTAAGCTTGTTCAGCTTTTTATTTATTTTTATTTATACAGTATTATACGACTTATCCAATTTCGGATTGAGTTCTTTTTTATATTTGAATTGCCTTTTTAAATAATAAATTTTGGGATGATTTTCTTCACGAGATGCTCATATAAAATTCATGATAATCCGTGAGTAAATGGATTTAAATAGAAGACGGCAAATTTTAAACATTACATTTTTATTTCAAATTTATGATTCAATTTCTGAGTTTTTCAAAATTATAAATTTCAAACGATTTTTCAGGTGAATGCATTATGCCTCCAGCTCAAAAGAGCGTCGACAGTGTCAAAAAGCTCAAGCCGGGATATTTAATTTTAGGCGGCGGGATTATCGGCTTTGCCGTCGCGAAAGATTTGCGCAAAAATGAAAAAGAAATTATTGTTTTCGACGTCGATAAAGCCCGGGTTGAAACTCTGCGCCAAGATGGGTTTAATGCGTTTTTGGGAGACATTTCTGACCCCACTCTCGTCAACTCCATCGATTTTAAAAATTTGATTTGCGTCGCGGTTCTGAGTTCGGACGACAACGCCAACATCAAAGCGGTTTCAAATTTTAAGCCGGTTGTTTCCGAATCTGTTCGTATTATCGCGCGCGCGTCAGACGGCCTGAAAAAAGAAGAACTCGTGGCGGCTGGCGCAAATTATGTATTTGTCCCGCCCAAAATCGTCTCCAATACCGTTGTCGAATACTTGGACATGATGGAGACCAAGCATTCCGGAAACCGTTTGGCGTCATGGCTGGAAGACCATCGCGGGATCAAACTCGGCATCATTCTTCACGACAATCCGGATCCGGATGCGATTTCAAGCGGGTTTGCGCTTATGGAAATCGCCAAAAAATATGGCGTCAGCACCGAAATTCTGTACGACGGAAAAATCGGCCACCACGAAAACAAGGCGTTCATCAATCTTTTGTCGATCCCGATGACCAAAATCACCGGTGTCGATTGCTATGACCGGTATGACAAATTGGCGATGATTGACTGTTCCATCCCGGGCGTGAACAATTCCGTGCCGGCCGGAAAACATCTCGGAATCATTATTGATCACCACTCTCATGGAGATATTGAACCCAATGCCGAATTTGTTGACGTTCGAACGAATGTCGGCTCTTCCGCGACGATTTTGACCAAATACCTCCAACAAATGGATGTCACGGTTTCGAAAGAATTGGCTGCTGCGCTTTTGTATGGAATCCGAACGGATACCAATGATTTCAGGCGCAACACCACATCCGCTGATTTCGCGGCGGCGTCTTTCCTCCATCCGTTATCCGATCACGATCTTTTGGCGCAGGTGGAAACCCCGTCCATGTCGGTGGAAACGTTGGATGTCTTAGGCGATGCGATTCGTAACCGTGAAGTCGTCGGCACCTGTCTTTTGTCCAATGTCGGCGTCATCCGCAACCGCGACGCGTTGCCGCAGGCGGCGGACTATTTGCTGACCATGGAAGGCATTTCCACAACCGTTATTTTCGGAATTATGGATGACAATATCTACGTGTCGGCCCGAAATGATGATATCCGCGTTCATCTTGGGGATGTCATGCGGCAAGCGTTTGGAGAAAACGCAGGCGGACACCCGACAGCTGCCGGCGCGAAAATCTCGCTGGGCGTTTTTAGTTCCGCCAAAGACAAGCATACGCTTCAGAAATTGGTCGAGGAATCCGTTGTCAAAAGATTTTTGATGGCCATGGGCATGGAAAGCGATGACGATGATGAATAATTTCGTCCTCATTCATCTTGCCGGTTGATTGCGGTGTTGACAGCTTGCGTTGTGGTGTTGACCTGCTTGATTATGCCGGCTGCTTTCGGTTGTGATGTCGGCCTGCTTGATAATGCCAACGGCTTGCGATTGTGGTGTTGACCTGTTTGATAATTCCGACTGCTTGCGGTTCTGATGAATCCACACTGAAAAACATCCCACAATTTTAATTTTTCGTGCTGCTCATTCTTTTTCAATATGGCCGGCTCATTTTGGTTGAAATTTTCAAAAAATTATATTTCCGGGTTGGACGATGTCGGATTGTGTTCATTGTAAAGGAAAAGGTTTATGTGGGCGCCCGTATTGCCCGATTCTGGAACGCTTTAAAAGCAACACCCGGATTACCAAATCTTTGTCCAATGTAACAAGTGTTTTTGGTCCTTCTCCTCCTTCTGTTTTTGTCGGCAGTTACAATTATCCGAATCTTTCCGGCGGTCCGCTCATTCCGCCATCCTTGGAACTTCCGGAATTAAAAGTCGGGGGAGCATCCGCCATCTTGCAGGAAAAAGTTGAAAAAAACCCCGGTATTTTGGAAGATTCCAGGCAGTGGCATGATTTGACCATGCAAGATGTTATTTCCATGCGAACGGCTTTGGTTCGCGCCAATACGGCGTTTAAACCGTCCGATGCCAAGACCAATAATCCCTTACTCATAAAAGCCCAGGAATTGGCGCTCTCAAAAAGCCCGATTGACACGGAAGCTTGGTTTAAAAAACCGGTTGTCGCGGATTTGAAATTTGACAGCATGATGATGCCGATGGGGCCGTCCGGTCAAATTAAAGATTTTCAAATCACGGAAAATCCGAAAGTCCCCAACGCTGTCGATCGGCTTGTTTATGACACCGATGCGCTTTCCAAAGACGCGATTTTGGAATTGTATTCGGACAATGTGTCCAGCGAACAAATCACACGTTTGATGTCCATCGGTCTTCTCGGGCGGGACCGCCGCTTGGTTCCGACACGTTGGTCTATTACAGCGGTTGATGATGTTTCCGGAAAAGATCTCATCGCGCGGATAAAAGATTATCCACACATTCGGGAAATCACGCTTCTGTCCGGTGAAATTTTCGGAAACCGGTTTGAAATCTTATTGCTGCCGGGCAGTTTTTCATTTGAGCTGCTTGAAATTTGGATGTCGCACTCGGTTTGGAATGGGGCGGAAACCTATATCGGTCAAGATCATGAGGATTTTTACGGGAAAAAAGAATATTCCAATTTGACCGGCGGATATTATGCGGCCCGACTTCCGGTATTGGAATATTTGGAGTCCATCAAGCGCCAGGCGTTTATTTTCGCAATTCGGGAAATTAATCAGAATTATTGGGCGCCGCTTGGAGTTTGGGTGGTTCGGGAAGCGGCTCGGGTTGCGCTTCAAAATAAGAAAATATTTGAAACAAAAGAGGAAGCTCTTTTGGATTTGTCCAAACGTATCATGACGCCAAGAGCGCAATGGGAAGCCAAAACGAAATTACTTTACAATCGCGCGGTTCAGATGCGGCTGGATTCTTTTTAAAAAAAACCGATGGACGGAATTTTAGCGGGCGAGCGGTTCCGGCAAAAGAGAAGGGCGGCTTTAACACATAAAATATATATAAAAAAGAATGCCAAAGTGAAAACACAAAAATAATAAAAAAGTGAAAAATGAAAAATAAAAAAATTAAATTAAAAAAATTAAATTAAAAGTTGATTGGATCAATCTTTAATTTGGTCGGCGCTGAATCCGCGTTGCATCAGCACTTCTTTCATGCGGCTGATGTGGTTTCCTTGCAATTCGACCGTACTTCCTCGAATTGTTCCGCCGCATGCAAATTTGGATTTGAGATAAGTCGCAAGATCGTGAATATCTATTTCGCTCGGGTCCAGTCCTTCAACAATGGTCACTTCTTTTCCGTATCTTCGCCGGTTGACTTTGACGGTGATTCGCTGCTGTTCTTTCGCAACTTCTTCACAAATACACAATTCTTCAGGCAAACCGCAAACCGAACACATTCCTGCACTCATTTCTCAATAAATCCTCCCTTTTTCAGGTATTTTTTTAAGATGACTTTGTCCATTTATTTTTAAGAATGTTATTTCTAATCTATTTTAATATTTAATGATTTTTAAATAGAAATCTCTCAAATAAATCATTTCTATTATTTCAATCACATCATTATTTCAATAATTGTTTCCGCAAATCATTTTTACAATTATTTAATAAATATTTCAATAAATTTCCGCAATTATTCGGACTTATCCTTCATAATTCCGACATATAAATCATTAACAACTTGATATTAAAGTCTAATGGTAACCCTGATATTTCAATATTCTTTTTTTAATAAAAATCCGTTTTCAAGGCTCTTTTATCTTTTTTGTTCTCTTTTGTTCTCCTTTAGTTTTTTATTCTCTTTTGTTTTTTATTCTCTTTTGTTTTTTATTCTCTTTTGTTTTTTATTCTCTTTGTTTTTTATTCTCTTTTGTTTTTTATTCTTTTCTTACCCCCACCCGAAAAAATAAAGCATGACCGGAAACAAAATTACGCCCATCAAATTCGTTTTTTTAACTTTTAAGACGATCGGCAAAAATCCGACCAGTGTGGCCGCCGCAAAAATGACACAGCCGTAAAATCTGGTCATCACGGCAACCAGAACAAGCAGAAAAATAAGGACACTGATAGATATTTTTTGATAATTGATATTCTTTAAAATATCGGTTGCGCGGTTACCGGCACAAATGGTTGAAAAATAAGACAAAAATCCGGTTAAAAGAATGGTTAGATAAAACAAAAAGAAAAGTTCTAAATTTCCGGCGGCAAGAACATTGCTGTCAATTGCCATTCCGGCATCGTTTAAAATTTGGCGGATCGAAACCACTGCGCCGCTTCTCGTCTTTCCGATGATAAAGTAAGCCAAAAGCCCGAAAAGAGCGTTTGCGGTACTGATGGCGGAAATTGTGACGATAAATTCTTTGGCGTTATTTTCCTCTTCTTCTTTAGATTCGATATATTTGTTGTTTTTAAAATTAATTTCATCATCCGTTTGATTCTTTTCATCGTCCGCTTGATTCTTTTCATCATCCGTCTGATTCTTTTCATCGTCCGTCTGATTCTTTTCATCGCCCGTCTGATTCTTTTCATCATCCGTCTGATTCTTTTCATCGTCCGTCTGATTCTTTTCATCGCCCGTCTGATTCTTTTCATCATCCGCTTCATTTTCTTCTTCCCTTTTCTTTCGCCCGATAAAAAATCCGGAAATAATGGCAGCAACCGATGATGAAACACCCGGAATCCACGCGACAAACGCGCCGGTAATCGTTCCGCTCAATATGCCTTTTATGAATTTGATTTTGGGAAATGTTTCCACGGATTTTTTTGTGTCGGGAATTGCGGATTCGGTCAAAAAACTCACAATCATCTGAGACGCGCCAAAAAGGCCGCTTAAGAGCGGCATAAGAACCGACGCTTGCGTCGCCGAAAAAAAGGCCAACGGGGATTGAATGCCGTCTTCTAAGCCAAACGCGAAATATCCGAGAAGTCCGGCCGCAAGGAATACAAAAAAGGCGGCAGCTTTTTTTTCTGTTCCTTTTTCGGTTGCGACCATTAAAACCGTAATTAAGAGAAGAATAAATCCCATATACGGATGCAAATGGGGGTAAGCAAAGTAAAAGAAAACCGCCATCGGGATCATGATGACGGGGGACAGCAAAATGGCGCCCGCACTTCCCATCGCCGACAAACGAACGGCATTAGGTCCTTTTCCATCAAGCAACAGCCGGTGACCGGGCAAAACTAAAAGTGCAGTATCTTCACCGGGCGCCCCTAAAAAAATGGCGGGAATAATGTTGTGAAATGTGTGGGAAACGGCGCACGCCAAAATAATGGTGGATACCGTTATGGGAGACAATCCAAATGTATAAAGGACAGGCGCGGTACTTCCAAGGAGAATCGCGAAATTATTGACATGAATCCCGGGAACGAGGCCGGAAATGAAACCAAAAATCCAGCCGAAAATCACGCAGGCGAAAAGTCCGGTGAGCGGGTTGGAAAAGAGTTGTGTTCCTTCAAATTCGATGCCGGATATCATAAACAGAAAAGAATAATCTTTTCTATTTAACTTCTCTGAAATTTTTAAAATCAGAATGTTTAAATGGATTGGAAGAATTATTTTTCAAAATTCATGACCATCAAATGCAAAAAATGCAGCACTCCGTCAATTATTTACCAGCCTTATTCCGGTCTTCATCTGTGTGAAAAACATTTTTTTGAAGATTTGGAACGCAAGGCGAAATTGACGCTCCGCCAGCGTTATCCGATTCGTAAAAATGATGTGATTGCCGTCGCGCTCAGCGGCGGAAAAGACAGCTCTGTTGCCCTTCTTCTGATGCACAAAATTTTCGGGAACCGGCCCGACATTAAAATTATCGCGGTGACAATCGACGAAGGAATCGCCGGGTACCGGAATGAGTCAATTGAGCGCGCCAAAGAAATGACGGCGCGTCTTGGAATTGAACATATTGTCCGGTCCTTTTCCGACGAATATGGAAAGACGATGGATGCGATTGCGTCGGAGAAAAGACTTTTGGAAAACCATCTCGGGGACGAAAAAAAAGAGTTAGGAGCTTGCAGTTATTGCGGGGTTTTGCGGAAAAAAATTCTCAACAAAGTCGCACGCGATATCGGTGCCACCAAATTGGTCATCGGACACAATCTGGATGATGAGGCACAAACCATTATGCTCAACCACTTTCGGGGCGATGTGGAGCGGATGGTGCGTTTTTCCGCCGCAAGTGAATTGAATGGTTTTATTGTCCGGGCAAAACCGCTTCGGAAAATTCCGGAAAAAGAAGTGGCACTTTACGCTTATCTTCATGATCTTCCAATGGAGCTCACGTCTTGCCCGCATTCTTTTGGCGCACTTAGAAAAGAAGTCCGGCGCATGCTCAACGGTTTTGAAGTCAACCACCCGGGAACAAAATATTCACTGGTGCGCGGGTTTGACAATATGGTGCCGCTGCTTGCATCGGGTCTTGCGGTCTCCGATCTTCAAAATTGTGAAATTTGCGGTGAGCCGTGCAATGATTCTGTTTGCCAAGCCTGTAAGATGCTGGAAAAAAATGTGTTGCAATCCTGATGGTTTTTCAATCGGCGGTGCTCTTTTGTTTTGTGAAAATTCAAGCAAAAATTTAAATCACAAAAATATAAAGGTAGGCGAGCGCCAATATGATGAATGTTAAAAGAAGATGCTGAAATTTGACAAAATGGTAGTATTGTTTGATTTCCAAGGTTTTGCCGTCCTTTGCTTTTTTGCTCTTAATCTTGTTTCTTTCTTTTTATATTTTGCGGCGACATCGCGCGCATTATGGTGGCAATTTTTAAAAAGATTTCAACAAAACCGGGGACGGATTTTTTAAAATTGAGGGATACGCCGAATCGTCACATTTAATTGATGGATTCGCTATTTTCCTTCCTATCCATTTAATTTAAGTAGATTGAAAAATTTTATTCTACCTTATTTTACGTATTTTTATTATTTTATTGAAATTTTGTTTTTCAGGTGAATTTATGTCTTTAAAAAGTCTCAGAACGCATTACGCGGCGGAAGTCAACCCGGCCGCCGAAGATGGAAAGTCGATTACGCTGGCCGGCTGGGTTCATGAAATCCGGGATTTGGGCGGCATTTGTTTTGTTGTCCTGCGCGACCGGACCGGTCGGGCTCAAATCACGCTTGTGAAAAAGAAAACGGAGCCGGAACTATTAGAAATCGCAAAGCGCCAAGTCCGGGAATCGGTCATTACCGTTACGGGAATCGTAAAAGCCGAGCCCAAGGCGCCCAATGGTTATGAAATAATCCCTACATCGATTGCGCTTGTCAACGAATCCACGTCTCCGCTGCCGATGGACACCACCGGAAAAGTGGACGCGGAACTGGACACCCGTCTCGACAATCGGTTTATTGATTTGCGGCGCGCGGAAGGAACGGCGGTTTTTTTGATTCGCAGCCAGGTTTTAAAGTCGATTCGCGAATTTTTCTATGAAAACAAATTCATGGAAACGGCGACCCCAAAAATTGTAGCGGCGGCGACCGAAGGCGGAACCGATCTATTCCCGATTCAATACTTTGACCGGGAAGCGTTCCTCAATCAAAGCCCGCAACTGTTTAAGCAAATGCTCATGTCATCCGGATTTGACCGTGTTTTTGAAATCGGTCCGATTTTCCGTGCGGAGGAGCATGACACTCGCAAACACCTCAATGAAGCGACATCCATTGATGTTGAAATGAGTTTTGCCGATCACGAAGATGTCATGGAACTTTTGGAAAAACTGATTGCTCGGGTGTACGAGGATGTTTTGAAAAACTGCGAGAAAAGCCTTGAAATTTTGGGCGTTGACCTTAAAGTTCCGAAACTGCCGTTTTACAAATATGCGTATGAAGAGGTTTTAAGTATTATCAACAATGAAATCCCGGAAATTGAAACCAAAATGAAATTCGGGGATGACATCGGAACTCAAGCTGAACATCTTTTCGGAGAATATGTGTTCCAAAAGACGGGTGAGTCCCACTATTTCATTACGGCGTGGCCGACCAAAACCAAGCCGTTTTACGCGATGCCGAATGCCGTGCGCCCTGAAATTTCCAACAGTTTTGACATGATGCACCGCACAATGGAATTGTCTTCCGGCGCGCAGCGGGCACATTTGTACGACATCCTTTGCAGCCAGATTCAAGCCAAGGGTCTGAATGTCGACAGCTTTGAATTTTATCTCAAGCCGTTTCTGTTTGGAATGCCGCCGCACAGCGGATTTGGTGTCGGCTGCGAACGGTTGGTCATGACCATGCTGGGTCTTGACAACGTTCGGGAAGCGGTTTTATTTCCAAGGGACAGAAAACGCTTGTCTCCGTAAGCGAATTATATTCAATTCAATTCTGAATTAAATAATCAATTCAATTGAAAAATTGCAAAAAAATTGTCAAAAATCGTCAACAAGAAATCAAGTAAAAATCAAGTAAAAATCAAGTAAAAATCAGGAGTCTTGAAATGTCGGACAGAAATCAATCGCAGGAATCGCCGGAAAAAAAGGCGGCCGGCATTTATGCCGCGTCGCTTGTCCAAGACGGGGATCGGGTCGGCCTGGGGACAGGTTCCACCGTTGCGTATACCATCCGCGAATTGGGCCGGCGTGTCCGGGAAGAAAATCTCAGCATTGTGGGTGTTGTCACGTCATTTCAGTCGGAGGCGATTGCGATTGAGGCCGGCGTCCCGCTCACGACGCTTGCGCAAACTCCCCGCCTGACGATTGCGATTGACGGTGCCGACCAATTTGACCAAAATCTGATTGCAATCAAAGGCGGCGGCGCCGCGCACACGCGCGAAAAAATAGTGTCGATGTCAGCGGATCGTTTTGTGATCGTATCCGATCCGAAAAAGAGATCGGATGTTTTGTCTGTTCCTGTTCCGGTGGAAGTGATGCCGTTTGGGAAAGAGTTGGCAGTCCGGCAGTTAAAAGAACTTGGCGCCAATCCGGTTCTTCGGGCGGCCGCGAAAAAAGACGGCCCGGTGATTACCGATAACGGTAATTTTGTTTTGGATTGTGATTTTGGGTCCATTCCAAATCCGAAAGAGCTGGCCGCGAAAATTTCACAAATTCCGGGCGTAGTCGAGCATGGAATTTTCATGAACGCCGATGAAGTTGTCATTGGAAAAACAGATGGCAGCATTGAAATTTTAAAGAAATGATTTTTTTCATTTCATTTGCTGTTGATTTTTTCATTTGTTTTTTCATTTTGCTTTTTTTTGCCTTTGTTTTGGCATTTTTTAATGCTTTTTTTTTGTTTTTTCATTTTTACCGATTGGTTTTGTTTTTTGTGTATTTGTTTTCCTATTTTGTTTTTAGTATCTCTTTTTTTTGTTCTTATGATTTGTGAATTGGGTTTTGATTCGTTTTTATTGTTTTTGTGAATTTATTGTTCCACTTTTATTTCCTCTAATAATTCCCGCATAATGTTTTTCAGTTCATTTCGGTAAAGACGAAGATCGACCGCATTCATTTTTTGAACCGGTATGAATGGACGGATTTCTTCCGATTCCGTATCGTTATAACCGTTTACGAAATCATCAATCGCCGCGCGGATGATCAATGATTTGGATTTTCCGGTCCGGCCGGATATTTTTTTGATTTCGTCATCCACATAAGGGCTGAGTGATATGGAAATTTTTCCTTTCGGTAATTTGTCTTCGGCGGCAAAATCCATCAGCAAACCGTAATCCCAATTCGATTCTTTTTTGTAAATCTTGATTTTTCCCAGAAATTCGCACACGGAGATGTAGACAATATCTGAGATGGAACCGAATTTTTCAGTGGCCTCCAAGTTTTTGAGTTTTGTGAGGGTGGATGGGCTGACCGAAAGTGAAATAGACATTTTTTTTCGATGGGCTTGAGACATAGGTCATATAATAGTAAATGATGGTTATTACTATTTTTGATGCATATTTGTCATTAAATCCTTTTATATGACTAAAATGTAGTAATTTTTGGTAAAATTTATATATCTTGACAACTATGTAGTGTATTTGCCGGCAAAAACAAAATGAACGATTCGGCAAAAATCAAGTCCCTTTGATTTTTGCTCCAATTTATTTGTCAAACCGGAGGGTTACGCATTGTTTTTCAGGGTGTCGCACGGGCGTTTTAAATATCACGCCGGGCGGCAAAAACGATGTGGCAACCTACGCGAAATATCAAACAGACATGTGTGGCAATGTATTGAATCAAAATGATTTCGGAATATAAAGTTTATGGGTCAAGATAAGAACAGAGGATTTATTCTTACAATCTTTAGAATAAGTAAGTATAAATTCTCATCCCTAAAATTATACCTAAATTCGCATTCCTTCAAATAAAGATAAAAATACTTTTTATTAATTCCTCTGTGTTTACTCATTCTGATTTTTGAGAATCCCCAAAAACCTTCAATCCCGTTAATGTGACTTTTTCCATTAACAAATTCATCCTTACCATGGTCTACACGATAGTGTTTACCATATCCCAAGTCCACCAAACCATCATATCCATGCCATTTATCCGAGTAAATAACGCTATTGGTATCTACTTTTCCCCGGATAATAGATTGCAATGTTGATTTGGAACAGTCCGGAACGATTTCTGTATAAACCTTCCCATTCCGTTTTATCAATCCGAAAACAATTGTCTTATTGCCGGCACCGCGTCCTCTCTTGCCTTTTACTCGTTTCGGGCCAAAGTAAGATTCATCAACTTCATATTCGACTTCAATATCTCCTTGAAAGGGTGATTCTGATTCACAAAATTTGGCAATCCGCTCGCGGATTGCCATCAAATATCTGTTGATGGTTACACGGCTCAATCCTACTATTTGGGATATTTGTGTCGCATCCAGATCTAAGGCAAATAGTCTCACAATTTGGCGAAATTTTGCCTCAGAAATTTTCGAACGGTAAACATATTTATTTTTCACTTGCATGATCATGATTTAAACACCATATTATTTGGCTGTTCTTGTCATGACCCTTCTATTTTTTTGATTTCAGTCTCATGTATCGTAAGTATACAAATGAATATCCGATTCCGTTTGGAATTTGAAGTTATTTTTAAAATCGGAATCGTCCGTGATGTAATTGAAACATCCGGCCTCGCATTTTGAATGAGCGGCGAAAAAGTCAATCGGGTCGTAAACATGGTTTTCAAAAGCAGAAACAAATTTTCGAATCTCCTCTTTCGTAATCGCATCTTCCTCAATTGAATAAGCTTGTTCAATCTGTTGAAGAATGAAGTCCAATTTATATTTCAATTTCAGCCGCCCCGATTGGTTTTGACGGTAACGTTTCAATTTTATATTTGGATTATTGTTTCTGCGGTAACGGTCAAATTCCCATTTTTCAATGACATGCAACACTTCTTGCAGATTTAATGTGGAGACAAATAATGTTTTTTCCATTTTTTTGAAGGCGTTTAACAAAATCCAAGTAAGTTCTTCGTTTTGTTATGTTCTGATTCGGATATTCTTCATCCACATAATAAACAAAAGAATATTCGAATCCAAAAAATAAATTTCATCCGGATTAATTTCAAGCAGATTCGATATTGTATAAATCATTAAATCAACCCCATATCTTCTAAAAGCTCTTCGTAACTTTCTGTTCCACTCCTCTTCCTTCCGGCGTCAGGCTGGAATATTCAACAGAATTCACGTAAGCCAGAGATCGTAAGCCCCTTGTCCGACCTTGGACAAATTTTCCACGAAAATCCGGGAATTAAATTCCTCCACTTTCATTTTATCCAGCCGGTCCATAAAAACCCGGTTAAAGAAAAAAGTTATAAAATATTCCATTTCGGAAAAGTCAACCGTTACGGTTTCATCAGTTTCCAAAGCTTTGTCGATGACCGTTTTAAGAATCTCGGCTTCCTCTCCGGAAAATCCTTCCTCGATGTAGTTTTTTGCTTTAATCGTACACATGTGAAAAACATCTCTCTTAATTTTTAGTATTATAAGATGATTTTTTTTCTCTATCAACTCTTTTTGAAAACATTTAAAAAAAACTCTAAATAAAAATTAAAAATCGATTTTTGTGTTTAAAACCACAACTATCTTTTTTTGAAAAAAAATAAAAAACGATTCCTGATCCTTTCCCGACGCGCGCCGCCGCCAAAAATAAAAAACAGATCAACAATAAATTCCTGAAAAAATAAATCCTGCAGCCGTTTTTTTGGAAAAATAAAAAAGAGATGAATAATAATTGATCTGAAATATCCCAAAAGTGTCGCGAAGAATTTTTATGAAAATACCTTTTCCATTCGAATCAATGCTTCTTCTATTCTTTCGACGGAAGCCGCATATGAAATTCGGATGTTGTTTTTGCCGGATTCCCCAAAAGCAATTCCCGGGGAGACGGCCACTTGTGCTTCTTCCAGCAGCCGGTCGGTGATTTCGGCCCCGGTTCCAAATTCGCTGACATCCGGATACGCATAAAAAGCGCCGTCGGGCATGTCACATTGAAGCCCGAGTTTCACAAGCCCGTCCACAAGAACGCTCCGGCGCTTCTTGAATTCCTTTTGCATATTCATAACGGTGTCTTGCGGACCGGTTAAAGCCTCGAGGCCGCCGTATTGAACAAAAGTAGTCACATTGCTGATGGAATGGCTCTGAATTTTTTCAAGACTTGGAAAAACAGATGCCGGCGCATTTAAATATCCGAGGCGCCAGCCGGTCATGGCGTAAGCTTTTGAAAAGCCGTTGATTGTAATCGTCCGGTCGGCCATGTTGTCCAAAGACGCAATACTGACGTGCTTTTTGTCGTAAATAATTTTTTCATAAATTTCATCCGACAACACAAAAAAATCGTGATCTATCGCCAAGTCGGCAATTTCCAAAAGATGAGATTTATCCAAAACGGAGCCGGTCGGATTGCACGGCGTGTTGACAACAATCATTTTCGTTTTTGGGGTAATGAATTCCGAAAGATCGTCCAACGGCTGATACTTATTTTTTGGGTCGGTCGGGATCCAGACAGTTTTTCCACCCGCCATTCGGATGCACGCGTCATAAGAAACCCAAGACGGGTCTGGCAAAAGAACTTCATCGCCTTCATCAATTAAGGTCATCATCGCTTCAAAAATACCCTGCTTCGCGCCGGGCGTAATCATAATATTTCCGGCCTTCGTGTCGATTTTGTTTTCCGTTCGAAGCTTTTGCGCCACCGCTTCCCGAAGAGCGGGAAGACCGACCGCCGGAGAATAATGCGTTTCTCCCGATTTCATGGCATCGATTGTTTTTTGCGTAATGTTGGCCGGCGTATCAAAATCCGGTTCTCCTAATGTAAAATTGATGACGTCGACGCCCCGGCTGATTAAATCTTTCGCTCTTTTTGAAGATTTCATCGTCGCCGATTCTTCCACCCGCTCCACCCGTGAAGATATCATAAAATTCATCCCGTTCAAAATCGTTATTACACGTCTATGTTTTGTTAAAAAGTGATTTGGTCCGTCCAACAATAAATAAAACAAAAATATTTAAATGAAATATTTAAATGAAAAATTTTTAAAAATCGAAAAGTCATCTTGATTATTTAATCCGCTGGCACAATTTGACAGCCGCTTCCACCGCTCTTTTGGCGTAATCCATTCTTTCCATTGCCTGCATGCGTGTCATTCCGGGACCGGAAATTCCAAGCGTTACCGGCTTTCCGTATTCCAAAGACAAGTCTGTCATTTTCCGGGTGACTTGCGCCACGACCACTTCATCGTGTTTGGTATCGCCTTCAATGACGCACCCGATGGTCACGACCGCGTCAATGTTTTTGTTTTCGCACATTTTTTTAATCGCAAGCGGCATGTCATAAGCGCCGGGGACGTAAATTTTCTGAGTGACTTTGGCCCCTAAGAATTTGGCGTGTTCTTCGCCCAAAATTTCCATTTGGTAGGTGATGTCGCGGTTAAATTCGGAAACAACAAAACCGATATTAATTGTCATAATGATTTCATCCTTTGATTTACAATAAAATTCAATAATCTACAAATTTATCTAAAAAAGTAATTTTTAAAAAATTTATTTTAAATATAACTGTTTGTACTTAAAAATGTTGAACATTTATATATGTTGTCAGTCCGCCCACTTTTGCGGCAAAATCACAAATAAATTCCGGACCCGATTTTTCCGGCCCCCCAGATTAAAGCGGGTTTGCGTCCGCAAATCCTTCCCGCTGTCCGGTTCCGGCTTCTTGAATCATTTTTTCCGGGCGCGTTAGCATTTTCACGACATTTTGCGCGTGTTCCCGGGACCGCTGTTCCATTAAAAATTTGAGCTCCTGGTCATCTTTTCCTTCATCCTCGTGGACAAAAACCTCAATGATATGTTTGTTAGTCATCAGTTGCGCCATCATGATTCCTTGAGATGCTTCATGTGCGCAGATTTTGTCTTGCGGCTGTTTTCCAGGCATTCCAAGAGCGATGACAATGTCGCAGTTTTGTTCTTCCAAAAGTTTTTTTGACGCCACCGGTAAATCTTTAATTCCGGGGACGGTCACCCGGATGAGTTTGGCGGAAATCGAGTTTTTCAATTCATCAATTGCGGCGGCGCCCATATTGTAACGGGCAAAAGTCGTATCTGCAATTCCAATTGTCGGCATGAATGAAAAGAAGAATGAAAAATAGATAAATGTTTGCAGTCTGTACAGTCACTCGATTTTCAAAAATAGAGTCAAATTTGACCGCCATAAAATTAATTAAAAAGCAATGTCTTCTTGGAAATGGATTTTGAAACGGATTTTGAAACGGATTTTGAAACAGATTTTGAAACGGATTTTGAAATGGATTTTGAAATGGATTTTGAAATGGATTTGAAATGGATTTTGAAATGGATTTTGAAACGGATTTTGAAAACGGATTTTGAAAACAGATTTTTAAAAATCATCTTTGGATGCGGGGTTTGGGTGTAATTTTTATGAACGTGATTATTTTGGACGGATATGTGGATGAGCCGGCTTGTTTTGGTGTTCCGCCCTACATTTCTCCTTACCCGCGTTATGTCGCCGGTGCGCTTTTAGAATGTGGTTTTTCCGCCGATAATATTTTGTATTTGACAATTGACCAAGTCCGAGCGACCGGAAAAAGCTGGACGCAAGCGATAAAGACGGCCGACGTTTTTATTGTTATTTCCGGAATGACGGTTCCCGGAAAATATCTGACCGGAACGCCGATTACGGATGAAGAAATCCGGGCGCTGTTCCGGCTCGCCGGCGGAATCAAAATACTGGGCGGACCGATTCGCCTGGGTTATTCACAAGAAGGCGGCAAAATCGCAACGGCGGCTGATTTATTTTTACCCAAAGATGTTCTTTTGGCTCAAAAAGATATTGAAAGCTTTGTTTTTGATTATTTTCAAAACACAAACGGTGCCCCTCAAAACCCCTCCAATCAACCCCCTTCCAGCCAACCCCCTGCGAATCAAAATTCCAATTTAATTGTCCACCGATACCGGAAGACTCCGGAAATCGCGCGTTGGTCCAAAAACGGCGCTTTTGTTGTTGGTCAGCACCCGAATTTTCCGGACATCATTTGTGAAATTGAGACGTATCGCGGGTGCGGCCGTAAAAAACATTGTTCTTTTTGCACGGAATCCTTTTATGGGCGCCCGGATTTTCGGGATGAAGAAGACATCGCCGCTGAGGTTCGGGCGCTTTATGAGAATCAGGCACGGCATTTTCGAATCGGCCGCCAGCCGGATTTATTCGCCTACAAAGGAATTGATGCCGGCTTTCCTTTTTTAAAACCAAATCCGGCGGCGATTGAAAATTTGTACCGCGGAATTCGGGAGGCGGCACCGGACTTAAAAACGCTTCACATGGATAACGGAAATCCGGTAACGATTGCCGCGTTTCCAAACGAAGCCGCCGAAATTTTAAGAACGATTATCCGATATCACACGCCGGGAGATGTGATTGCGATGGGGCTTGAAAGTGCGGACCCGGCTGTCATTTCCGCTAACGATTTGAAAGCGTCGCCGGAACAAGTCATGGATGCGATCCGCCTGGTGAATAAAATCGGGGCGGCCCGCGGCGAAAATGGAATGCCGGAAATTTTACCCGGCCTTAATTTTGTTCACGGGCTTTTGGGAGAAACCAAAAAAACATTCCAGCTCAATGCCGATTTTTTAAAACAAGTTTATGACGAAGGATTAATGCTTCGAAGAATCAATATCCGTCAAGTGATGGCTTTTCCAAAAACACCGATTTTTGAAAAATTAAAT
Source organism: Methanolapillus ohkumae (assembly GCF_032594355.1). Lineage (NCBI taxonomy): Archaea > Methanobacteriati > Methanobacteriota > Methanomicrobia > Methanosarcinales > Methanosarcinaceae > Methanolapillus > Methanolapillus ohkumae. The sequence continues at coordinate 674,183 of NZ_CP131061.1, forward strand.
GCCGGCAGCAGCCATCCCCAAAATCAAAAAGCGGATTTGTCCCAAAAATATGTTTTGGACAAAAAATCAAATTCAAAACACATGCAAAAGAACGATTATTTCCAAAATTATAAGGAAAAAATCCGAAAAGAAATTGATTTGCCGATGCTTCGCCGTGTGGTTCCTGCTGGAACGGTTTTAAAAGATGTTTTTGCGGAAATTCACGAAACCACCTCCGCGTCCAAATCCGAAATAACATTTGGCCGTCAATTCGGAACGTATCCGCTCCTCATCGGAATTCCCGAAAAATTAGAACTTGGGCGGTTCTATGATATTGTTATTACCGGGCACGGTTACCGCTCCGTTTCCGGAATTTTGTATCCGGTCAAAATCAATTCCGTATCCGCGGCCTTGCTCAAGGAATTGCCGGGTCTCAATCAAAAGATGGCGGAGTCAATCCTTTCAAATAGGCCTTATGCCGACGAAAAAGAGTTGATTGAAAAATCCGAACACGGAAAAATGATTGTGCGGTTTGTGAGTTTTGAGGCGTGAATTTTTCAAAATTCTTTCTTTTAAAATTTTAACCTTTATACATTAAAATTTTGCCAATTCATAATTTGTGCTTCTGCCTCTGGCCGCCTCTTTTATTAAAATTCCTTTTTCGATTAAATCTTGAATGTCCCGAAGCGCCGTATCATTGGAACACTTCGCGATTTTTGCCCATTTGGAGGTTTGAAGCTTTCCGTCAAAACCATCCAAGAGTTTGTTGATCATCAGCCTCTGTCGTTCATTCATCAACGTTTCTTTATGAATGGTCCAAAACTCGGATTTTTTAAAAATTTGGTTCAAAACGCTTTCCGCAGATAATAGCGCCCGCTCCAAACAATTCAAAAACCATTCCAGCCAAAGTGTGATATCCAAATCTTTTGAATTTTCAAGAACGGAATAATACATTTTTCGTTCCTTTAAGATTTGAGTGGACATACTGTAAAACCGATCGGCACTGCCATCGGAGCGTGCCAGCAGCATATCTGAAATCGCCCGCGCCACCCGCCCGTTTCCATCGTCAAACGGATGGATGACGACAAACCAAAGATGAGCAACACCGGCCTTGATGACCGGATCCATTTCCTTTTGGCCGCTTTTGTGATTTGTTTCATGACTACTTTCATGACCACTCTCATGGTTGAGCCAATTCAGGAATTTTTCCATTTCCGCGGGGATATTGGCGGCGTCCGGCGCTTTAAAATGAACTTTTTGTTTGCCGGCCGGACCCGAAACAATTTGCATTGGTCCATATTCATCTTTTCGCCAATTTCCAACCGTTATCGGATAAATTCCACTTTTTCCAGCCGGAAATAAAGAGGTGTGCCAACTAAAAAGACGGTCGGTTGTCAGCTGCATTTGATAATTTTGGGTAGCATCCAGCATCATGTCCACCACGCCATCCACGGTCCGGTTGGAGGACATTTTTTCCGGAATATCAATTCCCAACCGTTTAGCAACAGATGAGCGGACTTGATCCGGATTTAAATATTCTCCTTCAATTTCCGAGGATTTGAGAACGTCAAGTGTCAGTGTCAAAAGAACAGCGTCCGCTTTGAGTGAAAAACCCAAGGAAATCATTTTTCCGAAAAGTTTTCCCTGCAAATTCCGGACGCGTCCGAGAACGGGAAGAAGATGCCCCTCATTCCAAGTAAAAGACGGCCAGTTCTTTTTTTCATAAATATACGATTCAAAAGACATAATTTTCATTCTTTTGCGGTAAATCAAATAAATTATTCTCCATTATTCACCGCACATTATGCGGTGAATATATAAATTATTTGCCGCATTTTGTGCGGTGAATAAAATGGACAGTTGCTATGATAACATTTGTCTGATTTTGAAAATGGGTTTAACAATTGGGTGGAGGCGTTCTTTAATTTCATAACTTCTTAGAAATCATGAAGTTCTGCCCTTCTTGGAAGCGAGATTGTGGGATATGTCGGCTGCCTTCGCGCTATTAAAAGATTTCTGATTTTATACCCAATCGGGTTCAAAAATTGAAAAATCATCAAAATTATACCTTTTTGGGTATATTTTGATGTGTATTCTGAAATCTACATCAAATCGGGTATAATTTAAAAAAGAAATACGAAAATGAAATACGAATATGAAATGTGAAAATGAAATACGAAAATGAAACTCAACCTCAAAAAAAGTTCTATTTTTGCAGTTTGCGGTAGCATGCGCACGTTATTGCAACAAATTTTAAAAAATAAAAGCAAAATCAGCAGGTCCAAATTGAATTGATTTTATGTGAAGTTCTGCACCCTGTTTTAGTTTTATAGTCGGCTGCACTCTGTTTATGATTATGAAACTGCTGCTCACTTCTCGCCTGTCCATCTATTCTTGTGAACAAATCCGATCTCAATCAGATGCGCTCGCGCATCTGATTGAATCGGGAGATTTTCTTTGAATTGGATTTGCAGTCCATCATTCAAAATTTTCGCCCTGAATTTTTTGGGGGTTTGTTTGAAATGAAAATAAAGGAATGAAAAAAAACGAATTGAAAAAAAATCAACCATTGGTTTTGAAAAACTTTAAAAAATCTGCTGTCATAACGCGCGCAGCGGCGGCATAAAATAAAAAGAAAGAAGGAATTGCTTTAGATCACTTCAATTCCCTGTTTTTTGCACAATTCCAAACTCATTTCCCGAAGTTTGTATTTTTGAATTTTTCCGCTTCCGGTCATGGGGAAAGCATCCAGGAAAAAGACATACTTGGGGATTTTGTAGCGTGCGATTTGACCGCGGCAGAAGTCTTGGACATCTTCCGCTTTCATCGTGACGCCTTCATGCAAAATAATGAACGCGCCAACCGCTTCGCCATATTTTTCCGACGGCACGCCCGCCACTTGAACATCTTTAATGCCGGGCATCTTGTACAGGAATTCTTCTATTTCGCGCGGATAAATATTCTCTCCGCCCCGAATAATCATGTCTTTGATCCGGCCGGTAATTTGGAAGTTGCCGTTTTCATCCATAATTCCCAAATCTCCGGAATGAAGGAATCCGTTTTCATCAACGGCTTCTTTTGTCGCTTCCTCGTTTTTGTAATAGCCTTTCATAATCAAATAGCCGCGACAACACATTTCTCCCTGAACACCCGGCGGACATTCTGTATTCGTTTGCGGGTCCAACACTTTGACTTCCGTAAATTCAAACGGACGGCCGACTGTTGTGTACCGCACATCGGCGGAATCGTCAATCCGGGTGTGTGTCATGCCCGGCGAAGATTCCGTCAGGCCGTAAACGCTTGTGATTTTCAAATGCATCTTCTCGCTCACTTTGCGCATGAGTTCAATTGGGCAGAGGGAGCCGGCCATGATTCCTGTCCGAAGGCTGGTTAAATCAAACATGTCAAACATCGGATGATTGAGTTCGGAAATAAACATCGTCGGAACGCCGTAAAGTGCCGTACATCGCTCCTTATGAATGGAAGCCAGCGTGAGAAGCGGGTCGAATTTTTCAATCATCACTTGTGTGCAGCCGTGCGTCAAGCAATTCATGGTCGCAAGCACCACACCGAAACAATGGAAAAGCGGAACGCAAACGCAAAGCTTATCGTTTTGCGTAAACCGCATGTGTTCGCCCGCCAAGTAGCCGTTGTTTGCGATATTGTGGTGGGACAGCATCACGCCTTTTGGAAAACCGGTAGTTCCGGAGGTGTATTGCATGTTGACCACATCGTGGCAATTCACTTCGGATTTGGCTTTTTCCAAAACAGCGTCCCCGACATTGTTGCCCAAAAGCAAAATTTCAGCAGTATTGTACATGCCGCGGTGTTTTTCATGACCGATGTAAATCACATTTTTCATGTGCGGGAACCGTTCGCTTTTCAAGTGCCCGCGTTGGCAGGTTTTGAGTTCCGGCAGCATGTTGTAGGTCATTTGAACATAGTCGCCGTCAAACGTTCCGTCAATAATGCACAGGGTATGCATGTCGGAATTCTCCACCAGATATTCTAATTCATGCTGCTTGTAGCTGGTATTTACGGTAATGCACACCGCGCCGATTTTGGCGCACGCGTACAGAAATGTCAGCCAGTCGGGAACGTTGGTTGCCCAAAGTCCCACATGATATCCTTTTTGAACGCCGATTGCCAAGAGTCCTTTGGCCATGTTGTCGACGCGCTTGTTAAAATCTTTCCAGGTAAATCTCAAATCACGGTCGGAATAGACAATATATTCTCTGTCCGGCGTTTCTTGGGCCCAATATTCGAGCCATTCTCCGAGCGTCCGGTCAGAAAGCATAAGCCCATTCTGATTTCTTGTGTCTGTCATATCTCATTACTCCGTCTGCTTTTTTGTGCCGATTTTTTGGGTGACGTTATTTTACATTGGAGCGTACACAACGGCCAAAATTTTCGCGCCGGTCTCGTCGGCCGCGCACACCAAATGGTTCACAATGGAATCATAATAGATGCTGTCGCCTTCTTCCAAAATGAACGTATTTTGACCGTAAATGATTTTGACAAATCCTTCCAGAACATAAATAAATTCTTCACCCTCATGGGCGGAAACCGCCAATTTGGATTCGTCCGCCGGATTGATTTCAACAATGAATGGCTCCATGCTGCGCCCGGTTTTTTGCGGGGCAAGCGCAAAGAAATTGTTGTGGGATTTGGCATGCTTTTCCGTATTGGAATTTGACGTTTGAATGCTTTCATTGGCTTTGTTTTTTCGGGTGATTGCGGGCCCTAAGTTGTCCGAATCATCCAAAAACGTGCCGAGGCGGACGCCGAGAACACGCGCAATTTTAATGAGCGGTGCCAGTGATGGAATGTTGGTGTTGTCTTCAATCGCCGTCACTTGAACCAAATCCAAACCACTTCTTTTGGCCAGTTCCTCTTGCGTTATTTTTTGCGATTCACGAATCGCTTTTATTTTTGTTCCGATATTTTCAGTCATAGTCATCCGCTGATTATTGATTTTTTTTTGAAATAATGTCTTTGAAAATATTTTACATTTAAGACTTGTATTTTGATTGTTGATGGATTGGTTGGGTTTTTCGCTCTCAAGTTCCGGCTTCCCAGTCATCCGTGTAGCATTTTTGTTTGTCGCTGAGCCGGTCAATTTCAACATCCATGGATCTTAATTTGAGAAGCGCGATCCGTTCGTCAATTTCCGCCGGTACTTTGTGGACGCCGTGTTTTAATTTATTTTCCGCAATGTACCGGACGCCTAAGGCCTGGTTGGCAAAACTCATGTCCATGACTTCCGCCGGATGACCGTCGCCGGCCGCTAAATTCACCAGTCGTCCTTCCGCCAGCACATTTATTTTTTTACCGCTGCCATTGAGTGTGTATTCCCTAATGTTTTTCCGGACGGTTTTTACGCCGGAAGATAATTTTTCCAGACCCGGTAAATCAATTTCCACATTAAAGTGGCCGGCGTTGGCTAAAATCGCGCCGGATTTCATGAGCGGGAAATGCGCGCCGGAAATCACATCGCAGTTACCGGTGGTGGTCACAAAAATGTCACCGATTTTGGCAGCGTCCGCCATCGGCATCACGCGGCAGCCGTCCATCCGGGCTTCCAGCGCACGCACCGGATTGATTTCCGTCACAACAACTTCCGCTCCAAGCCCGGCCGCACGCATGGCAATTCCCCGCCCGCACCAGCCATAACCGCCGACGACAACTGTTTTTCCGGCAACCAACAGATTGGTGGTTCGCATGATTCCATCCCAAGCGGATTGTCCGGTTCCGTAGCGGTTGTCAAACAAAAATTTGGTTTGTGCGTCGTTGACCGCAAGGACGGCCATTTCAAGCGCTCCTTCTTTTTCCATGGCCAAAAGGCGGTGGATTCCGGTTGTGGTTTCCTCGCATCCGCCGACAATTTTTGGGAGAAGGTCGCGCCGCTCTTTGTGAAGTTTAAAAATCAAGTCGGCGCCGTCATCAATGGTGATGTCGGGCGCAATGTCAAGTACCTGGTCGATCGCTTCATAATATTCGGATGTGCTGCAATCATATTTGGCAAAGCAGGAAATACCGGGAAGGTTCCCAAGTGCCTGCGCCACGTCGTCTTGGGTGCTGAGGGGATTGCATCCCGTAATTGCAACGGTTGCGCCGCCGGCTGCCAAAGTTTCAACCAAGACCGCGGTTTTGGCTTCCACGTGAAGGGCCATTGCAATCTTTTTTCCTTTCAGCGGTTTTTTCGCGGCAAATTCCTGCCGGATTTGTTCCAGAACCGGCATATGATTCTTTGCCCATTCCATTTTTTGGGTTCCGGATTCTAAGAGTTCCTTGTTTGATAACATCTTTTTCCCCTCAATAATTTGTAAATTTATTGTTGATTTGTTGTTAATTTGAGGGAAATTGTATTGATGATATAAATAATCCATGAACAAATTACAGGAATATAAAAAAGAAAGAATATTTTTTAAAAAATGAGGATACAAAAATAAACAAGAAAACAAGAATATAAGAATACAAGAATACAAGAATACAAAAAAATAACAAACTTTACAGTTTGCTGCATCTGTTTCTAATTATGCAACTTGCTGCGTCTGTCTCTGATTTTGCAGTTTGCGTTTATCTGTTTCTAAACTTTCAGTTGCTGCGTCTGTTTCTAAATTTTCAGTTGCTGCATCTGTTTCTAAATTTTCAGTTTGCTGCATCTGTTTATTAATTTACGGTTGCTGCAATTCACAACAATCTGCAAAATCAGACGCTTTAGCGTCTGATTTTGCATGACGGCATGCACGAAAAAATTAGAATTAGAATCGAAGAGAATTAGAATCGAAGAGAATTAGAATCGAAGAGAATTAGAATCGAAGAGAATTAAATTGAAAAGTAGAGTTAAAATGAAAGTAAAAATGAAAGTAAAAATGAAAAAAGAAAGAGGGAATTATTTGTGTTTCACAAATGTTCCGCGGTCAAGCTCGTAAAACGCAAATTCAAGTTCCTCTCTCGTGTTCATCACAATCGGTCCGCCCCACGCCACCGGTTCTTTTAAGGGTTTTCCGGTAAGAAGAATGAACCGGACCCCGGATTTGCCGGCCGTTACCTCAAAAATGTCGTTGTTGTCAAACAAAACAGCGCTTTTTTCCAAAACCGTCAGCTTGTTTTCGCCGGCATCCAAAAATTCGGCACCTCCTTCTAAAATATAAATGAAAAGCGTGTCCGTGGGATTCGTTTTCCATTTCCAAGATTGAGCGGGTGGAATAGAAACGTCCAAATAATTAATCGGAACATAATCCGCTTGCATCGCTCCCTTTTTGTTGCCGTATTCGCCGGCCAAAATTTTTACCGTCATGCCGTTTTCCACAACCATCGGAATTAAATCGTGTGTCAGATTCCGATATTTCGGGTCCGTCATTTTGTCCCGGGCCGGAAGATTCACCCAAAGCTGGCAGCCCAGCATCCGGTCAGCCGGTTTTGGCATCTCCTGATGAATTATTCCGCTGCCGGCCGTCATCCATTGACAATCGCCGCCGCCAATAACTCCTTTATTTTTCAGGCTGTCCTCATGCTCCACCTTTCCGGAAATCAAATACGTCACTGTTTCAATTCCGCGATGCGGATGATGCGGAAATCCCAAAATGTAATCGTCCGGATTTTTGGAATCAAAAGCGTCCAGCATCAAAAACGGGTCAAAGTCGGCAACATCCTTGTGTCCGACAACGCGAACCAATTTCACACCGGCCCCATCAATTTGATGGGTTCCCCGAATGATTTTCTTTATTTTTCGAACCGGCATTAGAATTCCTCCTCAAAATGTAATTTAAATTATTAAATAAATAAAACAAATGAGGGGCGGACTGGTATATATATATTTTTAATTAAATGATTTTTTGTAGATATTTATCGAAAATAAGGAGGATGTCAAAAAAAGAAAAAAAATAAAAAAGAAAAAAAGAAAAAAAGAAAAAAGAAAAAAGAAAAAAGAAAAAAAGAAAAAAGAAAAAAGAAAAAAACGAATCCCGGTATTTTATAATTTTTAAAAAAATCGGGCACCATAACGTGTGCGCAGGCCGCCTCCGTAAAATATGCAAAAGTCAATTTTATTCGTCTTCCAAATCTATTTCAAAATCAACTTCAGACTCAACATCAGATTCGGATTTAAACTCTTGCAATTCTTCTTCCGGCAATTTCTCCTCCTCCGGGAATTCTTCTTTTAACTGGTCGATGTCAATCGCCACGCCTTTTTTGATTTCCGCCACAGTTTCGTCAATATCGCGTTCGATTTGGTATTTTTTGGAAAAATGGTTGATGACGTTTTCGACGTCGCGCCGAAGAAGCTCATCCGCATGCGGGTGTGCAAGAGTGACGTATTGCGGCCAGTCGATGATTTGAATGCCGTCTTCCGATACGAAAATATTGTATTCGCTCAAATCGTTGTGAATAATTCCTTTGGCGTAGACTAATTTCATTTGCCGGAGAATTTCGTCCAAGTACCAATCCGGATCCAAGACTTTTGTTTTGGAAAGTTCGCTTCCTTTGGCCACTTCCATCACAATCGTGTGCCGGTTTTGGTCAATGGGTTTTGGCAGGGAAACATCCGGCCAGAGTTTTTTCATGATTGTAAATTCGCGGTCGGCGGAAAGCCTTGCGGCATAAATCCATGAGAAATGTTCTTTTCCCGCCAAGTGTTCCCGCGTTCTTTTGACTTGCTTAAAGCTGGTCCGGCCTTCGCGGTGAAGTTTTAAAATGAAAGTTTCGGGGTCGGCGGCGGCAATCACCGGCTCTTTTTGAACTTCCATGACAACCGATTCTTTTCCAACGCCGATTTCATCGCCGATTGCGGAAAATGTCTTTCGCTGAACATAAGTGTGAAGCGCAAGCGCGTCATATGCCTCAAAATAAATCTTATAGCCTTCGTAAGGGTCAAGCGTCCCAATGACCATTTTTTTCCGGCGAAGCCACTCCAGCCGGTAGCGGAGTTTGTCCAGCGGAAGGCCGGCAAACCGTTGGATTTCTAAAAGCGGCACCCATTCAAAATCCCGCATTCCAAGTTCGATTCCGGCCAAAATCCGGAAATCCTTTTTCGTGAATTCCTTGAAAATTTTTAAGGTATCGTCAATCATTTCAAAAGAGGAAGAAGCGGGATAATATATAGTTGTTTTTGGTGGAGAATAAAAAAACTGGAAAATGAGGGGAAAGGTGTTATGAAAAAATCCATTTCTCTTTTTTAAAAAAATTTTGCAAACTAAAACATGGAACCGAATATTCTTGACAGATATTCGGTATTTTGGGAGCATTTTCTTTAAATTTTTCAGTGGTAACGACAGTTCCTTTTATGGAATAGGCTTTTGCAATAATAAATGGATCCGCTGCCGGGAGACCTTCTAATATATTTTTCCGGTTGATTAATTGTCTTCCGGCTGGTTTTTTGAAAAGTTCCGCGATGAAATTAAACTCTTCCGGTATTGGTTCCAGAAAAATTCCGGAATTTTTGTGAATCCAATTCGTCATTTTCGGAAGGTTGTTATGTTGAAGAAGTTCGTTTTTTGCTTCGGAAACGCTGATGATTTTTCCGTCTAAAACATATTCATTTACTTTTTTCCAAAGCCCCGGGAAAGTTTCCGAATAATAATTCCGAAATAATTGGCTGATGATGCTTGTGTCAAAAACGTAGATGTCATCGGCATCGAGATCATAGGAACGAATGGTTCGCTGTTTTGCCGGCTTTACTTGCGCCATTTGTTCCACCTCAAAATGGCGGCCTCTTCCAATTTTGGAATATTGTCAATTTTTATGCCGCCAAGATAAAGAGAAGCTTCTTGGTCTGTAATTTTGTGGTCGTTGTAGGCGGACAAAACGGTTTTGAGGTAGGCGTCGCCGAGATAGACAGCCATGTTGCTGTAATAGTTCCCGCCTTTCGTTTTATCTTCTTTTTTGTTTTTGGAAAAATGAGCCCATTTCGAGATGAAAATTTCATACGTATCCGGTCCAATGATTCCAAAATCCAAAAACTTTCGAAGAATAACTTCCCGGCTGACATGATAGATTTCCGCAATTTCGGAAATGATCTCGCCAAACAACTCCGAAAGGCAATCTGAAAGCAAATCGGATATGCCGGCGTTTGTTTCACTTTCAATCCGACGGATTGTTTGTTGGAAATCATCATCCGGAACCAAAAGTTTGCCGGCGATTTTGTTGCACAAAATTTCAACATCACGAGCACTGGGTTCAAGTTCTTCGATGAAACCATCATTCCGGTCAACAATGCCGCTGGTTTGCATCGCCAGATGCGCGAATTCGTGAAACAGTGTGAAAATGCAGCGGTTATCGGTGTGTGAATTGTTGAGGCAAATCAAAGGATAGCGTTCATCGTATAGGCAAAATCCGGAAATATCGTCATTTAAAAAAGCGTCCCGAGTCACTAATATGCCCAAAGATTCAAATGCGAAGATCCAGGTTTCAAGCGCCTCTTTTGAGTCTTTCCAGCTTTTTTGTTCGTCCAAAGAAACGCCAAACAATGAACGGAATCGTATGTGATCAAGATTATTTTTTTGAACTTCAGATGATATCCAAGAAAAATTCTCAAAAAATAATCCCGGATTTTCGCTGCCCTTCAAAAGTTGGTCCAGCTCCTTCATGTTTTCCAAAATTGATTTTTGATTTCGGAACAACAGAATCATATGGGCATCCAATTTGTCATAAACAGAATCGGGAAGTGTCCGAAACGACGACCGGATTTTGTATTCTTCAGGAATCTCCGGAAATAAAAAGATTGCCAATGGGATTTTGTAAGCGGTCGCCAGCTTTTCCAGCTGAGCATAAGTCGGAAATAAAGTTCCGGCTTCCCACTCTTGAATAACTTCAGGTTTTTGACCGATTTTTCGGGCAACATCTTCGATGGTCATGTTGAAGGAAGTTCTTCCAAAAGCCAGAATTTTTGGGTTGACTTGGAGACCTGGATTGGTTTGTGACATGAAGAAATCGCCTGTTGTGATCGTCATGAAGAATTTGTTAAGTTGTTTAGGGATTTGAATCTTTTTAAATTTTTGGAGGGATTATAAAATTAGCAATTCGGCTCATCATCTAGATATTTGAGCATATTTTTTCCTTTTTGTGTAAGATAAATATTGGAGCTTTTTCCTTCTTTCTGAACTTCAATAAAATTCCATTCATTTTTTAACTTTTCAATAATATTTTGATTTAACCACGCATAATTTTTTGCTTTTTCAAGAACGGAAGATGATGAACTTTTTTCAAAATAGGGGTAATTAAATTGTTTTGCAGTTTCTTCGCTCTCTCCAATGTACAAAAGTAATTTTTTCTTTGTTATAGTTCCTTCTTTCTCCGAATTTATCTTTTTTAATACTTTGATTAATGGTAGCGTAGGTAATTTTGTGGGAAACGTAACAATGTCAACGATTTCTTTTACTCCAGTCGTTCTGAGTTTTGGAAACTGCCCATATTCTGATTTTTCATTTCGGATTTCATCACAATCAAGATATTTTTCAGGTTTCACATAGTAGGGAATAATATTGTAATCTTTATCAAACATCATAGAACTAATAGTTCCAGCAACAGCTGATAAATTGCTTCCAGATGAAATATTTATGTAAATCAAATTTTCTTTTTCCCTTTTAATAATATTTTTTAATTTGTCAAGTATACATATTATATCATGGACATCATCAATTAACTCAATAATGACAAAAATCCCTTTATTTTTTAAAATTTCTTCATTCTTTTTTAAATAAATAAGACCATCATCTTCTTCTTTTTTTGAAATGAGGTATACTTTATCTGCCCTATTTTTGATAGCTGCTTGACTAATCCTGTCTATTTCAAATCCAACAACAGCAATGTGTATTCTTAAAGGTACTAGATTCATATTTTATTGATAAGCTTTAATTATTATTTAAGCTTTTGAATGGTAATAAGGATAGTAAGTATGTAAAACTTACTATGTTAGCAACAATTATATACTTGGAATATAAATTATATTTATCTCTCTTTTAAAAAATGGAGAGATATATTATTAAAAAGATGTTGAAGAGAAATAAATATGAAAAAGAAAAAAAGTTACAAATATGCGTTAAAAAGAGGTAGCAAACCAGTTTATTATGGCATTACAAATAATTTAAAACGTCGTGAATCAGAACATCGAAAAATAAAAAAATTTGATAGGCTAGTTAAGATTGGTAGAGCTTGTAAAACTGAAAGTGCACGAAAATGGGAAAAAAGCAAGTTGAAAACTCATAGAAAAACCCATCATGGGAGAAATCCCATATATAACAAAAACAAAACAGGATAAAGATAATATGACTTCAAATAGAGATTATAAAAAATATGAACTTAAAGATGGACACAAAACTGTCTATCGCGGAATCACAAATGATATGGATCGACGTATGGTTGAACATACACAAGATAAGAAATTTACATCAATGGTCCAAATCGGAAAGTCCTGTACAGAAGAAAGTGCCAGATCATGGGAAGAAGGTTCACTTCAAACTTATAGAGATAATCATGGAGGAAAAAATCCAAAATATAATAAGAAAAAAAATGGATAATCAAAAGAAATGATTTGTTCAAATGAACAAATCATTCCAAAATATTAAACACTTCCTCGACTTGTATATTTTGTAAAATCAATCAAATCAGCAAATTGTTTCTTCCCTATTGATTTAATATCTTTAAAATCATATTTTCCATCGATATTGGATACAATCTTTCCAGACGGGGAAATCATCAGATATGAATTAGTCATATCTTCATTTGATTCAAATACAGGTAATATTCCACCTACGAGTCTAATATTTTTATGCATTTTTTGAAAATTCTTGAATTGGAAATCTGTTATCTGGAACCTTTCATTGAATTTATCATTTTGATTTAAAATGGGTAAATATTGGAATACTTTCCATCGTTGTGGTTGAATAAATTCGATAAAATTTTTCATATTTTCTTGATAGTTAAGAAGGGTGACAACTGTATTTATTTTCAAAGGAATTCCTACATTTTTGATTAAATTGATAGTGTCAAGAGTGTTTTGAACATGACTTCCACATCCTCTTCCCATTTTTAATTGAATTTGTTCATCTGATGAGTCAACCGATATTCCAATTAATTTCAGTTTTTCCGCCAGATAGTTGATGTTTTCAGCAGTTATCATAGACCCGTTCGTGATCATTGTCATCTCAAATCCCAAGTCGTTTCCAATTTCAAGCATATCATTGAAAAGAGGATGAAGCATTGGTTCACCTCCTGCTAAATTTATACGCTCAACTCCCATTGACTGAAGATTTTCAAAAACCTATGAAACTTCACACTTTGTTCTTACTTCATTATCCAATTTTGTGGCATAGCAAAATTTGCAATGGTAATTACATCTATCCGTTATGTGCCAATTTGCAGTGTTTTTCAAATCAAACACTCCTTCTGGGACCATGCTGAGAGTTTGTTTTCAAATTTGTACTTATTTTCTTCTTCGAAACAAAAAAGAACAAAACACTGAACAACAAGTGAACCACCATTCCAAATCCAAACATCATGATGATGAAATGAAGAGAAGCAGTGAACCAACCGCTTAAGAACAGCAAATAGACGATTCCATAATAACCGATGTTCACGATAATGGAAATCAAAAACAAATATTTTGTTTTTCCAACAGAAACAAAAACACTATCAAAAACAACAGCTAGCGCATATGCAACATAGAATGGAACTGCCAAATACAAAATGTTCAAAATTGTTTGCGTGTCCTGGGCATGAATAACATTATCAAACATAATTTTCCATAAGGGGACGCTGATAATCCAAAGAAGGACAACAAAAATCACAAACAAAATGTAGTTGTAAATTCTAGAATATCCCTTTACATAATCCCTTTTGACAATTTCGGCAATGACCATAATCGGAATCAATAACCAACCCCAAATGAAATTGTTCGCAAGCCAATAGACGCCGGCTGAAGAAACTTCATTAACCATTTTCATTACAATTAACATGTAAATGATATTATCAAGAACGATTTGAGAACCGGAAAAAAGACCAACTCTGCCCCATTTTTTCATGACATCCCAATCAAAACCAAATTTGAATTGAAGAAGACCGATTTTATACAACAGGATTAATGATACGGTTGCCATGATCAGATTGCATGTGATATTTGTCATAGCTAATCCGATGACTCCGTAACTTGGAATTAAAATCCAATTGCCAATTGAAAGAATGATAATTTTTGAAACCAACAGGGAACGAAGAGTTTCCACTCTCCTTTGACAACCAGCAAGACATAAATGAAAGAGAAAACAAATCCGACAATAAAACCAATGGTTTCAAGTTGGAGATAGTTAACACTTTCCGCTGGTGCGTTCATGTAAGCCGTCAAAGAACTGGCATACAGATAAATAATGATGGAAACCAGCGCATACAGGACAAATCCAACTGTCAGGATTTGAGCAATACGGGATTTAAGTGCCTTTTTGTCTTGAACAACCTCATTAAACAAGAAGTAGAGAGGCACTGTCAAAAATGCCAGCAATGTTTCATTAAACAGGTCAAACCATTCAATTTGGCCGGCAATATTCAAAACATGATTTTCCAGACCGGAAAGTAAGTGATCTACGATTAACTGATTGATGCCGGGAATAAAATAAAAAAGCATCAACGATGCGATTAAAAACCATTCTTTTTTCAAAAAACGTTTTTCTTTTAACTGATTTTTCAGAGCATTTGCCGGAGCAAAAACACTTATAGCGACTGCAGATGCTAATGGTAATTGTTTATTCATTTCTTATACACATCCTCTCCGAAGAGTTCTTTCATTGAAACGAGTAGTTTGAAGCAATTTGAAAAGACTTCAAGACAAATGCAGGTAATGTGTAGCACCAGCGTTTTACCGCTATACTGTTTCTGAAATACTTTTTAAGGGTACCTTTTTGATTGATTTGCAACCATGTCGTTGCAAATAATACCATAGGATTGTTTTGTATAAAACATTTTTTAAATTATCCTAAAAAAATAATAATTGAAAAATAATTAAATTATTAGATAAAATTCCTCATCAAACCCCTTTCCATCCCTTCTCAAACCCTCAAATAATATTCCTCGACCGTTGCAGAATCCAAACCCCCGGCATTTCAATGCATGCCTCAAATTCTCAAAAATAAAAAAACTGAAAGAATACCCTGAAGCTCAAGACTCTCAACGTTAGATTTTATAAGAAAAAAATTACTCACCGGCACAAGTTCGTCTAATGTACCATAAGCAAAAACTGCCAACGGCGAATCCTTATCAATATAATAAATTGGCGACACCTTCAAAAGTTCCAAAGCCGCACCACTCTTTCATTTTCCAAAAAAAGAATTCATCCCATCAGTTTTGTTAAAAGTATTGCAAAAACCGAAAAAACCTCTTTTTTCAAAAACCCTCAAAAAACCGCCCCCTTCGCGCGCGCATGCCATCGCACCGAAAAAACCGCCCCAAAAATCAATAAAAAAAGCCGAAAAGAAAAACTCTTTTCGGCTTTAATTTATGTCACAAATCCGGATCAGACCTTTTTCGGGCGTCCGCGTTTCTTTTTGGGTTCGGCGTCGCCGCTTTCCTCTTCGAAAATTTCTTCTTCTTCAAAAAATTCCTCTTCTTCCACGATTTCTTCTTCCATCATGTCCGCCTTAGAACTTTTCTTCGATTTTTTCTCCGGCTTCGCTTGAATTTCTTCATCCGCCGCCGGCTTTACTTCCGCGTCTTTGGACTTGGCCGCTGTATCTTTTTTCGGTCTTGCCTTTGGCTCAATTTTCGGCTTCGCCTCTTGATCCAATTTTCTTGAAATCAGCCGAATATCTCCCGTTCCCATCTTAATCGGTTGCCCGACAATGACGTTTTCCGTGACACCTGCCAACTCATCCACGTTTCCGCGCATGCCGGCGTCCAACAAATGGTTCACCGTCACTTCAAAAGCGGCTCTCGCAAAGACACTTGCCTTCTCACCGGAAATACCGTGACGGCCAATTTGCTTTACTTCCCCGTCGCTCGTCATCAAGTCGGCGACAAGCATAATGTGACGGATATCCACGTTTAAACCCTGTTCACGCAACGTGCTTGTCGCTTCCGTGATAATCGCGTTTCGTGCGGCTTCAATCCCAAGAACCGTGTAAATTTCGCTGATGTTGTTCGTCGTTGTCCGGCGCATGTCGACGCCCTCGATTTCAATCACTTCGCTTAAAGCCGAACCTTCTGTGTACAAAACATATTCATCGCTGTCGTTGCTCTTTCGAATCACGACACGCTTAATGTCATCAATGCCCTTAAGCGTAACATCATGAATCTTTTTCGCCAATTGAAGCAAATCCCGGTAGCGCTGGTCCTTAGGCGTTAAATCAATCTGGAATGTGTTTTCATTCTCCTCAATGACCGCATCGGAAATCTTGTCCCTAAAAATCGCGACAATATCATTGAAATTAATCTCACGCCGAAGCATATTCTTTTCATTGATATTGATCACAATTTTCATTTGCGCCAAATCAGTGGTTACCGAAGCGATTTGATTCACTTTCGTCGACTCAATCCGCCACGCCACCTTTTGAGCTTTGTCTCGGTCAAATGCGAAATCCATTTCCTCGTTGGGCAAATTCCGGTTGTTGCTCAAATAAATCGTCATCGTCGGCGTACTCGGAATTTTTCGGGCGTCCACAATCTCAATCAGACGCGGCAAACCAAGCGTGACGTTAATTTCCGCCACTCCTGCGTAGTGGAAAGTTCTCATGGTCATCTGTGTACCCGGCTCTCCAATCGACTGCGCCGCAACGACGCCCGCCGCGTCACACGGCTCAATCCGAGACAACTGGTATCCTACCACCACACGGTCGATAATTTCCAAGAGTTGCTTTTCCGAAACTTCCGTCGCGATTGCATCCTCACGCAGGGTGGTAAGGATGTTTTTCGGAAGAGGAAGCCCGCCAATCATACCATCGATTTTATCCAAAGATAATTTTGCCATAATCAGACCTCCTTTTTGGTCACAGCTCGGAAAATACGGTGAACCGCTTCGGCTTTTGCAAAGTCGCTCTTCGTCGGGTCAATTCCATCTTCACCGTACATGAATTGAACAATGACACCGCGCGTGTCCCGAACCGTCCAGTCGTGCTGAACCTCAAGATCCTGAAGCGCATTCACAAGCCGCCTTTGGAGGTAACCCGACTGCGACGTACGCACCGCCGTGTCGACCAATCCTTCACGGCCGCCGATAGAGTGGAAGAAGTATTCGGTTGGATTTAAACCGCTCTTGTAACTGGATTTCACGAATCCGTGCGCGTCTGCGCCCAGGTCCCCGCGCTCAAAGTGCGGAAGCGTCCGGTTGCGGTAACCTCTGTTAATTCGTGCTCCACGAACGGCTTGCTGGCCGACACAAGCTGCCATCTGCGTAATGTTCAAAATCGAACCACGCGCTCCTGACCGTGCCATCATAGCCGCCGGATTTTCAAGACCCATGTGCGCATCCGCAATCTTTCCGGATTTGTCACGCGCTTTACCGAGTTCCTGCATAATCCGCATTTCAATGGTTTCATCCAATGTTCTTCCCGGTAACGGCTCCAATTCTTCCGCTTCATACGCTCGAATCAGCCCTTTCACGGTTTCTTCCGCCGTTGTCAGCGCCATGTTGATTTGAGCCTTCGCTTCTGCCGGAATGTCTTCATCCGCAATACCAAAACTCAATCCCGTTCGCATAACCGCCCGAATCGCTAATTTAGTCACATCGTCGACGAACTGTGCGCCGCGGGTGGTTCCGTATTCTTTGATGATGGTGTCCAAAATTTTGCCTTTAAAGGCTCCCATCGCCATTTCATCAATGGTTCCGGCCAACAGCTCCCCATCCTCAATCATCACATAAGCATCGGTTTTTTTGTCTTCTTCCACATCTTTTGTTCCGACTTCGGAGGAGAACGACACATTGAGTCCTTCCGGCAAAATTTGACTGAAAATCTGTTTTCCGGTCCAGTACGGATTGCCGGCATCATCGTTTCCGGCCGGTGCCGGAAGCTCACGAATATCGGTTTTACGAAGCAAGTCGAGCGCATCGTCTTTGTTAATGCGTCCGGTCACAGGATTATCTTTTCGAGTCAGCAAGAACATACCTGAAATGTGGTCGTGAATGCCGCCGACAATCGGGCCGCCGAAACGTGGCGATAAAATGTTTTCCTGAACCTGAAGAAGGATTTTCGCTTCTGCCCGGGCCTCTTCGGTTTGAAGAACGTGCATGTTCATTTCATCTCCGTCAAAGTCAGCGTTGTATGGCGGGCAAACCGCCGGATTCATACGGAATGTTTTTCCATCTAAAACCTTCACGCTGTGCGCCATAATACTCATTTTGTGCAAAGACGGCTGACGGTTGAAAAGAACAACGTCCCCATCCCGCAAATGCCGCTCGACAATCCAGCCGAACTCTAATTTTTCGCACAAATCTTCCGTATTAATGTCGGAAATCTTGATACGGCCGCCATCCGCACGAATCACATAGTTCGCGCCCGGATAATTGGTCGGGCCGCGGCGAATGTGGTCCTTTAAGAAATCAATGTTGCGCTCCGTCACGTGTTCCGGAATGGTTAAAATGAGTGCGATTGGGAGCGGAACTCCAACCTCATTGATGCTCAAATCCGGGTCCGGAGAAATAACGGTACGGGCGGAGAAGTTGACACGTTTACCGGACAAACTGCCTCTGAAACGTCCTTCTTTTCCTTTCAGCCGCTGGGAAAGCGTCTTTAAAGGACGGCCGGATCGGTGGCGTGCCGGCGGAATTCCTGAGACCGAGTTGTCAAAGAAGGTGGTTACGTGATACTGGAGAAGTTCCCACAAGTCTTCAATAATGAGTTGTGGAGCACCCGCATCCCGGTTTT
This sequence comes from Methanolapillus ohkumae, assembly GCF_032594355.1. Lineage (NCBI taxonomy): Archaea > Methanobacteriati > Methanobacteriota > Methanomicrobia > Methanosarcinales > Methanosarcinaceae > Methanolapillus > Methanolapillus ohkumae. The sequence goes on from NZ_CP131061.1 coordinate 693,004, forward strand.
CTTGGAAGCGCTGGTTAATCCGGATAATGTCGACCAACTTGTGCGTCAAGTCGTCTTCACTGCGCTGTCCGGATTCCAAAGTGATGGATGGGCGAACCGTCACCGGTGGAACCGGAAGAACCGTGAGGATCATCCATTCCGGGCGGGCGTTGTCCGGGTCCATGCCAATCACACGGATGTCTTCATCCGGAATATTCTCAAAGCGGTCCCGAATTTCGGTCGGCGTCAAACGCTCGCCGTTTTCAATGTATTCGGTCGGCTTTTCGAATTTAATGTCGCCTTGCTCGGCGCCGCAGTACGGGCATTCTTTCGCTTTACTGGCTTCCTTATATACTTCGTTAATCAAGTCGTCCGGCATTTGTCCGATGTCTTTTAAAGAACCGAGGTAAGCCAAATAATCCGCTTTTTGATTCTCTTTTAAGAGGAGGCGGCTGCATTTGCAGCAAACCGACCGGAGCAATTTGCGGATGGTTTTGTTAAAACCGACGTGAATCACCGGGACGACCAACTCAATGTGGCCGAAGTGGCCCGGACATTCGCCGGCTTTGGAGTGGCAGGTTTTACATTTCAGTCCCGGGTCAATGACACCAAGACGGGTGTCCATCAATCCCATCTCAATCGGAAAACCGTCCTCATCATATGTATCGGCGGTAATCACGTTCGTCGCACTCATATTTCTGATTTCTTTGGGGGAAAGCAGACCGAATTTAATCGCAGAAACTCTTTTCGGAATCTGCTGAACTCTTCTCGTAGACGGAATCATTATACCGCATCCTCAAGTTTTAATCTCGGCGCAACACCGAGAGATTTAATTTCATCAAGCAGAAGCTTAAACGAATAACTCATTTCGACCAGGTAGATATCGGTGTCCGCGCCGCAGTTCGGGCAGACCGCCAAATTTCTCTGTTTGTCAAACGTCGCGATCATACCGCAAGCACTGCAAACATATTCTTCATCCTTGTCGGACTCTTCCAATAATCTTTCTTTTAAACACATGGCAGCTCCATGTCCGACCAAAACGTCGCGCTCCATTTCTCCGAAACGAAGACCTCCTTCACGGGCACGTCCTTCCGTCGGCTGGCGGGTGAGCACCTGAACCGGACCGCGGGACCGGGCATGCATTTTGGAGGTGACCATGTGGTGCAGTTTTTGGTACAGAATCACACCGACGAACACATCGGCCGGAATCATTTTTCCGGTGACGCCGTCATAGAAAATTTCTTTTCCGGTATGGGCAAATCCGTGTTCTTTGAGAGATTTGCGGAGTTTGTCTTCATTGTCACCGTTTTCCGCTGCCGTAAAGGCGGTCGCGTCAATCCGGCGTCCTTCCATGGACCCGACTTTTCCGCCAATCATTTCAAGAACGTGTCCGACCGTCATACGGGACGGAATCGCGTGCGGATTAATCATAAGGTCGGGAGACAGGCCCGATTCGGTAAACGGCATGTCGGCAATGTTCACTTTCAGGCCAATCACACCTTTCTGTCCATGACGGGACGCAAACTTGTCGCCGATGTCGGGAATTCTTTCATCCCGAACCTTGACTTTCGCAAGCCGGGTTCCGTTGATGGACTCGGTTAAAATAACGGTGTCCACAACTCCTTTTTCATTGGAGCGCATCGTGACTGAACTTTCCCGGCGCTGGTGTCCGAATCCGGCGTCAAGTCCCGCGTTTTCTTCCAAAAATCTCGGCGGGCTTGTTTTTCCGATTAAAACGGCATTTGGAGCGGCATATGTTTCCGGGTTGACCAAACCATCTTCATCCAGTTCGGCGTAGGCTTCATGGCTTCTTGCGCCGCGGTATTCCGAGTCGGGGATTTCGAATTTGTCTTCTTGTCCGCCCGGGTAGCGGCGTTCTTCGCCTTCAAACGTCCGGATAAAGTGGCTGCGGCCAAGGCCGCGTTCTATGGACCCCCGGTTGAAAACGAGTGCGTCTTCAATGTTGTAGCCCTCGTATGATAAAATCGCGACCACGAAATTTTGTCCGGCCGGCCGCTCATCAAATCCGATGGATTCACACGTTTGCGTGTAAGTCATCGCTTTTTGCGGGTAGTGCAAAATATTGGCGCGGGTGTCGGGTCGTAATTTGTGGTTTGCGGACGACACACCGATACACTGCTTAATCATGGCGGCGCCCATCGTACATCTCGGTGCCGCGTTGTGTTCCGGATATGGAATCATGCCGGAGCAAATACCCAAAATCAAATCCGGGGACAGTTCCAGATGCGTGTGTTTGGGGGTGAGGTCGCGTTCATGAATTCCAATGAGTGTGTTTTCTTCTTCTTCGGCATCTAAGTATTCGACAAAACCCATGTTGACTAAGTCGTCAAAGGTCAGTTCGCCGTTTTTTAACTTTTCAACATGGTCGTTTGTAACCATTGTTTTTCCGTTTTCCACGACCAAAAGCGGGCGTCTGGCCCGTCCGATGTCGGTGGAAATAATCACTTCTTTGGTGTGTTCCAAAAAGGCAACGTTGACTTGCCGGGAGAGACGTCCTTCACGCCGTGCATCCCGAATATTGGAGACCAACGCTTCCGGATCGTCATGCGTTCCGATGAGTTCTCCGTCTAAAAATATCTTTGATTGAATCATTCGTCCATTCCCCCATCGTAATCCATTCCGCCCAAAAAGTCATCGACATCATCAGCCGGCCGGGAAGGTCCGGATGTGTGTCCGGCATCGTCGTCGCCGAATTCTTCGGGTTTTTTGGTTCCGGCTTTTTCTTCAAATTCGCTTTCAAACTCTTCTTTTTCATGGTCAGCGTATTTGATTTCAACAACTTCCGGCTGAATGAACCGGAATTTCTCAACGCCCATTCCGTAAAGCAATTGTTTGATGGGTTCCACATCGTCGGTTCCGGTGGATAACTCCACCATTTCGGCAAAGTTTTTCACGAGACCGCAGTTGGGACCTTCCGGAGTTTCCGAGGGGCAAAGCCGTCCCCACTGGGTCGGGTGCAAGTCACGGGCTTCAAAGTGCGGTTGCGCACGGGAAAGCGGGGAAATCACACGGCGAAGATGGGAAAGTGTGGAAATGTGGTCGTTGCGGTCCAAAAGCTGAGACACACCGGTCCGTCCGCCGACCCAGTTTCCGGTGGCAAGCGGGTGTTGGAGGCGGTCGGTGAGAACGTCCGCGCGAACAATCGTGGCCACGTTTAATTCGCGGTTACGCATGTTGGCACGTTCGAGTTGGTATTTAATGTCGCGGGACAAGCGGTTAAAAGAGACACGGAAAAGGTCTTCCATAAGGTCGCCGGCGAGTTTGAGCCGTTTGTTGGAATAGTGGTCTTTGTCGTCTTCGTCTCGTTTTCCAAGCGCCAATTCAAAACAGGATTCGGCCATTCGGGCCAGGAAATTGGCTTTGGAAATGCGGTCGTCGGGCCGGTCTCCCAGGTGCGGAAGGAGGTAGCGGTCCAAAACGTAGTTCGCGCGTTTGATTTGATATTCTTTGGCTTGTCCGGCGGCAACGCGTGTTCCGATTTTTTCAATCGCGGCTTGCATCGAGTCGACTTCCGCCTCATCTAAGTTTTCAAGCATGAATTTAACAATTTCAGGGTCGCCGGAAACGGCAGTCACGATGTCTTGATCGGTGACAATCCCAAGCGCCCGAATCAATGTGATGAAATTGAGACGTCCGGTGATGGAGGGGAAGGATACCTCCAAGAGAGATTTGCGTCCGCGTTCGACAACAACGAGGGCACGGTAGCCTTTCTTTTGAGAGAAGACTTTTGCGACTTCGATTTTGTCGCCATAGCGTTCACCGTATTCGGTTAAAATTTTGTTGGGCGCTAAGTCCTCCAATGTCATGACGACACGTTCGGTTCCGCCGACAATGAAGTATCCGCCGCAGTCGAGGGGATCTTCACCATGCTTTATTTTTTCTTCGGTGTTCATACTGATTAAGTTGCAGACTTTGGATTTGAGCATAATCGGAAGCTGTCCGATATTGGCTTCGGTCGGCTCTTCATAATTTTCAATGCCGTCTCGAACCACCATCATCTGAAGGTAAAGGGGCGCGGAATAGGATAAATTCCGGAGGCGGGCTTCATTGGGGTAAAGCGGTTCAATCGCGCCGTCGGCTTCTTTGACAACCGGCACGCCCACTCGGATTTTTCCGAGTTTTAAATAAGTTCCTTCAATATCGGTTTCAATAATTCTTTGTTCATCGATGATTTTTTGAAGTCCCGAATCCAAGAATTTATTAAAGGAATCGATATGATGCTGGACAATTTTTTCCTGGGTGAAATAGTATTTCGCCAGGGTACGCGTATCTAATGTAATAGTGAGCACCTTCTTTGATTTTTAGAGATTTTCCCAAAAATTTTTTTGATTATATTTCTTTTCGATTTTTGAGATGTTTTCAAGCGTCGATACAGTATTGTTCCTGTGTTGTTTTTCTCAGCGGATTATTTTGACCGGCCGCAAATGTTTATTTTTGCGACAAATCAATTTTAAAAGCTGATTTTTGGAATTTTGTAAACGGGTTGATGTTCATTTCAGATTTGTTTTTTATGTCGATTGATTTTGATTATGTTTGCTAATATTTGTTGAATTATTTGTTGAATTATTTTTTAATTATTTGTTGAATCATTTGCTAAATTATTTTTATTAAATCATTTGTGTTATGATATGAATTCATTTTTTATCAAAAATTGATAAACAGGATACATTTTGATTGGAAATTTTGTTCAGGATTTTTCAATCATTCTAACCTGATTTCTGGGGCATTTCGCACATGTTTGGCTGCCCGGATGTCCGAATCGGACCTTTGAATTTTTAGTATTCATAAAAAGCGATTGAGAAACCGCAAAAGAGTGGGGGGTTATGCCCGGATTTTTCGCAAGAGACAAACATTTGTTTTCATAAACCGCATGCTCAAGTAAATGATCTGATTGCGTTTTATGATTTCGCGTTAAAAAAGAAAATATTGTTTCAACTCCTTGGAACAGAGCACCGCAAGCAGCGGAAAGTCTGTAAGCGTGAGGCGTTTTCAAACTATTTTGATGAAAAGCGAACATGTCAAATGTGTTAAATGTGGAAAATTTTTCAAACATTTATTTGTCCCGACACGGCCGGCCGCATCTAAATGCAAATCATCGCTCTTTTCCTGAAAATCCGCTGTTTGCAAACAATATGCCCAAAAAACATCTTCAGAACGTCTTTTTAAAAAAGGGGCGAAAGAGTTTACTTTTGCAGGATTTGAAAAAGTGAAGAACTTGAATTTGATTTGACCGATTTTGTTTATTCAATGATTCCGATAACGAGCCGATAGTAATAGGCTTCCGTCGCGGTTTGACTTTTTCTTGTAATCTTGACGACATCGCCGAGCTTGGCCCCGATTTCATTCACGATCGGGTCGTCGACTCGGATTTTGGGAAGCTGCTCTTTTTCAATCGAGTAGGCTAAAAGTAAATCGGCAACTTCATCGTCGTCTATGATTTCGTGATATGGGACCGATTCATGATCAAGCAGTTTAAACTTTGTCAAATCGTTCTCCTCCCGGAAAAATTATTTCTTTGGCACAAGAATTTTAAGAAAAATCATCCGTTGTCCTGCAATTATAATATCAGGTCTTATTATATGATCTTAATTATAATTGAGATAACACTCGGCGATGATTCCATCTTGTCCATCAAACATGTTAAAAAAATGGCGGGCCCATAGGGATTTGAACCCTAGGCCGACTGGTTAAAAGCCAGTCGCTCTTCCTGGCTGAGCTATGGGCCCCGAATGTTGATTTATGTTGTAGTTCTGAAGTAGAACGTAAAACATATTTGTCGTATTTATATGTTTTGGCTTGCGGATGGATGTCTTCAAAAAAAGGGGTGGTATATCAGGATAAATCATTTTAAATCGAAATCATTTTTTAAAAAATGTCTTGGGAACATATATAATCCATGACTTTTAGTTTAAACACGTTTTATCCTTTTTAATGATTTTTTCATTTTTTTTCGGAATTTACCCTTATTTCATTTCAAGTTTTATTTCAAGTGAGAATTATGTCTTTTAAAATACTCGAAAAAGAAGAGTTGGCCACCAGTGTTTTTAAAATGGTGATTGACGCGCCGGATGTGGCCCGTGCGGCCCGTGCCGGTCAATTTGTCATTGTCCGGACGTTTTCAGACAGCGAAAGAATTCCGCTGACAATTGCGGATTTTGACCCGGATGCCGGAACGGTGACGATGGCGGTCCAAGCGCTTGGGAAAGGAACCAAACAGTTAACTAAACTCATGCCGGGCGATTCTATCGCGGACTTTGTGGGACCTCTCGGAACGCCGGCCGATGTTAAAAAAATCGGAACGGTCATATTGGTCGGCGGCGGCGTTGGAATCGCGCCGGTTTACCCGCAAATTCAGGCGTACAAAGATGCCGGAAACAGAGTGATTTCAATTATCGGCGCCCGAAACCGTGGGCTTTTGATGATGGAAAAAGAGTTTGAGGAAGAAAGCGATGAATTTTATGTGACGACGGATGATGGTTCCAAAGGCCACCACGGATTTGTGACCGATATTGTTAAGCAATTGCTGGACAAAGAGCGGGCCGGCGCCTATGACGGTCCGAAAATCGGGCGTGTTGTCGTAATCGGGCCTCCGATTCTCATGAAAGTTGCCACCAACATGATGGCGGCGTATCCGGATGTGGAAATTATTGTCAGCATCAATTCCATGATGGTGGATGGTACTGGAATGTGTGGTGGCTGCCGGGTGATGGTGGGCGGCGTTTCGAAATTTGCGTGTGTTGACGGTCCCGAATTTGACGGGCGGCTTGTGGATTTTGACACCGTGATGAACCGGCTGATGATCTACAAAAAAGATGAAACGGAAGCTTCGCAAAAATATGACAAAGAATGCGAAGGCGGCGTTTGTTCCAAAATTTAAATTTTGAAAATTAAAATTTTCAAAATTTTATTTTCAAAATGTTTTTCAAATATAGATTTTTCAAGTTTGTATTTCCGAATCGTTTTTTCAAAATTTTTAATTGAATCAAAGTATGGATGAATTTTATGGTGGATATGAAAAAAGCGGGCAAAGCCGGACGTATGGAAATGCCTGAACAGCCGGCGGTTGTTCGAAGAAATAATTTTGATGAGGTGGCACTGGGCTATTCAAAAGAAGACGCGATGGCGGAGGCTTCGCGTTGTATTCAATGCCGGGTTCCGCGGTGTGTGGAAGGATGTCCGGTCAACATTAATATTCCGGTATTTATTGACTTGGTCGCAAAAGGAGAAGCAAACGCGGCGGCGGAAAAAATTTTTGAAACCAATTTGCTTCCGGCCATTTGCGGGCGGGTCTGTCCGCAAGAAACACAATGTGAGGAATTGTGCATTCTGGGCCGAAAGGGACAGCCGATCGCAATCGGTCGGCTGGAGCGATATGCGGCGGATGAGATGAGAAAAACGGGCAAAAGCTGCAAAATCGGAGACAGTTCCGAGAAATCGGCTGGTTGCAACAAATCGCCGACCGACAAAAATGTAGCGGTTATCGGTTCAGGTCCGGCCGGACTCACAGCGGCGGCTGATTTGGCAAAAATGGGACACAATGTAACGATTTTTGAATCCTTACACTTGCCAGGTGGCGTTTTAACGTACGGCATTCCGGCATTCCGTCTTCCTAAAGACATTGTCGGTGCGGAAATTCAAGATGTTTTGGATTTGGGTGTGGCGCTGAAAACCGATTACGTGGTCGGCCGGATTAAAACGCTGGACGAGATTGCGGACGCGTACGATGCGGTCTTTTTGGGAACCGGTGCGGGTCTTCCGAATTTCATGGGAATTGAGGGTGAAAATTTAAACGGCGTTTATTCCGCGAATGAATTTTTAACCCGTGTCAATTTGATGAAAGCGTATCAGCCGGATGCGAACACCATGATTAAAAAAGGAAAACGGGTCGTGGTCGTCGGCGGCGGAAATGTGGCCATGGATGCCGCGCGGTGCGCGCTTCGGCTGGGGGCGGACAAAGTCACGGTGGTCTACCGCAGAAGTGATGCGGAACTTCCGGCCCGGCGGGAAGAAATCGAGCACGCCAAACATGAAGGAATTGACTTTTGTTTCCTCGCAAATCCGACGAAAATCATTGGCGATTACGGGGATGGAACGCCGCAAAACCGGCGGTTTGACGCAAAAGCGGTGGAATGCATCCGAATGGAACTCGGCGAGCCGGACGAATCCGGACGCAGAAGCCCGGTTCCGGTGAAAGGATCCGAGTTTACGATGGACGCGGATGTTGTCATTATCGCGATTGGAACGTCCCCCAATCCGTTGATTTACAAAGGGGCTTCCGATGTCGGACAAACGAAGCGGGGAACGGTTGTGGTCAATGACAAATTGCAAACCACGCGGTCCAATATCTTTGCGGGCGGTGATATTGTCACGGGCGCCGCAACAGTCATTTCGGCCATGGGCGCCGGAAAAAAAGCGGCGAAAGAAATCGATGAATTTTTGAAGAAAAAGTAAAATGAGTTTATAAATAACAAAATCAGAAGAGATGGTCACAATTTTTTTGTGACCCCCATCTTTTTTAAAAAACGTAAAAAGCAGAAAGTGTAAAAAATGAAGCGGGTCAATCAAATAATTTTGCACGCTTCCTCAAAATTCAATCTCGGATCGCGCGGATGTAATTTGCTTTTCATGCCGTATCCTAAATTGCACAAGAAATTGGATGTCCATTTTCCGTCCGGGAAGAATTCTTTGTCAACGCCCGCGCTGTTAAATCCGCCCATCGGTCCGCAATCCAAACCAAGAGCTCGGGCGGCCATGATGAGATAAGCGCCTTGAAGGCAGCTGCTTTGAAACATTACATGCTGTGCGAGTTTGGGATTGCTTTCAAAAAGAGACATCATATCCCCGTGCGGGAAAAGCCGGGGCATGTTTTTGTAAAAGGTGTTGTCGCTTGCAATAATGACGGTCGCCGCCGCTTCTTGAACTTTTCGAACGTTTCCTCCGTCCAAATGCGGAATCAGCCGCGCTTTGGCTTCCGGGCTTTTGACAAAAATAAAGCGTCCCGGCTGGCAATTTGCATAAGTCGGCGCCAGTTTTAAGGTGTCATAAAGTTGAACAAAAACTTCGTCCGATATCGGTTTGTTTTCAAAATATGTATATGTACGCGCTTCGTTAAAAAGAATATCCATTGATTTTTTGTCAATTGTGAACATGATTTTACACCTCATCTAAATTGATTTTTGTATTTATTTAGAAATTTATATGTTTTATTTCATTCCCTCTTTCATTTTCTATTTCTTGGCGCCGCCGCGTGCGTTATCGCAACAAATTTTTAAGGAAAACCGGCGAAAATGGCGGGTGGGCTTTTGATTTATATTTGATGAAAGATACGCTGTAATCTTATTTTTAATTTTACAGTTTGCTGCGTCTGTTTTTTATTTTACAGTTTGCTGCAATCTTATTTCCATAACATATCTATTCATATTAATAATCCGAGAAATTCGGATGCGAAACGCATCCGAATTTTCGGGAGGGATTGCTTGGATTGGGCAATTGCAGTTTATTGCTTATTGTTTTTGGTTTGTTTATTTTTGGTTTGTTTATTTTTGGTTTGTTTCTTTTTTACTCTGTCCTTTTCCTTTCGGTTTCGCCGCCGGTTTTTTTGATGAAACGCTGACCGCTTTTTGCGCCGCGTCTTTTGCCGCCTGCAGAATTTCCGGCTTTTCTTTAACATCGCCTGCACTCCAAACGCCTTTTGCGACAACCGTGTCCAAAATTTCAACGCCGACATAATCCAAAGCGTCTTGGAACATTCCAACAACGTGTGATGCGGTTTTGTCATCCGTGTCTTCCATTGGAATCACCAATATCGCTTTTTTATTTTGGAAAATGGTTTTTGAAATTCCGTACCAGCGGTCCATAAACACTTTCATTTGCGCGGTCGGACCCCACCAATAAACCGGCGTTCCAAAAACCCAAATGTCGGCCTCCTTCATTTTTTGGGCAAGGGAATCCATGTCGTCATCCAAAATGCATTTCCCGCCCGGAACGTGGCAAGCGTCGCACGCCGAACAAAACCCGATGTCGACGTCCGCTAAGCCAACAATTTCCATCGAAATGCCGGCATCTTCCACCGTGCTTTGAATCATTTCCATCAATATTTCCGTATTTCCCCGCCGCCGCGGACTCCCGCAAAACCCAATCATTTTCATTTTAAGTTCCACCTCAAATTGATCCATCTTTTCAAACCATCTCTTTCAATTTTGTCGGTTTTTACGGATTGGATGAATTCATTCATGTCGGGACGTTATTTATACATTTTTATAAAAAATTTAAGATTTATAAATCCCGAGAAAAGAAAACTTTTTTTTAAAAATGAAAAATCGGACATTATTTTTTTTCAATCAATACTTTTTAATAGGACAATTGGCTTTCTATAATCCCGCAATGCCCGGATAGCCTAGTCGGTTGGGGCGCCAGACTCATAGGGAAAATAAATGGCGTCTTTTCGGACCTGAATATTTCGGTTCCTGAGACATCTGGAGGTCGCGTGTTCGAGTCACGCTCCGGGCACTTTTTTCTTTTTCAGATAATTGATCCTGTTTTTGCATTTTTTTACATTTTTTTACATTTTACATTTCCGTGAAGTTACGATAGAAATTATTTTGAAAAATTATGCAAAATCATAAACGAAACGCTAAAATGTTATGTATTATAGAAAAGTCAAAAAAGAGTTAAGGGACCCGCCAAGTGTGCATCGTTGAGAGGCCCGGCAGGTTCTGTTAAAATTTTTAATGTGTTTTTTAATATTTATAGGTTACTGATATGAACTTTCACATCACAGCCCCATCTTATATCTCAAAATCGCGGCAATTCCGCCAAAGGACGCCAGTTTTCGGCCCGGCTCAAACTCCGTGCTCAGAATAATCACTTTTCCTTGGGACCGCTCCACTTCTTGCATCATGCTTTCGATTTTGGTGTCGGTTTTGCCGTCGGCCGCTTCCCGCTCCTCTCTTAATTTTTCATCGGCAACCAAAAGCGTTTCTACGGCACCGAAATCAATCGCGTTTTGAACATCTGCAGGGCCGTAAGCCGCTTTTCCATCCAGGGAGACCTCTTTTAAAAATGCGTCCATGTAATTCGTTTCCCGGGAAATCCGGGACTCATGCATGATTTTATCAATTGAGCCTTTTTTGAGAACTTCCAAGAATCCCGAAACGCCGATCATCGAACTGTCTTCCGTAACGGACTTCGACGCAAGGTCCGGATACGCTTTTTTAAAATAAATCAAAAAATCATCCTTGGTAAATCCCGGGCCGCACAAAACAATCGCGGCACCGTCCTTGTATACGAAATTCAATTGGTCGGCGATTTCCTTAAAAAAAACATCCCGAAGACCGTTTTCACGTTTTCCGGACGATTGCCGGATGTGAGAATACGGCTCAACGCCGTAGTGGCGGACTAAACCAATGTCAGCGTCGCCCTCTTCAATCCCGACAATGACGACCGACGGACGCTTGGACGCTTCCTCCGCTTCGTTGATGCGGTCGAACTGGTCGTTTTTCCAAATCTCTTTCGCAATGGTTAGACTTGTTCCTTCCTCAATGTTGAGCGTATGATGCATACCCATGTCCATTCCGGAAACAATCACCCCATGAATGCGCAAGCGGTTTGCGAATTTGTGAAACTCCGTACTTTCCACCCGGACGCCGAGGCGGACTGTTACCTTTTCCAATTTTTCCGGACGGATTTTGTCATCCGCCCCTTCCGGCTTTCTCTTGGTGAGCGCAAAAACGACATCATTCGGATCAATAATGTATCTCAGATGCCACAAATCTTCCAGCGTGTCGGCAAGAAGAGTGATTTCGCCGGTCCGGCCCTTCATTTCTTTTTTCATCACTTTCATCCGACTCACGCTCCCAATTTTTTGATTATTCAGAATTTATTTGAATTCTGAATTTATTTGATTATTTTAGATTATTCCCCGCTCTCTTCCACCGGCATTTTTCCATCGGGGCCGCTCCTAATATCTGATTCTCCCGGCGGCATCGCCATCGCAATCAAATCCGGCGACGAAATTTGTTTTAAAAATTTCTGGTCTTTCACCTCATTCATGTACAGCCGATATATTTTTTTGGACAAGTCATTCTGATTGAATTTTCCCGGAATGACTTCAATAACATGCTTCGCCCGCGCTTTGACGGCGGAAATCGGGCCGCCGATTATACGCGTCTCATCGTCGAGTTCAAGCCCGACCGCCAATTCCAAAGCGACGTCATTAAAATACTGCCGCTCCCCTCGGATAATGAATGAACCCTTGGTGACATATTCCCCGCTCTCCGGCGTTTTAGACACCTGTTCCGCTTTAATCATGTAGCAGTCCCCGGATGCTTTTTTGCCTTTCCACAAACTGGAATGGGAAACCGCAAACGTCGCCGCCTCCATAAGAGTCGTAGGAGGAACCTCCCGCCCTTCCGTTTTAATGACTGTCAGCGGTGCTCCCGGCATCTGAGTGTGAAAGACCAAGTCCCGCTTTTCCATGTATTTCTTAAAAATTTCCTCATTGGTATCCGAATCCCGGCCGCCGACCACTAAAAATCCGTCGGAGGAATAAAACCATTTGAACCGGTCATACCAATGCTTTTTCCTCTTAAGAACATAAGTTGACGCCGATTTTTTATCTTTGTCCTTGTCCTTTTTGTCCAAAGCCGCCTGCGTATCCAAAATGGCTTTCTTGGCGCCCTCTTTCTTTTTCATGAATTTTTTCGCGGCATCGTAATACACATTCGCATTCTGCGGAATTGTTTTTCGAATATCCAAAACCGCTTTACATTCCTTTAAATCTAATGTCACAGACGCGTCCGCCGGCTGAATGGAGACAATCGACATGACAATATCGTTTTTCTTTTCTTTTTTCGCGTCGTTGATGATACGAATGATTTCATCCCAAGAATATCCCTTCTCCCGGGACGCCGAAAAAACAGAAAGAACCGACTCAATAAAAGAATAATGGGCATAAATGGTTTCCGCGATTTTCGTATTCTTTTCAATTTCACGGTCAAATTTCGCCATCGTTTCCGTTTGCTGCTTGAGCCGCCGCTCATAAACACCCAATTTTTTTTCGTGCTTAACTTCTTCCTTTTTCACGACAATGGCATTCAAAGACGCTTTTCCAAAAGTTTCATCGAGCGCTTCCGAAAAAGAAGCCATCGGAATTTGAGAAAACGCCTTGTATTGAACCAAATCAAAGGCAACCACGTCGAAAATTTCAAACCCGTCCGGCAAAACAAACGCCGGTTTTTCTTCTTTTTGAGCGGCGGTATCCGACACGGACGCATCCGGCGCGATAGCATTTTGGTGGATGGATTGAGGTGCGGCTGTTTGCGTTTGCGGTTCAGTTGTTTGCGTTTGCGGCATGGTTTGAATTTTTGAAATGGAAGAAGAATCTGTCTCCGCTTTTTTGTCTTTGGAATTTTTAATCTCTTTTAAAACCAGCGCCGGTTTGAAATTTCCGGATTGAATCGGTGCCAACATTTCCGAAATTGCCGCGTGGATTTGCTCAAATTCCGCGTCCGTCAACTCTTTGGCCGGTTTGGATTTGTCCACCGCGCAGCGTTTGAACACTTCCTCCGAATAAAGTCCGCCCAAATTGAAATTGTTTGCCAGTGTCCGGATAATATCTTTGTCCGAATCTCGGCAAACCATTTTGATTTCATCCACACTTGTTTTAAGCGGATTGTATTGCTCGGCGGGCAACTCATACGTTTCTCCCGAGCGGATTCTCCGGTCCTTAAACGTGACCGGCTTAAACGGCAGTATAATTTTTTCATTTTTGTCCAGCAAAATAATATTCCCGCGGGAAAACAGTTCGGCCACCAAAATAGTTTCTTCCCCGCCACGAATGATTCCGATTTTTACGATCCGGTCAAATTGATGCTGCTCAATAAATGTAATCCGTCCGCCCATAATGTGTTTTCGAAGGAGCATCGGAAAACCTTGAGGAATTTTTGGAGATTCTTTTAAATATTTGCTGAGATGAAGACGCTTACCGCTCTCGATGATTAAATCATCCCGCCCTCTTTTGTGAATGTAGAGGTTAATTCGAATTTCATTTTCAGCCGTTTGATAAATTTTTTCAATTTTTCCGTCGATGAGGGAATTGCCGCCGGTCGACAGTTCGGCAACGATGGCGGAAACATCGGCACTGGTCATTTCTTGCTTCATTGTGAGGAGATATAATAACAAAATATCTATAAATATTAGGAACATTAGAGATTTGTCAAAAATTTGAACATTTGATTTATGGATTAATTTGTAATTTTTATAATTTATTGATTCGTATTTTGTAATTTGTTGATTGGCATTTTGTATTTATTGATTGATTGATTGATGGATTGATTCGTATTTCATTGAATTATTCGGATTGCAACATTGAAATGGTTGGGATTGGGGGACACAGATCTTGGATGAATTAACCAAACGGTATTTGAAAGTCAAATTTCAATCCCATTATAAATCCTTAGACCTTCGCCTTCCGCCCTCCTTTCTTCAACGGGAATGGGGATTTATTTCCTTTGATCCGATGCCGGAAGTCGTCATGAAGCGGCACAAATCGTTTGGCTCGTCCAATGAAGTGTCGGAATATCTCATCGGCATGGCACCGGCGCATGCTTATTATTCTGTCGCGTATTATGAACGGCCGGGAGCGCCCCGGATGGACCAAAAAAATTGGCAAGGTGCCGACTTGATTTTTGACTTAGACGCCGACCACTTGCCGGGCGCGAAGCGGACATATTCCGATATGCTCGACCACGTCAAGCAAGAATCCATAAAATTATCCGACTTTCTCCTTCATGATTTTGGATTTTCTGAAGAAAAAATCGAACTTGTGTTTTCGGGCGGACGTGGATATCACTTCCACATTTATGACCCAAAAATCGCAAAACTTGACAGCGCCGAACGCCGGGAAATTGTCAATTATATCAGCGGCCGGGATCTGGATTTTAAATATTTTTTCCGGGAAGTCGGAATGGCCGGAGACGCCGGCGCGGGGACATCCGAATTTAAGGGAATGCGGAAGATTCCGACCAAATGGATTTTGGAAGGGTATGAAACCGGGTGGGGCAAGAGGATTTCCGGATATGTGACAGAGTATTTGCAGACCGAAGTGAAAAAAAACAAAAAGGAAATGTTTAAAGATTTAAAGGAAAATAAAATTGCCGGAGACACAACCTTGAAAAAGTTAGCGGCATTTGCCGCGGATGAAGCGCTTTTGAATGAAATTGCACAAAAAGGACGCCTGGATTTTCCGGTGAAAGATTTTAAAACCATTATTGAATATATTATCCAAAAAACCGCCGCTGACTTGGGCGTGGATGCCGGCGCCAGCGTGGATGAGCCGGTGACGGGCGATATTAAACGTTTAATCCGGTTCCCGGGATCGCTTCATGGCGGTTCGGGTTTTGAGGTTCAAACCATCCCGCTTTCCCGGCTGCCGGATTATGAACCGTTGACCGATTCGTTGGCCTTTGGGGACAAAATGACCAAAGTAAGGATTTTGCGCCCGTTTTCGTTTGAATTAAAAGGACAAAATTTTTCCGTGGAAGAAGGACCGGCGGAATTGCCGGAATATGCTGCCGTTTATTTGATGTGCCGTGGAGTGGCAAATTATGGATCTTGATAAAACGCTTGAAGAGATTAAACAAACCGCCCGACGTGAGCGGGGACGCGACTTAAAGCCGATTCCATCGGATTTTTATGAAACCGCCGCTGCCGCCGTTAAAGAACTGGAAGCGGAGATGATCAAAAACGGGCGGCCACGTTCCGTGGAATATAAAATGCTTGAAGATGAGTTGTCCAGCATTGTTTTTGATATCGAGACCGTTTTTATGAAACGGGTTGGAAAAATTGTGGAGCGGGCAACATCAACTGCTTTTACCAATTCCAAAACCGGCCTTTTGAAAAAAGACTACGACAAATTGCTTGCGCAAGAGCGGGTTCTTTATGAAAAAGTGTTGTCGGCGATTGGGGAGTCGCGTGACAGCATGATTTCGGAAATTACGGATGATCATGACGCAAGTGCCGCATCCAATACAAATTCTAAAGATGCCGACAAAAAAGCACCGCCATCCGACAAACCCAAAGACTTGGAAAAGAAAATGTCTTCCGGTCCGCAACCCGCTTCCAATTCGGGGGCTGCGCCACATCTGCCGGTGGATTCATCGGCAAATATGATGTCCGGATCTGTTTCCAAATCAGCTCCTCCCGTTTCTTCTCCGTCCCAAAAGCCGGAATCTTCCACAAATATTATAAATGAGAAATACGTTTCAGTCCGAATATTAAAGGATTTACCAGAATTCATGGGCGAGGACAAACGCACATATCGGCTGCATGAAAATGAGGTTGTACAGCTGCCTCATGCCAATGCGCAGTTGCTGATTAAGCGCGGTGTCGCTCTCCGTATTCCCGGCAGTTCCGAAGGCAATCCGGAGTCTTAATTGATTGCGGATGTGCGTCTTAAAAGAGTCAACCATTTTTTGGGAAAAATCAATTCATTTGATGATTTTTGATTTTTTTGTCTCTTTTTCCGGCAACGGATCCTTTTATTATTTATTGATTCCATGAGAGTTTATTCTCGTGAGAATATCAGGAATCGCAGGTGAAGTATCATGAAAATGCCAAAGAAAATTAACACTTATTGCCCGTTTTGCAAAAAGCATTCGGAGCATGTTCTTGAAAGAGTCAAGAAAGGAAAAGCTTCTTCCTTGACCATGATTGCCCGTCAGAAAAAAAGACAAACCGGTATTGGTAACGCCGGTAAGTTCTCCAAAGTCCCCGGAGGCGACAAACCGACCAAAAAGATTGCGTTAAAATACAGATGCAGTCTTTGTAAGAAAGCGCACCAGCGCCCGGGATTCAGAGCCAAGAAATTTGAATTTGTGGAATAAGGAGTTGAAAAATATGGATTATACAAACCGCCCAAAAAGCAGATTCTTGCGTGTCAAATGTAACGACTGTGAAAACGAGCAAATCATCTTCGGAAGTGCCAGCCGAAAAGTCGTCTGCAATGTCTGCGGCCGCACCCTTTCGGAATGCACCGGTGGAAAATCGGTCATTACAACCCACATTCTCGAAGTTTTAGAATAAAACTTTAAAAATTAGATTTAAAATCTTGTTTGAACCATTTTTTGGTTCAAACTTTTTTTTATTTACGGATACATTATCCATTTTTTTATAAAAAATCATTTTAATTGTGGTGCAGCCTCAATTCGCGAAGCGAATTCTTATCATCTTTTTCTATTTTTACTGAAAAATTCCGAAGCGAAGCGAAGGAATTTTTGAATTCACCGGTGGAAAATCGGTCATTACAACCCACATTCTCGAAGTTTTAGAATAAAACTTTAAAAATTAGATTTAAAAATTAAAATATTGTTTGAACCGATTTGGTTCAAACTTTTTTTTGTTTTTCCAAAACAGTACGATATTTTTTATTGTTTTATTTACTTTAGTCATGATTACAATTTCTGCTGTCATAATTCAGGCAGAGTATCAACAATATACGTATTTTTCATACGTTGCGAAGAAAAATAAAAAAAAGAAGATATTCTTCTTTTCTTTTTTTAAAATAAATTTAAAATCAAAATTTGAACCAAAATTCAAACCGGAAATTAAATCAAAATTAAAGTTCTTTGGTGTTTTTCCAAACACCGTGAATGTTGCAGTAAGCCAGCGCGCCAAGGGCTTTGAAGTCGTCGAGTTTGACTTTGAATTTGGCAGATGGGTCGGTAAACGTCGGCGCAAGATCTTGGCGGCCAAGGTAAATGACCTGATTTGTTTCTTTTTTGATACCGTAAAGCTCAATCCAAACGATATGATGCTCAACGGTGTTGGGGTGCGGAACTTCTTTTCCAACAGTGACAAGCACAAGCGTCTCATCTTTTCCACCATGGTTTTTCAAGATGTCAATTATCGGGACGTGTTTTTCCTTTCCTTCTGTTTCAGGCGCTTTAAAGAGAGTTGTAAAATCCATATTTTTTCCTCCATTTGTTTGAAAAAAAATTAAACAAACATTAAGAAATACAATTACTTATTAATAATGATTTCTATTAATAATATCTTAATTCATAAGCATGAAATAAATATCATTAATTATCTTATTTTTATTATATTAATTATGGAATCTTATTAAACCTTTTCATCTAAAATAAAATATATACAATCATTTCAATTGAGTTCATGTCCATTTCATGTGAATTCATGATTCACTTCATATGAATTCATGAATTTCAATTGAGTTCATGTCCATCTCATGTGAATTCATGATTCACTTCATATGAATTCATGATCCATCTCATTATAGATTTAACCCATTCAAATTTATCCCTCAAAGAACAATAAAAAATTAAAAAGAGGAAAAGTATGCGTGTTGGAGCTCAGGAAAAAATAATATTGGTTATTTCCATATTTGTGATTGCGCTGGCTCTTATTTTTACGGCTTTTTTGGAGACCGGAGTTTTAAATCCAAAACCGGCATTTGGTCCCGAAATGGTTCAAGTGAGGGCGCCGCCTGGATTTCATGATGTCAAAACGTCGGAATTTTTCATTGAAAATGAAACTTCCGGCGGTGGTAATAATGTTTTGGGATATTCCGGGTTTTATGCGTATGTGACTTATGAAGATCAACTCACCCCAACGGAATTGGAATTTTGGGAAATGCCGCTTTCCGATATTTTTCATTTTTTTCAAAAACCGGGGAATTGGATGAAACCGCCCGGGGACAATCCGAATAATGAGCCATCCGGCGTTGCTTTTATAAATGTGACGAACACAATTTCATCCGGCAGTGCCAATGAAATGGCGGCCGGTCTTGCCGACATGCATTTTATCCGGTCCGGCAACGACAGCCGTTTTGTTATGAAAGATTCCGTCAATTCCATGCCTGGATACCGCTACGCTTACACAATTCATGAATCCGGCAAGGATGTTTTTGTCTGCGGATACATCTGGACGGTCGGCAATATTGTGGTGACGGTGGACGGAGTCAATGTCGATTCCAAACCAATGAAACTTCTGGCGAAATGTGTCCGGTTTGAATGAAAAAAGATTTTTGTAAATGTTTGTAAATGATTTGTATATAATTTTATTAAATATTTAATATTTTATATTGATAAAAGATATATAACAAAACATATTTTTTTTATTTAAGGAGGTTTCTCAAATGTTTATCGTACTGGCTCAATTCAAAATAAAACCGGGAACGAAGGATGAATTTATCCGGCTGGCCGGCCCGCTCGTAATGGGAAGCCGGGCCGAAGTCGGCTGCCTCAGTTATGAACTCTTTGAAAGTACCGAAAGAGAAAACGTACTTATTATTGTTGAAAAATGGATCGACCGCGCCGTTTTTGAAAACCATGTCGCAACAGCCCATTTTGAAATTTTTGGAAAAACAGCAGGACCGCTCTTAATTGAAGAAAGAGATGTTCGAATGTATCCGGCCTATGAAGAATGCCAATAACAGGCAGGGATGTTTAAAATTAAAAATTGAAAAAAACAGATCGTTTTTGAAAATTATTTGATTTTACTTACTGATCAGGATTTCAAGGTTTTGACGGATTTTTTCGCTGTTTTTTTTCATTATTTTTTTGTCTTTCTCGTTTTTTTCATTTTTCTCAATTTTTTCGTTTTGATTTTTTTAATAGAAAGTGTTTGGCGTCTCTGTGACGTTTTCAAATGTTTTGGTCCGTCCGTCCGGATAAACTAAAGTCAGCAAATCTACCGGGCTTCTCAGCGGACAAGAATCATGAAGGTAATAAACTCCGCTCACTCGGGATGCGTTATACAATTCCACAACGGATGTGTTGCTGTTCACGGATTTAATTTCATGGTCCGGAAATCCGACCAAAAAATCTTCAATAAACGGATCCAAATTCCGGCTGCCGAAAAAGAAAATGTAAATATGGGTCAAAGCACCGACATTATATTTGATTTCAGCGGTAGCATCTGTTTCATGAAACGTGATGGTCATTTCGGAAACATCCAAATCCGTTTGAATATCCGCATAAATGTGATTGGATGCAAGAAAGATCAAAAGAACGGAAAGCAATAAAAAAAGAAGAAGAAAATGCGTCTGTTTCATGATGCCAAAACCGTCCTTTCAATCATTCCAATTCCGAAAAATTAAAAATTTTAAATATTTTTTCAAAAAACTCAAATTCCAAAGAAGTCACAATTCTATTTTAAGTTATTTTATCAAAAAATATTTTCCGGCAATAATCACATTTTTTAATTCATTCATTTTTACAATTCATTGTTTGTTTTTATTGTGTTTTTATTGAACTTTTATTGTGTTTTTATTGAACTTTTATTGTGTTTTATTGACTTTTATTCTTTTTCTTTTTTGCGGGGATATTTTCGCGTTACGGTCAATTTTTAAATTTTTCCACAAAAACCAGGAGACCGGCTTTTAATATTTCAAAAATTGCGGTTGTTTTTCTTTTTTTAAATTTGTTCTTTTGCCATCCGGTCCCCATCGTATTAAAAACAAGATGTTGCAGCATTATTTGATAAAGGGAGCGGAAAATAAAAAAGTTAAATTCTTATAGGGAATACTCTTTATTAAGTACACCATAATTATACCATAAATTAAAATAGATTTACGGATTTCAACTTTTTTTTAAAAATAATATGTGATAACAATGGATCGTTTCAAAGGACTCACAAAATGCATGGCGGAAGACGGGAACTCCACCGGCGTGCAAAACCCGGAAGAGAATCCTTCCAATTCCGAAAATGTTCAAATAAAAGACATTCCCAACGATAACGAAAATATTGAATTGGGCATTCAATTTAAAAACACGGGAGAAATTAATGTTCCGCCGCTTCTGATTGATCAAATTTTGGGACAGGAAGACGCGGTTGAAATCGTTAAAAAAGCGGCCAGCCAACGGCGTCACGTCATGATGATCGGAACACCGGGAACCGGAAAATCTCTTCTCGCAAAAGCGATGGCGGAACTTCTGCCCAAAGAGGAACTGGAAGACATTTTAGTCTATCCCAACGCCGAAGACAACAACAATCCGCGCATTCGCCGCGTGCCGGCCGGAAAAGGCCGTGAAATTGTCGCTGCCCACCGTGCTGAAGCCCACAAAAAATCGCAATCTAAAACCATGATCATGTTGGTTCTTATGGTTGGAATCATGCTGTATGCTGTTTTGACCAATTCCATTTTAATCGGTGTTTTCATCTGTCTTTTGCTGATGACGTTTGGACGGCAATTCATCGGGCGGGATGACGCGCTCATTCCCAAATTGCTGGTGTCCAACTACAACAAACAACATGCGCCTTACGTCGACGCAACGGCGGCGCACGCCGGCGCACTTCTCGGCGATGTCCGCCATGACCCATTCCAGTCGGGAGGTCTTGAAACCCCGGCGCATGACCGGGTGGAAGCCGGAGACATTCATAAATCGCACAAAGGCGTTTTGTTTATGGATGAAATCAATATCTTGGGCATTGAATCCCAGCAAAGTTTATTGACGGCGCTTCAGGAAAAAGAATATGCGATTACCGGGCAGTCTGAAAGAAGTTCAGGTGCCCTTGTCAAAACCGAACCCGTTCCCTGTGATTTTATCATGGTGGCGGCCGGAAACGTCGACGCGCTTGAAAAAATGCATCCGGCGCTTCGTTCCAGAATTAAAGGATACGGTTATGAAGTATACATGCGCGACTCCATGCCCGACACTCCGGAAAACCGTGACAAATACATTCGGTTCGTGGCGCAAGAAGTCATGCGTGACGGCCGGATTCCGCAGTTTGACGAAGACGCGGTCAAAGAAATCATCCGGGAAGCCAAGCGGCGTTCCGGAAAGAAAGGTCATTTGACGCTTCGTTTAAGAGATTTGGGCGGCTTGGTCCGTGTAGCCGGAGATTTAGCTGGCGCCGACGGCGCGCCTTACACCACTGCAAGCCATGTGTTGCGTGCCAAAAAGATTTCCCGGTCCATTGAACAGCAATTGGCGGACCGGTACTTGGAAAATAAAAAAGATTACGAATCCTTCTTGCGGGGCGGCAGCGAAATCGGCCGTGTCAATGGCCTTGCGGTCATTGGCGGCGATTCAGGAGTCGTCCTTCCGATTTTGTCGGAAGTCACTCCGTCGCTGTCCGGTTCCGAAGGAAACATCATTGCGACCGGCCAACTTAAAACAATTGCCCGCGAAGCCGTGAAAAATGTTTCGGCCGTGATTAAAAAAGTCACCGGAAGAAATATCGAGGCGATTGACATCCACATTCAGTTTGTCGGAACGTACGAAGGGGTGGAAGGGGACAGTGCATCCATTTCCATTGCGACCGCCGTCTTGTCCGCATATGAGAAAATTCCGGTGAATCAAACGGTGGCGATGACCGGATCTTTGTCGGTTCGCGGAGATGTTTTACCGGTTGGCGGCGTGACCTACAAAATAGAAGCTGCGGCCCAAGCCGGCATTAAAAAAGTAATCATTCCCAAATCCAATGAATTGGACGTGATGATTGAAGATGCTTACAAAGACGTGATTGAAATCGTGACGGTTTCTTCCATCACCGAAGTTTTGGAATATGCACTGGTGGACAGTCCCAAAAAGGACGCGTTCCTGAAAAAATTAAAGGAAGCTTTAAAACCGGAACCGGAAGAGTAACTCTTCCGGTCTTGTTTTTAAATACGGACTTTTTTTGTAATATTTTTAGAATCGGGTGCAAGTATGTGCAGCGATATGCTAAAAAATAAAAAACAAATTAATAAAAAAATATTTAATTAATTTAAAATCAAAAAACAATGATGAGATTCATTGTTTTATTTTATTCAAATTATTATTTTTTCAATTTTTTTTCAATATTTTTCATTTTTCCGTATTCTGTTTTTTTAAATTCATTATTATTTCATGTTCAAGTTTTTTTCAAAAAATGAAAAAAATATCGTTGTATTTGAATAGATAAATAAAAATTTGAAAATAAATAAATCAAAAATTGAAAAAATGAAATTGAAAAAAGCAAAATCGATATGATAAAATTGAAACGGTAAAATCGAAAAAAACAAGATCGAAAGACAAAATCGAAAAAAGCAAAATCGATATGATAAAATTGAAACGGTAAAATCGAAAAAAACAAGATCGAAAAAAGCAAAATCGAAAAGATAAAATTGAAAAAAGAAAAATCGAAAAAAATAAAAAACCAAAAATAAAAAATGGAAATATAAAAAAATAAAAAGGATTAAGATTGTGGTTTTGCAATCACATAGCTGACTAAGCAGATGGCAACGCCCACAAAAGTGGCGATAAACTGCTGTGTGTTGCTGGAGTAGTCAAAGTTGATGAAGTCCGTACCAAACGCGTACCAGGCAAAAATAATAATGGCCAAGATTGACGTTCCGACTAATGTGTAACCCATTTCTTTAAGTCCGATCATTTTGAATCACTGTCAATAACAAAGAGTCAAAATTTAAATATTTTATCCTATTTTGGGAGTAATTCAGGTTATGAATTATATAAAATTATACGAATATAATAAAAAACTGAATATAAAATAGAAAAACTATAAAAATAAGAAGATAGAATGACAAAGTTATAAGCAAAGAAAAGAATTAAATGCAAAACGTCTTTTAAACCTAAAACTTTTAACACTTTTCATTTTCAAACATATTCATGTAAAATTTGAATAAAATTTTACGGAAATGTTTTTTGCATTTATTAATTTATCAGTTTATGCATTACGATTTACACATTACAGTTTACACGTTATGATTTAAATATTACAGTTTACACGTTATGATTTACATATTAAAGTTTACACATTACAGTTTACACGTTATGATTTACATATTACAGTTTACACATTACAGTTTACACGGTATGATTTACATATTACGATTTACACATTACGATTTATTGCAGTTCATATTTTAAGTCACGCATGGTTACATGTAAATTTAATACGAATTGCATTTTTTTTCAATTTCATTTAATTTGCATCAGCATTTTAATTTGACAAATTGTTTCAAAACGGTTTTGGATTGAAAAATCCAAAAAAATAAATCAAAAACGAAAGGGGCAGATTTAAATTTATAAAAAAACGGGAGGACTTTGAGGATGAGAAACATCCAATTTTATGACTCGAACCGCGTTGAAGGGCGATCTGTAACCATTATCATCGATAACGGAAAAATTGAAAATATCGCCAAAAATTACACCAAGGGGACCGGCATTCGTGCCCTTTGCGATGGATCTTGGGGATATACATCCGTTGACGGCGACTCAGACAAAGAGGAAGAGTTCAAAAACGCGACCAATTTAGCGGTGTGGATGAATGAAAAGACACCGCGGGAGAAAATTGAACTCGAACCGATTAAGGCACCTTCCGTATCAAATATGCCGAAAGTAAAAAGCAATCCCGAAGATATCAGCATTGAGGAAAAAGTTGAATTTTTGCGCGAAATTGAGAAGCATGCCCAAGAAGAAGGTATCAAAAGCACACGCGTCTCATATTCGGAGGCCTTTTTAAAGACCCGGTACGAAAGTTCGGAAGGCGTCGAAG
The DNA here is from genome assembly GCF_032594355.1 of Methanolapillus ohkumae. Classification (NCBI taxonomy): domain Archaea; kingdom Methanobacteriati; phylum Methanobacteriota; class Methanomicrobia; order Methanosarcinales; family Methanosarcinaceae; genus Methanolapillus; species Methanolapillus ohkumae. Next base: position 717,502 of record NZ_CP131061.1, read on the forward strand.
CCGAATACCATTTGGTCCGGACCGGATTTTCAATATCCGCCGTCGCATCCGAAAACGGCGCGTATCAAGTCGGCCGGGAAAGCCGGTTTAGCATTTCCGGCTATGAAATTTTTGAAAAATATGACCCGTTTGAACTGGCAAAACATGCTGCTCAGACTGCAAAGGAATTGCTGGGCGCAAAGACGCCAAAAGGCGGCCAAATGCCGGTGATTTTAGATCAGGAACTGGCAGGGGTTTTTACCCACGAGGCCGTTGGTCACGCATCCGAAGCGGATTTGGTCCTTCAAAACGACTCGGTCTTAAAAGGAAAATTGGGCACAAAAATCGGCTCCCCTTTAATTACCGTCGTTGACAATCCCTCCCTTCACGAATACGGCTTTTATCCGTTTGATGCGGAAGGGGTCGAAGCCCAAAAAACCGTCCTGATTCAAAAGGGTGTTTTAAACTCCTATTTACATTCTCGGGAAACCGGAAGCATTTTTAAAAGCCGCTCGGGAAATGCCCGGTCGCAAGGTTATTCCATTCCTGTGGTTCGGATGAGTAACACGTACATTGAAAACGGAGAATCAAAATTTGAAGAGATGCTTGAAGATGTCAAAAACGGCATTTACCTCGTCGGATCCCGAGGGGGACAGGTCAATACCGGAGAAGGTGTTTTCCAATTCAACGCCGAAAAAGGGTACCTGATTCAAAACGGTGAAATTACAACGCTTGTCCGGGATGTTTCCCTATCCGGGCGGGTTCTTGATATTTTGAATCAAATTACCCATGTCGGGAATGATTTGAAATTGAATGCCGGACACTGCGGAAAATCCGGGCAAACCGTTCCGGTGTCCGACGGAGCTCCACACATTTCCATCTCCAAAGCAACGGTTGGGGGCGCTTAATATGGATTGGTCTGATAAAGATATAGAATTTGAAGAGAAAAAGATGTTTGAAGACGCGGTTTCGGATATTGAAAACGCGTTGAAATATGCTGAACACATCGGCGCAGATGAGACGGAAATTATTTATGCGATGAAAAAGGCGACCATTATCAATTTCAAAACCGACGCGATTGAAACCGCCCGGTGCAGCACAAATGTCGGCTACGGCATCCGGTCTGTTTTGAACAAAGCGGTCGGTTTTTCCGGAACAAATATCAAATCCAGTTTAAACGATTGTGTGAAATCGGCGTTGGAATCCGCAAAAATTATGGGTCCGGACCCGAATTTTAAAAATTTGCCGCAATCGAGTAAATACACGCCGGTCGACGGCCTTTATGATGAACGGATTATTCAAATGTCCATTGAGGATTGCATTGAAAAAGCCATGGAAATGGTTGCGGGCGCTGAAGATGTAAAAGGCATCGTCCCGACTTCCGGCAGTTTTTCAAGGTCGTTGTCCTACGTTCTCATTATGAATTCCAACGGCGTTTTTGCAAAAAAACGCGGAACCGGATTTTCCGGATATGTGGATGTCATCACAAAAGAGGATGCAGGAAGTGGGGATGCTTCTACCGCCTATGATTATAAAGTTTCCCGGTCCAAAGATATTGATTTTTACAAAATCGGTCAAAATGCCGGTTTTTTGGCGCAAAAGTCCGCGAAAGGCGTGATGATTCAGCCGTCCAAATTGCCGGTCATATTCCATCCGTTCGCGTTTTCGGACATCATCGAAAATACGTTTGCGTCATCCATTGACGCCGACAATGTTCAAAAAGGACGTTCGGGGCTGATTGGAAAACTCCAAGAAAGGATTGGCACGGAGGAGTTGTCTATTATTGATGACGGAACGCTCCCCGGTGGAATCGGCAGCGGCTCCTTTGATGATGAGGGAACCGCCACGCAAAAAACAAGTGTGGTGGAGAATGGAATTTTAAAATCCTATTTGTATGACAGTTACACGGCGGGAAAAGACGGCGTAAAGAGCACCGGAAACGGTTTTAGAAATTCTTACGCGTCGGTTCCGACCGTTGACATCAGCAATCTGATTATTCAATATCCGAAGAGTGATATTTTGGCGGAAACCAAGAACGGAATTTATATTCATACCGTGATTGGAGCGCATACCGCAAATGAAATTTCGGGCGATTTCTCCGTCGAGGGCCGAAACGCGTTTATTATCGAAAACGGTGAACTCAAAACACCGGTGAAGTCCATCATGATTTCCGGAAACATCTTTGATGTGTTGTCCAAAATCGATGGGGCAGGGGCCGACGTGCAAAAAGTCGGGAACATCGTCACACCGTCTGTTCGGATTTCTGAAATGAGCGTTATTGGAAATTGACAGGCCGGAAATTAAAAAAAATGTGAATAAAAAATGAAAAGTTTATGAATAGAAAATGAAAAGTTTATGAATAAAATCCGCCATAAAAACGAAGATTGAATTAAATGAAAGGAATTGGAAAAAATGCCGCAAACGAATTTGGAAAAAAACGAAACTGCCGCTGAAATGAAGGCTGAAGATGTGATTCGATTGATTTCTTCAGCCTATCCCGGCTCTTGTCAAAATTTGAATCAAATCCAATCGTCCGGATTTGGTTCATTTTCAAAAAAAATCTCTTCTGCCGGTTTTCGTGTAGAATCTTTGGGACCGCGCCTGTCTTCTTTTGAAGGGGCCGGGCTGGACGCGAAAGAAGTATGCGTTCTTTCGTCAACCGATCCGATGCCGGGCGCAACTTTTGAATCTTTCGGAATTTCAAATCCGGCAGCTTGTCTTTTGGTGATTTTGGACGAGACCGGCCATGAAAATTTTGGAAAATGGATGCCTTCTTTTAAACATGATGGGCTTTCCAACGCGAATATTCCGAAAAACCCATTTGGTCCGGTTGTCGAAGTCTCGAATGAATCTGAATTGAAAAAAATGCTCGCCTTGATGAAATGCGGGACACTGATTGTGAAAGTGATGCCAAAAACAAAAACCGCCTCATCCATGATTGAATAAACGGAAATGGATCTGATTTTTTATTTCTTTTTTCATTTTTTTTGCGGTGATGGCGCGCGCGTTATAGCAACACATTTTTAAAAAAAGTTCGGCAAAATTCATTGGCTGTTTTTATCTTTTTTTGGATGATTCTTTGATGATTTTTCAGATGATTTAATGATTCTTTGGAGATTTTTTGAATGACTTTTCAGATGATTTTTTGAATCAATTTTTCCGTTTTTTTGACTTTTCTTTAAAAATCACCGAAAACATTTATAAAAGCACCAAACCGTTTTAAAGGAATAAGGCTTATAAAAATAAAATCCAAAAAATAAAAATATCTTTTTAAATGAGATGTTCTTTTTATTCACCAAAATTTAAAACCTACAAAAACACAAACAAAAGGCGTTACTTATGAAAGTCACCATGGACATTGAACTTCGGGACGAGCCGGGACAATTAATTCTTGCGCTCGAACCGGTTTCTCATTTTAAAGCGAATTTGATTTCGGTTTTCCACTATCATAAATCCAAAAACACTTCTCCCGGGATGGATGAAAAAGTCCAGGTGCGGCTGGTTCTGGACGCGAAAAACCAAATCATCCGAAATATCAAAGAAGAGATGGAGAAGAAGGGAATCCGTGTTTTGCGTATCGGAGAAGAAAAGTATGGGGAAACAATTACCGTCATCATGATTGGGCATGTCATTAACACGGACATTAAAGATACTATCAATCAAATTGATGAAACCGGTTACGCTGAAGTGGTGGATATGTCCCTGTCCATGCCCGAAATTATCAAGCCGACTTCTGCCGCCTTAAAAATAAACGCGATTGGAAGACAGGAACTCAAAGATGTCTTGGACCTGCTTAAAAGAATCGCCAAAGAAAAGGATTTGCTTTTGATTCTGCCGATTGAAGCGGATTAAGGTCCAAAAAGAAGTGAAAAATTTGGAAAAATGAAAAGAACAATTTGGAAAAATTGAGCCAATTGGGAAATCAAAATAATCAAAATTGGAAGAATCATTATGAAAGTTGTCAAAGCATCTATTATCGGGTTTGGATCCATCGGCCAGGGTGTCGCGAAATCCTTGCTCATGAAAAAAGATTATTTAAAAATGGAAGGTATTGAAATTGCGGTGGTGGCCGTCACCGACTCCAAAGGCGCGGTCGTAGATGAAAATGGTGTGGATTTAGATGCCTGCTTGAAGCGAAAAGCTGAGACCGGGACCGTCGCCGGCAAAAGCCATCTTGGCATGACGGGGCTGGATGTCATCCAAAAAATTCCTCATGATTTGGTCATTGAAGTGACGCCGACCGATATTGTCACCGGCGGCGCGGGACTTTTGAACATGAAAGCGGCGCTTCAAAGCAAAAAACACGTGGTGACATCGAACAAAGGACCGCTGACCATTCAATTCAAAGAATTGCAGGATTTGGCGAAGAGAAACAATGTGGAATTCAAATATGAAGCGACGGTCGGGGGAGCCATGCCGATTATCAATCTGATGACGGACATTATGGCCGGAAACGACATCAAAAGCGTTAAAGGAATCTTTAACGGAACTTGCAATTACATTTTAACCCGCATGTATGAAGAAAAATCCGGCTATTCGGAAATTCTCACCGAGGCGGTGGATCTTGGAATTGCGGAAACCGACCCGTCTTACGATGTGGAAGGAATTGATACGGCTTGTAAAGTGGTCATTTTGGCCAATTCCGTTTTTGGGATGAACAAAACCATTCAGGATGTGGAGCGGACCGGAATTACCCATGTGACATACGAAGCGCTTGAAATGAGTGCCCGTTCCGGAAAAACAATCAAACTCATTGGAGAAGTAAGAAAAGACGGACGGCTCAGCGTTGCGCCCCGTTTGGTTCCGATCGGTCACCCGCTCTCCGTTTCCGGAACGCTCAACGTTGCCGCGATTCAAACCGATTTGGCGGGAGAAATCACCGTCACCGGAAAAGGAGCCGGTTCTCTTGAAACCGCCAGCTCAATTCTCAGTGACATTCTCTCCATTTACAGAAACGATTGCGTTTCAAAAAATGTAAATTAATGAATGGAAGTCAGATCAAATTCATAATCAAAAATTTAATCAAAATTAATTAAAATTTATCAAAATTTAATCAAAATTCATAAAATTAATACTAAAAATCAGAACCGGAGGCCAAACAATCACCCGTTTTTCCAAATTTGCAAGCGTCTGCGCAGACGTGGAAAAAATTTCAAGTTCGTTGGAAATGACGGAGGTTTTTGCGGCTTTTCTCAAAGAATTGGATGTGGAAGAGCTTTCCGTTTCCTGCTACATGATTATGGGGGAAATTTTCCCGGCGTGGACCGGCAAAAAATTAGGATTGGGTCCGAACCTGCTTTATGCGGCACTTTCAAAGGCGGCCGGAATTTCTCCCGACAAAATAAAAGATTATCTCAAACAAACCGGTGATGTCGGCCAAACCACTTTTTTGGTTCTTTCCAATGAGAAAAAAAGCCAATCCACATTTTCCAGTTTTTTTGAGCCGGAACCGGCGACGGATGATGAATATTCAGATTCAACTTCCGATGTTTTGATTGCGGGTCAGCTGACCATCCGCCAAGTCTACGACCAGCTCAAAAGTATCGCGGGGGCTTCCGGAAAAGGTGCCCAATCTCAAAAAATTAAAAATCTTCAATCCTTATTTTCGGCGGCGACGCCTGAAGAAGCCAAATACATTTCCAGAATCGCGCTGGAAGAACTTCGAATCGGAATCGGAGAAGGAATTGTCCGTGATTCGATTGCGAAAGCTTTTGACGTGCCGGTTGACGGGGTTGAATTTGCGTTTATGGTGACCAACGATTTGGGTGAAGTCGCGGTGGCTTCTAAAACCGGCGGCATCGAGAGTTTGAAAAACCGGCAGATTCAAATCAACCGTCCGGTCAAAATGATGCTGGCGCAAGTGACGGAAAGCATCGAAAGTGCTTTTTCCGAATTAAAAAATGTGGCGGTCGAATGGAAATTTGACGGTGCCCGTATTCAAATCCATAAAAAAGGACAAGATGTTAAATTATATTCCCGGCGGCTGGAAGATGTGACGGATTCGCTTCCGGATGTCGCGGATGCGATTCTCAATGCGGTGGATGTGACGGATGCGGTTTTGGATGGCGAGGCTGTGGCGATGGATGACGCGGGAAAGCCGCGTGCTTTTCAGGACATTTTACGCCGTTTCCGTCGGAAATACGATGTGGAATCCACATCTCGGGACATTCCGATTCATGTGAATTTGTTTGACCTTTTGTATGCCGACGGGGAAAGCATGATTGAAAAACCGCTTCGGGAGCGGCGGCAAAGATTGGCGCAAATTGTCAAAAAGAATGCCAAAGGCATCAGCGTGGATGAGATGGTGGAAACCGACAATCCCGAGATTGCGTATGAGATTTATGAAAAAGCGCTCAAAGCCGGCCATGAGGGAATCATGATGAAAAATCCGGATTCGGCGTACTCCCCGGGAAAACGCGGGAAAAATTGGATGAAGAAAAAACCGGTGATGGACACGCTGGATCTTGTGGTCATTGGCGGGGAGTGGGGTGCCGGAAAGCGCAAAAACAAAATCGGCTCGTATATTTTGGCGTGTTCCGATCCAATCAATAATATTTTTTTAGAAATCGGGCGGGTTGGAACGGGATTGAGCGATGAGCTTTTGGATACTCTGACTGAAAAAATGATGACGCTCATTGAAGCGGAATCCGGGGTTGAAATAAAAATCAAGCCGGAAGTCGTTTTTGAAATTGCTTTTGAGGAAATTCAAAAAAGTTCGAATTATGCAGCCGGATACGCGTTAAGGTTCCCGCGGCTGATTCAGGTCCGAGATGATAAAACGGCGGACGACATTGATACGATTGAGAAAGTCGAGCGGATGTATTCCGGGCAAAAAGAAAATTGACCGATCCAGATTTTATTTGGATATATTCATCCTTCTTCTTTTCTTTTTTCTAACAGTGGAATCCATGCAAAATATAGGAAAAAATGTTTTTTTAAATCACTTATTTTTTCACCAATTCGCTTGCCCGAACCAAAGGAATTAATTCAACCCCGAGTTCCGCCAAAGATTCCGTCGCGCCGGATTCCCGATCCACGATGGTCACGACTTTTGTGATTTTCGCCCCGTCCTCTTTAAGCGCCTCAATCGCTTTTTTAACGGATCCGCCGCTGGTTGTGACATCTTCCATTAAAATAATTTCCTTGGACAAATCCAAATCCCCGACATAGCGGCTTTTTGTGCCGTAACCTTTCACTTCTTTTCGAATAATCAGAAGCGGATATTCCGTTTCCAAAGAAACGGCAGTCGCAATCGGAACGCCGCCAAGTTCTACTCCGCCGATTATGATTGAATTCTTTTGGGAATGTGAAATGACGGAGGGAATGAGTTTTCCGATATATTCGGAAATTATTTTCAGCGTTTTTGGGTCGGTGCTTGCTTTTTTAATATCAATATAAAAATTACTCTTCTGACCGGAAGACAACGTAAAGTCGCCAAATTTAACCGCATCGCAAGCCGTCAGGGCATCAATAATAATCCGATTATCCATAATCATCAACGAAATCACTCTTTTTGTAAAACGAAAAGTCGAAACGAAAGAATAGAATTAAAAGAAAAAACAAAAGCAGATGAGATTTTTCATCTCATTTGCTTTTAATTTAAATTTATAATTTGAATATTTACAAATTTAAATTTAAATTATAAATTTGTTTTTTAAATCAGTTGGCGGTCTTTGTGTGTTTTTCAATGGTTTTTTTCAAAGCACTGCTTTCCGACACGAAAGAAACTCCGTTGGTACTTTCCATGTAATACTTGAAAATGTCACCGTTGTCGGAAATTTTGTAAGACACACCGTTTTTACTCGCGTTGAGTGATTGGTTGGTCAGGTCTTGTTTTAAACCGGATGTCGCATTGAGCAAAACTCCTTCCATTTGGTATGTTCCGTTTGAAAACGAACTGGAGCGCTGGTAATATTGTTCATAGTCGCTTCCATTATTGGACCGGAAAACAATCATTTCTTCAAATGTGGAAACATCATCCGTTTTGGATAAAATATAATCGAAGTTCGTGGAAACTTTATTGCCACCGTCGGCCACATCCAAAGCACGGTGCGCTAAATCCACATTGTAGGACGCAAGCAAAAGCGGGTTTCCCGGAACGATATATTGCGGTGCCGTGCTTGCGATGAGCAAACTGTAATTGTTGTATTTATCGTATTGCGGGCCACGGGTGGCGTTTCCGGAAATATTAACGCTGCCGCTTTCATTTCCAACGGTGTAATATTCCAAAATGCCGGCTGGATATGAACCAATCAAAACTTGGGACACATTCGCGCCCGGAAACATTTGGGAAACCCGATCGGTCGGATATATTTTTGAAACCTGCGCGCTGAGCGTTCCTTCCGGCAGATGTTTCACCCCATCTTTTAAATTCGTATATGTGAAACTGATCTCTTTTCCGGGCATATCCGAAATCGGCACTTGAATCGCTGTTGTATTGTTAGTTGTGGTGTTGGTTGTATTGCTGTCCGAATCATTGTTTAAAAGATAGCTAATCGACACTGCAAAAAGTGACCCGATCATTAAAACGACAAAAAAAATCGCGCCAAATTTCATAATTTTACTTTTATCTTCATCCGCCATGTATTCACCTGGGTTGCTACTGAGTTTTTTCAAATTTTAATTCTTCAACTTAATTACGTGTTAATATAAAAATATTAATAATAAAAATGTAATGAAATTTAATGATAAAACTTAATGATGAAATTTAATGATGAAATTTAATGATAAAACTTAATGGAAGTGGGAAATTATGAGAAATTATTTTCCCTCATAAATCTTTAAAGCCGCATCGTAGTCGGCACCTTCCACCGTAATCGCGTAAACCGCGTTACACATCCGGATGGCTTCTTCCAGCGGTTTTTGATGAATGTTCCTACCGGTTGCGTTTCCGCAGACGCCGCCGATTTTAATTTGGTTGTACAGTTCTTTTAAAAATCCGGCGGTTGCGGCACTGGATCCGCCGGCGCAAACGACCTTTGTCCGTCCGGCTGCCGTCACCGCTTCTTTTAACAAAACAGCGGAGTCGGTTCCATCTTTGGATTTTGGAGCATTCACTTTTACGAAATCGGAATTCAAACATGCACCGACACCGGTTGCGCCGGCAATCAAGTGGCTGTCTTTTTCATCGGCCACCGCTTTTCCGCGGGGATAAATCCAAAGAACGGTGATGAGACCGTTTTGGTGCGCTTCGTAAATGAGCTGCGCGGCTTCCGTTAACATGTCGGCTTCGTATTCGCTGCCGAGGTAAATGGTGTAGCCGATTCCTAAAATATCAAGACCGCTGTTGTCTTTAAATTCCATCACTTGGTCGATGTCATAGAGTTGGCCGCTGTACGGGTCCTCTTGTTCCGTTTTGACCAAATGTGTTTTGGAATTCATTTTTATCAAATAAGGAAGTTGCGGGTAGTCCATTCCATAACGAGCGATGAGGCCGAGTTGGGTCGCAAAAACACCGATTCGAGATCCGGCCGCGATTTTAAACAAATGTTCCGGGTCGTTGTCGTCTGCCGGAATTCCTTTTCCGCAAAAGTCGTCATTTAAGTGTTCGATTTTTTGGTCGCCCGCAAAAAGCATCAAGTTGCCGCTGTTTTGCGTGATCTTCAGATAATTTTGAATATATTCGTCACGAACCGCGCGTGGAACATCCAAAGGAACTAAAACGTCTCTTTCACTGATTTTTTTCATAAACATCACCCTAAACACTCATTCCAATTAAAAAATAAAATCCTTGGAACTTGAATCACCCGTACCGGAGGTACGTATCATGAAACAAAAGAAGAATAAATGGTTAGTAAACTGACTCTTCATATTTATTCTTACTTATTCTGAAATACTCATTTTTTGAAAAATCATTACTTTGTCAACTTTGTCAATTTCCGATTTCGCTCAAACCGAGCGGATAAAATCAACGGCGTATTTTCCGTCCGGTGTTAAATCATATTTTCCGTCGCCATTTTTAAAAATCAATCCGGCCGCTTCCACTTCAGCAATGGTTTTGTCGGTCGTTGCCGGAATGCAACGCAGTGTTTTTGCAATTCTTTTTGCGTCCATGGCGCCTTTTGAATTGAGAACTTCAAGAATATGCCGTCTCAATTTATTTCCATTAATAAATCCTGCTGTTTCTTCCAATTTTATCCCTCATTTGCTCTATTTACTTATTTTTCCCTTCTTACTCTTTCCTTTTATTTTATTTCTTCCTTTCACTTTTTTTGATTTATCTAAATTATTCATTTAAAATTCTCGGGGTCATACCATCTTTGCTCTATTGTTCTTTCAAAACGTTTAAATATGATTGTATGCTTGAATGATTCGCTTCCTTTAACGTATAAAAGCCGCCTTAACTCAGATGGTAGAGTGTCTGGCTGTTAACCAGAATGTCACAGGTTCGAGCCCTGTAGGCGGCGCTTGTTTTTTTATTTATTCTTTTTCATTTTAAACATCTGACCGTTTTTATTTTAAGTTTTGAATTTGTGTCTCAAATTATCTTTTTCAATTCCAAACATTTTCGTTGCGGGCCTGTAACTTAGCGGTTAGAGTGCTCGGCTCATAACCGAGTTGTCACTGGTTCAAATCCTGTCAGGCCCATTCAAAAACTATATATATGATATTTCGTATCCTCAATTATAACTACAGGTAATATGCATCACAACTCCTGTAAAAGACGATTTTACGTTTTTTTAAAAACAGGTCCAAAATAAAAACATATAAGCCGCCTTAACTCAGATGGTAGAGTGTCTGGCTGTTAACCAGAATGTCACAGGTTCGAGCCCTGTAGGCGGCGTTTTTTAATTATTTACTTTTCTTCTGTGTTGATTTTTAACAAAATTGAAGCAATGTCGATTGTCTTTCCTTTTTTTCAATCCTCATCGGTTTTTCCGTATGTGTCCATCCTTCTACCCTTCTTTTTTCTTCATCCCTTTTTCTTCCTTCCTTGTCCACCCGCCGGTAATTGTTGGACAAATCATATTTTGCCGTCAAAGCATCCAGCTTTTCATAAAGTTCCGTTTTGTATTTTTTATCCAAATGTCCGGTTTTGTATAAATCCCGCATCCGGTTGGACAATTGCGGAAAATCGTTTTGAATAAATTCTAAATAGGATTTTTTCGTTTCTCCCCGCAAAAAGAGAGCGGCACCCAAAATATAATCCGCCCCAATCTCTTTTGTTTTTGAGAAAATCGCTTCCAGATTTTCGTCCGTATCCGTTAAAAGCGGCATGACGGGCATCATGTGAACGCCGATGGTCGCGTCCGTTTTTTTCATTTTCCGAAGCATTTCAAACCGGCGGGCCGTGCTGACGCAACCCGGCTCAATCTTCTTTTGGATGGAAACATCCGTCGCCGTAATCGTCGACGCGACATGCACGGACGCGACCTTGGAAAGCTCGTCAATTAAATCCAAGTCCCGCAAAATCAAATCGGATTTGGTGGAAATGACAACAGGATTTTTGTATCGGATCATCAATTTCCAAATATCCGGCATTATGGAAAATTCGGCTTCCGCCGGCTGGTAACTGTCGGATACGCTTCCAAAGTTAATTGTCTTGCATGCCAGCAACGATTTTTGTGTCTGTATTCGCGTCTGTGTCTGTGTCGGCGGTCGCGTACGCATCCGGCTTCGTCCCAAACGGCTGAGTTCTTTTTCCAATTGAAACGCGATATTGGTTTTGGCGTAAATGTGATTAAAATAAGACGCGTCAGCTCCATCTTCTTGAATGGATTTTTGTTCGCTTTTCAAATATTTGTGAGAATAAAGCGCAAAACAATATTTGCAGCCATGAGAACACCCGCGGTAGACATTGAGGTCCAATTCATAGGGATAGGTGCCGCCCACTTTATGAAGGGCGGTTTTGCATTCCATCGGGTGACAGCAAATGGGAGAATTGGAATTATCCATAAAAGTATCATGGGAATCTTTCCTTTTAAAAGAGGAGAGAGCCGGGTGAAAGTATGGACTTAAAAATAGTGAAAATTTCAATTATTTGAATTTTTATTAGTGGTATATCTTTTCTAAAATTTTATGAATATTCTCATCATTATAACCAATGTGTTTTAATTGCATTATATACAAAAATATCTTTACTGCAACAAATCCTGCAATTGCTTCATCTGAGATGTCTGTAAATCTTCCGTGAGCGAATCCATCTCGTGTTTTCTTAAACTCTTTTACTATAATGTCAATTGGAAATGGACTTGATGACAAATTAGGTAAATTTATTTTAAATAATGAGTTACCTTTAATTAATGTCTCATATTCCTTAAAACAGTATTCAAGTTTTTCTTTAAGGGTATTTTCTTGGTATGAAACACTTTGCATGAGCCTATCAAGTATTTCTTCTCCACTATTTGTGTTTTCTTTTTTTATTTGAATTATTATATCCTTTAACTATTTTTTTGTACGGTCATACAGTGGATTATTTTTACTAAGGTTTTGAGGATATAACATTTCAAAAATATATTCAAACCCAGAAGACATGCTAAGAAATGTTTCAGCATTTATATCATGTCTTACATCTTCATTTTTAGGAATTTGATCATAAAGCATTTTTTCATCAAGTATAAATGTCATCATTTTATCAAAATGACTTTCTAAATGATGAAATCTTAATGTGTGCAAACTTTCATTCTTATCTGGTAATTTTTTTTCCTCATTGAAAGTATATAAGTTGCTTATTTTTAAAAATCCTTTTCGTGTATCATCATATGCAAAAAGTTCGATACAATCAAATCCTATGTCTCTTCTATAATTTGAAAAAGAAAAAAGATGTTTAATTGCTGTATAATATGTTTCTACCACCTCAATGTCTTTATCATTTTCAAATTCTATGCGCAAATATGAATTAACATCAATGAGATTCTTTCCTGTATGAGCAAAAAAAAGTTTGGGATTTAATATATCAAATATTATTTTAAATTCATCATCTTTCCATTTTATTTTAATTTCTTTTTTATAATTTTCAGAGTCTTTTAAATAAATAGCTTTACCATCAGGTATTGTTTTTTCGTCGTCAATACATTGTTCTGGTGGATAAAACATATTAACAATTGTTCCACTAAATTGTATTGCTCTTATTTGTCCAATTTCTCTATGTTCAATATTGTTTTTGCCTACAATAACAGCGGCTGGGATTGAATGATAAGATGAACCATGTTGCCGAATATGCCCTTTTAAAAAACAAACATTTTTGTATTGTGCAGAGGTTCCCCAAAGAAAATCAAATGTTTTCTCTTGGAATCCAAGTAAACCAATTGGTTTAACTGGAATTATAATAAGAGTCCCGTCCTTAAAATAAAAGGTACATTCTTTTCCAGACCATTCCAAATAACCATTCAATTCTTCCACGAAAAAACCTCTTAATACTGAGATGATTTTTACAAGATAAATATTATTTTTCACACTTTTCTTTTTTGACCGTTCTTGATTCCCCGTCCGGTTTGTAATAGTATTCAATCAGTTTGAAGAGGAACATAAAAGCGTACCAGTTGTCGGTTTGGTCAAATCCTTTGCATTTTAAAATGTAGAGGGATTGGTTGTCGTAGACAAATTCCGCATAGAAATGACAATCGGTTTCTTCGGTATCGCAAATGAGCCCCGAGTTGTTTTCTTTGACAAAAACACCGTCCCCTTCCAACACAAAAACGGAAGTTCCGGGTTCGGGACTTTTGTAAAATCCGGTTGTTGTATCAACTTTGGATCCGGAAACCATTTCATTTTTTGATTCGGAAACCGTTTCATTTCCATCTCCGGTTTTGTGTTCCGGCTCTTGTCTTAATTCAGCTGATTCGGCCGGTTCCGCTGTTTTCTTTTGAAGAATCAGATTTTGAACCAAATAATCTCTTTTTTTGTACCATTCATTTTCCTTGCCCATGAAATCGACCCGGAAAAAAATATTTTCCGATGAAAAACAAGATCCGGATTCCATGTCACGAATCAGGCCGGACATGATTTTATCGGACGGAATGGTGTATTCGGAACTGGAAATGTAATCTTTGTGATTTTTGCTTTCCGCATCGAGTTTCCAGTCCAGCGGCGCGATTTTTTTATTTTTTTTACCGAGAAGTTTGTCGAATAAACCCATTTTAATCACACAACACACTTAATAAACAACACTTATAACACACTCTTGTCAGGCAGATATGGGCTTAAAAACGTTATTAATCTTTTCGTGAAAAACAAAAACTGTTTTTTCATTTGTCGTTGCCGCTGCCATCTGCAGCATCATATTCCGGCGTTACATTTTCGATCGGGTCCGAAGGACTGCCGCCATTGTAATCATTCGTGCTGTACGTTGTCGGATTTCTCCCTTTCGGATCTTCTCCATATTTATTTGGACCGGTGTTTCCGTCAATGATAAACATAAGCAAATCGAAAACAAATCCAATGATTGGAATTATTCGAATCAACAACCACCAGCCGGACATATTCAAATCGTGGAGACGGCGGATGGCGGAAAAAAGCATGATAATGAGACCCGTGATAATAACAAAAATATAAAACAGGCCGACAATGGCACCAAACGTTGTAGAACGTGTCGTCTCGGCAATCGTTGTAAAAAATGCGCAAACACAAATAGCGAATATAAAACCGATGTATCTTAAAAAGTAAGGCAGCCGATTCAATCGGCCGTCAAATGTCAAATATTTGCTCATGATGGAATTATTTTCGTCATTGTCTGTCATAAGTTTAAATTAAACGACAGAATATATAAATTTTGATAATTCCGAAAATATTATACACACACGATTATAAAATTTTGAAAATTTAATACTTGAAGATTTAATGATTTAATTTTCAAATTAAATTTTTAACTTTTAATATTTCCTCAACCGTTTGACCAATTCCGCCGAATTCAAAAACGCTTTTTCCGCGTCTTTGTCGGAGAGTCCTGCGCCTTGGAGAATTTTAAACGCTGTTTCCTTTGAAATCATATCTCCCGGATTGTGAGCATCCGTGTTGCACACGATTTTTGCGTGCGCGGCGGCGGCGACTTTCGCGACATGGCCGTTTGTCCGGTTGTGGCCGCTCCGTGCGGTAATTTCAATACAAACATTGTTCTCGCGCGCGAGCTCCGCTTCCTCAATTGTCAGAAATCCCGGATGTGCTAAAATGTCGACGTATTCGGATCGGACAGACGCCAAATTGGTTCCGGGCGCGACCGGCTCGACGATGGTCTCGCCGTGAACGACAACAATGTCGGCACCGGCTTCTTTGGCTTTTTTTGCGAGAAGGTCGATTTTAGACGGCGGAACGTGGGTAATTTCAATGCCGGAGAGGACGGTAATGTCCCATTCCTTTTCCAGATATTTCGCTTTTTCAAGAGAAGAAATTATAAATTCAAAGTTGGTAAAATCGGCATGGTCGGTCATGGCGATGGCGCGGTAGCCGTGAACAACGGCGCGGCGGACATGCTCGCTTGGGATGAGGACACCGTCGCTGAAAAGTGTGTGCGTGTGCAGGTCAATCATTTGAAATTCTCCGGTTTATTTTGATTTTTGATTTTTTGTACCTGTATTTTCATCCTTTTCAGTTATATTTAACCGTTTCTAAAATCTGATTTTTGGAAAAACAAAATTTATTCCCTTCTCCTTCCACTTTTTATAAAAACCGCCCCACTTCTTTCCGCTTTTTTCAAAAATGTGCTGCCATAACGCGCGCCCGCCGCCCGCCACCCGCCGTCCACCGCCGTCCACCGCCGTCCACCGCCGTCCACCGTCTGTCCGCCAAAAGTCTCAAAAAAATCCTTCTCCGGCTTTTGCCGGACGATACCGAACTATAACTTATAATTACCATGAACGCTTTTTCCTACCCTATGAAAGAAAGACTTTACCGTTACTATCCCGATGATTTTGGAAAACTGGAGGCCCGCGTTCTTCACATGGATCTTGAGTTTGACGTTTTTGACGACCACACCGTCGTCTCCTCCAAAATGTTCTTAAAAAGCATCGACCCGATTTACAAACTCTGCCTCAACGCCCGCGACTTGGAAATCCTATTGGTGGAAAGCGATCAGCCGATGAAATACAATTACCGGCAAAAAGACGCGATGTTGGACATTTCCTTTGAAACGCCGGTTCCCCGGCACACCGAATTTACGATTTCTACGAAAACCATCTGCCGGCCGACCAAAAACATCTTGGAAGGGCTTTACTACGACGAAACTCCGGCCGGAGCGCCGCCGCAGCAAATTACCCAGTGCCAGCAATGGGGATTTCAGCGCATCGTCCCCTGCCTCGACGACATGACCGCCAAATGCACCTACCGGACCACCATTCGCGCCGATTCCCGCTACACCAATATGATTACCAACGGCGACATAACTGTTCCCCGAAAAACAGTTTATTTGGGAGCAGATGGCTCGCGTGACGAAATCGTTTATGAAAATATGAGTACTCCAATGGCACCTTATCTCTTTTTCCTTGGCGTTGGAACTTACGCAACTTACAAAATGGAGTTTGAATATCCGGACGAATCTTGTTTTGAATTGGAACTTTTGGTGCCGCCCGGCTCCGATAAAAATGCGGCGACACAATCCCTGGATATTTTGCATGACGCCGTCATGTGGATTTACCTGTTTACCGGACCCGAAAGCCAAAAGCATTTGGACAAAAAACGGCAAATTTTCGAACTCACCAAACTGCGGGACCAACTCAAACACAATCTTAATTCCGCCAACGTTCTTTTGGAAAACGTCAACAAAACCATGAACAATTTAAATGCGATTCGGGAAAAAATCGATTTGCTTTCCGACGGGCTTACGTTCGGCTACAAATACACCGGAACCGTCTACCGTGAAATCGGCATGCAAAATTCGGATTTCGGCGGCATGGAAAACGTCGGCAACACGACCATTACCACCAACCGGATCATGCCGTCTAAAAACATGACCGATGCCTCCTTTGAATACATGGCCGACGTCAAAGCCCATGAATATTACCACAACATCAACGGCTCAGAAGTGACGGGAAACAGCCCGTTTGAGATTTGGCTCAACGAAGCCGTCACGGTTCACATCGAAAACGCGTTTCACGCATATTTTTTCGGGGACGATTACACCCGACTTCAAACGATTATTGATTTGTACGCGCCCGTTTCCGGAACATTTGCTTTGGATTCCGGCGCCGCCTCCATGCCGATTCTGCCGGACGGGTTTAACGACCCCAACGATTTAATCACCTCCGTCACCTATGTCAAAGCACCCGAATTTGTCCGGATGGTGGAAACGTGGATTGGAAAAGAAACGTTTGCTCATGCGCTGCATGCTTACCACCGGAAATTCAGCCATAAAAACGCACGCACCTATGATTGGATTCATGAAATGGAATTCGCGTCCAAAAAAGATTTATCTAAAATGGCGAACGTCTGGCTTCATCAAACCGGTTATCCGATTTTGTTTGTGACCAAAATCTACGACGCCAAAAAGTCGGAATTCCGCCTGAAACTCAAGCAAGCCCTGCCCCTCTCGAAACGTCCCTGGATTTTTCCGTTTTCCTTCGCGCTCGCCGATCGGAAAGGAAAAATCATTTACGAAGACATTATTCTGATTCAAAATGAGGAAGAAGAAGTGGTTTTAACGGTGGAGGAACCCGCGTTTGTGTCGCTGAATCGGGGCGGCTCGTTTTACGGAAAAATTGTCACGCAGGCCGACCAAAAAGAACTCATGATGCAAGCCCGCAAAGACAAAGATATTGTCAGCCGGTTTTTGGCATTTAATACGCTGACCGACCGTGAAAAAGAACGGCTGCTTAAAAATCCGGACAGCACGCCGTCCTGTGAATATGCGGATTTGTATCACGAACTTTTGTGCGACCACACGCTTTTGAATAAAACGGGCGGTCTTTTCTTGACAATTTTTGAGTCAACCGATAATGAAGAATTTGCCCACCGGTACGACCGGCTCTTTGAAGTCCGGCGGCAAATCCAAAACGAAATCGCAAAGCGTCATGAGATCTCTCTTAAAATTATTTATGAGGAATATTTCGACCCGGCCGATCCGGAAGACGAAAAGTTGTATTCCGTTCGTGGATCTTTGCGCCTTAAAGGGGAGCAGATTAAACGGCGTCAGGTTAAAAACAATGCACTTCGGCTTCTTTCCACGCTGGACACACCGGAAATTCATGGTCATATCAAGCGGCAATTTTTGACCGCGACAAACGCGACTGATCGGCTTGTTGCGTTTTCGGCTTGGCTGAACAGTTCGGCGCCGGAGAAAAAAGAGCTGACTTTTATTTACATGGAAGAATGCAAAAAAGATCTGGTCGCCTGGGAATCCTTTTTGGCAACGGTTGCCGGTACGGATTCGCCGGACTGTCTGGACATGGTTCAGTTGATTGAAAAAGATCCGGCTTTTAGAATTGAGCAGGCGAATGATCAGCGGGCACTTTACGGAACGTTTGCGCGGAACCGGAAATATTCGCTTCAAACGCCGGAAGGATTGGAGTTTCTTAAAAGCACAATCATTCGGATGGCCTCAATCAACGAATACAGCACGGTTGGTCTTCTCAATGCGTTTTCCGCGATTGATAAAATGGAAATCCAATATCATGTTCCGCTTGTCACCGCTTTGGATGAAATTGCCGAGTCGATTGACCCGGAAAAATCCCCAAGCGTTTACAACCGGATTAAGAAATTGCTGGTCGGGGCACCTAATGCTGTCCGCGCATATGAAATTGAACACAATAAATCTCGAGCCTTTCATTAATTGAAATATTCTCTTGCGGCAAGGATTTTATTTTTTTCATTTGCCGCAAACTAATATTTTATAAAATTATATATATTATTTTTTGGATGAAAAACTACAAATAATATTTTCGTATAACATACGAAAAAGTTCTCAAATTTATTTATTGAAAAATCCAATTCAAGACAATTTTATTTCTTTAAGTTGTCTTTTTGTTGAATTGCTTGGTTTTTCAATGTTACCATCTGCATTCATTCATGATGCAGTTATCATTAACTATTATTATCATTATAGTTAATTATCGTAATCATTATGGATTCTGGTTCCATTTTTTTTCAGTTCCAAAAAATTCGGACCCATTTCCTTTCATGTGATTTCCATCGTTATTGTTTCACCATTATTGTTTCGTCCTTGTCATTTCACCATTATTGTTTCGCCATTATTGTCATTCTTTCATTACGGAGCGTCATTCATGTTTCATAGTTCATTTCCGCCGTTTTTAACAATCGCCCTGACCGGAACGCCCGGAACCGGAAAAACACAAGTGGCCAAGCTTTTGGAGGCGGAAGGCTATCAAGTTCTTCATTTAACGGAATTCATTTGCTCCTGCAAAATTCCGGTGGAAAGAGATGACGAACGGGATTGCAACATTGTGGATATGGATTCTTTGGAAGAATCTTTTTTTGAATATCAAAAGGAAAAGCGTCACGATTTTGAGAATAAAATCCAAAATATGAGCTTGTCTGATGATGAATTTATTCAACATACGAAACAGCCAAAAAATTTACCGGTTCTGCTTGTCGAAAGCCATTTGGCGCACTGCCTGTGTGATTTGGCGGTTGTGTTGCGTTCCCATCCGGCGGTTCTCAAAGAGAGATTAGACGGCCGCGGCTATTCCGAAAAAAAAGTCCAGGAAAATGTTTTATCGGAAGCGATCGACATTATTTTATGTGACTGTTTTGATTATTGCCGGCGCGTCTATGAAATTGACAATTCGTCTCAAAAAATCAGCGACACGGTCTCTTGCGTGAAAGAATTGATTCATGCGCTTTACGAAGATGAATTTTTAAAATTCCGGTCGTTTGTTTCCCAAATGAATGAGAAAAACAAATGCAAATGTAAAAGCAAAAAGCAAAATATATCCGATTCCAATCCGGCTCAGCCGGTTGTTTCATCCGGTTTTGCCGCAAAATCCCGTCAGGATGTCAAAAACATCTCCGGTCAAGATTTGGAAGACATTCCGCTTGCGGAATTGGCCGGAACCATCTCCGTTATTGAAGAAGAAGGCGTGGTGGTTTATGAAGGAGATTACGATGACGCGCTCGATGAAACGCACCCGGTTTTGATGAAATACATTCCCGGGAAAAACGATTGGAGCGGTTTGGTGGATTAACTCGAAAAACGATATTAGGAAACTGTACACGAATGGCATCAAATTGTAATATTTCAACAAACCTCAAAATTTATTTTTTTAAAAAAAGCCGGCCCCTTTCTTTTGTTGAATATTTAAAAATTGGGTGCCATAACGCGCGCACGCTGCCACCCAAGAAGAATAAATAAAAACGATAAAAATTACTTGTGGTCATTTCCGGCCACGCGTTTGATGCGGCAAATGCCGTTCACTTCGTCAATGACTTCCATGACTGTTTTTGGGATCAAATCTTCCCAGTCTTGGCGCGCGCCGTGAATCATGAGTTTTCGAATCGCTGTTCCTGAATATTTGTCCCGCTCGTGCATCGGCGGGCGGCGCACCTCAATGCCGGCTTCCGTAAACAATTGGACAACCAGCGGGTTGTTGGAATACGCGACATCAAATTTGGGCGACATGGATTTGACGTGGGACACCCACAGCGAATTAAATTCCATATCCTGAAGCGGGATGATGTACGTTCGAATGGGAAAGTCTTCCAAGGCTTTTTTCACCATTTCCACCCGCTCGCCGGCCGTAAACGGATCCGTCACGCTGTGGCTTTTTTGAGCGCTTCCGATTCCGATGACGAGTTCATCGATATCGTTCGCGATCATTTTGATAATTTTGTCATGACCGAGATGGTACGGCTGAAACCGGCCGACATAAAACGCACGCTTCATTTTGTTCCCTGCTCATTTTTATGCTTTTAATTTGATTTGATTCGAGTTTAATTAACTTGATTTGAGTTTAATTTGAATTTGAAAGTATTTGAATTTGAAAGTGTGGATTTAAAAACATTTATAATTATTTAAAAGTCCCGTATGATTTCTCCGATGCCGGAAATTGTTTTTTCTTTGTCGGCTCCGATGGGGGACCCGACCACAATTTGAGTAACACCGGATTTTTCGAGCTCTTTCATACGTTTTTCGCAAAAACCGGCGTCTCCGGCAATTGCGAATTTATCTATCATTTTGTCGGAAACAAGACCGCCAAGAGCTTTGAAATTGCTTTTGGAAATCTCCGCCGCCAATTCTTTTTTAATTTCAGGGTTAATGCCGTGCCGGACAAGAATCAAATCCGGCGCGCCCACGACAATAAATGCGACAACAGGCGCCGCTTTTTTTATGGCGGCTTCGGAATCATCGTCCATTGAAAAGCATGTATATGCGGCAATGTCGATGTCTTTTAAATTCCGGTTCGCTTTTTTTGAGCCGTTTTCAATCAGTGGCAAAGCTGCTTTAAAATCATCCGGATGTGACGCGTTAATTAAAACACCGGCGGCAACCTCGCCGGCCATTTCCAGCATTTTTGGCCCCTGGGCACCGACATAAACCGGAATTGACGAAGTTGAAGAGCTCGGTGAATTTGGCAAAACCGATGAAATCTGCGAAACTTGCGCAACCGGCGAAGTTGATAAAGCCGGTAAATTTTCCATCATTTTTTTAGCAAAATCAATCCGGGCGCCTTTCAAAGAGACCATTTCCCCGTCAAATGAGACGGTTTTTCCCAAAAACAAATCCGAAAAGACTGAGACACATTCCCGAATGGCGGTGAGCGGCTTGTCTCCCGAAATTCCCAGCGTTTCAAATGTGGACTTGTCGCCGGGACCGATTCCAAGAACCGCCCGCCCGCCCGAAATTTCATAAATGGTGGCAATCGCAGATGCCGTCACGGCCGGGTTTCGAGTGTAGGGATTGGTCACGCCGGCGCCGACAAAAATGCGTTGGGTCGCCAGGGAAATGGCGGCAAGCGTTGCGTACACGTCCCTGTTGTTGGAATGGTCGGTTACCCAAACAAAGTCAAAACCGGCATTTTCGGCAATTTTCGCGTAAGAAGACAAATGCGCAACCGGCTCGTTTGGAACAAATTCAATCCCGAATTTCATTTTTTAGACTCCGATAATTTTAATTGTTTACTTTTTTCATTTCCTTCTTTTAAAGTGACAGAACTTATATATTTATTTATGAAATTTGCTTATTTTCGAAACGAAAAATAAAAACTAAAAAAGAGAAACTAGAAAAAAAGAGAATCGAAAAAAAAGAGAATCGAAAAAAAAGAGAATCGAAAAAAAAGAGAATCGGGAAAAAAATGAGTTATTCTGAATATAATGAATCGGATGAGCGGTTTAACAAAGCTTGCGTAGAGGTCTTGCAAGCCGTCCTTTTGGGAGAAATTAAGACGGAAAACGACCTCATGAAAGCCAAAAAGAGTGTCTGCAAAACGTATCATCTCAAAACGCTTCCCAGCAATGGCGACATTATTCTTCGGGGAACCCCGGCCGAACAAAAAGCGGTCCGCGACGTTCTCCAGCGAAAACCGGTCCGGACAATTTCCGGCGTTGCCGTTTTGGCGGCCATGACATCTCCCGCGCCTTGCCCGCACGGCCAGTGTATTCCATGCCCCGGTGGGCCCGATTCTGATTTTCACTCCCCGCAAAGTTACATGGGAAAAGAGCCGGCAGCGATGCGTGCTTTTGATTTTCATTTCGACCCTTATTTTCAAGTCAGCTCCCGCCTCAATCAGCTGGCAACGATTGGGCATGACGTGACCAAAGCGGAACTTATCGTGATGGGTGGCACATTTTCTGCCCGAACGCTGGATTATCAGGAATGGTTTGTTCAAAGATGCTTAGAAGCGATGAACGATCACGATGGGCAAATTTCGGCAAAAGGAACGGCTGAAGCGGCAAATACAAATGCGGTAAGCAAAAATGTGGTGGGCACTAATGCAGCAAATACGAATACGTCAGTGGCAAATGCGTCCCATCTAAATTTCAACTCCGGCGGCAAAATTACGGCGTGGCGGGAAATGGCACAAAAAATCAACATTCCGATGCCGGACGGCTCCGTTTATTCCTATATTTCTCTGGAAGAAGTTCAAAAAGCCAATGAAACCGCAAGCGTCCGCAATGTCGGAATGACTTTGGAAACCCGCCCCGATTGGGCGAAAGAAGAACATATTGACGAATTCTTAAAAATCGGCGGCACCAAGGTGGAACTTGGGGCTCAAAGTGTTTTTGAAGACGTTCTTGAAAAAATGAATCGCGGGCACACGGTGGAGGAAACAAAAGAAGCCAACCGACGCCTTCGGGACAGCGCTTTTAAAGTCGGGTTTCATATGATGCCCGGGCTTTTTGATACCGACCCGGAGAGGGATGTGGAAGGGTTTAAAAAACTCTTTTCCGATCCGGCTTTTCGGCCGGACTACATTAAAATTTATCCGACTTTGGTGACGCAAGGAACCAAATTGTGCGATATGTGGCAAAATGGCAGCTATGTGCCTCTGGACGACAAGGCGGGTCCAAAACTCATTTCCCAAATTAAGGAACTGCTTCCTAAATGGACGCGCCTTCAACGGATTCAGCGTGACATTCCGGCCGACCAAATTCTGGCCGGCATCCAAAAAAGCAATGTGCGGCAGCTGGCGGAGGAGCAACTTCATGCGCGCGGAAAAAAGTGCAAATGCATCCGCTGCAGGGAAGTCGGTCACAACATGCTTAAAGGAAATCCGCCTCTGCCCGAAAATATCGAATTGCTGGACGAGAAATATGAAGCTTGCGGCGGGATGGAGCATTTTATTTCCTTTGAAGACCTCACCGCGGATGTCCTCATCGGATTTATCCGGCTGCGGTTTCCTAAGTCGCCGCACCGCCCGGAACTAAAAAACGCGGCACTGATACGGGAACTTCATGTTTACGGTTCACTCACGCCGGTCGGAGAAAACGCAAATGATCAACTCTTAAAATCCAAAAAAGCGTGGCAGCACCGCGGATACGGACGCGAACTGCTTCAATCGGCGGAAGACACGGCAAAAGACGCGGGATATTCTAAAATATCCGTCATCAGCGGAATCGGTGTCCGGGAATATTATCGGAAATACGGATATGTGTTTGACGGGACATACATGACAAAAAAATTAGACTAAATCAAAAACAGCAAGAATCCAAACGATAGACGTAAAACAGCAAAAATCCAAACAATAGATGTAAAAACATCAATTCAAAATATTATTTCTAAAAAAATCATGTAACACACATTGATTCCGAAATATAATTTTAAATAAATACAAATCGGTTGGAAGAATTCTTATAGTTCGTGATTCTCTTAGAATCATCCAATTATCTTTATTACTTCAATTTAATTATCTTCAATTTTAAATTATTCAAATTACCTCAATTCAAATTACCTCAATTCAAATTATCTCAATTCAAATTATCTCAATTCAAATTATCTCAATTCAAATTATCTCAATTCAATTACCTCAATTCAAATTATTTTCAATTTTTCTTCTAATTTTATTTTTTCAAAGTTTGTCGGGGATTTTCATGAAAAAAAAGGTTGTTATGACAATTGCCGGGAGCGATTCCGGCGGCGGAGCCGGCATTCAAGCGGATATCAAAACGTTTTCGGCGCTTGGGGTCCACGGAGCATGTGTGATTGTTTCGGTCACCTCCCAAAATACGACCGGGGTCAAATCGGTTTTTGACATTCCGGTTCACTCGATTGAGTCTCAATTTGATGCGGTTTGCTCGGACATGACGGTCTCTTACGCCAAAACCGGCATGCTGTCCTCATCTGAAATTGTGAAATTTGTCACCAAAAAAGTGGTGGAAAATAAAATCATGCTGGTCGTCGACCCGGTGATGGCGGCGGAAGCCGGCGGAAGCCTTCTTCAAAAAGATGCGGTTTCATGGCTTAAAAAAACGCTTCTTCCGGTTTCGTATGCGGTCACGCCAAATGTTTTTGAAGCCGAAATTTTATCGGGAATCTCGATTCAAACGCCGGAAGACGCTCTTGCGGCGGCGGCGGAAATTGCGAAAACGGGTGTCAAATATGTCGTGGTGACCGGTGGTCATTTGGACGCGTCCGATATCATTTATGAATCCGAAACCGGATCTCACTTTATTTTGGAAGGAAAATTTATCGGCGGCGGCACACATGGAACAGGATGTACTTTTTCGGCGGCGTTGATTTCCTACCTGTCGCGCGGCTATTCTTTTGTTGCGGCCTGCCGGCTGACCAAAAAGTTTGTCACCGATTCGATTTCTTATTCTGAAAAAATCGGAAACGGGGTTTCTCCGGTCAGCCAATCCGGCCTGTTTAATTTAAAACGGGAACGTGCGGCGGTCATTGAAAATATTCTCTCCGCTTACGATCTTCTTAAAGATAATCCGGGTTTTCCGACCCTGATTCCGGAAGTCGGCTCCAATATCGCGATGTCGGTTCCGGATATTTACCGAAACACAAGCGATGAAACTTATTACGCGGCCGGTGCGTATCCGTCGGATTCGCATCCGTTTGTTTTGTGCGATTCGGATTCCTTTGGGACATTTCTCTCCACCGGCGCCGCTTTTCCGGGCCGGATTCACAAAGTCCGGGATAAAAAGGGAACGGGTTGGACAATGTCCGCCATCGGCTTTCCGGTGTTTGGCTCCGGCCTTCATTTGATGAAAGCGGTGGATGCCGCCCAAAAATTCGATCCCGGAATTCGGGCGTGTATTAATCTGAAATATTCTCCGCTCATTTTAGAAGCGTCGCACAAAGCCGGTTTTAGTTCTTACATGTTTAAGCGGGAAGATGAGCCGAAAAATTATGTTCGAAAAGAAGAATGGGGCTCGGTCAGTGCGATTTCTAAAAATAATGGTCTTGTCCCGGATATCATTTATGATACGGGCGGCGTTGGAAAAGAAGCGATCATCCGGGTGTTTGGAACGGATGCGGTCGACGCGGCACTGAAAATAAAAGTCATTTGTGAAAAATTGGAAGAATGATGGTGAGACGCATGCAACTTGGGGCATCAACGCAATCCTTTTTGAGATACGTTTAAATATCTTCATTTGTTTGTTACACAGATTCTATTTTGACGAATATTTTTGAAATTCAGAAGGGATTTATAGGATGAATGGCATGAAATAGCATGAATCCTGATGTTTACCCCTTTTTCTAAATCATAAATATATCATCAATTTTTAGTCAATCGTTCAATTATTGAATTTATCGAGGCAAAAAGTATGACAAGCAGACCTCTTGATGTTTTGAATGACGCTTTAAACAAGCCGGTCATTGCCCGCTTAAAAGGCGGCCGTGAGTTTCGTGGAGAATTAAAAGGATATGACATTCACATGAATCTTGTCCTTGACAATGCGGAAGAATTAAAAGAAGGCGTCTGTGTCAAGAAATACTCCAGTTTGATTGTCCGCGGCGACAATATTGTTTATGTGTCTCCCTAAATTTTAAATCAATTCATTTAAATATTAGAATTCAATTTATCAATTCAAATTTTCAAGATCAATTTTACATTTAATAATGAATAACAGGTGAAATAAATGGTTAAAGGAACGCCCTCCATGGGTCAGAGACAAAAACGTACGCACATGAGATGCAGAAGATGCGGCAGCACTTCATTTAACATCAGCACAAAACAATGTGTTGCATGCGGTTTTGGCAGATCGGCCAAACTCAGAGATTACAAATGGGTCAGAAAGTGTAACTTAAACGGCGGCTAATATTGCCGTTTTTGTGGATTGCATTTTTTCCGTTTCAATTTTTAATTTCAAATTTTAATTTCAAATTAAAAATTTTAAATTTCAAATTTCAATCTATTTGCGCATGAATTTTTCATGCGCTTTTTTTAGAATTGAGAAACATCCATACTTTTTTAATATATATTTTTGAAAGAGTTCTTCTTTTTTAAATGGTTTCTTTTTGACATGATTTTCTGTTTTTGACATGATTTCATAGGCGGCAACCATCAAACATATTCGTTCGTGATAAATCCGGCGGGTTCAATCTTTTTTCTTTAATTCAAAAAAATTATCCCTCTTTTTTGTTTATTTTCCGCCGTTTATTAAAAACAAAACTCAACACCCTTTTCATTTTATTTTTTTGACCCTTTTGGACGGATTGAAAATTTTCTTCCGTGCGAAATCGTTAAGTATTTTTTGAGGAAATGCTTATCGAACATTAGTGAAAATTAAATTAAAATAGGACAAAATATTATTCATCTATAGGCATAACATTCCATCGTGAAAGATGCCGTTTCATTATTATTATCTTGAAAAACGAGTCCAATCGTAGTCTTTGGAACCGTCAAAATCGGAATCGTCATCCAATGAGAAACCACAAGAAAACATATGAAACCGTCATTTTTTGGCGTCAAACCATATGAGCGGTGGAAATTTAAAAACTCATTTTCTCAACGGATAAATTCTCCTACTTAAAATGAATTAAAAATCATTTCCGGGTGGTACTCCTTGAAAGAAGAATGTGGTGTTGCGGGCGCTATTTTACATGACCCCGCGCCGCCGACAAATATTGTGGCGTTTAAGTTGTATTATGCGCTTTACGCCCTTCAGCATCGCGGTCAAGATTCGACGGGAATTGTTGTTTTTGACGGCTCCAAATCCAAATCTCTCAAACGAATGGGTCTGGTGTCCGAAGCCTATTCCAAACAAACGATTCAAGACATGGTCGGCTATGTCGGGGTGGGGCATGTCCGAAACGCAACCAAAGGAACACACAACATTGAAAATTGCCAGCCCTTCGTTTTAAATTTCAAACGCGGTACCATTGCCTTGGCACATAACGGAAGTTTGGTCAACGGCGCTTTTTTAAAAGATCAACTGGAATCGGAAGGCCGCATTTTTACAACCGATTTGGATGTTGAAGTCATTGCTCTTTTGCTGGTGAAGGAATTATTAAAACACAATGCTGTCGACGCCATTAAAAATGTCATGCGGCAGCTCAACGGTTCTTATTCTTTGGTGATTATGATTAACGGTGACCTGTATGCTGTTCGTGATCCGTTTGGCATTAAGCCGCTTTGTTACGGGGAAATCGATGGCGGGTACGCGGTTGTTTCGGAAAGTGTTGCCTTAGATACCATCAACGGTAAATTTATCCGTGACATCAAAAGCGGCGAAATTCTGGCGTTCACAAAAGAAGGCAAAGTGGAAAGTTATCCGACCAACAAAGAAGACGTTGCTGCCCACTGCATTTTTGAGTTTATTTATTTGGCCCGTCCCGATTCTACCATTGACGGCCAGCTGGTCTATGCCGCCCGGGAACGAATCGGAAAGCAGCTTGCGCTTGAACATCCGGCCGACGCGGACATCATCTCGCCGGTTCCCGACTCCGGAATTGCGGCTGCGATTGGTTATGCCCGCGAATCCAAAATTAAATATCTGGAAGGTTTGATGAAAAACCGTTATATTGGCCGCACTTTTATTCTGCCGTCCCAGGAAATGCGGGAAATGGCCGTCCGGTTGAAAATGAATACGATTAACGATAATTTAAAAGACCAAAGCGTTGTTTTGGTGGACGACAGCGTTGTCCGGGGAACAACATCGCGCCGGATTATTGACATGATTAAAAAAGCCGGCGCCAAAGAAGTTCATCTCCGGGTGGCGAGTCCGCCGATTATCGGTCCGTGCTATCTTGGAATTGACATGCCGACCCGGGACGAATTAATCGCGGTTCACAAAACGATTGAAGGCGTTTGTGCGGCTGTGAATGCGGATTCCATTGGTTACCTCAGCATCGACGGCTTGGTCAAAGCGATCGGAATCGATAAAAGCCGGCTCTGCCTCGGATGCGTGACCGAACAATATCCGGTCGACATTCCGGGAGAAAAATGCTGCCGCAAACAGTGCCGTGTGGATGATTTCTAAAAAGAAATGATTTTTATCCGCGATTGAAAAATTGCGGGTTTTATCATTCTATTCTTCTCGTTTTTATTGATTTATTAATTATTGTTTGTTTCACAGGCGGCCTACGCGCGCGTTATTGCGGCAAATTTTGCAGATATTTCAACAAAAGTGTCCGTTCACTTTTCTTCATTTTTCTTCATTCTTTTCATTTTTTTTTCATTTATCTCTTTTTTTTGTTAATTTGTTTTTTTCAGGCGGCGGCATGCATGAACGTCATGGTGCCGGTTTTTTCAATTGAACAAAAGCCGGAGTTGGTTTTTCTAACTTTTTTTTCAAATATCATCCATCCCTTTCCGAATTTCCAAGAAGAAAGGTGGTTTCTTCTTGCGGTAACTCCTGAATCTTTTGGAGTTTTTTGGAAATATTTCGGGTTTTAGAGTCCGCGTCATCTAACACACGGGCGGCTTCATCGAGTTTTGTCCGGGTTTTTTCAATCAAGATGCCGAATTTGCTAAATTCAGTTTTAACGGCGCCGAGAAGTTTCCAAACTTCCCCTGTTCTTTTTTCAACGGCAAGAGTCTGAAATCCCATTTGAAGGCTGTTTAAAAACGCAACCAAGGTCGTCGGTCCCGTAACTGTCACTCGGTAATCTCTTTGCAGGTTTTCAAAAAGTCCCGGCCGCCGGAGAATTTCGGCGTAAAGTCCTTCGGTCGGGATAAACATAATCGCAAAATCCGTTGTGTACGGCGGGTTGATATATTTGTCCCGGATATCCTTCGCATTTTTCTTCACCGCATTTTCAATCTGCTTGGCATAATATTCAATGTCATCCGGACAATTTTCATAAGCATCCAACAGCCGCTGGTAATCCTCAACCGGGAATTTGGAATCAATCGCCAGAAGAACCGGCTCGTTTTCATTTTTCTCTCTCCCGGGAAGACGGATGACATATTCAACCCTTTCAGAGGTTTTGGGCTGAGTGGTCGCGTTTTTTGTGTATTGTTCCGGGGCGAGGAATTGTTCCAAAAGGGCACCGAGCTGGATTTCTCCAAACGTTCCCCGGGTTTTGACGTTGGTTAAGACCCGTTTTAAATCTCCAACGCCGGCTGCCAGGTTTTGCATTTCCCCAAGCCCTTTAAAGACTTCATCGAGACGCCCGCTGATCCCTTTAAACGATTCATTAAATCGCTTCTCCACGCTTTCTTGTAATTTTTCATCAACCACGCATTTCATCTCATCCAATTTTTTGGCGTTGGATTCTTGAAGTTGCGTAATTTTTTGTTCCGTCAGATCCCGAATTTTATCTAAGCGTTCTTCCATGGTTTTGTTGAGGCCGGCGATTTGTTCAGCCCCCCGGGCGTCTTGCATTTGAAATTTCCGATCCTGCATTTCCCCATACGCACGCAGAGTTTCCATCATTTCGATACGGTTTTTTTGAAGCGCCGCCCCAAGTTCCTCCCGAACGGCCGCTAAATCTTCCCGGATATGCGCATCCATCCGAAAAATGTCCCGCCCGACATCATCGCGCAGGCGACCGCTTTCTTCCCGAAAATCTGAAGAGATGGCATCGGAAATTGAATTTTTCAAAATATCCAAGGAATGCCCATCCTTAAAATAAGGTTTACCGCTTTGGCTTTTGTTTCGGATTGTCAGCAAAATATTCACAAGCAAGAGAATACACAAAAATCCCAGTAAAATCAAAATAACCGTTTCTACGTCCATAATTTACAGCCTCAACAGACTTTAACGAAAAGAAGTTATAAAGTCCTCACCCGTGCGGTGTGAAAGTAATAAAAAAGAAGCGGGACAGAAAGAATCGACAGAAAGAATCGACAGAAAGAATCGACAGAAAAATCAAAATATGTTGGAAAATAGCGGGACAAATGTTGAAATTTTGTCGAAAAAATAAGAATAGATGCCGGATTTATTCGCCATCGATGTCAATCGCCTTTTCTGTATCCGTTTTCATCCACCAATTTTAATATCAGCGGCTTGGTACGTATTCCATATTTTTCCTTTAAAACAAAATGCGGATAAACCGGCAGACGTTCCCGAAATTCATATCCGTTCTCATTCAGAAGAGTCTGAAGCATTTCGATTTTCGGCCAAGGCGCTTCCGGGTTGATGTAATCTTTTGTCACCGGAGAAATGCCGCCCAAATCTGAAACACCGTATTTTATCAAATCCAACGGCGCAATTAAATTGGGCGCGACTTGAACCGCGACATCCGCCGGCAAAATTTTTCGGGCCGCGCAAATCGTTTCAACCATTTCTTCTTTGGACGGCGGACAAAGACCAAACCTATTCCCATCGTTTTGTCCCGGTTTTGGAGAATAATTTTGGACAATCACTTCTTGAATGTGCCCGTATTTGTGATGAAATTTTGCGATTTGTTCCAGCGAGTCCACACGATCCGCTTTTGTTTCGCCGATTCCGACCAAAATGCCGGTCGTCATTGGGATGCCTAAAATTCCCGCATTATTTATCATATCCAAGCGAACCTTTGGGTCTTTTCCCGGACAGTTTTTGTGGGCAGGAACGTCGGCCGTTGTTTCAAGCATCAATCCCATGCTGGCATTAAGCGGCGCGAGTTTTTCCAAATCTTTTCGGGTGAGTGCGCCACCATTGGTATGCGGCAAAATTCCGCAATCGATTGCCAGTTCTGATAAATGTGCCACATAATCGACAATGGACTCAAAACCCATCGCATTTAACTGTTTTTGAAAAAAAGGATGGGTTTCCGGATATTCCCCAAATGTAAAAAGTGCTTCGGTGCAGCCGTTTAAAACACCGTTTTGAAAGATGGGAAGGATTTCTTCTTCCGTTAAAAGAGAAGCACCGGGATGATCGGGCGCCCGCCAAAAACCGCAGTAAGCGCATTGATTCCGGCACACATTGGTGACCGGAATGAACACATTTTTCGAAAACGTAATTATGGGCATGCCAGTTGACATTTTACCGAAATCATCCTGACTTTCATTTCATTTGCTGCAGCCGTTATTTTTTCTGCGATTTTTCCCATTCCGCAATATCAGACATGGCATTTTCAACACCAAGCGCGATTCCTTCCACTTCAATTCCGCCGCGGCCTTTGGCGCCGTCACCGACAATGAAAAGGTTGGAAACCGGGGTTTTGTTTCCAAAGTCCTGTCCCGAAAAAGCACGATTGACCGGCCACCTTCCATGGTGAACCTGAATCATTAAAATTTCCGGTTTTTTGCCCGGGAACAAATCTTTTAAATCCTCAAGACCCAAGTCGATTTCTTCTTCAATGAAATCCAAGCGGTCCAAGGCGGTCCGCTGGTGCGCCATAATCAAATGCTTGCCGGGCGGCGCCAAATTCGGGTCGGCGTTTGTTACTTCGTTCATGCCGTTAATCCGGCGGGTGTACGGCGTCAATAAAATGCCGCCATGTTCAATGAGCGGCTCATCAATCGCAAAACAAATTTTTAATCCGGCTGATGGATTGACCGCTTTTAATTTTTCCGCATAAGCAGCGTATCCGTCTAATTTTTCCACGTCGGAGCCGCAAATTTCCATTGTTTCTTTATGTCCGATGTCGCTGACCACCAAATCCGCATGAAATTCTTCGCCGCCCGCCAAAACGCAGGTACAAACCCCCTCTTGCATGAGGAGTCCGGTGACTTCTTTTTTGGGCTGGACGCTTCCGCCGTTTTCTTCAATTATTCGGACCAATTCATCAATAATTGATTTGCAGCCGCCGACAACAATTCCGGGGCCGCCATATTTGTAAACATTGTCAAAAATCGCAAACATTTCTTCCGTCGTCACTTCATCGGCGGTGGTGCTCAGCGCCCAGCCGGAAAAAGAGTCGGCGCAGCGGTCAATCCGGTCATCCTGAATGTAGCGGGAATACCACGATTTGAAACGGGCTTCTTTGGGTCGGATGAGCTTGATTTTATATCCGAGGGTCAGCAGCACCATCATCATTTTATTTTTGGCGGCCAAATGTTTCTTAAATTCAACGTGCGGGATGTCCATAAATCCGTTTTTGTAATCCGTTTCCGCAACGTTTTTGGGGATGCGGACGGTGGCCATCGGGACAGACGGAATGACGGTGACATTCGCACCCAGTTTTTGCAGCATTTGGGCAAGTGGTCCGCGGTTTCCGTGCGGAAGCATGTGAAGCGCGCCGGTGGAAAGCTGGTAGCCTTGATATTCAATGTTCATAAATCGGCCGCCGATAATGGAAAGTCTTTCCAGGACGGTGACTTTGTATCCCTTCAAAGACAGTTGCGCTGCCGTCAACAGGCCGCCAAGACCCGCACCAATAACAACCGCAGTGAGCCGTGATGCGTTGGATTGTTGGAATTGTTGGAATTGTTGGAATTGTTCAGATGGTCTGGATTCATTCATTTTTAATTCCTCCTTTCGCGTGCGGCTCAATTGCTTTCATCGGACAGTAAGACACGCAAAAACGGCAGTTAACACACTTTTCGGAAATGGATGCTTTTCCAAAGACGGAAATGGCCCCGTATTTACAAAACGCCATACATTGGCTGCACCCGACACAATTCTTATTGATAAACATATGAAAAAACACCATCATCAAATAATTTCAATCCAAAAACAAATCATTTCAATCCAAAAACAAATAAATTTCAATCCGAAAATAAATTTCAATCCGAAAATAAATTTATTTTCCAATCCAAATAACGAATTTTAAACGACGGATTCCTAATTACGTTTGACTTTATATAAAGTTAATTCAATATTTTTCATCCAAATCCGAATTTTAAAGACAGCTTCAAAGCATTTTGTGCTGCCTGTCCGGCCTTCTTTTAGTGTTTGCCGTTCGTATCGTATTGGCGGACCACTTTCAGTCCGGCGATTGATCCGGCAATGATATTGACATAGTAGGTAATCGCACGCCAGGCAATGACGGCGATGCCGACCAGTGGTGCCGGAACGAAGAGGGAAAATAGGGAAAAAGCTCCGATTTCAGCAATTCCGCTGGCGCCCGGGGTTGCCGGAACCACCATAATAATTGCCAAGACTACCTGGGACGCGTACAAAAGAAGTATTTCGGGTGTGGTGGGATGAATGTTAAGGCCGGCCAGAATCAGCCAAAGAATTGTGAAACGTACCGCCCAATAGAGAAAAGTGTAAAAGACAGAGACAAGAAAACTAATTTTTCCGGCGGAGACAAACCGTTCAAAACTGGAATGGAACAAGTCGACTTCGTTTTCGGAGGACACAATCCACAAGTTGATTTGAGGATGGTATTTCTCGGGTGCGATTTTGGAGACGAAAATCAAAAACCGGCGGATTCCGGTTTTGGCGGCGCTTGGGCGAAAAATACCATAGAGCAAAACGCCCAAAATAAGAAAAAGCATGATCATGCCGATGAGAAGAAGTGTGTCCAGTCCCAAAACATTTGCGTTTTCTCCGCTGCCGGCCAGCGTTCCATGCAGTACAAATATGGATGGGACGATACAAAGAAAAATGAAAAACGTATCTAAAAACCGTTCCATAAAAATGATGGCAGTGGATTTTCCGACCGGAACGCCACTTTTTTTGTTCAGCAGCAGAATTCGAAGCGGTTCTCCGCCGACGGCGGCCGGCGTTAAAGAGGCCAGCAAAATTCCGGTTAAAACATTTTCAAGCATGGTGCGCGTCCGCACTTCGTAACCCAAAGAGCGGGCCAAAAATTTGGATTTTCGTGCGGTAATCAAATATGTCAAAATCTGAAACAGGAATGCTAAAAGGATATATTCCGGGCGGATTTGGGTCAGCGCTTCAATCGTACTGGAATCGGTCGTAAATAAAATGAGGGCGATGGCGGAGATCAAACTGATGACCAATGTGATCCAGAAAAATTTTTTATAATTGACCATTTTTCTCAGCGCCACTTTTTGATTTTTTAAAAATCTTCCAATTTTTCAAAAAACCGTTTGAATATGTTTTAAATAATAATTATTTTACTTTACATAAAAACATAACTCTCAAACACAATTATTTTTCAAAAATATAAAAAAACAACCTTTTGCTTTTACTCTTTTTTTAAAAATTGCTGTCGTAGCGTACGCGGACCGGCTCCCCAAATTCCAAAGCAGTTGAAACAATTAAATATATTATAACACTTTAAATAATTGAAAATCGTAATTTTAATTTTTTCAAAGAAATCAATCCCGGAGAAAACACAATGCAACTTACGGAATCTCAAATCACGAAACACGACAAAGTTTTTGGAAAAATCATGGAAGCGACTGTATTTTTAACGGGCGTGCAATTAAAACGCGCCGAGACTTTAAAACTGGAAGCGGGAATCAATAAAATAACTTTTGGCGGGATTTCGGAATCGATTTATACGGAAAGTGTAACGGCGGCGGTCGATCATGATTGTCACATCTTATCGTTTTCCCCTCAAATGCGATCTGTTTCGGATGCATCGGGTGCCGGACGCATCGTGGAACTGCTCAAAAAGAAAAAAGACTTGGAGCTTCAAACCCGAAAAATCGAAAGCCGAATATACGTATGCGAGCAAGAGCGGGAGCTTTTGGAAATCAATCGGGTGGTGGCCGGCAAAAACGGACTTCGAGCGGATGAACTCAAAGAAACCATGGATTATTTCAAATCCAAGCTGACGGAAATTGAAAATGAAAAAATCGATCTTCGTCCCCAACTGGAAGAATTGCGGGACCAAATCCGAAAAATAGAATATGAAGTCGGCAGCAGCACGGTCAAAAAGAATGAATTTGAAGTGGATGTCGAAATTTTTGCGCCGGCTGCCGTTACGGCAACGGCGACTCTTTCTTATTTCCACAAAGAAGCCGGCTGGACGCCTTATTATGACATTCGGGCGGATGATATCAAAAATCCGGTTACGCTTCAATTCAAATCTTTTGTGCGTCAGCGAACCGGAGAAGATTGGGAAGACGTGAAATTGGTGCTGTCGACCGGAAATCCGTCTCTGTCGGGAACATTGCCGGAATTGATGCCTTGGTATGTTGATTTTGAGCAGCCGTGTCCGGCGCCGGAGCCGCTTAGAGACTTGCGAAAAACAGCGGCTTATCAATCTTTCAATCGGCCGGTGGAGAGTGAAATAAAAATGGGTGACGCTTGCTTAAAACAAATGAAAGAATCGGATTCATACATGGAGGATATCGACGGTGCCGATGAATTTTATGAGGTGCCGCAAACGATTTCGTCCAACAATTTGACCGGCGTCGATTATGAGTTGCCGGCACTTTATACGATTCCGTCGTCTTATGATGAAAAGCCGGTGGAAATCAAATCTCACCGGCTGAGTGCGGAATTTAAATATTACAGCATCCGGAAATTGGAAAAAGATGTCTTTTTGGTGGCGTCCGTTTCGGATTGGACCGATCTCAATCTTTTGGAAGGGAATGCGAATATTTTCTTTGAAGGCAAATATGTCGGCAAATCGTACATCGACCCGCGGCGGGCCGGTGAACTTATTCAATTGTCTTTGGGAAGAGATCCGGGTGTCATTGTCACCCGCATCAAAGGAAAAGATATGACGGAGAAGAGTTTGATGGGCGGCAACAACAAAATTACCAAAGAATGGACTCTGACTGTGAAAAACACAAAAGGACAAACGATTGAAATTGAAGTTTTTGATCAGTTGCCGGTTTCCGTCAACAAAGCCATCACGATTGAGGCAGTCAATGTTTCCGGCGCGGAACATGACAAAGACACCGGAAAATTGGTTTGGAATCTGACATTGGATGCCGGAAAATCCAAATCCATGACGGTTAAATACGTCGCAGCTTACCCGAAAAATAAGATTGTGGTTTTGGATTAAGGTTGAATAAAAACGGTTCAATCACCATCGGAATTAAAAAATAAAAATATGGTTTTGGATTCCTCCAAAACCTCTTTTTTTAAAAAATAGATTTAAACGGCCGCAATTCAATTTTTAAAAAATAGATTTAAACGGCCGCAATTCAATTTTTAAAAAACGGGTTTCTAAAAATTAGGATCTGAATCCTTGTTTTTTATAACAAGGATTATGACCCCTTCATTTTTATGAACCATTGACTTGAGTGTCGTATTTTTCATTCAAAACGTCTTCCGTCACGTGCGTATCTTTTTGAATCGTGACTTCGGGCCATAATTTGACGCCGGAATGGATGGTGGCACCGTCTTTTATTTTCGCGTCCGGGCCGATAATGGTTCCGTTTTCCAGGCTGCAATTTTCTCCGATTTTTGCGTCGCTGTCCACAATCGCGCCGGAAAGTGTTGTTTTGTTGCCGATTTTTGTCCCGTCAAACACGTAAGACGCCAAAATTTTGACATCATTTCCGATGATGCAATTGGATCCGATTACGGAATACGGGCCGATGAGAACACGCTCCCCGATTTTTGTATTTTCGCCGATAATCACGGGGCCGACAACCGATGAATCTTTACCGATGGACACATGCGTTCCGACCCGAATGGGTCCCGCGATTTTGCCGCTGGACGCAAAGTCGCCTTCCAAAATGGTTTCGGACATGCTGTCCAACATCCACTTCTGAGCGGAACGGTAAGCGCTTGCGCTTCCGACATCTGTCCATCTTCCACGAACCAAAATTCCGTTGATGCGTTCATTTTTGGACAAAATTTTCGGGAATAAATCCTTGGCAAAATCGTACTTTTGATTTTTGGGAATTTCCTGAAAGATTTCAGGACTGCACACATAAATTCCGGTGCTGGCCAAATTACTGAAAATTTCACCGGGTTTGGGTTTTTCCAAGAACCGCAAAATTCGGTTGTCAATGGCCATATCGGCAATACCAAATTCGCGCGGATCGTCAATTGACAGGAGCCCGATGGTGATAAGCGCATCGTTTTGTTGATGGAAACGGTACATTTCCCGCAAGTTCAGCGTCATGACGTGGTCGCCGCCAAGGACCATAAACGGCTCATCGCCGATGAGGTCTTGAGCGTTTTTTACACTGCCGGCCGTTCCGAGTTTGTCTTTTTCGTAAACGTAATCGATGTGGACGCCATACATGCTGCCGTCGCCGAGTTCCTCCTCAATTTCATTGCCCATGTAGCCGAGCGTTAAAATAATGTCATTGAATCCTTCGTTGGACAAATGTTCAATGAGATGAAGGACAGACGGCTTGTTTAAAATCGGGATGGATGGCTTAGGACGCCGAAAAGTCAATGGGCGCAGGCGTGTGCCTGTTCCGCCGCACATAATACACGCTTTCATACATATGAAAACCGCTTCAATGTTTATAAATTCTTTTTTATTTTAACGCCGAAAAAAAAGAAAAAAGGGCAAAAACCCTTTATTTCTTTAAGGCGGTTTATGATGAAAAGTGTTTTTTTCGATTGTGAAAAACAGGAATGTGAAAAACACAACGTAAGCATGATGTGTAATCATAAAAATAGGGTTTGTAAAACGGTTTTTTAATTTTTGGAGGTTTTAGATTGGAATCAAGTTTTAGATTGGAATCAAGTTTAAGTTTGGGAATTGATGCGGGCGGAACTTATACGGATGCGGCCATCGTGGATTTGGACGGCCGCCTCATCATTGAGTCTCAAAAAGCGCTCACGACTTATCCGGATCCGCTCGGCGGTATTTCTTCGGTTTTGGATCAATTAAATCCGGAATCCTTAAAAAAAGTCAAATTACTTTCGGTGTCGACAACCTTTGCGACCAATACCATTCTTGAAAAAAACGGGGCATCGGTTGCGCTTATTTTGGTCGGGACTCAAAAAATTCCGGAGATTTTGAAAGACAATTGCGTAGTCGTGACCGGCGGGCACAATTACCGCGGCAAGGAAAATGAAGAATTGGATTTGGAGGCCGTGGAAAAGTATGTCCTTCGTGTCAAAGACCAAGTGTCGGCGTTTGCGGTCTCTTCTTTTTACAGCATTTTAAATCCGGAACATGAAATCCGGGTGAAAGAAAAAATTAGGCAGCTGACGGGATATCCGGTGGTGTGCGGGCATGAACTGGCGCATGCGCTGGGGGCGTATGAGCGTGGAATTACCGCTTATTTAAATGCGGCGCTTTTGCCGGTCGCAAAAAAGTTTTTGGATGCGATTTTGGTTGAAATTGGTCGCCGTGGGATGGATGTAAAAACCACCATGCTCAAATGTAACGGGGCAGTCGCTCTTTTTTCCGAAGTTATGGAAAAACCGGTGGAGACGATTTTTTCAGGCCCGGCAGCAAGCGTTCTTGGGGCTTCCTTTTTGTCGGGGCGGGAGACGTGTATCGCAATTGATGTCGGGGGCACCAGTACGGATGTGTCGATGATTGCGGACAAAATCCCCAAAATTTCGGATTTGGGCGCAACGGTCGGTGGCTGGAAAACAAAAGTGCGTGCGATCCGAATGGAAACAACCGCAATGGGCGGGGACAGCCACATTTGGATGGATGTGCCCTCCGTTTTAGACGCCCGCTTTTCTCATCTTAAAATCGGACCGAGACGAGTTATTCCGCTTTGCCGTGCGGTTCTGATGTATCCGTCTCTTTTGGAAACGATTCAAAAGCATTGGGTGCCGCATAATCAGCTTCTCAACGAATTTACCCAGCCGACAACCCTGGTTCTTAAAAGCGGATATCCGCCGGTGAATTTGTCAAAAGAGGAAATGGACACATACAACAAAATCGGAGAAGTCCCCCGGTTTTTGAGTGATTTGACGTGGGAGTCGGACTACATTCCATTTGACCAAATCGAGCGGTTGGTCAACAAGCGGCTGGTTCAGGTAATCGGGCTTACCCCGACGGATTTGCTTCACGTGACGGGCGACTTTATGGAATGGGATGCGGATGCGTCGGCCGCCGGCGCCAAGGCGGTTGCGGATTTGTTGAACATGACCAAAGAGGATTTTTGTAAAAATCTGAAAAAGAAGTTTGCGCGAACGATGGCACGGGAATTGATTTATTTCATGGATGACACGTTTTCCCGGGAACAGTTGGATCTTTTCTTAGACAAAGATTTATCCAAAAATCCGTTTGAGATGACGGATGTAAATGAGTTTGGGAAAAAACATTTGCGGTTTAAAATTGATATTCCGGTGGTATTAATCGGCGCACCCGTCCGTTGTTTTATGGAGGAGCTCTCCGAATGCATTGAGGCGGAAATTATCGCGCCCGACCATTATGAGGTCGGAAATGCGGTCGGTTGCCTTGCCGGAAAATTAGCGAAGCGGGTGGAAATTCAAATTGAGGTGCAGTCGATGGAAGATGAAACCGGTTATCATGAAAAAAATTTCATTTTCCACACGGTGGAGGGCGAAAAGACATTTTCCGTCAAATCGGATGCGATTCGTTCCGCGGAATACTTTTCCAAAAATGAAATCATCCAATACATGAAAGAAAACAAAATCCGGGAAGAAGATATTGAATTTAAAGTCCGGACCAAAGAATTGGTGTCGGATCCCCGGCGCCCGCCGGTTCAAATTCATGTGGTGGCGGAAGGTTT
This sequence comes from Methanolapillus ohkumae, assembly GCF_032594355.1. NCBI lineage: Archaea > Methanobacteriati > Methanobacteriota > Methanomicrobia > Methanosarcinales > Methanosarcinaceae > Methanolapillus > Methanolapillus ohkumae. The sequence continues at coordinate 757,626 of NZ_CP131061.1, forward strand.
TGCCGAAAATAAAATCAATCTTGATTGAGGTTTTTTCCTCATTTTTTTTCGTGCCGGTGCCGCCGTGCGCGTTATGGCGACACATTTTCGATGACTGAATCAAAACCCGGAGGACATTTTTTGAGCCGGCGGCACATTTTAGAAACGATTGTCATTTTTCCAATCCAAGAAAACCGTCCCGATTCAATCAGATGCGCTCGCATCTGATTGAATCGGATTATCATTATGAATCGATATGTGCGGTAAAACAGACGCAGCAAACTGTCAACACCGGATGCAGCGAACTGTCAACACCAGACGCAGCGAACTGTAAAATTATAATCCGGCGCAACCATTTTAAATTTAAAAACATGACAAAATTCATCCGCCGTTTTTGTACAAATCTTTAAAAATTTGCAGTCCTAACGCGCGCACGCCGCCGCCCCAAAAAGCAAAGAAGTGAAAAAAACGGAAAAAATGAAAAATACAAAAAAATGAAAAAAATATAAAAAAGAGAATTAAGTTTAAAAAAAGCCGGCAAACAAGCCCTTTTCAAACTTTTAAGGTTTTATTCTTTTTCATCTTTATTTGACTTAATCGGAATCCAGAGCATCTTTGACTTTTCCAAAGAATCCTTTGTCCTTCTTTCCTTTTCCTTTAGAGCCGGAGGTGGCGGGCAAGCCTGAAATTTTGGCGTATTGCTCCAAAAGCTCTCTTTGTTCCTTGGATAATTTTTTCGGAATTTCCAGGTTCACGGTCACGAATTGGTCGCCGACGGATTTGCTGTTTACACGCGGGAACCCTTTTCCTTTCAGGCGGAAAGTGCTTCCGGTTTGTGTCCCTTCTGGAATCGTCATCGTCACGTCGCCGCCCATGGTCTTGACCGTCACATCGGCGCCAAGAGCCGCTTGGACAAAATTCACGTGAATGTTGGTGTAAACATTATCGCCTTCGCGGGTGAAATAATTGTCTTGGTCCACCCGAATCACAACATATAAATCTCCGGCCGGCGCGCCCACATCACCCGAATTTCCTTCTCCCGGATAGCGAATCCGCATGCCGTTATCAGAGCCGGGTGGAATGGTCACGGAAATCTTTTTGGTCTCTTTTGTTTTTCCTTTTCCGGAACATTTCGGGCAGGGGGTTTCAATTTTTTGGCCCGTGCCACCGCAAACCGGACATGACGACTGGGAAATCATATTCCCAAACGGCGTTCGCATGGTTTTTGCAACCACTCCCGAACCGCGGCATTCCGGACAGGTTTTCGGGCTGGTTCCCGGTTTTGCGCCCGAGCCGGAACACGTGTCACAAGTGATGATTTTTGGGACGTCGATGGAAACGGTTTTTCCGGCATAAGCATCGGCAAAAGAGATCCGGATGTCGTATTGAAGGTCCCCGCCTCTTTGAGGACCGCGTCGCCGGCTGTTCCCGCCAAACCCGCCGCCAAAAATATTTCCGAAAATGTCGCCGAAAATATCTCCAAAGTCGCTGAAGTCGGCGCCTCTGAAAATGTCTTCGGTCGAATACCTGTTGTCAAATCCGGAATGTCCGAATTTGTCATAGGTCGACCGCTTTTCCGTATCCGATAAGACAGCATACGCTTCCGAAATTTCCTTAAATTTTTCTTCCGCGTCGGGAGAATCGTTCCGGTCCGGATGGTATTCCATTGCCAATTTCCGGTATTTCTTTTTAATTTCATCCTCGGATGCATCTTTTGAGACACCGAGAATTTCATAATAATCTCTTTTTGTTGCCATAAAAATCCTTTTTCAATGAATTAAAACGAATAGAATGATAACGATAATGAATTGTCCTGTAAAATACGGTTGTAACATACGGTTGTAACATACGGTAATGTAACATACGGTTGTAACAAACGGTTGTAACAAACGGTTGTAGCAAATGGTAATGTAATAAATAACGGGATGTGATGAATGGATGAATATTAATCATGAAAGTCAAATAAATTCAAATTAATGAAATAAAAATGATACATATAGATACCGTAATATAAAGCATCCGATAAAAGCATTTTTGATTTTTTTGATAAAAAAAGGAACACACATGTCTGCCGAAAAGCTGTCATGAATGTTCCTCTTTGGTGTGTTTTGTGGTTTATTTATGGAGTTTTTCCGTATGGGGTTGCCGTTTTTTATTTTTATTCTTTATTTTTTTCGTTTTTCGGGGTTTTTCAAATGGGTTGGTTTTGAACCGGTTTTATAAATCGGTCAATGGGATTTTTTATTGATTTTTTATTGATTATTTTTGATTATCTGTTATTATTTTTTGTCTTCATATTCGGCATCGACGACAGTGTCTTCTACTTTTCCGCCGGCGCTTTGTTGTTGTTGCGCGGCTTCGGATGCTTTTTTGTAGATGGCTTCGGAAATCGGGTAAACAGCTTGTTCCAGTTTTTCCGTCTTGCTCTTGATGAGTTCCACGTCCGAACCGCTGTTTAAGGCAGACCGAAGTTCGGCAACGGCTTCTTCGACGGCTTTCTTTTGATCGTCCGTCACTTCCACAACATCACCGGCTTGGGTCACCGCTTTTTCGGCGGCGTTAATTAAAGATTCGGCATTGTTGCGGATTTCGATTTCTTCTTTCTTCTTCCGGTCTTCGTCGGCGTGAAGTTCGGCATCCTTGACCATGCGTTTAATTTCTTCTTCGGACAATCCGCCCGGCTTTTGAATGGTGATGGATTGTTTCTTTCCGGTTCCAAGATCCTTGGCGCCGACATGCAAAATTCCGTTGGCGTCAATGTCAAAGGTCACTTCAATTTGCGGAATACCGCGCGGTGCCGGCGGGATTCCGTCCAGGATAAATCTTCCCAGCGTTTTGTTACCGGATGCCACACTGCGTTCTCCTTGGAGAACGTGGATTTCAACAGACGTTTGGTTGTCGCCGGCCGTTGAAAATATTTGGCTTTTCTTGGTCGGAATGGTTGTGTTTCTCTCAATGAGCGGGGTTGACACGCCGCCGAGGGTTTCAATTCCCAAGGTGAGTGGAATGACGTCGAGGAGAAGCACATCTTTGATTTCTCCGGACAAAACGCCGGCTTGAATCGCGGCGCCGACAGCGACGGCTTCGTCCGGGTTAATGTTTTTGTACGGTTTTTTGCTCGTGAATTTCTCAATCAAGTCGACAACGGCCGGCATTCTTGTGGAACCACCGACTAAGATCACTTTGTCAATTTTGTCAATGGATAATTTGGAGTCGCCTAAGGCCTGTTTTAAGGACACGGTGGTCTTTTCCAACAAGTCCGCGGTCATTTTCTCGAATTGAGCCCGGGTCAAGTCCGCATCCATGTGGAGTTGGTCGCCGTCGGGTCCAAGCGCGATGAACGGTAAATTGATGTTGGTACTGGTCACGCCGGAGAGTTCGATTTTGGCTTTTTCGGCCGCGTCTTTTAAGCGTTGAAGGGCAGCCAAGTCTTTGGACAAATCCACGCCGTGGGATTTTTTAAATTCCGCGACAAGATGGTCGACAATGCGGTTGTCAAAGTCGTCACCGCCGAGGCGGGTGTCTCCGCTGGTGGCCAATACTTCAAAGATTCCGTCGCCGAGTTCCAAAATGGACACGTCAAACGTTCCGCCGCCCAAGTCGTAAACCAATATTTTTTGGTCTTTGGACCCCTCTTCTTTGTCCAGTCCATAAGCCAATGCGGCAGCGGTCGGTTCGTTGATGATACGAAGGACCTCCAGGCCCGCAATCTTTCCGGCGTCTTTGGTGGCTTGCCGTTGTGCGTCGTTAAAGTAGGCCGGAACGGTGATGACCGCTTGGGTGATGGTTTCTCCCAAGTAGGCTTCAGCATCCGCTTTTAATTTTTGAAGAATCATAGAAGAGACTTCTTGCGGAGTGTATGGTTTTCCGCCAAGAGTCACGCGGTAATTGGCGTCGCCCATATGTCTTTTTATAGATTGGACAGTGTTTTGGGAGTTGGAAACCGCTTGTCTTTTTGCGATTTGTCCGACAAGTCTTTCTCCTTTTTTAGAGAAGCCGACAACAGACGGAGTTGTCCGGGCACCTTCCGCATTGGGAAGAACTGTCGGCTCGCCGCCTTCCATAATTGCCATACAAGAGTTGGTTGTACCAAGGTCTATTCCTAAAATTTTTGCCATATTTATTCACCTGTTGTTGAATTTTATTTGGATTATTGTTTTGTCAAGTTTCGTAATGAATTTTAATTTTGTAAGATATGTGATTATTTTGATTTTTATTTCTGAACTTCTTATTTTTATTTCTGAACTTCTTATTTTTATTTTTCGGCTTTTTTCGATTCAGCCATTGGTTGCCACAGAAACCGTTGCCGGTCGGATGACTTTTGAATGCAAGGTGTATCCCGGGGAAAACACGCAGACGATTGCGCCGTCCGGATAATCGCATGTTTCGACTTGGGTGACGGATTCATGCAGCGCCGGGTCAAATTCCGTTCCGGGCGCCGCTTGGATTTGCGCAACACCGTAAGACTCCAAAATAGACATGAATTGCCGGTGGATGTTTTTTAAACCTTCCATCAAGGCACCACTTGTGTTTTTTTCGGTTTTTGAGGTGGATAAGACTGCTCGTTCAAAGTTGTCCGCCACTTCAATCATATCCATAATTAAGGGTTCCATCGCAAATTTTCGGGTTTCCTCCATTTGTTTCGCATTTCTCTTTCGATAATTGTCAAAGTCTGCAGCCATTAACAAATATTTGTTTGTCAATTCCTCCACTCTTTGGGTCAAAGCGGCATTTTCCGCATTTAAAGATTCGATCTCTTCCAAATTTTTTGGATCGGATTTGCCGGTTTTTCCGGATTTATGACATTTCTTTGGATGGTCATGATGGCCCCCTCCATTTCCGCCGTTTTGACCGCAGCCGCAGCCCCGGTCGGAAGTTTTTTCTTCCGCATCGTCCGTATTTTGATCAACGTCCGCTGGGGAATCGGAGAAACACTTATCATCTTTTTTTTCTTCAGCCATTTTCTACAGCCTCACTCTTTTGGTCGGGTTAAACAAAATCTTAAAAGGATTTATAGTATAAATAGTTATCGTATTATATCTTAGAAATTAAAAAAATAAAAGAAACAGAAGAAATACTAACCAAAGGTTAGTATCATTTATTATAGAAGCGTTTTTGAATTTTTGTATATTGGTTTGTGCATTATTTTGTACATTATTTTGCCCGTTTGTCCGGGAGAATCCCGGGATTTATATCAAATATCTGGAAATCTCAAAAGTCCCAAAGTATCATTAAATACGACTCCACTTCAAAAATATAATGTGTGTTATATAAAAACAAATTAAATAAATGTATCGTTTCCATTTGAGTTAAAAATGAATGATAAAAAACCATAAAAACAAAAACAAAAACAAAACAAAAAACCATAAAAACAAAAACAAAACAAAAACAAAAACAAAACAAAAACAAAACAAAAACAAAAACAAAACAAAAACAAAACAAAAAACCATAAAAACAAAAACAAAAACAAGACTACCATAAAAACAAAACAGTAATAAAGCAAATCCGGAAAGCAAATAATCAATAACTAAATAATAAACTTGTCTTTTGGTTTTGCTAAAAAACCAAAAACAATACCGTAACGCATGCAAGTGGCGTAAGGACAATTCCTGCAAAAAAAGCCGGTTTTTACATTTATGTAAAAACCGTTCTCATTTTTTAATTCTAAAGGATTTAATAATTTTCAACATATTTCAAAATCAAAACGGAGGCAATCAGACTGACCGCAAAAACAATAATGAATTTGTCCCATCCGATTCCGGTGACATCTCCTTGGTAAGCCATCAGAGCAAAATTAACCAGGGAAAGAATGATGATTGTCAAAAATAACGAAAACACAAATCCGATCCCAAGCGCTGACATTCGATTGGACAGTTTGGAATCAAAAAACTCATAGCCGATGACAAATAAAACGGCAAAAATTAATAAAACGACAGCAATCGGAATTGGAATATCTCTTACGGCCAGCATCCCATAAAGGCCGTACAATGTAAAAACCATAAAAAACGCCATAAGCAGCGATAATGCAAACGTTTTGACGTAATTATTTTTTAAAGATGAAAAATTGAAGTAATTTTTTTGATTGGAACGATTGGAATATCTTTTGGTTGCGATAAAGGACACCACCTTTGAATTGGGAATGAATTGTCGACTGAATTTGTGTGAATGGAAATTAAAATAAATCTAAAATAAAATCAAAACAAATGAAAAATCAAATGTATAAAGCAAAGGGAAAGTACATAACGTAAAGGGAAAGTGCAAGACGTAAAGGGAAAGCATGTAAAATAAAAGGAAAGTAAACTGTGGCAGACTTACTTCTTTTTACTTATTTTTCAATATAAGCAACATATATTTTTCATATATAAGTATTTCACAGATATAAATAAGATGCTGCCTCCATTTCGGCAAAAATAAGAAATCGGGCAAAAAGAATGAAAATCTTTTTTTAAAAAACTCACGCTTTATGAATAAAAACCTTTATATTCTTTTGAATACACTTCATGACTTCACAAATCCGTCATTTCATGCATAAAAGTTAAATGGTAGTTTGCTTGTTACCAACTATCATTTCATTTTGTCTTACCTATTGCGGATGTCAGCGGTCCTGTATGTCGACCGTTTTCGTTTTAGTTTTAATTATCTGATCATTTATTAAATGAAAGGTTAGAATGATTTGTTTTACAAAAAACTATTGAGGAATACCTATGAGAAAAACCGATAACTGTACCACCTGTGAAATCCGTCTTGTCGAAGAAGGAAGCGTCAGATTCCCCTGCCCGAAATGCGGCGAAGAAATCGGAAGATGCCAAGCCTGCCGTGTTCTCGGCAACCTGTATGAATGCAAATGCGGATTTGTCGGTCCGTAATTTAAAAAACAATTTCATTTACATAATTCTTAAATTTATAAATCTATAAATTCATAACTCGAAGGTGAAAAATATGAGCGGTGTCGCAGCAAAATTCAAAATTATGCCGGAAGACGTTGACACGGATTTAAATGCGTTGAAACAAAAAATAAAATCCGCCCTCCCGGCCGGTGCCACACTCAACGGCGAAATTGTTGAGCAGCCGATTGCTTTTGGTTTAAAAGCCCTGATCGTCACGGTTATTGTCGAAGACGGCGAAGGTGGAACAGAAACCGTCGAAGCCGAATTTGAAAAGATTCCGGGAGTTGCCGGATTCCAAATTTTGGAATTGGATAGAATTTAATTATAAATTCTTCCGTTTTCATTTTTTAAAGTCAGCCGCAATTTTTCAATTATGAAAAATTGCTTTTTTTATTTCTATAACAACTTTCATATATTTTTTAAAATCTTCTTTTGTCATTTCTGATTCGAAAAATTATTAAAATAGGAAACGAATTTAATTTTTGCACTTGAAATTGATTTTTTATTTTTAAATTTTGATTTATTCATTTTTAAATTCTCAATCATTTCATAAAGAGGAGGCTTGTTTCATGTTCATTCTGATCAAAAACGCGCGTATTTTAACTTTGGATGACAGCTGCGGCGAAATTCAAAACGGATACATTGTCATTGACAATGAATTCATTTCTAAAATCGGAGCCGGAACACCAATTTCGGGCAATTACGACAAAATTATTGACGCAGCCGGCTCTTTAGTTATGCCGGGACTTTCCAATACGCATACGCATCTGGGAATGACACTTTTGCGCGGCTATGCGGACGACATGATCTTAAAAGATTGGCTGGAAAAAGAAATTTGGCCGGCGGAAGCGGAATTGACGGCGGAAGATGTTTACTGGGGATCTCTTTTGGGATGCTTGGAAATGATTCGCTTTGGAACGACCGCTTTTTGTGACATGTATTTTTTCATGGACGAAACTGCCAAAGCTGTCGAAAAATCAGGAATCCGCGGATGTTTATCTTATGGCATGATTGAACTCTTTGATGAAGAACGTGGCAACGCCGAATTCATTAAAGGCGAGCGATTGGTTCGGGAATGGCAAGGAAAAGCAAACGGAAGGATTACCACAATGTATGGCCCGCACGCGCCCAACACCTGTTCCAAAGAATTCATCGCCAAAGTCAAAAAAGCGGCTGAGCGGGACGGGGTGGGTGTTCACATTCACGTTTTGGAAACGGAAGACGAACTCAACACCATGAAAAAGAATTACGGGGTCTGCTCGGTTCACCATTTGGATTCCGTCGGATTTTGGGACACACGCTTGCCGGGAAGTGATAAATCCTCCCTTCCGATTTTGGCGGCGCATTCGGTTTGGATGTCGGAGGGGGACATCAAAATTTTTGCTGAAAAAGGCGTCACAGTCTCTCATAATCCGATCAGCAATATGAAACTCGCGTCCGGAATCGCCCCGATTCAAAAAATGATTCAAGCCGGCGTTTTGGTGACTCTTGGAACGGATGGCTGCGCGTCCAACAACAATCTCAACATGTTTGAAGAAATGAAAACAGCGGCACTTCTTCAAAAGCTGGATACAAAAGATCCGACCGCACTTCCCGCAAAAACCGTTGTGGAAATGGCAACGAAAAACGGGGCGCAAGTGATTGACAAAAAGACCGGCGTTTTAAAACCGGGAAACAAAGCTGACTTGATTCTCATCGATCTTAAAAAAGCAAATGCGATCCCGATTTTTGATATTTATTCCCACTTGGTTTATTCGGCGTCCGGCAGCGATGTTAAAACAATGATCGTCGACGGCAAAATCCTTATGGAAGACTATAAGATTTTGGTTTTGGATGAATATGAAGTCATGAAAAACGCACATGAATGCGCTCAAAATTTGGTGAAGCGGGTCAAAGACAAAAATAAAATGCTTTAAGCGGCAAAATAAAAAAGTTCCGTTTTTTTGTAATTTTTTTTTCAAAAAATCCGGTGTGATAACGTGCGGCAGCGCCAAAAATAAAAACCGCAAACTTTAATCCACCAGAAGAAGTCCCCACCATTTGATTTTGTCGCTGACGGGAAACTCCAAAAATACACCGATATTTTGAAGCGTTCCGACAACGTCCACTCCTACCGCTTCCATGGACGGCCGAGCTTTGTAAGGCGTTTTGCATTCTTGTCCGGTTTTTACGCATTTGTCGCAATAATGACAGCTGCCACCTGTAAATCCGGCGGCGAACCGGTAGCCTTTTTGAAGGGACAAGCTTTCCAGTTTGAGTAAAATTTCCGACAAATCCGTTGATTTTTTTCGGATTTCTCGGGACACATCTTGCGATTCCGCAAGGGATGGCGGTTTGGGCGGATTATTGTATTCTGTCGAAAGCATGATTCCAAAACGGTAACATGATAAATATTTCCGGAATTCATCCGGTGTCGGCACGTTGGGTGGACACACCAAATCGCCATAGTGGCGGCAAAGCGGAACAAAACATTTGAGGCGGACACGATCGTCGACGACAATATTCTCCGCGTCAATAAAAAATGCGTCGGAAGCACCGGCTTCTTTGGATGCGATTAAAAACAATCCGACATTCTCCATATCCTTTTCCAAAATCCGGCTCAAAAAATTTCCTCCTCTTTCATTTAAGAATTCATTCTTGTATTTGCTGTTGCAATTGCTGTTGCAATTGTCGTATATTGTAATTTTTCCGGCCGGATTATTTGCCGGATTTATTTGATCTGCTTGCCTTTTTGGATTTTCCGGTTGTTTTTTCATTTTCCCATTTATCGATAATTTTAAAAATGTCGCGGGAGTACAAATTCAGCCGAATAAAATCATCTTCTTCCAAAGCGGTGTGGTGCATCACCGCGTTTCTGACCGGATCGAGTTCTTTTAACCGCTGAATAATCCAGCCGCGGTCGGGGAAATATTCTTCAAAGGCTTCCCATGCGAAGGGATTGTTGATGATTCGGCGGTAGTCGCTAAAACTTGCATAATTAATCAGCGCTTCGTGGATATTTCTTTTTTTGGCGGTATTGGTCCGATCATTCATAATCCGGCGTTCATTCCAGCGGTCCGCCAAAAAGCTCATGTCGGTTCCCCTCCACCATTCTTTTCCAAAGCGGGCTTCCACCCGATCGGATACAAAGAGCCGGAGTTTTTCTTCCAATTCTCTTAAGACCAAGTATCCGTTCTCCGCGGCAGTACCTGTTTTTTCTTTTTTCGGCGCGGTTGTACTTTCTTTTTTTGCGGATGCCGTTTCTTCCATGTACAAATTTCTCAAATCATACTTCACGGTCAAACCGGTTGAGTTTCCGGTTTTTGGGATAATGTCTAGAATTTCCACGTCGTACAGTTGGTCGATTCTGGTTTTCATGGCTGAGCAAACCGCCGGAATGTCGGATTTGAGCCCCATTTCCGAATGAATGTCACCCGCCCGAATTATGACTTTATTCTGTCCTTTCATTTTCGCCGGCCGGAAGTGATTTTGATAAATGTAAAACCGGATGTTGTCCGGCTTAGACATCGTTCCGGAAAGCGGAACTGCCTTTTTTTCGGATTTGAAAGAAGAAGGGCCGGATGCCGGTTTTGCAGGTTTTGCAGCGGATTTTATATCGGCTTTTGCCGCAGTCGGTCTTGCTTGTGATTTCGAAGAAATCACAGGCACGGATCTTACAGAAGAGTTGGAAACAGTTTTAGCAGCAGGCTTGGAAGTTGCTTTTGGTGTTTTCATTGGTATTTTTGATGTTTCTTTCGTTATTGTTTTTGTTACCGTTTTAGCGGCGGTGTTGGACACCGGTTTTGCCTGTGTCTTTGCTGCCTGTTTTGCCTGTGTCTTTGCTGCCTGTTTTGCCTGTGTTTTTGTTGTCGGTTTTGCCTGTGTTTTTGTTGCCGGTTTTGCCTGTGTTTTTGTTGCCTGTTTTGCCTGTGTTTTTGTTGCCTGTTTTGCCTGTGTTTTTGTTGCCTGTTTTGCCTGTGTTTTTGCTGCCGGTTTTGCCTGTGTTTTTGTTGCCTGTTTTGCCTGTGTTTTTGTTGCCTGTTTTGCCTGTGTCTCTGCTGCCTGTTTTGCCTGTGTTTTTGTTGCCGGTTTTGCCTGTGTCTTTGCTGCTGGTTTTGCCTGTGTTTTTGTTGCCTGTTTTGCCTGTGCCTTTGCTGCGGTTGAAGCGGATTTTGAATTTGATACTTTTTTTCCGCCGCCGATGGAGGAAAGCGTGTCTTTTAAAAAAGCGTTAAATGTTTTTTTTTCGGCCATGTTTATTCTCCAAAAATTTCCCGGATGCTTTTGAATTTGTGCTTCCTGTTTTCTGATTGAGTCGATAATTTTATTGGAATATTTAAATTAAATTTATGGTTAAATTTATGATTGAATTATTCGATAAATTTTTTCTTGTGTTTTTGATAAAGTTCGTGGACCATTCCGTCTGACAAACCGATAATCGGTGCGTGCATTGTTTGAATGCCGCATGTTTTCATAATACTGAGATAAATCCGACAGGCTGGAATGATCACGTCGGCGCGGTCCGGTTTGAGTCCGAGTTCCGTAATTCTGTCCTCAAAAGAATATCCGTTGATGGTTTGGCAAAGCGTTTTAAGTTCCTCATATTGAAGCGGATCGTTGTTGATTTTTTTAGCCAAAAGATAAAGGCTGCTGATATTTCCGCCACTTCCGATTCCAATGACGTTTTCCTTCGGAATGTTTTTGTCCAGCCATTGATTCATGTCGTCCCATGTTTCTTTAAGCACCAATCCTTCTTTGAGCCGAATCGCGCCGACATTAAATGATTTGGATTTGCGTTTGCCATCACCGACATAGGTAATTTCGGTACTGCCTCCGCCGACATCAATGTAAAGGTAGCGTTTGGACGGGTCAAAATTCTTTTCGATATGGTTGGCATAAATCAATTTTGCTTCCCGTTTTCCATCGATGATTTTAATGTCGATTCCGGATTCTTTTTTAATCTTTTTGACAATATCATCCCGGTTTCTTGCTTCCCGAAGTGCGGATGTGGCGCAAGCCATGCTGTCCATGACATTAAAACCATCCATGATTTCACGAAAACCGCACATGGTTTTGACCAAAGTTTTGACTTTGTCGTCCGATATTTTTCCGCGGATAAAGGCGTCGTCTCCCAACCGGATCGGGATTCGAAGAAGGGTCAGCCTCTCAAAAACAGCATTGTTTTCCACAATTTCAACATTTGTGAGCAACAGGCGAACCGCGTTTGAACCGATATCAATTGTCGCAAATAACATTCCAAACCCCTATTTGAATGACTGTAACTTAAAAACAAACCTAAAAACAAAAAATAAATAAATATTTCCAAAAACTCAACAAATCAATATAAACAATATAAAACAACAATATAAAATAAAATCAATGAATGAAAGCGGCAATTTCAGACCAAGAACTGCCGTAAAAACAATAAAGCCGGATTGTTCCGGAACTTATTATAGTTGTCAGTCTTTCAAAATGTTTAAAACTTTTGCGTACTTTGTTTTTATATTTCTGCCGTTTTTTCTGCAAAAACAGGGCGGATGATTTTTTAGACGAATCTTTTTTGGATGAGTCATTTTTGAGTGATTTTGGTCGGTTAATTTTTGCCGGCATCTTTACGTTTTATATGTTTGTTTGCTGTTTAACGGTCATGAAAGATTTTGTGATTATCGGAAATAAAGCGGTCACCGGCGGGAAAATTTCTTTAAACGATCTTCCGGGCTCGGCCGGCCGGATGGATGTTTTATGCCGGTGTGTAACCGCTGCTCTTTTTATTTCTTTTGGGATGCGTCGGGATGTAAATGTTCATCTTCTTCTTAAAGGACCGCCCGGTCCTGAAAAAATTATCCGGTTTTGCGGCGCGACGCTTCGTTCGCTCAACCCGGATGAGCGCAGTTCCGGTTCTTTGATTCAAAAAGCGCTTTTATTGGACGTCACGGATGTTGAAAAAGAATCCACCCCCGGCGTTTTTGTCCGGGGCGGTCATTTAGCTCTTCTTCTGGAAGAATTCAAAAACAAGGGCAGAACTCTTGTTTATTTGAGGGAAGACGGAAGCGATATTTTCGGCTCCGAATTTTTATCGTTGGACGATCCTGTTTTTATTTTGGGTGACAATCAGGGGGTTTTTGAAGAAGATGAGATGCTGATTGAAAAAACGGGTGCGGTCAGGATTTCTGTCGGACCGATCTCTCTTCTGTCCAGTCAATGCATTACGATAATTTTGAATCAGGCCGACAGAAAAGAGTCCAAAAGAAATGAAATGAAAGATTAATTCTCGCAAACATAAATCTTAAAATGTAAATCATAAAATGTAAATATCACAAAAACACTAAATGCCACAAAATTAAAAATTCACATAAAAATATATAAATATGAATTGACTTTTTTCTTTGTTTTAATATTTTATTCCAACCAATGAAAAAGAGGATAAAAATGACGCCTGAAGAAGAAATTATTTTGAACCATATGAAACATATCGGAAAGCCGGTCAAGCAATCGGAAATTGAGGAAATCAGCGGAATGGACAAAAAAGAAGTGACAAAGATTATCAATTCCCTCAAAAAACAAGGATTGGTTTGTTCCCCTCAGCGATGTTATTATGCGCCGGAAGAGTAAAATTTTGTCCACAAAAATTCCTCGCTGCGCTCGGAATTTTTCAAAAGGCGGGGGGACAACTATTACTTAAGTCCGCTTCGCGGAGACGGCGGCTTTGCCGCCGTAGCTTTTTTTTAATGATATTTTAATGATATTTTAATGATATTTTAATGATATTTTAATGATATTTTAATGATATTTTAATGATATTTTAATGATATTTTAATGATAGGTTCCGGATGGAGCAGGCAGCAGCTTGCGCGCGTTATGGCGACACATTCTTAAAGATGTTTTTTTAAAAATCAGGTCCGTTTTTTTTAATTTTTTATGGTTGCTGTGTCTGTTTACTGTTTTTATGGTTGCTGCAGCTGTTTTTCAATATTACGATTTTCTATTACATTTCGTCAACACCCATCTTTTCCCTATGGAAACAATCCGATTAAATCAGATGCGTTTCGCATCTGATTTAATCGGAAAGGAGGTTGATCGGATTAAAAAAAATAGAAAATAGATGGATCGACTGCGACCGAAGGGAGCACATTCGCGCAGCGAATTTTAGAGGAAAGTTGTCCCCCCGCCTTTTGAAAAATTCCGAGCGCAGCGAGGAATTTTTTTTTACGCCAATTTTTTTCCAAGCGCCACCGCTCCGTCAATTTCGGCCGGACTCTTTTTGACGTCTCCGACGGAAACAAACCGTCCAACCGATTGAAGGCCGAGCATGCCGGCAATAAAATCATATTTGGCGAAATGCTGATCAAATGCCTTCCGATCGGGTGTGTTTTGAGAATAAATGAAGGCGATTTTTTTCCCCGGGGGAATTCTGGTTTTAAAGGATGCGTCCACACAAGAATACAGCCGGTCGATAAACAATTTTTCCTGAGCGGAAATATCGGAGAAATAAACCGGGCTTCCAAGGACAATTCCGTCGGATGAGTTGATTTCGGAAATCACGTCGGTGAAATCATCTTTTTGAACACAATCTTCATGCGCTTTACAATAGTTGCAGCCTTTACAAGGCGAAATGTTTAGTTTTGCCAAATCCAAGTGTTTGGTTTGTGCGCCGCCGGACGCGGCATTTTCAAGAATTTTTGTAACAAGAGTGACCGTGTTCCCGTTGGCATGGGGACTGGCCGTGAGTCCGATTATTTTCATTGGGTTCCACCTCTGAAATGAAAAATAATTACATTTTAAGAAAAAATGTAAAAAACGTACGAGAAAATACATTAAATCCGTTTTTATTCTTTTAGAGTACAACGGGTTTGTATTTATGCGTATCTTTTGTCAAAAATTTTTTGATTGAGTGGAGTTATGCTGAGTAAAACATGTTGAATGATAAATGATAAATAATAAATGATAAATGATAAAAATAAAATGATGAGATGATACTATCCAATGACAAATTCATTTTGCTGAAATCTGTTGGCGATTTAGCGGGTTTTCGTCTTTTGGATGCTTTTTCGGAAATCTTAAATAGGTATAACGGTTTTATTCCATTCTCAATCTATTTTGCAAACGGTTTTAGTTCTTCTTCAAACATCTCAAACTTTATCATTATCAATTTTAAAAACCCCGGATTTTTTATAGTTTTTTTCCAAAAATGAAAATGAATCAGATGACATTATTTATTTTTTAAAAAACCGGAAAAATCATTTAATCATTTCAATATTTATTTTACTAAAAGAGGAAATTTCAATGAAAATTTTGTTGGTTGGCGGCGGCGGCCGTGAGCACGCGATAGCTTATTCTCTTTCAAAAAGTCCGCAAAAGCCGCTTTTGTATTCGGTCATGTCCAAGAAAAACCCCGGCATTTTTTCGCTGGCAACGGAAGTTCTCCTCTCGGATGAAAAAGACGCGCCTAAAATTGCGGCTTTCGCCCGGGAAAGCGGAATCGACATGGCTTTTATCGGCCCGGAAGCCCCGCTTTCCGCCGGTGTCTCCGATGCGCTTTGGGCGGCCGGAATTCCGACGGTCGGTCCCAAAAAGAACTGTGCCAAAATCGAAACCGACAAGGCATGGGCACGCAAATTCATTGAAAAATGGGGCATCGACGGAAATCCCAAATATGCTGTTTTTTCAACTTACGAACCGGCCGCCGATTTTATTGATCAATTGGGTGATGTTGCCGTCAAACCGGCAGGCCTCACCGGCGGAAAAGGCGTTAAAGTGATGGGGGACCAACTTCCCGATATCGCCGCCGCCAAAGAATACACAAAAGAAGTTTTAAAATCCGATAGTGTCGTCATTGAAGAGCGTTTCATCGGGGAAGAATTCACGCTTCAAGCGTTTGTCGACGGCAAACACCTGGCATTTTGTCCAACCGCCCAAGATCACAAACGTGCGTATGAGGGCGATTTAGGCCCAAACACCGGTGGAATGGGAGCGTATACCGACGCCGGAAAATTACTGCCCTTTTTACTTCCGGCCGAATATGAAACAGCCAAGAAAATCATGCAAGACACAGTCAACTGTTTTTCAAAAGAAACCGGCGAAGAATACAAAGGTATCCTGTACGGTCAATTCATTTTGACCAAGGCCGGTCCGAAATTGATTGAATACAACGCCCGATTTGGTGACCCGGAAGCCATGAATGTTCTTTCTCTGCTCGAATCGGATATGGTTGAAGTGATGAAAGCCGTCGTTTCCGGGACATTAGACCGAATTTCGGTCCGGTTTGCCGAAAAAGCAACGGTTTGCAAATATGCGGTTCCGACAGGCTATCCGGACAATCCGGTTTCAGATTCCGAAATTGTGATTGAGGGCGCACAAAAGACAGATAATTCCATCATTTATTATTCCAGCGTTTATGAAAAAGACGGGAAAATTTTGACAACCGGTTCACGTGCAATCGGTGTTGTCGGTTTCGGGAATTCAATTGAAGATGCTGAGAAAGTTTCCCAATCCATCTTAGACAAAAGAATCCAAGGCGCTCTTTTCTTTAGAAAAGACATCGGAACCCCGGCTTTGGTTCAAAAGAGAATTGATCACATGAATGAAATTCGAAAAAAAATTTGAAAAATATGAGATAAAGCGTGAAATAAAGTTTTTCGAAAAATTCGAAAATAAAATTTGTGAATAAAAGATTTGAGAACAATGAATAATGAATAATGAATTCTGCAAAATCATAATGAAAGGAGGTATTAATTGTGAAAGATTTAATTTCGATGGCGGATTTGTCTTTGGAAGACATCTATGAAATTTTGGACCTGGCGGCGGAAATTAAGGAAAAGAGGAGGCAGGGAAAAGTCATCGACCATCTTCGGAACAAAAGTTTGGGCATGATTTTTGAAAAATCATCGACTCGGACGCGTGTTTCTTTTGAAGTCGGCATGAATGATCTCGGCGGACACGCGATTTATTTAAATTCCAATGACATTCAAATCGGACGCGGAGAAACCGTCGAAGATACCGCGAAAGTTTTGTCCAGATATTTACACGGCATTATCGCACGGGTTTATTCGCATGACACGTTGGTCAAATTGAGCGAAAACGCCTCTATTCCGGTCATTAACGCGCTTTCCGACGAGGAACATCCCTGTCAGGTTTTGGCGGATTTGATGACGATTATGGAATACAAAAACAGGGTTTCCGGCATGAAGTTTGTCTGGGTCGGCGACGGCAACAATGTTTGCAATTCGCTCATGCTGGCCTGCGCAATTGTCGGAATGGAAATCGTTGTCGCTTGTCCGAAAGGATATGAGCCGGATGAGAAATATGTTATTAAAACAAAAGAATTGGGCGGCATTTTAACGGTGACGGATAATCCGTTGGAAGCATCCAAAAACGCGGATGTTTTGTACACCGATGTTTGGGTGTCGATGGGCGATGAAGAGGAAGAAGAAAAGCGTCTGAAAGACTTTAAGAATTTCCAAATCAACGAGGAATTGATTGCCGTGTCCAAGCCGGACGTTTTGGTGATGCATTGCCTTCCGGCACACCGCGGCCTTGAAATTTCGGCGGGCGCGATTGACGGCCCCCACTCGGTTGTGTTTGACCAAGCGGAAAACAGACTTCATGCGCAAAAAGCGGTTTTGCTCAAACTTTTAGCGGGAGAATAATTTAATCATCTCCCGCCTTTTTTTGGATTTATTTTTTAAATTCTTTTCTGAATTTATTTTTTTAAATTTTTTTGTTCAACTTTTGCGGTTACCATTTGTTGTAATGAACCCGTTCTTTTTTGAATCTGTCTGCCACCGGCAACTCGCTTTCCGGATATCCGATGACGACAAACGCAAATGGGATGACCTGGGGCGGCAGTTTAAACAAATCCATAAATCCATTCACGCGGTCTTCTCGGGGATATACGCCGGTCCAAACGGCACCAATGCCATTTGCATGAAGAGATAACAGTAAATTTTGGGTGGCGGCGCCCAAATCTTGCGGGAAAAATCCTTCGGCGGATTCGTATTCCCGGTTAAAGCACACCAAAACACCGGCTGGCGCTCCTTTGACCATGACCGCATACGGGCTGAATGATGGGATTTTATCCAAGATCTCTCTTTTGTCCACAATAATAAATTCCCACGGCTGTTGGTTTTTGGCAGACGGCGCAAACATTGCCGCCTTGACGGCTTCTTCAATCAAGTTCATCGGAACCGGTTTATTTTGAAATTTTCGGACGCTTCTTCGAGTGTAAAGAGCTTTTATCGTATCCATAATCCTTCTCTCCTGATCTGAATAAATATAAAAAATAAACATCCCTAATAGGATTTTCTTTTATAAAAAGGGTGAGCCGGGTTATTCAATAATTCGCTGAAAAATTCCGATGCGAAGTGAGGAATTTTTTTGCGTAAGATTTATGAATAATCCGCCCTTTAACCGTTTGCTTTATCTTGTTCATTTCGCGGAGGTTGCCGAGTGGTCAAAGGCGATAGGTTCAGGGCCTATTCGTGTAGACGTTCGCGGGTTCAACTCCCGTCCTCCGCATTTGTTTTTATTTTGTTATTGTTTATTGTTTATTTTCGGATGTTTACTTTTATTTTTATTTTGGTTTAAATTTATTTTTATGGTTTTTATTTTGGTTTAAATTTTAATTTTATTGGTTTTAATTTTGTTTTTATTAGTTTAATTTTAATTTTATTTTTGTTTTCGGTGATTTTTGATGAAACAAAAAATCAGGAATGAGCTCCGCTATAAACGGGAGCGCATGAGCAAAACAGATGTTTTTGCCAAAAGCAAACACATTGCGGAAGCTTTGCTGTCCTCTGGCCTCTTTCAAAAAGCCGAATCCGTTTTCGCTTATATGGATGTTCGAAACGAAGTCCATACGGCTCCGTTTATTCGGGAGTGCCTGGAAAGAAAAAAAAAGGTCGCGCTTCCAAAAACAATCGGAAGCGAAATGATTTTTTATCCAATCGATGATTTGGACAATCTGGTCAAAGGAGATTTCGGAATCATGGAACCCGATTCCATAAAATCGGCGCTGGTGGTTCCGGATGAAAATTCTTTGATTATTGTTCCCGGTATCGGATTTGACCGCCTCGGAAACCGTCTCGGATATGGGGTCGGTTATTATGATAAATATCTGTCCAAAAACAAATACATGCACTTGATCGGAATCTGTTTTGAAGAACAGCTGGTTGGTAAAATTCCGGCAGAAGATACCGATATTCCGATGGATTCCGTTTTGACGGAAAAAGAATGGATATTTATCAAAAAATAAGGTTAAAAATGTAAACAGAAATAAAAAAGGAAAAAACAAAAAAACGATAGAAAAAAAGTAAAAATAGAAAAAAGCATAATAAAAAGAAAAAAAGTAAAAATAGAAAAAAATGAATAGAATGAGTAGAACTATTTATTTCTTATTTGAATCATTTTTTTAAAAAAATCTATATATTTCAGAACAAATTTCCATATTTTTTAAATTTTATTTTTTTTAAAAATACTTTTCATGATTTTTTCTTCTTAATTTCTTCCTAAATTTAAAAATATCAGTGTTTGCCGGCATGATTCCCTCTTTTATTTTTCCTTTATTTTTATTTTTTATATGTCAGGGCACAAATGATTATTTTTTCTTCTTTTTTTGAATGATTCTATTCTTCTTAGATAGATCGTATAATCTTATTTTTATGCATTTTAACTGACAAAAATCTTTTTTTGTATTGGACTGATATCTCTCAATTTTCAAAGTCTGTCGAATTATTTCGACTGGAAATAATTTGAAAAAAATAGAACAAAATATAATTATAAATCTTCGATTATTCATTTTATTTTTTATTCCAAACTTGTCTCATTGTCACTCTTTTGTACAAAATCTATATATACTATTATTTATTTATATACTTCTTACCTTCATGGTAAATATTAGCAAATCTTATTTTGTCTAAAAATTGATAAAACAAGATGCTGGATTTACTTAACCCAACACATGACTAATTTTAATTTATTCCAAATTATTTTGGTCATACAAAAACGCCACCCATCAACGTACATACGCCACACTATCAAATGTTATCAATCCTTTGGAATTCAGCCTCCTACATTGGATTTAGCATTCGAAAAACAATTTCTCCGTTCGTTGAAAAAATTACCAAAATCCTTTCAATTAATTTTTAGATTCAGTTCTAAAATTCTCCTTCACACAAACATTTCACCAATTCGAAAGAGGTTAAACATGCAGTCTATCGTTCAACAAGCCTTAAAATACGCAGAGCAAGAGAAAGAGTCGATGGTTAGTTCCGCCGGCGAAGACTTTGAAGAATTCGGCCAGCCGAGAATTGTCATTGTCGGATGCGGCGGTGCCGGAAACAACACCATTAAACGCCTTTACAACATGGGTGTTGAAAACGCCGAAACCATCTGTATCAACACCGACAAACAAGATTTGGATCGGGCACGTGCCGACAAAAAAATCTTGATCGGAAAGACTTTAACCCGCGGTCTTGGTGCCGGCGGATATCCGGAAATCGGCCGCAAAGCTGCCGAACTTGCACGCGGAACCCTTGAATCTGTTTTAAAAGACGCTGACCTCGTTTTCGTGACTGCCGGAATGGGCGGCGGAACCGGTACCGGTGTCGCGCCGGTCGTTGCCGAAGTGGCAAAAGAACAAGGCGCAATCGTTATCGGAATGGTCTCCAGCCCCTTTAAGGTGGAAGGCTCCCGTTCTCAAAAAGCCCAAGATGGTATCGAAGCTTTAAGAAAAGCCGCTGATACGGTCGTTATTTTGGACAACCAAAGACTTTTGGCTCACGTCCCGAATCTTCCTGTGGACCAAGCCCTCTCCGTAATGGACCAATTGATTGCCGAAACCGTGAAAGGAATCACTGAAACCATCACCGAATGCTCCTTAATTAACCTCGACTA
This sequence comes from Methanolapillus ohkumae, assembly GCF_032594355.1. Lineage (NCBI taxonomy): Archaea > Methanobacteriati > Methanobacteriota > Methanomicrobia > Methanosarcinales > Methanosarcinaceae > Methanolapillus > Methanolapillus ohkumae. The sequence continues at coordinate 778,361 of NZ_CP131061.1, forward strand.
CGCTGACATTCGCGCAACCATGGGCTGCGGCGGACTTGCGGTGATGCTCGTTGGCGAATCCAAGAGCCAGAGCAAAAGCCAAGAAGTTGTCAAAGCCGCTTTGAACCACCCGCTCCTTGATGTTGACTACCGCGGCGCAACCGGATGTTTAATTCACATCACCGGCGGTCCGGACTTAAGCCTCCAAGAAGCCATGGATATCGGCGAACAGTTGACCTACGAAATTTCCAATGAAGCAAAAATCACAATCGGTGCCCGTATTAAAGACGAGTACGAAGGACGCGTCAGAGTGCTTGCGATTATGACCGGTGTTCAACCCAAATTCGGAAATAAATCCTCAGAAACCGTTACGGCAAACACCACCTATTCTGCCCGAAAGGAAGCCAACGCTTCCTCTTCCAGAAACAGCATCATTGATTTCATCTAAGAAAAGTCTATCCTCCTCGAAAATTAAAAAACCGGGAAGCATGAAAATGCTTCCCTTTTTTTTCATTACATTCTCTTCTCCATTTTTCATTCCAAGTTCGTTCCAAGTTCATCCTCGGACGGAATCATTTTTTATATTCGCTTTTCATTTACTTTTCCATTCACTTTTTCAATTTACTTTTCATTCACTTTTCCATTCACAAGGATTTGGAAGTTTTTTCATGAAAATACTCGTCGTGACCGGGCAATTGGCTTTTGAAACGGTTCAAAAAGCAATTTCAGATACGGGCGCGGATCTTCTAATGATTCAAACACCGGTCGCGTCTTTGATTACGCCTCAAAAGCTGGCGGCCGGTTTTATTTCATCGCCGTATGCAGGTCAAAAATATGATGCGGTTTTAATTTCCGGCTTTTCCAAATTTGATTTCAAACGTGCGGAAAAAGAAATCGGGAGTCCTGTTTTTTTAGGACCAAAACAGGCCTCGGATTTAAATTATATCTTAAAAACAGTTGCAAAAAATGCGGATTCGTTTTCCTTCTCCAAAGAAGTTCCAGCCTGTGAGTTTTTACAAAAAATAAATCAAAAAGAGGCCTTTCTTCTCTTGGAAGAATATGAACAAAAATCAACGCCGGCTTTTCAAATCTCCAATGTCGCAATCGGCGGCACATCTTCTCTAAAAGTCTTGGGAGAAATCGTCAACGCGGAAGACTTGTCTTTTTCAGAGCTTGAAAAAATCATTCGAACTTATATTTCAGCAGGGGCGGACATTATTGATTTAGGCTTTTCCCTGCATGCCGGCGAAAAGGATGTTTTTCAAATTGTATCCTTCGCAAAATCGGTTTCCACCATTCCGATCAGTGTTGATTCCGGAGATTTTTTTCAAATTGCGGCCGGCATAAAAGCCGGAGCGGATCTGATTTTAAGCCTGAATTCGGATATGCTCCAACGGCTTTTTGAATATATGGAGTCATCCACAACGGATTTATTGCGTGAGCAAATTAAAAAGACAGCTTTTGTCATTCTTCCGGATTTTGAATTTTCAAACAGTTGTCCTTCAAACTCTGATTTTCCGGAGTCCGCATCGGGTTTTAAAAATATCGCTCCATTGGAAACATAGGGGTGTTGCTCGAATTTTGTTCAAAGCAAAATTCTAAGCCTGGAAAAGAATATGGCTTTTGCAAAAAGGTTGGGTCTGTCAAAACTCATTGCGGATCCGGTCTTATCTCCGCCGGGTCATCGGTTCTTGGAATCTTTGTTTTCTTATTTCGAATTCCACCGCCTCCATCCGTTTGTTCCGATTCTTTTTGGCGCCGGAAATGTCACCGAACTTTTGGATGCCGACTCTCCCGGTCAAAATGCGCTCTTGTCGGTTTTGGCGGATGAGTGTGGAGCCTCTATTTTATTTACGCCGGACGCGAGTTCTAAAACAAAGGGGTCCGTTTCGGAATTAAAAACGGCGGCCCAAATGAATGCACTTGCAAAAATTCGTGCGTCGGCGCCCAAAGATTTAGGACTCGATTTATTGATTTTAAAAGAGAAAAGAAGACGCCCAAATATGGATTTAAAAAATCTTTCGGGGCGGGTCGCTCCTCTCTTCTCCGATCAATCAGATTTAATTTTTGCAGGAGACCTGTCTCCCGATTTTGTTCCCGAAACGACGTGGGGTTGGAAGCCGGACAAAGCCGGTAATTTTTTAATCGGAGTCATATCGGTTTTTGATTTGGAATCCATTTTTTCTTTGGAAAAAAACGGCGTGCAGATGCAGGATATGTTTTTAAAAGTGTTTGAAAATGTCAAAACATTGAACCGTGATGTGATTGTTGCCATTCATCCGAAAAAAATCATTATCGGGACGGATTCCGCGTTTATGTTGGAAAAAATTATTCAGGAAAATCTCATCACGGAATTGAGTCATGCCGGTTATTTGGGACGGGAATTAGAAAAGGCGGAAATCGCAATCCGCCTTGGACGCAGTTACGCTCAGGACGATTTATTTTAATTTAATATTTTAAAAATTATAAAAATCTTCTTCTCGGGGAAAGTCTATTAATATTTTGTCCGACGTTTTCCTTTTAATTATTCGGCATATTTCCAATAATCATAATTTTCAAAATTTATGTTTCCAAAATTCACGTTTCCAATTCATATTTCCAAATTCATGTTTCCAAAATTCATGTTTCCAAAATTCATGTTTCCAAAATTCATGTTTCCAAAATTCATGTTTCCAAAATTCATGTTTCCAAAATTCATGTTTCCAAAATTCACGTTTCCAAATTCATGTTTCCAAATTCATGTTTCCAATTCATATTTCACGTAATTTGTTCATATTTTTTTCATTTGGTGATTTTTCATGAAACTCAATCAGCAAGATAAAATTCAAATTTTCGGTGTTTTGGCGGAGAAATATTTCAATGAGAACGGCTGGAAGTATTATAAGGTTTCAACCGGTGCTGAAAAAATTCAAAAGATTTGTGAAGATATCAACCGGCAGCATGCGGCGTATCCAAGCATTACCCGTGACTGGTATGTCCAAAATGGCGGTGCCAAAGGAATTCATTTATGTGATACTTGGGAAGAGCTTCGAGTTGTTTCCGATTTTTTAAAGATCGGCGCGTCTTACTTTGATTATTTTGTTGACACAGGCGAAATCAAAGCGTTCTGTATTTTGAGCGCGACAAAGGAGCTTGAACCAGCCCGGATTGATATTATTTTAAAGGCGCAAAACGCAGGCATGAAGACCCTTGTCTTTTTGGCGGATGTCCCAAGTGAAATCAATGCCAGTGTTCTTCAAATAAAGAAAAGTGAGTGCTAATAAGCACTTATTTTTATAAATTGCTTTTTTGATATTGTTTTTTTGATATTGTTTTTTCTATTTTTTTTGTTTATCTTTTTGTAAATCTTTTTCTAATATTGTTTTTCTGTTGTTTTTTGTAAATTTCTTTTTTAATATTTCTTTTTTGAAATCTCATCTTTTTGTATTATAATTTTTAATTTTTATTTTTTTGTTTATGGCCCAGCTTTAAATTTTTTTACAAAGGTGTAATCTTTTAAATCCTTTAAAACAGAGCACCTCTCTATTTTTTGTTTGCTCTTTTATAAAATTTCATCTAAATTATTATTAATCTATTATATATTCATTTTAATTAATACATATCAATAGATTATTCTTATGGCATGGGTATTATATACATCTTATTCTAATACTTCTCATTCAATCAAAAGAGAATCTGATAATTGCCCATATTCTATTTTAAATGGCGCTACACTATGATTAATATCAGATCCCTGCCTTGATTCATGAACCTACAAATTAAGAGGGTAGATACTATATGGGTAATATATTGAAACAAATCCCGCGAATAAGAAAAGCAGTAACGTCTATTTTTCTTGTTATGATGATACTCCTGGCCGGCTTTGTCATGCCCGTGGCGGCAGCCGGTCCGGCAACAATCACAACTTCTTCTGACAATTATGTCATCGGTCCGCTCAATCAATCCACTGTTAGTTTTATGGTGACGGATGCGAATAATACCACAGAAGGGAACGAATATACATTGAATGTTTCTCTTAATTATAATAAACTAGATAGTAGTGACCCTCTCACAAAAACAGGGTTCACAATTGCAGATTATGTCGGAAAAGGAAGTATTCCAAAGGATCGGCCTTATATTAAAAATGCAACTCTTTCAGGAACAGCTACTGCCGGATTTAATCTTAAATATGGTTTGGATTGTCCTCCCCAAGATAAGTTTGCGGTGGATGTTGTCATAAACGCAACAGCATTGGTCTACGACGGCGAAACAGCGACTCTTAAGGCAGAGTTATTCCAAAATAATACAAAGATTGCGGAAAAAACTGTGACGATTACAGCAGAATTTCCACGCGACCCAAATAATCCTTCAAAATCCTTAATGACAAGCAGAAGCATGATTTTGCTTTCAAAACCGCTTATTTTGCCGGCAAACGTTTCTGCCAATAGAACTGTTATTGCCGACCACCGTTTTTATTCAGATAAGGTCTTTCATGATTTGAAGTCTCGAGTCCATTATGATTATTTTAATATTGATTTTTCAAATGTTGTGATTAAATCCGGCGGAGAGACAAAAACCTATAATGAATGGTTGGTTGACTGTACATCTAATGGCAGCACTCCTCCCATTGTATTTAAGGATAAAGATGGTGGGGAGCTGACAAATAATATATTGTCTCTTCCAGGCATAAATTCTGAAGATTTATCTTGGAACAAAAGTGATTCATTTTCAATTATTGTCACAGACACGTTTGTATATGATAGCTCGAATAATCCTCCTTATATTGATTTTTCAAATTTGGCGGTTGATGCGAGTGTTTATATTTTTGATTCGGCGGGGAGTGCTCAAAACTCAGGAAGACGCGGTCCGAGTGTAACAATGAGTACGGATTTGACTCAAACTCCGCTTTATCCGGTCTCTGCAAGTAAGTATTTGAATGGTTCTGTTATGCCTACAAAGATTACCGGTAACAAGAGCCTATTTACAACTATTACCTATATAGATGCGGTTGGAAATTCTTCCTATCATCCTTATCTTTTGAAGGATTCCGTACAGTATGTCAATCCTACTGATATAAATCATCATCTTTATTATCAGGAATTATTCAAGCTTGGTTCTGAAGGAACCGTTGATGAAGAAAATGTTACAATCAACATCAGTGTTCCGGAGGGCGTAACAATTACACACATACGGCTTCCGCTGATCAATGATACAAATCCGGATACGGTATATGAATCCATTACGGTTTCAACGATGGATGGTTCGAATACATTAACCTTTACTCCGACTTCATCTCCCGAAGCGAACCGAGTCATGAACTTAACCGGCTGGGATTTCAGTACAGATAATGATGTCTGTTTATCCATCCAAGAGTTGCTTAAAATGAAGAAGGATGACTCCGGCGGTAATTCTTATAACAAGTTGAATTTGATTCAATTTGTCGGTACAACAGATAATCTGGCAGGTCCGGCAGTCTTTGGTTTTGAAATTACCGGAGAGAACACAGAAACAACAACCACATTCTCAAAATCCATTCCGGTGACGGATACATTTATTCCGAATCCGTACGTGAACACAGAAACGGCTCTGAGTTCAAAAATCGTATCCAGAAGCGAATCATTCAATATTTCTTTAAAATTCTTCCCGACGTCCTATCCCTATTATTCCGGTTTGCGCGAAGATCCAACCGACCCTCTGAATACGGCTCTCTATCCGTGTCCATATGCCTATTTCACCATTCCAAAAGATTTTAGTGTGAGTACTGCAACATTTTTGTATTCCCACAATGGCAAAGATAATACCTTAATACCAGTGAGTGGATATGAGGCCCAAGTTTTATCTCCTATCACTGTCGGGGATAAAAAAATAATTCCTGTAAAAATTGTAAACGAAACCGATCCAACTCAGGAATTCTGGCTTAAAGGTAATGGTTCCGCGGGTAAATTCTACATTACTCTCACTGTACAGGTCCCATCCAATTACAATGGCATTAAAGAATTTACATTTAAGCCGACAGATTACGTATTGACGACCTGGGCTTCCGGTGCCTACGATTCAATGTCAGGCGGGTCTGCTGGTTCAAATGTTGCGTTGGATACACTTTCAATTTCATCCCCGATGAAACCACACGGTTCCTATGACCAAACCGGCCGGTCTGAAACTTTAACCGTCTCCGTTCCCAAAGGGGTTCAGGCAGATGTCACCACAAGAATTATCGATGCTTTCAATAACATTTTTTATAAATCATACAATCCCAAAAACGCAGGTACAATTCCGCAATTGAGGGCAGGAAGCACACACGAAGAATTCAAAATATTTGTCAGCAATGATGGAGAGAAAAACTTCACGAATTCGGTGGTTTATTTCGTTTTGCCAAAAGAAGAGCATTGGGGTGCAAAAATTAATGGCCAATTAACACAAATCCCTCCGGCAACAACATCCGGAACCACCTATGATGTTTACTACACAACAACGGCGGTTAGAGAAAATACCGAACTTACCGCAGCACACGAGATTAAAGATGTTAATGATGCTGCCATATCGTCCTGGACTCTTCTCACATTCGATGGTACCAATAAAGCAACGATTACAAATCCGGAATCGGTAACTGCAATTAAAATTGTATTCAGTAAATTGACTCCGGCATCGAATTTAACGATGCTTTTGCCATTTGGCCTTCCGTCGGTTGATAATACCCTTGTTAATTATGGGGATGAATCAATTGGTCAGACCCTCCACTATTTCGAGGAAGAAGGTTCTGGCGCAACAACCAAAAATGATAAGGGGTACACCGGAGCCATTAAACTTGTAAAGTCAAGGGCCCCGACTATTGTCAATGCAGAGGCAACGAAGCCATTTAGTGATACAGCGGTGTATAATGTAGACTATGGAGCACCTGCTACTTCTATTCCAAACTGGTGGACGGCTTTAACCTACGATGACTTTTCATCAGGCATTGGTATTTCAACAGTTCAAGTGGTGTTTACACCAGCCGACGGAACATCTTCCATCCCCACGAGCCTGACAAATAAATGGGGTACGCCAACAGAATATGATCCGCAACTCACGGATGCTGATTATAAGAATGGAACAACAACAACAATTAATGAAGCCGACCGGACATGTGTGAACACTTCAAAGCCCGGACAATATGTCATTACTTACACGACAAGTAACGACGATGACAATCAAAAATCAACCGGAGTCATGAAAATTAATATTACGAAAGCTGCCAGTACGATTACATTGCAAAATGAGGCAGCGGAAATCTTTTGGAAGGAAGAGATTCCAAGCGGCTATACATCTTGGAAAGATTATTTCCAAACGTTGCTCACCGGCGGAACAGATTCCGGCAATCCGATTCCAACAACATCTTATGCCTACGATGTCAGCAGTGCTTTTATTAACGAAACTCCGGGCAATTATTCGTTGAAATATAACTACACGGATTCGGCCCTCAACACAAAAACCGCCCTTGTCAATGTAACCGTCAAATACAACGGAACATTGACCGGAAAAGTCTCCGGAAACGGCGGAAATGTTATGGGCGCGGAGCTTTCCATTACACCCGTAGGGTCCGGAACCGGTTCAGCAACCACCCTAAGCAGCGGAGTATACACTTACTCGTTGAATGCAACAGCAACAGCTCCAACGTCAGTTGATTATACCGCCACTTTAACCTCGGTTCCGGCTGGTTTAATTCTTCCGACCGCTTCGGCAGATCTGACAAAAACAGGAACCGCCAATGCAACTGTGGGATTAACACCAAATGCTGCGACATTTTCCTTGGACCCGGTGACGTTTAATGTGACCGGTTTGGACAGCACTTGGATGGAGTCGGTGTCGCTTTACAAATCCGGCGCAACCCCGACCTTGGTGGAGGCAAAAACCGTCACATCCGGCACCACATTCTTGGTGTTTTCGCCGGCTGATTTGAATTGGTTTGAATCCGGAGATTATTATTTGACCGTCACGGTTAAATCCGGATCTCAACCCACCGGCGATTTCACAACGAAAGTGAACACAGCGAGTTCCCTGAATTGGAAGACTTCCGATATTACGATGGGAAATGTAAATATTACAAAATCTGTCGGAACCCGAACAGACGCGCCGTCCATTTCCGGATATGTCTGGAACGATGCGGACCATAACAGTACCAAAGAAGGATCTGAAAGCGGTATCTCTGGCGTCACGGTGAATTTGCTCAACGATACGGATGGACTTCTCACATCCGCGACAACGAATGATATCGGATTCTATCAATTCTTTGATCCTCTTGCCGTCGGAAGCGGTTATCGCATTCAAGTGGATACGCCAACCGGATTTAACAAAGTTTCCGCATTCACAGGTGGTCAAAAAATCAATGAAAGTAATGGTTCTAAATCCGATTTAATTTCGATCAGTTCAACAATTGTTCAGCATACAGGCATCAACGCCGGGTTCTACTATGAGAACCCGATTGTGTTACAGGATGAGGAAACGGAATTGTTCTGGAAGGAATCGATTCCGACAGGTTATACGACTTGGTCGGCTTATTTCCAAAGTAAGCTCACAAGAGGCATGAACGGTACTGTCACGATTCCGGAAACATCATCTTACTACACTTTTAATTTGACCGGCAGCGATACTTTTAATGTCAACACACCCGGGAATTACACACTAAAGTACGATTATGATGATGGTGTCAACACAAAACAGACAGCAAACGTCATGGTCGTAGTGAAATACAACGGAACTTTGACCGGAAGCGTCACCGGAAACGGTGGAGCTGTTGAAAATGCTGAAATTTCTGTGACACCGCAAGGATCCGGAACCGGTTTAGCAACAACCACTGTTGGCGGAACGTACAACTATTTGCTGGAAGCAACAAAGAGCGCGCCAACGTCAGTTGATTATACTGCCATTTTGGACAGCACCACGATTCCGATTGGTTTAATCATTCCGGAAACGACCGATCTTGAAAAGGCAGGAACTGTCAGTAAGACCGACGAATCCAAATTGAATGCCGGAACCTTCGCTCTGGATCCTGTGACGTTTAACGTGACCGATTTGGATTTCACGTGGATGGACTCTGTGTCACTTTACAAATCCGGCGCAACTCCAACACTCGTGGAGACAAAATCCGTGACATCCGGCACCACATTCTTGGTGTTTGAGCCGGCCGCAAACACATGGTTTGAATCCGGGGATTATTATTTGACCGTCCAGGTCAAAGCCGGGTCGCAGCCAAACGGTGGCGATTTCACAAGCAAGGTCTCGCCTGCGGTTGCAACAGAATGGAAGACGGCCGACATTTCCATGGGGCACGCTGACATTGAAAAAGCCGTCGGAGCCCAAAGTGACGCGCCGTTTATTTCCGGACACGTTTGGAACGACAAGGATCAAGACAGTATTCGGGATGATGATGAAGTCCCCCTCTCCGATGTCCTTGTGAAATTGTTCAACAGCGACAATGATGAAATCGATTCGGCAACAACAGATTCGGATGGCTATTATTCCTTCTACAACCGGGTGGATGCAGGCACCAATTATTATGTCCAAATCAACCTCCCGGATGGATTTAACCATGCTTCGGATTTCGTCGAGCAGCAGAAAATCAACAAGGACAATGATTACAAGTCCGATTTGATTTTGATTGAAGCCGTTACGGGCGGACTTAAGCACGAAGGCATCAACGCCGGTTTCTATTACGCCCAAGACAACCCGGGATCGGGCGGTCCGGTCGGAAACGCAACCGTTGTCCCAATGTCGGAGCCGATGAAAGGCAACAATACGCCGGAAGATAACAAAACGCCGGAAGTTGTCGTCGTTCCCTTTGACGAAAACCCCCCGGTCAATCCGGAGAGTTTCTCAATGCTCGGCTTGATTTTTGTTTTGTTGTCAGTTTTGCTGGCTTTGCCGCAACTGCTGCGCATCTACAAAATCAAATCCGAAAAACAAGAAAAGAGCGTGACTTTCCACATTCTGGCGATTGTCCTCGCGGTCATTGTATTGATTCTCTTCTTCCTCTTCTACAGTTTGAGCGGAGAAATGAATTATTACAGCACGACAGACTTGGTTTTGGCAGCCGCCTTTATCGTTGAAGCCCTCATTACGGTCAAAGCCTACGGCAAAATCTAAAAAAACAATAATTTTTAACCAAAATAAAATCCGGATTTTAACATCTCAGTCAACAGCGGTTTCATCGCTGTTGCTTTTTCATTTATTTTTTTATTTTTTTATTTTTTTATTTATTTTTCATTTATTTTTCATTTATTTTTTCATTTATTTTTTCATTTTTCTGTTTTTTTTCTTTTTCCAATTGTCCTTTCAGTTGTAAATCCATTATCTAAAAAACAATTTTTATTCCAATCCAAGCAAGCCCTCCCGATTCAATCAGATGCGTTTCGCATCTGATTGAATCGGGTTGTTCCTGTAAGGAATAGATATATTGATAGAAAAGAAATGTAGCGGTTGCAAAATAGTAAATAGTTGTAGATTGAAAAATTGAAAAGGTTTGCAACAAATTAAAACCCGTAAGTAGATACAGCAAAAAATAGATAATATTCATTAAATATAAATAAATAAATAAATAAATAAATATATATTTTAAATATTTTTAAAATGAGTCTTCTACTTCTATTTTTAAGGAGCTACTTTTATATATTTTAACATAATTATTCTTTTCAATGAGTTTATTAATTTATTTTAAACAAATTAATTTGATAAACTCATAAAAATTTGATGTCAACTCTGAATTGACATCAAATTATATGTGAGTGAATCAAAACCTGCTTAAGATCCGATTCACTCACTAATACCATCTTTTGACATAAATATGTTAGTGAGGACTAAAATATGAACCTAAAAAAACCGTTAATGAGTTTACTTTGTGTATTACTCATTTTGTTTAGCCTTTCCATTCCAGTAATGGCTTCAGAAGAAAAGCCAACGGAAAGAAATCCACGTGAAGTTGAGGATATTCGTACTTACACTGAAATGCCTTTGACAGAAGAACAAATTAAAGAACTACTTGAAAATACACCTCCAACCAATCCAATTGCATTTGAAGAATTATCAAAAAATGAAAAAACAATTGCAATTTATGGCGAAGTTCCTTCAAAAACAGGAGAAGATGCCTATGACTGGTGGGTTTCAATTCAAGAAATTACAACAGCAATTCTTGAAGACCAGGCATTTGGGAAATATTCTCCTAAACAGGGTGGTCCAATAAGAGCTTATAGTTGTGAAGTAGCTGGTTTTATCACAGTTTACTTAGACTATGATAGAAAAGATGAAATTAAATCTGATGATATTGAGTCAATGAAAAAAATTATTGAGGAATATGCTCAAAAAGAAGGAGTAGAAAAAGTTCCTATGATTTTTGTTTACACCTCTGGTCCTTCTAAACTTCAATTGGATGCTAATTTTACCGACAAGGTTCGTCCAATTAGAGGAGGTTATAAAATGGAATCTTACCTTGGAACAGTGTTAAATCCGAATGGATCAACATCAGTAAATAATCCTGATGGTACTATTGGTTTTCCTGTTTATCAAAATAATTCCTCAAGTTCTAAAGGGTTCGTGACAGCAGGTCATACTTTCAGATACACATCTGCTCCATCATATCAGCCAACATACAATGCTAACAATAGTAATAGGGTTGGAACTTCCGTTATCTTTGGGAAAAGAAATGTAACCATACACAACGTTACCATAAATGTACCAAGACTTGATACTGCATATGTTCCTGTAAATTCAACTGTTAATGTAACTCCAATTATTTTCGTAGGAAATGACCCGGTTTTAAAAAACTCATATCCTAAGAGAAGTTCAGATAATAAAACTCAGATGGTTGTTTATGGAAGTTCTAATTCATACAATGGTGAAATCCGATGGTATGGGGGCACTTCCGGTAATAATGGAGGTTATATCATAAAAAATCTCTATGAATACTCATATTTGGAGTTAAATGATACGAATGCATCAAATATTTCAAGCCTGCCCTTTGTATTCGATACAATTACGATTATGAATGTTTCAACCGGATCAAGTTGCTCCGCATCAGGGGATAGCGGTGGACCCGTTTATGCAGGCATGAATGTTACAATTAGTGGAAAAACAGACTACCAAGCATTTGTTCTCGGGACAGTAGTTGGTCACATGCCAGCGAATATAGGTAATTCAACAGATCCTTGGTACTTTTCTCACGATGCAACATTCTATGCTCCAAGAGGTGAAATTGAATACTATTTAGGAGTTAAGCCCCTAACTTCACAAAGCATGATATTAACTTAAAAAATAGAATTTAAATGTATAAAATAATCATGATAATGAACATTATCATGATTTTATTTTTTTGTTATCCCCCTTTGAATGATAATTTTGGATGATCTGTATGAATCAAAAAAGTCTTGCCATCATTTTGCTTGTCGTTGTTGTTTTGCTTCTGTTCGCCGGAATTGTTTATGCGGAAGTCCATGGTTGGACAACAATGAAATCCGTCAGATATTGCAGCGATGAAGACGTCGGTAAAATTAGAGAAACAGCCATCAACGGCTCTCAAATGTTTAAAGATTATTCAAATCCGGACTCTGTTTATTTTGGAACATTTCCTTCTTTTGAAAATGATTCAAATACTTCTTCCACGCCGGATTGCTCTCTTGGAAAAGAGGTTTCCGAGTGGTGGTATTTCATGGAGCGTCTTAGAAGATCCGTTGAAGAAGATCCGGAATTTCAAAAATTGACGCGTAAAAACGGCGGCTTAATCATTGGTGCCGTTCATAAAAACGGTATTTTGTTCATTCGTTATTCGGATTCGGATGGAAAAATGCTTTCTTCAAATGATATTGAAAAGATCTATCAACTCATTGAAACAAAGGCAGAAGAAGAAGGATTTTCTGATATTCCGGTTGTTTTTACAACACGGCGGCTTGAGCCCATACTTATTTTAGGACACGATTGCTATACCTGCAGTTATGAAAAAAAGCAGACATTAAGCGGATATTTTAAAGATTTAATGGCAGATGAGTCGTAATAATGACAACTTAATAATTAAACAAAAAATGCAGCAAACTAAAAAAAGTAAACAAATGCAGCAATACTTAAACAATAACCCGCTGCAGCAACTGTCAAAACAATGATATCTATTCATTATGAATTTCCGCAAAATACAAATGCTATCGCATTTGATTTTGCGGGAGGGTTTGCTTGAATCAAAAAAAAACGAAATATAAAGGTTTGATGATTTATCTAATCTAATGATTTTCAGGATTCTATGGCCTCATGATTTTCATGGTCAAACAATTTAATGATGTGTTCCTTCAATGACACATAATCCCAAATCTTCAATCATTTTTTTGATAGAATCCAGATGCGGACACTTGGAATAGCCGTCCATATTCCGGTACATGCAGGAACTCAAATGAACGACTTCCGCCCCTGATTTTTGAACGGATTTGCATAAACGGTAAACGCGCCGTCCGCTGCAACCGCCGCATGTAAATGCGGCAATCATTTCCGTCTCCGTACCGTAATCGGAAAAAGCAACCGTTTTTGAATTAAAAGCTTTAAAACAACCCGTTCCCGGACAAACTTCCGAGACAATATGGCAGCGGACAAGCGCGATTTTAGAAATTTTTTTCGAATAGACCGGAGCTTCCGGCAAAGGCGGCTGAGATGGCTGAGGTGGTTGGGATGGCTGAGATGGTTGAGACAAAAAAATCACCTGCAAAAAAAGGATTTTTCCGGAAAAATCCGGAAAAATTCAATTTTTAATTTTTAATTTTAAAGTTTCAATTTTAAAGTTTCAATTTTAAAACGAAATGCAAAACTTTAAAATTTAAGCCAAAATCAAACGCTTCATATCGGTCTCGACATCCGAATTTTTGCTGATGTTAAACGTCTTGATGAGAACATCCAAGACATTGGGTGAAACGCAAGCCGGCAAGGTCGGACCCAAAACAATGTTTTGAACGTTGAGCGACAACAGCGCCAAAAGAACCAGGCAAGCCTTTTGCTCATACCAGGCAATGTTGTAGACCACCGGCAAATCATTGATGTTTTCAAGACCAAACGCTTTGGCAAGTTCCATCGCAATCACGACCAAGGAATAGCAATCGTTACACTGTCCGGCATCCAAGACGCGCGGGATTCCGCCGATGTCGCCCAAATCCAATTTATTGTACCGGTACTTGGCGCAGCCGGCGGTCAAAATCACCGTGTCTTTCGGAAGCGCTTTTGCAAAATCGGTGTAGTAAGACCGCTCTTTGCGGCGACCGTCACAGCCGGCCATCACGACAAACTTTTGGATTTGCCCGGCTTTCACGGCAGCAATCACCTTATCGGCAACCGACAACGTTGCGCTGTGCGAAAATCCGGTCATGACGGTTCCGTCTTCCAACGATTCCGGCGGCTTGCATTTTTGAGCCATCTTGACGATTTCGGAGAAATCCTTAGAACCATCCACTCGGACCGGAATGTGCTTCAATTTTAAATTGGTTTTGGAATCGGAAAAACCAACCATGTTGGTCGTAAAAAGCCGGTCCGCATAAGTATCTTTGGGCGGAACCAGACAGTTGGTCGTCATCAAAATCGGGCCATTGAATTTTTCAAACTCTTCCTTTTGAAGCCACCAGGCGTTGCCGTAATTGCCGGCCAGATGATCATATTTTTGGAAAGCCGGATAACCATGCGCCGGAAGCATTTCTCCATGTGTATACACATCCACGCCGGTGCCTTTTGTCTGTTCCAAAAGCATGTCCATGTCCTTTAAATCATGTCCGCTGATTAAAATTCCCGGATTTTTGCGAACGCCGGTCTTAACCGCCGTCGGAACCGGATTTCCATACGTTTGCGTATTGGCGGTGTCCAGCAAAGCCAAAACTTTCACGCCGAAGCTGCCGCATTCCATCAACAAACCCACCAATTGGTCGGCGGATAAAGTGTCATCCATAGTTGAAATCAATGCTTTTTCAACAAAAATGTAGACAGATTCGTCTTCCGACCCGAGAATCAACGCATGCGTTCCGTAGGCGGCAAGTCCTTTTAATCCGCAAATCAATGTTTCCCGAAGGGAACGAACGTCCACGTTTTCAGTTGCCAAAATGCCGATTTCTTCCGGGTCCTTTGTCATTAATTTGTCCAGAGAAATTGTGGCCGCGTCCGCCATGCCTTTTGAGACGCCTGATAAAACGGAATCGCACGCGCCGGAACAAACTTTTTGGCAAACAGCGTCCCGTCTCTGAATTGTTTCCCGGATCATCTTTTCAAAATAACCGGCATCAAAATTAACATTGGTGAGGGTTGAAAAGAGAGCTTCAAGAACGAACGGCCCGAATGTTTTGTCATCCGCGTTTTTCTTCCGTCCTTGCTGATTACAAAAAGCGTAACCTTTCAAAGCATAAATGAGCCGGTCTTGAAGAATCGAAACATCCTCCTTTTTGCCGCACATCCCGCTTTTGGTACAGCCCGTTCCATTCATCGTTTCTTCACACTGAAAGCAAAACATAATTTTCTCCTCCTCTTGAAAAATATTTAAGAGCGGCGTGAAAATAAAGCCGGAATTTTCGATATTTGGTATTTTACGGTTTTTTATTTTCATGCCGCATATTTTAAAAAACATCAGGCAAAATGCCTCATGTTTTACCGTTTTTCGGTTTTAATGCATGTTAATTAAATATACAAATTTATATATTAAATTAACAATTTATTTACTTATTTTTTTGCATTTATTTTATGGTGGGGTTTTTCAATTTTATTTGTATTTATTTCGTTTATTTTGTTTCTCGTTTTTTGGTTTAATTTTTGTTCGTTTTTTGATTTATTTTATTTGTTTGTTTTTTGGTTTATTTTATTTGTTTGTTTTTATTTTATTTTATTTCGTTTTTTTGTTTGTTTTATTTGTTTGTTTTTTATTTTGGGGTTATTCAGGTTATTTTTGTTTTATCCATTTACAAAAAGATCACTTTCAAAGAAGCAATATCTTTTTGATACTTGATAGTAGGAAGATATTTATTTAAATAATAGATAGTATCTGAGCGGATACTTATGAAAGACTGTACAATTTACAAAGTTACGGACCTTGTCGGAAAAAAATGGACGCTTTGCATTCTTCATGAACTTTATAAGGGAGACATGTGCAACAAAAGGTTCAATGAACTCAAAGGACAATTGTGTGACATCACTCCCAAAATTCTATCCATGCGGCTTAAAGAGATGGAAATGGAAGGGTTAATCGAAAAAAAGGTGGACTCGACGTCTTTTCCGGTCAAATGCGAATACGCGCTGACTGATAGCGGAAAAGAATTAGTCGAAGTCATCCAGATATTAAAAAACTGGGGCCATAAATGGAAAGTGGATAACGAAGGCTGTAAGAACACCTTGTGTATCCGGTGCAAAAATTAAAACAAAGTCCGGACAACGAAAACAAAGGCTGAGCAAAACTAAAACAAAACCAAAATAAATCTTTTTTTTCTTTTTTTTCTTTTTCATTCCGATGCGTTCGATTTTTTTTAACAAAAAGCCGCTGATGTATTTTGATGCCGGCTGTCGCTGGCGAAATATCCAAAGGGCAGGTTTAAAAAATGAAAAAAAACGACTGATTTTATTATTTAATTTTTTTCAAAAACGCATCGCTGCTCTTAAAAAAATTCAAAAAAATAAGTTCAAAGAAAAGATGTAAAATATCAAAACAGATAAGGGATAAGGAATAAGGAATAAGGGATAAGGGGAAAGTCCGGGTTTTTTTGAGGTGGAGTTGGAAAGAACTCCGGCTTTCCCCTTTATGAATGCTGCTTTTCAGATGTATTGATTTGAACCGGTATCGTTTAATTTGCGGTGACAAATTTTGAGGGAAACGGACCGGTACAAAAAAATAGCTGCTTGCAGTCGGATTTCCGTTTGAAAAATTTGAAAGGATGTCGTGTCAACCTTTCAAAGGAGTCTGAAAAAAAGACGGCGATCCGTTGAATCATTGGGAATGATGTTGATTTTATGGATTTGTTTACTTTATTTTTTTCTTTATTTTTTGTTTTTTCTTTATTTTAGTTATTTTTTTTATTTTGTGAACATGAACAAATTTCATTTAAATTCCCTGCGGCCGGTTCTATTTTTTCTTTGTTCTTGTCCGACTTTTTTGGCGGTGAACAACATCCGGAAGACCCCATCACTTGGGATTTGGTACAACATCCCGATGAAGAGCAACTGCTGCAGGAGGTTTTACCTTGAAGCATTCCCCGCAATTTATAAAGAATGACCAAAACCGCAAAGGCAATCATTCCGTAAACAAGAAGTTGCGGTAAGAGGGAGGAAATATCCATTTATTTCACCTTTTTATTTGGTATTTGATTTTTTAATTTGAAAAATCGAAAAGAACAAAATTTTATTTCTTTGCAAGATTTTGTTTCTTTGAAAAGTTGTATCCTTTGTTCTTTTTGTTCTTTTTCGATTTTTTCTTTCAGGCGAATTTTTTACTTTTTATGTTGCTTTGCGAACTTGACGGTCAGGCAAAATACACAGACAGGTACGGCCAAACAACCAATGCGATCCGGTACACAATAAACGCGACCACATAAGCAATCACGGTCTGGTAAGCCGCGGCAAAGAGTCCCAGTTTCCAGCTGTTGAGCTCCCGCTTAATGGTGACAAATGCCACCAAACAGGGGAGGTACAAAAGACAGAAAACCATGAATGAGAGCGCAATTACCGGGGTGAACATCGCCAAAAATTCCGCCGGTGTATACAAGATTTCAATCACGGATACAACCGCTTCTTTTGCGACAAATCCTGTTAAGAGAGCGTCTGCCGCACGCCAATCTCCAAACCCGAGCGGGCCGAAAATCGGGGCAATTACAGAGCCGATCATTCCGAAAATACTTTCGGCCGGATCTTCTACGGCTTGGAAGGCGAAGTTGTACCCTTGACAGAACCAAATCACAATCGACATGGCAAAGATAATTGTTCCGGCACGGATAATGAATCCGCGTGCTTTTTCCCAGATGTGTTTAAAGTAAGTGTACAAATCCGGCATCCTGTAGGGCGGAAGTTCCATAATGAAGGGAGACATCGGTCCTCTAAAGATTGTTTTCTTCAAAAGCCAGGCCGAGAAAACGGCAACGACAATTCCAAGAACGTAAATGAACAGCATGATCCAACCGGCGTGGGCCGAGAAGAACGCGCCGATGAACAAGCCGTAAATCGGTAAACGCGCGCCGCAAGACATGAAAGGTGTAATCACAATGGTGGTTTTTCGGTCCATTTCATTATCCAGCGTTCGAGCCGCCATGACACCCGGAACACCGCAACCAAATCCCATCACCATCGGAATGAAACTCTTACCGGACAAGCCGATTTTGCGGAAAAGACGGTCCATGATAAAAGCTACACGGGCCATGTATCCGGTGTCTTCCATTAAGGTTAAAAAGACGAATAAAATCACAATCTGCGGAATGAATGTCAAAACTCCGCCGACTCCGGCAATAATACCGTTAATCACCAGGTCCAACATCCAATCGGCCGCACCTGCGGAAGTGAACCACTCTTCCACAAAACCGGCCAGGGTTTCGTTTAAGAAGACGTCAATCCAGTCGGAGAAGAGACTGCCGACGGCGCCGAAAGATAATTGGAAAACAATATACATAATAATGAGGAAAAGCGGGATACCAATCCATTTGTTGGTCAAAAATTTGTCGATTTTCTTCGACCGGTCGGCTTGAACTTGCCGTTCTCCTTGTTTTGTGGTCTTGGCGACAATATCCGTAATTTGCGCGTAGACTTCCGAGGAGTGTTCATCAAAATCGATCTCATCCGCGTCTTTGAGCTGAGATAATTCGAATTTTGTTTTATCAAAGGAGAAAGAGGATTTGGAAGGGTCGTATCCGGGAAGGTTCTTGTAACTGTTGTCCAAAATTTCATTGCTTTTTTGGATCAATTTGGGAATGCCGCCTTTTGCGGCTTCGGACGTGTGAGATCCCATTAATTTTGCCATTTTCGCGGAAAGACTGTTTCCTTCAATTGCGGAAATCGGAACAACCGGAAAACCGACCATTTGATGTAATTTTTCATAATCAATGAGGGTTCCGTTTTGCTCCACTTCATCCATCATGTTCAGAGCAATGATGACCGGACAGCCGAGTTTTTTGAGCTGGAAGGTCAAATAAAGACCGCGTTCCAAGTTGGTCGCGTCAATGATGTTAATCACAAGATCGGGATTTTGCTCCACAATGAAATTCCGGGTAATGATTTCTTCCGCGGAATATGGAGTTAAAGAATAGATGCCGGGCAAGTCGACAACGTCAACCTGTTCTTTGCTTTCGCCTTTGCCGGGTTTGACATAGGTTCCAATCTTTTTCTCAATCGTCACTCCGGGCCAGTTTCCGACTTTTTGGTTGGAACCGGTGAGCCGGTTAAAAAGTGTTGTTTTTCCACTGTTTGGGTTTCCGGCCAGCGCAATTGTGTATTTGCCGGCCATTTAAGAAACGCTCCTTTGAATATCGCGTTCGGTGGTTGTACTTCCCGTGGGAATTTGACATTTTTGAACGTTGTTCACATGAATGCCGGATGCCTCGCTTTTTCGGATGGATAAGTTGTAATGGCGAATGCGAAGTTCAATCGGGTCTCCAAGGGGCGCGCATTTGACGACTTCCACGCAGGTTCCGGGGGTGACACCCATACAAAGCAAACGGTTTTTCAAAACGTTACTGCAATCGATGCTGACCACTTCACAGGTACAGCCCGGTTTCACATCTTTTAGAGTTTGATCCATTATTTTTGACTCCGTTATTATTTTCGTTACAATTACATTTTTTAATTTAATGATTTAATTTAATGAAGAGGGGGATTGAAATGAATAATTTAAAGTCCGCCGCCAACATTGGGGCGATCGATTTTAAATTTATCACAAATAAATTTAAAATTTTGAAATGAGAGAATTTAATTTTTTGAATTAATTTTTTTAAAATTAATTTTTTGAATTTATTGAATAATTATTTGATTTCACTTGAAAAATTCCAACCTCAGTGAAAGGATGATTGAATTATTGGAAAATAATTGAAAATTAAGACCGAAAAATCGGAACTTAATTTTCAATTTATTTTGATTTGCTTTTCAGTTTGTTTGATTGATTTCGTTTTTTTATTATGGATTGAATGGAAAAACTACGTTTTTCATTTTTTGGGGTGTCCGCGGTTTTTTAAGCCGCTTAAGTCTACTTAAATCGGGTTACTTTTTATTTTTTAAAGAAACAAATTCCAATGCCGATTCTGAAAAATCATATGAATGAGAGGGTTTTCATAAGAACATATAATTTTTGTTGCCAGACATTATTTTTTGTTTGTTTAAATTATTTCGTCGTGACGAAACAAATCTCCATAATCATTATGAATATATAAATGTATTGGGACAAAACATGTAAAAAACAGTCAAATCCACCTGCATGAATATAAAGTAAAATTAAATTGATTATTATATATTTAATTTTCAGAGTTTGGACTAAAAATCATCCATTTTTATTCATTTTTATCTTTCATCATTTTTATTCATTTTGTGAAACAACAGGATAATAAAGCAAAAACCGAGTTAGATCTGTAGAAAATAAAAGCAATCAAGTAAAAGCAATCAAGTAAAAGCAATCAAGTAAAAGCAATCAAGTAAAAGCAATCATAAGCAAAACCAAAAGAGAGAAACATATGGATTTGGAAGGATACGCGAAACAATTGATTTTAAAAAACAAGGCTGATGCCGAGTCTGAACTCAAAAAACGGATATTGGAAATCAAAGACATTTCGGAAAACGATGCGAAAAAAATTGCGGCTGCCGTCTTAGAAGAAACAAACTTCACCTTGAATTTTAAAGAAGATATCTTAACGTTTCAAAAAGCAGACGTTTCCGTCGGAAACTTCGGTGTCGGTTCCCGTGGAATCGGAGATTTTTACGTTCATGGAAAAATCGGGGAAGTCATCGGAAAAACGGAGGCTGTCTTGGATGCTTCCAATTTGGATGATTCCGGGGTTGTTTCTTTTCCACTTTCCAGTCCGCTTTCCAATCCGCTTTCCAATCCATTTTTGGTTTTGACGGTGGACGGCATGCATTCCCGATTGAGCGCGTTTCCATTTTTGGCCGGCTTTCACGTCGCTCGGGCTGCGCTGCGGGATATTTATGTGATGGGAGCAAAGCCGTTGGCGATGCTTTCCGACATTCATGTGGCGGATGACGGCGATGTTGCCATGATTTTTGACCACTTGGCCGGAATTTCCGCAGTCTCGGAATTGACAAAAATTCCGCTCATCACCGGAAGTACGCTTCGAATCGGCGGCGACATGGTGATTGGAGGTCGGATGACCGGATGCGTTGGCGCCGCCGCGGTTTTAATTTCAGGAGAAAAAAATCTCACCGCCCGAAAAAAAGCAGCGCCCGGGGATTTGATTTTGATGACAAAAGGTGCCGGTGGCGGAACGATTGTGACCACCGCAATTTATTCCGGGTATGAAAACGCGGCGACCGTCATTGACAAAACGTTAAACACAGACTTTTTATCGGTTTGCCAATCTCTTCTGGACCGGGGGCTGAACGCGCAAATTCATGTGATGACAGACGTAACCAATGGCGGCATTCGCGGGGACGCGCATGAAATCTCAAAAGAAGCCGGTGTCCGGCTTATTTTTGACGACGCTGCGCTGCAAAAATGTGTGGACGCCGTTGTTTTGGAGATGTTGGATTCCCTCTGTATTGATTTTCGCGGCGTTTCCATCGATTCGCTTTTGGTGATTTGTCCGCCCGAAATTGTGGACGCCGTCATTTGTGCCGCAAACGATGCGGGAAGCGAGATGTTCGTGGTCGGCCGGGTGGAAAAAGCGGACGCTCAAAAGCCGGACGATCGACCGGGCATGCACGCAAGCATGCAACCCGGCGCGTTTCTCATAAAAGATGGACAAGAAACGGATTTTTTGCCGCTTTTCCGGGAAGCCCCTTATACGCCGCTTAAAAAAGCAATCGGTGAAAACACGCCGCCGGATTTTGAAGAAATGCGGCAAAAAGTGGATGAGGCGGCGGAGGCAGCGGTTTTGAAAAAAGCGAGAGTTGTAAGAAAGATTTTGGAAAAAGAAAAAAAGAAAAAAAGAAATGAATTTTGATGCGCATTTAATTTGACACAAAATCATTCGGACAAGTTGCTCATACAATATGCAGTAAAAAGAGGGCAAAATCATGAAAATCAGCTATGTTACATCTATCGTAAAAAACATGGGCGAAACTGTAAAGTTTTACAAAGACATTATGGGTTTTAGCATACACAGTGAATACGTCCTTGGCGATGCCGGCCGAATAACTCTTATGCAAGGTCCTTGCGAGACAATGTTTGAGCTTATTGAGAATCCACAGTTCGACGCAGGTTTTTATTCTATCGGCATGGATGTTGAAAATCTGGACGAAACTTTAAAAAAGATGCGCGCAAAAGGTGTGCATGTTCTTATGGATCCCGTGCTGACGCAAGTTGGAAAAATGTCTTTCATCGTTGATCCAAACGGTGTAAAAATGGCATTAATCGAGCATTTTTAAAATTGATTTTTGTACTTTTCAATATCAATCATTGCTTTTTTAAACATATTCTTTCAAAACCGTCATCAAATCCCTCAAATTTAAAACAAATTCGTCCAACGTTTCCTGAATCATCAAATTCACTTTTTCATTCGGCGTGTGAATCCGAAAATCCGTACGAAGCCCGATTATCGGTTTTTTCGCGGCATAGGCGTACCCAAGTTCCCAAGCCGTTCCGGAATCTATGTCGGCGCCTTCCAAAATCGCGACGATCAAATCGGATTTTTCAAGGCCGGAAAAACAGCTTTGGAAAATGCCGGACTGATTTTGATTGTGGCGCTGCACGCTGTCATCTTCCGCATCTTCCTGGGGAAGAAAAACGGCAAAACCCAAATTTTTCAATTCCGCGGCAAGTTTTTTGTTAAATTCACGCTCCGCCTCCGAAAAAAGAGGACCGGCCAAATAAATTGTTTTCATTGTAAAATCTCCGATAAAATATAAAAAACGATAAAGTTCATCATGTTTTTAAAGATTAATTACTTTTCCGACTTTTATTTCATTTTATTCATTTTTCCATTCATCTATAATTTCACTCCTTTTTTTCCATTCTTTTTTTCCATTCTTTTTTTCCATTCTTTTTTTCTATTTTTTGTTTTTCGCCTAAAATTCCAAAAGCGTCCTGATTTTTTTGCAAAAAAATTCAAGGACAGTTTTATATATCCAATATTTCTTTTTTCACTTTTATTGAAAAAAAATTATCTGAATCATCAAATAATCAAAACAAGCATCAGAGTCTTCAAATAATCAAAATAACTTGCTGTGTCATTAAGTAATATTATAAAATCAGAATCAAGCAACTAAAATACAGAATTATCAAAATACAATCATATTATCAGAAAATCAAAATAAAACTTTTAGGAAAATCAATGATGATTAAAGCAGGAATAGTCGGCGCGTCCGGATATGCCGGAGAAGAATTGTTGCGGCTCTTGGCCATGCATTCGCATGTCAAAGTTGTGGCAGCGACGTCTCGGAACTTGGCCGGCAAAAAAATCGGATCGGTTCACATCAATTTGGATGGATTTTATCCGGATTTAACTTTTGAAAACATCGACAACAATGAGTTAAAAAAGATGTGTGATGTTATTTTTTTGGCGGTTCCGCACGGAGCGTCTATGGATTTTGTTCCGGAATTGCTAAACGGCAGTACCTGTAAAATTATCGATCTGAGCGCCGACTACCGCCTCAAGACAGCTGAATTTGAAAAAATCTACGGCATGAAACATAAAGACCCCCGGGAGGCCGTTTATGCAATTCCGGAAGTGCATGATGTTTTAAAGGAAGCCGAAAAAATAAAAAATATCCGATTGATCGCAAATCCTGGATGTTTTCCGACCGGGGCAACCTTGGCAGTGGCACCGCTTGCGAAATTTGGTGTTTTGGAGAATGTGATTTTTGACTCCAAATCCGGCGTGACCGGTGCCGGAAATACGCCATCTGCCACCTCTCACTATCCGAATTTGACGGAAAATATCATCCCGTACAAAATGACGGCGCACCGCCACACCGCGGAAATGCGGCAGGAAATCTCCCGCCTCCAGCCCGGATTTGACAACATTAGTTTTACGCCGCATGTTATTCCCGCATCTCGCGGAATTTTAACGACCGCGCACGTGTTCACGGCAAAAAAATACACAACGGAAGAAGTTAAAAAGATTTACGTGGATTTCTACAAGGATAAACCGTTTGTCCGAATTGTGGATGGCGTCCCGTCCCTCTTGGCAATTCGAGGCTCCAACTTCTGCCATATTGGTCTGGAAGCTGATTCCAAAACCAAACGGATCGTCATCGTGTCCGCTATTGACAATTTGGTGAAAGGCGCCGCCGGACAAGCGATTCAGAACATGAATATTCTGTTCGGGCTTTCGGAAACGGAAGGGCTTTGGATTCCGGGGTTGCCGTAATTGAAATTGAGTTTGAGACAAATCAAGTTTTGAGACAAGGGGAATTTAAATTTTATAATTTTTTTATAAATTCAAACATAAAAGAGGAAAAAGAAATGATTCGAAAAATTGAAGGCGGAATTACCGCCGTATCCGGTGTTTCGGCCTTTGGTTTAAAGGATGGGAAAAAGGGTCTTGCGATTATTTTAGCGGAAGGTCCTGCGGCCGGCGTGTTCACTCGTAATAAAGTGATTGCGGCGCCCTTAATTATCACCCAAGACAAATTAAAAACAAATGGCGGATTCTTATCGGCTGTCATCGCCAACAGCGGAAACGCGAATGCGTACACCGGAGAACAGGGCCTGATTGATGCGAAAATGATGACTAAAATGTTGGCCGACAAAATTAAAGTTGACGACAAATTCATCGCGGTCGCCTCCACCGGTGTTATCGGCCGGAAAATGGACATGAATTGGATTTCATCACACATTGACCCTGTGCTATCATCCGTCAATGAAAAAGAAGACGGAAGCATCGGGGCCATGCGTGCGATTATGACAACCGATTTGGTTCCCAAAGTTTCTGCGATTGAAGTGACGGCAAGCAGTGGAACTTATCGGATTGGCGGGATTGCGAAAGGCTCGGGCATGATTGAGCCGAACATGGGGACCATGCTTGGATTTGTCTACACAGACGCTGCGGTTTCATCTGTTCAAATTCAAAAATGTTTAACCGACGCCGTCAACAAGAGTTTTAACATGATTGTGGTCGACGGCGACACCAGTACAAACGATATGTGCCTCCTCACCGCCACCGGAAAATCCGGCGTCCGGATTTTGGATGACAAGGCGCTTCGCGAATTCCAAGAAGCGTTGGAGTTTGTTTTAATCGACCTTGCGAAAATGATTGCCAAAGACGGAGAAGGCGCGACCAAATTGGTGGAATCAACTGTCATCGGCGCCAAAACAAAGGAAGACGCGAAATTGGCCGCCAAATCCATTGTCCGCTCGCCTTTGGTGAAGACCGCGATTTTTGGAAACGACCCGAACTGGGGACGTATTGTCGCCGCCGCCGGCTATTCCGGTGCTGATTTTGACCAAACAAAAATTTCGCTCACCATTTCGGATGGCACGGGAACCGCCGACTTGGTTAAAAACGGAGAAATCATTGAAAAGAATCCTGCCGTTCTCGACGATTTAAAGAAAATCATGTCGGCCAAAACCATTTTCATTCAAATGGATTTGGGCGCGGGTCCTGAATTTGCGACGGCGTGGGGCTGCGATTTGACATACGATTATGTCCGAATCAATGCGGATTACACGACATAACACAACCGTTTCTCAAAAAAACGGATTCAATCGGATAATTTAAATTATCCGATCCTTTTTTTATTTTAATTTTAATTTTAATTTTGATTTTGATTTTGATTTTTTACGGCAACATGCGCGCGCGTTATGGCAGCCAATTTTAAAAAATTTCAACAAAAACGCGAAGGCGGCTTTTTTTCAACAAAATATAAATCTTCGGGCCTATTTCGGATTTTAATGTGGCTGCATTCTATTTACTCGTTACTCCTTTCGTTTTGCGGTAACTGTTTTCTTTTTTAGTTTTGCTGCAACTGTTGATGGTTTTAAGCTCGCTGAATTCTGTTTCCATCCACGCATCTCTTCACAATAATTCTTCCGAGAAATTCGAGATGCAAAGCATCTCGAATTTTCGGGTGGATTTCTTGACATTTTCAAAAAAGCAGGCATTAAAATGTTTTTTCCATTTCAAAAAAGGGAGCATTGAAAAACGGACACATCCTTAATAACTCAAACCACGGGTTTTAAAGAAAATCCAAAAATTTTTCCGGCTGCGCACAGGCAAACCGTTTCATATTTTTGTTTCACTTTGGACAACAAACCGCCACTCAATGCTTCTGTAAGGCTCGGTCGCGTAATTGATTCCAATCCGCTTTGTCGTGATAAATTCCGGGCGGCAGCCGTCATCTTCAATCCACAATTCGTCCGATTTTGTCAAATCGATTTCATTGAGTGCTTTTGTGATGTTCATGGCTTTTGTGAGTTTGGCGGGGCCGTCAAAACCTTCCACGCTTCGAATAAGTGCCGCTTGTGGGTTTTCTTGTCCACCGGTGACAATGTTGAGCAAGTGGTGAATGCCGTAACACAAATAAATGTAGGCGTGGCCGCCGTCGCTAAACATGACTGCCGTCCGTTTGGTTTTTCCGGCTTTGGCATGGCAAGCCGTGTCCTCCATGCCACGGTAGGCTTCGGTTTCTAAAATCCTGTACCGCAAAACAGTTCCGTCCGGAAGTTTTCGGGCGAGAATTTTTCCAAGAAGGCTTGGGGCAACGGTGAGCACATCTTGCCGGTAAAATTCAGAGCCGAGCCTCAAAAAAGAATTGTCGGCGGCATCAGCAACTATTTTATTTTCCGCCTTTTTATTCTCAGCTTTTTTATTTTCCGCCTTTTCTTTTTTGGGCAATTTTATCCGTCCGATCTATTAGTCTTCTTCCATTCGTTTTTCCATTTCCATGATTTTTTCGTGCGCTTTTTCAATCTTTTGCTTCTTCTCGCTTTCTTCATCCGCTTCGATTTCCGGTGCCGCTTTATTATTTTGGGCTTGGAATTCATCGGGTCCGAGTTCATGGAATTGGGCGTATTTTCGCTTCAACACTTTTCCAAAGCAGGAAAGGCTTTCGCATTTTTGGAAATATTTCGGGCGAACCAATTCATAAATGCCGCGCTCGTCGCGCTCATCGCCGACAATAATATAAACCGCCGGAAAGCCCGCGTCCGCCATCTTGAATTTCCCGAAAATTTCAAACCCCTCATACTTTCGGACAAATTCATCTTGGTACAAAATCTCATACGGGACACCGAACCGCTTCATAAAGTCTAAAACCTCCGGCTTCATCCCGGAAGCGCTGTGCGTGAGTCCGTACAGCGGGCATTCAATTTTGGACGGCGAAATGCCCTGCTTGAAAAAATAGGTGATTTTGTTCAGCGCACCGCCATCCATGGCGTAAATGAAAACAAGTTTTTCTTTCGTATCTGTCATTGTCATTTTTGATCGACCCGAAAAGTCGCACTCCATATCACACTCTTTTTGTCAAAAGAGTGTTTATCAAGGGTGCCCACCGTCATAATTTTTCAATTTCACGGCCGTTCCGTAACACAAAACCTCGCTGGCGTTTTGAATGGTGGTGGTCTGGAACCGGAAGCAAACAATCGCGTCGGCACCCATGGCTTTCGCATCCTCAATCATTCGGTCATAAGATTGTTCGCGGGCTTCGGCCAACATTTTTGTGTATTCGTAAATTTCGCCGCCGACTATGTTTCTAAATCCGGCCATAATGTCTTTTCCGAGGTGGCGAGCACGGACGGTGTTTCCGCGTGCGATGCCGACAATTTCCTCGACTTCGTAATTTGAAAAATTATCTTGGGTGGTGGTTAACATTTTCGTTCCTCATATTGTTTTTTGTTTTTAATTTGTTTTTTATTTTTAACAAATTTGTTATTTTCACTTTTATTATTTTTACTTTTTTATATTTTTATATTTCTTTTCTTCCTGATCCTTTTGCCGGTCATTGACCGCTTTAATTAAAAGCAAGGCTGCGCCGACAAAGACGGCGAACACAATAAAAAAGTATATTAAAACAAAGACGAGCGCTGACATCATTTTTCTCTTATCCTTATTGGTCGAATACGACTTTTAAAATTTGAATTTTTCCGCCGTCGATGACATCATCATACGGCACCGGCTTTTTGTTGTTAAATACCAAAACGGTTTCCTCGTTGATTCCCAATTTCTTCAGCAAACCCGCATATGTTTCGTTTTCTGAGATTTCGATTTCTCGCTCTGTTTTTTTTCCGTTTTGGTCGATTTCGATTGAAATTTTTGAATGAGCCAATAAAATCACTGAAATCCTATAAGTGTCCTTTTCGGTTTTATAATTTTCTTACGCAAAAAATATTTTTCAAAAAATGAAATTTTATTTTGAAAACTCGGGAAAATTCACTCTAAAAACCTTTAAATGCAATGACGCAATTATTGGACACCTGTTTCATTTCGGGATACGTCCCGTTGGAATGTGGCTGACAAAATGAAAAGCCGAACCGTGAAACTAAAAATCAAATGGTGAAACAAATTGGTAAAATCTTTTTATGGATACGTCAGAGACGCCTGGAAAAAACCGGAAGAATCTTACGTTGACGAACTTAGATGGGAACGCCTCCAAGTGTGGAGACGCTCCGGCTCCGTAACAAGAGTAGAACGCCCGACCAGAATCGACCGTGCCCGCTCCCTCGGCTACAAAGCCAAGCAGGGCATCATTGTCGTCCGTGTGAAAGTCAGAAGAGGAGGACTCCGTCAAGCGAGATACATCCGCGGAAGACGCACACACAACATGGGAATGAGCAAAACCACTGCCGGAAAAAGCATCCAGCGCATTTGTGAAGAACGCGCCGGCCGCAAGTACCCGAACCTGGAAGTTCTCAACTCCTACTGGGTTGGCGAAGATGGAAAATTCAAGTGGTACGAAGTCATTCTCGTTGACCCGAGCCACCCGGTGATCCAAAGCGACAAACACCTCAACTGGGTTTGCAAAGGCGCAAACCGTGGAAGAGCTCAGCGCGGTTTGACCAGCGCCGGAAAGAAAGGACGTGGTTTGACCATCCGTGGAAACGGATCGGAAAAACAAAGACCGAGCCTTCGCGCCAACAGGGACAGAGGAAAGTGATTCATCATATCAATTTCCGTGTGATTTCACACGCAACAGAAGAATTATCCGGAGTCCGAAAGGCTCTGGATTTTTTTTTAACCCCTTGTCTTTCTCCCAAAGACAATTTATCCGAATTAGTGGAAACGGTGTCCGGTGAAGGGCATTTCGGGAACCCGATTACCATTCTGACCGCCGAATTGAAAAAAAACAGTTCGTGCATGAAATTTTCCAAATTTTTCCAAGAACATCTCACCGACGGCGACCGCGAACTTCTCCGGTCTCAAATGCCCGAGCGGCTGGACGATGACTTGAATTTTTACATGCGTTTTTCAAAACAAGATGCTGCTCTCGGACAACTTCGGTTGACGGAATCTTCCGATGCTATTTTCGTCAAAGTCAAAATCGAAACGTATCCCAAATGTTGGGAAAAAGCAGGACTCATCGTGGAGGAATTATTTGGCTGAACATTCTTCTCCTCCGCTTTTTGATTCTTCTTCTTCTCGCCCCCTGCCGCGCCGGTCTTTTGATTTTGTTTTTTCATCCCTCTTTGAAAAGCAATCTTCTGCGGCCAGTTCTGCATCCGGTTCCGTACCGAGTTTAGAACTCGGGTCCGCACTCGATTCTGCATCCGGTTCCGCATCCGGCTCAGTAATCGATTCTACATCCTGTTCCGTATCCGACTCAGTAATCGATTCCATATCCGGCTCAGTGCCTGCTTTCGCACATGGTTCCTCATCCGGCTCGGCACTGGATTCCGCGCCCTGTTCTGCAGCCCGCTCGGATGCCTCTTTTAATGCGGAAATGTGCAAATCCGTGTTTTCTCTTCTCCATGCGTTTCATTTTTCCGATTTGATTCTTTTTAAGTCGGTCGGCTCCGATTTTTCGGATTCGGATTTTTCTCTTCTCAAATCCATGTCGGCGGATGCTACTCGTTCGGCTCAGACCTTACATTCCGGACTCGAATTGGTTCCCGCAAGCGTTTCAGATTTGGCATCTCAACTTCAAAAATACCGGAAAAAAGTTGATTTTTTGGCGGTCCGTTCCGCCGATGAAAAGATTATTCGGACGGCAGCCGAATCCGCTCATGTGGACCTGATCAATCCGGTTTCCATTTTTCAAAAAGACAAAGGAGCCGGTGGTTTTAGTTTAAATGTCTCGGTCGGCCCCATCAATCACATTGTCGCCAAAATCGCGGCGGATAATCATATCGCATTTGGTTTTGATTTTTATCCGTTCCTTCAAACCCGCGGCCTCAAAAGAAGCCGCATATTTTCGGGTGTGATGGAAATGATTCCGGTTCTTCAAAAATACGATGTCCCGATTATTCTTTTCAGCGGCGCGCCGGCCGTCTATGATCTTCGGGGAATGTATGAACTCATCGCTTTTGGGCAACTTTTAGGATTGTCCGAAGCAGACGCAAAAAAAGCGGTGACGGATTTTCCCCAAAAAATAATTGAGGAGCGGCGAAAAATCCTGTCCGGCAAAAAACTTTCAAATGGCGTTGAAATTGTGGAATTTATGAATAATAATTCAGACGGCTTTGAAAAATTGGATAATGATATTTGACAACAAACGACGATTGTATTCATTAATCCGGCATTTCATTTTAATACAATTAATTCCTTGATTTAATCACTTTTCAATTATTCATTTCAATTATTCATTTCATTATTTCTGAATATTTTTTATCAAAAAAAAGGACTGTTACTTTGGAACCTCTTCTTCCGACTCTCCGAGACCGAAAACGCTATGTTGCCGTCGAAGTTTTCGGCGACGTCTTTGTTTCCCGGGAAGCTTTTATTGCGGCCGTTTCATCATCCGGAACCACTCTTTTGGGAGATGTCGGTTTTGCCGCGGCCGGAATTTCCGTGTACGGGTTTGAAAATTCCAAAGGAATCGTCAAATGCCGTCACACAGCGGTTTCTCAAACCATCGCCGTTTTGGCGTTCATTTCCGCGATTGAAAATCGGCGGGTCATTGTCAAAACGTGGGGTGTTTCCGGAACTGTCAAGGGTGCGACCGAAAAATTCCTCTCGGACAAAAATAATCTTAAAACTTAAAACGAAAATTTAAAACTAAAACTTTAAACTAAAACTTAAAACATAAAAACAATATTTAAAAACAATCTTTTTTACGGATGGCAAAAACAGAGGGCTTTGACATCCTATTCTTTTGTCCGCAGTTTATAAATATGAACATCCGGTTAAATTATCCCATTCCTTATAATTCTATAAAATTAAAATCATATAATAATATTCAAATACATTCGGCTTAAAATAAGTCCGAAAACTTGAGGAGATAAACATGAGAGAAATGGCCCCCCAAATGTATGACCGCGCCAGTACCGTTTTTAGTCCGGACGGACGGTTGTACCAAGTTGAGTATGCAAGAGAAGCTGTTAAAAGAGGAACAACAGCCGCCGGACTTAAAGTGATGAACGGGGTGGTTTTGCTTGTGGACAAAAGAGTCACCAGCCGCCTGATTGAGGCCGCCTCCATCGAGAAAATTTTCCAAATTGACGATCACATCGGTGCCGCCACATCCGGTCTTGTTGCCGACGCGCGCGCTCTTGTCGACCGCGCCCGTGTGGAAGCACAAATCAACCGTGTTTCTTATGACGAACCCATCGGTGTTGAAGTCATTTCCAAAAAAATCTGCGACCACAAACAAACCTTTACCCAATACGGCGGAACACGCCCCTATGGAACATCGCTTTTGATTGCGGGTGTTGAAGACAACATTCCCCGCCTGTTTGAAACTGACCCGAGCGGCGCGCTTTTGGAATACAAAGCCACGGCGATCGGTGCCGGACGCAGTGCCGTTATTGAATTGTTTGAATCTGTCTACGATGAAAATATGGATTTGGACGATGCGATTTTTTTGGGCGTTGAAGCCTTGTACAAAGCGGCGGACGGCAAATTTGACCCGCTCACGCTCGAAGTCGGCATTATTACTGTTCCGTTCAAAAATTTCAGAAAATTAACCGCGGATGAAGTTTCCCGGTTTGCCGACAAGATTTATGAAAAATATCCGAAAATTCCGGAAGAAGACAAGGACGCGAAGAAAAGCGACAAGAAATCCGAGGAAAAGGACAACGATATCTGAAAATATGTTTATGGACCGGACCTTTTTGTTTTTCCGATTCAAAATTTGGGGTGATTCGAATGGTTTCTTTGGATGATGCCGTCACAGCTCGGTTAAAGAAGGGAAGCAAAGAATTTGAAATATTAGTGGATCCGGAATTGGGTCTGGCTTTTAAGCGCGGGGAGCCTGTGGATTTATCCAAGGCTCTTGCCGTTGATTGTATTTTTGAAAACGCGGGCCGGGGAGACCGGATTGCGGAGGCGGATTTGGAATCCGTTTTTCATACGTGCGATGTTTTAATCATTGCCAAACACATTTTAGAAGATGGCGAAATCCAGCTCACAAAAGAGCAGCGTAAGCGGTTCTTAGAAGAAAAGAAAAGATTGGTCGTAACCTTTATCGCTCAAAATGCGATAAATCCTCAGACGATGGCGCCACACCCGCCGCAACGGATTGAAATTGCGATGGAAGAAGCAAAAGTCAATATCGACCCGATGAAAAGTGTCGATGAATTGGTCACCCTCACAATGAAAGCAATTCGGCCGCTCATTCCGATTCGGTTTGAGGAAGTCAGTGTCGCTGTTAAAATTCCGGCACTTTACGCCCCGCGGGCGTTTGGAGAAGTTTCCGGGTTTGGCAAAATGCTCAAGAACGAATGGCAAAAAGATGGGTCTTGGATTGCGGTTATCCGAATTCCGGCCGGTATGCAAACCGATTTTTACGCCATGCTGAACCATTTCACAAAAGGGGAAGCGGAAACAAAATTAATAAAGGACGATTCTCCCAAAAAAGACTAATCTTTTATCTAAAAAATATCTTTTTAAAAAATAAAAAATCCTTCTTTTTTTATCTCATTTTTATTTTTCAAGTAAAGGCTTAAAAAAGAAGAGAGCATAAAAGGTCAGGTCAGAGTAGAAAAGAGAGAGGATAGGAAAAAAGAGAGGATAAGAGAGGATTTTTCAATGGATTCGAAAAAAATTGTCATACCCGGCACGTTGTTGTCGGAAAATCCCGCACGGGCCGGTTCCGGAACATTTGTGTCCGGCGGCAAAGTTTATGCGTCCGTTTGCGGGTTTGTATCCGAAAAGGATAAAATTTTTGTTCTGCCTTTTTCAGGTCCGTACCTACCCAAAAAATATGATTTGGTCATCGGATATGTCACGGTGGTCACGCCGTCGAATTGGATTTTTGACATCGGCTGTCCGTATGAAGCGCTTTTGCACGTTTCGGAATATCCGATTCGAGTGCCTTCAGAAGAAATGCAAAATCATTTCAATGTCGGAGATACCGTTTTGCTCAAAGTGGTGGATGTCAACGCGGAAATGAAAATCGAAGTCACCTATAAAGGCGACCTTTTGTGTAAAAAATTAAAAACCGGTCGTATCTATGACATTCCGGTGTCTAAAGTTTCGCGTGTGATCGGACGGTCCGGTTCCATGATTGCCATGCTCAAAACCAAAACCGGCTGTGAAATTTTTGTCGGAAACAATGGCCGCATTTGGATGAACGGCTCTTTAGATGACATGGAAATTCTTTCCCGCGCTCTTTTAAAAATTGAGCGGGATGCCCGTTTATCCGGGCTGACGGATTTGGTCGCGGCTTTCATTGATGAACAATATGCTCTTTTGGGCGGCGTCTCCTCCAATCCGGCAAAAACAAATTCTTTTGACGCATCCGAATCCGGCGGCTCCTTTGGAATATCTGGAGGCTTCCCGGATGATGAAACAGTGTCCGGCGATATCTCAGATGATTTTCAAACACAAGAGGCCGGCTTTAAAAACAAATCTAAACAAAAAGCGGCAGCCGGCGCTTTTAAATCAAAACGGCCGGGTAAGGTTCCGGCAAAAACATCTCATCCCGGAAAAACACCGGATGCCGTAAAAACAATGGATACGGAAGAGTTAAATTTGTCAAAAACCGGAGCTTCAAAGCACACACCCCCGAAATCCAATTTTAAAAAACCGGTTAAAACTTCCAAAACGGAAGAGGAACCCGAGGAATCCTTCCCTCCGTCCGGAAGCGTTTCAAATAAACCCGCCGGGAAAATGAAAAAGCAAGCGGTCCGGTCCTTAAAAAAGAAACCGGTGGAATCCGAAGTAATGAAAATAAGCAATTGAACCTGAAAAATAATAATCGATGGTATTTTATCATTTCAATAAAAGTTATCTATGCAGTGGAGATGTACAAATGAGCTCAAACCAGAATGATGTGGTTTTTTTTGATGAAAACGGTCTGCGGACAGACGGCCGAAAACCGGATGAGATTCGCCCGATGAAAATTAAAATCGGTGTTCTTTCGCGCGCCAATGGCTCTTGCTATTTGGAATGGGGCGCAAACAAAGTATTGGCCGCGGTTTACGGTCCCCGTGAAGCGCACCCCAAGCGCACGCAGCGTGCCGGACAAGCGATTATCCGCTACCGGTACAATATGCAATCTTTTTCGGTGGAAGACCGTGCCCGTCCCGGACCCAGCCGTCGCAGCAGTGAAATTTCTAAAGTCAGCCGGGAGGCATTTGAGCCGGTCATTATCAGTGATGCTTATCCCAAAGCCGCGATTGACATTTTTGTTGAAGTTTTGCAAGCGGACGCCGGAACCCGGACAGCAGCCATCAATGCGGCTTCCTTGGCTTTGGTGGATGCCGGAATCCCGATTCGCGGACTTGTATCGGCCTGTGCGGTCGGAAAAGTCGGCGGCAAAATTGTTTTGGATCTCAACAAGCCGGAAGACAACTATGGCGAAGCGGATTTGCCGATTGCGATGACGGAAGACGGCAAAATTACCCTGGTTCAAATGGATGGCAATTTGTCTCCAAGCGAATTTGAAGAAGCTATGGAGTTGGTTCAAAAAGGATGCCGCCAAGTTCTTGAAATTCAAAAAGCCGCCCTTATGGAAAAGTTTGCGGCAAATATTGATTTTGATGAAACAGTTGCGGAAATTGAGGAAGAGGCGGAGGATGACTTTGACGCCGATGAACTTCCGGACGGCTTGACCGATGAGGACATTGAGATGTTTGTCAACAATGTTTCCGAACGGTTGGCGAAAGGGGTTTCCGATTTAATCAAAAAATATGAGGAATCCTTAGAAACCGGCGATGGTGATTTGGCAGCCGGGCTTTTTGAAAATGAGGAGTGTTTAAACGAATTTGTTGAAAACATTGTCTACGATATTGCGGACGGTGCGGATCTTGACGCAGAATTGGATGCGGATTTTGATGCCGACGAATTGGACATTATCGAAATCACGGATGATGAAATTGATCTCATTGAAATTACCGATGATGAAATTGACATCATTGAAATCACCGACGATGAAATTGACATCATTGAAATCACCGACGATGAAATTGACATCATTGAAATCACCGATGATGAAATTGAGATTGAACTCGTGGAAGGCGATGATGTGTTGGATGATGATCGTGCTGATGATGACGGCAAGAATCGAAAAAATAATGATGATGAAGAGGAGGAGTGATTCCGATGAGCAATGAAGTTATTTCCGCGTTAAAGAAGGATTTTATTCATAATTTGGTTGTTGAAGGAAAGCGTTCTGACGGGCGTGGTTTTTTTGAAACGCGCGACATTTCGGTAAAAACCCATGTGATCAGCAAAGCTGAAGGTTCCGCTTACGTTAAATTCGGAGAAACAAAAGTTTTGGTCGGCATTAAGCTTCAAAAGGGAACGCCGTTTCCGGATGATCCGGACAAAGGAATCATCATGACCGGAATGGAAATGAATCCGCTTGCGTCTCCGGATTTTGAACCGGGTCCGCCGAAAGAGGAATCCATTGAAATGTCCCGGATCGTTGACCGCGGAATCCGTGAGTCGAAATCGATTGTTCTTGAAGACCTGTGTATTAAGGAAGGCGAATCGGTTTGGATGGTTTTTGTTGACATCAGTGTTTTAAACGATGCCGGAAATATTGTCGATGCCTCTTGTTTGGGTGCGATTTCCGCGTTGATGACGACAACCGTTCCGGAAGATGTTGCAAACGGCACTCCGGCGCGGCCGCTTCCAATGCGGGATATGCCGGTCGGTGTTACTGTTGTCAGTATCGGCGGGCAATTGATGCTTGACCCGATTTTGGATGAGGAAATGGTTTGCGGAACCAAACTGACGGTCATTACCAACAAAGAAGGTGCTCTTTCGGGAATGCAAAAGAGCGGTTCTGAAGCTTTGACTCCGGAGAAAGTTTTTGAAATGGTCAATCTCGGACGGGAAAAGGCGGCGGAATTAAGGGAAAGATATTTATTCAATCTCTCTGTAAGGTGTTGAATCTGTTGCGGTTATAAATTTATAAATTTAAAAAATCGATTAAAAATCATTGATCATTTTCATGTAAATATATGATTTTTTACGGATGGACATGATTTTTATACAGATTTCTATTATGCACCTTATATACTTTTATATATGATTTTTCAAATCACAAGAGTGATTCATTATGGTTGTTAAGAAAAACACAAGAAAAGGAAAAGTTTCCCGGTCCACCGGAAGATTTGGTGTCCGGTATGGCAGAAAAGACAGAAAATTAGTAGCCGACCTTGAAGAACGCACAAACAGCGCGCACACCTGTGCGAAATGCGACCTTCCGTCTGTGCGCAGAATCGGAACCGGCATTTGGGAATGCAAGAAATGCGGTTACAAATTCGCGGGCGGAACTTTTATTCCGCAAACCAGCGTCGGAAAGACCTTCCAAAACACCATGAAAAATGCGCTCTCCGACAGCTCCGTGAAATACCACTACGCTTTCTTGGATGAAGAGGAAGTCGAAGAGTAATTTAAAATAATATGAGAAAGATGTGAATTTTTCATCCTTTTCTCATCTTTTCCTTTTCTTTTACTCTTTTTTCTCGTACATTTTGTTGAATTATTCATTTATTATCCAATTATTGTCCAATTATTGTCAGGTTCCATTAATCCAATCGGAGGGTGAATATGTCTTATTATTGTACCCAATGCAAGAAAGAAATCGATATCGACTATGAAAGTTCAGGCGTTCGCTGTTCCTATTGCGGCCACCGGATTCTTGTCAAAAAGCGTCCGACCACTTTAAAGAGAATCGAAGCCAAATAAAGCAATGGCTGCGGTAAAGCGGCAAGTTAAAAGTAAGTTCAACTTTTCGTTGAAACTTTTTTAATTACTTCTTTATTGCTTCTTTCCTTCCTCTTTATTTATTTCTTCTTGATCTTTATTTTTTCTTTTATTCATTTTACTCTTTTCATTTTTTTGGGGATTGGTGTTATTATGTTGTTTATGACTTCTTCTCGAAAACCGTCTCAGAAGACGAAGATTTTGTGTAAAAAGCTGGCTCTTTTTTTTGATGCGGCTTACATGAATCGAGGAAAGACGAGTTTTTCGGATATTTTGGAGTCCGCATCGGGATCCGTTCTTTTGGTGGTCGGTGAGTTTCACGGGAACCCCGGAAGCTTGTCTTTTTACGATGCCGGCGGAAAGCCGTTCTTATCGGTTTATGTGTCTGAGAGTTATCCTGAACCGATTTCCTTGGGCGATCTTCGTTTCGGGCGGCATGTGTTTTGCGGGACGAAAGATTCAGCTATTTTTGAGGCTTTAAACCGTGTTCTTTTGGATGGGGCGGGGGATTTTATTCCTTCTGTTTCAATTTCAGATGCCAAATTGGATGCCAAATCGGAAAAAGAAAAGCCGGCGAAACCGGCAGAATCCAAGCCTTTGACCGGCAAGGAAAAGAATGAGACATTTGTTCGAAAGCTTTCGGTTTATGACGACCGTCTTGATTTTTCGCTCAACGGGAACACGTTTTTGCGGCTTTATGTCAAAAGTGTTAAAACCGGGGCTGCGGCGGGTGGAGAACAATGAAAGCCGAAGCCGAATTTTTCTTTGAATCGGAGAACAAGGAGTTGATGCGTGAAATTTACGCAAGTCTTCTTCCGGAAGCCGGCGACCCGATTTCCGACCGCTCCGTTATTTTCATGAATTTGGATGAGGCCGGGCGCCTGATTTTAAATATCCAAAGCAGTGATGTCATCTCTTTGCGTTCTGCTTTAAATACATGGCTCCGGCTGATTCAGACGGCTTACGATGTTTCGGCTATTGTTGTATGAATTTTTCAACAAATGTCACACGCTTGGGTTTTGAAAACGTCATTTTTATCCATTTAAAAATATTTTTTTTGATAGATATTTATCCTATTTTAAATATGTAAGTTAATGTGAGTGAATCTAATTTGATCATTTCTGATTCATGCACTCGATATTTAGAATCTTAAATATAAATCCCACAACAACAGGTGAAAAAAATGTTGAAAAATTTAGTTATAAAATCAATAACTATATTTTTTATGGGAATGAAAAAATCGTTTCAATTGAAAAAGACGGAACCGTTGCATATGTTGTTTTGTGGAATGATAAATTCATTTCGGGAAGGGTTAATTTTGCGGTTGTTACTCAAGATGATTTAATTTCAAGTAAATCTCTCTCAACAAATGATATTTATGAAAATGATATCGTTGACATTGCCTCATCTATTTCAAAAGCGAGGGATACTTTTTGGCATCAAAGTTATTATGATACCTACGGAAACTCAATAACAGGTGGAGTTAATTTTCATTTCTCTCCGATTGATGCTGAGATGTTGGCAAATGGCGTTAGTACTATTCAGTGGTACAGCTTTTGCAATAATTCTGGGTGCAGCATTTCCAGCAATCGGACAAGCAGGGGCAGTGATCCTATCTCCTGTATTAATTGTTGCTATTCGTGCTGTTTTTTGGAACGCCCAAAATAATGACGGTAGTCTGGATATGACCGTTCCTTATGCATCAGCATATATTGCTGTTTTTGGAGCAAGTATTCTCTATCCGGGAATAGTAACTGCTATTATACAGTTTGGAACCATAAGTTATATTCTCGGATAAGTTTAATTGGTTGATTATTATCAACCAATTTTTTTAATAAGATGTATGTGTGGGCCCCTTATGAATCATTTAAAATCTTTTAAATTAATTCTACTTGCTGTTTTTGTTTTATATTTGTCGGTTGCGTTTTTTATCAGTTTCTCTATTTTAAACCCTATTGTTTCGGAATTTAAAGTTCATTCCGGGGTACAAATTATTGAGTTTGGGTCTATTTTTTTGGCTTTTTCAATAATGATTGCTACCATTTCATTTTTAAATGGTGGTTCAAACAAAAAAAAGACTCTTCCAATTCTGTTATTTTTGATTTACTCCCTTTTTATTTTGTTCATCCATTTCCATTTGGCGGACAATATGACTCGTGTTCAGGATTTCATATGGATTTGGATTATTGTTCTTCTGTATCTATTTTTCTGTATTTTTATTGTCAGGATTTCTATTAAATACAATATCCGGGAATAAACTCAAATAAATTATTATCATAAATATAAAAACAGTCTCATCTCTTGGAATTTTTTTCTTGTTAAATTTGGAAGACATGTTTTTTCATCTAAAAACAGGGAAATTTGATTTCTTGGACCCGAATCTTCTTTTCCATCCCTTATTTCTTTTCTTCTTTCGTCAATGCGTAACTTAAATCAATCAAATTGAAGATTTTTTGGGGCGGCATCGGGCTGTCCAATAAAATCGTTATCCAATGCTCTTTGTTCATGTGGTAAGCCGGCAAAACCCCGGGTTCGCTTTTTAGGGAACCAATGAGAATCGGGTCGCATTTCAGATTCATCGCATCAACAATGTCATTTCCTTCCAATCCGAGTACTTTTTTTGGGATATCCACAATGGCGGCAAACCATTTGCGGTTGGAATCATGCCGTAAGATCGCATAATTTGGTGTTCTCATCCACGGATAATCGGGCTCAATTCCGTATTTTTCTTTGACGTATTGAAAAATTTCCTGCCGGCTGATCATTTTGATGCTCTTCTTGCTTTAAAAATTAAGTTATTGCATCTGTTTTTTACGGATTTCAATATTTAAATACTATTTCTTTTCACTTTCGATTCATTTTCAATTCATTTCGATCCATTTCAATTCATTTCGATCCATTTCAATTCATTTCGATTCATTTCGATTCATTTCAATTCATTTCGATTCATTTTCGATTCACCTTGATTCTCTATTCCAAGCAAACCCTCCCGAAAATTCGAGATGCTTTGCATCTCGAATTTCTCGGATTGCTATGATGAATGGATGTGTTGATGGAAAAATAGTGGTGGTAAACCGTGTAATTAAAAGCAGATGCAGCAGCGCAAAACTGCAAGCAGTTGCAGCAGCGCAAAACTGCAAGCAGTTGCAGCAATTCCAAAACTGCAAGCAGTCGCAGCAATTCCAAAACTGCATTTGGGTAAATGGGGAAGATGCCGGATTTGACAACTATCCGCTGCCGGTTTTTGCCGGACAAACCGGTTCCCCCGGAAATGCTTCTTACCTGGCGGACTTTAACAAGATGGATTTACTCTTGCGAAATGCTCTTCTCTTTGCAATTTTTGCTGTTCTCATTTTGGCGGTTTTCGGTACGGTTTTTTATCTGGTTCGAAAAAAGATTAATGTGTTTCTGATCTTTTCGGAAAATTTTACCAGTGCCGGGCGGCTTAACCGAAAACCCTACGCCATCATGATGGTGATCGGTCTTCTCTATTTTATTTTTCTGGCGATCTCTTCCGATATTTATGTTTTTTTGAACCGTACTCTTACAGGGCCGTATGGCGTTTTTTTTGATATTTTTGCATTCATTCTCGGTCTCATCTTTCTGATTATTACAATTATGGGCGCCATATTCATTCTTCTCCAAATTATCCGACGTCTGCATGACTTGGATTTGACCGGATGGATTGCTTTAGTGATGCTTCTTCATTTCCTTTCGTTTTGGGCATTTATTCCGACTCTTTTTGAATTCGGTTTATTTTTTATTGATGGAACGAAAGGACCGAATGAATACGGGGATGATCCGAAAGGAAGAAAACCGAAATATGAGAATGAAAATGGGAATGAGAATGAAACTGAAAATGAAAGTGATTTGAGTGAATCGGATATCCGCGAATCAAATATGAATGAATCGAATTTGAGCGAATCCAATTTGAACGAATCGAATTTTGAGGAGGCCGATTCTCTTCAATATGAAAAAACCGATGAGCAAATTTTAAAATGAATGTGAATGCGCTGCGGTAGAATTTTTTAAGTCCCCGGCGGCGGAAATAATAAAAAATCCGTCCCATTTTTTCTTTTTTTTTAGTTTACAAATCCTTTTCTTTAAAATCAAAAACGGATATATACTTTTAAATGATTGAGTGTGTTTAATTTATTTTTTCTTTTTATTCTCTACTAATTTGAAATATTTAATATCGGGAAATTGTTATGAAAACAGATCGTTATGTCATTACGGTAATCGGTGTCGATACGGTGGGTATTGTCGCGGGCGTCACAAAAGTGATGGCGGACTTTGGCGTGAACATTGTCGATATCCGGCAAACATTA
Source organism: Methanolapillus ohkumae (assembly GCF_032594355.1). Lineage (NCBI taxonomy): Archaea > Methanobacteriati > Methanobacteriota > Methanomicrobia > Methanosarcinales > Methanosarcinaceae > Methanolapillus > Methanolapillus ohkumae. Next base: position 820,002 of record NZ_CP131061.1, read on the forward strand.
ATGGAAGACATTTTTACAATGCTGATGATTGGCGAGGTCAAAAATGAAAATTTCGTTCTCTCGGACTTCCAACGCATCATGAACGAAGTCGGAGCTTCTTTTAAAGTAGAGATTCGTGTCCAGCACGAAGATGTTTTTCGGTTCATGCACCGCATTTAATTATTTTTGGAGTCTTTTTTATGTACATTACTTCGGAAGAAATTATGCAGACCATTGATATGGTCCGGATGGAAAATTTAGACATCCGTACAATCACGATGGGAATCAGTCTTCGCGACTGTGCGCACCCGGATGTGGATACGTTTAATCAAAATATTTATGAAAAAATCACCACCCGTGCTGAAAAATTGGTTCAGACCGTCGTCGACGTGGAAAACCTTTACGGAATCCCGATTATTAACAAAAGGATTTCCGTCACACCTATTTCCATCGTCGCCGAATCCTGTATGGATGCGGATGTTTCGGATTACGTCTCCATTGCCAAAACAATGGATAAAGCCGCAAAAGAAGTCGGCATTGATTTTATTGGCGGCTATAGCGCTCTGGTTCAAAAAGGAATGACAAATGGTGACCTTCGCTTAATTTCGTCCATTCCGGAGGCGCTTGCGGTCACCGACAAAGTTTGTTCGTCCATCAATTTGGCGAGCACCAAAGCCGGAATTAATATGGATGCCGTCGCTCTCATGGGGAAAATTATCAAACAGGCATCGGACTTGACGGCGCATCGGGATGGAATCGGTTGCGCAAAACTGGTGGTTTTCGCAAACGCGCCGGATGACAATCCGTTTATGGCGGGTGCTTTTCATGGCATCGGCGAAGCGGAATGTGTCATCAATGCCGGCGTCAGCGGTCCGGGAGTTGTCAATTCAGCACTCCGGCGGCTGAATAATCCGTCTTTTGGCGATATTGCCGAAGAAATCAAAAAGACGGCCTTTAAAATCACGCGGATGGGAGAGATGGCGGCCCGGGAAGTTTCCCGCCGTCTGAACATCGAGTTTGGGGTCGTGGACATCTCTTTGGCGCCGACGCCTGAAGTCGGGGACAGTGTCGCGGAAATTTTGGAAGCGATGGGATTGGAACGCTGCGGAACTCATGGAACAACGGCAGCGCTTGCGCTTTTAAATGATGCTGTCAAAAAAGGGGGCGCTATGGCTTCGTCGTCGGTCGGCGGCCTTTCCGGTGCATTTATTCCGGTCAGCGAAGACGCGGGAATGATTGAGGCGGTCAACTGCGGCGCACTCTCCATTGAAAAATTAGAGGCAATGACATGCGTTTGTTCTGTCGGGCTGGATATGATCGCAATTCCCGGGAAGACGAGTGCGGCAACGATTTCTGCAATTATCGCCGATGAAATGGCAATCGGGGTTGTTAATAAGAAAACAACGGCTGTCCGGTTGATTCCGGCGCCTCAGAAAGATGTTGGGGATTTTGTCGAGTTCGGTGGTCTTTTGGGACGGGCACCGGTTATGAAAGTGTCACGTTTCAGTTCCGAAAATTTCATCAAACGGGGCGGTCGGATTCCGGCACCGATTCATTCTTTAACGAATTAAAACAAAAGAAGAGGATTCGTTAAGAATTAAATGAATGAGATAAAATAACGCGGCAAATTAAAAATAATGCATTCAAACAGAAAACAATGCATTCAAACAGAAAACAATGCATTCAAACAGAAAACAATGCATTCAAGCAGAAAACAATGCATTCAAGCAGAAAACAATGCGATAAAAAAAGCAATAAAAATAATTCTAATTAAAAAAATTAAAAATAATACAAAAAAATAAATTAAAATTACATAACAAATGATTGAAAAGACGGCATTAAAACTAAAAAACCGTCAAAAAAACGATTCATAGAAAAAAACAACAAATCCGGCTTTTTCGGATTTGTGTTCTGATTTTGAAATATAAAAAGAAAAAAGGAGATGAAGAAGAGTTATTAGGAGATTTTCTTTAACTCTTCAATGTTTCTTAAAATAATTCTGCTTTCTTCGATGATGTTTTCTTCGATTTTTTCGATGATTTTGTCCATCGGGACGACCAATTTGTAATATTTCACAGGTCTTCCCTTTCCGTTGTCTCTTTTCTCTTCACGGATATCGATCCAATCGTTGCTTTTTAAATATCTCATGGCGATGCTGACTTCGGGCTGTCTGAGGCCGGATGTCATTTCGATTGTGTGAGAGGTCAATTCCTTTCCGTCGGAAAGGCAGGCCAATGTTTTTGCGACAGGTCGGCTGATGTCTAATTTTCTCAACAGCTCAACCATTTCTGAATCTTTTGTGTATTGTTCGTTCATTTTATGTTCCCTCTTTTTAAGTGGCTTTCACGTTATTTGTTTTTATTTTTTTATTTATACCGTTTTTATTAATCACGTTTTTATTCTGTTTTTTGTATAACTTACGCATATATCTGTTAATATATTTTATACCTTTCGTTTTTAAGTTATGATAGGGGTGTAAAGTGTTAGTATTTTAATTATATTTTTTATTTTTGTATTTTTTAGAGTTTTTAAAAAACAATCGTTTTTTCGATTGCGTTTTTATTTATTTTTCATTTTTTTATGAATCGGTCATTATTTGAATAGTCATCCACAATCATGGCTGAGTATTCATTTAATTAATCCTTATATTTTATTTATTTTATTTATATTTATTGCTTTATAGTACTCATTATGAATTAAATTTTTTTAAATCAGTACTATCTTGTAAAGTTTTTAAAAATTATTTTTTGGTTTTTGATATTTAATTTATGTTAGTATATTTAATTATGAATCGGATTGTTTTTAATAATCAACCCGTTTTGTTTTTTTAATTTGTCAAATCTCCCCCTTTTTTTGTTATTCCTATTTAATATGTTTTAGTATTTATTATTATGTTTTTATTTTAATTTTGATAAATTTTTAATTTTTCATCATTCCGAATGCATTTTTTGGAAATGTATTCCACAAAATATTTTATTTCAGATATATTTTAATTCAATTATATATCTTCATATTTAGTGTATATTATCACATCATATATATAATATTTTCTTCTCTTTTCATTCTCAAAAAAATTATTTTTATAAAATTTTCCGGTGTTTGATTTGAATTTATTTTTCCGGTAAAACATATGTTTTTATTTTAACAATTTTGGGAAAGCCGGATCGAGTGTTAACCAATATCCGAAAACCAATATCCGATGTCTTTTTTATTGTTTGTTTTTGATGTAAATGCAAAAAATCTCCCGCATCATAAATTCATAAAAACGGATGATACCGGCTTTAAAAAAAGAAATCGAATCTTATAAAAAATAGCTTTACCGGACACGATTTATCAGGAAAAATCTTGTAAGAAATGGGTTTTGCGGAGTTTTTTGCAGAAAACGATTTTGTTGTGAAAAGAAACGGATTAAAAGGATGGTAAAAAATAGTTAAAAAACAGAGGCTAATGGATAAAAAGAAAATAAATGAACAGAACAACTTGAAAAATGGAATAGAAGAACAGAACAACTTGAAAAATGGAATAGAAGAACAGAACAACTTGAAAAATGGAATAGAAGAAGTTATGTATGGTGGGCCCGCTGCGATTCGGACGCAGGACCTTACGGTTATCAGCCGTACGCTCCACCAGGCTAAGCTACGGGCCCAATTGAATTTTAAACCAATGCCAGAAAATAACATTCATCATTTAATTTTTGACACGGATGCCAAAACGGGGTTTTAATGAAATGTAAATATTGCGATTTTGAAACTTTAAAAGAAAAAGTCAAAATATGCTTTGAGCTTTGGTTTTTAGTTGCCGTCAGACAACATTCCCCTAAATACATATTTTTATATTTAAAGGTTTTGCCATTATTATTCTTTGTTTTAAAAAAATCTAAAATCATCGCCATCATATCGACAAATATTTATATCAAATTTGCATTAGTCTCTATCCGACGCCATGGGATTCAATCATAGGAATCCAAAAGCGTGAATTTATTCTTAAAAATCAATTCCATTGGGCTGATAGATCAGCGGAAGATCGCTACCTTGGCATGGTAGAGGCCTCGGGTTCAATTCCCGATCAGTCCATTTTCTTTTCTCTTTTGTTTTCATCTTTTTGTTTTTGTTTCTATCTTTTTTGTTTTTGTTTTTCTATCTTTCGTTTTTGTTTTTCTATCTTTCGTTTTTGTTTTTCTATCTTTCGTTTTTGTTTTTCTACCTTTTTTGTTTTTGTTTTGTCTTTATGCATTCGATTTTTATTTGTCAGGATAAATTTAATTTTCAAAACGAAGCATTTATTTTATATGGTATGATACTCTACAAGAATCATTAAATAATATTATAAGCTCTTTATATATTGTTTTATTATTTTTGTTGGGGAATACTCTTATGAAAAAAAAAGTACTTGTCGTTGACGATGAAGATTTGTTGCGCGAGCTTCTTGTTCAAACAATTAAAAACTCAGGCTATACGGTTGACCAAGCCAAAGACGGTGCGATCGCACTTGAAATGTATAAGACATTTCATCCGGACATTGTCATCATGGATGTTATCATGCCAAACATGGACGGAATCGTTGCAACGGCAAACATTTTAAAATATGATCCGGACGCAGTGATTATTGCGCTGACCTCTTTCTCATCGGCAAAGGGCGACGATATTCTCAAAGCCGGTGTCAAAGAAATTGTTGGAAAGCCCATCAAGAGCAACGATCTGGTTGTTGCCATAAAAAAGTATTTGGATTAAAACAGAAGTTATTCAAATTTCCCGGTTTTTCATTTTTTCTTTCATTTCTTTTTTTCATTTCTTTTTTTTCATTTCTTTTTCATTTCATTTTTTCATTTCTTTTTTCATTCGATCCCTTTCCGTATTTTATTATTTTTGGTATATTCTCAGATTTTTCCAAAATTTCTCGGAAATTTTCCGTTTTTACATCCGGGGATTGATTCTATATTCTTCGAAATACGGCTTTCTATTTTCGCATCCGGTCGAATAAATTTTATTCACCGAATGCGAAAACGAAAATTAAAATTTGATTTTATTTTTAATTTTATTTATTTTATTCCCGGGTATCAAAAATCGGTCTTTCTTCAGCGACCATGAACATTCTGGCTCCGCAAATGTAAGCGTAGGTTAAAATGACCATGGCTAAGATGCCGTAAACCAAAAGTCCGAGAATGGCCAACGGTCCTAAAAGGGCGAACATCCAAATGAAAATCGAGCAGCCATTGATTAAAATTGCCGGGAGGATTACCAAAATCACAATGAATCCCAGGGCTTTTTTGTTCTTGAGAAGGCTGACGGATTTTTTCAGGGCGTCTACGACAGAAACATCATCAATAACGACGGCATAGTAAGCGTAGAAGAAAAAAGCCCACAAAACGAGAAGATACAATATCGTTAAAATAAAGCCGGCCGAGAATGCCCAATAGGCAACGTCAAGCTTTGCCAACATCGCAATAATGCCGATGAGAAGGTATTCACTTAACAATTCTTCAAAGGATCCGAGTTGTAAGAACAGCGGAATGAAGAAAATCAAGGATAGCAAACTCAAAACGATGAAAGCAAGGGTCAATTCGAAAAATTTCAAAAAACCCTTTTTGCCGTATGTTGTCATATCGGAAAAGCTTGTTTTTCCGGTGGTCACCGCACTCTTGGACATGCCAATCAAACCGGCTCCGAAATAAGACGAAACCAGCAAAAGGACAACGGCATAAACCAAAAGCATGAAGAGAGAATAATAAATGTCATTGGTGGCCTGGAAAAAGCTTCCAATAAAATTACTGATATAAATGCCTAAAACGGCACTCTCCAAAATGGATATGATAATAAAAACGATAAGCATGCAAATGAAAGGCGCCAATAATATCGGATTTTTCTTGAAATGGCGGACTCCGTTTGCAAGGACTTCAACTGAATCTTCTGTCATTTTAATCTCCTTTTAATTTTTCCTGATATCGTTTCACAAACATTTTAAAGTAATTAAAATAATTAAAATAATAATTGTAAAACGACTGAGTATATTATAATTCTTTGAATATATATAATCTTTTATTTTATATTTCTAAATAATGTAAAAAATATATAATTCTCAGTAACTCCGGTCTAAACTATTTTCATTTATGTGCTTAAATCTTAAAATTAATACTATTAGAAAAAATAAAATTAAAAAAATTAAAAAATAAAAATAAATTGGTAAAATTAAACTAAAAACAAATATGATCCAAATGAAAAATATTATCAAACAACTATTTTATCAAAATTGAAAAACTCAAAGCGTATAAAAGCATACAAAATCGCAGGAACACATTAAACATTTATCACTCGGATGCATTTTGTTTATTGCTTTTTATTTTTTACTTTTTACCAAATGTTGCACGAAGATGTTACAAATGCCGGATATATTTTCCCCCCAATTGTATGTCGTCTCTCACTGTTTATTCAATCCGGCGGCGCGCGTCCGAGGGATAAAAAAGCCGGTACCCTTTGATTTTTATTATGATTATTTTGATTCAAAAAATCAAAGCGCACGGTCGGAATTTGTCATTTCGCTTCCTTGTCCGGAAACGATTTTATTCGGAGCCGACCGCAAAAAAGCAACCAAAGATCAATTGGATTCTCCAAAATACCGTCGCTTTTGTGCGGATTTGTTTTTGCCTTATGCCGAAATGATCGAGCAATTTGAAAAAGACGGTTTTTCAATTTTAATTCTCGGCGTTTCAAAAAGTCCATCCTGCGGCGTTTGCGTGACAACGACGGGATTGCCCGAAGATGAACAAGACACGGATTTTGAAGGCACCGTAATGTCCGGTCTTGGCATTTTTATGGAAGAAATCCAAAAAGAATTGAATCGGCGGCATGTCTGCTATCGGATGCGAGAATAATTTGTAAATATTGGTCTTCATGTGGATTTTTGTCAAAGGTTTTTTGGCGTTTATATCCTTTTCGATTTGGATTTTTTCATAAATTTTATATTCTCCGTTCCTGTTTTTCTTTTTATGATCGACCTTTCCGCTGAACCCAAACCCCGCTTAAAAATTAAAGACATTCCGAAAACGGAACGCCCTCAAGAACGCCTTTTGAAATACGGTCCGGATTCCCTGTCCAACGCCGAACTTTTGGCGATTATGCTTCGGACCGGAACTCGCCACCGGAATGTTTTGGATTTATGCCATCATCTCTTCTCTGAAAATTCTCTTAAAAAAATGAGCCGGATGTCGGTTCCCGAATGGGTTAAAACAGATGGAATCGGCGAAACAAAGGCTTGTCAAATTGTTTCTTTGTTTGAGCTGTCCCGCCGGTTGGAATCCTATACGGAAGAGCCGAAGCGAAAAATCAAGTCTCCAGATGATATTTACCGTTTCATTTATCCAAAAATCCGGGAAGAGAAGAAAGAAAAATTTATGATTCTTTGTTTGGATACCAAAAACCAGGTCGTTCGGGAAGAAACAGTTTCGGTTGGAATTTTAAATGCCAGCATTGTTCATCCACGTGAGGTTTTTCGGACAGCTCTTTTGGAATCCGCTGCAGCCATTGTCCTTATTCACAATCATCCGTCCGGCGACCCAAGCCCGAGCCCGGAAGATTTGGATATCACCGACCGGATTGTCCGGTGTGGACAGCTTCTTGGAATCAGTGTTTTGGACCACATTATTGTCGGTGACGGCTGCTTTGTCAGTTTAAAGCAGGAAGGGAAAATTTAAAATTTGGATTTAAATTTAGATTTAAAATTTAAATAATTTAAATCTAAATTTTTTAAAAATTAAAATTCGTTTTTACCGTATGGTTTATAATAAACCATTCCTTTTAGAAGGGAAGAAAAGATTTGTTGAGGTTATATCTTTTGAAAAATCAATGCTCTCCAAAGAAATCCGATCCGATGGACATTTCTCTTGGACAAGAAGTCATTTTGGAAGATCTGGTTTTGGAGGACCCCTATACGGTTCCTTACCGGGGAATTTACGCGATCTGCGATGAAAAAAACGAAACCGCCGAAATTATTGAGCATTCAAATTGTTTTAGTGGCGCATGCTGGTCTTTTCATCATTATGCCAAATCTCCGGCGGTCAAAAGTGTCCGGACCTATGGCGAATTTATCCGTTACACCGTTTCCATGGGTGTTTTTCCGTTTGAATTGAAATCTTCCGTCGCAGCTGCCGGAATCGAATCTGTCACTTGTGCCGGAAGCGATGTTGAAATCACTTATGCGGGCCTGGGCGGCGGCGGGGTCGGCGCGACCAAATGCCGGGCGTATGCCGACGGCGTTTCTCATTACAAAATCACGGAGTCTGGCGGCGGGAAAACGGCCAAAGGAACGATTTATGTCCCGCGGCGCGAGCGGGTTTTGGTGGCGATTGACGATACGGATTCCTGTGAAACCGGTGCCACTTGGACGTTGACGCACAACATTGCAAAGGCGGTCAGCTCGGATGAGTCGATTTTACTGTCTCAGGCGCTTGTTCAGTTGTATCCGGTCCCGGAAAAAACACAAAATTGCATGTCGACCGTTTTGGAATTCGGATGTGTGAGTCCGGACGCTAAAAAGCGGCTTATTGAACGCATCCGAAAATTACTTTTAAAATACAGCGTCAGTGAAAACACGGGCATGCTTGTGTATTCCGGTTTTTCCGTCCCCCAAGGTCTTTTGGATTACAGTCAAAAGGGACGGACGTCGCGCGTGACGAAAGAAGAAGCCGGAACCGTTTCCAAAAATAATCACGTGGATGTTATTTTGGGCGGAAACGGAATGATTGGGGCACTTGCGGCTTTTGCATGGTTTGCAAATCCGATTGAATCGGTCAAACCCGGATTTTTTGTCATGCCTTGACTGGTTTTTAAAATATTTTTCCGCTTTTTTTTGAATCCATCCTTTTTATCAAACCACTTTTGTGATTATCGGTCATTTTTGTTGATCAAAATGGATGTTGTTGCCACATTATCTGTCACCGTTGTCGGGTTTCCGGCATAGGTCAGTTTGCACGTTCCGGTCAGGACAGCGTTTAAGGAATTCGTGACATAAATTTCGGCATTAGATATACCGTTTAAACCAATGACCATGTCGGCAGTTGTCAAATTCTCCAGATCCACGTCGGATGTGCCGTTTGCTTTAATATTTGCGGATTTTGCTGTTCCGCTGATGTCGGCTTGAGTGGTGCCGGAGACGTTGAATGTGAAGTTGGTGACGAAAACATCGACATCAATATCATTTACTCCGGCCGCGGTGATGGTCAGGTTTTCGGATTGAATCGGGTCGTTTGTTTCAATTTTATTTTTTCCGGCCAAGTTTAGTTCATCTAAATTTTGATATCCGATTGTTAACTCAACGTCTTTTCCCGGTGGCATTTTTTCATCAATTTTGATTTCAAGGGTATCATTTATGATTTCATATTGGATGTAGCCTATGTATTTTTGTTCGATTTCAAAACGAATGGCTGGCATGCCGGACGGAATTAAATCGATGTCCGCATTTCCGGAAATGTTGATTTTGTTAAATGTGCCGAGCGTTTCATTGGTGATGACTTTTTCATTTCCATCAATGCAGCCGGTGGCGGCAAAAAAGAGTACCAATGTAAAAAGAGAGATCCATAGCGGAAATAGTTTCAGGTTGAGGTTTAGTTTCATTTTTTCACCTTCTTTTTCTAAAACCGTTTGTCAGTCTTAAAAAATCATTACAACTATTATTTTAAAATATATAAGTTTTAATATATTTATGTTTACACCCCTGAAAAATTCCTACACTTCGCTTCGGAATTTTTTAAAAGGCAGGGGACAACTTGCCGCTCTGGGGTCGCTTGTGCGAACACCTCTTGCCGGTTGTGAAAAATCCGGTCCGGTTGTAAAAACTTAGAAAGTAATTTCAATAATTCCAAATCCAAACAAATCTTTCCAAAAAATTTGAGATGCTTTGCATCTCGAATTTTTCGGATGAATTAATTGTGAATAGATGTGTTGATGGAAAAACAGTCGCAGCAACCTAAAAAACAATACAAAAAGCAAGCCGGCCAAAACCACAATAATTATATACGCAATCAAATATATTTTTATTTGAAAAGCCTTTTGGCTAAATTATATTAATTTCAAAAAATGAAATTGAAAGATTAAGTATATATCCGATAAGAAAAAATAGTCTCGATGTGTGAGAACTTTTCACGCGGAAAAGGACGTTTTATTGATTCTTATTGAAAAAGACATTCAGCAAAGAAAAAAGCATCAAAAGGAAAAATCGGATGCTTTTTTTAAAATATTTACACAATTTCTATTAAATTAAATAATAAATACCGAAAATTTACAAAATATGTTTAAGTAAAGAGACCGAAAAAGGATCTATCATAAAAATCGTGTCTCTCCCGAATTAAAACTGATTTAAAAGATTGATGAAATATGTTTACTACAGATAATACAGAAGGTTTCGACCAGAAAACTCTTGACAAAATGAACGCCGAAGTAAAAATCAAAATGAAAAAGTACGACCAAAAATCAAAAGATTATAAAAAAATGCATGCCGATGTTGAAAATGAAGTTTTTGACAAATATTGTTGTGAACTGTTCTCACCATCCATGAAATTTTAAAAATATTTTCCGTTTATAAAACAAAATCTTAGTATTTTATAAAATAAAAAAGAATTAAAACAAAAAAGAATTAAAACAAAAAAGAAATACCGGAAAGATTAAATTTATATATCGTCAAATTAAATCTAAAGTCCGGTAAAACTTAAAAATGACAGATTAATTTAAGTATTTAATTAAAAAGTAAATTCAATTTTATTCAATTGCAAAACCTGATTAAAAAATCAAAAAGGGCAAGAGGTTTTTCAAAAACAAAAAATCTCCTGTCCTTTTTTTTATTGATTTTTGAGCAAACGGGTGCATCCATTATGGGTTGCAATGTTTGGTCACGGGCTATATTGAATATGATATTGAAAAATACGATTTTAATTTATGATTTTAACTTTATTACTTTTCAAAAATCAAAAAAGGATGCGGTAAACTTATGAAATACATTGTCGTCACCGGCGGCGTCATCAGCGGTCTTGGGAAAGGAATCACAACAGCATCGATTGGCAGAAACCTGAAAAACAGAGGATACAAAGTCACCGCGGTTAAAATTGATCCTTACTTAAACGTTGACGCCGGAATCATGAGTCCGCTCCAGCATGGAGAAATATTTGTTCTCAAAGACGGCGGCGAAGTCGATTTGGATTTGGGAAACTACGAACGCTTTTTAGACACCGAACTGACCGCTGACCACGACATCACAACCGGAAAAGTCTATTCATCCGTCATCAACCGTGAGCGTAAAGGTGAATATTTGGGAAAAACCGTTCAAATCATCCCGCACATCACCAACGAAATCAAAGGAAGAATCCGCCGGGCAGCGGAAAAAAGCGGCGCCGAAATTTGTATTATCGAAGTCGGCGGGACAGTTGGCGACATTGAAAGCATGTCCTTTTTAGAAGCCATCCGCCAAATGAAAAACGAAGAGCCGCACGAAAATATGAAATTTGTTCACGTGACTTTGGCGTTTGACGACACGCAGGGCGAACAAAAAACAAAGCCAACGCAGCACTCGGTCAAAGAAATGAGAACGTTGGGATTATCCCCGGATTTCATTGTCGGGCGTGCGTCTTATCCGCTTAAAAAAGAAACAAAAGAAAAAATCGCTCTTTTCTGTGACGTTCGCGAAGAATACGTGGCCAGTGCCTACAATGTTTCTAATTTGTATGAAATCCCGCTGATTTTAGACAAAGAAGAAATCACAAACCACCTCATTGAAGAACTTAAGCTTCCCAAAATCGAAAAGAACGGCAGCAGCGACAAAGCCTGGATCGACATGGTTTTGAAAATGAATAAAATCAAAGAAATCCCGGATTCAGAAGCCGTTCGTGTGGCGATTGTCGGAAAATACACTGATTTGGCTGATTCTTACATCAGTCTTTTTGAAGCCGTTAAGCACGGCTCCACCGCGACCGGAATAAAAGTGATTCCGGTTTTGGTCAATTCCGAAAAAGTGGAATGTGACGATGCTTGTTTTGCGGATTTGGAGAAATTTGACGGCCTCATTGTTCCCGGCGCGTTTGGAGAGCGTGGAAGTATGGGAATGCTTCGGGCCATTCGCTGCGCACGGGAAAATAATATTCCGTTCCTTGGAATCGGTCTTGGAATGCAGTTGGCAGTTGTCGAATTTGCAAGAAATATTGCCGGGCTCGAAAATGCCAACACCACTGAATTTAATGAAAACACAAAGTTCCCGGTGGTCGACACGATTTCAGAAAACAGTGACGGTACAGGTTTTAGCGGAATTATGCGGCTGGGCGAATATGAAATCCGATTAAAAGACGGTACCAAAATGCGGGAAATTTATGGCAAAAACGCGATTTATGCCCGGTACAGAAACCGCTACGAAATCAATTCCGATTTTGTCAAAATCTTAGAAGACAATGGAATGGTTTTTTCCGGAGACATCCGCGGCGCCATGCAAACGATTGAGCTTTCGGACAAAAAATTCTTCATGGGAACGCAATACCATCCGCAATTTAAATCCCGGCCGGAAAGAGCGGAACCCATTATAGAAGCCTTTGTCAAAAGCCTGAAACAATAAACGAAGTATCGTTTAATGTTTCTATTTTCTTTTTTTATGTTTTTTTTCATTTTATTTTTTTGTTTTATTTTGTTTTGATGGCATCGTGCGCGCGTTATGGCGTCTGATTCTTAAAAATTTCAGCAAAAAGGATGGACCGCCTTTTCTCAAAAAATTAAATCTTCGGGTTCTTTTCTAATTTTGAGTATGGCGTCATTCTGTTTTTTGTTTTAGTATGGCTACGTTCTGTTTTTTGTTTTAGTATGGCGACATTCTGTTTTTCAATTTCATAGTCCGCTGCTGTTTTTCCCACCAATAACTCTTTCATAATAACAATCCGATTCAATCAGATGCGAAACGCATCTGATTGAATCGGGAGGATTTTTTGAATTGGAATAATTATCAATTTTTCATGGTTGGGGGGACATTCATGTAACAAAATAGGGGTTGGGGTTTTCTCCGCCTTTTTAAAAATTCAGAACGCAGCAATGGTTTTTACTCAAATGTGCTCTATTTAAATAAGATACCGTATCATTAAAGGTCAAATTCATTTAAACTTCAATCAAATCTAATTAAACCCAAACTTAAATCAATTTGAATTCAATTCAAACTTCAATTCAAACTTCAATTCAAATTAAAAACATTCAGGTGATTTTTTGGATCCATTGACTATGGCACTCATTGCTGTTTTTTTACTATATTGGATGATCGTTTCCTATTTAAAACAAAGAGGTTTTTGGGAAAAACACAACATTTCCACATGGGGACCCGTTTTGATGATTCGGACCACCAAAGGACTGGACTTGATGGACAAAGCCGCACGGCCCAAACGCTTCTGGCGGCTTTTCGCAAACATCGGAATTGTCCTTATGTTTATCGGCATGATTTTCATGTTTGCGTTGGTTCTTGCATCCGATTATGCTTTGGTCCAATCGTTCCTGGACGGAAACGTCATGGAACCCGGAAAATACAATGAACTCAAAAATATTTTTCTCATTCCGGGCGTGAATGACTTTATCCCATTCACCTGGGGACTTTTGGCACTCATTATTACGCTCGTCGTTCACGAATTTTCGCACTCCATTCTCGCCCGCGCCGAAGGCATCCGGGTTAAATCCATGGGAATCCTGCTTGCCATCATTCCGATTGGCGGCTTTGCCGAACCCGATGAAGAAGAATTATTCGGGGGCGAAATCGATTTTGAAGAAAAAAATAAACAAAGTACTCAAAGTATTCAAAGCAATCAAAACCCGACAGAATTCAATGACATGACCGCAAGCATCGAAGAAATTCGGGCACATGAAGCTTTGATGAAACAAAAAGAAAATCAAAAGGAATCGCAATCACAATCCGATAAAGATTCTAATGCGAAAGCAAACAAAAATTCAAAACCAAAAGTTATCGCCACTAAAACCCAACGCTCCCGCATCTTGTCCGCCGGCGTCATGGCCAACTTTTGCGTCGCGTTTGTTGCTTTCATTTTGTTTTTCGGACCGGTTCTTGGCGGAATCGCATCCATTGGAAGTATTCAAGTTACCGGCGTAGACAGCAATTCGCCGGCCTCAATCGCCGGTCTTTCCAAAGATATGGTGCTGGTCCAAATCAACGGACAAAACATTACAGGGTCCGATTCCATCAATGCGTCCCTTCAAAATGTCACCCCGGGAGACACGGTGATTGTGTCGGCCGCCTATGACCGAATCATTACGAATTACACGATCCAAACAGATCCGGCCGCACAAAATTCTAATTTTGCCGGAATTTACATTCATAGCGTCAATGCCGGCTCCCCGGCCGAGTCGGCCGGAATTATTCCCGAAATGACGATCACTCAAATCGATGGTGTTGACATTCCCGGGATGAACGAATTTTCCCAAATGCTGTCGGAAAAAAATCCGGGAGACACAATTGTCCTGACGGCAAACTCTCCGGATGAAAACGGAAATGTACAACCTGGGGACCATGGCAAGGAAATTTCCGTCACGCTTGGGCAAAATCCGGCTGATGCGTCACGTACCTACATCGGAATTTCCTACTCCTCCGGTCCGCTTCACATCGGCCTCCTCGGCTTTTCCGTCGGACAATTCAACGCCGCCACGTATTTGGATGTGCTTCGAGAATTGCCGTCCATGCTTTTTGGCTTGGATTTCTCCAACCTGGGCGATTCTTTAAAACTCATGTTGGCTGCCTGGATTTATGTGATGGCGTTGCCTTTCTTCGGGCTCGCCGGTGAAGGTTTCAGCGGCTTTTCCGGCTCCATGATGCAGTTCTACGCGCCGGTCGGCTGGGCGGAACCGCTGGGTATCGGTATCTTTTGGATCGCAAATGCGCTTTTCTGGATCGCATGGCTTAATTTCTATGTCGGGCTTTTCAACTGCCTGCCGGCCACGCCTTTGGATGGCGGCCACGTCTTTCGGGCAATGATTCAGACCGCGGCCGAAAAATTCAAAATGGAAGAACAAAAAGCGGCGCGGGTTTCTCAAAAAATTTGCGGATGGCTCAGCATCTTTATTTTCCTGTCGTTTTTATTCATGTTCATCTGGCCCTATATCGGTAAATATTTCCTTGGGCTGGTTTAAAATAAGGGAGAATTAAAGGATTTTAAATCTATTTCAATCTAAAATTTTTATAATATCTATAGAAATCATTTGTCCCCTCCCCCTAAAAATTATTTTTACTTGAGGGGATACAATTTTTTAAACTATTTTTAAAGATAAATCAATTTATCTTATTTTTTCTATAATGTTTTAAGGCTATGCATGATGATTTTAATATATCTTCTTTTTCTTCTTCTATTATGTAAATGATATTTTAGAAAAAATAAAAAAATTATTTATAATATAAAAAATCTTAGAAATCTGTGATAATTATTTTGAATAAAAATATTTTGAATAAAAATAAGGACTCACCATCTGATTGTTGGCAAGTTGCATTTGTCGACAATCATTTGTTTGATGGTGAGTGAATTCAATGCTTGAGAGAATTCACTCCTATCTTGTTTTTTAAGGTATTTAAGTAAATTGTTGGTTAAATAAATCTATATACAATTGATAGGAGGAATACTGTTGAAATATAACTCAATAATAATTCTTACAGTTCTTGTTCTTCTTTTGATGAGCTCAGTTGCTTCAGCTTGTAGTTATCATTTAGGACCAAATGAGCACGCAGTTAAGTTGAAAAAAATTCACTGGTATGGATCTACTACTTATTCAAATCAGTGGTCTGCTGCTGTTACAACATGGAATAGCATGGGCACGATTACTATTAAGGAAGACCATCTCTTAAGCCAAAAAGATCTCAAAATATTAGATGTCTATTCCCCACCACCCAACGGAACTACAACATGGCCGTCTGCTGGTTACTCCAATGGATCAAATAATGGGACACGGTACATTCAAATCAATACAGCAATTATGTCTGGATATTCCTCAAATGAAAGAACTAAAGGTCTAGTGCATGAACTTGGACATGCACTTGGAATTAATGAAATATCCATTTCAGGAAATATTATGAACCAAGGACGATCATCCCAAACAACTTTGGGACAAAAAGATAAAGATGTTTATAGATGTATTTGGGGTTGAGATAAAATGAATTCAAAAACCAAAAAGATATTTTTAGCTATATCTGTCTCAGTCCTTATTGTTATGGCTTTATCTCTGATTGCAGTCGGTAATATGCTTTCTTATGATGGCTATGATAAGATGTCCGAGGCTGAACAAGAAGAGTATGATTTTCAAATATTTAAAGAAACAATGTCTGAAATTTATCATCAAGATGTAAATCGTGAGGATTATCAGAGAATAAGAGCCGGAACACTCGAAATGGAAAAAGCATTTGAATCAGATATGGAAAAATATGGTAAAGCTTCCACAGAATATGGCATTGCGTATTCTGATTACATTTTCGTTGGGCGGGTTGTCAGTCACAATGGAAATTATCAAGCTCAAGAAAATGAAGTTCCAAATCCATACAATCTTTTTAATATCGAAATAATTGAACAATTGAAAGGCTCGACTCTTGAAGACAAAATTGAACTTAAACAAATTGGAGGTTATTACACTAAAGAGTATCTGATGAACGAAAATAATAATGTAAGCCTAGATTTGCTTGAAAAATATGAGCAAGGATATTATGGTTTTCTCGTTCCGGAAGATTCACTCATCGAAGTCGGTGAAGTTTATCTTTTTGTAACAGTGGCTCAACTTGACGGAAGATGCACGATCGGTTATCCGGACGGACGGATTCATTTCGAAAATTTCGATGAAAAGGGATTAGAATCTTTTTATGAAGTTTCTTTGTACAAAGATCTTATCAAATCCGATATAAAAAATTTTGAACGGATTCGATTGCCAGCAAATGAAGAAATAAAAATGTAAAATGTACAAGCAAATAATTCAAAACAGAAAAAGGGTGAATCATAAATTCACCCATTATTTATTTATCGAGAGTTGTTTTAGCCATTCAAAAAAAGAAGCAACACACATTGATTAATTTTTCTTTTCCGCTTTCGCATCCAGAATTTTCACTTGCTCTAAAATGAATTTGCCGACATCTTGAGTGGATAAATTTCCGCCAAGGTCCGGCGTCACTTTTTTCTCTGACACGGCAACAGAGATAGATTTTTCAAGAACGGCGGCTTCCCTATTCATTTTCATCCACTCCAACATCATTTTCAAGCTCAGAATCATCGCAATCGGATTGGCGATGTTTTTTCCGGCAATGTCGGGCGCGCTGCCGTGAACCGGCTCAAAAAGGGCATATTTCTCCCCGATGTTGGCGCTGGGCGCAAGACCGATGCTGCCAAGCATGACGGTACCCGTGTCGCTGAGAATGTCGCCGAAAAGATTGGTCGTGACAATCACATCGTATTTTTCCGGACGCATCAGCATATCGTACGAAAAAGCGTCCACCAGCATGTCATTGGTTTCAACGAAGCCCAATAGTGCCGTTTTTTTGCACGTGTCTAAAAATAATTTGTCGGATTTCATCACATTGGATTTATGAACAACGGTCAGCTTGTTTTTGCGGGAAGACGCGAGGGCTGACGCGAATTTTGAAATCCGTTCGCTGGCTTTCTTTGTGATAACGCGAAGCGTTGTTGACCGCTCCTCGCCGATTTCTTCAATCCCGGAATACAACCCTTCCGTATTTTCACGCACAATCACCATATCAACGTTGGACCGGACAAAACAGGATGCCGGTGGAGTTAATATTTTTTCAATTCCCAAAATCGGGCGAATCGGGCGGACGTTGGCAAAAAGATCCAGTTCCTTTCGAATCCGAAGAACAACACTTTTATAAGACGGATCGTTTACCGTCGTAATCGCGCCAAACAAAACGGCGTCGCAGGATTTCAGGGTGGCGACATCCGCATCGGTGATAGCTTCTCCGGTTTTTTCCCATTTCCCAAAACCGACTTCCACCGGAACTTTTTCAATTTGAAAGTTATGTTTTTCGCAAAAGTAATCCAAAATTTTAACCGCTTCGGGCATCACTTCTTTTCCGATGCCGTCCCCTTCAACAATCGCAATTCTCATTTTGTTTCCGCCAAATTTTGTTCCGCTTGCTTTTTCCGGTGCGCGACCAGTCCGCCGTCTTCTAAAATTTCAAGCAGAAAATCCGGAATTTTTCCGGCCGGATATGTTTTATTTGGGTCGCCGTTTACGCAAATGATTCCTTTTTCCAAATCCACGTCAATCATGTCGCCGTTTTTCGCGTCAATGTCCGCCTCAATGATTAAAAGTCCGACATTAATTGCGTTTCTGAAAAAAATTCGGGCAAAATATTTGGCGATGACACAAGAAACGCCGGCATGCTTTAAGGCAAGCGGTGCCTGTTCTCGGGAAGAGCCGCAGCCGAAATTGTCGCCGGCAACAAAAATGTCTCCGACCGATACATTTTTTGAAAAATCCGGGTCAATTCCTTCCATTGCGTGAGCGGCAAACACCGACATGTCGGTCGTTCTCAAATATTTCCCGGGAATAATCACATCTGTATCAATATCGTTTCCGAATTTCCAAGCTTTTCCTCGGATGTGTTTTTCCATTTCAATCATCTCAGAATAAATATAAAGAAAAGAATATTGAAAAAAAAATGAACGATTCAAATTATTCCCCATATATCTTTTTTATTTAAAGAATTTTCCGAAAAAAAAAAGGGAAATGAAGAGAAATCAGAAATTAAAAAGATGAAACCAATAATTTGATAAAATATGAATAAACATTCATAAAAAAAGGATCAATGTGATGATTCACATTGATTTATGTAAAATAAAACGTTTTGTTATTTTGGTCAGTCGGCGGATGAAATTACATTTTCTGTTTTTTCCTCATTTTCATATTCGGATTCAGTTTTTGTTTCAGTTATCTCATCCGGCATACCGTTTTCTTCATCCGGCATACCGTTTTCTTCATCCGGCATACCATTTTCTTCTTCCGGCTGTGAAACGATTGTTTCCTCATCAAAAACAGGTTGCTCGGTTAAAGTCAAATAAAACCGGGTAGTCCAAACATAGCTCAAAACGCCGAGGAAAAATGCGGCGACAATGAAGATTAAATTTAGAATCATCAATCCGAGGAAACCAATGATGATAAGAACCGGGGAAATGAGAAGTAAAACCATCAAGATGGACATCAGGATCACAAAAACAAGGATAAAGAGAAGGATAATCCCAAAAATAACCAATATGAAAGAAATCACTTTGGATGTGTGTTCTCTAAACAGGCGGTAGGATTTTTTGAATCCTTCTTTGACGGACATGTTGTCAATCACAATGGCATAAGTGACAAAATAAATCACAAAGGAAACCAAAATGATGTAGATAAAGGACAACAAAAGTCCGATTCCAAGGGAGGCAATTGCTGTTGTGGCAGGCGTCATGGAAGAAGAATACATGCCCATCCCGATTACATTATAAATAAACGGAATAAAAAAGATCATGCAAACGCAGTAAATCAATGCAGTCAGAAGGGTTGCCCAAAAAACCCGGCCGTAATACTTTTTGCCGTAACCCCACATGTCGGACCAGTTCACTTTTCCGGTGGTGACGGCGTCTTTGGACAAACCGATGGAGCCGGCGCCAAAGTAAGAGCCGGCCAAAAGAAGAATGATGGTATAGATGAGGGTGCTGACCAGAAGAATAATGAGAGAGGCTCCCATGATGCTGGAAGATGTGCCTGAATAAGAGGCATAGGAAATCGTGCCGGTCAGAGCAAAACTGATCATCTGATAGATCATCCCGATAATAAAATTAATAAAAAGATAAATCAACATGGGGCTGACAATAGAGGGATTCCGCTTAAAATCGCGGTAACCTTTTGTGATAGTATCGGATATGCTTTCCATAATTATAAACTCCTGTAAAAAGATTAAAATATTGCAAAAAAATATAAAATATTCAAAATGACTTCATTAAAAAACATGAAGATTCTGATCTGTAAAATGAGATATTGCAGACAACCTACATTTTAAATGAAATATTATAAATAATTAATGTCAACCCTTTAAATATATATTAGTTGACAAATAATATTTTTCCGAAACGGCTGTTTATGGATTGAAAACGGCTGGTTGCTGTTTTTATTGAATAAGCGCAAAATAAAAATAAATATAAAAATGAGAAGCAAGTGCGGCAAATTCATAAATTGAATGAGAAGTCCATCCACTGTTTTTGTTGACAAATTAAAAAATCGATGCCGTAACGCGCGCGGCGGCAGTACAAAATAAAAATGAGAGATAGGTGCGGAAAAATCCATAAATATGAATTAGAAGTCAATCTGCCGTTTTTGCTGATAAAATAAAAAATCGTTGCCGTAACGTGCGCGGCGGCAACGCAATATAAAAATGAGACGCTTCTTTTCTTTTATTCTTTTTACATTTATTTTGGTTTATTGCACCGTTTCTCTTTCTTTTGGGGATGAAGACGGAAATTCATAAATTGTTTTTCCGGTCAAAACCATATAAGCCCGGGTTCCCCAGACCGCGACGAGCGCCACTAAAAAGACGGTCAGAACCAGAATAATCACTTCGGCGACATACAAACCGAAACTGCCGAGCAGCCAAGTCATCACGTAAAGCAAAATGAGCATGAGAACGCTGACAAAAATGCTGATGAGGGTGACCGCCAAAATAAACCACATGACTGAAATGGCGTTTTCTTTCAGAAGATGATATGATTTTTTAAAACCGGCGATGGTTTTCATGTTGTCGATAACAATTGCGTATTCCGCAAAATAAATGACAAACGACAGCAGAATGTAGTAAATGGTTGCGAGAATCGTGCCGGCGTAATAGTAGATTGATGCGTTACTGAGCGTGGTCATCATCATTTCCGGAGTTCCGAAAACCATCATCGGGTCGGTCCCTGCTTTGTAAAATTCATACAAAAGCGGCAAGTAAAAAACAAGCGCCAGTAAACTTAAAAATGTGGAAATTAAAGACGCTAAAAAGATCCGGAAAAAATATTTTTTGCCGTAGCCCCATAGGTTTCCTGATTTTGTTTTCCCGGTTTCGACTGCTTCTTTGGAAAGACCGATGGCGCCGGCCATAAAAAAACTGTAGACCAACAAAAGCAGAAGGATGAATAGAATAAAAACGCCTGTAAATGCCCAATAGTTATAGGTGATGTTTCCGCTGCCGATATTTGCAAAATCCGCATAAATAAAATAACCGACGACAACTCCGTAAATCATGCTTAAGATGAATATAAAAATCATCATCAAAAGAGGTGGCATGCTGATTGATAAATTGCTTTTAAAATTAAAATAGCCTTTTTCAAGGGTTTCTTGCAAACTTTCCGTCATAATCTGAAATTCTCCTTTTTCTCTTTTTTTTCAATTCATGCTTTAAGATTAAAATTATATCGTGATAAATATATAAATAATTAATCTAAAAAGTTGCTTAAAATGAAAAGTCAAAATGAAACGATAACCGAAAAAAAAATAGAAAAGATAACAGAAAAGATACAAAAAATAGAAAAGATAACAGAAAAGATACAAAAAATAGAAAACAGGAAACCTTGTATGATTTCCGGTTTTTAATTTTTATAATTTTAGTAAGAAAGCAAGTCTTCTTCTTTGTAAACCGGTTGCTCGGTCAGGATTATGTATCTTCGGACGGACCAAATCGCGGTCAGTGTAATGATAAAAATATCAAAGATAAAAGATATCAGAGTCCAGATAATTTTCAAGAATGGCGCCAGTGAAAAAATGGGGGCTATAAAATAAGAACACCAGGTGAAGGCGATGGTGATGAAAAATATAAGAAGGATAAATATGGCAATATCGATTGCTTTTGCTTTGAATAACACATAAGATTTTTTGATGCCGGCCATGACCGATAAATCGTCAATGACAATCGCGTAAATCGGGAAATAGAAGAAAAACGAATAGATCAACAAATAAGCCAGCATTAAGAAAAATCCGAGAACAAATAAAACCGCCGAACTGTTTAACGCCGTTAAAATGATTTGCGTAAGGGCTTCGCTGTTTCCGACGGACGCTTGGTTCACCGCATCCAAAAGCATCTGAGAGGTGATACCGGTGTTGAGCAATTGGTAAACGGCCGGAAGAATGAAAATAAGAGACAAGAGTTGGAAGAACGACAGAAGGATGGTCGCGCCAAAGACACGCACACAGAATTTGTTCCCGTAAGAAATCAAGGTTTCAAATGTTGTTTTTCCGAAAACTTCCACTTCTTTGCACATGCCGATTAAACCGGCGGATAAGTAGGAAGAGAGAAACGTGATTAAAACAAGCAAAACAATGAATAAAATGATGGCCGACACGATTGATGCGGTTGAAATAGACGGCATCGCCGGTGACGGGTTTGTCAAAAACGCGGTTCCGAAAAAGAGGAAAAGGCCGCCGGCAACAACAAATACAAAAATGATCGCAACCAAATATGAAAAAATAGGCGACAGGCATAAAATCGGATTTTTAAAGAAATGAGACAATCCGGAAGATAACGTTTCCAATACATTTTCAGTCATTTGTATCCCCTTTTGAGCTTGATTATTTTGTTTTTATTTTTCTATTTGTTTTTATATTTGCTTTTATTTTTTTGTTTTTATGAAGACTTTTTTGATAAATAGAATACGTAGACCTATTTAATAATTTCTTAACTTAAAATTCCTCGCGGTGCTTTGGAATATTTCAAAGGGTGGGGACAATTTTTCATCAAAATTTACCTTTTCAGATGAGGCTCTAAGACTGAAAAGCCAAAAAAACGCAGCCATACCGGGTCCATAAGGTGTTACAAAATTTTAAAAATAAAAACAGTGTCCGGATTATTTGTTTTTTAAAAAGCCGGCCTTTCGGTTTTGTTAAAAAAGTTTAAAAATTTTTTGCCATAACGCGCGCGGACAGCACCACAATACAAACAAAAACAGTCAACAGAAAAACGCAGAAATTTAAAAATTAAAAAAAGATGGAAATCATTTAAAATGAAAAAACGAGGAAACCGGCATCATTTTTTAGATGACGTCTTTCCTTTCGCTTTTCCTTTTGATTCGGCTTTTACGTCCGGCTCTTGTTTTGATTTTTCAATTGCTTGCTTTAAAAAGGCAGCCGTATGGCTTTTTTTGCTTTGAATGATCTCTTCCGGAGTTCCGGCCGCAATAATTTTTCCGCCACCGTCTCCGCCTTCCGGTCCTAAATCAATAACATAGTCGGCGCATTTGATCACATCTAAGTTGTGCTCAATCACAATCACCGTATTTCCCATATCGGTTAAATCGTTGAGGACCGAAATCAATTTTTTCACGTCATGGAAATGAAGGCCGGTTGTCGGTTCGTCCAATAAGTAAACTGTCCGTCCGGTTGCTTTTTTAGCCAACTCGCGCGTGAGCTTGATGCGCTGCGCTTCGCCGCCCGAAAGCGTGGTTGAACTTTGTCCCAATTTGATATAATCCAAACCGACTTGAGACAACGTTTCTAACTTGTCGTGAATAAACGGCACTTTTTTGAAATGCTCCTGCGCTTCCGCAACCGTCATGTCTAAGACTTCCGCAATGGATTTTCCGTTGTACTTCACTTCCAATGTTTCCTTGTTGTAACGCGTTCCCTTGCACTCTTCGCATTCCACATACACGTCCGGCAAAAAGTTCATCTCGATTTTAATTAAACCATCCCCTTGACACGCTTCACAGCGCCCGCCTTTGACGTTGAACGAGAAACGGCCGGGCGCGTAACCGCGCACTTTCGCTTCTTTGGTTTCGGCATAAATATCCCGGATGCGATCGAAAATTTTGGTGTACGTCGCCGGATTTGAACGCGGCGTCTTTCCAATCGGGTCTTGGTCAATCACAATCACTTTGTCGACCGGCAAATCCAATTTCAAAGATTTGTATTCCCCGCTTTCCATTTTGGATTCATGTACTTCTTTCATCAGCGCCGGATACAAGGTGTCGTAAATCAGCGTTGATTTTCCGGACCCGGAAACCCCGGTGACTGCGGTGAGCGTTCCCATCGGAACGTCCAACGTCACGTTTTTGAGATTGTTTTCCGTACAGCCCGACAGCCGGATGAATGAATCCGACACCCGCCGCTCTTTGGGAAGTAGAATCCCTTCTTTTCCGGATAAATAAAGACCGGTGAGCGATTTTTGATCTTTTTCTATTTCCAGCGGTGTTCCGGCAAAAATCACATGCCCGCCCGTTACCCCGGCGCCCGGGCCCATGTCAATGACAAAGTCGGCGTTTCGAATCGTATCTTCGTCATGCTCGACCACCACGAGTGTATTTCCAAGGTCGCGCAAATGCTTTAATGTGTCAATCAATTTTTGATTATCGCGCTGGTGAAGCCCGATGGAGGGCTCGTCTAAAACATACAAAACGCCGGTCAAATTGGAACCGATTTGAGTCGCCAACCGGATGCGCTGCGCTTCGCCGCCGGAGAGTGTTCCTGCGTTTCTGAAAAGAGTTAAGTATCCGATTCCGACTTGTTCTAAAAAGTTTAGGCGTGCCCGTATTTCTTTTAAAATAAGTGACGCGATTTCCTTTTGTTTTTCGGAAAGCGGCAAGGTATTGAAATATTGGATCGCTTCGGCGACGGACAGCTTGGTCACGTCAATGATGTTGGATCCGCCGATTTTAACCGATAACGCTTTTTCATTCAGGCGGTCTCCGCCGCATTTTTGGCATTTGGAGACTTTCATGAATTTTTCAAGTTCCTGGCGCCGGTAATCGGATTCCGTTTGCGCATACAGGCGGACGCATTGCGGTAAAATTCCTTCCCAGTAGTTGGTGGAAGTGTAGCTGACATCGCCGCCACTCATGCTCATATCGAATTTTATTTTTTCATCCGAGCCGTGCATGAGGACATTGTATTGATTTTCTGAAAGTTCACAAATCGGCGTCATCGGAGAAAATTTATAGTGCTTGGCCACCGCCGATAAATATTGCTGGCGGTAACCGTCAAGGAAATTACGGTAAACGGCGACGGCACCTTCTGCTAAACATAAATTTTTATCGGGAATGAGGAGGTCTTCGTCAAATTCCATTTTTATGCCGAGGCCGTTACATTCAGGGCAGGCGCCGAATGGGCTGTTGAATGAAAACATTCGCGGCTGAAGTTCTTCAAAAGAGAGACCGCATTCAGGGCATGCCATCTTGGATGAATAAGTGACTTCAATGACAACATCTTCGGATTTGGATGTTTTCTTTCCTTTGCTTTTGCCGCCGTCTTCGTCGTCCAATCCGGCTCGGATTACCTTTTGGGACAAGCCTTTTGTTTCTTTTCCGTCTTTTCGAAAGGAATTGGCTTTTCCGTTGACATAAACAAGGCCGCCCGATTTTTCCGTTGCGCGTTCGCAGGCTTCTACCAGGCGGGAGCGTTCGTTTTCATCGTCCACATCAATCCGGTCGATGACGATGTCGATATCATGCATTTTGTAGCGTTCTAAGTCGATTTCGTCATCCGTCCGGTAGATGTCGCCGTTTACGCGGACTCGAGTAAAGCCTTCGGCACTCAAATCTTTAATCAGCTGTTGGTAAGTTCCTTTCTTTTTCCGGACAATCGGGGACAGGACCATGACAGTGCCTTCAAATTCGGAATAGACCAAGTCCGCGATTTTTTCCGGGGATTGGGATTCGATTTTGAGGTGGTGTTCCGGGCAGTAAGGCGTGCCGATTCGGGCAAAAAGAAGACGGAAATAATCGTAAATTTCGGTGACGGTTCCGACCGTACTTCGCGGGTTTTTGGACGTTGTTTTTTGTTCAATGGAAATGGCCGGCGAGAGTCCTTCAATGCTGTCCACATCAGGTTTATCCATGAGTCCCAGGAATTGACGGGCGTAGGAGGACAGAGATTCTACGTAGCGGCGTTGTCCTTCCGCGTAAATCGTGTCAAACGCCAGCGTTGATTTTCCGGAACCGGAAACGCCGGTAATGACCGTGAGGCGGTCCTTTGGAATCGTCACGGAAATATTTTTGAGATTGTGCTCGCGCGCACCTTTGATAATGAGTTCTTTCATAAAGGATCAAAAGAGATTCGTCGAATCTTGATTTAGTTAAAATATTATTTATAAAGATGAACGTTTGAATTCACATAAAGGATAAAAAGGTAATTATTGCGGGGTGAAATTATTCGCCGCCTGCAGAATTATGGTAAAAATAGACGGAGGACGACAATATATCCCGCAACAAAAAATGAGATGTTGCTTTTTTTGATTTTTTAAAAGTACCTAAATGTGCGTGGCGGAAATATTTTGACAACAAAATAATGATTAAACCGCACCAAACAGAAAACAAGCAGCAATAAACCGCACCAAACAGAAAACAAGCAGCAATAAACCGCACCAAACAGAAAACAACGACAAATTTTTATGTTTTGCTCATTCTTCAAATTCAAAATCCGGTTCATGGCAATTCTTTTTTTCTTTGCTCCCCGTATTTTCTTTTAGGACTCCTGCGCCGACGGCCACATCATTTTTGGAATTCAAATCAATCTCGGCCGCACTTTTTCCGACCGGATGAAAAGACAGGCGGATGCCGCTTTTTTGGATATATTCTCGGACACGCTTGGCGGTGTGTTCCACCATGCCACGGCTGGTTAAAATAATACAACGGCTTCCGGTAAGCGCGTTGAGAATGGATTTGTCAATCACCCCGGAGTTACAAACCACTTCAATTCCTTCTTCTTCCGCGCGCTCTTTGCTTTTTTTGCCCATCGCGCCGATGAAATTAATATCGTATTCCTTTAAAATCCGGTCAAATTCTTCTTTGTCAAAACTGTCCATGTTGTACACGCAAATGTTTCCGGGTTTGAGCACACGGCGGTTAAGTTCGACAACGGCGGTTCCATCCTCGTTTTTACACAAGACACGGGAATTGACGGCTTCATAAATTCCATCTTGGGAATATTTGCCGTACAAAACGCCCAGGTTCACGCATTCCCCGACCCGTGTGTCCGGGCCGACATAAACCCGCATGAGGTCGACCGGGTGAAGTGTTTGTACCAATTCGGGAATGTCTTTGGGTCTTTTTCCGCCGGTCGCCAGCCAACGTTTTTCAAGTTCGTGATAAAAGTCTAAAATCACCGGATTTTTCAATGAAGAATTGCGCACTTGTTCTTCTTTTGAAAAAACGTCTTTGGGGGATCCTTCATCAATGAGTCGGCTGTTGGATAATAAAAAGACACGGTCGGACCATTTGTAAGCCAAATCCACATCATGGGTGGAAATGACAATTGTTTTTCCCAAATGGTTGAGTTCGTTTAAAATATCCAAAATTTCATCGGCGCCAACCGGATCCAAATTGGAAAGCGGCTCGTCCAGAATGATGACATCCGGATCCATTGCGAGAACGCCGGCAATTGCCACTCTTTTCTTTTGGCCGCCGCTGAGGTGATGGGGCGGTTTGTCTTTCAGACTTTGAAGCCCGAAATAATCCAACATCTTGTTGACGATTTTGTCGATTTCTTCTTTCTTATAATTCAAATTGGCCGGTCCAAAAGCGATATCTTGGTAGACCGTCGGCGCAATGATTTGGTCATCTGAATTCTGAAACACAATCCCGACCCGTTTTCGAAGGTCTAAAAGACCCGCTGAGGAATAATTGATTTCCCCGCCGCTAAGAAGCACTTTTCCTTTTTTGGGCTTGAGTGTTCCGTTGAGGAGTAAAAACAAAGTAGATTTTCCCGATCCGTTTTTTCCGACAAAAGATACTTTTTCTCCCCTCGGAATTTGAATGGAAACGTCTTCTATCGCTTTTGTCCCGTCCGGATAGCTGTATTCCAAGTTTTGTGTTTCTAAAATAATCATACAATAATTCCCTCAATACTTAATTTTTAAAATACTTCATCTCTCTTCCGCACTTTCACTTTTATCAGTACTTTTCCCTTTCATCGCTTTTATCGTACTTTAATGATTAAAAAACCTGAAGCCCCCGCGTGTAAATAAAAATGGCAACCGTCGTTCCCAAAAATAAAGCAGATGCGGTTATATCCATCGGTTTGATTTTGTATTTGGTGGAATAAAACGGCAGTTTTCCGGTGTAGCACCTGGAATTCATGGACAAGAAGAGTTTGTCGCCTTGTTCAATCGTTTGAACAAAAAGGCTGCCGGCCAGCATTCCAAAAGATCGGATGCTGTTTTTAAGTCCTTTGTACCCAAACCTCATTTTTTGAGAGGATTGAATGTTGACCGCCGTTTCCAAAAAAACGAAAATATAGCGGTAAATCAGCATGGAGAGTTCTATAAAGATGTCCAAAAAGGAAATCCGTTTGAAATAAGAAAACATTTCAAGCATGGGTGTCGTCATGGATAAAAAGAAAATGCAAGCCAGACCGCTGATGGTCCGCATAAAAACCAACAATGCTAAATTGGCGCTTCCGGCTGTTATGGAAATGACCCACCCGAAAATTGTGACCGACCAGAGCGTTTCGCTGCCGTCTCCGGTGGAAAAGAAAAGTAAAATTGCGCAACTGATAAAGGAAAAGCCCAATAGCGCCACAAATAATTTGGAATAAAAGGAAGCCGGCACTTTTCCAAAAACAAGTGTTGTAAAGATCATACAAATCGCGATGAAAAGCGGCACAATAGGGGAGTCGGCCAAAAGCCCGGCCAAAAGTCCGAACAGTACCAAAAACAACTTCAATGTCGTGTTTTTGTACCGGAGCGGACTCATCAGCGCAATGTCATCCAAATTAATTCCCATACGTTTTCACCGCATTTA
Organism: Methanolapillus ohkumae; assembly: GCF_032594355.1. Lineage (NCBI taxonomy): Archaea > Methanobacteriati > Methanobacteriota > Methanomicrobia > Methanosarcinales > Methanosarcinaceae > Methanolapillus > Methanolapillus ohkumae. The sequence continues at coordinate 848,716 of NZ_CP131061.1, forward strand.
CGAACGAAATCAGAAAAAGAAGATCCGGAAAAATAAAAGACGAACCTACAAAATCATAAACTCATTGATAAAAAAGAAGCTTTTGATTGTATTAAAACTTGATGACATGAATAAGATATCCGGCACATAAAAATAAAAAGGGACGAATGAAATTGAAAAAACAAAATCAATTAAATTGAGTTAAAAATCAGGAAAAGCAATTATCTTTTTTTGTATTTTTTGTATATTTCATCCAAAAGAACGATTATAATTCTAATTCAAGCAAACCCGCCCGAAAATTCGAGATGCTTTGCATCTCGAATTTCTCGGATGAATTATTGTGAATAGATGTGTTGATGAAACCTGAAAGGCAGCAAACCGTAAGTTTGTAAGCAGGTGCAGCAAACCCTAAATTTGTAAACAGATGCAGCAAACCGTAAGTTTGTAAACAGATGCAGCAAACCGTAAGTTTGTAAACAGATGCAGCAAACCGTAAGTTTGTAAACAGATGCAGCAAACCGTAAGTTTGTAAGCAGGTGCAGCAAACCGTAAATTTGTAAACAGATGCAGCAAACCGTAAATTTGTAAACAGATGCAGCAAACCGTAAATTCGTAAACAGATGCAGCAAATCGTAAATTTGTAAACAGATGCAGCAAACCGTAAATTTGTAAACAGATGCAGCAAACCGTAAATTCGTAAACAGATGCAGCAAACCGTAAATTCGTAAACTGAAAGGCGGCAATTTTTAAAATAATAAAAAGTCATTTCTTCGTTTTTGTTGATTTCTTAAAGAAAATTGCCACCATAAAGCATGTGGCGGCAATTCAAACACGCGATGCCGGGACCAAACATTTCGGAAAGGCCGTACCATAAAGCATGCGGCGGCAATTCAAACCAGACAAACAAAAAATCCCCGGAGCTGTCATTTCGATTGGGTTTAACCAAACTTTCGCTTTTGGAATATCAATACATTGTTTCATAAAATCCTTCTCATTTTGAAAAATATAATTTATTTTGAAAATAATTCTTTTAAAATATAATATTTGAAAATATGTCTTTTGAAATTGAAAATTGTAATATGCCTCAAATATTTTTTGAAGATCCGGAACTATTTTTTGAAAATACAAATATCTTTTTGAATAACAATTATTAGTTTGATACTTTATGCTTTGTTCCTATTGAAACATGTTTCAAACAATCAAGCAAATCTCTTATATATCATGAATGTTCTATTACCACCATTGCGTGCTACAAAGTGTCATGGTAGTAAATAGCACGATTTTATTTATCTTCTTTAAAATCAATACGGACACATATATCTCATTTCAAAAATGAAAACTGAGTCTGAATTAAATTTAAATTTAGGAAAATAAAATCTAGGAAAATAAAATCTAGAAAAATTAAATTTAGAGAATAAATTTTTAGGAGAATTTCCCATGTTTCTTGGAATCGTTGATCCTCTTGTTTGGATTGCTTATCTGCTCTCTATTTTTTCGGCTCTCTGGTGCATCTATTACGGAGTCCGTCACTGGAACGACCCCGATTGATTCATACCCTGTGTCACTATTTTATCAGCAGTGTTTTTACAATCGTTTTCATTCACAATCGTTTTCGTAAATTTTGTTATTTTCATAATCATAATCGTTTATTTCATTTCAATTTCATTCCGATTTATCACAAAATATCCTTTATCATCCTAAAAACCATAAAAACTTTAACAATGACAGGAACTTATTATGTTTGACTCCTCCGCTTTCACAACGCTTTCGGCTTCGTCCGTTAATGATATTATTCCGCCTGATCTGTTCCAGACATCCGGCGTCAATTTGCCGGCTTTATTAATCCTGATCTGTCTTTATTTGGCGGTCACACTTGGCCTTGCTTGGTACGGATTTAAACAAACCAAAAACGCATCCGATTACATGATTGCCGGCCGAAAAACCAACTCTTTGGTCATGGCGGTTTCCTACGGCGCGACTTTCATCAGCACATCCGCCATCATCGGATTTGGCGGTGTTGCAGCCGCGTACGGCATGAGTTTGCTTTGGCTCGCGTTTTTAAACATTCTCGTCGGCATTATTATCGCTTTCTTGGTTTTCGGTCCCAAAATGCGAAAAATGGGAAAAGCCCTTCACGCGTCAACATTTCCGGAATTTATCGGAAAACGGTTTGAGTCCCGCGGGCTTCAATCCTGGATCGGATTATTTATCGCCGCCACCATGCCGCTTTACGCGGCCAGTGTTCTCATCGGTTCCGCTCGTTTCATCGAAACCACACTCGGGGTGAATTACACAACCGCTCTTCTCATCTTCACCGTGATTGTCGCGGTTTATGTGATTGTCGGCGGCATGATTTCCGTCATGTACACCGATGCCTTCCAGGGCGGAATCATGTTCATCGGAATGTTTTTCCTTCTCGTTTTGACGTATGTCCATCTGGGCGGCGTTGTCGAAGCCCATACCGCTCTGAGCAATTTAGCCCCGCTCGTTCCGGAAAAATTGGCAGCGATCGGACATCAGGGATGGACCGCCATGCCGGCTTTCGGGTCACAGCTTTGGTGGACCATCATTTCCTCTCTGACTCTTGGGGTCGGTATCGGAATTATCGCGCAGCCGCAATTAGCGGTTCGTTTCATGATGGTGAAAAATACAAAAACATTAAAAAGAGCAGTTTTGGCCGGCGGTCCTTTCATTTTTATGATGGCTGGTGTTGCCTACATTGTCGGACCTCTTTCAAATGTATTTTTCTACAACACCACCGGAAAAATCGCATTAGATGCCGTGGGCGGAAATATTGACGCCATTATTCCGGTTTATATCAACAGCGCCATGCCGGAAATATTTGTCCTTATTTTCATGCTCAGTTTGCTGTCCGCCGCCATGTCGACCGCAGGATCCCAATTCCACACCATGGGGACGGCCGTTGGCTACGATCTTATTCGAAATGGTATTCTTCGGGGAAAATCCGCTCACACTATCCTCTACACACGAATCGGGATTGTGATTACGATTATTATAGCCGTTATTTTGGCTTTTGAACTTCCGGGAAGCATCATCGCCCGCGCAACCGCCATTTTTATGGGAATGTGTACCGCCGCTTTTCTTCCGATGTATGCCGGCGCCCTTTTCTGGCCGAGAATGACAAAAATCGGAGCTTACGCCAGTTTCTCGGTTGGATTTTTCGTGAGTGTCTTTTGGTATGTTTTCGTCCACGCGGCCGAAGCCGTTCCGATTGGAATCTGCCAAGATTTGTTCGGTGTCCCGACTCTTCTTTCGGGTACATGGGCTTATGTTGATCCGATTTTAATTGCGACCCCGCTTTCCATTATTGTGGCAATCGTCGTCAGCCTGATGACAAAACCGCCGGCTCAAAAAATGGTGGATGATTTGTTCGACGGAAAAGATGAGGAAGAAGAAAAGGACCCGGCAGTTGCCGGGTCTTCTTCTTAATTTTTTTGTATCTAAATCATTTTTTATTTAATATCCGTCATTTTTTCACTATTTTCAATTTTTTTGTTTGATTTTTAGTTTTTTGATTTTTAGTTTTTTGATTTTTTAGTTTTGTTTATTCAGGTGTCGCCACGCGCGTTATAGCCTCATTTTTCTAAAAAACAACTCTAAAAATTGAAACCCCGTCTTTTATTTTTTATATCTGATTTTATTTGCTTTTTTTATTTTTATTTTATTTATTTTGTTTTTACTTTTTACTTTTTTACTTTTTATTTACCCGGATTTGAGATTCACACTTTTAAATCTCATTTTTCAGATTTTCATTTCTGAATTGTTAACATTTATTTTCATCTGAAAATTATATTTAAAAGCATATGTCCTCTTCTATTGTAAACCTTCTTTGACAATGGCAGAATTTATATAGGATTTCATGGTTTTGTGTATGTTCATAATTTATCATTATATAATATGTGTCCGATTTGTTTTCAGGAAAGTGTCAACAGTTTGCGTTTTTTTGAAGCCGGACTTTTCTTTAAATTTTTGTTGAACTCTTAATGTTTTAATTGTTCTCCGATATGAAAAACGGTAAATATTACTGTTTGTTATTGTTATTTTATTAATTATCAATCAGTCGTCTCAAAAATTGATATCCGGTTCCGGATTTGTCCGGTCCCGTTTTTCTTTTTTTGATTTTTGAAACGATTGGAGAGGGATGTTTCATGAAAGATTCGATTCAAGCGTCTGAAATAGACAAAACATTTTTCAGCGAACTTAAAAAAGACAAAGGAACGGAAAAAGTTCTTCTTTGTTTCAATTGCAACGGCTGCTCCACCGGATGTCCGATGAAAGATATTGAATCCAATTTCGATATCAAACGGTACATGCGAATGGCCGGGCTCGGACTGAAAAACCGGATTTTAAACGACCCGTATCTTTGGTACTGCACCACTTGCTACAAATGCCAGGAAAGATGTCCTGAAGGCGTTCTTAATGTCGACACACTCTTACGCCTGCGGACTCTTGCGGTTCATGAAGGAATCATGCTTGAGCCGCACAAAGATGTAGCGAATTTTGTTGTCAATACCGGGCATGCGGTTCCCATCAACGATGCCAATAAAGCCAAACGCAAAGAACTCGGGCTTTCCGAAGTTCCCCCGACGGTTCACATGTATCCGGAAGCCTTTGAACAAGTCAAAAAATTGGTCAAAGCCTGCGGATTTGATACATTGGTCGCCAAAAAATGATGATCCAAAAACGTCATAGATATGAAAAATATCATGTATCTATTTCATGATTATTTCACAATTATTTCACAATTATAATTGAATGAAAAACAAAATCAAAACCGTAAACGCTTTCAGGCGGATTTTGATTGGATTTTTGGGAGTTTATGCAAATTATGTCTACCACAACAGAATCAGGAAAAACAAAAGAGGCGCAAAGCCTTTCCTTGTTCCTCGGCTGTGTCGCTCCAAACCGGTATCCCGGAATCGAGCTGGCCTCCCGCAGGGTGATGAAGGAACTCGGTGTTAATCTTTTGGAGCTCAAAGGCGCATCGTGCTGCCCGGCTCCCGGTGTTTTTAAGTCCTTTGACAAAACCACTTGGTTGTCCCTCGCCAGCCGCAACATTGTCTTGTCCGAACAAATGGGCATGGACCTCTTAACGGTCTGCAACGGGTGTTTCGGGTCTCTTGGAGAAGCCAACCACACCTTAAAACATGATCCGGATCACAAAAAAGAAGTCAATGCGAAATTATCTGAAATCGGCATGCAATATCAAGGAAACATTAATGTCCGCCACATTATGGAATATTTGGCAAAAGACGTCGGTGTCGATGCCATTCGTTCTAAAGTGACGGTTCCCCTCGACGGCATCAAAGTCGCCGTCCACTACGGCTGCCACCTCATCCGCCCGTCCAAAGAAAAGGAAGGACTCGGAAGTTCTGAAAACCCGCGCTTTTTTGATGATTTGGTGAACGCCACCGGCGCCAAAAGCGTCGATTACGAAGACAAATTATTGTGTTGCGGCGCAGGCGGCGGCGCACGGTCCGCATTCTTAGACACCACGCTTAAAATGACGGAAAAGAAACTCGACATCTTGCAGCGCGAAGAATATGATTGCATCGTAGACGCGTGTCCATTTTGCCACTTGCAATTCGATTCCGGACAGGTTCAATTGAATAAATCCACCGGCAAAAACTATAAAATTCCGGTTCTTCACTACGCACAACTTCTCGGGCTCGCGTTTGGGCACACCCCGCAAGAACTCGGCATTCCGATGAACATGACCTGCAACCCGGCTTTTGAAGAAAAAATATTGGCGCTTTCACAAAAAAAGAAGGTGGAGTAATGAGTTCTGCAACAACAAATGCGGCCGGCAGCAGTGTCGGCGCCGTCGCGGTGATCGGCGGCGGAATTGCGGGCGTTCAGTCAGCGCTCGACTTGGCCAACAGCGGCTACCGTGTCTATTTGATCGAGTCCAAACCCTCCATCGGCGGCATCATGGCACAATTGGATAAAACATTCCCGACCCTGGACTGTTCCGCTTGTATTCTGTCTCCCAAATTGGTGGAAGCCAGCCGTCACCCCAACATCGAACTGATGACCTATTCCGAAGTCGTCGGACTGTCTGGAACGGTCGGCAATTTTAAAGTGTCCGTGAACAAAAAAAGCCGCTACATCGACACGGACAAATGTGTCGGCTGCGGCGACTGTATTTCCAAATGTCCGAAAAAAGTGGACGATGAATTTGAAGAAGGGCTGACCAAAAGAAAAGCCATTTACTTCCAGTTTACCCAAGCCATTCCCAAAATCGTGACGATTGATCCGGAAAACTGTCTCATGATCCAAAAAGGAAAATGTGGCAACTGTAAAAAAGTCTGTCAGAGAGACGCCGTCAACTACGAATTACAAGACGAAATCATTGACATCAATGTCGGTGCCGTCATCATGGCGACCGGATTTAAAGCGTTTGACCCCAAACTTTTGGAGGCCTACCGCTTTGACCACCCCGATGTCGTCACCGCGCTTCAATTTGAGCGCTACACGAACGCGTCCGGGCCTTTTGGCGGACACATTCAAACCTCCAAAGGCGCGCTTCCCAAAAAAATCGCGTTCGTTCAATGTATCGGCTCGCGCAATCCCGAAATCAATAAAGCGTATTGCTCTTCCGTTTGCTGCACGTATGCGGTCAAACAATCCCGCCTGATTAAAGATCACCATCCGGAAGTCGACGTCGCTATTTTTAATATCGACTTGCGGACATTTGGAAAAGGTTATGAGGAATTTGCTTTGCGCGCCCGGGATGAATATGGCGTCCGTTTCATTAATTCCCGCCCGTCCGGCGTGGATGTAAAAGACGACGGCACCCTTTATTTACGCTATGAAGGACCGGAAAGCCAAGTCGTCAAAGAAGACTTTGATTTAATTGTGCTCTCCGTCGGTCTGGCAACACCTCAATCCACGATCGATTTGGCTCAAATCCTCGGCGTCGAACTTGACAAATACGGTTTTGTCCAAACAAAAGTTGAATCCCCGACGGAAACGTCCCGCGCTGGAATTTTTACGGCCGGTGTCGCCCAAGGACCCAAAGACATTCCCGAATCCGTCGCGCAAGCGAGCGGAGCCGCGTCCAAAGCCGGCGCGCTTTTAAACAGTGCCCGAAAAACCTTGGAAACCGCGGTGGAAATTCCGCCCGAAAACCCGATTGATAAAGACCTGCGCATTGGAATTATCGTTTGCCGGTGCGGAACAAATATCGGCAGCGTTGTCGATGTTCCGGCGGTCGTGGAATACGCGTCTGCCCTTCCCGATGTGATTATCGCGAAAGAAGAAATGTACTCCTGCGCCGACGACACCCAGGGCCGCATCCTGGAAATGATTCGCGATTACAAACTCAACCGCTTCATTGTGGCGGCTTGCACACCCCGAACGCATGAGCCGCTCTTCCAGCAAACCTGCCAGGAAGCCGGCCTTAACCCGTGGCTCTTTGAATTTGCGAACATTCGTGAACACTGCTCTTGGATTCACCATGACAATCCGGAAAAAGCCACCCAAAAAGCCAAAGACTTGGTGCGCCAAGCTGCCGGAAAGGTGAGGTTTTACACTCCGCTGTACAGCCAAAAGCTGTCCCTGGTTCACAACGCGGTCGTTCTCGGCGGCGGTGTCGCGGGACTGACGGTTGCCAATGAGCTGGCCGCAAACGGTTATGAAGTGGATTTAATTGAGAAAACAGACAAACTCGGCGGAAATATCCGGGCGCTTCAAAGCTATGCTTCGATTTTAAATCCGATGATTCAAAACGCGACGACGAGTCCCAAAATCCGGATTCATTACAATTCCGTCATGGAAGATGTGAGCGGCGCGGTCGGCAATTTCCACGGAAAAATCATCACGGAAGACGGTGGAAAAACAACCATTTCCGAACTTGATTTCGGTGTGATTGTGATTGCGACCGGCGGGCATGAACTCCGCCAGCCGGGTCTTTTCGGCTACCTGGAAAATCCGATTGTCAAGACTCAGCTTGAGTTTAAAGAAATGATTGACAAAAACGAAGGCAATTACAAAGATTTGGTTTTTATTCAGTGCGCCGGCAGCCGGAACAAGGAACGTCCATACTGTTCCCGGATTTGCTGTACCAATTCCGTGAAAAACTCTATCCAATACAAAGAACAGCATCCGGACGCTGAAATCTATATCCTGTACCGTGACATCCGCACCTATGGCATGTACGAAGAATATTATACGAAAGCGCGTGAAATGGGCGTTCATTTCCTCATGTATGATGAAAATGAGCCGCCCGTTGTTGACGGAAATCTCGTGAAATTCCATGACCTGACAACCGGCTTTGACTTTGAGCTTGCGGCGGACTGTGTCATTCTCAGCGCGGCGACGCTTGCGGAAGAAGGAAACCATGAGGTCGGACCCATGATGAAAGTGCCGCTGGACAAAAACGGCTTCTTCCTTGAAGTTCACCCGAAGCTTCGGCCAGTGGATTTTGGAACGGACGGAGTTTTCGTGTGTGGTTTGGCACAGTCGCCCAAATTGTGCGAGGAAACAATTTCCCAAGCGCAAGCGGCGGCTTCCCGGGCTTGTACGATTCTGTCCCGCGATTCTTTGGAATCTCCGGCGGAAGTGTCTCGCGTCAATATTGATGTCTGTGTCGGCTGCGGCGCGTGCAGAGATGTCTGTCCGTACCATGCGATTACGCTTGAAGAACAAGTCGTGACCAAAAAAGGCCTGTCCTTTAAGGCGCTGCGCTCCGTCATCAATCCGGCGGCGTGCAAAGGCTGCGGCTGCTGTACGATGGCATGCCCGACCGGCGCGATTGAGCAGGGGCACTTTGAAAATACCCAGCTGCTGTCTCAGGTCAAAAGTGTGTTCTACTTTGAAGAGGAGGTGAACTGAGAATGACGGATGCAAACACAAATGCAACAGCAACCGTAAATGCAACTGCAAACGCAACTGCAAACGCAACTGCAAACGCAACTGCAAACGCAAACGCAAACGCAACTGCAAACGCAAACGCAACTGCAAACGCAACTGCAAACGCAAACGCAACTGCAACTGCAACTTCAAACGCAGCGGCAGATACAAATGCGAAAGTTCTGTCCAAATCCTGTTCGGCGAACCCGGATTTTGACCCGAAAATCGTTATGTTTTGCTGTAACTGGTGTTCTTATGCCGGTGCGGACGGTGCCGGAATTGCCCGGTTCCAGCAGCCGACCAACATCCGTGTCGTGCGGGTGATGTGTTCGAGTCGCGTGGACGCCGTTCATATTTACACCGCGTTTTTGGAAGGTGCGGACGGTGTTTTAATTACAGGCTGCCACATCGGCGACTGTCACTATGTCAATGGCAATGACAAAACACTTGTGAAATACAAATTTATTAAATCGATGTTGAGTGAAATGGGAATTGAAGACGACCGTTTGATGCTCCGGTGGATTTCCGCATCGGAAGGACAACAATTCTCGGAGTTTGTCCGAGAAATGGTGGAAAAAATAAAAGCACTCGGACCCAGTCCGCTGCGCCGCGATGGAGTGATTTAAATGACCGCTCCTGAAAAATCAAAGATTGACGCAAAACCGGATGGTGCCGCAGGTGCACCACCCGGCGCTCCTCATGCAGGTTCTGCTCCGGCGGGTGCCCCCGCCGGAAAACCGCCCGAAGGCGCTCCAAAGCCGCCGGCGGTTTCGGTAACCGGCGACAAACTTAAAGGTTCCGATATTAAAATCGGCGGAAAATACATCGGCTGGTCCACAAATGAAGATGTCCGAAAACGGGGCGGCTCCGGCGGCCTTGTGACATCCGTTCTTGCGGGCGCCCTGGAAAAGGGACTGGTGTCTAACGTTGTGGTTTTAAAGAAATCCAACCAGTTTGAAGCGGTACCGGTGCTTACGTCTGACGTCAAAGACGTTTACGAATCGGCGGGCTCCATGCACATGCTCATTTCCAATCCGACTAAATACTTGCGCCACTTTGAAAATGACGCCCGGATTGGAATTGCCGTCAAACCGTGCGACATGCGTGGCATTCGTGAGCAGAGCAAACGCAATATGATAAATCTGGACAAAGTCTTCACAATCGGTCTTAACTGCGGAGGAACCATTCCGCCGTACAAGATTCGCCGGGTCGTGGAAGAAGTCTACAAACTCAATCCGGATGACGTCTGCGCCGAAGAAATCGAAAAAGGCCAATTGATTATGGAAACCAAAGACGGGGTGCACCACTCTCAGTCCATTGACGAAATGGAACTGGAAGACAACGGCCGCCGTGAGAATTGCCGCTACTGTATTGTGAAAATCGCGACCAACGCGGATTTGGCGTGCGGAAACTGGGGCGTTCTTGGAGATTTGGCCGGCAAAGGAACTTTTGTCGAAGTCATGACCGAAAAAGGTGCCGAATTCTTGAAAAACGCAATTGATAACGGCTACGCCGAAGTGAAAGCCGCGAGCGACCCGGCGTCGGAAGCCCGCGGAAAAGTGAACGGCATCATGCTCAAAATGTCCGCGAAAACCAAAGAAAAAGTCTTTGCGCCGTTGGACGGCGATAAATTGGAAGCGTTTAAAGCGGAACTCAAAAACTGCATTCATTGCGGCGCTTGTAAAACTGTCTGCCCGCCCTGTGCCTGCGGCCCGGAAGCCAAATGCACGTCCTTTAACAATTTGGCGGACAGCTATGATATTTCGCTCTACCACATGATCCGGTTCCTGCATTTGATGGATTCTTGTGTTGGCTGCGGCCAGTGTTCCGACGTTTGCCCATCCGACATTCCGCTCGCGCGCCTTTACCGGAAGTTTGCCAACCCGATCCAAGATGAATTAAAATACGTGACCGGAATGGATGATCGAACGCCGCCGTTTTTTGAAATCAAACTCGAGGAGGTGCAGTAAATGTCTGCCCATATTTCTAATTCAGGATGCGGAACGGGAGTTTCCGGGAATACGGACGGGACAAAAGTCTGTGACGTTGTTTTCCGTGAAAATGTTTATGCAACGGTTTGTTATGGCTGTGGTTTTGGCTGCGGCGTTTACATGCGGGAACTGTTCACCGACATTCCGACCGGAACCACGTGTGGTGCCCCGCTTCTTCATATCGATTACCGGAAAGCGTCTCCGGTCAATGAAGGGAAGCTCTGCCGGTTCGGCGTGAATTTGGTTCAAAATTACTGTCCGGCGGTTTCTATCGTTGGTGGCGAAGACACCGATGAAAAAACCGCTATTTTAAAAGCGGCGGAAATTTTAAAGAAAACAAAGCCGGAAAATATTTGTTTGCTGTCGATTGGAAACGCGACCAACGAAGAACATTTAATGTTCATGGAAGTCGGCAAAAAATTAGGCGTTCCGGTCAACACCGGAATGACGGGACTTTTCAAATCCATCGGAAAGCTTCATGCTTATACCGGCCGCGGGGTGACGTATGACGATGTCGCGCATGCGAAAAAGATTTACCTGCTTGTCGACCCGTACGTTCAGTATCCGCTTTTGGTTCGCCGTTTGGTGCACGCCAAAAACAAAGGCGCCGAAATCGTGTCGTTCGGGCTTAAAGAACTTCCGATTGCGGACAAAAACATTATGTTGACGCCGGATATGAGTTTGTATGATGTGGAGTTTAAGCCGGATGCGGACACTCTTATCATTTCGGATTTAACGCCCTACACGCACCCGAAAAGGCTTGCGGAAATCGTAGAATTGTCCGGCGCAAAAGCAGACGGCAAAAGCAACATGCTTTTTTTGCGCCCATTTATGAATTCGACCGGTGCCGGTTATTTGTCCAAACACACCAAGCAAAAATCGTTTGATGACATTTTGGCCGGAATCGATTCGGGGGACATCAAAGTGCTTTACTGCTTGGAATCCGATTTGATGGACATCTGCCTCAATGATCACATTCAGGAAGCGTTTAAAAATCTGGATGCGTTGATTGTCCAGACATCCCGCTACACGTCAAGTTGCAATACGGCCGACATTGTGATTGCGTCCGAGCCGTTTTACAAAAAGAAAGGTTCTGTCATGAATTCGGAAGGACGCCTGATTCGTATGTCCACCGACGCGGGCGAAACATTGCTGACCGGATTTTACGCGCTCTCCGATTTATTATCCGCGTTGGGTGGAAAAGCCATGACTTATGAAGAAGCGCATCAGAAAGCGGTGGAAATTTTGGGCGCCATGGATGATGAATTTAAGATTTTGCCGCCGGAATCCAAGAAAAAACCGCCGGTTCAAAAGATTTCTGATAAATTACCCGCGCTTGTCACAAATGCGGACTTATCGGGAGGAGAGGCTCCGGCATCTTTTGTTTCATCCGCTTCGGCCAAAGCGGCGCAGGTGTCGGATAAAGTGAATTTAAAACATGTGTATCTGACCAACCCGTTCCTTTGGAATAATGTTATGGATGAAGATTTCTTTGAAATCAGCCGGTGCCAAGTCAAAGACCTCAAGCTGCTCAAAGGATTCACGGCCGACGTGATGTGCAACTGCGGCGAAAAATTAAAAACATCCGCGTTTAAAGTGTCACCCATGGCGGATGGCTACATCCTCTCTTGGAACAAGCAAATATTTGCCAAAGCGCCGGTGGTGGATGTCACGGTCAAACGGTCAGCGACAAAACCGGATGAAAAAATAATTGTGAAGGAATGTAATATTCCTCAATAATTTTTCAAAAATTCAAGATTTTTCAATCTTGAATTTTTCCAACTTTGGATTTTTTTAATTTGATTTTCCAACTTTGGATTTTTTTAATTTGATTTTCCAACTTTGGATTTTTTCAATTTGATTTTCCAACTTTGGATTTTTCAATTTGATTTTCCAACTTTGGATTTTTTTAATTTGATTTTCCAATCTTGGATTTTTTTAATTTGATTTTCCCAATTTGATTTTTCAATTTGAAATTGAATGGTTTTGTTTTGATTTGTTCCATTTGAAAATCATTTTTTAATATTTAACTTGGCCGTATTCGTTATTTATTTACCGATTCGTTTATTTATCTTTCCATCTTTATTTATATTTTTAATATGTAAATCAATATAACTTTTTATTATTTTCTTAATGATTCGTGAATCTCCGAATTATATTCGACAAACGTATTATATAATGTCACTTTGTATTAGGGTAGTATTTCAGTTCATGGTGTAATTTTATGACGATTGAGAACAAACCTCGGGAATCCGTAATTGATGTTCCGGACGGGAAGTATAAAAACTAGCAGGAGCTCATTTTTCTTCATGATCTCTTGAATTCCGCCGGCGGTCTTCGAGGATTTTTGGAACTTTTAGCCGAGACGTCCGACCCGGAAAAAGTCGTCCGGTATATTGAAAATTCCATGGAGTTGTGTGATTTTCTCATTGAGGAAATTCAATCCTACCGTCAAATCATATTGGCGGAAAATGGGGAATTGAAAGTCTTTTCCAATGACGTCAATACGTTGGATTTACTCAAATCGGCCGCTTTGTCGCTGGAGCACCATGCGGTTTCTAAAGAAAAATGCATGGAAATTTCCAATGATTCGGAATCCATTTTGCTCCAAACAGACAAAATTTTATTGTCCCGGGTTTTGGTGAATTTATTAAAAAACGCGCTGGAAGCGACCAATTCAAACGGCGTGGTTTTGATCGGGTCGAAGCTGGTTTCAAATAAAGGAGCTGCCTGCGAAAATAATGGTCGGTCTCATGATTCATCCATTTCGTCGGTTTCATCTATTTCGTCGGTTTCATCCATTTCGTCGGTTTCATCCATTTCGTCGGTTTCATCCGATTCGTCCGCTTTGCCGGAATTTTATTCTTCGGATTTTATTCGGTTTTGGGTCAAAAATGATTTGGAAATTCCGGAGGAGTCCAAACCCCACATTTTTAAGAAAAGAATTTCAACCAAAGGAGAAATGCGCGGTCTTGGAACTTACAGCGTCCGGTTGCTGGGTGAAAAATATCTGGGCGGAAAAGTCGGATTCACAAGCAATTCCTGTGATGGGACGACTTTCTTTATTGATTTGCCTTTGAAATATTCTCCTCAAAAATAAACAAACGACTTTCTTTTTTTCATTCATCACTCATTTATTTCACTTTTCCTCAATTATTCCATGAAAAAAGCTGACCATTATGATGAAAGACCCGGAAAAAACAGTTGGAAATTTAATTGACAAACAAACCGTTTCTCTGATCAGTTCCGTCGACAAGGATGGTTTTCCTAATACAAAAGCGATGCTGCCACCCCGAAAAGCGGGATGGAATTAAAACATTCTATTTGACGACCAATACGTCTTCCCTGCGTGTCGGCCAGTACAAAGAAAACCCCAAGGCTTGCCTTTATTTTTTTGACAAACGTTTTTTCCGCGGCGTTATGCTTAAAGGAACCGTCTCTGTTCTTGAGGATTCCCAAAGTAAAGAAATGATTTGGCGGGAAGGAGATACCCTCTATTATCCAAAAGGGGTTACCGATCCGGATTATTGTGTTTTAAAATTTACCGCCGAAAATGAGCGGTATTATTCCGATTTTCATTCCGAAGACTTTATTGTCGGATAAAATCCGCCCATCGTTTTTGTTGAAGTTTTAAAAATTTGTTGCTGTAACGCGCGCGGCGGCATCGTTAAAATAATAAAAAATAAAAAAATAATCCGATTGAAGAGACATTCTTATCTCTTCCCTCGGACATTTTATTTTTCGTTTATTGCTTCATCTCTTTGCGGATTTCGTCCCACTTCTTTCCTTTTTTCACCGACTTTGCGATGTTAACGGCATCAAGCGGACTTTTTCCGTAAACAGCATTTGAAAACGTGCTTACAAAGTGCGCGTCTACCGCCGCTCCGCCGCAAGCGACCGGAACACCGGAAAATTCAATGCTTTTGGCCAAAGCCTTCAAGCCTTCTTTGGTGGTGCTCATAAGCGATGTTCCGGTGACCAAATCGATCTTTTGGGTTTTGACCAATTCGACCACATCTTCTACCAAAACATCCCGGCCCATATCGATCACATCAAAGCCGTTTGCCCGAAGAATAGCGGCGACAATGTTTTTTCCGATGTCGTGAACGTCTCCTTCAATCACAAGGGACGCGACTTTGCCGGCGGACGGAATGTCGCCCAGTTTTTCCTGGCACAAAACAACGCCGGCAACCATGGCATCGTTCGCCAGAAGAATTTCCGGAACGAACGCTTCTCCCATGTCGTAAACTTCACAAACCACTTGAATGCCGGGCATGAGCGCACTCACCACAATGTCGGTTGGGTTTCTGCCGCCGTCCAAGAGCACTTTTGTCAGGCGGGCGGCTTCTTTTTTATCTCCGTCAATCACAGCCATCGTCAAAGCGGCATCGGTTTTGTCTTTGGGAATATATTTTTTGCGGATTTCCTCCACGGTCGTCTTGGGAATGCCCCAGGATTTGACTTCTTCCCCTCGTCCGATTTTGATTCCTTCTTCCAAAAGCTCTTGGAACTGCGTCGGATTCTGTTCCTTAAATTCAATCAATTCTTTTGTAGCGGTATCGATATGCCGGATCATTTGAAAACACCTCCGCAGTCGTTGCTGCCCTTTTTATTTTTGACCTGCCAGTTTCCGATTCCAACACCGATTTCGCGAATCGTGTCTTTTATATCACCGGCTTTGGGGACGGGGGTTTCGCGACAGGCGCGCACGTAAGCTTTCAGGTTTTCCAGGGATGTTCCAAAAGAAACGTCGCATGCCGTTCCGACGACATCGGTTCCTTGAAGGATACATTCGCGGGTCCGGTTGTAAACGTCCTGAGGTGTTCCGTTTGGCATCAAATCAATGACATCCAAACTTCCGAGGATGGACATGCTGTTTCCCAAAACTTGCCGGCAGTACCACACGGGAACGGCATCAAAGGAGAAACAGTCCATGCCGCTTTTTCGAACATAAGGAAGCAGCTTGCTTGTGTTTCCGCACATGTGCAGAATTTTCGGGGCGCTGACTTCGCGGGCCATTCTTTTGTGGGCGGGAAGCACGAATTCTTCGTAGGTTTCGCCGGAGATCAAGTCGCCGGATGCGGATGGGTCGGCCGGGAACAAAATGTGGGCGCCGGCTTCCACTTGAAGTTTGCCGTACGCGATCACAAAGTCGGTGGCGGCGTCGATAAACGCATGGGCTTTGTCGGGGTCGGTCCGGGTCCAGCGGACCAGGTTTTCAACACCGGCAATGTGTCCGGCCACCGTAAACGGGGCGGTGATGACCGGAATAATCGGAAGCATTCCGCTGTATTTTTCGCGCAGGATGGAAATCGCGTCCAGCACCACCGGAACTCTTTTCGTGTTGGCCAAGTCGTCGGGCCAAGTGACGTCGTCGGGGTTGGTATACGCGTGCGCCGCAACGGGCGGACGGTCCGGTTTGTTCCAGTCCAGCGGGCAGCCGAGCACTTCGGCTTCCAGCGATATGTCAAATTGAGGACGCGCGGCTTCAATACCACAAACATCGTATGGCGCGGATGCCAAATCGGCCATCATTTGCGCGTCAAAGTGCGCTTTTGGCCAGGACGCGTTTGCGTATTTCATAAGTTCAACCGTCGTTTGTGCCAACGGGTTTGCCGGCGGCACGTAATCCACACGCCCGCCCAAAACAGCCGCAAGAGCGCGTCGGGTGGGTGTCATTTCTGATGCCATTTTTAAGTCTCCATTAAATTTTTAACAGTACTTTGTAAAAACACACAATCCGGCAGGATTTCTACCGGTCCATTATAATTGTCGGAGAAGGTATATATTGTAACCCTCTTATCATCCGGGATTTAATTTGAATGAGTTCGGTCGTTTCCGAATTACTAATAATTATATTAAATAGGTTATTTTAATCAAAAGAAATCGGCTTGATATTTTGTTAAAAATTTTTAAAAAGAATTTGGTTTTTGTTAAAATTTTAAAAATAAATTCCGGTTTTTGTTAAAATTTTAAAAATAAATTCCGGTTTTTATTGAAATTTTAAAAATACATTCCGGTTTTTATTGAAATTTTTAAAAAGGCGTCTGTCGGGTTTGTTGAATAATTAAAAATCCGTGGCCGTAACACATGTGGCGGCGCAATCCAAAAACGAGTAAGAAACCGGGCAGCGGTCCCGGCAATTCTAAAATAGAAAAACAGAAAAACAAAACAGAAAAATAGAATAAATAAAAAAAGCCGCACAATTTTTTGTTGTGCGGCTTTATTTTTTTTCAACAATCTTTCAACATTTTTAATCGGCGGAATCCTGGGGTGTTTTAAAGAAAACCGCGATGAGCAAGACGACAAATACCATGAATCCGATAAGAATTATGGCCAATAAGAAGGTTTGGTCGAAATTGAATATGGATTCGATGTCGGTGTACCAAATATAGAAGAATAAAAAGGCTAAAATCGCAAGTAGTAAGACTGTTAAGAGAATCGCGTTCTTTTCGGCTTCAAACCGCTGCCGGAGTGTGATGTCTTGTTTTTGACTTTTTTGTTTGTAGCGGGTATTGGATTTGGAAGGCTTTGGTTTTTTAGGACCTGTTTTTTCCCGTTTGTCTTCCCAATCGTCGCGCACTTTAAAGACCGGCGGCTTTTTTGTCCGTTTGGTCACATCGTCGTCTTCGTCGCTTTTTACAAGAACCCGTTCCGGAACGCTTGCGATCGGCGGGTTGGTGGTTTTGACGGTGGGCGCGGAAACTTTGGGAGACCGGATTTGTTCGTAATCAACCGAACAGGCTCCTTCCAGGCCGACGACTAATTTGAATCCTTTCTTTTGGGCGCCGTAGCCGGTCACCACATAAAACATACCTTCTGCGACCGGAAGCGAATTGTAGGGGACGCGGACGACAATTTTAGCGTAAAGATTGTTTTGGACTTGGTGTTTGGCGGGCGCCAGAATCAGATAATCTTTGATGGAATCGTCCGGCAAAAATGTGATGTACGTGGGAGAGCTGAAATTCTTGATGAAAACTTGGAATTCGCGGTCTTCTCCTTTGTAAAGCGGAACTTCAATGGTGTCGTATTTGAACTCAATGGAGTCCATGGACTGCCGTCCGATGTAGATGTCTTGAAGAACTTCTTTCATTTAAATCCCTTTGAAATGGCGAATGTGTGTTAAAATGAAGCAATTTAAAATATGAATATGAATTATTCCTTTAATTTATTCTTTATTTATTCCTTTAATTTATTCCTTTAATATAACCTGTGTATTAATAAAATTTATTGGTCATGTTTTTTGCATTTTTTTCTTTGTTTTTGCTTTTTTTGCATTTTTTTTGCTTTTTGTTTTTTTAAAATTCCCGCATGTCGGGCGGCAGCAAATTCGGGATTTTGTTTTCAATCGGGAAATAAATTTGGCAAGCTTCGCAATACAAATTTCCGGAAATGATTTCGGTTTTGTCCGCGTTTTCTTCTTCCGGTTTTGCTTGAAGATTTTTGCGGCACATCGGGCAAACCAGCAGGGATAAATTTTCTTTTTTCATGTCAGACGGCTCCCGCGATAAATAATTGATAAATGTTGTACAGTCCAAGCGTAATCATGCTGACGGCGATTGCGGCCAGGAAGAGACCCAAAAGACGGGTGATGACCAATGTTCCGGTGTAGCCGAGATAGGTGCTGATTTTTCGGGAAAAATAAAATCCGACGTAGGTGATGACAAACACCAGAAGAATGGCGAAGATGACCATCGCGTCGTTGGCAAAAGATGTGCTTCCGCCCATGAGAACGATGACGGTGGAGATGAGTCCCGGCCCGCACAAAAGCGGAATCGCGATTGGGAAAATCCAGAAGTCTTTGTCTTGGGATTCGTCGATTTCCGCTTGCGTGACGCTGTGGGTCATTTTGGCGGTCATCATGTTGTAGCCGATGGTAAAGAGCAAGATTCCGCCGGCGACACGTAAAGAATCCACGCCGATTCCAAGAAAACTGAGGACCAAAGATCCGGCGATCGCGAAAAACAAAGCAACCGCCGCCGCAAGAATTACAGATCTTTTGGCGTACATGTTTTTGGCTTTTTCGGGATAACTGCTGGTCATGGACACAAAAGTAAACAGGGCGCTGATGGGGTTTACGATGACGAAAATGGCCGTAAACGCATATAAAAAGAAAGAAAAAAGCGTAACGGTGTCCATTTTAAACCCTGAATTCCCAAGTTTATCTTTTGATCATTAAATTAAAAACAGGTGATAAATTGTAAAAATTTGATATGAAATTACTTTTTCGAATATATAAAGGAATACGGTGGCGAAACAAATCCGGAAAATAAATCTTTTCAAAACCAGGAAAATGGCAAAATCTGCAAGAATCATAAAGCATAGAATGAAAATTCAGAAATCATAAAGCACAGAATGAAAAATCATAATTTGAAAGTCTGCAAAAATCAATAAAAAAAGCCGGCATTCCTGCCGGCTTTTTCATTTTTCATTCCGTTTTTAAAAATGAATCCCCAAGTTCATTTTTTTGATGAAGCGTTTTTTCGTTTTTGTTTTTTTACTTATTCAAACTTCTTCTATTTATTTCTTTTTCTTTTCTTTTCATTTTTTTAAATTATTTCTTCTTCAAAACGAAATACCAATAGGCAATTCCGCCGACAAGAAGAACCGCCAAAACGCCCGCAATAATCCAAATCCAAGAATTTCCAAATTCCAAGCCGGAACCGTTTCCGTTGCCGGAAACATTATTGTTTGGATTGTTATTTTGGTTTTGGTTGGTTTGGTTTTGGTTGGTTTGGTTGCCGCTTGGATTGTTTTGTCCGTCGTTTGAACTTCCGGTTTGCGGCGGTTCGCTTGAAACATTTCCGTTTCCGTTTCCAACGATTCTGACATTTTCACCGCCAAAACCACCGGAACCACCCTGTTTTGCTTTTTCCGTTCTTTCAATCAGGCCTTCACTTGGACCGGACGCATCCAAATCATCCGTTTCTGCCATTCTTGCATAGAATGTATATTCTGTGTCCGACGACAGTCCCGTGAATTCACGGGAAGATTGCCAATTTTCGCCCTCTCTTTTGTATTCAGCTCCCGAAATCTCTGCCAATGTAATGGTTGTCGATGTCTTTGAATCCAAGACCGGAGCATTAGGAGCCACTTGAGTACCTTTCGTTGTCACACCCTATGAACTGCTTGAATCGGACGCATCCAAATCATCCGTTTCTGCCATTCTTGCATAGAATGTATATTCTGTGTCCGACGACATTGGGTCAAAAATGATTTGGAAATTCCGGAGGAGTCCAAACCCCACATTTTTAAGAAAAGAATTTCAACCAAAG
The DNA here is from genome assembly GCF_032594355.1 of Methanolapillus ohkumae. Lineage (NCBI taxonomy): Archaea > Methanobacteriati > Methanobacteriota > Methanomicrobia > Methanosarcinales > Methanosarcinaceae > Methanolapillus > Methanolapillus ohkumae. The sequence goes on from NZ_CP131061.1 coordinate 868,835, forward strand.
GAGAAATGCGCGGTCTTGGAACTTACAGCGTCCGGTTGCTGGGTGAAAAATATCTGGGCGGAAAAGTCGGATTCACAAGCAATTCCTGTGATGGGACGACTTTCTTTATTGATTTGCCTTTGAAATATTCTCCTCAAAAATAAACAAACGACTTTCTTTTTTTCATTCATCACTCATTTATTTCACTTTTCCTCAATTATTCCATGAAAAAAGCTGACCATTATGATGAAAGACCCGGAAAAAACAGTTGGAAATTTAATTGACAAACAAACCGTTTCTCTGATCAGTTCCGTCGACAAGGATGGTTTTCCTAATACAAAAGCGATGCTGCCACCCCGAAAAGCGGGATGGAATTAAAACATTCTATTTGACGACCAATACGTCTTCCCTGCGTGTCGGCCAGTACAAAGAAAACCCCAAGGCTTGCCTTTATTTTTTTGACAAACGTTTTTTCCGCGGCGTTATGCTTAAAGGAACCGTCTCTGTTCTTGAGGATTCCCAAAGTAAAGAAATGATTTGGCGGGAAGGAGATACCCTCTATTATCCAAAAGGGGTTACCGATCCGGATTATTGTGTTTTAAAATTTACCGCCGAAAATGAGCGGTATTATTCCGATTTTCATTCCGAAGACTTTATTGTCGGATAAAATCCGCCCATCGTTTTTGTTGAAGTTTTAAAAATTTGTTGCTGTAACGCGCGCGGCGGCATCGTTAAAATAATAAAAAATAAAAAAATAATCCGATTGAAGAGACATTCTTATCTCTTCCCTCGGACATTTTATTTTTCGTTTATTGCTTCATCTCTTTGCGGATTTCGTCCCACTTCTTTCCTTTTTTCACCGACTTTGCGATGTTAACGGCATCAAGCGGACTTTTTCCGTAAACAGCATTTGAAAACGTGCTTACAAAGTGCGCGTCTACCGCCGCTCCGCCGCAAGCGACCGGAACACCGGAAAATTCAATGCTTTTGGCCAAAGCCTTCAAGCCTTCTTTGGTGGTGCTCATAAGCGATGTTCCGGTGACCAAATCGATCTTTTGGGTTTTGACCAATTCGACCACATCTTCTACCAAAACATCCCGGCCCATATCGATCACATCAAAGCCGTTTGCCCGAAGAATAGCGGCGACAATGTTTTTTCCGATGTCGTGAACGTCTCCTTCAATCACAAGGGACGCGACTTTGCCGGCGGACGGAATGTCGCCCAGTTTTTCCTGGCACAAAACAACGCCGGCAACCATGGCATCGTTCGCCAGAAGAATTTCCGGAACGAACGCTTCTCCCATGTCGTAAACTTCACAAACCACTTGAATGCCGGGCATGAGCGCACTCACCACAATGTCGGTTGGGTTTCTGCCGCCGTCCAAGAGCACTTTTGTCAGGCGGGCGGCTTCTTTTTTATCTCCGTCAATCACAGCCATCGTCAAAGCGGCATCGGTTTTGTCTTTGGGAATATATTTTTTGCGGATTTCCTCCACGGTCGTCTTGGGAATGCCCCAGGATTTGACTTCTTCCCCTCGTCCGATTTTGATTCCTTCTTCCAAAAGCTCTTGGAACTGCGTCGGATTCTGTTCCTTAAATTCAATCAATTCTTTTGTAGCGGTATCGATATGCCGGATCATTTGAAAACACCTCCGCAGTCGTTGCTGCCCTTTTTATTTTTGACCTGCCAGTTTCCGATTCCAACACCGATTTCGCGAATCGTGTCTTTTATATCACCGGCTTTGGGGACGGGGGTTTCGCGACAGGCGCGCACGTAAGCTTTCAGGTTTTCCAGGGATGTTCCAAAAGAAACGTCGCATGCCGTTCCGACGACATCGGTTCCTTGAAGGATACATTCGCGGGTCCGGTTGTAAACGTCCTGAGGTGTTCCGTTTGGCATCAAATCAATGACATCCAAACTTCCGAGGATGGACATGCTGTTTCCCAAAACTTGCCGGCAGTACCACACGGGAACGGCATCAAAGGAGAAACAGTCCATGCCGCTTTTTCGAACATAAGGAAGCAGCTTGCTTGTGTTTCCGCACATGTGCAGAATTTTCGGGGCGCTGACTTCGCGGGCCATTCTTTTGTGGGCGGGAAGCACGAATTCTTCGTAGGTTTCGCCGGAGATCAAGTCGCCGGATGCGGATGGGTCGGCCGGGAACAAAATGTGGGCGCCGGCTTCCACTTGAAGTTTGCCGTACGCGATCACAAAGTCGGTGGCGGCGTCGATAAACGCATGGGCTTTGTCGGGGTCGGTCCGGGTCCAGCGGACCAGGTTTTCAACACCGGCAATGTGTCCGGCCACCGTAAACGGGGCGGTGATGACCGGAATAATCGGAAGCATTCCGCTGTATTTTTCGCGCAGGATGGAAATCGCGTCCAGCACCACCGGAACTCTTTTCGTGTTGGCCAAGTCGTCGGGCCAAGTGACGTCGTCGGGGTTGGTATACGCGTGCGCCGCAACGGGCGGACGGTCCGGTTTGTTCCAGTCCAGCGGGCAGCCGAGCACTTCGGCTTCCAGCGATATGTCAAATTGAGGACGCGCGGCTTCAATACCACAAACATCGTATGGCGCGGATGCCAAATCGGCCATCATTTGCGCGTCAAAGTGCGCTTTTGGCCAGGACGCGTTTGCGTATTTCATAAGTTCAACCGTCGTTTGTGCCAACGGGTTTGCCGGCGGCACGTAATCCACACGCCCGCCCAAAACAGCCGCAAGAGCGCGTCGGGTGGGTGTCATTTCTGATGCCATTTTTAAGTCTCCATTAAATTTTTAACAGTACTTTGTAAAAACACACAATCCGGCAGGATTTCTACCGGTCCATTATAATTGTCGGAGAAGGTATATATTGTAACCCTCTTATCATCCGGGATTTAATTTGAATGAGTTCGGTCGTTTCCGAATTACTAATAATTATATTAAATAGGTTATTTTAATCAAAAGAAATCGGCTTGATATTTTGTTAAAAATTTTTAAAAAGAATTTGGTTTTTGTTAAAATTTTAAAAATAAATTCCGGTTTTTGTTAAAATTTTAAAAATAAATTCCGGTTTTTATTGAAATTTTAAAAATACATTCCGGTTTTTATTGAAATTTTTAAAAAGGCGTCTGTCGGGTTTGTTGAATAATTAAAAATCCGTGGCCGTAACACATGTGGCGGCGCAATCCAAAAACGAGTAAGAAACCGGGCAGCGGTCCCGGCAATTCTAAAATAGAAAAACAGAAAAACAAAACAGAAAAATAGAATAAATAAAAAAAGCCGCACAATTTTTTGTTGTGCGGCTTTATTTTTTTTCAACAATCTTTCAACATTTTTAATCGGCGGAATCCTGGGGTGTTTTAAAGAAAACCGCGATGAGCAAGACGACAAATACCATGAATCCGATAAGAATTATGGCCAATAAGAAGGTTTGGTCGAAATTGAATATGGATTCGATGTCGGTGTACCAAATATAGAAGAATAAAAAGGCTAAAATCGCAAGTAGTAAGACTGTTAAGAGAATCGCGTTCTTTTCGGCTTCAAACCGCTGCCGGAGTGTGATGTCTTGTTTTTGACTTTTTTGTTTGTAGCGGGTATTGGATTTGGAAGGCTTTGGTTTTTTAGGACCTGTTTTTTCCCGTTTGTCTTCCCAATCGTCGCGCACTTTAAAGACCGGCGGCTTTTTTGTCCGTTTGGTCACATCGTCGTCTTCGTCGCTTTTTACAAGAACCCGTTCCGGAACGCTTGCGATCGGCGGGTTGGTGGTTTTGACGGTGGGCGCGGAAACTTTGGGAGACCGGATTTGTTCGTAATCAACCGAACAGGCTCCTTCCAGGCCGACGACTAATTTGAATCCTTTCTTTTGGGCGCCGTAGCCGGTCACCACATAAAACATACCTTCTGCGACCGGAAGCGAATTGTAGGGGACGCGGACGACAATTTTAGCGTAAAGATTGTTTTGGACTTGGTGTTTGGCGGGCGCCAGAATCAGATAATCTTTGATGGAATCGTCCGGCAAAAATGTGATGTACGTGGGAGAGCTGAAATTCTTGATGAAAACTTGGAATTCGCGGTCTTCTCCTTTGTAAAGCGGAACTTCAATGGTGTCGTATTTGAACTCAATGGAGTCCATGGACTGCCGTCCGATGTAGATGTCTTGAAGAACTTCTTTCATTTAAATCCCTTTGAAATGGCGAATGTGTGTTAAAATGAAGCAATTTAAAATATGAATATGAATTATTCCTTTAATTTATTCTTTATTTATTCCTTTAATTTATTCCTTTAATATAACCTGTGTATTAATAAAATTTATTGGTCATGTTTTTTGCATTTTTTTCTTTGTTTTTGCTTTTTTTGCATTTTTTTTGCTTTTTGTTTTTTTAAAATTCCCGCATGTCGGGCGGCAGCAAATTCGGGATTTTGTTTTCAATCGGGAAATAAATTTGGCAAGCTTCGCAATACAAATTTCCGGAAATGATTTCGGTTTTGTCCGCGTTTTCTTCTTCCGGTTTTGCTTGAAGATTTTTGCGGCACATCGGGCAAACCAGCAGGGATAAATTTTCTTTTTTCATGTCAGACGGCTCCCGCGATAAATAATTGATAAATGTTGTACAGTCCAAGCGTAATCATGCTGACGGCGATTGCGGCCAGGAAGAGACCCAAAAGACGGGTGATGACCAATGTTCCGGTGTAGCCGAGATAGGTGCTGATTTTTCGGGAAAAATAAAATCCGACGTAGGTGATGACAAACACCAGAAGAATGGCGAAGATGACCATCGCGTCGTTGGCAAAAGATGTGCTTCCGCCCATGAGAACGATGACGGTGGAGATGAGTCCCGGCCCGCACAAAAGCGGAATCGCGATTGGGAAAATCCAGAAGTCTTTGTCTTGGGATTCGTCGATTTCCGCTTGCGTGACGCTGTGGGTCATTTTGGCGGTCATCATGTTGTAGCCGATGGTAAAGAGCAAGATTCCGCCGGCGACACGTAAAGAATCCACGCCGATTCCAAGAAAACTGAGGACCAAAGATCCGGCGATCGCGAAAAACAAAGCAACCGCCGCCGCAAGAATTACAGATCTTTTGGCGTACATGTTTTTGGCTTTTTCGGGATAACTGCTGGTCATGGACACAAAAGTAAACAGGGCGCTGATGGGGTTTACGATGACGAAAATGGCCGTAAACGCATATAAAAAGAAAGAAAAAAGCGTAACGGTGTCCATTTTAAACCCTGAATTCCCAAGTTTATCTTTTGATCATTAAATTAAAAACAGGTGATAAATTGTAAAAATTTGATATGAAATTACTTTTTCGAATATATAAAGGAATACGGTGGCGAAACAAATCCGGAAAATAAATCTTTTCAAAACCAGGAAAATGGCAAAATCTGCAAGAATCATAAAGCATAGAATGAAAATTCAGAAATCATAAAGCACAGAATGAAAAATCATAATTTGAAAGTCTGCAAAAATCAATAAAAAAAGCCGGCATTCCTGCCGGCTTTTTCATTTTTCATTCCGTTTTTAAAAATGAATCCCCAAGTTCATTTTTTTGATGAAGCGTTTTTTCGTTTTTGTTTTTTTACTTATTCAAACTTCTTCTATTTATTTCTTTTTCTTTTCTTTTCATTTTTTTAAATTATTTCTTCTTCAAAACGAAATACCAATAGGCAATTCCGCCGACAAGAAGAACCGCCAAAACGCCCGCAATAATCCAAATCCAAGAATTTCCAAATTCCAAGCCGGAACCGTTTCCGTTGCCGGAAACATTATTGTTTGGATTGTTATTTTGGTTTTGGTTGGTTTGGTTTTGGTTGGTTTGGTTGCCGCTTGGATTGTTTTGTCCGTCGTTTGAACTTCCGGTTTGCGGCGGTTCGCTTGAAACATTTCCGTTTCCGTTTCCAACGATTCTGACATTTTCACCGCCAAAACCACCGGAACCACCCTGTTTTGCTTTTTCCGTTCTTTCAATCAGGCCTTCACTTGGACCGGACGCATCCAAATCATCCGTTTCTGCCATTCTTGCATAGAATGTATATTCTGTGTCCGACGACAGTCCCGTGAATTCACGGGAAGATTGCCAATTTTCGCCCTCTCTTTTGTATTCAGCTCCCGAAATCTCTGCCAATGTAATGGTTGTCGATGTCTTTGAATCCAAGACCGGAGCATTAGGAGCCACTTGAGTACCTTTCGTTGTCACACCCTATGAACTGCTTGAATCGGACGCATCCAAATCATCCGTTTCTGCCATTCTTGCATAGAATGTATATTCTGTGTCCGACGACATTGGGTCAAAAATGATTTGGAAATTCCGGAGGAGTCCAAACCCCACATTTTTAAGAAAAGAATTTCAACCAAAGGAGAAATGCGCGGTCTTGGAACTTACAGCGTCCGGTTGCTGGGTGAAAAATATCTGGGCGGAAAAGTCGGATTCACAAGCAATTCCTGTGATGGGACGACTTTCTTTATTGATTTGCCTTTGAAATATTCTCCTCAAAAATAAACAAACGACTTTCTTTTTTTCATTCATCACTCATTTATTTCACTTTTCCTCAATTATTCCATGAAAAAAGCTGACCATTATGATGAAAGACCCGGAAAAAACAGTTGGAAATTTAATTGACAAACAAACCGTTTCTCTGATCAGTTCCGTCGACAAGGATGGTTTTCCTAATACAAAAGCGATGCTGCCACCCCGAAAAGCGGGATGGAATTAAAACATTCTATTTGACGACCAATACGTCTTCCCTGCGTGTCGGCCAGTACAAAGAAAACCCCAAGGCTTGCCTTTATTTTTTTGACAAACGTTTTTTCCGCGGCGTTATGCTTAAAGGAACCGTCTCTGTTCTTGAGGATTCCCAAAGTAAAGAAATGATTTGGCGGGAAGGAGATACCCTCTATTATCCAAAAGGGGTTACCGATCCGGATTATTGTGTTTTAAAATTTACCGCCGAAAATGAGCGGTATTATTCCGATTTTCATTCCGAAGACTTTATTGTCGGATAAAATCCGCCCATCGTTTTTGTTGAAGTTTTAAAAATTTGTTGCTGTAACGCGCGCGGCGGCATCGTTAAAATAATAAAAAATAAAAAAATAATCCGATTGAAGAGACATTCTTATCTCTTCCCTCGGACATTTTATTTTTCGTTTATTGCTTCATCTCTTTGCGGATTTCGTCCCACTTCTTTCCTTTTTTCACCGACTTTGCGATGTTAACGGCATCAAGCGGACTTTTTCCGTAAACAGCATTTGAAAACGTGCTTACAAAGTGCGCGTCTACCGCCGCTCCGCCGCAAGCGACCGGAACACCGGAAAATTCAATGCTTTTGGCCAAAGCCTTCAAGCCTTCTTTGGTGGTGCTCATAAGCGATGTTCCGGTGACCAAATCGATCTTTTGGGTTTTGACCAATTCGACCACATCTTCTACCAAAACATCCCGGCCCATATCGATCACATCAAAGCCGTTTGCCCGAAGAATAGCGGCGACAATGTTTTTTCCGATGTCGTGAACGTCTCCTTCAATCACAAGGGACGCGACTTTGCCGGCGGACGGAATGTCGCCCAGTTTTTCCTGGCACAAAACAACGCCGGCAACCATGGCATCGTTCGCCAGAAGAATTTCCGGAACGAACGCTTCTCCCATGTCGTAAACTTCACAAACCACTTGAATGCCGGGCATGAGCGCACTCACCACAATGTCGGTTGGGTTTCTGCCGCCGTCCAAGAGCACTTTTGTCAGGCGGGCGGCTTCTTTTTTATCTCCGTCAATCACAGCCATCGTCAAAGCGGCATCGGTTTTGTCTTTGGGAATATATTTTTTGCGGATTTCCTCCACGGTCGTCTTGGGAATGCCCCAGGATTTGACTTCTTCCCCTCGTCCGATTTTGATTCCTTCTTCCAAAAGCTCTTGGAACTGCGTCGGATTCTGTTCCTTAAATTCAATCAATTCTTTTGTAGCGGTATCGATATGCCGGATCATTTGAAAACACCTCCGCAGTCGTTGCTGCCCTTTTTATTTTTGACCTGCCAGTTTCCGATTCCAACACCGATTTCGCGAATCGTGTCTTTTATATCACCGGCTTTGGGGACGGGGGTTTCGCGACAGGCGCGCACGTAAGCTTTCAGGTTTTCCAGGGATGTTCCAAAAGAAACGTCGCATGCCGTTCCGACGACATCGGTTCCTTGAAGGATACATTCGCGGGTCCGGTTGTAAACGTCCTGAGGTGTTCCGTTTGGCATCAAATCAATGACATCCAAACTTCCGAGGATGGACATGCTGTTTCCCAAAACTTGCCGGCAGTACCACACGGGAACGGCATCAAAGGAGAAACAGTCCATGCCGCTTTTTCGAACATAAGGAAGCAGCTTGCTTGTGTTTCCGCACATGTGCAGAATTTTCGGGGCGCTGACTTCGCGGGCCATTCTTTTGTGGGCGGGAAGCACGAATTCTTCGTAGGTTTCGCCGGAGATCAAGTCGCCGGATGCGGATGGGTCGGCCGGGAACAAAATGTGGGCGCCGGCTTCCACTTGAAGTTTGCCGTACGCGATCACAAAGTCGGTGGCGGCGTCGATAAACGCATGGGCTTTGTCGGGGTCGGTCCGGGTCCAGCGGACCAGGTTTTCAACACCGGCAATGTGTCCGGCCACCGTAAACGGGGCGGTGATGACCGGAATAATCGGAAGCATTCCGCTGTATTTTTCGCGCAGGATGGAAATCGCGTCCAGCACCACCGGAACTCTTTTCGTGTTGGCCAAGTCGTCGGGCCAAGTGACGTCGTCGGGGTTGGTATACGCGTGCGCCGCAACGGGCGGACGGTCCGGTTTGTTCCAGTCCAGCGGGCAGCCGAGCACTTCGGCTTCCAGCGATATGTCAAATTGAGGACGCGCGGCTTCAATACCACAAACATCGTATGGCGCGGATGCCAAATCGGCCATCATTTGCGCGTCAAAGTGCGCTTTTGGCCAGGACGCGTTTGCGTATTTCATAAGTTCAACCGTCGTTTGTGCCAACGGGTTTGCCGGCGGCACGTAATCCACACGCCCGCCCAAAACAGCCGCAAGAGCGCGTCGGGTGGGTGTCATTTCTGATGCCATTTTTAAGTCTCCATTAAATTTTTAACAGTACTTTGTAAAAACACACAATCCGGCAGGATTTCTACCGGTCCATTATAATTGTCGGAGAAGGTATATATTGTAACCCTCTTATCATCCGGGATTTAATTTGAATGAGTTCGGTCGTTTCCGAATTACTAATAATTATATTAAATAGGTTATTTTAATCAAAAGAAATCGGCTTGATATTTTGTTAAAAATTTTTAAAAAGAATTTGGTTTTTGTTAAAATTTTAAAAATAAATTCCGGTTTTTGTTAAAATTTTAAAAATAAATTCCGGTTTTTATTGAAATTTTAAAAATACATTCCGGTTTTTATTGAAATTTTTAAAAAGGCGTCTGTCGGGTTTGTTGAATAATTAAAAATCCGTGGCCGTAACACATGTGGCGGCGCAATCCAAAAACGAGTAAGAAACCGGGCAGCGGTCCCGGCAATTCTAAAATAGAAAAACAGAAAAACAAAACAGAAAAATAGAATAAATAAAAAAAGCCGCACAATTTTTTGTTGTGCGGCTTTATTTTTTTTCAACAATCTTTCAACATTTTTAATCGGCGGAATCCTGGGGTGTTTTAAAGAAAACCGCGATGAGCAAGACGACAAATACCATGAATCCGATAAGAATTATGGCCAATAAGAAGGTTTGGTCGAAATTGAATATGGATTCGATGTCGGTGTACCAAATATAGAAGAATAAAAAGGCTAAAATCGCAAGTAGTAAGACTGTTAAGAGAATCGCGTTCTTTTCGGCTTCAAACCGCTGCCGGAGTGTGATGTCTTGTTTTTGACTTTTTTGTTTGTAGCGGGTATTGGATTTGGAAGGCTTTGGTTTTTTAGGACCTGTTTTTTCCCGTTTGTCTTCCCAATCGTCGCGCACTTTAAAGACCGGCGGCTTTTTTGTCCGTTTGGTCACATCGTCGTCTTCGTCGCTTTTTACAAGAACCCGTTCCGGAACGCTTGCGATCGGCGGGTTGGTGGTTTTGACGGTGGGCGCGGAAACTTTGGGAGACCGGATTTGTTCGTAATCAACCGAACAGGCTCCTTCCAGGCCGACGACTAATTTGAATCCTTTCTTTTGGGCGCCGTAGCCGGTCACCACATAAAACATACCTTCTGCGACCGGAAGCGAATTGTAGGGGACGCGGACGACAATTTTAGCGTAAAGATTGTTTTGGACTTGGTGTTTGGCGGGCGCCAGAATCAGATAATCTTTGATGGAATCGTCCGGCAAAAATGTGATGTACGTGGGAGAGCTGAAATTCTTGATGAAAACTTGGAATTCGCGGTCTTCTCCTTTGTAAAGCGGAACTTCAATGGTGTCGTATTTGAACTCAATGGAGTCCATGGACTGCCGTCCGATGTAGATGTCTTGAAGAACTTCTTTCATTTAAATCCCTTTGAAATGGCGAATGTGTGTTAAAATGAAGCAATTTAAAATATGAATATGAATTATTCCTTTAATTTATTCTTTATTTATTCCTTTAATTTATTCCTTTAATATAACCTGTGTATTAATAAAATTTATTGGTCATGTTTTTTGCATTTTTTTCTTTGTTTTTGCTTTTTTTGCATTTTTTTTGCTTTTTGTTTTTTTAAAATTCCCGCATGTCGGGCGGCAGCAAATTCGGGATTTTGTTTTCAATCGGGAAATAAATTTGGCAAGCTTCGCAATACAAATTTCCGGAAATGATTTCGGTTTTGTCCGCGTTTTCTTCTTCCGGTTTTGCTTGAAGATTTTTGCGGCACATCGGGCAAACCAGCAGGGATAAATTTTCTTTTTTCATGTCAGACGGCTCCCGCGATAAATAATTGATAAATGTTGTACAGTCCAAGCGTAATCATGCTGACGGCGATTGCGGCCAGGAAGAGACCCAAAAGACGGGTGATGACCAATGTTCCGGTGTAGCCGAGATAGGTGCTGATTTTTCGGGAAAAATAAAATCCGACGTAGGTGATGACAAACACCAGAAGAATGGCGAAGATGACCATCGCGTCGTTGGCAAAAGATGTGCTTCCGCCCATGAGAACGATGACGGTGGAGATGAGTCCCGGCCCGCACAAAAGCGGAATCGCGATTGGGAAAATCCAGAAGTCTTTGTCTTGGGATTCGTCGATTTCCGCTTGCGTGACGCTGTGGGTCATTTTGGCGGTCATCATGTTGTAGCCGATGGTAAAGAGCAAGATTCCGCCGGCGACACGTAAAGAATCCACGCCGATTCCAAGAAAACTGAGGACCAAAGATCCGGCGATCGCGAAAAACAAAGCAACCGCCGCCGCAAGAATTACAGATCTTTTGGCGTACATGTTTTTGGCTTTTTCGGGATAACTGCTGGTCATGGACACAAAAGTAAACAGGGCGCTGATGGGGTTTACGATGACGAAAATGGCCGTAAACGCATATAAAAAGAAAGAAAAAAGCGTAACGGTGTCCATTTTAAACCCTGAATTCCCAAGTTTATCTTTTGATCATTAAATTAAAAACAGGTGATAAATTGTAAAAATTTGATATGAAATTACTTTTTCGAATATATAAAGGAATACGGTGGCGAAACAAATCCGGAAAATAAATCTTTTCAAAACCAGGAAAATGGCAAAATCTGCAAGAATCATAAAGCATAGAATGAAAATTCAGAAATCATAAAGCACAGAATGAAAAATCATAATTTGAAAGTCTGCAAAAATCAATAAAAAAAGCCGGCATTCCTGCCGGCTTTTTCATTTTTCATTCCGTTTTTAAAAATGAATCCCCAAGTTCATTTTTTTGATGAAGCGTTTTTTCGTTTTTGTTTTTTTACTTATTCAAACTTCTTCTATTTATTTCTTTTTCTTTTCTTTTCATTTTTTTAAATTATTTCTTCTTCAAAACGAAATACCAATAGGCAATTCCGCCGACAAGAAGAACCGCCAAAACGCCCGCAATAATCCAAATCCAAGAATTTCCAAATTCCAAGCCGGAACCGTTTCCGTTGCCGGAAACATTATTGTTTGGATTGTTATTTTGGTTTTGGTTGGTTTGGTTTTGGTTGGTTTGGTTGCCGCTTGGATTGTTTTGTCCGTCGTTTGAACTTCCGGTTTGCGGCGGTTCGCTTGAAACATTTCCGTTTCCGTTTCCAACGATTCTGACATTTTCACCGCCAAAACCACCGGAACCACCCTGTTTTGCTTTTTCCGTTCTTTCAATCAGGCCTTCACTTGGACCGGACGCATCCAAATCATCCGTTTCTGCCATTCTTGCATAGAATGTATATTCTGTGTCCGACGACAGTCCCGTGAATTCACGGGAAGATTGCCAATTTTCGCCCTCTCTTTTGTATTCAGCTCCCGAAATCTCTGCCAATGTAATGGTTGTCGATGTCTTTGAATCCAAGACCGGAGCATTAGGAGCCACTTGAGTACCTTTCGTTGTCACACCCTATGAACTGCTTGAATCGGACGCATCCAAATCATCCGTTTCTGCCATTCTTGCATAGAATGTATATTCTGTGTCCGACGACATTGGGTCAAAAATGATTTGGAAATTCCGGAGGAGTCCAAACCCCACATTTTTAAGAAAAGAATTTCAACCAAAGGAGAAATGCGCGGTCTTGGAACTTACAGCGTCCGGTTGCTGGGTGAAAAATATCTGGGCGGAAAAGTCGGATTCACAAGCAATTCCTGTGATGGGACGACTTTCTTTATTGATTTGCCTTTGAAATATTCTCCTCAAAAATAAACAAACGACTTTCTTTTTTTCATTCATCACTCATTTATTTCACTTTTCCTCAATTATTCCATGAAAAAAGCTGACCATTATGATGAAAGACCCGGAAAAAACAGTTGGAAATTTAATTGACAAACAAACCGTTTCTCTGATCAGTTCCGTCGACAAGGATGGTTTTCCTAATACAAAAGCGATGCTGCCACCCCGAAAAGCGGGATGGAATTAAAACATTCTATTTGACGACCAATACGTCTTCCCTGCGTGTCGGCCAGTACAAAGAAAACCCCAAGGCTTGCCTTTATTTTTTTGACAAACGTTTTTTCCGCGGCGTTATGCTTAAAGGAACCGTCTCTGTTCTTGAGGATTCCCAAAGTAAAGAAATGATTTGGCGGGAAGGAGATACCCTCTATTATCCAAAAGGGGTTACCGATCCGGATTATTGTGTTTTAAAATTTACCGCCGAAAATGAGCGGTATTATTCCGATTTTCATTCCGAAGACTTTATTGTCGGATAAAATCCGCCCATCGTTTTTGTTGAAGTTTTAAAAATTTGTTGCTGTAACGCGCGCGGCGGCATCGTTAAAATAATAAAAAATAAAAAAATAATCCGATTGAAGAGACATTCTTATCTCTTCCCTCGGACATTTTATTTTTCGTTTATTGCTTCATCTCTTTGCGGATTTCGTCCCACTTCTTTCCTTTTTTCACCGACTTTGCGATGTTAACGGCATCAAGCGGACTTTTTCCGTAAACAGCATTTGAAAACGTGCTTACAAAGTGCGCGTCTACCGCCGCTCCGCCGCAAGCGACCGGAACACCGGAAAATTCAATGCTTTTGGCCAAAGCCTTCAAGCCTTCTTTGGTGGTGCTCATAAGCGATGTTCCGGTGACCAAATCGATCTTTTGGGTTTTGACCAATTCGACCACATCTTCTACCAAAACATCCCGGCCCATATCGATCACATCAAAGCCGTTTGCCCGAAGAATAGCGGCGACAATGTTTTTTCCGATGTCGTGAACGTCTCCTTCAATCACAAGGGACGCGACTTTGCCGGCGGACGGAATGTCGCCCAGTTTTTCCTGGCACAAAACAACGCCGGCAACCATGGCATCGTTCGCCAGAAGAATTTCCGGAACGAACGCTTCTCCCATGTCGTAAACTTCACAAACCACTTGAATGCCGGGCATGAGCGCACTCACCACAATGTCGGTTGGGTTTCTGCCGCCGTCCAAGAGCACTTTTGTCAGGCGGGCGGCTTCTTTTTTATCTCCGTCAATCACAGCCATCGTCAAAGCGGCATCGGTTTTGTCTTTGGGAATATATTTTTTGCGGATTTCCTCCACGGTCGTCTTGGGAATGCCCCAGGATTTGACTTCTTCCCCTCGTCCGATTTTGATTCCTTCTTCCAAAAGCTCTTGGAACTGCGTCGGATTCTGTTCCTTAAATTCAATCAATTCTTTTGTAGCGGTATCGATATGCCGGATCATTTGAAAACACCTCCGCAGTCGTTGCTGCCCTTTTTATTTTTGACCTGCCAGTTTCCGATTCCAACACCGATTTCGCGAATCGTGTCTTTTATATCACCGGCTTTGGGGACGGGGGTTTCGCGACAGGCGCGCACGTAAGCTTTCAGGTTTTCCAGGGATGTTCCAAAAGAAACGTCGCATGCCGTTCCGACGACATCGGTTCCTTGAAGGATACATTCGCGGGTCCGGTTGTAAACGTCCTGAGGTGTTCCGTTTGGCATCAAATCAATGACATCCAAACTTCCGAGGATGGACATGCTGTTTCCCAAAACTTGCCGGCAGTACCACACGGGAACGGCATCAAAGGAGAAACAGTCCATGCCGCTTTTTCGAACATAAGGAAGCAGCTTGCTTGTGTTTCCGCACATGTGCAGAATTTTCGGGGCGCTGACTTCGCGGGCCATTCTTTTGTGGGCGGGAAGCACGAATTCTTCGTAGGTTTCGCCGGAGATCAAGTCGCCGGATGCGGATGGGTCGGCCGGGAACAAAATGTGGGCGCCGGCTTCCACTTGAAGTTTGCCGTACGCGATCACAAAGTCGGTGGCGGCGTCGATAAACGCATGGGCTTTGTCGGGGTCGGTCCGGGTCCAGCGGACCAGGTTTTCAACACCGGCAATGTGTCCGGCCACCGTAAACGGGGCGGTGATGACCGGAATAATCGGAAGCATTCCGCTGTATTTTTCGCGCAGGATGGAAATCGCGTCCAGCACCACCGGAACTCTTTTCGTGTTGGCCAAGTCGTCGGGCCAAGTGACGTCGTCGGGGTTGGTATACGCGTGCGCCGCAACGGGCGGACGGTCCGGTTTGTTCCAGTCCAGCGGGCAGCCGAGCACTTCGGCTTCCAGCGATATGTCAAATTGAGGACGCGCGGCTTCAATACCACAAACATCGTATGGCGCGGATGCCAAATCGGCCATCATTTGCGCGTCAAAGTGCGCTTTTGGCCAGGACGCGTTTGCGTATTTCATAAGTTCAACCGTCGTTTGTGCCAACGGGTTTGCCGGCGGCACGTAATCCACACGCCCGCCCAAAACAGCCGCAAGAGCGCGTCGGGTGGGTGTCATTTCTGATGCCATTTTTAAGTCTCCATTAAATTTTTAACAGTACTTTGTAAAAACACACAATCCGGCAGGATTTCTACCGGTCCATTATAATTGTCGGAGAAGGTATATATTGTAACCCTCTTATCATCCGGGATTTAATTTGAATGAGTTCGGTCGTTTCCGAATTACTAATAATTATATTAAATAGGTTATTTTAATCAAAAGAAATCGGCTTGATATTTTGTTAAAAATTTTTAAAAAGAATTTGGTTTTTGTTAAAATTTTAAAAATAAATTCCGGTTTTTGTTAAAATTTTAAAAATAAATTCCGGTTTTTATTGAAATTTTAAAAATACATTCCGGTTTTTATTGAAATTTTTAAAAAGGCGTCTGTCGGGTTTGTTGAATAATTAAAAATCCGTGGCCGTAACACATGTGGCGGCGCAATCCAAAAACGAGTAAGAAACCGGGCAGCGGTCCCGGCAATTCTAAAATAGAAAAACAGAAAAACAAAACAGAAAAATAGAATAAATAAAAAAAGCCGCACAATTTTTTGTTGTGCGGCTTTATTTTTTTTCAACAATCTTTCAACATTTTTAATCGGCGGAATCCTGGGGTGTTTTAAAGAAAACCGCGATGAGCAAGACGACAAATACCATGAATCCGATAAGAATTATGGCCAATAAGAAGGTTTGGTCGAAATTGAATATGGATTCGATGTCGGTGTACCAAATATAGAAGAATAAAAAGGCTAAAATCGCAAGTAGTAAGACTGTTAAGAGAATCGCGTTCTTTTCGGCTTCAAACCGCTGCCGGAGTGTGATGTCTTGTTTTTGACTTTTTTGTTTGTAGCGGGTATTGGATTTGGAAGGCTTTGGTTTTTTAGGACCTGTTTTTTCCCGTTTGTCTTCCCAATCGTCGCGCACTTTAAAGACCGGCGGCTTTTTTGTCCGTTTGGTCACATCGTCGTCTTCGTCGCTTTTTACAAGAACCCGTTCCGGAACGCTTGCGATCGGCGGGTTGGTGGTTTTGACGGTGGGCGCGGAAACTTTGGGAGACCGGATTTGTTCGTAATCAACCGAACAGGCTCCTTCCAGGCCGACGACTAATTTGAATCCTTTCTTTTGGGCGCCGTAGCCGGTCACCACATAAAACATACCTTCTGCGACCGGAAGCGAATTGTAGGGGACGCGGACGACAATTTTAGCGTAAAGATTGTTTTGGACTTGGTGTTTGGCGGGCGCCAGAATCAGATAATCTTTGATGGAATCGTCCGGCAAAAATGTGATGTACGTGGGAGAGCTGAAATTCTTGATGAAAACTTGGAATTCGCGGTCTTCTCCTTTGTAAAGCGGAACTTCAATGGTGTCGTATTTGAACTCAATGGAGTCCATGGACTGCCGTCCGATGTAGATGTCTTGAAGAACTTCTTTCATTTAAATCCCTTTGAAATGGCGAATGTGTGTTAAAATGAAGCAATTTAAAATATGAATATGAATTATTCCTTTAATTTATTCTTTATTTATTCCTTTAATTTATTCCTTTAATATAACCTGTGTATTAATAAAATTTATTGGTCATGTTTTTTGCATTTTTTTCTTTGTTTTTGCTTTTTTTGCATTTTTTTTGCTTTTTGTTTTTTTAAAATTCCCGCATGTCGGGCGGCAGCAAATTCGGGATTTTGTTTTCAATCGGGAAATAAATTTGGCAAGCTTCGCAATACAAATTTCCGGAAATGATTTCGGTTTTGTCCGCGTTTTCTTCTTCCGGTTTTGCTTGAAGATTTTTGCGGCACATCGGGCAAACCAGCAGGGATAAATTTTCTTTTTTCATGTCAGACGGCTCCCGCGATAAATAATTGATAAATGTTGTACAGTCCAAGCGTAATCATGCTGACGGCGATTGCGGCCAGGAAGAGACCCAAAAGACGGGTGATGACCAATGTTCCGGTGTAGCCGAGATAGGTGCTGATTTTTCGGGAAAAATAAAATCCGACGTAGGTGATGACAAACACCAGAAGAATGGCGAAGATGACCATCGCGTCGTTGGCAAAAGATGTGCTTCCGCCCATGAGAACGATGACGGTGGAGATGAGTCCCGGCCCGCACAAAAGCGGAATCGCGATTGGGAAAATCCAGAAGTCTTTGTCTTGGGATTCGTCGATTTCCGCTTGCGTGACGCTGTGGGTCATTTTGGCGGTCATCATGTTGTAGCCGATGGTAAAGAGCAAGATTCCGCCGGCGACACGTAAAGAATCCACGCCGATTCCAAGAAAACTGAGGACCAAAGATCCGGCGATCGCGAAAAACAAAGCAACCGCCGCCGCAAGAATTACAGATCTTTTGGCGTACATGTTTTTGGCTTTTTCGGGATAACTGCTGGTCATGGACACAAAAGTAAACAGGGCGCTGATGGGGTTTACGATGACGAAAATGGCCGTAAACGCATATAAAAAGAAAGAAAAAAGCGTAACGGTGTCCATTTTAAACCCTGAATTCCCAAGTTTATCTTTTGATCATTAAATTAAAAACAGGTGATAAATTGTAAAAATTTGATATGAAATTACTTTTTCGAATATATAAAGGAATACGGTGGCGAAACAAATCCGGAAAATAAATCTTTTCAAAACCAGGAAAATGGCAAAATCTGCAAGAATCATAAAGCATAGAATGAAAATTCAGAAATCATAAAGCACAGAATGAAAAATCATAATTTGAAAGTCTGCAAAAATCAATAAAAAAAGCCGGCATTCCTGCCGGCTTTTTCATTTTTCATTCCGTTTTTAAAAATGAATCCCCAAGTTCATTTTTTTGATGAAGCGTTTTTTCGTTTTTGTTTTTTTACTTATTCAAACTTCTTCTATTTATTTCTTTTTCTTTTCTTTTCATTTTTTTAAATTATTTCTTCTTCAAAACGAAATACCAATAGGCAATTCCGCCGACAAGAAGAACCGCCAAAACGCCCGCAATAATCCAAATCCAAGAATTTCCAAATTCCAAGCCGGAACCGTTTCCGTTGCCGGAAACATTATTGTTTGGATTGTTATTTTGGTTTTGGTTGGTTTGGTTTTGGTTGGTTTGGTTGCCGCTTGGATTGTTTTGTCCGTCGTTTGAACTTCCGGTTTGCGGCGGTTCGCTTGAAACATTTCCGTTTCCGTTTCCAACGATTCTGACATTTTCACCGCCAAAACCACCGGAACCACCCTGTTTTGCTTTTTCCGTTCTTTCAATCAGGCCTTCACTTGGACCGGACGCATCCAAATCATCCGTTTCTGCCATTCTTGCATAGAATGTATATTCTGTGTCCGACGACAGTCCCGTGAATTCACGGGAAGATTGCCAATTTTCGCCCTCTCTTTTGTATTCAGCTCCCGAAATCTCTGCCAATGTAATGGTTGTCGATGTCTTTGAATCCAAGACCGGAGCATTAGGAGCCACTTGAGTACCTTTCGTTGTCACACCCTATGAACTGCTTGAATCGGACGCATCCAAATCATCCGTTTCTGCCATTCTTGCATAGAATGTATATTCTGTGTCCGACGACATTGGGTCAAAAATGATTTGGAAATTCCGGAGGAGTCCAAACCCCACATTTTTAAGAAAAGAATTTCAACCAAAGGAGAAATGCGCGGTCTTGGAACTTACAGCGTCCGGTTGCTGGGTGAAAAATATCTGGGCGGAAAAGTCGGATTCACAAGCAATTCCTGTGATGGGACGACTTTCTTTATTGATTTGCCTTTGAAATATTCTCCTCAAAAATAAACAAACGACTTTCTTTTTTTCATTCATCACTCATTTATTTCACTTTTCCTCAATTATTCCATGAAAAAAGCTGACCATTATGATGAAAGACCCGGAAAAAACAGTTGGAAATTTAATTGACAAACAAACCGTTTCTCTGATCAGTTCCGTCGACAAGGATGGTTTTCCTAATACAAAAGCGATGCTGCCACCCCGAAAAGCGGGATGGAATTAAAACATTCTATTTGACGACCAATACGTCTTCCCTGCGTGTCGGCCAGTACAAAGAAAACCCCAAGGCTTGCCTTTATTTTTTTGACAAACGTTTTTTCCGCGGCGTTATGCTTAAAGGAACCGTCTCTGTTCTTGAGGATTCCCAAAGTAAAGAAATGATTTGGCGGGAAGGAGATACCCTCTATTATCCAAAAGGGGTTACCGATCCGGATTATTGTGTTTTAAAATTTACCGCCGAAAATGAGCGGTATTATTCCGATTTTCATTCCGAAGACTTTATTGTCGGATAAAATCCGCCCATCGTTTTTGTTGAAGTTTTAAAAATTTGTTGCTGTAACGCGCGCGGCGGCATCGTTAAAATAATAAAAAATAAAAAAATAATCCGATTGAAGAGACATTCTTATCTCTTCCCTCGGACATTTTATTTTTCGTTTATTGCTTCATCTCTTTGCGGATTTCGTCCCACTTCTTTCCTTTTTTCACCGACTTTGCGATGTTAACGGCATCAAGCGGACTTTTTCCGTAAACAGCATTTGAAAACGTGCTTACAAAGTGCGCGTCTACCGCCGCTCCGCCGCAAGCGACCGGAACACCGGAAAATTCAATGCTTTTGGCCAAAGCCTTCAAGCCTTCTTTGGTGGTGCTCATAAGCGATGTTCCGGTGACCAAATCGATCTTTTGGGTTTTGACCAATTCGACCACATCTTCTACCAAAACATCCCGGCCCATATCGATCACATCAAAGCCGTTTGCCCGAAGAATAGCGGCGACAATGTTTTTTCCGATGTCGTGAACGTCTCCTTCAATCACAAGGGACGCGACTTTGCCGGCGGACGGAATGTCGCCCAGTTTTTCCTGGCACAAAACAACGCCGGCAACCATGGCATCGTTCGCCAGAAGAATTTCCGGAACGAACGCTTCTCCCATGTCGTAAACTTCACAAACCACTTGAATGCCGGGCATGAGCGCACTCACCACAATGTCGGTTGGGTTTCTGCCGCCGTCCAAGAGCACTTTTGTCAGGCGGGCGGCTTCTTTTTTATCTCCGTCAATCACAGCCATCGTCAAAGCGGCATCGGTTTTGTCTTTGGGAATATATTTTTTGCGGATTTCCTCCACGGTCGTCTTGGGAATGCCCCAGGATTTGACTTCTTCCCCTCGTCCGATTTTGATTCCTTCTTCCAAAAGCTCTTGGAACTGCGTCGGATTCTGTTCCTTAAATTCAATCAATTCTTTTGTAGCGGTATCGATATGCCGGATCATTTGAAAACACCTCCGCAGTCGTTGCTGCCCTTTTTATTTTTGACCTGCCAGTTTCCGATTCCAACACCGATTTCGCGAATCGTGTCTTTTATATCACCGGCTTTGGGGACGGGGGTTTCGCGACAGGCGCGCACGTAAGCTTTCAGGTTTTCCAGGGATGTTCCAAAAGAAACGTCGCATGCCGTTCCGACGACATCGGTTCCTTGAAGGATACATTCGCGGGTCCGGTTGTAAACGTCCTGAGGTGTTCCGTTTGGCATCAAATCAATGACATCCAAACTTCCGAGGATGGACATGCTGTTTCCCAAAACTTGCCGGCAGTACCACACGGGAACGGCATCAAAGGAGAAACAGTCCATGCCGCTTTTTCGAACATAAGGAAGCAGCTTGCTTGTGTTTCCGCACATGTGCAGAATTTTCGGGGCGCTGACTTCGCGGGCCATTCTTTTGTGGGCGGGAAGCACGAATTCTTCGTAGGTTTCGCCGGAGATCAAGTCGCCGGATGCGGATGGGTCGGCCGGGAACAAAATGTGGGCGCCGGCTTCCACTTGAAGTTTGCCGTACGCGATCACAAAGTCGGTGGCGGCGTCGATAAACGCATGGGCTTTGTCGGGGTCGGTCCGGGTCCAGCGGACCAGGTTTTCAACACCGGCAATGTGTCCGGCCACCGTAAACGGGGCGGTGATGACCGGAATAATCGGAAGCATTCCGCTGTATTTTTCGCGCAGGATGGAAATCGCGTCCAGCACCACCGGAACTCTTTTCGTGTTGGCCAAGTCGTCGGGCCAAGTGACGTCGTCGGGGTTGGTATACGCGTGCGCCGCAACGGGCGGACGGTCCGGTTTGTTCCAGTCCAGCGGGCAGCCGAGCACTTCGGCTTCCAGCGATATGTCAAATTGAGGACGCGCGGCTTCAATACCACAAACATCGTATGGCGCGGATGCCAAATCGGCCATCATTTGCGCGTCAAAGTGCGCTTTTGGCCAGGACGCGTTTGCGTATTTCATAAGTTCAACCGTCGTTTGTGCCAACGGGTTTGCCGGCGGCACGTAATCCACACGCCCGCCCAAAACAGCCGCAAGAGCGCGTCGGGTGGGTGTCATTTCTGATGCCATTTTTAAGTCTCCATTAAATTTTTAACAGTACTTTGTAAAAACACACAATCCGGCAGGATTTCTACCGGTCCATTATAATTGTCGGAGAAGGTATATATTGTAACCCTCTTATCATCCGGGATTTAATTTGAATGAGTTCGGTCGTTTCCGAATTACTAATAATTATATTAAATAGGTTATTTTAATCAAAAGAAATCGGCTTGATATTTTGTTAAAAATTTTTAAAAAGAATTTGGTTTTTGTTAAAATTTTAAAAATAAATTCCGGTTTTTGTTAAAATTTTAAAAATAAATTCCGGTTTTTATTGAAATTTTAAAAATACATTCCGGTTTTTATTGAAATTTTTAAAAAGGCGTCTGTCGGGTTTGTTGAATAATTAAAAATCCGTGGCCGTAACACATGTGGCGGCGCAATCCAAAAACGAGTAAGAAACCGGGCAGCGGTCCCGGCAATTCTAAAATAGAAAAACAGAAAAACAAAACAGAAAAATAGAATAAATAAAAAAAGCCGCACAATTTTTTGTTGTGCGGCTTTATTTTTTTTCAACAATCTTTCAACATTTTTAATCGGCGGAATCCTGGGGTGTTTTAAAGAAAACCGCGATGAGCAAGACGACAAATACCATGAATCCGATAAGAATTATGGCCAATAAGAAGGTTTGGTCGAAATTGAATATGGATTCGATGTCGGTGTACCAAATATAGAAGAATAAAAAGGCTAAAATCGCAAGTAGTAAGACTGTTAAGAGAATCGCGTTCTTTTCGGCTTCAAACCGCTGCCGGAGTGTGATGTCTTGTTTTTGACTTTTTTGTTTGTAGCGGGTATTGGATTTGGAAGGCTTTGGTTTTTTAGGACCTGTTTTTTCCCGTTTGTCTTCCCAATCGTCGCGCACTTTAAAGACCGGCGGCTTTTTTGTCCGTTTGGTCACATCGTCGTCTTCGTCGCTTTTTACAAGAACCCGTTCCGGAACGCTTGCGATCGGCGGGTTGGTGGTTTTGACGGTGGGCGCGGAAACTTTGGGAGACCGGATTTGTTCGTAATCAACCGAACAGGCTCCTTCCAGGCCGACGACTAATTTGAATCCTTTCTTTTGGGCGCCGTAGCCGGTCACCACATAAAACATACCTTCTGCGACCGGAAGCGAATTGTAGGGGACGCGGACGACAATTTTAGCGTAAAGATTGTTTTGGACTTGGTGTTTGGCGGGCGCCAGAATCAGATAATCTTTGATGGAATCGTCCGGCAAAAATGTGATGTACGTGGGAGAGCTGAAATTCTTGATGAAAACTTGGAATTCGCGGTCTTCTCCTTTGTAAAGCGGAACTTCAATGGTGTCGTATTTGAACTCAATGGAGTCCATGGACTGCCGTCCGATGTAGATGTCTTGAAGAACTTCTTTCATTTAAATCCCTTTGAAATGGCGAATGTGTGTTAAAATGAAGCAATTTAAAATATGAATATGAATTATTCCTTTAATTTATTCTTTATTTATTCCTTTAATTTATTCCTTTAATATAACCTGTGTATTAATAAAATTTATTGGTCATGTTTTTTGCATTTTTTTCTTTGTTTTTGCTTTTTTTGCATTTTTTTTGCTTTTTGTTTTTTTAAAATTCCCGCATGTCGGGCGGCAGCAAATTCGGGATTTTGTTTTCAATCGGGAAATAAATTTGGCAAGCTTCGCAATACAAATTTCCGGAAATGATTTCGGTTTTGTCCGCGTTTTCTTCTTCCGGTTTTGCTTGAAGATTTTTGCGGCACATCGGGCAAACCAGCAGGGATAAATTTTCTTTTTTCATGTCAGACGGCTCCCGCGATAAATAATTGATAAATGTTGTACAGTCCAAGCGTAATCATGCTGACGGCGATTGCGGCCAGGAAGAGACCCAAAAGACGGGTGATGACCAATGTTCCGGTGTAGCCGAGATAGGTGCTGATTTTTCGGGAAAAATAAAATCCGACGTAGGTGATGACAAACACCAGAAGAATGGCGAAGATGACCATCGCGTCGTTGGCAAAAGATGTGCTTCCGCCCATGAGAACGATGACGGTGGAGATGAGTCCCGGCCCGCACAAAAGCGGAATCGCGATTGGGAAAATCCAGAAGTCTTTGTCTTGGGATTCGTCGATTTCCGCTTGCGTGACGCTGTGGGTCATTTTGGCGGTCATCATGTTGTAGCCGATGGTAAAGAGCAAGATTCCGCCGGCGACACGTAAAGAATCCACGCCGATTCCAAGAAAACTGAGGACCAAAGATCCGGCGATCGCGAAAAACAAAGCAACCGCCGCCGCAAGAATTACAGATCTTTTGGCGTACATGTTTTTGGCTTTTTCGGGATAACTGCTGGTCATGGACACAAAAGTAAACAGGGCGCTGATGGGGTTTACGATGACGAAAATGGCCGTAAACGCATATAAAAAGAAAGAAAAAAGCGTAACGGTGTCCATTTTAAACCCTGAATTCCCAAGTTTATCTTTTGATCATTAAATTAAAAACAGGTGATAAATTGTAAAAATTTGATATGAAATTACTTTTTCGAATATATAAAGGAATACGGTGGCGAAACAAATCCGGAAAATAAATCTTTTCAAAACCAGGAAAATGGCAAAATCTGCAAGAATCATAAAGCATAGAATGAAAATTCAGAAATCATAAAGCACAGAATGAAAAATCATAATTTGAAAGTCTGCAAAAATCAATAAAAAAAGCCGGCATTCCTGCCGGCTTTTTCATTTTTCATTCCGTTTTTAAAAATGAATCCCCAAGTTCATTTTTTTGATGAAGCGTTTTTTCGTTTTTGTTTTTTTACTTATTCAAACTTCTTCTATTTATTTCTTTTTCTTTTCTTTTCATTTTTTTAAATTATTTCTTCTTCAAAACGAAATACCAATAGGCAATTCCGCCGACAAGAAGAACCGCCAAAACGCCCGCAATAATCCAAATCCAAGAATTTCCAAATTCCAAGCCGGAACCGTTTCCGTTGCCGGAAACATTATTGTTTGGATTGTTATTTTGGTTTTGGTTGGTTTGGTTTTGGTTGGTTTGGTTGCCGCTTGGATTGTTTTGTCCGTCGTTTGAACTTCCGGTTTGCGGCGGTTCGCTTGAAACATTTCCGTTTCCGTTTCCAACGATTCTGACATTTTCACCGCCAAAACCACCGGAACCACCCTGTTTTGCTTTTTCCGTTCTTTCAATCAGGCCTTCACTTGGACCGGACGCATCCAAATCATCCGTTTCTGCCATTCTTGCATAGAATGTATATTCTGTGTCCGACGACAGTCCCGTGAATTCACGGGAAGATTGCCAATTTTCGCCCTCTCTTTTGTATTCAGCTCCCGAAATCTCTGCCAATGTAATGGTTGTCGATGTCTTTGAATCCAAGACCGGAGCATTAGGAGCCACTTGAGTACCTTTCGTTGTCACACCCTATGAACTGCTTGAATCGGACGCATCCAAATCATCCGTTTCTGCCATTCTTGCATAGAATGTATATTCTGTGTCCGACGACATTGGGTCAAAAATGATTTGGAAATTCCGGAGGAGTCCAAACCCCACATTTTTAAGAAAAGAATTTCAACCAAAGGAGAAATGCGCGGTCTTGGAACTTACAGCGTCCGGTTGCTGGGTGAAAAATATCTGGGCGGAAAAGTCGGATTCACAAGCAATTCCTGTGATGGGACGACTTTCTTTATTGATTTGCCTTTGAAATATTCTCCTCAAAAATAAACAAACGACTTTCTTTTTTTCATTCATCACTCATTTATTTCACTTTTCCTCAATTATTCCATGAAAAAAGCTGACCATTATGATGAAAGACCCGGAAAAAACAGTTGGAAATTTAATTGACAAACAAACCGTTTCTCTGATCAGTTCCGTCGACAAGGATGGTTTTCCTAATACAAAAGCGATGCTGCCACCCCGAAAAGCGGGATGGAATTAAAACATTCTATTTGACGACCAATACGTCTTCCCTGCGTGTCGGCCAGTACAAAGAAAACCCCAAGGCTTGCCTTTATTTTTTTGACAAACGTTTTTTCCGCGGCGTTATGCTTAAAGGAACCGTCTCTGTTCTTGAGGATTCCCAAAGTAAAGAAATGATTTGGCGGGAAGGAGATACCCTCTATTATCCAAAAGGGGTTACCGATCCGGATTATTGTGTTTTAAAATTTACCGCCGAAAATGAGCGGTATTATTCCGATTTTCATTCCGAAGACTTTATTGTCGGATAAAATCCGCCCATCGTTTTTGTTGAAGTTTTAAAAATTTGTTGCTGTAACGCGCGCGGCGGCATCGTTAAAATAATAAAAAATAAAAAAATAATCCGATTGAAGAGACATTCTTATCTCTTCCCTCGGACATTTTATTTTTCGTTTATTGCTTCATCTCTTTGCGGATTTCGTCCCACTTCTTTCCTTTTTTCACCGACTTTGCGATGTTAACGGCATCAAGCGGACTTTTTCCGTAAACAGCATTTGAAAACGTGCTTACAAAGTGCGCGTCTACCGCCGCTCCGCCGCAAGCGACCGGAACACCGGAAAATTCAATGCTTTTGGCCAAAGCCTTCAAGCCTTCTTTGGTGGTGCTCATAAGCGATGTTCCGGTGACCAAATCGATCTTTTGGGTTTTGACCAATTCGACCACATCTTCTACCAAAACATCCCGGCCCATATCGATCACATCAAAGCCGTTTGCCCGAAGAATAGCGGCGACAATGTTTTTTCCGATGTCGTGAACGTCTCCTTCAATCACAAGGGACGCGACTTTGCCGGCGGACGGAATGTCGCCCAGTTTTTCCTGGCACAAAACAACGCCGGCAACCATGGCATCGTTCGCCAGAAGAATTTCCGGAACGAACGCTTCTCCCATGTCGTAAACTTCACAAACCACTTGAATGCCGGGCATGAGCGCACTCACCACAATGTCGGTTGGGTTTCTGCCGCCGTCCAAGAGCACTTTTGTCAGGCGGGCGGCTTCTTTTTTATCTCCGTCAATCACAGCCATCGTCAAAGCGGCATCGGTTTTGTCTTTGGGAATATATTTTTTGCGGATTTCCTCCACGGTCGTCTTGGGAATGCCCCAGGATTTGACTTCTTCCCCTCGTCCGATTTTGATTCCTTCTTCCAAAAGCTCTTGGAACTGCGTCGGATTCTGTTCCTTAAATTCAATCAATTCTTTTGTAGCGGTATCGATATGCCGGATCATTTGAAAACACCTCCGCAGTCGTTGCTGCCCTTTTTATTTTTGACCTGCCAGTTTCCGATTCCAACACCGATTTCGCGAATCGTGTCTTTTATATCACCGGCTTTGGGGACGGGGGTTTCGCGACAGGCGCGCACGTAAGCTTTCAGGTTTTCCAGGGATGTTCCAAAAGAAACGTCGCATGCCGTTCCGACGACATCGGTTCCTTGAAGGATACATTCGCGGGTCCGGTTGTAAACGTCCTGAGGTGTTCCGTTTGGCATCAAATCAATGACATCCAAACTTCCGAGGATGGACATGCTGTTTCCCAAAACTTGCCGGCAGTACCACACGGGAACGGCATCAAAGGAGAAACAGTCCATGCCGCTTTTTCGAACATAAGGAAGCAGCTTGCTTGTGTTTCCGCACATGTGCAGAATTTTCGGGGCGCTGACTTCGCGGGCCATTCTTTTGTGGGCGGGAAGCACGAATTCTTCGTAGGTTTCGCCGGAGATCAAGTCGCCGGATGCGGATGGGTCGGCCGGGAACAAAATGTGGGCGCCGGCTTCCACTTGAAGTTTGCCGTACGCGATCACAAAGTCGGTGGCGGCGTCGATAAACGCATGGGCTTTGTCGGGGTCGGTCCGGGTCCAGCGGACCAGGTTTTCAACACCGGCAATGTGTCCGGCCACCGTAAACGGGGCGGTGATGACCGGAATAATCGGAAGCATTCCGCTGTATTTTTCGCGCAGGATGGAAATCGCGTCCAGCACCACCGGAACTCTTTTCGTGTTGGCCAAGTCGTCGGGCCAAGTGACGTCGTCGGGGTTGGTATACGCGTGCGCCGCAACGGGCGGACGGTCCGGTTTGTTCCAGTCCAGCGGGCAGCCGAGCACTTCGGCTTCCAGCGATATGTCAAATTGAGGACGCGCGGCTTCAATACCACAAACATCGTATGGCGCGGATGCCAAATCGGCCATCATTTGCGCGTCAAAGTGCGCTTTTGGCCAGGACGCGTTTGCGTATTTCATAAGTTCAACCGTCGTTTGTGCCAACGGGTTTGCCGGCGGCACGTAATCCACACGCCCGCCCAAAACAGCCGCAAGAGCGCGTCGGGTGGGTGTCATTTCTGATGCCATTTTTAAGTCTCCATTAAATTTTTAACAGTACTTTGTAAAAACACACAATCCGGCAGGATTTCTACCGGTCCATTATAATTGTCGGAGAAGGTATATATTGTAACCCTCTTATCATCCGGGATTTAATTTGAATGAGTTCGGTCGTTTCCGAATTACTAATAATTATATTAAATAGGTTATTTTAATCAAAAGAAATCGGCTTGATATTTTGTTAAAAATTTTTAAAAAGAATTTGGTTTTTGTTAAAATTTTAAAAATAAATTCCGGTTTTTGTTAAAATTTTAAAAATAAATTCCGGTTTTTATTGAAATTTTAAAAATACATTCCGGTTTTTATTGAAATTTTTAAAAAGGCGTCTGTCGGGTTTGTTGAATAATTAAAAATCCGTGGCCGTAACACATGTGGCGGCGCAATCCAAAAACGAGTAAGAAACCGGGCAGCGGTCCCGGCAATTCTAAAATAGAAAAACAGAAAAACAAAACAGAAAAATAGAATAAATAAAAAAAGCCGCACAATTTTTTGTTGTGCGGCTTTATTTTTTTTCAACAATCTTTCAACATTTTTAATCGGCGGAATCCTGGGGTGTTTTAAAGAAAACCGCGATGAGCAAGACGACAAATACCATGAATCCGATAAGAATTATGGCCAATAAGAAGGTTTGGTCGAAATTGAATATGGATTCGATGTCGGTGTACCAAATATAGAAGAATAAAAAGGCTAAAATCGCAAGTAGTAAGACTGTTAAGAGAATCGCGTTCTTTTCGGCTTCAAACCGCTGCCGGAGTGTGATGTCTTGTTTTTGACTTTTTTGTTTGTAGCGGGTATTGGATTTGGAAGGCTTTGGTTTTTTAGGACCTGTTTTTTCCCGTTTGTCTTCCCAATCGTCGCGCACTTTAAAGACCGGCGGCTTTTTTGTCCGTTTGGTCACATCGTCGTCTTCGTCGCTTTTTACAAGAACCCGTTCCGGAACGCTTGCGATCGGCGGGTTGGTGGTTTTGACGGTGGGCGCGGAAACTTTGGGAGACCGGATTTGTTCGTAATCAACCGAACAGGCTCCTTCCAGGCCGACGACTAATTTGAATCCTTTCTTTTGGGCGCCGTAGCCGGTCACCACATAAAACATACCTTCTGCGACCGGAAGCGAATTGTAGGGGACGCGGACGACAATTTTAGCGTAAAGATTGTTTTGGACTTGGTGTTTGGCGGGCGCCAGAATCAGATAATCTTTGATGGAATCGTCCGGCAAAAATGTGATGTACGTGGGAGAGCTGAAATTCTTGATGAAAACTTGGAATTCGCGGTCTTCTCCTTTGTAAAGCGGAACTTCAATGGTGTCGTATTTGAACTCAATGGAGTCCATGGACTGCCGTCCGATGTAGATGTCTTGAAGAACTTCTTTCATTTAAATCCCTTTGAAATGGCGAATGTGTGTTAAAATGAAGCAATTTAAAATATGAATATGAATTATTCCTTTAATTTATTCTTTATTTATTCCTTTAATTTATTCCTTTAATATAACCTGTGTATTAATAAAATTTATTGGTCATGTTTTTTGCATTTTTTTCTTTGTTTTTGCTTTTTTTGCATTTTTTTTGCTTTTTGTTTTTTTAAAATTCCCGCATGTCGGGCGGCAGCAAATTCGGGATTTTGTTTTCAATCGGGAAATAAATTTGGCAAGCTTCGCAATACAAATTTCCGGAAATGATTTCGGTTTTGTCCGCGTTTTCTTCTTCCGGTTTTGCTTGAAGATTTTTGCGGCACATCGGGCAAACCAGCAGGGATAAATTTTCTTTTTTCATGTCAGACGGCTCCCGCGATAAATAATTGATAAATGTTGTACAGTCCAAGCGTAATCATGCTGACGGCGATTGCGGCCAGGAAGAGACCCAAAAGACGGGTGATGACCAATGTTCCGGTGTAGCCGAGATAGGTGCTGATTTTTCGGGAAAAATAAAATCCGACGTAGGTGATGACAAACACCAGAAGAATGGCGAAGATGACCATCGCGTCGTTGGCAAAAGATGTGCTTCCGCCCATGAGAACGATGACGGTGGAGATGAGTCCCGGCCCGCACAAAAGCGGAATCGCGATTGGGAAAATCCAGAAGTCTTTGTCTTGGGATTCGTCGATTTCCGCTTGCGTGACGCTGTGGGTCATTTTGGCGGTCATCATGTTGTAGCCGATGGTAAAGAGCAAGATTCCGCCGGCGACACGTAAAGAATCCACGCCGATTCCAAGAAAACTGAGGACCAAAGATCCGGCGATCGCGAAAAACAAAGCAACCGCCGCCGCAAGAATTACAGATCTTTTGGCGTACATGTTTTTGGCTTTTTCGGGATAACTGCTGGTCATGGACACAAAAGTAAACAGGGCGCTGATGGGGTTTACGATGACGAAAATGGCCGTAAACGCATATAAAAAGAAAGAAAAAAGCGTAACGGTGTCCATTTTAAACCCTGAATTCCCAAGTTTATCTTTTGATCATTAAATTAAAAACAGGTGATAAATTGTAAAAATTTGATATGAAATTACTTTTTCGAATATATAAAGGAATACGGTGGCGAAACAAATCCGGAAAATAAATCTTTTCAAAACCAGGAAAATGGCAAAATCTGCAAGAATCATAAAGCATAGAATGAAAATTCAGAAATCATAAAGCACAGAATGAAAAATCATAATTTGAAAGTCTGCAAAAATCAATAAAAAAAGCCGGCATTCCTGCCGGCTTTTTCATTTTTCATTCCGTTTTTAAAAATGAATCCCCAAGTTCATTTTTTTGATGAAGCGTTTTTTCGTTTTTGTTTTTTTACTTATTCAAACTTCTTCTATTTATTTCTTTTTCTTTTCTTTTCATTTTTTTAAATTATTTCTTCTTCAAAACGAAATACCAATAGGCAATTCCGCCGACAAGAAGAACCGCCAAAACGCCCGCAATAATCCAAATCCAAGAATTTCCAAATTCCAAGCCGGAACCGTTTCCGTTGCCGGAAACATTATTGTTTGGATTGTTATTTTGGTTTTGGTTGGTTTGGTTTTGGTTGGTTTGGTTGCCGCTTGGATTGTTTTGTCCGTCGTTTGAACTTCCGGTTTGCGGCGGTTCGCTTGAAACATTTCCGTTTCCGTTTCCAACGATTCTGACATTTTCACCGCCAAAACCACCGGAACCACCCTGTTTTGCTTTTTCCGTTCTTTCAATCAGGCCTTCACTTGGACCGGACGCATCCAAATCATCCGTTTCTGCCATTCTTGCATAGAATGTATATTCTGTGTCCGACGACAGTCCCGTGAATTCACGGGAAGATTGCCAATTTTCGCCCTCTCTTTTGTATTCAGCTCCCGAAATCTCTGCCAATGTAATGGTTGTCGATGTCTTTGAATCCAAGACCGGAGCATTAGGAGCCACTTGAGTACCTTTCGTTGTCACACCCTATGAACTGCTTGAATCGGACGCATCCAAATCATCCGTTTCTGCCATTCTTGCATAGAATGTATATTCTGTGTCCGACGACAGTCCCGTGAATTCACGGGAAGATTGCCAATTTTCGCCCTCTCTTTTGTATTCAGCTCCCGAAATCTCTGCCAATGTAATGGTTGTCGATGTCTTTGAATCCAAGACCGGAGCATTAGGAGCCACTTGAGTACCTTTCGTTGTCACACCCTATGAACTGCTTGAATCGGACGCATCCAAATCATCCGTTTCTGCCATTCTTGCATAGAATGTATATTCTGTGTCCGACGACAGTCCCGTGAATTCACGGGAAGATTGCCAATTTTCGCCCTCTCTTTTGTATTCAGCTCCCGAAATCTCTGCCAATGTAATGGTTGTCGATGTCTTTGAATCCAAGACCGGAGCATTAGGAGCATTTTGAGTTCCTTTTGTCGTCACATACAAGGGAGCGCCGAGGGGTGATGGTCCGGATGAACCCGTTTCTTTAATATACGCATAGAATTTATATTTCGTATTGGGATTCAATCCTGTAAATTCACATGAATTTTGCCAGTTTATGTCCCCTTCCTTTTTATATTCCGCGTCGGCAATTTCTTTTAATGTAACCGTTGTGGATGTTTTTGAATCCAATTCAAGAATTGGAGCAGCCGGTGCTTCTTTGGCCGTAATTAATCCGCCACTTGCCTGATACAAATACAATTTTCCTTCGTTGTCTGAGTAGGAATGGAATTTTGTAACATAAGCTCCATCCGTGATTTCAACATAATAGAGTGTATTTGCTGTATACCCTTCTTTTAAAGTTTCAACAACGAGGGTACCATTTCCATTTTTAATTTGATCTTCGGAATATCCTTGAATGAGTGCAAAATCGTTAGGCGACCCCGGCGTGTAAATGCTTCCGCCGTCAATGATAATCGTTGAAGTTCCGTCGGCTCCGGGTGTTGAATCACCTCCACCTTTTCCGCCACCGATTGCATAACCGCCGAATGCAGGAGTGACCGTTAGGGTTCCACCTTTGATTAATATGTTTGCAGCACCACCGCCGCCGCCGATGTCGTCGTCGCTGCCGCCGTCGCTGCCGCCGCCGCCGCCGCCGAGGCCGCCGCCACTGCCGCCGTAGTTGCCGGCACCACCCGTTGCTGTTTCAATATGTGCAGAATCAGATATTGTGATTGTTCCGCTGCCGCCGCCGCTGCCGCCGCTGCCGTTGATACCGCCGCCACCGCCGCCGCCGCCGACGCCGCCGCCACTGCCGCCGTAGTTGCCGGCACCACCCGTTGCTGTTTCAATTTGTGCGGAATCAGTTATTGTGATTGTTCCGCTGCCGCCACCGCCGACGCCGCCGAAGCCGCCACCGCCGCCGCCGACGCCGCCGCCGCCACCGTCGGCGCCGGCACCACCCGTTGCTGTTTCAATTTGTGCAGAACCAGATATTGTGATTGTTCCGCTGCCTCCGCTGCCGTCGCCGCCGCCGCCGCCGCCGATGCCGCCGCCGCCGCTACCGATACTGGCACCGCTGGCACCACCCGTTGCTGTTTCAATTTGTGCAGAATCAGATATTGTGATTGTTCCGCTGCCGCCGAAGCCGCCGAAGCCGCCGAAGCAGCTACCGCCGCCGCCACCGATACCGGCACCGCCGCCGCCGACGCCGCCGCCGCCGCCGCCGCCGCCGCCGCCGGCACCACCCGTTGCTGTTTCAATATGTGCCGAATCAGATATTGTGATTGTTCCGCTGCCGCCGCCGCTGCCGCCGCCGCCGCCGATACCGGCACCACCGCCGCTGCCGACGGCACCGCCCGTTGCTTCAATCACAACAAACCCACCGATATTTATTGTTCCTGTGTTTTCTCCATCTGGAGAGCCGGCTTTTCCGCCGATTCCGGCACTTCCCGGACCGCCATAAACATTCAAATGGTTGGAATCTTTAACAGATTCATTGGCGGTAATTGTCAAAAATTGACCGGTACCGACATGAATTCCGGTTAAACTGAAAGTCGTGGCATCAATTTTGTTGTTGCCTTCCACGAAAAGAGTTGTGCCTTCGGCACCGTCGATGTCAATTCCATGTTTTCCGGAAGGTGCGGTGATGTTTAAATTTTGGATTGTTAAATTTAACGGCGCTGCTCGCGTCGCTGCTTCAATATTTGTATTTGCCAAAATTGTATTTTCATTGTCGCTGATGATTTTTAATTCGTTAATTCCGGCAGGAATTGTAATTGTTCCGCCGGTCCAACTCGTGCTTGTCAAAGTTAATGTGTTGTTGTTTCCGTCCCATCCGGAAATTTGTGTGGTCGCATCCGTTGCGTCGACTGCGGTCGCCACTCCGTCCGATGCCATTGCCATGCTTGGGAGGAGGATTAAAAAAACCGTGAGTACGATTGCGATTAGGATGAAGTTTTTCGCGGATTTTGCTTTTGCTTTATGTTTTTCCATATCTAAAACTCCTTTTTTGGTATTTCTGCATGTTTTCAACTTTTTATGATGTGACAACCAAAAAAGACATGTGTAAAAATCAAATGAACAACAAGGGATTTAAATCTATTGAAATTAGTTTCAATTTAGTTATATATTCTTTAAATTATACTCATGTTGTTGATAAAAAAGCCGGCAGAAATGCCGGCTTTTTTCGTTTTTTAATTTTTGAAAAATGTTTTTGAAAAATGTTTTTGAAAAATGTTTTTGAAAAATGTTTTTGAATTGTTTTTGAATTGTTTTTGAATTGTTTTTGAATTGTTTTTGAATTGTTTTTGAATTGTTTTTGAATTGTTTTTGAATTGTTTTTGAATTGTTTTTAAATTGTTTTTGAATTGTTTTCTCGTTTTTTAATTATTATCTATACTGTTTTTACGGTTTGTGTTTTTAAGATTATTTTTATTTTTATTTTCTTCCTCTTCCTCGTCTTTGTCTCGTTTTTTCCACAAGAAGAAGAACCAAAACAAAATTCCGGCAATAATCAGGAACAAAAGAATCCAAATCCAAAGAGGAATTCCTTTTCCGGATTCCTCAAGTCCTTTTCCGGACACCTGAACCGGAATTTCCTGACTTCCTGTTACGATTTCATTTTGAGTTCCGACAGGTTTTCCATTGTCCGTGATTTTGACGTTTTCTTCACCAAAACCACCGCTTCCGCCGCCGCCATTGTTTCCGCCGTTGTCATCATCATTGTTCTCGTCGTTATCATCATTGCCGGTTACAATTTCAAAATCATTTCCGTACAAGTACAATTTTCCGTTTTCATCCGCAACCGATGTAAAGACGGTCCCGGTCGCTTTGTTTTTGATTTTGACGACTTCTCCGGCGGCAAAATCCGTCCATTCATTTTTGTAGACTTTACCGGAGAGGCTGTTTTTGATTTGGTTGTTATCGGCTTCCGATGGGTCTTCGTAACCTTGCAAAATCGGGAAATCATTTTGTGAAGAATCATATTGTACGCCATTTCTTCCCGGCGTGTAAATACTTCCACCGTCAATGATAATTGTGGAAGTTCCGTGATTTCCGTTTTTATCCGAGGAGGAACCTGTTCCGGCCTTTCCACCGCCAATTGCGTTTCCATAGAAATTCGGGACAATGGAACGGTCTTTTGGGGCCGGGGTGATGCGAACAGTTCCGCCTTCAACTAAAATGGGTTGGCTTGCACTGCCGCCCTCTCCGCCATTACCGCCATTACCGCCATTACCGCCATTTTTACCGCTGCCGCCGCCTCCGCCGCCAATTCCGCTTCCATAACCATATTCCGTATTTGCAACAGATCCGCCATTGGCAATTATATTTTTAATTATGACAGCGCCAGACACCGTAATAGAATATCCGGCTCCGCCGTTTCCGCCCGACGTTCCGCCTGTTCCGGCACCGCCGCCGCCAATTCCGGCTCCGCTTCCCGCACCGTTTCCAAGTCCGCTCAAGATTTCATCAATGACGACCGAGTCGGAAACTGTAATGTTTTCGGCATTTCCGCCATTTCCGCCGGAACTTTCACAATTATATCCATAACTGAAACCGCCACCGCCTCCACCAATACCGCTTCCGCCGCCGCCGCCTCCATTGCTGACTTTTCCGGCAATATTTTTAACGGAGGCATTTTTTGAAATTGTAATGTTTTCAGCGTTTCCGCCGATTCCGGCCGGACCGCCGCTGTCGCCGCCGCCGCCGCCGCCACCGCCGCCGCCAATTCCGCTGCCGCCGCCGCCTCTTTGTCCTTCTCCCCCGGTCACATTTCCAAGGATGGCATCATCCGTAATCGTAATTGTTTTGCCGTCGCCACCGTTGGCCCCGATTCCGATTCCGGCGCTTTCTCCGCGTCCGCCGCCGCCGCCGCCGCCGCCAATTGAGCTTCCGCCGCCGCCTCTATGTCCGTCACCGCCGGTTATATTTCCAATGTTTACCAATCCGGACAAAATAATGTTTTCACCGGTTCCGCCGCCGCCGCCTGTTCCATTTCCGTTTCCGTATCCGCTCCCGGCACCACCACCGCCGCCACCAATTCCACTTCCGCCGCCGGCAAAAGACTCCGTGTCTGTGAATTTACCACCGGTGATATTTTGAATGACAACAAAATCGGTGATAGTAATATTTTTGCCGTCTCCGCCAACTCCGCCGGCAACCAATTGTATTCTGTTTTTTCCGCCGCCGCCGCCGATTCCGCTTCCGCCGCCCCCATCAATTCCGTTTCCACCGATAACATCGGAAAGCACAAGAAAACCATTAATAAGGATGGTTCCACCGGACTCACCGTCTCTTTGCCCGATTTCGTCCAACTCCCCGGATCCGGAGATTCCGCCGATTGCGGCACAACTCGGGCCGCCGTAGACACTCAGCGAATTCAGGTTTTCGACAGAATCCGGCTCATTTGCGGTGATGGTCAAATAAGTACTCTCACCGACGTGAATTCCGGCAAGAAATGTTGCCGGAGATGCAGCTGCCCATGGTTTGTTGATTGTGTTTTTGCCGAGCAAAGTCAGTGTCGTGCTTGCGTTTTTGTTGGCGATATCGACCCCGTTTTTACCGGGACCGGCAACCAATTGCATATCTGCAAGTGTTAAATAAAGCGCGTCTGTTCGTGTAGCCGACGCTTCAATGTTTGTGTTTTCAAAAACAAAACTCGGGTCATTGCTTCTTATGACCAGGTGAGTAATATTATTATCAATTACAATCGTTCCGCCAACCCACGCATCCGTATTTAAAGTCAGAACGTTATCAGACCCATCCCATCCGGAAAGGAGAAACGTTGCATGGCTGGCATTATCCGCTTCTTCAATAGCGCCTTGCGCAAGCGTCATGCTTGGAATTAATACAAAAAGAATTGCAAGAGCCGCAAAAATAAGAAACAATTTCTGAATTGATTTTGTTGAAACCGTTGATCGAATTATATTTGTTGTCATCATTTTTCTCTGAATTGTCAATTAAATTCATAAAAAGTTTTATTAAATCTATATTATTTCATTTATTTATATATCTATTACAATCGATATAATAATTATTTTTATATATATTTTATTGAAAATAGTTCCTATTAAGATAGTACTTCTGAAAAAAATAGAAAAATCAATCAAAAAAATAAAAAGTAAATCAAAAAAATAGAAAAAAATCAATCAAAAAAATAAAAAGTAAATCAAAAAAATAGAAAAAATCAATCAAAAAATAAAAAATAAATAGAAAGTAAATCAAAAAAATAAATAACTAAATAAATAAATGTATAAATAAATAAATAAATAAATAAATAAATAAATAAATAAAAACAGAAATTAAAAACAAAAGAGCCAATTTTATATAACTAAATTTAAAAAAAATCAAATCCGTGTCAAAACGATTTTATCCGATAACGTTTTTGAAATATGGTGCTCTTCCCCGCATTGCGGACATTTGACCGGGTCGCCCAGCTCTTTTTCAATCATGTAAATCCAGTTGTTACACTTTTTACATTTTCGAACAAGATTCATAAACCGGCTCCCTAAGCATTTGGATACTTTATTTTAAAATTATCATCAGTCCGTACAAATCCGAATCCGGAACCGGTGGATTTTGCGGGCTTCCTCTTTTTATTTTTTCTTCCGGATAGCCAAGCTCTTCTAAGGAATAAATATCAGCCTTCATTTTTTCATGAAGGAGAAGCGCGCCAACCTCGGCGGCGCCAAATTTCTCATCCGGCAGCAAAAAAATGTTTTTACCGGTTTTGAGTTCCGCCAACAGCTCATTTTTCGCCAAATGTACATCTTCCCGGC
Source organism: Methanolapillus ohkumae (assembly GCF_032594355.1). Classification (NCBI taxonomy): domain Archaea; kingdom Methanobacteriati; phylum Methanobacteriota; class Methanomicrobia; order Methanosarcinales; family Methanosarcinaceae; genus Methanolapillus; species Methanolapillus ohkumae. Next base: position 906,507 of record NZ_CP131061.1, read on the forward strand.
CGTGTGCGGTGATGCAGTAAAAGTTTGTCAAATTCACATGAAGGCGAGCGCACGCGATTTGAAAAGAAGAAATTCCCGGAATGACTTTGTCCTTCTCCGTCGCGAATTTCCCAAGACCGGAAAACATCGGGTCGCCCGTTGACAAAATGACAGCATCTTGGGGCAGTAGATGAAGATTTTTAAAACTTTTTAAAGCTTCCACAGGGGTGCCTGTCGGAATATATTTCTTCGCGATTTCCAAAGCACGGCCGGAACCATAAATTATGGACGCGTTTTGAATTGCCTCAATTCCTTCTTCCGTAAGCATTCCCGGACCCACGCCGACGCCAACCACAATCATTTCATTTTACCCCAAAAATCCTTGTCAAAAAAATCATTCTTTCGTCAAATAATTAAACTCATTTTTACTGTCCAAAAATACAATCCCATCCCGCTCAATCACGACAATCCGGGCGCCCTTTCCTTTTTTGACCGCCATGTCAAACGCTTTTTGGATCCGTTCATTTTTCGGGTCTTGCTCAATCATTTCCACAACCGTCGCAAATTCGCTTCCCGCCATCATCGCCGGATTTCCCCACTTCAAAACCAATCCGGGAAGGCCGCAAACCACGATTTCTTCCGCCGCCTTTGCCGCGTCGATTCCTTCCGAAATCCGGCTTCCAACCATTATAATATCGTAGCCCGGAAACAACATGCTGGAAATGCCCATTCCTTGCCGTCCGGTCGTCAGCACCAATTTTTTGGATTTTTGAATCAATTCATCTTTCATTTCTCCCAAATGATCATTCCACGGCTCGACAAAACCGGTCGTTCCTAAAATGGAAATGCCGCCTTTAATTCCAATGCGGTCGTTGAGTGTTTTTTTACTGAGCTCGACCCCTTCCGGAATGGAAATGGAAACAACCAAAAATAATGAATTTTGAACACAGACCGCATTGTATTGGCCGATTTCCTTTAAAGCTTCCATCACAGCTTCCCGGATTTGAGCCTTCGGTTTGGGATTGATCGCATATTCACCGGGCGGCGTTTCAAAACCGGAACGCTCAATTATTCCAACGCCGGGACCGCCGGTGATAATAATGTTGGAAACAGCTTTTGAAAAATCAACTTCCGCCCCCAAAATTGTTCCATTTGATTTGGCGTCCGGCTCGACAAACCGGGCAGTTGCGCAAAATAAAATATTTCGTGTGATGTCGGATTCATGGTCATTCCAGACTTTTCGAACGCCGGATTTTCCGTCTTTGGCAAAATCAATTCCCATTTCCGCTAAAAGACTGATCGGAGTCGGAATAGAAATGATTTCTCCAGATGAAACATCTCGCCCCAGCGATAAAACGGCGGCTTTTGCGGCCGCGGCGGACGTGGTTCCGGTCGTAAACCCGCGCTTTAAATATGAGCCGTCGCTTAAAACAACCGCCAGTCCCTTCTCCACTAAATTTCTCAGGTCGTCTCTTGGAAGCGGCGACTTTAAAATCCATTCTTCGGGAATCTCAAAATCATTCACGGGATCTTTCATAAAAATCATAATGTTCATATTGTATTTTATATTTGTATTTATTCAATCGATCCGAAAGTTTGCGTTTTTCAGGTTTGTTTTTTTTTCAAAAGGACTGCAAAAAAACCAAACAAAAAACAAAAAAAGAAAAATGAAATGAAAAACAAAAGAAAAATCGATTGAAAAATCAATTCGATTATTCATTTTTCTTGGATTCGTTGGCAATCGCGATGATTTCATTCACGCAAGCCACCGCCATTGGTGTTCCACCGCGGGTTCCGACGCACGTAATCGATGGCACCGGAATTTTTAAGTCACGCACCATTTCTTTGGATTCGGCGGCGTTGACAAAACCAACCGGCGTTCCGACAATTAAAGCCGGACGCAATCCTTTTTCAATCAGGCGGCAAATGGTAATCGCGGCCGACGGCGCGTTTCCAATCGCGATAATCGCGCCGTTTAAACGGTCCCGAGAAGCCAAATATCCGGCCGCGGTCCGGGTAATTCCGTATTTTTTGGCAATTTCGGCGTCTTTGTCCTCATCCAAAACACAAATCACATCACAGTTGTGCCCCATTTTGGTGATTCCCGACTTGACCATGTTAATGTCCACAAAAATCGGCGCGCCTTTTAAAACAGCATCAACACCCGCCTCAACCGGAGAATGTCTGAATTCCATGATTTCCGCAACGGAAATGTCGCCTGTCGCCACAGCGCAGCGCTGACGGATTCGGTCTTCCGGCGTTTTATTTCCAACCACACCTTGAATATAGGTCCGGCTCTTCATGTAAATGGTTTTGGCTTCATCCGTGCTGGCTCCGAAATCTGCGCATGTTTGAATAAATTCCGGATCAATCTCAATCGTTAAAGAAACAAGCTCATCCAGCGTTCCATATTTTTTATTTTTATCCGTCAGGGGTGCCATAATCTTTTTCTCCGTCAAATCCGAAAAATGAAAAAGTGAAATGATTCAATCTGATTCAATCCGAATTATTTAAATCATTTCTTCTATTATAATTTAATTTAAATATAATATAATTCATATCTATTTCTTATTCGAATTTATTATGAATTAAATCCTGAATGTTCTTTCACTTTAAAATGTTGTTCCTTATCTTTTAAAAAATATGAAAAAATATTTTTCAAAAAACATGAAAAAATATCTTCAAGCATCACTTAATATTCATATTTTTTTTGATAACCCCTTGGAGTTATGATTTTGTCTCCATGCGGGCTTTTCCAAATCCGGGAATCACTGTTACAAATGATGATGGCCGTTCGCATATCCACCCAATCATTGTAATTTAAAACATCCCCAAGCGTCGTGACAATAAATTCCTGTTCATCCCCTCGGAGCGCGTTTTTAACCAGGCCGACCGGGACATGTGCCGGTTTGTGCCGCTTGATGATTTCAATCGCCCGCTCAAAATTAGAGGTTCTTTGCCGGCTTTTGGGATTGTAAAGTGAAATAATAAAATCCGCCTGAGATGCCAAATCCAATCTTTTTTCAATGACTTCCCACGGTGTCAGCAAGTCGCTCAAACTAATGGTAGCCGCATCCGTTACAATCGGCGCTCCAAGAACGCTGGCACCGGCCAGCATCGCCGTCACGCCGGGAACGACCTCAATGTCGACATCCAAATGATTCCGTTCGGCAACCTCAATGACAATGCCAGCCATGCCGTAAACATTGGCGTCCCCGCCGCTGACCATTACCGCGACATGATTTTCCGCCATTTTCACCGCTTCTTTGGCCCGATCCACTTCCTGGCCCATACTGCTCCGGTACACGTTTTGAGTGGTGATGAGCGACTCAATTTGATCCAAGTACGTATCGTTTCCCAAAATGTAATCCGCGTTTAGAATGACATTTTTGGCATGGACGGTCAGCTGTTCTACCGATCCGGGACCGATTCCGACAATGTAGAGTTTTCCTTTTTTGGAAGCAGACGGCGATGGTGACGAAGACGGCTGGTTTTGTTCTTTATTTGGCAATGGCAATTGTAACTCTCCCGTAGACTTTTTTTTTCATGACTAATTGATGATTTTTTGATAAAGCTAATGCGGCCGGCTCAGCAACTCCTTTTAAGCCGAAGCGTGAAGCTTCGGATTTTGATTCCGGTTCGTTTTCATTAATAATTTCGTCCGGCAAAAACCGGATTTCTTTGCCCAATGTTTGAGCGGCGGACAAAAGCCCTTCCTCATCTTTTTTTAAGGTGGACGAGGCCAGCATTTCAATCTCCGATAAATTTATTTTATTTTCCGACAAGGATTTTTCGACGGCGAAAATCACCTCTTTTTCAGAAACACCGCGACGGGCGCCAATTCCCATAATCATCTCAAATTCTCCGGCTTTCTCAGGGTTGTTTTTCCTTGGGTTGTTTATCCTTGATTTGTTTTTCTTTATTTATTTTGTCCAATTCATCCGAACGGTCAACATCGATTTTTTCGCCGTTTCCATCTTTTCGTTGGACCAAAACGGACACATCTTCATCCACGACGATTATTTTCGGACCGCGGATTTCCAAAACATCCATTTCTTGATCCAAAAGAGCGCAATTGACAGCGATTGTGGACTTTTTATTTTTCACCACACAATTTAATTTTTCCGCGATTCCTTCCACGGATGGTTTTTGGTGAACTTCCGTCGCGGTGGTGATGACCGGAACAGCACCTAATTCCACTAAGCGGCGTGCCACTTCATTCCCGCCGTGATGGCCGCCGAGAACCGGGATTGCGAAATTTAAACCGGAATCCAAAACAACCAAAGCCGGATCGTCCCATTTGCTGCCCAAATACGGCGCAATTTCACGAACGGCAATCCCGCTCGCGAACAAAGCGACAACCACATTGTATTTGGAAAAAATGTCTTTAAAAATGCCTTTTTCATAAAGAACGACATCCCCCTTTAAGTGGGCGGAAACCTTCTTCGCAGTTTCCATGTTGCGCTCAAAAGTCAAAACGGCAATTTTTAAATCCATTCAAATCCGTTCTCCCTTCTTTTTTCAGTTTTTCAGTCCAAGGGTCCTTGTTTGACACCATACAGGTAAGATTTGGCATAATTTTTCGGGTCGACGACGTCGCCGATAATGATCATGGCGGACCGTTTAATGCCGGCATCTTTGACTTTTTTCGCGATATCGGCCACCGTTCCCCGGATGACTTCCTCATCTTCCCAAGACGCATGGAATACGACCGCAACCGGTGTTGTTTTCGGGCAGCGGACTTTGTTCATGATTTCTTCGATTTTTTGCGTTCCCAAGAAAATTGCCATGGTCACGCCCATTTCCGAAAATTCGGCAATTTGGTCGGACTCAAGCGTCGTTCCCGCCGGCCGTGTAATGATTAAAGAATCCGACACGTTATTGAGCGTAAATTGTGTTTCAAGCGCTGCCGCAACGGCAAAAACGGATGACACACCGGGGACGCGCTTGGCAAAAATGCCGTATTTTTTCAATTCTTCGGTTTGTTCCACAATGGACCCGTAAAGCGCCGGGTCGCCGCTGTGAAGGCGAACCACGCGTTTGCCGGCATTGACCGCGTCGACCGTGAGTTTTGTGGTTTCATCCAGCGTAAGGCCGTAGCTGTCAACACATTCTCCCTTTGTGTATTCCAACACTTTCGGGTTGACAAGCGATCCCGCATAAATGACCAAATCAGCTTTTTTGAGCAATTCCCGTCCCTTGACGGTAATTAATTTTTCGTCGCCGGGACCGGCACCGACAATATAAATCTCATTATTGACTTTCTTTGAACCTGTTTTTTTGTCTTTTTTCGGTTGGCTTTTGGGCTGGCTTTTCGTATTTATCACATTTTGCATGTTTTTCTCATTTTTGTTTTTCTCACTTTTGCTTTTCTTTTCCGGGCTTATCATAACTCATTCCTCGCCATTGTTTTGGTTCATTTTTTTTGCGTACATGATGCTGAAATAGTTTCCTTCTTCCGGGATTTTGTCTTGTTCTTTGATAATAATTTCCCGGTCCGAGAAAAGGCGTTCCGCAAAAATAAAGTCCTCATAACCTTGTTTTTTGAATTTATTCATGATTTCCCGGGGTTTTCGGGCTTTTAAGTGAATCATGTATCCAATGTCGGACCCATCGTGAACCTCAAAAGAAGATTCGACGGCGACACCCATTTGAGAAACGCAAGACGTGATGGAACTGATTCCAGGGACGGTTGCCGTCTTCACATCCGGCGCAACTTCCGCCATCACTTTTTTCAGATGCGTAAAGGTGGAAAAAAAGTTCGGATCTCCGATGAGGCAAAAGGCGACGGTTCCCTTTTTGGCATATTCCGCAACCTGTTGAGCATTTTTTGTCCAGATTTCATTGAGTTTTTCCTTGTCGTAAATCATCGGAAACTCCAAAATTTCGGGTTCCTCTGTCACGTACGGGCGGACCAAATCCGCTGCCATTTCTCCCGGAACGAAAACTTTCACGCTTTCTTTTAAAATGTTGACCGCTTTCACCGTGAGCAATTCCGGGTCACCCGGACCCAATCCGACACCATATAACATTTTTATTCTCCACGATATTTAGATTTAGAATTTTCAGAATTATTCGGTAAAATGATAAAAACATGATAGGAACAAATGATAAAAACAAATTAATGATGAGAGGAGTTGATAAATTTAAATTAAAATGATAACGGGTAAACGATATCTATGCTGTTGTTTTATGCTGTTGTTTTATGTTGGTGTATTACTGTTTTTCTTTTCTTTTGGCGGACATGATGTAGACCGGATTTTCCGGCTTAAACATGGTTTCCCCGGTCAGTTCTTCGCTTTTGGAAGCGATAATATGCACCGTTTCGTCATAAATGCCGAGTTTTTTCATATGTTCAATTACCCGGACAACGGTTTCAATCCGGACGGCGTTTACGACAATCGATCGGGCACCCTTTTTGACCAACATATCCAAAACGGCGGTAATGTTTTTGGTTCCTCCGACAAACGCGCAGTCGACTCTGTCCAGGCCGCTTAAAACGTCGGCGGACTCACCCAAAATCACCTCGGCGCAAATGCCGAAATTTTTAAAATTTTGAGTGGCTACATCGGTCGCAGCCAAACGGGCGTCCATCGCGTATATTTTTAAATTGTCCGCAAGGCGGGTAGCCTCAATGGAGATCTAACCGGTTCCGCAGCCGACATCTGCAAAAACATCTCCATCCCGGATATCCAGCTTGAAAAGAGAAACGGCAACGATCTCCGGTTTGGTAGGTCCGCCGCTGACGCCGATAAGTTCACGCATTTGATTTTCACCAATGTTTTTTATGATTCTGAAATATATGAATTGAATGAATCAATCTTGAATTTGAATGATTTGAATTTGAATGATTTGAATTTGAATGATTTGAATTTGATTGACAATGAATAATAAAAGTTGAGCTGCAGTTGAGTAGCACAAATGAAGGATGTTTTTATGAATAAATATTATGGTTCATCCGGTGAACGTGTCATCATTTGCATAATCTACCGACTTTATCATTTTACCGTCGTTTTATCATTTAAATTTGATTTAATTTGATTTCCCTTTCACGTTTGAAAAGTAAACTTCTAAATCACTCTGTTTTATTTTATATCTTTTCCTTTGGAAAAATTTGATTTTCTTCATTTTTTTGAGTTTGCCTGAATATTTTATTTTTTAACTGTTGAGCAATCTGTTTTTATTTTTTCAAATAATACATATATTGCCTAAAATGGTAACAAATGTTATTCAAATCTAAGGTCTTTATATGGAAAGAGAAGCCTATTCACTCTCACATGTTGAAAAACAATTGAATTGGTTTTATATTACATTGTATGTTCCTTGACATGGTTTTTAATTTCGATTTAATGTTGAAAAAATCAAAAAAATGAACTTTAAATGAAAAAAGATGTCTGGTGAACTAAAATCTGATCGGGCTCAATCCATCGGATTTATTTGATAAGTCTGATAAGTCTGATAAGTCTGATAAGTCTGATAAGTCTGATAAGTCTGATAAGTCTGATAAGTCTGATTTGTCCCGATAAAACCCAATCCAAATGAAATCCAATAATATTGTTTTTGTAAACAAAAAAATGTCTGTTTGTCAAAATTTTTTGTCAAAAATTTGTCAATACTCAATTCATTTGTCAATAATTTATCAAATGATTGTCAAAAATTTGTCAAAATGGTTGTCAATAATTTGTCAAAATGGTTGTCAATAATTTGTCAAAATGGTTGTCAATAATTTGTCAAATGATTTACAAATGTTTGTTGTTTTGAGTTTTCATTATGGCTTTCGTTAGAATTTTATGAATACAAATACATTTATTTCAAAAATACAGGAGTCAGAAAAACATGCACATCATGGAAGGATATCTTCCCGTTGAATGGGCGGCTTTTTGGTGGATTTTAACCTTTATTGTTTTGGGCGTTGGTATTTATCAGCTCAACAAATTGGTCCGGTCCAACCGCGAAGTTTTGCCGCTTTTGGCCGTCTCCGGCGCATTTATTTTCGTATTGTCCAGTTTAAAACTTCCGTCCGTCACGGGATCCTCTTCCCATCCAACCGGAACGGGACTTTCATCGATAGTTTTCGGACCGTTTATCACAGCCGTTTTGTCCGCCATCGTTCTTCTTTTCCAGGCACTTTTGCTGGCACACGGCGGCTTAACAACGCTTGGCGCCAACTGTTTCTCGATGGGATTTTTCGGCCCGCTTTTGGCCTACGGCTGTTACAAATTCCTGCAAAAAACCAAGATGAATGTCTACGTTAATGTGTTCATCGCGGCATTTGTCGCCGATTTGGCCACCTACGTTTTGACCTCCCTTCAATTGGCGCTCGCTTTCGGATTTGATGGCGGAATCAGTTCGATTCTTCAGCAATTTGTTGCCTTCCTCGGCATTTTCGCAATCACTCAAATCCCGCTGGCCGTCATTGAAGGATTAATTATCGCGGTTGCCATCAAATACATCGCCAAAGTAAAAGGTGATTTCTTGGTTAAAACCGGCACCGTTTCTGAAGAGCAGTTGAATAAAATGACAGCACCCGATGCGGTCTGAGGAGAAGGGAGGAATCAACAATGAAATTCAAACTCGAATATCTTTTAATTCTTGTCCTTTTGGCGTTTGCGATCTTTTTCGTCTACCAAACCTTCATTTCCGATTCGGAATTTGGCGGCGCGGACGGCCAAGCGGAAGACTACATTAATGAAATCAATCCGGATTATGAACCGATTGCAGAGCCTCTTTGGGAGCCGCCCGGCGGTGAAACCGAAAGCTTGCTCTTCTGTCTTCAGGGAGCGATCGGCGCTTTGATTATCGGGTGGTTCTTCGGCTACTATTACGCGTTGAGTAAAATTAAAAAAGATGCCAAGAAATCCAAAAATGCCTGATTCATTTTAAAAATAAACATCGCCGGCTTTTGCCGGCTTTGTTTTATTTTTTGTTTTTTTGTTTTTGTTTTTTCGTCTCACTCTTCTTCTTTTGATTTTTCGTGAATTTTTTTTTGACTTTTTAATAAAAGCTCATTCCCCGTTTTTTTACTTTTATTCAAAAAGTTGCAGTCAGGCATTTTTTCATTTTGCCGCTGCCTTGTTGGGAAAAATCATATCGCTATTATTTCTTATTTTTTGTAACCGGTGGGAGTTATTCGAGCAAGCGGATTCCGGCGGCAAGTTGTCCCCCCGCCTTTTGAAAAATTCCGAAGCGAAGCGTAGGAATTTTTACGGACGAATTCTTTCTTATCCATTACCTTTTTATGAATTTAGATATTTTTCATCATAATTATCAATAATTACAATCATTGAACTCATTGAAATCATTAAAATCATTACAATCAATAATTTACGAAGGATTGAATAAAAATGTCGACAACAGAAAAGCTGACAAAAGAAGAGCAAGAACTTCTTTGCAAGATGGTTTCGGGTGAAATCTCTCTGCGTAAAATCGAAGAGTTTTTGGGCAAAGATGATTCCGCAAAACTTCGGCGCGCCTTTTTGGAATCCGAAAAAAATGTGTCGCTCGACCATATTTCTACGTACACGTTTGATTCCGGTCAAGTCGGCAAAAAAAATGTTGAAAACATGATTGGCGCCATTCAACTTCCACTGGGCGTGGCCGGCGAAATCATCATCCATGGTGAATATGCCGCCGGAAAATATTATTTACCGCTGGCAACTACAGAAGGCGCGCTTGTGGCCAGTGTCAACCGCGGTTGTTCCATTATCACAAAATCCGGCGGCGCAACCGTTCGGGTCTTTAAAAACATGATGACGCGCGCGCCCGTTTTTAAATTTAACAGCCTTTTGGAAACAAAGAAGTTTTATGACTGGGTCATGCTTCCCGAAACGTTTGACAAAATAAAAAAGACAGCGGACGCAACAACCAGATTTGGCGAATTCTTAGACATCAGCCCGTTTGTCAGCGGTAATAACGTTCATCTACGGCTTGGTTTTGATACCAAAGACGCGATGGGTATGAACATGATTACGATCGCATCCGAAGCGATCACACAAATGATTGCCGATGAAACCGGCGTCGAATGCGTTTCTCTGTCCGGAAACATGTGTACCGACAAAAAACCGTCCGCCATTAACGCAATTCTCGGCCGCGGAAAAACCGTCGTTGCTGAAGTTTGTCTCTCCAAATCCTTGATTCAGGAAACATTAAAATGCACGCCGGAAGCGATGTTTGATGTCAATTATCGAAAAAACTTCCTCGGATCCATGCGGGCCGGCTCTCTTGGATTTAACGCGCATGCCGCAAACATTGTTGCGGCTCTTTTTTTGGCCTGCGGCCAAGATCCTGCGCATGTCGTGGAGGGAAGCCTTTGTGTGACAGAAATGGACTTTTCAGACGATGGCGGACTGATTTGTTCGGTCACGTTGCCGGCCGTTGAAGTCGGAACCGTCGGCGGCGGAACATCGGTTGCGACACAGCAGGAATGTCTAAAACTTCTCGGCGTTGCCGGCGCCGGAAATATCCCGGGAGAAAATGCGCTCGCGCTTTCGGAAATTGTTGCGGCGGCGGTTTTGGCCGGCGAGCTTTCCCTCGTGGCGGCTCAGGCCGCCGGACATTTGGCACGCGCTCACGCAAGACTTGGAAGATAAAAATCGATACAAAAAATTTGTCAGTTAACTAATAATGCTAAATATTTAATATAAAAAATGCATTGTTTATTTTGTTTTTATTTTAATTATTTTAAAAAATATTATGGGAAAAATATGATACACAAACTTGTCCTCAAAAATTTCAAAAAAATAAAAGAAGAGACATTTGAATTTGACCAATTTGATATTATTGTTGGAGCAAACAATAGTGGAAAAAGTACAGCACTTCAAGCTCTAGCAATATGGCAATATTGTGTGGATTTATTTCGAATAGAAGATAAAAGCGGAGATACACGTTCAATTCAATTAATTTTGCCAAATTTTACAGCTTTACCTTTACCAGAATTTAATTTGTTATGGACAGATAGGCTTGTCAAAACAACAACAAAAAATACACCGGTATATATTGAAATTAATGTTTTTTGGAGAAACGGAACAGGTGCTGAAAAAAATTTAAACATATTATTAAATTATGTTTCACCACAATCAGTTTATGCAAAACCTGAAATCGGATGGAGTAAATTCAAAAAATTAGACCAAGAAAATGAACTACCACGGATAGTTTATGTTCCTCCGTTTTCTGGTTTAGAAACAAACGAAAAATGGCTTGATGATGGAAATATTCGTCAAAACGTTGGAAAAGCACAACCGGGTTCTGTCCTCAGAAACTTGCTTTATCGTGTAGTGGATCAGGAAATACCCGTTGTAGAAAACAAAGAATGGAATGAAATTAATTCCCAAATTAAAAAATGGTTTGATGTTGAATTGTTACCTCCTGAATATAAAAAAGGAATTAGTACGGAGATTACAGTTGAATATAAAATAAAATCAAAAATAAAAAGAGTCTTCGATATTATTTCTGGTGGCAGTGGCTTTCATCAGATTTTAACGATTTTAGCGTTTTTTCATGGATATAAGGGTGTAACAACTATTCTTTTTGACGAACCGGATGCACATCTTCATGTAAATCTTCAAAGACAAGTTGTCAATTATTTCAAACAAAAAAGTGCAGAGACAAATATTCAATTTTTAATTGCCTCACATTCAGAAGAATTTATAAAAGGTGTTGATACAAATTCGATTATTTCAATCATGTCTGGAAGACCAAAACGTATTGAAAATAATGAAGAGATAATTCAAGCTCTTAGTGATATTGATAATATAGACATAATTCGTACTCAAGATTCTCCATATATCCTATATGTTGAGGGAGAGGATGATGAACGAATATTATCATCTTGGGCAGATGTACTGAATAAATCAGATTGTTACGTAAAATTTTATCCATACATTCTTGGTGGAACTACAAAAAAAGAAATGAATGAAAAATCTAAAAAACATTATACTGCATTAAAACAGATAAATACAGATTTAAAACGCATTTTGTTGTTGGATAATGATTTAAATCCAATGAATATGCCACAAGGTCAGATTGTTTGTAATGAATGGAAACGGAAAAATATTGATAGTTATTTTTTCGTTCCTGATGCATGGAAACGTGTAATTCAAGAAGATGCGGCATTGTATACACAAGAATGTGAAGTTATTATTGATTCTTTTTTTGTAAGCCAAAACCTCATTTTACCACCAAATTCAACATGGGAAAATGTAAAAGCGAGACTTTTTGAAACATTAGATGGGAAAAAAATGTTATTTGAAGACAGTGATTCGTTATTTCACCAAATAAGAAACGTTTGTGGAATTAGTGTAACAAAAGTAAGATTAGCATCAAAAATGAAAGTTGATGAAATTCATGAAGATGTTAAACAATTTTTTAATAATATGGAAATGATTCTAAAATAAATAATCGTAATTATTTCAAATATTTCTATAATGAAAACGTATTTTTTATTTTACTATTTATTTCCTTTTTTATTCCTTATTCCTTTTTTCAAAAAACATTTCAGCAATAAATCATTATCTGTTTGTTTTACTTTTTGTTACGAATGCTATTGTTTTTTAACACTCGAATTCGGCAAATTTATATAGTATCCATTTTTATTAAGAATTCGTATTACTTTTTTAAAAATAGTTATGAATAATGTTCAAAAATAAAAACAACGAATAAATAAAATCGGTAATTCAGATGATTCAAAAAAAAGAATATATTTTGGACGGGCTTGGTTGTGCCAACTGCGCCGGAAAAATTGAGTCCGCCATCTCAAAAATCCCGGGAATAACGGAGGCAACTGTCAATTTCATGACGGCGACTTTGATTGTCCTGCAGGAAGATTCTGCCGACCACTTTTTGGAAATTGAAAAAATTGTGAAATCCATCGAGTCTCACGTAAAGGTTATTGAAAAGAAAAAAGGAGAAAAACGTCCGGTTCCGGCGGGAGCATCTTCTCAAAAACCGATGACATGCAGCATTTCCGGAGATAAAATTGAAAATCAGAATGAAAATCAGAATGAAAACCGAAATGAAAATAAAATTGAAAATAAAAAACCAAAAGCAGATGTTATTTCATTAGGCGGAATGACTTCCACTCCGAAAAAAATAAAATCAGCCGTTGATGAAAATACGGTTGAGGCGGTATTTTTGGACGAAACGGATTCCCGGCCTCAAAAATCCAAAATCGAACGGTTTTTTGAACTGGTGGACAAGAAAAAATTTGTACGCATCAGTGCCGGTGCCATATTATTTTTAATCGGCATCGCTCTGCACTTTTCCCACGTTTTGGATTCGGCAACGCCGGAGACTTCGCATTTTTCCTATCTCTTTGAATTCGGATTGTTTGTTATCAGCTACATTTTAGTCGGCGGAGACGTCGTCCTCAACGCAATCCGGGGCATTTCCAAAGGCCAGGTTTTTGATGAAAACTTTTTGATGGCGATCGCAACCTTGGGAGCTTTTGTCATCGGGGAATTTCCGGAATCCGTTGCTGTGATGCTTTTTTACCAAGTCGGGGAATTTTTCCAAGAAGCGGCCGTTAAAAAATCCCGCAAATCCATTTCGGAATTGATGAACATTCGTCCGGACCATGCCAATTTAAAATTGGATTCGGGCGCCTTCTTGCGTGTTTCTTCACAAGAAGTTTCCGTCGGCAGCACGATTTTGATTAAGCCCGGCGAGAAGGTTCCCTTGGATGGAAAAATCATTTCCGGAGAGTCGTTGGTTGACACTTCCGCGCTGACCGGGGAATCGGTTCCAAGAACACTTCGCCCCGGAGATTTGGTTTTGTCCGGCTCCATTAACCAAAACAAAATGCTGTTGGTTCAAGTCGAGAAGCCGTACGAAGACTCAACCGTTTCCAAAATCTTGGAAATGGTGGAAAACGCGTCGTCTAAAAAAGCGCCGACCGAGAAATTTATTACAAAATTTTCCCGCTATTACACGCCGGTTGTTGTCGTTTTAGCGGCATTGATCTCCTTTGCCCCGCCACTTCTTTTGCCGGATGCCACGCTGAATGAATGGGTTTATCGCGGGCTTGTGTTTTTAGTCATTTCTTGTCCATGTGCCTTGGTTATTTCCATTCCGCTCGGCTACTTCGGCGGCATCGGGGCAGCGTCCAAGCATGGAATTTTAGTGAAAGGAAGCAACTATTTGGAAGGTTTAAACAGCGTCAAAACGGTCGTGTTTGACAAGACAGGGACTTTGACAAAAGGTGTTTTTGAAGTTGTTCAAATTCAGCCGGAAAATGGTTTTTCCAAAGAGGATGTTTTATTTTACAGTGCGGCTGTTGAATCTTTTTCAACACATCCGATTGCGCTTTCCATTGAACGGGCTTGTCAAAAATCCTGTCCGTTATCCGAATTTAAAGACACGCCGGTTTTTGATTACACGGAATTTTCCGGATTGGGGGTCAAAGCTAAAACCGACTCAAAAACGATATGGGTCGGAAATGAAAAATTTATGCGGCAGGAAAATATCAATGTCGCAGAGTTTCAAAACATTCATCCGAGGATGAAATTAGGTCCGAATGAGTTTTTCGCAGGCGACGTTCAAACGTATGTATTCGTTGCGATTGATGGTGTTTATGCCGGAAAAATCATTATTTCGGATGCGGTTAAAGAGGACAGCAAGCAAACGATTTCGGATTTGAAAAAAGCGGGAATTTCAGAAATCATTATGTTGACCGGCGATAAAAAAAGTGTCGGAGATGCCTGTTCTACACATTTGGGAATAGACCGGGTTTACAGTGAGCTTTTGCCGGACCAGAAAGTGGAAATGTTGGAAAAAATCGAACGGGAACACCAAATCGGTCATGAAAACAAAAACGAAAATGAAACAAAAAGCAATAATGAAAATAAAAACGAAAATGAAACAAAAAGCAATAATGAAAATAAAAGCAAGAATAAAAATAAGATTGCATTTGTCGGCGACGGTATCAACGATGCGCCTGTTTTGGCGCGGGCGGACATTGGAATTGCGATGGGCGGAATCGGATCGGATGCTGCCATTGAGGCGGCAGATGTCGTTTTAATGCACGGAAAACCATCTCAACTGGTCACGGCGTTTAAGATTTCCAAACAAACCATCCGGATTGTTTGGCAAAATATTCTTTTCGCCTTTGCGGTCAAAGGCATTTTTTTGCTTCTCGGCGCGTTTGGAATCGCGACAATGTGGGAAGCGGTCTTTGCGGACGTCGGTGTTACGTTAATTGCGGTTTTGAATGCGGCTCGAATGATGAATTTTAAAGAAAGAGAATAAAAAACGAAAATGAAACTATTTTCCGAGTCCGAATAATTCAAAACAATTATTATTCCGAGTCCAAGAAAACCTTCTAAAAAATTCGAGATGCTTCGCATCTCGAATTTTTTGAATTAATTATTTTGAATAGATGTGTGGATGGAAACAAAATGCAGCAAGCTCAAAACCATCAACGGTTGCAGCAGCGCTAAAATTGGAAATAAACCCAAAGATTTGTATTTTGTTGAAGAAAAGTTCCCCCTTCTTTGTGTTGATTTTTTAAAAATTTGTCGCCATAACGCTCGCGGCGGCAGCAATTCTATAACTGTAAACAGATCGTAGCAAATTGTGAAATTTAAAAACCGCAGCCAAAATAAAAGCGGTGGACCTGATTTTTATAAATTTTAGTAAAAGATCATTCCACGGATTTTTTCAAATATTCCAAAAATTGATCCAGCGCGCGCCGCCTGTGAGAAATCATATTTTTAAATTCTGTCCCCAGTTCACCGAATGTTTTTCCATTGTAGTCAAAAATCGGGTCAAATCCAAAACCACCGTCTCCCCGCTCATCGTAGGATATTTTTCCATCCACCGTTCCTGAAAAAGTGAGTGGTTCTTCACCGGGTTTACAAAAAGCAATCACGGTTTTGAAATAAGCCGCACGATTTTGTTCTCCATCCATCAGCTTTAAAACGCGTGCATTCCCGAGATGGTCTTCCACAAAACGGGAATACGGGCCAGGAAAGCCGTTAAGTGCCTGAATGAAAAGACCGGAATCGTCGACCATTACCGGAATTTTTAAATCGTTGGCTGCGGCTCGCGCACTTTCCGCCGCGATCGGCTCCAAATCATCCGCCTGAATTTCCGGATAATCGCTTTTGTTTTGAATCACTTCAATTCCGAAATCCGCCAAAACCGCACGAATTTCATGAAATTTTCCGGAATTTCCCGTCACAAAAACAATCTTTTGAACCGGATCTTTTGATTGATTCTCTTGTGGTTGATTCTCTTGTGGTTGATTCGAATACTTTTCAGAATAGGATTGACCGGTATTGTTTTGGTTTGTCATAAAATCCACCTTTTTTTCTTTTTTTCTTCTTTGCTTCTTATCAGTCGCTTGAAACTGTTTACAAGGACTTTCGGTTGTCTGCCGGCCGGCCGAATTAAATGTAACGCCCTCTTAACTTGATTTCTTCCGTTCTTTTTAAGACGCTGTCCGCATTCTTAAATTCAGACGCGTACCCTTTTGAAAACGCCGCAATCAACTTGTCCGCATTTCTGTAAGAACTCTCCAGCGTCCGGAACAAAACATGAACATCAACACCTTTTGCCTCAATTGTTTTATCAGTCGCCGAAAGTCCGAAATCAATCAGATAAATTTTAAAAGCATCGGCATCCTTTTCCATACTTTTTGCATCATTTGCGCCGATATAAATCATATTCGATGTCGTTAAATCTCCGTGGATTATATTTGCCGCATGCAGTTTTCCAACCATTTTTCCGACTTCAATCCCTGATTTTTCCAAAAAAACATCATTGGATTCGAATTTTGAAATGACGAATTTCAGCGGAATTCCGTCAATGAGTTCCATGTGAATGGACGCCTCCATAACGCCGTAGACAACCGGCGTCAAAACTCCGGCGCGGCGCGCTTCCGTCATCATGCGGACTTCAATTTTCGTCCGTTCCTTTCGAATCCGGCTGTCTAAAATATCCAACCGGTATCCTTTTGAAATACGTTCCTTGATTATCATTTTTCTTTTTGGAATTTCAAAGCCGAAGGACTTCAATTCGGCCGGAAAGGGGATGGATGTCGCAGGATCAAATCCGCCTCCGAATACCCCCGGCTCCACAGAAATGACGGCTTCAGCGCCGTTTCTCATCTTTTGAATTTCCGCCTCCACATGAACCGGATTTTTATTTTTCCACGTCACGGAAACATAATCTGCCCGAAAGCCGGCGTCAACGGTCGATTCCTCCAAAGAAAGGACGTCTCCGGCTTTGTACATCAAAAGTCCGGTGTATGCAATCATCGCGCCGTTGTCCCCCATAAATCTTTTTTCCGGGACATAAAAGCGGGCGCCGCGCTCTTGGCACATGCAATCAAACATTTCCCGAAGTCTCGAATTCGCTCCGACGCCGCCGGCCAATAAAACTTCTGACTTTCCCGTGTGCGCCAACGCCCTCTCCGTCACCTCAACCGCCATTGCAAAAGCGGTTTCCTGATAAGAATGACAAATGTTGGCCAAAAACTCCTCATTAAATTCATTGGACGCGGATTTGCATCCTTTTTCAGGTGTTTTACATCCTTTTTCAGGCATTTTATTTTCATTTAAAAGACGAGTGGCTGCCGTCGAAAGCCCTGAAAAAAAGAAATCCATGCCTTTGACGGTGTAAGGAAGTTCAAGGTAGCAGGTTGCGTCTTTCGCGTATTTTTCAATCAATGGTCCTCCCGGGTGCGGCAGTCCGGCCGATCGCGCAAATTTGTCCAGTGAATTCCCAAGACCGATATCTAAAGTTTCTCCAAGGACGCGGTAGGCGCCGTCTTGATAGGAAAGAACTTGAGAATTAGCACCGCTGACATACAACACAACCGGATCCGTCGCTTCCGTTTTCCAAATTCCGACTTCAATGTGCGCCACACAATGGTTGACGCCGACCAGCGGTTTTTGAAGGATTTGAGAAATCATGCGCGCGGCGGTCGCGACAATCCGAAGGCACGGACCCAAACCCGGTCCCCGCGAAAATGCGACGGCATCAATTTCATTTCGGGAAATGCCTTTTGCTTCCAGTTCCGCAAAAACCGCGTCGATGACTTCACCGATGTGTGCCGCATGGTGCTGAGCAGCCTCTCGCGGGTGAATTCCGCCGGATGCCGGACGGTATGTGTGCGTCACTTCGACCAAAACATCTGTTCCATCCACAACCGCCGCACTCAAATTCCAGGCAGTTCCTTCAATTCCCAATACAATCGTCAATCTGAAAAACTCCGAAAATCAATCTCTTTATAATTTTTCATGCACAATTTATTAAATCTTTTTTTTCCAATTTCATTTTTTCAGAAAAAAGAGAACTTTCAAAAACAGCGTTTCTGTTGCATGTTTTTGTTTCAAAAATACGGCTCTTTGGGCACATTAAATTCCAGCCTTCTTTGACATTTTGCCGGATTTGGAGGATTTCTTTGGATTTTTGTGTTTCGTTTTCTCTTGTCGGTGGGAAAAGAGCTGTAAAAGAAGGTCCTGTTCCAGAAAGTCCGGAGACGATTCCAAAGTTTTGTCCGGCTTCCATACAAAAAACCGCCGGCTTCGGGTCAAAACCGAGTGCTGCGCAATACAAAAGACCGTTGAGTTTCATTGCTTTTTCATACAAGCCGGCCGATGCCAAATCAAATGCTATGTCCACCAGATCTTTCATCAAAACCGACCGTTGGACATTTGTTTGGGAACTGTGAACCAAAAAATCCGGGCTTAAAATCAAAACGTCATAGTGAAATTCCTCTCTTTTGAGGAGGTGCATCTTTGAATTATCGGTTAAAACGACACCTCCAAAAAACGATGCGCAAGCGTCGTCAAAAGCGCCGGTGATCGTGACTTTCGCATCTTTGGCGGCAGAAACGCCCAATTTTACAACATCCAACGGGTCAATGGTCAAACCGGATGTGGAGTTGGGTTGGGTGTTGGGTTGAGTGTTGGATTGGGAGTCGGTGTGAGATTTATATTCAAAATCGGGATCCTGGACTTGGATGCCGAGCGCGTCCAAAGCCGCCATGACACACGCGTTTGCCGCCGCACTGCTGCTTTTAAGACCGCCGGCTGCCGGAATGTCACTTTTTGTCCAAACTTCCGCCGTCTTTTTGCAATCGAACCGCTCCAAAACAAGTTCCACGCACCGCTCCATTAAATACGGATTCATGTCCGGGTCATTCAAATTCCGGCCGGATATTTTTTTGTTTCCGTTCTTTGAATCGGAAATAATCACTTGCGCATATGTTTTCATTTCCGTCGCAAACGCCGAACCTTTTTTGGATGCGATGGCATTAATTATTGTTCCGCCTCCAAAAGCGCACCCATATCCCTTCTGAATCATAAAACAAAGTAAGGAAAAGAAATTATAAAATCTCTCTGCAAGAAAAATCAGAAAAATCAGAAAAACAAGAAAAGCAAACAGAAAAAGATAAAAAACCAACGAAAACATGGTTTGTACTTTTAAATATGCCTTTTTTTAAAACATAATGTTATTTTATAGAAATAATTTATTTTCATCAAAGATATATGTAAATTATCAAAATATATATAGATTCAAACATTTTATCCCCTTCTAAAATCAATTTTATTTTTTAGTTTTTTATTATTTATTATTTTTTTGATTATTATTTGATTATTATTTTAGAACTGATGCAAAAAATGGAGACAAATTATGGAGACCAGAAAAGTACAGCAAACAGGAGGCTCAACCTATATTATTTCCCTTCCCAAACAATGGGCGGACAAAGTCGGAATTTCCGCCGGAATTCGGGTCGGAATTCAACCGCAGCCGGATGGGAAATTATTAATTTGCCCGACCATCGACTCAAAGCCGATTCGAAAAAAAACCATTGATATCACCAACATTACCGGACAAGCTTTAGAACGCGATTTCATTGCTGCTTATTTAGCCGGCTATGATATTATTGAATTCGTGTCTCCCAAAATCATGGCCGAACAAAAAAAGATTCTGCGCACCATTTGCTACAAATTAATCGGTCCTGAAATTATTGAAGAAAACTCTAACAGTGTTTTGGTTCAGGATTTGCTCAATCCCAACGATCTGTCCATCAAAAAAGCAATTCAGCGGATGTATCTGATTTCCAATTCCATGTTCTGTGATGCGATTATTTCCTTAAAAACCTGTGATTTGGATCTGGCCACCGATGTCGATGAGCGGGATGATGAAGTGGACCGCCTCTATTTGGTGATTTCAAAACAATTCAAGTCCATTCTTTGCGGGACCGACTTTTTGGATACCAGTGAGGCAACGGTTGAGGAATATCATGATTATAGGATGGCGTCCGCACCGATTGAAAGAATCGCCGACCACTCCCAAAAAATCGCGCGCGTGGTGTTGACCATGAAACCCAAATTTAATGCCGAAACCTTAGGCGAAATTGAAAAAATCAGCTTGCTGGCTAAACAAACATCGGAAAAAGCGATGGATGCGCTTTACAGCTCCAACGCCAAGTTGGCCAACCAAGCCATCGAAAATCAGAAAACAATGAATATGCTCATCAGCAAATTCAACCGCGATAAATTTGATAATCCGACCGAATTGTCTTTTGAAAACGCGCTGGCTCTTCGCATTGTCATGGACAGTATCGGAAGAATCGGAGATTACAGCATGAACATTGCCGAAATTGCTATTAACGCGTCCATTGAATCCAAATAATTAAAAACAGAATAAATTATAAAAGAATTATAAAATAACAAGTCATTAAAAAATAAATTATAAAAAAATCTTATAAAATAAAATAAAATAAAATAATAAAATATTATCGGATTGTTCGGAGGATTAAAGAATGAACGGCAGCATAAAAAGTAATCTTGTTTTTGCTCTTTATGCTTTATTTTTGGGCGCTTTTACGGGAATTGTGACTTTTTTATTTTTAAAATTGATGAATTTGGGCATTCAATTTTTATGGGTGGATATTCCGTCTCATATTGATTTTGCATATTATCCGATTGTCATTTGTTTAATCGGCGGTCTCTTGGTTGGAATCACCAAAAAAATATATGGTAATTTGCCGCCGACGCTTTCGGTTGTTCTTTTGGAAGCTAAAGAGAGCAAAAGAATTGAATACAAAAATTTGCCGGTTATTGTTCTTTGTGCGTTTCTCCCGCTGATTTTTGGTGGCAGCATCGGCCCGGAAGCAGGTCTTGCCGGCATTCTCGGAGGATTATGTACATGGATTGGCGACCACGTCAAAGCTTCGGCCAAAACCATTCAGGCGTTGTCTGAAATTGGAATGGCGGCAACTCTTGGAACCATTTTCGGCTCTCCGTTTTTTGGTGTCGCCAAAACGGTGGAGGAAGAGGAAGAAGCCAATTCCCTTTTTATTCAAAAAGTGGAAACCAAAAAATTCAAATCCGAATTTCATGACACAAATTCAAATGAAAAGAGCATGCACAAATCTGAATTTGGAAAATCCGAACCCAATCATTTTGAATCTGAAAAATTTGAATTTGAGGAAAATTTCAGGCAAATTTTAAAAGAGGAAGAATCTTTTGTCCTTCCGAAAAAATCAAAAATTTATTTATATTTAATCGCGGCCATTGCCGGTTTTGGAACTTATTTCCTGCTTTCGCATTGGTTCCCGCTCGGCGGATTTTACCGGTATGATTCCGTATCATTCGGCTGGAATGAAATTTTAGCTCTTGTACCGCTCGTTTTGTTGGGCGTTTTTTTTGCATGGATTTATTCCGTTTTCGGCTATATCATCAAAATCATTCTTCGGCCGCTGAAAAATCATAAAATTCTGACGGCGATTTTGGGCGGGCTTGCACTCGGGATTCTTGGAATGATTTTTCCGTATACGCTTTTTTCCGGAGAAGTTCAAATCGGAGAAATGGCGGCGAATTGGATGTCACTGACGGCATTGACATTGCTTCTGATTGTTTTGGCAAAATTGTTTCTCACCCGGTTTTGTATCATGTCCGGATGGCGCGGCGGTCAAATCTTCCCGGCGATTTTTGCGGGAATGACTCTTGGATATGCGGTTTCTTCCATTTTTCCGTTGGAACCGGCTTTTTGTGCGGCGATTGTGTCCGTTTCTTTGGTTACGGTCATTTTGAAAAAACCGGCGGCAACCGTGATTTTATTTGTCGCGTTCTTCCCGCTCGGATTTTTAATTCCGTTGACGGTCGCAGCATTAATCAGCGGTTTTATTCCGTTCCCGAAATTTTTGGACAAATTTGAAAAAGAAGAAATCGAAGAAGAATATTTGGAAAGAAAACAGTTGGCAGAAATGGAAAAAAATAAAATACAAACACAAGTGCCGGATGTTTAATCCATTTTTCTTATTCTTCTTATTTCTTATTTTCCATATTTTTATTTTTTATTTTTTCATGTTCTTTCATACATTTTTTCATAAATATTTAAAAAAGTTCTTGGAAAAGACATAAATATCCGGTATTTTTCTTATACTTACTTTTCAATAATTATAATTAAAGCTGAAAATAATACTAAATATTAAAAAAAATTAAAAATTAGAATAAAATAGAATAAAATTGAGAAAAACTATTCAAAAACAAAGGGCTGAATTTCGAAATGCAAAATGATGAACATTATCCGGAATATTGCCGCAACAAACTGATGGACTTTGTTGACATCCGAAAAATCGATATTGAGATTTGCGACGTCACGCTTCGCGATGGCGAACAGACACCCGGGGTTGCTTTTTCCAAAGAACAAAAAATGTCGATTGCGTCTCACTTGGATGAAATCGGAATTGAAGTGATTGAAGCCGGATTTCCGGTGGTTTCCGACTCGGAAAAAGATATTGTCAAAAGTATTTCCCAAATGGGTCTGGACGCGAAAATTTGCTGTCTTTGCCGGTCCACCAAAAAAGATGTGGAAATCGCACTGGATTGTGATGTGGACATTGTCAGCGTGTTTTTGGCGATGTCGGATCTGCATTTGAAATACAAATACCATAAGGAATTGGATGAAATGTTGGGCGTTGCGATGGATGCCATTGAATATGCCAAAGACCACGGTCTTGGGGTTCGTTTCGCGGCGGAAGACGCGACACGGACGCCGGTTGACCGCCTCATCAGCGCGTTTAAGCAAGCGGAAGAGAGAAAAGTGGATTATGTCAGCATTGCCGACACGATCGGGATTTTAAATCCGACCACCGCCAAATATTTGGTGGACAAAATTTACAATGCGGTTGACACGAAAATTTGCATTCATTGTCATGATGATTTGGGAATGGCAGTTGCAAATACCTTGGCGGCCGCTGAAGCCGGAGCGTTTCAGCTGCATACGACGGTCAACGGAATTGGAGAACGAGCTGGAAATGCGTCACTGGAAGAGGTTTTGGTGGGTCTGCGTGTCCAATATGGTTTTGAGCGGTACGATTTGAAAAATTTGGTGAATTTATCTAAAGAAGTCGCTTGCTCTTCCAAAATCATTCCGGCGATTAACAAAGCGGTTGTCGGGGAAAATGCTTTTTCCCACGAATCAGGAATTCACGTTGCGGCCATTCTTGAAAACCCGAGAACGTATGAATTATTCCTGCCGGAAATGGTGGGTGGACAACGGAATTTAATTGTCGGAAAACACACCGGTACAAAGGCGTTGGCCGGGATTATCAAAAGTATGGGGTATACGCTTTCGGATGCGGATTTCGACCGTTTGTTTGATGATGTCAAAGTTTTGACCGAAAACGAACAAAGAAGCGTCAACCGGGATGAATTGGAGTCTTTAATCTTGAATATTTTGAAAGAAAGCGATTAAATCCGCTGTTTTTGGATGAAACCGCTTTTCATTTTTTTATTTTTTCCATTTTCGTTTTTTATTTCTTTTTTCCATTTTTTTATTTCTTTTTATTTATTATTTTCATCCGATTCACGACTGATTGGAATGATTTCAATATCTGTTTTGCTGATTTTTTTGCAGAGGCGGATTTCTTTTCGCGGTTCCCACCGGTCAAAAACGAGATATTCCACCGGATTCCAAAGAACGACCCATCCGATGACTGCCAGGCCTTGTCCCAGGACTTGAGAAAATGAATTATCGCCGGCATTCACCGTCAACCAATAAGAAGCGGCCAAACAAAATCCGAGGAAGATAAATCCGAGAATGGTGCTGTATCCGACCGTCTTTGTTTTTTTGCGCATTTGCCGTTCCAAAGATTTGGCTTTTCGCTCAAAATGCATATGAATCGCGTCTTTGACGACGTTTTCTTTTTTTTCCGTCAGTTCTTTGTCGATTCTTGCGTAAATTACCAAAAGCATTTTTTTTCGAAGCGGCACTTCTTCGACCGCGGAAAAAATATATTGATCGGCATTGTTGTTGAGTTCGCGCTCGTAAAACGGGGAGGGATCCATATTATTATAAATTTGATCCGCGGAATTGAGTTCAAGTTCAATAATTTCAAGGTTTTTGTCTTCCCGCGATTTTTGAATAAAATCCATCCGGTTTTGAATAATGTCTTTGTCGATGGATTTTGAATCCATGGTTTCATATTTGCTGTTCATCATATTCCTCAATTCACTCATTTTCAAGATATATTATTATTTAAAAATAAAAATGAGTATATTAATTTATTCATTTTGGAAATTCTATGAAATAAAAGGAACAAAACAACCAAAAACGAAAACGATCGGAATGAAAATGATAAGAATGGAAAATAATGAACACGAAAATAATGAAAACGAAGGCAAAAGAGATGAAACAAAAGTAACAAAAATAAACATTTATTATCCTATCCCGAAGAATCGTTCCGATTAAATCAGATGCAGAATGCATCTGATTTAATCGGAAATACCAGTTGACAAGAAAACATGTGCTGAAACAATTGCAGCAACGCTCAAAACCGCAAACAGATTGCAGCAATGCTCAAAACCGTCAACAGATTGCAGCAATGCTCAAAACCGTCAACAGATTGCAGCAATGCTCAAAACCGTCAACAGATTGCAGCAACGCTCAAAACCGTCAACAGATTGCAGCAACGCTCAAAACCGTCAACAGATTGCAGCAACGCTCAAAACCGTCAACAGATTGCAGCAACGCTCAAAACCGTCAACAGATTGCAGCAACGCTCAAAACCGTCAACAGATTGCAGCAACGCTCAAAACCGCAAACAGATTGTGGCAACGCTCAAAACCGCAAACAGATTGTGGCAACGTTCAAAACCGCAAACAGATTGCGGCAATTCTGAAATTGTAAACAGTTGCAGCCAATTCTTAAATCATGAAAAAATGGCGGAAAAATATAATATTAACAAATAAATACTTATGATATTGGCTTTGTCACTATCGTTTTTTAAGGGAAATCGTTTTTATGCTATTTTTTGAAAAAAAAAGGAGAAATGAACAACGCCCGATGAAAAACATCGGGCTGAAGTTTATTTTGTTTTTTAATTAAAGATTCATCCTATGCTTTGCTCTTTTTTTACTCGATGAAAACGACCGGTTTAATCAAGTCTTTGGGCTTTTCTTTCATCAATAAAAGGGCTTTTTCGATGTTTTTAAACCCATCAAAGGTGTGGGTTGCCATTTTTTCCGGAGCGATTCTCTTGTAAGTACAAAGGTCAATCATCCGTTCCATTCTCAAGCGTCCGCCGGCAACGAGCCCGCCGCGAATGTCTTTGTGGGACATGCCGCAACCCCATTCCACACGCGGAATCGGAAGAGTTTCGCCGTTTCCGAAGTAGTTGACGTTGGAAATGGTTCCGCCGGGCTTTGTCATTTTCACGGCTTCCAAAATCGCGTTGGAGTCGCCGCCGGCGATGATGGTGGCATCAACGCCTCTGCCATTTGTTGCTTTTAAGATTTGTTCGACAATGTCACCTTTTTTGTAGTCGACAATGTCGGTTGCACCATATTCAAGAGCCAAGTCCGTACAAACTTTACGGTTTCCGACCGCAAAGAGACGGCCTGCGCCGTGGATAGCAGCTCCGGCAACACCCATAAGTCCGACCGGCCCGATACCGATAACAGCGACGGATGCTCCGGATTTAATGTTGGCAAGTTCTGCGCCCTGAATTCCGGTCGACGCCATGTCGGAGAGCATAACCGCCTGTTCAAGAGGCATATTTTTGGGCATTTTTGCCAAGTTCATGTCGGCGTCATTGATGTGAATTCCTTCCGAGAAAACCCCGTCTTTAATGTTGGAGAATTTCCAGCCCGAGAGCATTCCGTTGGAGTGCTGCGGGTAGCCATCCTGGGAGGCAAGAGAACGCCAGTCCGGGGTAATGGCCGGAATAACCACGCGGTCACCGACTTTAAAATCCTTCACTTCACTTCCGATTTCAATAATTTCGCCGCCGGCCTCGTGTCCGAGAATTAAGTTGTGGCGGTCTCCAATGGCACCTTCGAAAACGGTGTGGATATCAGACGTACAAGGAGCCAAAACGATCGGCTTTACCAATGCGTCATAAGGCCCGACTTCCGGCTTTTCCTTTTCAATCCAACCCAATTTTCCGATGCCTAACATCGCAAATCCTTTCACTTTCATTTAAAAACCTCCTTGTTATACAGGCTTTTAGTCGACCTGTTAATGAATGACGTAATTTTAGTGGTATAAATAGCTTTCCATTAATTATCATGATAATATCTTATATTAGTGGAATCCTATATTATTCAACTATTTTTATCTTTTAAAATTAAAAAAACAACTAAAATCAATATCGGCTAAATCTTTTGAATTTATATGTCAACCTTAAAAAACAGTATCGGTAAGTGTATGATTTACATTCGTTCAAAGGAAAACACGTCTAAATCTATAATGATTCCTCATATCTGATGAAAAAAATGCCAAAAAAAATAATAATGAAAAAATAAGAAAAACAAAAAAACAACGAAAAGGATTAAATAGATAAAGGAAAAATGAAAATTTTTCCGGAACGGTTAAATGCCTAACGCGCGCTCCATGATAATTTCCGCAATCCTGTCATCGGCACCAATCGGTTTTTTGTAAATAATTTCAACATCCCGCGGAATTTCAACATTTTCAAAATCATGGTGGTGACCATGATGTCCGTGCCCATGCCCGTGACCCTGTCCGTGGCCGCATTTTTTTCCATCATGGTTGTTTTTGTGGTCGTCATCATGGTCATCGTCGTGGTCATCATTATGATCATCGTCATGGTGTTCGTGATCAATTCCGTTGTCGTGGCAGTGTTGGTGGTGGTCTTGATTGTCTTTTAAAAGTCCGAGAATGCGTGGGATATCTTTTTCGGTGTGCGTTCCGGGTGCTAAAAATACCGGAACGACCGTAATTTTTTTAGAACCTCCGGCAATTATTTTTTTCAAAGATTGAGGAATGGTCGGCTCGTTAAATTCCATCAGTCCGATTTCCACATTTTCAAACCGCCCGGAATTTTTCACTTTTTCCGCCACATCCATCAACAATTGTTTGGAGTAGGGTAATTTGCTTCCGTGTCCCACCAACAATAAAGTCTCTTTTTTGCTCATGTTTTTAACCTTTTTTTACAATTTTTAATGTAAAACTTGACGTCCACCCGTCAAGGATGACAAAAATGATAAAATGATAAATAATAAAATAAATGACAAAAGATAAACAAAGTAAATAACCACATACCCTTTCATTTTATATAAGTATTACGAAGAGAAGTAAAAGTAATACCCATCGAAAAAATAGAGACTGAAAGAATAAATCAAAATGAAAATAATTATAGAAACCAAAAATATTTCAATTTGAAATTTATGAATGAAATTCATTTCACAAACTCTTACAATCATTAAACTATATACCGTTTAACTTGATTTATGGAGAATGCGTCGAATAAATTTATATAATTTAAAGGGAATATGAAAATAATTTCATCTCGGTTAAATATTTTCGTTTTATGAATTAAAAATGTAAAAATAAAAACGGCAAAAACAGAAAAAAAAAGCAACAAAAAATATAATAAAATAATGAAAAAATAAATGGAAAAATAACGAAAAAATAAATGGAAAAATTATAAAAAAAGAATGTGGAAGAGGTTTTCATGACATCTGAAAGAAAAGAGGATTATTTAAAAGCCATTGATAAGATCATTTCCGAGAAAGGATATGCTCAAGTGAAAGACATTTCACGTGTGCTTGACGTTGGTCCGTCCAGCGTCACCGGCATGCTGAAAAAACTGACGGATGAAAATTACATCAATTATGAAAAATATGGCGGCGTGACGCTGACGCCTCTTGGAAAAGAAACCGCCAAAGAAACAAAGGAAAAATACACAACCATTAAGGATTTCCTCATGGCGTTGGGCGTTTCTGAAATCATTGCGGAAGAAGATGCCTGCAAAATGGAACACGTAATTGCGCCGGATACGTACAAAAAATTCCTGATGTTTTGCGAATTTTCAATAACGGAAAAGGGAACCAATCAAATGGAATATTTTAAAAGATATTGTGAAACCGGGAAAGCTGAAAAATGTGCGTGCGCAACAAGACTTCATAAATTGGAATAAAATAAAACAAAATAAAACAAAATAAAACAAAATAAAACAAAATAAAACAAAATAAAACAAAATAAAACAAAATAAAATAAGCAAAATCCGTGAAAGGCTCAGGCTTTTTTATTTAAATTTGAACTCCGATTTTTCATCTCCGCTTCTCTATTTCTCTTTATTTTTCTTGCTTTTTTTTATTTTTCTTGTTTTTCTTTTTTCTTTGTTCCTTATTATGGTTTTTTGCTTTTGTCGGCAGCATGCGCGCATTATGGCGACAAATATTTTTAAAAAAATCAACAAAACGAAAAGGGTCTTTTTATTAAAATTTTTAAAATTGCGGCAACAATTTGGGGCTTTAGGATTGCCGTATCTGTTTACAGTTATGGGATGACGGCAATCGTTTGTCTATTTTGCAGCGATGGCGACTGGTTTTGTCAACCTGTCCCTCCGGAATCATTATTTTCACAATCGTTGGGATCTGTTTGTGAAAGCGACCCTTGGCGGCAAGTTTCCCTCTTTTGTAAAATTCTGAATCAATGCGGAGAAATTTTTAGGAATGGAGTTATTTTTATAGTTGATCTCCGTTTGTTTTTTATTTGAAAAGATGCCTCATATTTTTAATTTATTATTCAAATAAGTAATCGGAGCCCGAAAATGAGCGAATATAAGCAATGCATTGTCATGAGAACGGATTTGAAATTATCTCCCGGAAAACTCGCCGTTCAAGTCGCACATGCCGCTGTTTCCGCAGCCGAATGGGCGGACAAACGCGAACTTGACGCTTGGAAAGCCGGCGGGCAAAAAAAAGTGGTTTTAAAAGCAAACAGCTTGCAGGAACTTTTTGAACTCAAAGAAAAAGCCCGACGGGAAGGACTTCCGACAGCGCTTATCACTGACGCGGGACGAACGGAAATCGCTCCCGGAACCATCACAGTTCTTGGAATTGGACCGGCAGCGGAAGAACGAATTGACAAAATTACCGGACATTTAAAAATGCTCTAAAGGCTTTAAAAGACTTTAAAAGACTTTAAAAGATTTTAAAAGGCTTTAAAATGCTCTAAAGTCTTTAAAATGCTCTAAAGGCTTTAAAAGGCTTAAATCTTTCAATTTTTTTTCAAAATCTTTCAAATACTCTTAATTATTCTCTGATCACACGACGGTGCTTCTATGAATGAAAAAAACACCTGCTTTGAAAATATTTCGGTTCCGGATCTTGAAAAACAAATCGGAATTTTGCTTTATGAAACGGATACATGCGGAATCAAAGGAATTTTAAGGCACCGGCCGGAAGATTTTTGTGTCCGGGAAATTTCCGAAATCAAAACAATTCCGGCCGGCGATTCCAACAAAAATGCGAAACATCTTGTTTTTGAATTGACCAAAACCAATTGGGACACCAATCATTTTCTCAAGGCCTTTTCCAATTGCTTAGGAATCAGCCATAAACGCGTCAGTTACGCCGGAACCAAAGACAAACGGGCCGTCACGGTTCAAAAAATGAGCGTGTACGATATTTCAGCCGAAGAACTGGAAAAAGTCCGCATGAAAGACATTTCCATTCAAGTAATCGGAAGGGCACAAAATCCGGTCAGCCTTGGGGATTTGGACGGAAACTATTTTAAAATCATTATCCGAAACATTGATTTTTTGCCAAAAGAAGTAAAAGAAATGGCGGATAAAACAACCGCGGAAATTCAAGCATCCGGCGGCGTTCCGAATTTTTTCGGTATCCAGCGTTTTGGAACAACCCGGCCGATGACGCATTTGGTCGGACAAGATATTCTCTCCGGCGATTTGGAAAAAGCGGTTCTCAGATACATTGCCGAATCCTATCCGGACGAGCCGGAACATACAAAAGAAGCGCGCGACTACATCGCAAAAACAAAAGATTTCAAAGGGGGTCTTGCAAAAATGCCGGACCATCTGGGACACGAAAAAGCGCTCCTCAATCATTTAATTTCACATCCCGGCGACTTTAAAGGTGCCTTTATGGTGCTTCCCAAAAACCTCTACACGATGTTTGTTCACGCCTATCAATCTTATTTATTCAACCAAATCATTTGCGAACGCATCCGTTCCGGCCTTTCGCTTAACCGCGCCGAAATCGGAGACATTGTCTGTTATCGGAAAGGAAACATTCCGGATCCGGGCCGCTTAGAAACCGTGGATGTGGAAAATGTGGATGGGATTAACCATTTGCTCAAAAGAAAGCGTGCTTTTATTACCGCCCCGCTTTTCGGATCGGAAACGCCGCTTGCAAGCGGCGTTCCCGGACAAATCGAACGTGCCGTGATTGAAAAAACAGGATTTTGCGCAGATGATTTTAAAGTTCCGGCATTTTCAGAAACAGCATCAAGAGGCCTTCGAAAAGAAATCTTGCTGGAAGCGGAGCCCAAAACGGAAGTGATTTCAGACGAAGACTTCCCGGGAAAAACAGCGCTTTCTATTGAATTTCAACTTCCAAAAGGCAGTTACGCAACCACCGTTCTTCGGGAATACATGAAAACAGATCCAAAAGACATGAGTTGAAACAGTTCAGTTTAAAAAAAGGAATCGAATTCAATTTAAAAATAAAAAAGGAATCGAATTCAATTTAAAAATAAAAAAGGAAATCGAATTCAATTTAAAAATAAAAAAGGAAATCGAATTCAATTTAAAAATAAAAAAGGAAATCGAATTCAATTTAAAAATAAAAAGGAAATCGAATTCAATTTAAAAATAAAAAGGAAATCGAATTCAATTTAAAAATAAAAAAATCGAAAAATGATTCAACTTAAGATCAATCAATCATTTCCGATTTTCCTCTTTTATTCTCTTTTTATTTTTATTTACCAGACGCTGATGTTTAAAACATCAATTGTCATGTCGCCGTTGACACGTGTTTGAATCTGAACAGTTTGAATGGTGCTGTTGGGTTCAAAGGACCGGTTGTAGACAAATGTGTAAGTTGTTGTTCCGGCCGTAATTCCCGCAAACGTCCAGGATTCCATGCTGGGAGAGCCGGCCATGGATGAATTAGAAACATTGGTGTTGTGTCCGGTTTCATTTAAAATTCCATCCGGATTTTTGGTCAGATTCCAGGTGTATCCGGTTGTCGGGTTGCTTTTCATTTGAACGGTTAATGTGGTATTGTTGGCAACGGAAACATTGACCGGAAGAATTTCAGAAACCACGGTGGTCTCCGTTGTAACAACAGTCGTATTGCCGGTTTCCGGTTCATTGCTGTCCAAACAGCCGGCAACGCCGACCGCAAACGCAACAACAAAAACCAAGCCTGCAAAAAGTAAGAATTTTGAAGTATTTTTCATCGTCATACATCTCCTTTTACATTTTTTTGATACTTTTCTAAATCCGCCGGAATTTTATTGCAAACATTTTCAATGAAATTAAAAAAATTAAAATTGCAAAAAATTAGCGGTCTTTTATAAAGAATATATTTATCATACATATATTTAATTCCTGATATTTTAGTTAATGAATAATTATCATAAAATAGAAGTTTTGTAAAAACCGGCCCGCATTTCTATTGATAAATTGAAAAGATAAACTGAAAAAGCAGATACAATAACACACACGACCGCATCAAAAACAAAAATACGATCACCGGAAATATAACCCCAAATAAAATGGAAAAATAAAAAGAATCATCCGAAGTTCATTCAACATAATTAAATATCATTGCCGACAAGGAAAGTTTTGAAAAATTACATCGATATCGACGATAACTGCGATAACGATGATATCGACGATAACTGCGATAACGATGATATCGACGATAACTGCGATAATGACGATTAAATCAAGGTGAACGTATGTTTATTTTATCCGATGAAGCAAAAACAAAAGCAATCTATCACTTGGAAACGCTCCGTATGAAAAAACCACTTGTCCACTGCATTACAAACCGTGTGACCATTACCGAGTGTGCAAACGGTCTTTTGGCATCCGGGGCGGCGCCGATTATGGCTGAAGATTTAAGAGAAGTAGAAGACATTGTATCCATTTCCCAAGCTCTGGTCCTCAACATCGGAACCTTAATGCCGCTTCAAATTGAAGCGATGCTCAAAGCCGGCAAAAAAGCAAAAGCTATTGGCATCCCGGTTATTTTTGATCCGGTCGGTGCCGGCGCAACGCCACTGCGTGACTCTGTTTCCAAGCAAATCATTGATGAAATCGAACCGGACATCATTCGGGGAAATATGTCGGAAATCCGGGCTCTTTATGGTTTTTTGGGACAAACAAAAGGCGTGGATGCGGCAGCATCTGATTTTATTACATTTGAAAATGCAAAAGAAGCGGCGGGAATCGTCAAAGAATTAGCGGTCCGGTATGGTTGTGTTGTCGGCGCCACCGGAAAAATAGATATTATTTCCGACGGAATGAATACGTTTTTCGTGGAAAACGGGCATGAAATGCTGTGTAAAATTACGGGTTCCGGATGCGTTCTTTCCTGTTTGGCCGGCGGATTTGCCGGCGCTGTGGAAAAAGAAGATTATTTGATGGCAACGGTCGCCGCATTCGTCTTAAATGGAATGGCCGGTGAAATGGCTTACGAATATGTCAACAAGACCGGACAAGGTCTTGGAACTTTCCGGGAAAAAGTGATGGATTACCTGTACCTGGCCGGAAGAAAAGAAATGGAATCGGGTGCCAAAATTTATGTTTTTAAAGAATAAACAAAAAAATAAACAAAAAAATACGGATTATTCCGTATACATTGTCACCGACCGGTTTTTGTGTCCGCCAGCTAAAATGACGGAAACAATTCAAGCCTCTATTCTCGGCGGCGCGACGGTTATTCAGCTGCGTGAAAAAAACGTAGATTCGCTGACGTTTTACAAAATGGCCCAAGAAATTCTGGAATGGACAAAAAAATACGAGATCCCGCTCATTATCAATGACCGGCTGGACATAATGCTGGCTTCCGGCGCCGACGGTCTTCATGTTGGGCAAAGTGATTTGCCGGCGGCGGTCGCCCGAAAGTTGATCGGGCCGGACAAAATATTGGGGGTGTCGGTGACAACCATCCCTGAAGCCAAGGCGGCGGAAGCGGACGGTGCCGACTATTTGGGGGTGGGCGCGATTTTTTCCACCTCAACAAAAAACGATGCGGCATTCGTTTCCATTCAAACGCTGAAAGAAATTAAAAACGCGGTCCAAATTCCGGTCGTCGCAATCGGCGGTATTTCCAAAGGAAATATGGCGCGGCTGAGCGGGACAAATATTGACGGCGTGGCGGTGGTGTCCGCTGTCATGGGAAGCGCGGACCCGGAAAAGGCAACGGAAGAAATAAAATCTGCTTTTAAAATGATCAAATAAAAACAAAAACCGCTTAAAATCCCGTAACTTAATAAAATGAGGAGATAAACATGGATTTGAAAGAAAAAGTTCGAATAATTGAGAATTTTCCGATTCCGGGAATCAGTTTTAAAGACATTACACCGCTTTTATCCGATCCGGATGTTTATTTGGAAACCATTCGTCAGTTGGACATTTTGGTGGATACCCTGAATGAAAAACCGGATGTCATTGTCGCGCCCGAGTCACGCGGCTTTCTTTTTGGGGTTCCGCTGGCGTTGAAAAGAGGAATCGGATTTGTACCGGTGCGAAAGCCGGGAAAGCTTCCGTGCGCGGTCATTTCCGAAGAATACAAATTGGAATACGGGACGAACAAAATTGAAGTGCATGCCGACGCGATTTCAAAAGGCGACAAGGTTTTGATCGTGGACGATTTAATCGCAACCGGTGGGACACTCGAAGCCACCGCCAAATTGATTGAGAAAATGGGCGGAAATATTATCGGGATTGTTGCGGTCATTGAATTAACGGAAGTCGGCGGGATAGAAAAGCTGAAAAAATATAGGCCTAAAGCCTTGATTTCCTATCCGTATTGAAGAAATTGAAAAAATAATTTTGAAAAAACGATTTTGAAAAAATGATTTACAAAAGACTGATATTGGAAATCAATTATGCCGAATAAGTTCTATTTTTGTTTTGACCCGGCGGATTTTTCCCGCGTTGCTCCCCTTCAATCCAAGCTTTTAGACTCAAACGAATATGATATGACCACTGCGCCGCTTTCGGAGGCCGATATTCTTGTTGTTTGGATTGGGAAGCACACGTTTGAGGAGGAGACTTGCCTGCTTGAAATCCGGAAGGGATTTGAAGAAAAGAAAGCACATTTGGCGGTTTATTTAGATAATGCGGCTGATGTGGTCGCCGATGGCAAAACCCGGCTTGGGAAAAACCCGTACGATTTGTTTTACTTGGAATACAAAAACAAAGAGATTTCCTTAAAAGAAGGCGCCATCGTCATCCCGGGAAAACTCAAAAGCCGTTTCTCATCCACAGAAATCAAGGCGAAAGCTTCCGATTTTGTCGGTTTGTATGATTATGTCAAAGACAACGGCGGCAAAAATATGGCCGGCTGGATGCAAACGGAAATTCAAAAGAAAAAGGATTTCTTTGCCGAATGCAAAAACATAACGCCCAAGGATTGGGACAATGTAATTCGGCTGACTGCCAAAGGCAGCCGTAAAATTTCAGGTATGTTTTTGTATTATTATTGGGCAAATAAAGAAGAGATCAATCCTAAAAAAGAAAAACAAGAGAATGGAATCTAAAAAAGAATGAAATATAAAAAAAGGATGGAATATAAAAATAAAAAAGGAATGGATTTTTAATTTTTTACACTTTTCCCGCTTTTAATATTGCGCAAACGTTTTCCACTTCTTCTCTAAATTGTGCGTCGGTTACGCCGAAAAGCGATGATAAATACATAGCGCCGCCGGCGCCGGCGCCTTCTTTGATGGTTCCCGATTCGTACCGTTGAATGCCGGGCAGGCGGGATTTTCCAAAGCCGGGATCGGCGATGTATGCTTTAAATCCGATTTGGCGGGATAATTCATTGAAATTGGCGCTTTTGTCTTCCGCCACATAGCGGGTGGTTGCCAAGCAAACGTTTTTTGTATTGGCGCCCAGATGTTTAAGAATCGCAAAAACGGCAGCCATTTGTGTGCCGCCGGCTAAAATGATATTCATCTCCGGGTCAAAATCTTTAAATCCGGCGACGAGGCCTGCCGCGGCCGGCATCATCGGGTCTCCAAGAAACGCGACGGCTTGGAACGGATCTTTTTTGAGGCTTCCAAGTGTGATATTATTTTTTGCCATCGCTTCCGAAATCACTTGTTTTTTGAGTTCAATCGGATTGACATCCGCGCTGCTGCTCGCTTTTGCGTCATAGCCGAGCGCCATTAAAACGCCCATCGCGGTCGTTGTGCCGCCGGGCGTGCTTTCACCAATGATCGGGTGGTCGGTGGACGGCGCGGCCTCAAAGCCGATTTTGCGGGCGTTTTCAAAAATGATTTGGGGTTCAATCACGGAAATTCCGCTTCGTATATCTTCGCCGGGAGCGGCGTCGGCGGATTTCATCGGAATGGATTTGTCCGGCAAAATCATGAGTCCGGAATTGACAAATAGGTGAGGGACACGGGTCAGATTGAGCGCTGAGCGGGTAATGACGGCCGGCGTCGGGGTGTCGAGGGGGGGCGTCATCGGAAGTACGGGGACGCTGATGATGTTTCCGGTGTGCATGAGTTCGCTGTCGCCGGCCGGGGTGTAAACCGTCAATTCGGCTGTTTTTCCGGCAGCCGAAAGTCCGGGAATTTGAGAGGTTTTCGTGTTTGATAAAACACAAACATAAAGCGGGTTTTTGACACTCAGTTCCGGTTTTGGCGAAATCCAACTCATTTTAATGACGACCCCATTTGGTTATTAAAATCAAATAATTACAAAATAAACAAAAATTAATAACGTAAATCCGCAAAAGTAACCCTAATATGCTGTGAATCAATATTAATTATCCGTTCATTTCAATTGAAATAAAGGCAACTCAGATTGATTTCTATTCCTTTTTATTCCTTCTGCAAAATATAAATCTGTAAGATCTCTTTGGATCCATTTTTAAGTCTTTCGATTTTGTTTTTTTCAAAAAGAATATAACTTTCCTGTTTATTTTTATTTTTGGAGGATTCTTATGAAGAAAGAAAATAAAATCGTCATTATTCTTTTCCTAACGGCTTTTTTGTCCGTTCTTCTGCTTTATGTATGTGTTTTTGACAACAATTCCGAAAACTCCGGCCAAATACCGGTTACGCCAACCATAAACGATGTTGGAAAAACGGTTTATGTCGAAGGAAACATTTTGAACAAAAAAATGACATTCACCGGTGAAAATCTGATTCTTAACATTGAAGGCAAGAATCAGGATATGATTGTGATTTTCATTCCCAAAAAATCAGGGGCCGCCGGAATTTATCAAAAAATTGCGGTGGGTGACAAAATCGGTGTTTTTGGGACGGTTGAGGAATATAATGGAACGCTTGAGGTTGTTTTAAAGAAAGAGCAGGATTTAACAAAACGATCATGAATAAATTCTACACTTCAATAACAGTTGCAGCAGTTCCAAAACCATATACATTTGCAGCAATGCTCAAACCATCAACAGGTGCAGCAGTTCCAAAACCATATACAGTTGCATAACGCACGCTGCAATATCGAAAAAAAGTAATTGAAAAGCTAAAAAATAAATATAAAATAAATCGGAAAAGATACAAAATAAAAAAGAAAGCGGAAAGACCGCTTTTTAATAAGTTCTCAGGTGTTTTTCATTTTTTTGCTGATTTCATCCAAGAGCTCGTCATCGCTTTTTCCTTTTGTATCAATTCCTTGCTCTTTTGCCATCAGCCGGATTTTTGTATCTTTCTCAGTTTCAGGGGTTGACTCTAAGCTCTTTTCAAACTCTTTGTATGAAATTTCCGCTTCTTTTTGCGCTTTTTTAAATTCGCCGGCTGATTTTCCGGCCGATCTGGCCAATTCGGGAAGCTTTGCCGCTCCGAAAAGAAGGACAATGATCGCGACAATTAAGATCATTTCCGTAGGTCCGATTCCACCAATCATTTTTGTGCACCTCTTAATTTGTAAGTTTTTAGATTTTAATAATTTTTAATTTTAATGATTTTTTTATTAATAATTGTGATTGTTATTTTTAATGATTGTTATTTTAATGATTTTTAATTTTAATGATTGTTATTTTTTAATAATTTTTATGGCGGTGGTATTTGTAATTATTTTTCATGTTTTAAGTTTTAATTACCATGTCAATGAAATGACGTTCATATAAATTTATTGCTAAATTTTTTCTTAAAATAATTTCAAATATTTACGGTGATTTGCCATGATTTTAAATTTGTGTATTTTAGACTTAATTTTAGACTTGAGCTTTTTCGCCTGCTTTTTCCGTGCACGTTTTGTTTAAATCCGCCAACTCTTCCGGACTTAATCTTTTTACCGTCATTTCCTTTTCAGACTCGCTTTCATTTTTTTCAACCGCAATACTCTCTGTTTTCATTTTTTCGGAAATCATCACTAAAAGTTCTTCCGGCTTTTTTCCCTCAGGGTCAATTCCAGCTTCTGCCGCCATGGCTTTTATTTTATTGTCCAAGGCTTTGGCATCCGCTTTCTTCTTTTCATTTTGCTCTTTGGAATATTTTTCAATATCACTTAAATCAAACTCGGCGGCCTTTTGAGCAATTTTGAATTCACCGATTGCCGAGCCGACCGAACGCGCAAGCTCAGGAAGCTTGTTGGGTCCAAAGAG
Source organism: Methanolapillus ohkumae (assembly GCF_032594355.1). NCBI lineage: Archaea > Methanobacteriati > Methanobacteriota > Methanomicrobia > Methanosarcinales > Methanosarcinaceae > Methanolapillus > Methanolapillus ohkumae. The sequence continues at coordinate 944,522 of NZ_CP131061.1, forward strand.
AATAAGCGCAATGACGAGGACAACAACGATTTCCATTGATCCGATTCCGCCAATCATAATCTTTTTTAAAATAAATCAAAGCTTATAAAGATTTGCCTTGATTATTCATGATTGTCTGTTTTTCAATGAATGGAATCTTTTTTAACGGGGATTCATTTCGTTTTTTAAAAGAAGCGCAATATAATTAAGCTGAATTCAAAAAGAATGACAAGCGCGACCCCGGCAATTAATTGAGAAACAAAGGTTGGATCGGGTGAAATCAAAAACGCAAAACCGATTAATGTTCCGTAAACCATAATCCGTCCTTTCCGAAGTGTTTTTTCATTGATCAATCCCATTTTCACAGCCGATACCATCAAAAGAGGTATTTGAAACACAATTCCAAACCCGAGAACCAGTGTAATTACCGTGTTAATGGTTTCACTCAAACTGATTTGAGCGATTGCGCTTTGATCGGAATAGTCAATAATAAACATAAAAAAAATCGGCATCACAATAAAGTAGGCCAACGAGGCGCCGAAAATAAATAATAAAAATGAAGCCGGAACTGTTTTCCATAAAAACCGGCGCTCATTCTTGTAAAGCCCGCGACACATGAATTTGTACAATTCGTACGACAAAACCGGGAAAAAAACAGCAATAGCTGCCGCAACCGATAATTTCATCCGGGTGACCATGTATTCCGTTGGCGAATAAATGGACATAACCGCTCCTTCCGGAATCAGTTTATTCCATAGGTATGCGATTCCTTCTCCTGAAAACGGATAAAATAAAACGGATCCGATCAAAAGCACCGCAATACAAACGATGAGACGGTTTCGAAGCTCGGTTAAGTGACCGATCAGATGTTCTTCATAATCGATGTCGTCAACGTCTTTTGTATTTTTCTTTTTGAAAATGGATTTCCATCCGGATTTTTGATTTTTTGGGCCGGACGCATTTGAAAAATCGGCAGAATCTTCCGATATGTTTTTTTCATTTAAATCAATTTGTTCCGGCATTTTTTCATCCATTTCATTTTTTTAAAAATGATACAAATACAATAAAAACAGAAAAACTAAAGGATAAGCCATGAAAAACAAGAAATCATTTAAAGTTATTCATGGAAATTCATTTTTTATATAAAATGAATTTGTTTTTGAATCTTTGAATTTGTTTTTGAATCTATTTTTGAATTATTCAATTAAGAGTTGAATCATAAAATTAAAAGTTGGGTATAAGTTCAAAAGTTGAATCATAAAACTTTTATGTAAGGTTTTTATGTATACTACAAATCATCAAAACCCGCATAAATAATCATTTTGGTTATTTTTGGAATTGAAAAACAAAATAAAAACAGTTATACAAAATAAATTATAAAAACAAAATGTAAAAACAACTGAAATTTTTCAAAAAGGACCGGGATGTCATCGTGGAGCTGTCAAACGAATTTCAACTCTTTTTGAGTTTTATTGATTCTATCAAAAAGAAATTGATTCTGATTCTTATTGTTTTTTTAGTGGCGGCGATTGTTGCCTATCCGGCGACGGATTATGTCATCAACGACGCGATTTCCAGAAGTTTGCCTCACGTATCTGCGACAAACACCGATTTGTCCGAACATTTTGATTCCTATTTGATTGTTTATTCCGAACCGACAAAAGTGGGCGACGTAGATGTCCATCAACTCCTCAACGACTCGAATAAAACGATTTTAATTTACACGGATCCTGTTCCTGTTTCCGGTGCGCCGTCGGTGGTTCAAAACGTCATTCTTTCCAATATTCAAAAGCCATCGTCATTGGACTATATTGTTGAATATATGAACGGCATTGGCGGTCAAAATCCCGTGAGTTTTAACGATTTTATGACCAATCTTTTGGAAAGCAGCAGCAAAAGCAAGTTAACACTTCAGGATTTGTCGGAAACGTCCCAAATTGTTATTTTTGAGGCGATGCCGTATGACCCGCAAAATCCGGATTCGGAAAATTTCGACCAAATTTCCAAAGTCGGGTCCGAATTTGAAAAAATCACCGGAAAAGAACCTCTGTTTACCATCGGTTACTTGGAAAACAATTCTAAAAACGAAACCGGCGGTCCGATGGTTGTTTACACAAAACCCCTTGAAGTTCCGCTGTTGAAATTGAAAATGTCGATTATCATCGCAGTTATTTGTACGCTTCCGATTTTGTTTTATCTGGGTGGAAAAGAAGTCTACAAACGCGTCGACGTGAAAAAATATAATGTACGAGAGAAGATCCCATTTAAATTGCGCTGGATCCTTCTCATCGCCATCATCATCTTTATTTCCTTTATTCTCGGCGCCGCTTATTCATATTTTTTCATGGCCCCACTCTTCATTCAGTTTTTGTATCTCAGCGCGGCGTCCGCCGGCGCCCAGGCGACCTATTCCATTTATGATTTCGTCAGTTTCATCGCGATGCTGACTTTAATTTTTGGCCTGATTTTCGAATTTCCGGTCGTCATTTTGATTCTCAACCGTCTCGGTCTTATTCAAAAAAGAATGCTTAAAAAATACCGGAAACATGTTTATGTTGTCCTTTTTATTATTGCAGCCGTCATCACGCCGCCTGATATCATCAGCCAGATTGTGGTGGCCATCCCAATGGTTTTTTTCTATGAGTTAAGCATTTTCGTCGTCAAAATTTTTGGAAAGAGGGACCCGCCTCTTGTTGCGGAACCATAACACAAAAATATTCGACCGGTTGAGAAATTGAATCTCAAAATTATAAAAAAAGGATGAATCAAAAGCAAAAATAACAAAAATGAACGGGTTGGAAAAAACGTTTTGACAATAATCTATTTATATTTTTAATCTCTCTTTTGCATCTGCATTTGTTATGCGATAATTGTTTTTGAATCAACCGCTCCGGTAGTGTAGCTCGGCCAATCATTTAGGACTCTCACTCCTACGACTCGGGTTCGAATCCCGACCGGAGCATCATTTTTTACTTTTATCTTTTTTAAATTTATCTTTTTTTAAATTAATCTTTTTAAATTTATCTTTTTTAAAAAAATGCCATTCCCATAAAAACAAGGCAAACGACTGTCATTAAAATCAAAGAATGTTTAAGTCCGGTGTTTATGCTTCCGGTTTTGAGTTTTCCGGCTGTCAGTCCCAAGAAAAAAGCTTGAATCAAAAGCAGGTGAAAAATTAAAACCGACATTTCCAAAACTGATTCCGGGGATTGAAAAGTTGAACCGGCATACATTTTTCCGAATTGCCGGATGAGAAGAACTGAAATTCCCAAAAACAGGAAAAACGAAATAAATAAAATTGCGCCGTATGCAGCATGTTTTGCCGCCCGTTCTTTTTTGGCGTTCACCAGTTCTTGAAGGTCAAATGCCGCCGATTCAATGGACAGCGACATTCTGCCACCCGACTTTTCCGCAACGGCAATGACCGATGCCGCCCGCTGAATCAATTTGGAATGATAGCGTTTTCCAAAATCGTCCAGGCAATTTTCAAAGGAAATTCCGGACCGCATTTTTGAGCCGATATGCCGGATTTCCCGTAAGAAAAAATTATTGGGCGGGTCCGACAATTCATTCAAAGCTTCCTGAATCGTGAGGCCGTTTTTAACCAGTCCGGACAGGTCGCGCAAAAATCCGGGAATTTTTTCTTCCACAAAATCTATCTTTTTTCTTTTTTTTTCTTCAAAATAAATAAACGGCAGGAATAAAATAAAAAGTGTGAGCACCAAAACAAATTCCGCCGGAATATTTTGAAAATTCAATCCCGAATCGGATTTGACAAAATCCACAAGTGAAATGTAAAGAATAAAAATCGCAATTAAGAAAAAAACGGCAACTGTTCCTCCAAACAAAAAAGAATAGGCCGGCCGATTTTCAAAAAACAACGATGGATTTTTTAAAAAATCAAACCAAAGTTTTTGTTTTTCTCTTTTGTCTAGTTTTTTAAAAATTGATATATCGGTATCAAACGGGGTTTTTATCTTTGTTTTTATTTTTGTTTCTGCTTTCGTTTCTGCTTTCGTTTCTGCTTTCGTTTCTGCTTTCGTTTCTGCTTTCGTTTCTGCTTTCGTTTCTGCTTTCGTTTCTGCTTTCGTTTCTGCTTTCGTTTCTGCTTTCGTTTCTGCTTTTGAGGATGTTTCCGATTTTGGTTTTATCAATGTTTTCATTTTTTCAAATCCGATTTTCTTTTGTTTATTCATTTTTCTAAAAGTAAGTCGCTTTTAAAAACAGTTTCTTTATATTTTTTTCGTTTTTTTCAAAATCGGTAGGTTTATTTATGAAAAATTTTAACTGTTTGGACATGAATCCGAATGATCCCCATCCCTCAAAAAACAGCAACGACTTCGAATTTGAGATCTTAGAATCGTATGATTTGGTTTTTCCGTTTTCATCCGTCTCGATTGTTCAAAAGGCATCCCCTTCTTTGAATGTTAATTCCAACTCCAACTCAATCTCCAACCCAACATCGAATTCAATCTCAGACCCAACATCGAATTCAAAATTAGGTTCAAAATTAAGTTCAAAATCGAATTTGGACCCCTCTCTTTTTTATGTTCTCAAAGAACCGGTTTTAAGTCCGGCTTTTCAAAAATTGCTTCAAAAAATCATTTCGCTTCTGAATGTTTCTTTAAATCCGGCGCTGTTTGATTTGGATGATTCCATTTTTTTGTCCGCCGCCAAAAAAGAAGCACGGGGGAAGTGTCTGCAGGAAGAAGTTTTAAAAATTCTTCACATGTATTCTATTTCACTGTCCGAGGCGGATTTTTCCGTTTTGTTTTACTACCTCCGGCGAGATTTTTTAGAATTTGGCCGAATCCAGCCGTTTTTGGATGACCCGAATATTGAAGATATTTCTGAAAACGGATACAATCTGCCGATTTATGTTTATCATAAAAAATACGGATCGGTGAGGACCAATATTTTCCTGAATGAAAGTGAGTCAGACACCCTGATTCGACGAATGGCACAGTGTGCGAAAAAACAAATTTCTGTTGCTTTTCCGATGGTAGATGCAATGCTTCCAAACGGTTCCCGCGTTCAGTTGACGCTTGGAAACGAAATTACGACGAAAGGAAGCACTTTCACCATCCGCAAATTTGATGAACATCCGCTCACGCCATCGGATTTGGTTGCCAACCAAACATTTATGCCGGAAGTGATGGCTTATTTGGAACTTTTGGTGGAGTCCGGCATGAGTTTAATGTTTGCCGGCGGAACCGCAAGCGGAAAAACAACGTCTTTGAATGCGGTCTGCCACTTCATTCCGTCAAACAAAAAAATTGTATCAATTGAAGACACCCGGGAAATTAATCTGCCGCATTTGAATTGGATTTCCGGTCTTTCCCGAGAATCCGGTAGTTTTGGCAGTGGCAGCAGCAGCGGCAGCAGCTTCGGCAGTGGAAATTTTGGCGGTTCCATTGGTTTTGCTTCCGTATCTTCCGGGCAAATCACCCTTTATGATTTGCTCAAATCCGCGCTTCGTCAGCGTCCGGAATACATTTTAGTCGGCGAAATCCGAGGGTCGGAAGCCTATGTTTTGTTTCAGGCCATGTCGACCGGACACGCCACCATTTCCACGATGCACGCCGAATCCGTTGATACGTTAATTCACCGGCTTGAAAACCCACCGATGAATGTCCCGCGCGCCATGATTCAAACGCTGGATGTTTTGGTCATTTTGTCACAAGTCCGGATGAAAAACACGGCCGTTCGAAAATGTATTTTTGTTTATGAAATCCTTGAAACCGATCCGCATACGTCTGAAGTTTTAACGCAGGAAATTTTTAATTTTTACAGTCCAGCCGAGATGGATTTGGAAAAATCCGCCGTTCTTAATCGGGTCCGTGAACGCCGAGGCTGGACCGCGCAAGCTCTTGAAAAAGATTTTCGTCGCCGAGTCTTTGAATTACAAAAATCAGCCGAAAATTCAAAAACAAAATCAAATGAAGGCGCAGATGGATTTTCAAGTGAAGGGGTGAAATTTTGAGCAAGCCCTCTTCTTTAAAATCATTCTCTTCTTTTCTTTTTTTTATTCAGAAGCAATCTTTCCGCTTTTTTGGAAAGTTTGTGAAAAAAATGCCGTCGTCTCCATCTTTTCAATTATTTGAAAAAAAAGCGGCGGAAAGCCGGTTGTTTATTTCCGTTCCGATGTATTTCTCTCTCGTTTTTTCAGCGTCGTCTCTTCTTTTTATATTTTGTACGCTTTGGGCATTTGTTCTTTTTTTGATTTTATTTTTTCAAAGAAACGAAAGCTTCGGCATAAATTTCGGTTCGGCCTTGGACAATCCTTTTAAATTGTTGCTGCTTCCTTTTCTTATTTTTGCCGGACTTGAATGTTTGATTTTGGTTTTTGCATTTCTGTTACCGTTTTTGTTGTCCGCTGAAAAAAAGATTCAAATTGAAAATCAGCTGCCTTTTGCCGTTAATTATATGTCGGCCATGGCATCCGCCGGCATTCCCCCTGAATTTATTTTTCAATCACTTTTTGAAAAAAAAATGAAAAATGTCTATGATGCAATTGCTTTTGAATTTATGATTTTGGAATGCCATCTCCATCTTTTGGGAAAAGATTTACCGTCCGCTCTCCAATATCTGTCAGACACAACTCCCTCACCACTTTTATCCGAATTTTTAACCGGCGCCAAAAATACAATTGTTTCAGGAAGCGATTTTCAAGTATTCGTTTTGTCCAAAAAACAAGAGTATCAAAGCCTTTTTCTTCGAAAAAAAGATCAATTTTTTCAAATGCTGGATTTGCTGTCTGAAATCTACATGACGATTTTTCTGGCAGCGCCCGTTTTCTTTATTATTTTGTTGTTTACCATTGCGCCGCTGTCCGGTCCCAAAACGGAAGAAATGAAATTTCTGGTGTATCAGGCTGTTCCCTTTTTAGGGCTGTTCTTCCTGTTTTTTTTAGAAGTCATCGATCCCAAAGAAAACAGATAATCTGAAAAAAAGCGGCATCAATACGGATTGCCGCAAATGCGGATTGCTGCAAATGCGGATTGCCGCAAATGCGGATTGCCGCAAATGCGGATTGCCGCAAATGCGGATTGCCGCAAATGCGGATTGCCGCAAATGCGGATTGCCGCAAATGCGGATTGCCGCAAATGCGGATTGCCGCAAATGCGGATTGCCGCAAATGCGGATTGCCGCAAATGCGGATTGCCGCAAATGCGGATTGCCGCAAATGCGGATTGCCGCAAATGCGGATTGCCGCAAATGCGGATTGCCGCAAATGCGGATTGCCGCAAATGCGGATTGCCGCAAATGCGGATTGCCGCAAATGCGGATTGTGCATGCCATATTCAAAAACAGACAGAGAATTCGGGTTTTAATCTTGCTTTTTTACATCAAAATTTTCCAAAATCGTTTGAATGTACACCCAAACCCGCTTGGCGGAATCTAAATTCATAGTTTCATCCGGTGTGTGTGCGTTTGAAATATCGGGTCCGAGCGACACCATCTGAAGGCTCGGATATTTTCGTCCTAAAACGCCGCATTCCAAACCGGCGTGAATTGCTGAAACTTGAATTTCTTTCAAAAAGTGGTGTTTGTAAACTTTCTTACACAAAGAAATCCAGCCGGAATCAAAATCCGGCTCCCACGGTTTGTAGCTTCCAAAAACCGACACATGAAAATCATGATTTTCCCCGATGTCTATGAATTCTTTGGATTTTTCTTTTAATTTAAATTCATTTCCGGACCGCAAACTGTATGTGATTTTAAACTCTAATTTTTTGTCCTTTGTGTTTTCTTTGCTTTTTTCCGGTTCGAAAAATTCGGACCGCATCACCGCTAAATTTCCGGAAGTGAGTACCAGCCCGGGGATTTTGTCCGACATCTCAAAAACACCATGTGGAATACTTGAAATCAAAGAAATAATTCGAGCCGTGTTTTTGGAATTAAAAACCGGAATCTGTACCGGATTTGATTCCAAAATATTCGCTTTTTCATTCGCTGCCTTATTTATTTCATTCCTTTCCATTTTATCAAATGAAAATTTCAAATTCGGCTCGCTCGAACGGATGGTTTTTTCCAAAACCGATTGGAATTCTTGGATCATTTCATTTAAAAAATCAAGCGGCAGGTCGGTCATAAATGTGCAAGCCGCCTCTCTCGGAATCGCATTGTGAACGCTTCCGCCATTAATATTGACAAGCCGGAGTTCCAGTTCCGAGCCTTTTGTCGGAAAGGTTGAGATGGTTGCGTTTATATCTGTTTTGTTGATATCGTTTGTTTTGTTGATCTTTTCTAAAATCGATCGGAGTAAGTTTCCCAAAAGAACATTGGCGTTTGCCCGAGGTTTGTCAATATCGGTTCCGGAATGACCTCCTAAAAGCCCGAAAATCCGGACGGAATAATATGAAAAGGGAGATGAAGCGGAATTTTCCATAAAGCACGGGTCAAATGATTTTTTAAAGGAAAGGGAAACCCCGCCGGCGCATCCGGCGATTAAAATTCCTTCTTCTTCGGAATCCAAATTCAGCAAATATTTTCCGGACACAAAATCATCGGACAAATTTTGAGCGCCGGTAAGCCCTTCTTCCTCGTCGGACGTGAGTAAAATTTCCAGCGCCGGACGGGAAGTCGCACAGGCAGCCACCAAAGCATACGCGACGCCAATTCCATTGTCGGCACCAAGCGTTGTGTCCACGGCGGAAACCATTGAAATGCCGTCTTTTTTCCAAAACCGCAATTGAATCGGGTCTTTTGAAAAATCATGAAGGCTGTCCGGTCTTTTTTCACAAACCATATCCATGTGCGCTTGAAGAACAACCGTCTCCAAATTTTCACGCCCCAAAGACGCCGGAACCCGAATTAAAACATTATTTGACTCATCTCGTTTTGTTAAAAATCCCTATTCATGCCCGAATTTTTCCAAAAAAGCGGCAATTTTTTCTTCCTGTCCGGAACGCCTCGGGATTTTTGAAATTTCCCAAAATAAGTCCATTACCAGGTTAAAACCAAAATCCAGTTCCGGCATGAAATCCTGTTTCAAAAAAAGTTCGACTCCTTCTCTTTTATTTTTATTTTATTGAATTCATTTTTTTGATTTCAATCATTGTTGCCCAAGTTTGCCGACAACAGCGCCTGTTTTAAAATTTCGGCATCTTTCGGATTTGCTTTTTCCGTCAGCTGCTCTATGTAAATTGTCTTACTTGCGAGTGATTTTGTTTGTGCCGGTCTTTTAAAAAGCAAAATGTTTCCGATTTCTCGGCCTTCCCCGATTCCGGCCACGGTTCTTAAAATTAGTTCTCCGGAAAGGCTGTCCGGGATAATGAGGAAATTTGCTTTTTTCACGGCGTCCTCAATTAAAATCGTATAATTTTGGGAAGAAATATTCTCTTTGTCCAACAAGCTTTGAAGAGTTTTGGCATCCAATAGGGTTTGATCCACCCGTGCGTTTCGCCCGGCATCACCTTCCCGGCCGCCGGAAATAATGCCGATTTCCGGAACGATCTCTAATTTTTCCAAAATAAAAAGCCCTTCCAAAACGCAAAACATTAAATCTTTTATAGATTCGCTTTCATCCGGACCCGCCGGCGCCAAAAACAGAAGTTTTTGTTTGTCGGTGATAAAAACGCTCAGCCGAAATATTTTTTCAGCGCCTGTTTCTCTTTTTAAATCCGGATAAGAAGCGGCTCGAATTTCAAAATTATCAAACTCCTCATTCGGCTTTGGCAAAAGAACAACTTCAAAACCGGTTCCCGGCAAATCAGGTTTTAACGGTGCGCGGAATAATGTCGGAAAATAAGAATCAATTGTCATATAGGATCCTGATAATATTTTTACTATTTTTTCTTTATTGTTAATTTTTATTGTTGTCGGTTTTTATTTTTTGAAATATGCGCTTTTCACTTTTAAATACTTTCACCCTGGTGCAAAGTATTAATAAATATATCGTTATATGTAAACCACTTATTTTATTCAACCGTTAATATTTTCAAAAATCCAAATTTTTAAAAATTCAGAAATTTCAGGAGTTTTTTATGGACAAATCCATTCAAATGCCGATTGCGGAAGAATTGGCAAAGCGGCAAAAATCCATCAGTGTTGCAGAGTTTTTTGAAAAGAACCGCCATATTTTGGGTTTTGACTCCGCCCCGCGTGCGCTCATTACCACTATTAAAGAAGCGGTCGACAACTCATTAGACGCCTGCGAAGAAGCCGGGATTTTGCCGGATATTTTGGTTCAAATCGAACGCGGAGAAGGTGATTATCTCAATATTATCGTTGAAGACAACGGTCCCGGAATTGTCAAAGAACAAATCCCGAAAGTTTTCGCAAAATTACTTTACGGCTCCCGGTTTCACGCGCTCAAACAAAGCCGGGGGCAACAGGGGATTGGAATTTCAGCGGCGGTGCTGTATTCTCAAATCACGGCCGGCAAATACACAAAAATCATCTCCCGGGTGGACCACAAGTCCCCCGCGCATTATTTTGAATTGATGATTAATACAAGCACAAACGAGCCCGATATTCTTAGAGATGAAATTGTGGAATGGGTACGTCCGCACGGAACCCGCATTGAAATCGAAATGGGCGCATCGTATGTCAAAGGACGCAAGCAGTCTGTTTATGAATATTTAAAATCGACCGCCATCATTAACCCGCACGCCCGCATCTGTTTGGTCGAACCCGACGGCAATGAAATTCTTTTTGAGCGTGCGACCGATGAGGTTCCAAAGCAGGCGGAAGAAGTGTTGCCGCATCCGCATGGAATCGAACTTGGAACCCTCATTAAAATGCTTCAACATACCGAGCGGCAAAAGTTGGCACCATTTCTGCGCTACTCTTTTTCTAAAATCGGCCTTCAAACGGCGGAAGAAATTTGTGATGCGGCCGGGCTTGATCGGGAAGGAGACCCGCATGAATTAACACGGTCCGATGCTCTCAAACTTTTGGACGCGTTTAAAAAAGTTAAAATCATGGCGCCGTCCACCAACAGTTTATCGCCGATCACGGAAGAATTGATTTACAAAGGGCTGAAAAAAGAGCATAGCGTGGATTTTATCGCGACCGCTTCCCGAAAACCGGCGATTTATTCCGGAAATCCCTTTGTCATTGAAGCCGGCATCGCGTACGGTGGGAATCTGCCCAAAGAAGACAAAATCAACATTATGCGGTTTGCAAATCGGGTGCCGCTTTTGTACCAGCAGGGTGCCTGCGCGCTCACGCACGCGGTGGAAAACATCAAATGGAAACAATATGGTATTTCCCAGCCCGGCGGCGGTATTCCGACGGGTCCGTTCATTCTTTTGATTCATATCGCGTCGGTTAACGTTCCGTTCACTTCTGAATCCAAAGACGCGGTGGCCGACATTGAAATAATTGAAGAGGAAACCGAACTTGTTGTCAAAGAAGTGGCCCGTAAATTAAAAACCTATTTGGGCAAACAAGGTGATCTTCAAAAACGGCGGGAAAAAGAAGTAATCATTACAAAAATTTTGCCGCTTTTGGCCAAAAAAGTGTCGGTGATGGTGGACAAAGATGTTCCGGACATCCAGCCGGTTGTTGCCAACATTATGGGCAATTTGCTTGTGGAGCGAACCATTGACAAAGGCACCAAAGGACAAGATGATGTTCATTTCGTGTCGCTGGCGGTTCGAAATTACGGAACCACACAGAAAAAGTTTAAATTGCATCAGATTCTGCCGTGCGAAATTAAATCGCCCAGCCCGCCACCCACGAACATTGTCAGTTTGTCCGACAATTTCGATTACATTTGGGATGTAACCGTATCGCCGGCCGGTTCTAAAGTTTTCCGGTTTACCTTAGACGGTGCCGATGAAAATGAACTTATGAAAATGGAGCCCGTCATTGTCGAAGGACTTGAAGAAGATGACGTGACCGGCGCAAAAGCGGTTGGAGAGATGTTTTAAGGAGGAAAAAATATGGCAAAAAAAGAAACATCCCATAAAAAAACATCCGATGAAGATACATCCAAAAAAGAAGCGGCCGGAAAAAAACCAAAGAATACGGCGGATTTGGCGGATTTTAACCCCTCTGATTCGGGCTCGGGCGGACAAGATTTCGAATCAGGCGGATTTGATTCCGATCTTGAATTTGAGGAATACGGAGACTATGAATTCTTTGAAGATGACTTTGAAGATGAATTTGATGGTGAATTTGGCAATGAGTCGGACAACAAGTCTGATATGGAATCAGATAATGAGTCGAATAACGAATTTGAGAATTTTGATGGGGTTCCATCCAAAAAATCCGGCAAGCCGGTAAAAGCGGATAAACCGGATAAATCGGATAAATCGGATAAATCGGATAAATCGGATAAATCGGATAAATCGGATAAATCGGATAAATCGGATAAATCGGATAAATCGGATAAATCGGATAAATCGGATAAATCGGATAAATCGGATAAATCGGATAAATCGGATAAATCGGATAAATCGGATAAATCGGATAAATCAGATAAACTGGATAAACTGGATAAATCTGTTTCATCTGAATCGGCGGCTTTTGAAAAATCCGCCTCCAAGAACCTCTCTAAAAAGTCAAAATCGGATCATTCCGACGGGTTTGAGCCGGAGCGGAAATTTAAATTTGAAGGCGAGTCGGAACTGGAATCTGAATTGGAATCCGAATTTAACCGCATGCGGGCGGATTCTGTTCCGCCATCCGTTCTGAATTTTGAAACGGAATTGGATACCAACAGTGAGGAGTACAAACAAAAAATTTTGGAGAAAAAAGCCGCAAACGATGCTTGGACGAAAGGAAAATTGGTCCGCCTCGCCGGGGCTTTTTACGACCAATTTAAATCGGGCATTATCCCACACGTTCTCATGCCGTCGCGGACAAAACGAAATTTGGAATACAGCGATGAAAGCGAGGTTTGGGTATATGGCGACCTGGAAAGTGAGCGTTCCGCCAAAACCGTTAAGGGCGCACACCAATTGCTCAAAACCGTTTACGTTTCCGATTTCGTTGTGTCGGAACACTTGAAAAACAATCGCGGATCCACTTTAAGAGAATTGTATTACATCTCGGAAGGCTGGGGTCCGGCGAAATTCGGCGCCCAGCAGGAAAGCGACCGGTTGATTGAAGATTTGGAAATTATTACCGGCGCCCAGCGCGAATTTTTCCACGTCCGGCCGGAAGAGGACGGTGCGACCATGTATGGACCGATTACGATTCGGGAAGAGACGAAGCGGGGTTCTCGCCAAATCCATTGCCAACAAGATATCGGCGAAGGCGGCTATCAAATTCCGTTTAATGTGGAAAATATCGAATTTATCAAAAACGATGCCAGCATGATTATTGCCGTTGAAACCGGCGGAATGTATGCCCGTTTGATTGAAAACGGATTTGATGAACGGCACAACGCTATTTTGGTTCACCTCAAAGGGCAGCCGGCCCGTTCCACACGCCGGATTATCCGACGCATGAACACGGAACTTGGAATCCCGGTTGCGGTTTTTACGGACGGTGACCCATGGTCTTACCGGATTTTTTCATCCATCGCGTACGGAGCAATTAAAAGTGCGCACCTGTCCGAATATATGGCAACGCCTGACGCTAAATTTTTAGGTGTTCAGCCGTCCGATATTGTGGAATATGAATTGGCGACCGACAAGTTGACGGAACAAGACATTGCGGCGCTGCGCAGCGAACTATCTGATCCCAGGTTTGAATCCAAATACTGGAAAGAACAAATTAATTTGCAGCTTGAAATCGGCAAAAAGGCAGAACAGCAGGCGTTTGCCGGCAAAGGTCTGGATTTCGTCACGGAAACCTATTTGCCCAACCGGCTCAAAGATATGGGAATTTTGTAAAATGACAAATTTCCCTTTTATTTTTTCATTTTTTTTCATTTTCTTTTTTATTTAAAGCCGGGGTCCGGCCTTTGCGGCGCGCGCGGCGGGCAAAGCGGCAGCGTCCGGTTTATGAGAAAAAATAATATTTGAAAAAAAGAAAAACATAAATAAGAAAAAGAAAAAAAGAAAAACGGTCCGGAATTTTTATTCCGACCGAATCTGATTTTAATTTTGATTGATTTTTGATTTTTGATTTTTTTACATTAAACCGATTTTTCGACTTTGTCCCAGGAAATGCCCATGGCTTTTGCCACACCTTTTCCATAGTTGATGTCGGCTCGGGCACAATTGACGGCATGCCGGATCATTATTTTTTCTTCGGCGCCGCAAATCGCGCGGGCGGTGTTGTCAAACAGAACTTGTTTTTGAGCATCGCTCATCAAGTTAAACAAAAGTCCCGGCTGCGTGTAGTAATCGTCGTCGTCTTCCCTAAAATCCCAGTGGTCGGCTTCTCCGTATATCGGAAGTTTTGGTTCGCTAAATTCCGGCTGCTCTTGCCATTCTCCATAGCTGTTGGGCTCGTAATGCAGGCGGCGGCCGTAATTGTCGTCAAACCGCATTTGTCCGTCACGGTGGTAACTGTTGACCGGACAGCGTGGGGCGTTGACCGGAATTTGCATATGGTTGACGCCCAGGCGGTAGCGTTGTGCGTCGCCGTAGGAAAACAGTCTTCCTTGAAGCATTTTGTCGGGAGACAATCCGATTCCGGGAACCACATTGGCCGGGTTAAAGGCGGCTTGTTCCACATCGGCAAAGAAGTTTTCCGGGTTTTTGTTCAGTTCAAATTCTCCGACTTCGATGAGCGGAAACTCTTTTTTGTACCAAACTTTTGTCAAATCAAACGGATTGTACGGCATTTTTTGGGCTTGTTCTTCCGTCATGACTTGAATATACATTTTCCAGCGCGGGAAGTCGCCACGCTCAATGCTTTCAAACAAGTCGCGCTGATGGCTTTCCCGATCTTTTCCGACCAATTCGGCGGCCCCGGCATCGGTCAGATTTTGAATACCTTGCTGTGTCACCAAATGGAATTTAACCCAAACCCGCTCATTTTTGGCGTTGATCAGGCTGAATGTGTGGCTGCCAAATCCGTGCATGTGACGGAAGGATTTTGGGATTCCGCGTTCGCTCATTGTGATGGTGACTTGGTGGAGTGCTTCCGGAAGAAGCGTCCAAAAGTCCCAGTTGTTGTTCGCGCTTCTCATGCCGGTTCTTGGGTCACGCTTCACGGCGTGGTTAAGATCCGGAAATTTCAGCGGGTCGCGCAAGAAAAAAACAGGCGTGTTGTTTCCAACCAAATCCCAGTTGCCTTCTTCCGTATAGAATTTCATGGCAAATCCGCGAATGTCTCGTTCGGCGTCGGCGGCGCCGCGTTCTCCGGCAACCGTTGAAAACCGGACGAACATGTCGGTCTTCTTCCCGATTTTGGAAAATATTTTTGCGCAGGTGTATTTGGTAATGTCGTGGGTGACCGTAAATGTTCCAAAAGCGCCTGAGCCTTTGGCATGCATGCGCCGTTCCGGAATGACTTCCCGGTCAAAATTAGCCAGTTTTTCCAAAAACCAAATATTTTGAATCAGCATCGGTCCTCTTGGTCCCGCGGTAAAAACATTTTGGTTATCGACAACCGGCGCGCCGGCAGATGTTGTTAATTTTTGTTTTTTCATATCGCTTTCCTTGTGGTCCGCGTTCAGTTTTTTGTTGTCCATGATTTCTCCACCAGATTTTATTAATTTTTGACAAATTCAAAAAAACAGTGTGTCAAGTACATAAAATATGTAAGTCGGGGATGTCAATCAAAAATAACGGAATTAAAATCCGAATTACATAAACAGACCATATGACTGACTCATATAAATCATTTATTATAAATGTAATTTATATTTTAATAATATTTATATATATCCTAAAACAGTTTATTATGTTATGTCATCTGGATAAACGCCCGAAACGACGATTCAAAAATATTTCGGTAAAAATCAGGGGTTTGGGTTTTGGGTGAAATTTTAAAAAGTGTTGCCATAACGCATGTGAGCGGCGGCAACATGAAAAGATGATGCGGGTTTTGTTATCCCATGTCCAAGTATTGATTTTGAGCGGCGACGACTTCCGTGCTGTTTTTTGCGGCGGCGTAATCTGAAAGCGGTTCGGCGTTTAATTCGAAAAACGCCTGTCCCCATTTGAATTTGGACAATATTTTCTCAGCTTGATCTTTTCGTCCCAATATATAAAGAGCGGCGGCAAAGGCTTCGGCGGAATTGAGCCGAAATGGTCGTCCGAAATTGATGGGGTTGGCGGCCAAAAGATAAGGCAACGCTCTTTTTTGAAGATCCATTTGGTCCAACACCGGAAACGTGGTTTCGGCGTGTTCCCAGGAACAATCCAAGACAACAATTCCTTTTTTGAGGCGGTCTTCTCGGGAAAGCGCTTTTTCAGCACGCGGGTCCATAAGAATCGCGCCTTTGGGCGTTTGCCCGATATTTTCATACAAACGCACCAAATCGAATTTTTCCAATTTTTTCCCGCTGCATTTTTTCGGGTCGCATTGATTGGCATAATACAAATACAAGCGGACATCTTTTTGTTCCGGTGCCGCAAATTCCGTGGTCTGTTCCGCGGTCTGTTCCACTGTTCGTTCTGTTTTCGATTCTGTTTTAAAATCGGTTTTTAATTTTATTTTAGAACCGGTCTCTTCCGAATATTTTTTCATGAAATCCCCGAAAATTAATTTCAATGAGTTTAAATAATTTCAAAACATAATTTTGGTTCACACTTTAGGATTTTAATTAATAAAACTTTGCCTTGTTTTGTTTTTGTGTTCTTTTAATTTGTTTAGGATTTATTCAAAAATGATTGAATTGGACGAGCTTTATGAATCAAAAGTTGACCTTTGTGAAAGCCTATTCGGGGGAAGACATTGATTTTTTGTATAAAAAAATCACCGAAGACATTGTTTTAGATGGCAAAGACATTACGTTTGGCTCCGCTATGGAGCCTAAACGCGCGCGGGAAATTTACGCGACCATTCAACTTTATGGAAAAGCGATTGACGACGTTTTAGCCGGAAAAACGCCGGAAAATTTCCGATGGTCGGGTGATAAAATCACGGATTATCAAAACAGCTTTTTGGTTCCGCTTTCCGAAGTCGGAAAAAAACAGTATGATGACACGGATTTCGAATATACGTACATTGAGTTGATGCGCAAATTCAAAACAATTGAAGGCGACATCGACCAAATGGATATTTCTCAAAAAAAGCTTTCGGAAAACCTGGCCTCCAAAATTCAATCCAATCAAAATGTCGGCGTGATTTACCATCCGATGTACTGGAATTCCTACAATCCGCCTTGTTTTAATTGGTATCAAGTGCGGCTTTTGGATGACAACCAAGTTTCTCTCCGGCTCTTATTCCGGTCGAATGATTACGGGGATGCTGTTTGGGCAAATTTGTGCGGGATTGCGAAAGCGTTTGATGAATTGGTCATCAAACCGGCCGGATGTGTTTTGGTGGAAATAATTCTCACGTCGTCCTCCGCGCATATTTATGCGAATGAGGCGGATTTGGCGAAAAAAGTTTCCGGGTTTGATTGGGAGCGCAGCGAAAATGAGAAAAAATCATCTATTCTCCGGCTTTTGGGACACAAACCAAAAAAGTAATAAAGCGGATATTTATTGAATCTGTTAATGAATTTTCCGGATTATTATTGATTGTTTGATTATTGAATTAATTGTTTGATTATTGAATTAATTGTTTGATTATTGAATTGATTTGTTTAATTATTATTGATTTGTTTCGTTTACACGGATATGATTTTGACAGGAATTATCAAAAATGACACTCAAAACAGGAAAGGTTTATTTGGTTGGTTCGGGTCCGGGAGATCCGGATCTTTTAACCGTAAAAGCGCGCCGTTTGATTGACAACGCCGAAGTCGTTGTTTATGACCAGCTTCCGGGAAAAGCGATTTTGGATTTAATCCCTAAAACCGCGGAAAAAATCGACGCAGGAAAGTATGCCGGAAACCACACGCTCACACAGGATGAAATCAATGCCGTGATTGTTCAAAAAGCGAAAGAAGGCAAAAATGTTCTCCGGCTCAAAGGCGGCGACCCCTATGTTTTCGGGCGTGGCGGGGAAGAAGCGGAAGAATTAATTAAAGCCGGTCTTTCTTTTGAAGTGGTTCCGGGAATTACTTCTGCTGTTGCCGTTCCGGCTTACGCCGGGATTCCAATTACGCATCGGGAAAGCAATTCGATGGTGACTTTTATTACGGGGCATGAAGACCCGACAAAGGATGAAACCGGTCTTGACTGGGAACTTTTGGCAAAATTTAACGGGACGCTTGTCATTTTCATGGGCGTCAAAATGCTTGAGCGCAATTGCGGAGAACTTTTAAAGTACGGCATGAATCCAAAAACACCGGTCGCGCTGATTGAGCGCGGCACCCGGCCGGACCAGCGTGTCACAATCGGGACGCTGGATAACATTGCCCGGCTGGCGGTGGAACGGGATGTGAAAGCTCCGGCTTTGACCGTTATTGGAAATGTGGTCAATTTACATGACATTTTGGGCGAACAAATTGTCCGATAATTATGAAAAATCAATTTATTGAAAAATCGATGTTAATCGAAAATCAATAAATTATAAAATATTAAAAATTTGAAAATAATTGCAAATAAAATAATTGCAAATAAAATAATTGCAAATAAAATAATTGCAAAATAAAAAAGATGGAGTTAAAATGATGAGCGAGCATCCGGTTCTTGCGGTGATGCGTCCTGAAACTTATCGGGCGTCTTCCGAAGCGGCGGCAAAAGCCGCCGGTTTTAAGCCTTTGTTTGTTCCGGTGGTGACATTGGTTGGCATGAAGGATGAACATTTTGACGGTTTTTTGGACCGTGTTTTGTCCCAAAAAACCGATTACGTGATTTTCACAAGTGCGAACGGTGTCGAATACACACTCAAAAATGCCGGCAAGGATGAAAAATCGCTGATTGCTGCATTGAAGAAAGTTAAAATTGTTTCCATCGGTCCGACCACGACGAAAAAATTAGAATCTATCGGCTTGTCCGGCTCTTTGGTTCCCGGTGAATACAGTTCCAAAGGCTTGGTCAAAGAGCTGGGAAGTTCCGTTTCCGGAAAAATCATTGACATTCCCCGCAGTTTTTATGGCTCGGACGTTTTAACGAATGGTCTTATGGATGCCGGCGCGACGGTTTATGAAACACATGTCTACACCCTTCAAACGCCGGAAGGTGAAGAGCAAGATGAATTAATTGAAGCGGCGCTTGCCGGGGAAGTCGACGCATTCGCGTTTACCAGTTCCATGATGGTTCGGAATTTCTTTGATTTGGCGGACCAGGCCGGCGAAAAAGAAAAAATGATTCAAATCGTTCATGATTCTTGGGTGGGCGCAATCGGGTTTCCGACCGCGGAAACAGTGGAAGAATTCGGCGTGACCGTGGATGTCGTTCCGGATGAATTTACGTTTGAAGCACTGGTTTTGGCACTGAAAAAGAAGATGGAAGATGAAACATAATTTTGAAAAGCATGAAACATAATTTTGAAAAGCATGAAAAATAATTTGAAAAGAATGAAAAATGAATCTGATAAATGTTTTTCATATTTCATTTTTTGAAATATTCTTTTTCTGAAATATTCTTTCATTATCATTTATTATAGATTCTTCCAAAGATTTAAATAAGATGAATATGTCTTATCTGTTGTTCTATTAAAAAAATGGAGTGTGCATGAATTATGTTTCATTGTGATTATTCTGAAGAATCCCGAAATATAGACATGGTAATGAGGAATTTTAAATTGACTCCTTATCCGGAAGTAGCTGCTCGCTTGGATGAAGCGACACAGTATACGATTTCTGTTTTAGAAAAATAAATAAGAGATTGCAAAAAGAGCAATCTTTATCCCTTTTTATCCTTTTTGTACCTTTTTAAGTTGCATGGGTTTGATTTTTTTGTTTAATTTTATTGGTATTTTTTGTTTAATTTTATTGGTATTTTTTGTTTAATTTTATTGCTTTGTGAATAAATATTCTATTTATGTTTCAAAAATTATATTTATCCTGTGTTCTAATTGTAATTTCCAAATTTTATTGTTTTTACAGAGATGATTATAAAATGACTTCGCTTGACAAAGAATTGTTTGTTTTTGCGGGACCTAATGGCTCTGGAAAGTCAACAGTCATCGAAAATCATTTGGTGAATAAAATGTGTCCGGAAGTTTACATTTGTCCGGATCATTTGGTTGCGCCGGAAAAGAAAAATGATTTGGCAGCTTACGTTGAAGCCATGAAGCAAGCGGAAACCCTGCGCTTTAAAGCTTTGGAAGAAGAAAAGTCATTTACCTTTGAAACTGTTTTTTCGACAAAGGATAAATTGGATTTTTTGATGACAGCCAAACGCCTTGGCTATCATATCACAACGATTTACATAACGACCTCCGACCCGCAAATCAATCTCAACCGCATTGCTGAGCGCGTCAAAAATGGCGGACATGATGTTCCATCCGACAAGGTTTTGTCCCGCTATGAAAAAACAATGCGTCTCATGCCGGAAGTTCTTCTCAAATCCGATATGGCAAAAGTCTATGACAACTCATCCAGTTGCCCGGTTCTGGTTTTTGAAAAAGAAGAGTGCGGAGATTTTTTGCTTCTTAACCGGGAACAACGGCACAGCTGGGTGAACAAGTACATCACTTCTTATTTTGACAGCAACAAAATCCCAATTTCACAAGACTTGAATGTTTTGCAAACCGAAAAGTTGAAAGGTTTTTAATTTCTTTTTATTTTTATGAAACACACGTCTGGTTGTCTCATTTGTGGCAAAAGTTTGGTCTATTCCGAAATTCCCAAAAACATTCAATGTTTTATTTGTAAAGCAGACGCGGTTTCCATTGCCGAATGCGAAGACGGTCATTATGTCTGTGACCAATGCCATTTCAAAGACGGATACGAATATATTGAAAATTTTGTGCGCGCGGCGGACGGTAAAAATCCGATCGCGATTGCCGAAACCATCATGAAAAGCAAACTCATCAACATGCACGGTCCCGAACACCATTTTTTGGTGACGGCGGCGCTTTTAGCGGCATACAAAAACAGTGGCGGAGCATTTGGCGGAAGATTCGGCGAAGATTTGGATTTTAAAAAAGCCTTGGAGGCTGCCCAACAGCGGACCCAAAAAGTTCCGGGCGGAATTTGCGGAATGTGGGGCAGTTGCGGCGCTGGAATTTCCGCCGGAATTTTTGTGAGCCTTGTCACAAAAGCAACGCCGCTTTCCGAAAAAGAATGGAGTCTGGCCAATCAAATGACTGCGCAATGCTTAAACATTATTTCTCAAAACGGTGGTCCGAGGTGTTGCAAAAGAGATACGATCCTTGCTTTAAGACAAGCCATTGCCTTCACAAAAAGTCAATTGAATGTGGAAATGGACAGTTCGAATTTTATCTGTTCCTTTTTTCCTCAAAACAGTTCCTGCAAAGTTGAAAACTGTTTGTTCTATCCGAAAAGCACTCGTAATATCTTCACTTTATAAATAAATTATTTTTAATAGGCCAAAAATCAAAATAAATATGTTAAAATTAAATTGAAAAAAATCTCTTATTCATAATCATTCCGATTTCATGAGAAAGGCTTTTATTGATAATGGTATTAAGGTACGGCTATGATTGGTATTTCTAAATTATATTGCGGGACAGTGGAGCCGTCAGATGCGCTCCGATACAACCGCGATTCAAAACGTCTTCCTTCTCATCTTCTTCAGTTCTCAGCGGACAAAAAACCGGTGGTCGTCTGGAACATGACAAAAAGATGCAATCTGAGGTGCGTACACTGTTATGCGCATGCGGTGGACCCGGAATTTTCCGGAGGAAATGAATTGAGTACGGATGAGGGAAAAGAATTAATCGATGATTTAGCAGCATTCGGCAGCCCGGTAATTCTGTTTTCCGGCGGGGAGCCGCTTCTTCGAAAAGACTTGGTGGAACTGACGAAATACGCGAAAGAAAAAGGAATGCGTGCTGTAATTTCAACCAACGGAACATTGATCACAAAAGAAAAAGCCAAGCAGCTCAAAGATGTCGGCCTGTCTTATGTCGGTATTTCACTCGACGGCATGGAAGAAATTAATGATTTCTTCCGGGGACAAAAGGGCGCGTTTGCAAGAGCGCTTGCTGGGCTTAAAAACTGTCAAGAAGAGGGTATTAAGGTCGGTCTTCGGTTTACGGTTAACAAACACAATGTTTCTGAAATTCCGGCAATTTTCGAACTTTTGGAGCGGGAGAAAATTCCGCGGATTTGCTTTTACCATTTGGTTTATTCCGGGCGTGGCAGCGATATGGTCGCGGAAGACTTAACGCCCGAAGAATCCCGAAAGGCGGTGGATTTGATTCTTGAAAAAACGGCGGATCTTCATGCCCGCGGCTACATGGCCGAAGTGCTAACGGTGGACAATCACTGTGATGGCCCCTACATTTATCTCCGACTTTTGGAAGAAGATAAAAAACGTGCGGCGGAAGTTTATGAGTTGTTGAGCATGAACCAAGGAAATTCGACCGGTGTTGGAATCGGTTGTGTTTCTTGGGACGGCAATGTCCATCCGGACCAATTCTGGCGGCACTGTACGCTTGGAAACATTCGCGAGCGCAAATTCTCTGAAATTTGGACGGACACAAGCCACCCGCTTATGAAAGGACTCAAGTATCGAAAAGAATTGCTTTTGGCCAATGCATCTAAATGCGCCCGCTGCCAATGGTTAGATGTCTGTAACGGAAACTTCAGAGTCCGGGCAGAAGCCACTTCCGGAAATGTCTGGGGGGACGATCCGGCCTGTTACCTCACGGAAGAAGAAATTACAAAAAAGCCGGACATTTGACCATAATGCCGGCTGAATTTTTTTATTTTTAAAAATTATATTCCGATTTTCATTTCATATATTTTTAAAAATTATATTCCGATTTTCATTTCATATTTAATTTTTATATTTTATAAGCCAGCTTTAAATAAGTTGCAACGACAATTCCGTTACAATTTTTCTTTTTGTGTATTTAATTTTTATTTTTTCAATTGCGGGGGTTGCCAAGCCGGGTCAACGGCGCAGGGCTTAGGACCCTGTCCTGTAGAGGTTCGCGGGTTCGAATCCCGTCTCCCGCATTTTATAAATATGAAGGGGTTGGCTTTGTACAAAATTGAAAAAGATTTTGTTGTCTACGAGCATCATTGTACGGGCAGCACAGAATTAGACGCGGACCCCCGACGTTAGAAGTTCTTCCGGATAAAACCTTTCGCGAAGAACATCGGGTTTACTTAAAAGCCGTTCACAGCCCTTATTTTTATGAAAACAGTCATTTTAAACGGCAGCTATTTTTTTGACGGCTTGTTTTATTTAATTTTATTTTATTTAATTTTATTTTTGGATCCGGATGAGTTAAACAACATTTACAGGTATCAGATCCCCTCTATTATAAATAAATATATTTCTTGTGTGATAATCTTAAATCCAATTTCTTTCCGCTAGAATTAAATATTTAAGTTCTTTATTATAAAAGATTATTTAAAAAACAAAATATTTAAAATGAAGGGCCTACATGATTGATTTTGCAGCAATTTTGAAAGAGAATCCAAATGGCGTCCTTGCGACACAGGACGGAAAAAAAGTATGCACACGAGTATTTCAATTCTTGTGGGTGGACGAAAACAAAGTGTACTTCTGTACCGGCAGCGAAAAACCGGTCTACGCCCAATTAATGGCGAACCCGAATGTATCTTTTTGTACTTACCCGAAAGACTTCGCGCCTGTTTTATCCGTAAACGGTAAAGTGGTTTTTGTGGATGATCGTGCGTTAAAAACACGGATTTTGGAAGAAAATGCCCATATTAAAAATATCTATAAAACACCGGATAACCCGATTTTTAAATCGTTTTTTATCGATGTTGAAGAAATCAAAACATTCCATTTTACCGAAGGGCCAAAAACATATCCGGTTCAGTAAACATAAAATTCGGTAAAAATATCAAACCACTAAAATAAAAAAATTCGGAATCAATCAGCCTCATTTTTAAGCGGCTGGTTTTATTATTTTTAAAAGAAGAACGGTTTACTTAATTTAATCTATTTTTCACTTTTATTTTCATTAATTTCATTCATTTATTAATATAATATGATTTTAATTATTAAATGAGCTGCTGTCAACGTAGGGTATTCATATGATTACTCTTTACTAAGATTATTATATTAAAAATGGAGGAAAAATTATGAATTTCAGGGCTTTGGCAGGTGCCTATCAAAACAATGCGTCGCATGATGAAATTATGCAATTTTACACAAAATACATGGCAGAAAATCCAATTGATGATGATTCCGGCAACACACTTTTGCATGCGGCGGCTTATCATGCCGATATGCAAGCTGTCACACTGTTGTTGGATGCAGGTTACGATCCGGCCGTTAAAAATAACAAGGAGGAAAACGCACTCACTCAACTTGCGGCCATTCGCCCATCCTATTTTTACCAGCCGAATCCTGGCGACATTTATCAGACGGCCGGCTGTCTTTTGGCAAAAAATCCGCATCTTTGCCGGGGAAATAAATGCTATTTGATTGCGGCCAAAGACGGAAACGGTGAGTTTGTAAAAGCGCTTTTTGATAACGGCGTTAAAATCACCGGCACGGATGATTCCGGAAACAATGGGTTGCATCTTCTTTTCAGCTGTCTTTACAATCCGATGAATGATTTACGTTTAGCTCAAAAAAGGCTTGAAGATGCTCAAAGTTCCAATAATCAAGCAGCGGCGGATGTCGCGCAAAAAAATGTGGCAGATTATCAAAAGAAATTGGATACGGTCATGGACAACGTGTTTATGGTGGCAAAAGCATTTTTGGGCGCAGGAGTTGATCCGGAAGACAAAAACGAAATGCTTGAAACTGCTCATGTTTTGGCACAGCGGCAGGGCGCTACTTTAATCGGCGCCCTCCTAAAAGGCGAAATTTCCGGCGACGAGCCGGCGGATGATCCGAACGCAAAACTTCGGGCAGCGACCGGCGGCCGAACGCTGCACAAAGCCATCGGCGATGTTGAAGCCTTAAAAGCTATTGTTGCGCTGGGTGCTGACGTCAACGGCGTTGACGACATTTACGGATACGGAGAAGGAACGCCCTTGGCAGCGGCTTGTTTTGACTTTGATGAATTATCCATTCAAACACTTTTGGAACTCGGAGCCGACCCGAATTTTAAAGCCGGAGACGGGCGGTCTGCTTTGGCTTGGCTTTTTGTCCGCAATATTCCCATGAGTAAAGATAAAGTGAATACGGCCAAAATTATCGGGTCCATGGTGGAAAAAGGATTAGATATCAATGGCAATGTCAATGACCGCTCCGATACGCTTTTACTTTTGGCCTGCGCGTCCGAAAACGGCGACCATCCGGCCGATTGTACGGTTGAAAAAAGTGTTACATTCCGGCTGTCTGTGATTTTGGAAGCGTTAAAAAAAGGTGCCGATGTCAACCAACAAAATCTTGCGGGGCAGACGCCGCTCATGATTTCTTGTTTGGGCGAGCGGCATTTCAAAGAAGCGCCCAAAGCTCAGCTTTTGTTTTTGGAAAAAAATGCCGCGTTAGATTTGCGGGACAAAAACGGAAACACGGCATTGATTTATGCGGCTCAAAACACAAATCAGGCATTGTCAAAGGAACTTGCTGAAATGTTGTTTGAATTCGGAGACCCGGTTCCGGATGCTGTCAACAACGCCGGAAAAACCGCGCTTGATTACGCAACCGAAAAGAATAATGAAATGCTGGTCAAATTCTTACTTTCAAATATGTAAACTGCAAACTGCAAACTGCAAACTGCAAACTGCAAACTGCAAACTGCAAACTGCAAACTGCAAACTGCAAACTGCAAACTGCAAACTGCAAACTGCAAACTGCAAACTGCAAACTGCAAACTGCAAACTGCAAACTGCAAACTGTAAATTGTAAAGTGTAAAATAGAACGGCAAACTGTAAATGTAAATTATAAATGACAAACTGTAAATGTAAAACATATTCTTTAAAATCATAATGGGGGGAGTTTTTTTGAGTTCTTTTAATCCGCAAAAACCGGTCCAAAAAAAAGAGATTGATTTTGATTTAATCCATCAATGTTTGGAGGATGGACGCTTTTCCGAAGCGTCTCTTTTGCTCACCGCCGGAGAAAAAAGCAGCCGTCCGGATGTTTTATTTAATACGGGGATTTGCTTTTTGCAAGCCGGAGATTTTACATCCGCTGTCACCGTTTTGGAAAGTGCGGTTGTGGAAATTAAAAAGCTGGGACCGAAAAGTAAAATCATGAAAAATGATCTTTACAAAAAGTTGCGTGTCTCTGAAATTGATGACGGTATTTATTTAAAACCGATGGATATGAATTATGTGGAAACATTTTTGGAAATCGCGCAGGAAAACGTTCTTTTGGCGTTAAAAGATGCTTATTTGGGATGCGGCCTGACTGATAAGGCTCGGGGAGTTGTCGGCAGTCTCGTCGGCGATGAATTCGCGGCATTGAAAAAACAGTTTTAAAAAAGTTCCAACTCATATTCAAAGTCATTTAATTCATCTCATTCATCTTCAACAAGTCATTTAACTCAATTATTTAAAATCATTTAATCATCTTTAACAAGTCATTTAACTCAATTATTTAAAATTATTTAATCATCTTCAACAAGTCATTTAACTCAATTATTTAGAATTATTTAATCATCTTCAACAAGTCATTCAATAAAATATATCAGGAGACATGAAAGTGGATAATATTTTTTTAAATGCCTGTAAGCAGGGAAATAAAGGTATCGTTGAAGCCTTTGTCAAAAAAGGCGGCATTAATTACAATAAAAGAGATCCGATGGGGTGCACACCCTTGTATTACGCTTGTGTCAAAGGCTCCAAAGATATCGTTAAAATTTTAATCGACAATGGCGCCGATGCCACTCTGGCCAACAACCAAAGCATGACTCCTTTACACAGCGTTTCTCAAAGCGGCAACAAAGAAATCATGAAAATGTTAACCGATGCGGGCGCCGACATCAATGCGACGGACAAAGATGGAAAAACGCCGCTGATGTACACGCTTTCTCAAGGAAAAACGGAAGCCGCCAAATTCTTATTGGAGTTGGGCGCCGATAAAACCATTAAAGACAACAGCGGGCACACGGCGCTGGATTATGCAACCGCCAGCGGTCTGCGCGACATTATTGTGCTTTTGTCCGGGGATGTGGAAGAAAAAGACACGTCCGGAAACACGCCGCTTCACCAGGCTTGCTACAATGGCCAAAGTGAAGTGGTCACCGCTTTACTTGGCGGCAAACAGTTTAATGTCAACGCGCTGAACGATGCCGGAGAAACGCCGCTTCTGATTGCATGTATGCAGTCCAATCTAAATATTGCCGAATTGCTTCTTAAAAACGGCGCAGACGCCAATTTAAAACTTTTAAACGGCAACACGTCTCTGCATTATGCGGCATCCAAAGGGAATAAATTCGTGGGCAAAGCACTGATTGCGTCCAAAGCGGATGTGAACGCGAAAAATGAAGATGGTGAATCTCCGCTGATTGTCGCGGCGATGTGCGGCCAAAATGATTTTTCCGCCTTGCTTATTGAAAACAGTG
The DNA here is from genome assembly GCF_032594355.1 of Methanolapillus ohkumae. Classification (NCBI taxonomy): domain Archaea; kingdom Methanobacteriati; phylum Methanobacteriota; class Methanomicrobia; order Methanosarcinales; family Methanosarcinaceae; genus Methanolapillus; species Methanolapillus ohkumae. The sequence goes on from NZ_CP131061.1 coordinate 971,991, forward strand.
CGGATGTGAATGCGGTGGACAATTTGGAACACTCGGCCATGCATTATGCGGCGGAGAAAGGGTATACTGAAATTGTCGAGCAATTAATCATCGCCGGCGCGGAAAATTAAAAAACCGGTCTTGCAATAGGAACAAAACAGAAAATTGGTAAAACTGATAAAATCAGGTTTTAAGTATACAGAAAAAACAAAAGAACAAAAGAAATAGCCTTAAATCTGTCGCCAAGACTTTTTTGAATTGGCGGCAGTTCTTTCTTTTTTTTCAAAAACATTAAAATGAATAAATGAAAATTAAAGCTGAAAAATTAAAGCTGAAAAATTAAAGCTGAAAAATTAAAGCTGAAAAATTAAAGCTGAAAAATGAAAAACCGTTTTTTTTTAGTAAACGGCTAATTCATTTAAGACATCTGTTTTGGACAAAATACCTTTGGGTGTTCCATCCACGGTGACAATCAGTTGTCCGATGTTGTATTTGTGGAACAGTTTGACGACATCGTAAAGCTGTGTTTCGCCGTCAACCGTGATGAGTTCTTTGGTCATGACATCTTTGACTTTCACATCTAATTTGGAATTGGCAACGGCGCGGGTCACATCGGATGTAGTGATGATGCCGATGATTTTTCCTTTGTCTTCCACAGCGGCACCATGAAGGTTTTTAGATAAAAAGTGCTTGGATGCTTCCTGCAAATCAGAATTGGGATTAATCGCAAGGTTGAGCGGCTTCATGTAGTTTTTGACATGCTTTTGCGGCAGAGATACGAGTTCTGTGATATCGATTAAAATGAGATTGTTGCTGTCGTCACGCCCATAAACGTCGCCGCAGACTGTTAAACGGTTGACCGGTGTGGGACCGACTTGAATTTTGTCGCCGGAGTTAAAACTTTTGACATTTCCGATAATTTTGATGATGCCTTTGCATTTGTCGGGATTTCGGACGGTTGTAAAAGAGATTTCGGCGGTGGTTGCGTTGTTGACAACCATACCGTTTCGGTAAACCGGAACATTGGTTTCTTCTTCCATCACTTCAATGTTGAGAACCTGGTAAGCTTCGCCGGTCGGCCGGTAACCGCCTTTGGGACCCGGAACGCCTTCGACCAATCCGAGCGCTTTTAAAAGTTGCATTTGATTCCGGATTGTCCCCGGGTTTCTGTGGATCAGTTCCGCGATTTCTTCACCCTTGACAGCAGATTCTTTCTGCCGCTGAATGTTGATCAAAGCCGCAATAATATCTTTTTGAATTGTTGTTAAATCCATCGGGGTCACCAAAATTATCTGATTTTATTTTGATTTTTTAATTTTTTAAAAATTGTAAAAATAGAAAAGATCGTCAATGTCATTTTTGTTTTTGTTTAAATTAATGATTAACAATTGGTTTAATTGTCATCATTATTTATATATATATTCATTGAAACGGATTTTAGAAAGATTTTATTTTTTTAAAAAAATAAATATGTTTTAAAAAGAGACCGTTTGCCATGAAAATGATAGAAATAAAAATAATCGTAAAATTGAAAAATAAAAATAATCATAGAATTGAAAAATAAAAATAATTGTAAAACTGAAAATAAAAATAATCGTAAAATTGAAAAATAAAAATAGCGGTAAAAATAGGAAAGGCTTATATGCAAGCCGCCTGTGTATTGGGTTCTGTATTTAAATTGCGGATTTTCATCAATTTTTAAATTGACTCTTTTATCTGTCTTCCGAATTGATTTTATCCATTTATCCATCTCCTGTCTTTCTTTTTTGCAGGTTTTGGGGTTTTATTATGATCTTTGAAAAAATAAAAACTATTCCCACATCGGAAGAGCTTTTAGACAAAGCGTTCCGGCGCTCGACGCGCACCATGGCCGGCAAAAAAATCGACGGCCCGACTTCCCGCTGCGAAGCCAATGAAGCGATGCTTTTGACGGCGGCCAATATTTTAACGGACAATTTGTCCAACGTAACCCGCATGTTTCCGAATTTTGAGTCTTTGCCGCCGTTTTATTATGATTTGGCGGACATTTTAATCGGTGTCGACCGCATTAAAAAATCGTTGTCCCGGGTGGACTGGGCCTCTTCTAAAATTCATACGCTTGCCCGCGATTATGTTGGAAAAATCCGGGGAAATCCGGCGCCGGCCGACGCCCGCAAAGAAGCGTTTGGGCGTATCAGCTCCATTATTTATTCGATTGAATCCGATTTAAAAACTCTTGGAGATGCCAGAAACGCGCTTCGGAATTTGCCGGATATTCGGGCCGAGCCGACTATTATCGTTGCCGGTTATCCCAATGTCGGAAAATCCAGCTTTGTGTCTTATGTGACAAACGCGACACCCGAAATCGCGGCTTATCCGTTTACCACCAAAGGAATTCTCATCGGCCACATGGAAATTAATAATATTCGTTATCAAGTGATTGACACGCCCGGACTTTTGGACCGCCCGATGTCGGAGAGAAATGATATTGAGCTTCAAGCGATTACCGCGCTTCGGCGTCTTGATGCCGTTGTGATGATTTTGATTGACCCCAGCGAAAGCTGCGGTTTTGAAATCGGGGATCAATTAAAAATGTCGCATGAAATTCAGGCTCAGTTCTCCTTGCCATCGATTATTGTCGCGAACAAATCTGACCGGGAAGAATTTAAAAAACCGGATGAAATAAAATATGTCATTTCAACGGCAACCGGAAACGGCATTGATGAATTGATTCAAGAATTGGTCCGAATGATTCCGGTTCCAAAAAAAGAGTTTGAAGAGCCGAATCCTTTCGGCTATTGATTTTTTTCTATTTTTTGTTTTTGTTTTTGTTTTTATTTTTGTTTTTTTGTTTTCGCATTTTCGCGGCACAAACGCATGTTATGGCAACATATTTTTTTAAGATTTGAGTAAAACCGGACGGCTTTTTTGAGTTAATAAAAATAAAAACGAATAAAAACTGTGGCGGTTTTTTTATTCAACATCCGGCAAAGAAATCAATATTTCCTCTTGAGCCGCTCTGTTTTCTTCTAATTTGGAGTTTGTTTCTTCTAATTTTTGATTCAGAATTTTGTCCATTTCTTTGATTTTGTTCATTAAATCCACCAACTGATTCATATTTGTGCGGATTTGATTGCGGACGGAAAAATCCGTAAAAAAATTGTCAAACCAAAAATCTATGATGCGATCCGACTGCGATATTTCGTTCAGTTCAAATTGGTCCAAATTTTGAACGTCTTTGAGTTCGGATTCAAACTCTTTGAGTTGGGCGGACAGATGCCCAAAAAGGCGTTCGGCTTTGTCGATTCGGTCATATTTTGCAGCATAAGTTAAAATGCCGCCTCCAAACCACAAATCAAATGTGGCCCAATTGTCCGCGCTGTCCAGCATATCAAATGTAGAATCAGCTGTTTTTTGGACAATAATTCCGGCTTGAATGGCTTCAATAATTTCCGTTTTTTCCTGGAGCAGACTTTGCCGTTTCTCATCCAGTTCCAAAAATTGTGACTTTTCGTTTTTCGAAAGCCTGGACTTAAAAACAGCCCGTCTTTTTCTTAATATCTGATGGTATTGGGAAGACAGGGTTAGAAGTTCCGAGATTTGCTTTTCCATGATTATTTTTTCATCGTTTAAAACATCCAAGTTGGCCGCCACTTTGTCGTAATTTAATTTTGCTTCAATTTCTTGTTGCTTTTGTTTTTCAAGACTTTTTTCATATTTACCGGTGATTTTTAGAACAAAACCGGACAGCGATTTGGACTGCATCATCCGGACGTCAAAACATTCTTTTTCATACCGGGAAAGCAGTTTTTTTGTGTCTTCTTCAGCAAACCGGATTCGCATTTCAAGATCGAACATTTTGTTTTCAAGGAATGGTAAAATCCGTATTTTGTCCCGAATTTCAATCATATTGGTTTTCATAAAGCATACTTCTAAAATAATGTATATAAGGTTTTCAATATTTTTTAATATTACAGAAAAAAACAACAACAAAAAACAACAACAAAAAACAACAACAAAAAACAACAACAAAAAACAACAACAAAAAAATCATGATTTATTCAATCCAAGCAAACCCTCCCGAAAATTCGGACGCGTTCCGCGTCTCGAATTTCTCGGAATTCTAATATGAAAAGAAATGTGTGGAAAAATGCAGCAATGCTCAAAACCGCATCAGATTGCAGCAATGCTCAAAACCGCATCAGATTGCAGCAATGCTCAAAACCGCATCAGATTGCAGCAATGCTCAAACTGTGAACTGCGCAGCAATGCTCAAACCGTGAACTGCGAAAGCATTGTTCAAACCGTGAACTGCGCAGCAATGCATTTCACAAATCTATCTTTTGATAATAATCTGAGAAATTCGAGACGCGAAACGTGTCCGAATTTTCGGGTGGGTTTACACATTTTTTTTCAATAAAATGTATCCCGGATTTGAAAAATAATTCAAAAAACAGTCAATTTTTTTGAAAAATAATTCAAAAAACGCCCACGAGATTTGATTTATTTTTCAAAAATGTGTCGCCATAACGCGCGCACGCCGCGGCCAAAACAAAAAAACAAAAAAACAAAAAAACAAAAAAACAAAATAAAAAAAACAAAAAAAAACAAAAAAAAAACAAAAAAAATCAGAAAAATGTGTGGAAAAAGTTCAAAGAACTTTTTCCATAATCGTCAGTGCTTTTTTAATATCTTCCATGGACGCCGCATAGGAAATTCGGATATGGTCTTTTCCGCGGGTTCCAAAAGCGGTTCCCGGGGTCACGACGACATCGTTTTTCAAAAGCGTTTCCGCAACTTTGTCACATTCCGAAATTTCCGGGAACGCGTAAAATGCGCCTTTGGGCATCACACAGGGAAGACCAATGTCATTCAGGCCTTTTACCAAAACATCCCGCCGGCTCTTAAATTCTGTTTTCATGCGGACGACCGATTCTTGCGGTCCGGTCAAAGCCTCAACCGCGGCTTTTTGGGCGATGGAGTTTGCGCATGCTTGCAAATATTGATGCACTTTTAAAATTTGTCCGACATAATTTTCCTTGGCGGCCAAATATCCGATACGCCAGCCGGTCATGGCATAGCTTTTGGAAAAAGCGTTGATGGTAATGACATTGTCTGAAAATTGAGCGGGGCTGACGTGTTCGCCGTCATAAATGAAATATTCGTAAACTTCATCAGAAATGAGTGTGATATTTTTGTCGTCAGCGATTTCCGCAAGCGCTTTAATGTCCGCTTTGGACGAAACGGCACCGGTCGGATTTCCGGGAGAATTTAAAACCAAGGCTTTGGTTTTGGGGGTGATTTTTTCAAGAACATCGCTGACGTCCAGCGTCAAATCTTCTTTTAAATTGACACCGATATCTTTTCCATGGAGAAGGCGAACAATGGAGTTGTATGCCAAAAATCCGGGGTTGGGAATAAGAACTTCGTCGCCGGGGCTGACAAGTGCCGCCATGGAGATGTAGAGCGCTTCTGACGCGCCGGAGGTGACCATCACTTCATTGTTTTTCACCGAAATTTTGTTTTCGCGCTCCAATTTGCCGCAAATCGCGTTTCGAAGTTCGGGAATTCCAAGACCCGCTGTGTATCCTGTAAATCCGTCAGTGATCGCCTGAATTGCCGCTTTTTTGATGTTGTCCGGCGTATCAAAGTCCGGCTCTCCGATTCCGAGATTAATCGCGTTTGGACCGGCAGCTTCAAAAAGTTTGCGGATTCCCGAAATATTCACATTCGATACACCGGCTGAAAATCTGTTTTCCGACATTTTAAAAACTCCATTTTTTATTTATTTTATGATCAGAATTTCATTTGCTTTTCAATTTATTTATTCCAAATTGGCGTGCCGGGCTTTCATTTCGTCTTCCGAAACGCCGGTAATTTCAATCAGCTGAGCCACGATGGAATCTAAAAAAATCAAAGTGAATATTTCAAAGGAGGTTCCCATCGGCGCTGATGTCGAACCAGGTGCTGATTTTGAGGAAGCTGTATTATTTTTTATATCGTCGGCTTTGGATTTGGACGGAAGAACCACATTGACGTCGGACAATTTTCCGAGTTCGGTTTCCTCTTTGGAAGTGATCCCGATAATTTTTGCGCCGGCTTTTTTGGATTTTTGGGCAGCGTTTAAAACGGATGCGGTTGTTCCGGAACCGGAAATCGCTAAAAGAACGTCCTCCGCTTTTATGGCGGGCGTCGTTGTTTCTGCGACAACGAACGCGTCAAATCCCATGTGCATGAGGCGCATCGCAAATGCTTTTCCCATGAGGCCAGAGCGCCCGGCACCGGACACAAAGATGTGCCCACCACTCTTTTTGGTGTCGACGATTTCTTCGAGCATCGCGCAGACGTCTTGTTTTTGAATGCTGCCGGAAACAGACCGGATTTGCTCCGTGATGCTGTTCATTGTCGAAAATACCAGGTCGGACGATTGAACCGTAAATTTGCTGATTTCATTGCTTGCGCAGCAGTTTTTTTTATCCATAAAAATCTCTCGAAATTTTAAAATTCATAAATCATTTAAACAGGCATGCAGCGGGACATTAACATTTGCAGACAAAGTCAAATCCGAGGAAAAAAGTTCCTTTTTCGGGGGATTTGTCAAAGTTGTAGGCTTTTCGAATATATTCATCACTTGGCGTTGATGGTGAGCCGAGAACCGCTTCTTTGACCCGGCAGGAATCTTTAAAATCATAGGGTTTGGGCGGCAAAATCACAATCGGTTTTCCGCTGGCGGTTGGAACTTTGCTTTTGTCGATGATAAATGTTCCCATCACCAAATAATTCGGCTGATTTTCATATTGGCAAACTTGGTCGACGGCGCAGTCAAAGCCGACAATTTCGCCGCCTTGCATCATAATGACATTGGGGGGCTCTGGCCAAACGTAGGCCTTGGTGGTGGTAAAACAAAGAATACATTCTTTTTTAAAGACTTCTTTGACGCCTTGGTTGTCGCCTTCGCCCATTCCCATGAGGACGTTGCCGTTGGCGGCTTCTTCCAGGCGTTCAATTTCGGCTTTGTCCGCCTCTGTCAATTCGAAAACGCAATCCACTCCGGTAACGCCGGACAAATGAGCTTTGACTTCTTCAATCAACTCTTTTTCAAAATTGTTTGGCATAATGTATCGACTCCCATAAAAATAACTATCAAATGACCAATATGAAATACAAAATTCGTCCATCATAATATTAAAAATCATAACATAAAAATCGGTAGATCTGACCGATTACGGATTTTAATTTGTTTATCCCTATCTTTTCATTAAGGGCGAAAATGTATTTTAAATTATTTCAAAAAAAAATTCCTACGCTTCGCTTCTGAATATTTCAAAGGGAGTTTTGGGTATTTGCCGCCGAAGTTTGCTTTTGTGAATGTTTTCTTTTTGGTCACAGCAATTTCGAACAAATAAACAACTTTTATTTCCATTCGGGCAAATCTTCCCGAAAATTCGAGATGCTTTGCATCTCGAATTTCTCGGAATAGTTACTATAAATAGATTTGTTGGCAAAAAAGAGCAGCATTAAAGAAAAAATGGATTGCAGCAATGCTCAAAACCGCATCAGTTTGCAGCAATCGCAACTGAAAAGCTATTTTTGAAACAAATCCGGACGGCAAGTTGTCCCCCCGCCATTTAAAAAATTTCGAAGCGAAGCGGAGGAATTTTTCAGCAATGCTCAAAACCGCATCAGTTGCAGCAATTTTAAAAATCTTTTTTAAAAAAGCCACCCATTGGTTTTGTTGAAATATTTTAAAATTGGATGCCATAACGCGCGCGGCGGCGGTGCCAAAAAAATACAATATACAATAAATACAAAAAAGTAAAATAACAAGGAAAAAGAATTAACCGCATATTTTCAAATGCGGTATTCTTCTGATTCTTTTTTGCTCATGGTAATTTGTCGATTTTTTTGGATCGGTCCACAAAGAATTGCGTTAAATCCGTTCCCCAATTCAATGAGCGGTCGTCCATGGCCACCAAATACTTTTGTGAGTCATAAAGCCCGTTTTTGTAGAACAAGGAGAAGTAAAGGTAGGTATCGGTCGTAATGACAAACAAATTGACGGAATCAATCACATAGAGCTCGTTTCCTTTGATTTGGAGGTAGGATTCCAAAAGCGGCTTGTAGTCCAGCCGGAGTTTGTCGTAAACGTCTTGCGTCAAAACAATTTTTGCGGGAATTTTGCGGTTGACGGTCTCTTCAAACATTTCAAGACTGGATGGCATGAAAACGGACATAACTCCTTGGATGGATTTGGCGGTGTCTAATTTGTCCAAAATCAAACGGTTTTGTTCAAAAACGTTCTTGGCCGGGTCCTGGAACATGACACAGTTTTCCAACTCATTAAAGCGTTCCAACATCGAAAGTGGAATCGCGTTGGTATCATGGTCGGTCCAAAATTCGCTGGTTTCTTCCAATACATTCAAAATCTCAATCAGTGGGCGGAAGTAAGTCAAAACAACTTTTCCAATCGGTGTTAAATGGTATTCGTTGTTGATTTTTTGAATCATATCCGCTTCAAGAAGTTCCTTGATGCGGGGATAAATTTCCGGTGTTTTCACATCGAAATAATTCTTAATTTCAACCAATGTGCGCGGCTTGTCGGAAATCAAAAAAAGCAAATCTCTTCTTTTTTCTGAAAACGTAACAAGACTTAAAAGGCCTTTTCCTTGCATGATTTTCCTCCATTTTTTCATTTTTCAAAAACAAAGCAGTTAATTATATCGATTATTATATTGTTTATTTTGTTTATTCTTTTGTTTATTATACAGGATATTATATTATTTATAATATAATTAATAAAATATTATTATATCTATCCATATAATTAATAGTTCATTCCATATGAAAATTATAGTAATCGTATAAATGAATCCATATATAAATATAAAGTTTTCGAAGTAAAAATGAACTCAAAATATAATATAAAATTAGAAAAATGTAGAAGAAGCGAAAGTATTCGGCACGTTTTATGATTTTGATACTTTATATTTAAATTATATTTAATATTTCTCATTTTATAATTTTTTTGATTATTTTATATTTTGATTATTTTATTTCAATTTCATTTTCCGGTGAAAATTCAATAATTTCGGCATCATTTACCATATTTTGAATCATTTCTTCTAAATTAAAACGGAAACGATTTTCTTCATCCAGCGCAACTGTCAGTTTAGCTTTAATTTCCGGTTTTTCAGGAACTGCCGAACACTCTTTTTCATCCGATGCCCGGATGGAATTATCAAACGTTCCGATTTTTCGTGCCAGGTCGATAATTTCCTGTTTGTCGTACGCAATGAGCGGATGATAAAGCGGTAAGCAAAGGCCGTATGTTTCACAAATCATATTTTCTGCCGTCTGAGACGCGACCTGTCCGAGAGATGATCCTGAAATTATTCCGACGGCACCTGTTTTTTTCATCACGGCGCCCGCAACTCTAAACATGGAGCGTTTGCACATCAAACAAATGTTTTTTGATGAACAGGTTTCCATCATGGATCTCATGTATTCGCCGTGCTTGATCCGGTAAAATTTATGCCGGCGGCCGGGTGCCCATGAAAAAAGAACTTGAGCGTTGTCGATGGCTTTTTCAATTGCAGTTTGACTCATGTAAGGGGAATTATCAAAAAAAATCGGAATAATATCAATGCCGCGCTTCATCATCAGCCAGGCCGCCACGGGGGAATCAATGCCACCGGACAGTAAAACCACCATTTTTCCTTGGGTCCCCGTCGGAAATCCGCCCGGACCTTTGAGGTTGTTCAAATAAACATACGATCGACTTTGTCGGACTTCAACGAAAATTTCACGGTCCGGATGAGTTAAATCAACCGATGGTGTTTTTCCGGCAGCGATGAGTTTTTCCCAAATAGCATCTCCGCAAATCCGGGCGATATCGTTTGAAGAATAAGAATGATTGCCGGATCGGCGTGCACGGACAGCGTAAGTTTGTCCGTCTTTGATTTCTTCTCCGCCGATGGTGGCGCAAAGCGCCGTTATTTCTTCCGGATCGGCCGAACAGGAAAAGGCCGGCGAGACGCTGACAACGCCAAAAACGCGGGCGATGATTTCCGGGGCAAGCGGGCTTTGGGTTTCCACAAAAATGCGCCCGAAATCTCGTAATATTTTTGAAAAAGGAATGCCGTTGGCTTTAAGCATGGCGGATATATTCATTTTTAAAATTTCTTCATATCGGTCCCGAACGCCGCGACTTTTTAAAGAGAGCTCTCCATACCGGACGATGACAATGTTTTTTTCGGGAAAAGACAAATTCATATCCCCTGATTCTGATGCTTTTTATATGAACTTTTTCATTTGGCTTTTCATTTCGGTTCTTTCATTTTTTATTACAGATGTGGTACCAAAATTTATATAAAAGATTTCAAATATTTATTTTGCTTAGTTGTTATTTGTTTGATTCAAAGTATTTCAATAGCCAGGTGGAAAAATTATGGAAAAATCAGGAAAAGAAATCGTGGATAGCATTGGCCAAAAAATGGGATTTACCCCGCACGTTCTTGAAACATTGGCCGCTCTGGATGAAGATTTTGTGAAGAGGTACGGCCACTGTGACGGCCGCCTTTTAAGTGATGGCGTGCTTCCGGCCAAGACAAAAATCTTGATGGCGCTTGCGGTGGTCGCGTCTAAACAATGCGAATATTGTGTTATGTCTCAAATGAGAAGCGCTCTTCACCACGGAGCCACCAAAGAAGAAATTATGGAAGCCATGGAAGTAATTTCCATCACTTCCGGTGCGCCGGCAGTTGCCGCTTGCCGTGAAGCGCTTCGTGTTCTTCTTTTGGAAGGAAAAACCAGTAACAAAAGGGACTAATTTCCCTTTTTTTATATTTTAATTTCTCATTATCGTTTTTTGTTATTGTTTTTCAGATTTTTTTATTCATTCAACCGTTTCTGATTGATTTTTTCGGGACCTTCAATTTCTTTTTCAATCTGTTTTACGATTGTTTTTAAAATCTTAATTCGGGCATAATATTTGTCGTCGGATTCAATGATGGTCCACGGTGCATCTTTTGTGTTTGTGCGGTCCAGCATTTGGTTGACGGCTTCGTAATATTCGTCCCATTTTTCCCGGTTTCGCCAATCCTCGTCCGTAAGTTTCCAGTGTTTGAGCGGATTCGCCGCCCGCGCGTTGAACCGGTCCAATTGTCTGTCTTTACTGACATGCATCCAAAATTTAATGACAATAATTCCCGGATCGGTCAGCATTTTCTCAAAGAGATTGATTTCATCATAAGCCCGCTGCCATTCTTCTTTTGTGCATAATTTTTCAACACGTTCCACCATCACACGTCCGTACCAGCTTCGGTCGTAAATGGAAATTTTTCCGCAGACAGGAATGCCATCTAAAAATCGCCACAAATAGTGGTGTTTTAAATCAACATCTGTCGGGGTTGCAACCGGAATCACCCGGTAAAAACGCGGGTTTAAGGATTGAACGATGCGTTTGATGCTTCCGCCTTTTCCGGCGGCGTCCCACCCTTCAAAAACCAAAACCATGGCTCTTTTCTGCGAATAAAGCACATATTGCAAAAAAGACAGCCGATTTTGATATTTTTTCAGCAGGCGTGCATATTTTTTCTTGGAATAAGATTTTGTCAAATCAACAGCAGACAAATGATCCGGAATCAAATCAAAATCAATATTTTCGTCTCTGCTTTCGTTTTCATCTCTATTTCCATTTTTGTCTCTGTTTTCATTTTTATTTTCATCTTTTATTTCAAAAACAGAATCCATAGAATCAGAATTATCATCCTTTTCATCGCGGTTCACATTTGGAACAAAGTCTTGCCGTGCGCGTTCAACGGCTGGTTTGAGTAAATCAATAATGGTTTTCATTGTTTGCAAAATCGCCAAATCCATATTCTGTTGGACCAAAATGAGTTTCCAGGGGGCATATCCGGTGTGTGTCCGATCCAAAAGTTCTTTTATGACGTAAATGTCTTCCCGGTATACTTTTTCGGTTGATCTTTTGTCAATGATGTAAGGCGTTGTCTTTTTCCATGTGTTTTTTTGGCGGAGCCGGTCGCCTTTAGACATGCCGTAGTAAATTTTAATCAAGATTCCGCCGTCATCTGCCAGTGTTTTTTCAAATCCGTTGATATTATTTACCAAATTTTCAAACCGGCTTGTATGGATGATTTCTTTTTTTGATGTTTCCGTAAATAAGGCCAATGCCGGGTCTTTTTCGGTATTTGGAATGCTGCACAGAAGCGGACCAGATTCATCCAAAAGATACTCGATGAGTCCACGCATGTACCAACTGCGGTCGAAAACTGCCAATTTTCCTTTGGGCGCGATTTTCCGGCTGAAGCGGGTCATAAATGGTTTTTTCTGCTCTTCGGATGTCGGCGCTTCCGTAAAATAAAAGTCAAATCCACGGGAGTCAAAAGGAAGAAGCTGTTGGTTAATGATTTCTCCGATAAATGAATCATACCACCCTTCAAAAATAATCGTGACAGAGAGGTTCAACCGCCGGACCTCGCGTTGCAAAACGCCCAGATCTTCTCCGTATTCTTCAATGAGGTCTTTGTATGTCTTATTTTCCGGAATTTCAATTGAAACTTTTGGAAGCACCATCGTCACACATCCTTTTTTTTTCAATAAACCTAATAGTCATCGACTTTATATTAAAATCTGATTAATGAGTTCTTAAAAAAATTGAAAAAAACTGATGATTCTTTTTTTTCAATTTTCACAAGTTTAAAATAAACTTGATATATCACGTATATTATATAAATTCGTGTGTATTTTAATAAGTTTTTAATAATCTTTTTATTCTCTATCTTTTAAAAAAGATAATTTAATATATTTATTAAAAAATCTATGAAATTAGTATATTTTTTAAAAAGTTTTTTAAAAATAGTTTTTAAAAGAACTATTTGTTTCTATAACAATTCAATTCAATAAATCTACCAACTTTTGATTAAAAAATATAAATTAAATATAGTTCTTTTAAAACATATTATTTGAAAACATATTGGATTTTTTTAAAAACCTTTAAAGATGTATAATTAAATATGGTTTTTAAAAAATATATTATTGATTATTTTATTTGATAAAGTTCTTTTAAAAATCAAAATATTATGTATGTTATTGGTTTTTGGATAAATCCGGAAGTCAAAGATCCGGCCGCAAAAAAAAAATTATTTTTTTGTAAAGGACCGGATTTAATTTGATAAATATCCTGATAAATTTGATAAAATCCAATTTGACTTAATAAAAATCAATTTTGACTTAATAACATCTAATTTTGACATAATATTTTAAAAAAATTGTTTAAAGTTTTTTTTTAAAAAACCGGATTTTTTTCTTAAATCATATTATCTTATTTTTTATTTTTTCATTAATTTTAAATCCCATAGTCTATAAGAACAATACTCTTTCTTTACAGATATTTCTCAAAAATTATCTTTTTTTCATTAAATGGGGATGAAATAGTTCTAAAACCCTCTATTCCTAAAGTATATAGAATGATTGAGTTTCCAAAAAAACCATTTTTTTGAAATTTTATTCCGGATCAAATTATATTCCTATATTCTACCAGAATAGATATTTTCCAAAAATTTTAAAATCATTTTTTAAAAAATCTATTTTTTGGAGGGTATACTTCCAAAAAATTCATTTCTTTTATCTTCTAAATTTTCGGAAGAATGGCTATATGGATGTATCTCTTTTTTAATCATTTAGTCTACACCATTTAGTTCAAAAAATATAATATAAATATAGTTAAAAATAATTGCACTGCATTATTTATTTCTGACTGTAAGTTGATAATTTATAAATATAATAATCTATTATTTCTCTAAAATATGTAATTATATTAAATTATATCATAGATATATTTTCAAATACAGCCTTTAAATTTTTACTTTTAGAATAAATTAAACCTTTAAAATTCGAACAGACAAATAACTCTCTTAATGATCAAAATAAGAGGAACCGGGAACAATAATTTGCCGCAAATTTTTGTGTAAATTTTGCCGGCCGGCAAAATTTAAATCTTTAATTTTACTCTTTTTTGAATTGATTTGTTGTCATCATATACAATGACAACAGATTTGCCGATGCGTTTTTTAAATACGATTTCAGATTTAATTTAATTTCAGATTTTATTTTAATATTTAATTTAATTTCAGATTTTATATTAGATTTATTTTAATCAATATCTATTTTAATGCCGAATATTTCTTCAAATAATTTGTATTTTTTTTTCGCCCGGTGAAAATATTGACGAACCGGTTTTTTGCCATCAGCTTTTGCCATCATGGCATCAATTTCGGCTTTTGAAAATACGGATTTTAATTGAACATCCGGAATTTGACGTAAATCGTCGGCCGATTCGATTATATCAGAATAAACCGGAATTTTGTATTTTCGGTTTGTTTTTGTTTTTATTTTTGCTTTCGATTTTGTTTTGGAAGGCTCCGGTCCGGATAAAATGATTTTTTGGTCTGAAAAACCCATGACATCGGCAGATAAATCTATGCCGCCGGCCAACAAATCCGAACCATCGGAAATTGATTTTTGATCTGGAAAATCTTTTTCCGTATTGGGTTTTTGAATTTTATCGGAATCATTGATTTCATCCGGAATACTATTTTCAAAAACAACCGGCTCCACTTCATGGATCCATGTCCAATTTGAATCATAAAGATCCACATAAAAAGAAAAGCAAGAGTCGCATTTTGAAACCACCGTATATTCCGGCTCATTGTTTTCATTGTCATTGAGTAATCTGTAAGAACTGACAGATTCCAGCCGGCCCAAACACTTGATACAGGCGCCGATTTCATTCATTTCATTATCAATCAGCGACAACGGTGTCTGTTCCAAAAAAAGACGGTTATCTTTTCGACTGTATCTGAATATCACTCAAAATCACCTGAAATTCCAAAATCAAATAGATGAATCATATAATCATATCATTTAAACATAAAGTTTATATATTTTCCACTTGCTAATATTCAAAGAATATAATAAATATCCTCATTTTTATTTATTATATTTTGACTTCAATACAAAAAACAAAACATTTTCGTTGACGCCACAATTGTAATACCATAAATTACCAAACGAAATGTTTACAGATAAAACTAATTGTTTAAAACTAAAACATTGTCACACAAATCTAAAAAAAGGGAGCTCTGAATTTATGTCATTAAAAGCCAGTATTATGACAAGACTCGAAAAATTCATTGCTGCAGACGTGACCGGATACCGGAAAAAATTCCTGAATCTCGTCATCAAATGCAAAGAATTCACCGTCGACCAAATTCATGACTTAATTTCCAAAGAATATATCGTCACGCGCAATGAGGTCGCGTCTATGGTCGGATATATCCAATCCAAGGTCGGAATCTTAAAATCACATAAAGAATCCTACAAAACACCGATTGTGTATACGGTCAAAGATGAATACGTCGATATCATTCAATTATTGGTCGGGAAAACACCTCAAAACGTCAGTTATTATTGATTTTATTTTTTAGAGTATATTTTATATTTTTGAGCGGGTGACAGGCTTGTGTCGATTTTTACATGCGCCCGCAACTGTATTTATAATTCAAAAACAAATGTTGTTGCTGCGCACGTTATGGCAACAAAATTTTTAAATTTTTCAACAAAATCAAACACGGATTTTGTTGAAAAACAAAACCACCGATTCTCATTCCAATTCCATTATTTTGTAAATTGCTTTCATATCCACATTCTTTTCAAAAACAGCTGCCAGTTCGGCAAATCCATCCTGAACAGTAAACGCTTCTTCTTCTACGTAAGAAATACCTTTTCGAGAGGCCAAATACTTCAAAAGAGCGACCCTGAAAGGTTTGTTGTCAAATAATCCATGCATGGACGTTCCAATCACCAAGCCGCCGGCACCCAAAGCACCGTCGTCTCCAAAAATAGGGGAGACGGTTTTTGTTTTTCCGCTATGGGCAAAAAAGCCTTCCAACCGGATTCCGGAAATCTGCTTTAAAATTGGACCCAAATCCGTTTTGTCGGAGGCGCCCACAGTTACCGTAATTCGAACCGGTTTTTCACTGTAACCTTCTTCTTTTTCATAAACGGTTTCACAATCCAACAAATTAAATCCAAAAAAAACATTTCCATGAGAATCGGTGAGTGTTTTTCCAAGAAACTGATAACCCTCACCGACACCGATTATCGGACAATTAAATTTTTCCCTCAATTCTAAAATTTGGTTCATCATGCCGCTTTCTTTTAAAACGGTCAAATCCAAAAGCGGTGTTCCCGAACCCGGCAAAATAATTAAATCCGGACAGATGCCGTTGTTTTTTAAATCATCGCCCGGCGAAACATACCGGACAAGCGCTTGCGATTCCAAAACCTCAAAATCATTGAAGTGGGAAATTTTCGGAAGCTGAATGACCGCAATGTTTAATCCGGTCTTCTGGCCGCATCCTTTCTTTTCATCCGGAATGGTTCCGGATCCGGCTTTTTCGTGGAAAGACATGGAATCCTCGGATGGAATGCGCAATTTAAAGTACGGCATCACCCCCAAAACCGGAATGCCGGTCATTTTTTCCAGTTGGTCCAAGCCCGGCTTTAAAATCGTCGGATCTCCCCGGAATTTGTTGATGACAAATCCTTTGACATTCTTTTTGACATCTTCCGGAAGCAGCATGACTGTTCCGTACAAACTTGCAAAAACACCGCCGCGCTCAATGTCACCCACCAAAATAATCGGCGCCTTTGTCAGGCGCGCGGTTCCGATATTGACAATGTCCCGGTCATAAAGATTGATTTCTGCCGCACCCCCGGCCCCTTCCATCACAATCACATTATAATTTTCATCCAATTTCAAAAGCGCGCGGTTTAAAATCGTAAACATCTCATCAATGGATTCATAATAATTTCCGGCACTCCGATCCGCATAATGTTCTCCAAGAACAATCACTTGAGAGGTGCTGTCTCCTTTGGGTTTGAGAACCACCGGATTCATTTCGGGGACCGGCTCGGCACCGGCGGCCCAAGCCTGAATCACTTGTGCAAAACTGATTTCTTTTCCGTCTTTGGAAACCCAGGAATTCAAGCTCATATTTTGAGCTTTAAAGGGGGCAACTTTGTATTTCTCAGACAAAATTTTACAAATCGCCGTCACCACCGAACTTTTGCCGGCATCTGAAGACGTTCCCAGAACAAGAAGTGTTTTTGCTTTCATAAAATGACCCTCTCCTTATTAAAAAATGGATTTTAAAAAACGAATTGAATCGTATTTTTCGAAAAAAAATCAATTTTCCCGAAAAAAATAAATACAATTTAAAATCCGCCATTGCAACAATTACATCCTACTTTAAAAAAACATAATAAATAAAGGATTTGGTTTGACATACTTATCCAATTTATCAGATTTAATTGATATTATCCTTTCCCTCAAAACAAAATTTCAAAATGAAGATAAGATTTTTCAAGATTTTAAAAAAGAAATAAAAATTTTATGACGAAAAACTTTGATTGATTTATTTAAAAAATAAGTCGGAACTCAATGATTTTGAGAAGATTATTTTGAAAAAATGCTTTCTCTGAAAAATGAAACTGGTTGAATGATTTAAATGAAAATTATTTTGAAAAAATGATTTTTTGAAATGAAGATAATTTTGAATAATAAAATCGTGAAAAAATCAAAAATAATGGATTAACTTGAATAATGGATTACTTGAACCCTAAAATCCATCCGTTTTCTTTGAGCCAGTTTCGTTTTTCTTTAAAATTCGGATCCATTTGCTCTACCAAATTCCAAAAGTGAGCGGAATGATTTTTGTGGCGGATGTGTGCAAGCTCATGAATAATAATATAATCAATAATCGGGGTATCTGCCTGAATCAGCGCCCAGTTCAATTTGATTTCATTTTGAGCGGTGCAGCAGCCCCATTTTCCCGTGTAATTGGCAGCCTCCACCGAGCTCGGTTTTTTGAGCAGAAGCGGCAAATATTTGTCGGCGAAAAAATCCACCCGGGCTTTGAAAAAAACATCGGCTTGCTCCCGATAAAATCCGTCCACCGCTTTCTTAATTTTTTGTTCGCATTCTTCTTGCGTTAAATGAAGCATTTTTGCCGGCAAATACGCCCGGATTTGCCCCTCCAGCAGCCGGATTTCGATTTTGTTGCTCCGGTTGTCTTCCCGCTCGACAAAAAACACGCACAGCGTATATTCCCGTCCCATATAATGAAACAAGCTGCCGTTTTTGTATGATTTTTTCAATTCACGAACCAACACGTTCTGTTTCATTTCCGCTTTTTCTAAAAGCTCAGCCACATTTTTTTCGTTGTCGAACAAAACGGACAGAATGTCTTTTGAAGACAGGCCGGCCGGCGCGCGCACGAACAAAACCGCCTCATTTTCTTCAAACCGAACGGTATATCCGATTGTTTTTTTTCGCTTGGGAGAATAAATCACCGTGCAAGGCAAGTAAAGAGAATCGGTTTTAAAAATAATATTGTGTGTCTTTTCACCGATTCCGGGCCGGATGGATGTCATAATAAGAAGATGGGAATAAAAAGATAAAATGATATGATACAAAAATTGGAAAAAGAATGGAAATGAAACAATCCAATCATTTTCATTTATGCCGGCGGTACAGTTCGGCTGCGATTTCTTCCGGCGTCACGCCGCATTCAAAAAGCATGACCATTAAATGGAAAAGCAAATCGGACGTCTCGTAAATAATTTCATTACGCTTTCCGTCCTTTGCCGCCAAAATCGTTTCCGTGGCTTCCTCGCCGACTTTTTCCAAAATTTTGTTGATGCCTTTTTTGTCGTTGAGAAGAGCGCAAACATACGAACCTTCCGGCTGTGTTTTGCTTCTGTCTTCAATGATTTGATAAATTTGAGATAAAATGGATAAATCCACCGCTTTTTGCAATTTCAGACGCTCCTGAGTGTATTGGATTTGAAGGATTTCATTCAAAAATAAAAACATTTAAAAATAAAATGTAAAAATATAAAAAAATTAATGAATAAAAAATTAATGATAAATGAAAGATTAGAATTGAAAATGGCTTTTATCTTTAAAATTATTTCCAATTCAATCCAAATTTTTCAGTCCGGTTTTTAAATTTCCCGAGGATCCGTAATTTCTCCGGTGATGGCGGATGCGCCTGCCGTTTCCGGGGAGCACAAATAAACAAAGGAATTTGGGCTTCCTTGCCGGCCTTTGAAATTTCGGTTGGATGTCGACAAGCCGACTTCTCCGTCTCCAAGCCGTCCAAATGATCCGCCCATGCATGGTCCGCAGCAAGG
This sequence comes from Methanolapillus ohkumae, assembly GCF_032594355.1. Classification (NCBI taxonomy): domain Archaea; kingdom Methanobacteriati; phylum Methanobacteriota; class Methanomicrobia; order Methanosarcinales; family Methanosarcinaceae; genus Methanolapillus; species Methanolapillus ohkumae. Next base: position 991,227 of record NZ_CP131061.1, read on the forward strand.
TGATTCCACAATCGCGCCAATGTCCATTAATTTTTCAACATATCCGGCGCGTAACGCTTTCATGTACTCGGTCCGGGACGCCGGAACAACAATCAGCCGGATGCCTTTTGCCAGCGGATTGTTTCCAATCGCATTCATCATCATTTGAATATCTTCAAACCGCCCGTTTGTGCAGGAACCGACAAAGATTTGATTGACTTTTGTGCCGACCAGTTCCGAAACCGGCTTCACGTTGTCCACATTGTGCGGGCAAGCCACTTGCGGCTCAAGATCGGACACATCATATTCCCGGATTTTTGAAAAATTAGCGTCCGCATCCGATTTCCAGTATGAATCCAATGAAAAGTTCGGAATTCTTTCTTTCAGATACTTTTCCGTCACCTGGTCCGGCTCGATTAAGCCGGCTTTTCCGCCCATTTCAATCGCCATGTTGGACATCGTCATGCGCTCAGGCATTTGCATCTTTTGAATGGCCGGCCCGGCAAATTCCGCCGCTTTGTAGCGTGCGCCTTCCACGCCGACATCTCCAATCAAATGAAGAATCAAATCTTTGGAACAAACGTGTTTAGGAAGGTTTCCACGCACATTGAATCGAAGTGTTTCCGGAACTTTAAACCAGAGTTTTCCGGACGCCAAAACCGCCGCCATGTCGGTGGACCCAAGACCCGTTGAAAACGCGCCAAAAGCCCCGTAAGCGCACGTATGAGAGTCTGTCCCGACAATAAGGTCTCCGGGCTTAACGTGACCTTTCTCGGGCAGAACCTGGTGGCAAACGCCTTCAAACACATCGTAATTTAAAATGCCTTGGTCCGTCGCGAATTTTCGCATCAAGATATGATTTTGAGCGGCATTTTGAGAATCCGCCGGAACCTGGTGGTCAAAAACAATGACGATTTTGGAAGGATCCCAGACTTTTTTGTCGTCTTTGCCCTCCATAATTTCATAAAACCCTTTCACGGAAAGCGGCCCGGTAATATCATGCGTCATGGCGCGGTCAATATCCGCAATGACGAATTCTCCTGCCGCAACATTTTTTCCGGAAGCTTTGGAAAAGATCTTTTCTGAAAGTGTCATCGGTTTTTTATTCATGAGATTCACGACCTGTTTTTAATAAATTAAATAGATTAAATAAATTGAAAAATATTCATGTGAGAATGAATCCATTTGAATTTCTCCATATTTAAATACCTTTTTCATTCATATTCAAATATAAATTATTCAGTTGAAGAAATCATTTCCGCAGAGTCAATTATTCGATGGCTTCCGTATCTGAATAAAATTCATTCCACGGAAGGAAAACTTCCGAAATTCCGGTGCTGTCGCAAATCACAAATTTTAAAAAGCCGTTTTTAAAATTTTGACCTGCTTTTTGAACAAAATCATATTTTTCCGTCGTCTTTTTTTCCAGCTCTGCCCCATGTTTTTCAAAATTTTCTTTTGTTTTTATGTAGTCATTTTTTTCTTTAAAAACCCGTTCCAGAAGGTTGGCCGCCATTTCTTTCGAAACATTTTTTTCCGTCACCGAAACGGTCTCTAAGCCGTCACATTCGCATTCAATGACATCCGCTTTGTTTTTTTCCGGGTCCATATCATAAAAATCAATGTAAAACGGATACGTTTTACATAGGAGCGGACGAACCGGATAAATTCGGCAGATATTTGTTTTCGGATCCAAAAAGACACATGTTCCATTTTGCGTTCGTTTCAGCATCCACCCAAATGTGTAAATAATGCCGTCCGTCGTAATTTGATTTCGGATCAAATCCAAATTTTTAAAAATAAGCCGGGAATCAAAAGATGGCGGTGAATTTTTTTTTGTGGAATAAAAATCCGGAAACAGCGGAACCGTAAAAGAAGAGGACGATAGATTGTTTTTCTCATGAATCGGATGGATTGAAATTGAATCATGAATTTGGACCTTATTTTGAGTCAGAAATAATTGGATAGATTGGATTTCATCCGGCATCAAAAATACGGAATTGTCACCGTCTTCGCGCGTGCAGCATTTCCCGCAGCGTTTGCAAGAAAAACCGGATGATTGAACGGTTTTTAAAACAGACGCTTCTATTTTTTCCAAACTCATCTCCTCACCTTTGAAATTTGAGCATCAATTACCACATGATAAACGCCCGGCGAATATTTTTTTATGATGCGGGTTTCCAAAATCGTTGCGAATCGATTGCATTCTTTTGCCGCGTCCATGATTTGTTGAATCGGACGGCTTGGGAAAAGTTTTTCCGGAACGGTATCATGATAATGAAGAATACCGCCTTCACTTTTAATGGCCAAAATTCCGGCATTTAAATACAAGTGCGTTGTTCCGACATATCCCATTAAAACGCGGTCAGCAATTTCTTTTGGTGTGACAAGTGCGCAGTCTCCCAAAACCGGCTCAACAATATTTTCCACTTTGTTCAGCCGGATATTTTCGCACAAGTAATGATAGGAAATCGGATTGAGTTCAATGGAAATGACCCGCGCCGGACGGGAATAAACCGCGATCGGAATGGAAAAATAACCGATTCCGGCAAACATGTCCACGACGGTTTCGCCGGCACATAACGTTGATATGCGACGTTTTTCTTCCAAATTTCCTTTGGAAAACATAATTTTGGCGGCATCCAATTTGAATTTACATTTATTTTCCAAATGGATGGTTTCTGTCAGCCAACCGGGATGAAAATTTACAGCAGCGGCAGAACTGCTCCTATTTGCGGCATCCGCATCGGCACCGGAAATGTCGGAAATCCCAATTATTTCACGATTCGGAATTCGAAATTGTCCCTCAATGCCCAAATCATTTAAAACCAAACGCACGTTGGAATCCATTTTTAAAAGAAGCTGCCCGATTTCTTTTTTTTTGTGCGCAAGTGCCGGCGGAACAGACACCAGAACAATATCTCCGATTTTTTGGCGGTTGGCCGGTAGCATTTGAATTTCATCCGGTGCTAAGACAATTTTTTTGCCATCCGGAAGCGATTGGTTTTCAAGAGAGGAAATATACTCTTTTGCAAAATCCCTTAATTTTTGAGGCAACATGTTCTTATTCTCTTGTTTCTTCCAAAAATCGGGCTTCACGGTTCTTGGTTTTTATTGGATTTTTGCAATTATTGGATTTGTTTCAGCCGCGGGTTTTTCCGCTCCATCCGTCCGACTTTAGATACCGGAACCAACTCGGAAAGAGAATTTCCGACGGCGACAATATCCATGGTCGCGTCCCGCGAATCATAAATTCCACCGACGCCGAGGCTGTCAAATAATTTCATGCCGAGAAGCTTTTCGGCCCGGACAAACTCCCGCACCTTCTCGATTTTTCCAAAGCCGCTGGACAACATCACCTGAATATGAGAAAATCCGTTTTCATCCAGCGCTTTTCGAATGGCGTAAACGCCGGAAATCGAAACGCCGGTTCCAAACCAATAAATCTCATTTTCCGGAGAAATAGAAATCGGATTTAAAAGCCCGAAAAATTTGCGAATTATTTCTTCTTTTTCCGCATTTGATTTGCCGATAAAATCGGCCATGGAAAGCGCCCCCTGTCCTATATTTTCGCCGCACGTGTCCACCCGAACCGCAAAAAGAGATGAGATCAAACGCGCAACTTTTAAGGTGTCGTCGACTTCTTGGTTGTTATAATCAATCAGAGCAATCCGTTTGATGTCTTTGGGCATGTATTTATCAAAAGCCAGGGTTGAATTTAAAACGGCATTTTCTTTACCGTCCCGCCAAGCATAAATGTTTTCCAATGCGTGCGGAATTGTGCCGACGCCTTTTTGATGGAGAATTTCAGCACCCGCGTCGGTTGCGGCGCCGGCTGCTCCCCCGCAAATGGCGGCTTTTGAAATGTCCGCGTCTTTGGAATAATGCCAGTGGCGCGCGCCAAAATATGTTACCGGTCGGCCGCCGGCCGCTTCCACAATTTGCCGCATATTGTTTTCAATCTTTTCAAAATTAAGCTTTTGCCCATCGTTTTGAATTGCAAGCGCCGAACTGATGATTCCTAAATAAACCGTTTCTAAGCGAATCAAATCTAAAACACGACCCTCGATCATGAGAAGTGTTTCCAGCGGGTTGTAAGAATCCCCGTCGGACAACGCGAAAATGTGTCCGCCGTTTTGGATCAGGTCCGAATGGTTTAAAATAAAAGAGACAGCTTCTTCCATCCCGGAAACGATACCGGGACCTTTTCGAACAAACACTTGTGCCCGCACATACGGATTTAAGCGGTCATTTTTTAAAATCTCGTAGGCCCGCAAAAAATATTTGTCGGTATATTTTTCAAGATCAATTTTCGTTCGATCGTTTTTTGTACTTGATGAGTTGAAAGCCATTACCCCACCTGGTTTTTATGGTTTTTATCGGAAATGAATCCAAATATTCGAAAATAAAAATGAAAATAATGAAAATAATGAAAAAAATATTCATAGATTGTAAATTATGATATTCATAGATTAAAAAATTATGAACTTGAAGAAATCATATTCACAAAATTTTCCTCAAATTCCTGTTGCGTATAAGTGTTGACGGTTTTAAAATGAAAATTTTGAAAATTGTTTAAACCAAATTGAATAAACGGTTTTTCTGCATAAGATGAAATCTTTTTGCCAATGAATGCTTTAGATTTTCGATATTTTTTGAACTGCTTACTGGGATGAAATTTGGATTCATTATAAACAAGAATCAAATGTACATGCTCCCTAGAATAGCGAATATTTTTTTCAACAACATCTAATAGAACTAAAAGACTTTCATAAATTTTGAGTTTAATATTCATGTTGACTTCATCATCAATTTTTCCATTTTTGAATTCAATTAAATACAACTCATCATTTCTAACAACCAAAGAATCGCAAGATTTTGGAATCGGACACCGGATTTGGTTGGCGTAACATTGCATTATTTTATCAAAATTTATGGCATCCATCGAACATGTTGTCATAAATTCCTTGGCTTTTGTGTCTTCAGATGTCTCTTTTAAAGTACTTTGAAATTCAGGATTAAAAAGCATACATTTTTCATGAATCATGAATCTGCACCCCATTCAATATCTTCTAATTTTTGTAACGGGGCAGCCAGTTTTTCATAAATTAATTCCGTATCATCCGAAACATCACGAATTGTTGCGGAAATTCCATTTTCTTCCAATTCTGCCAAGTAATATTTGCATTTGTCGTCAACATTATATTTTAAAGAAAAAACTTCGATTGCATTCAAGAAGTATGGACTGTGCGTATTGATTAAAATATTCAAATTAAAGGTTTTTTGTAATAAAACCAATATTTCCGCAAAAATAAGTTGCCACTCTGGATGCAAATGGATTTCCGGTTCATCTAAAATCAAGATGCCTTTATCCCGGATACTTCCATTTTCAATTAACCGTTTGATAATTGCAAAAGTTTTCATTCCGGTTGAAAGATTTGGTAAATAAAGGGGTTCTGACAAATTATTTTCTTTAAAAACAATACGATTATTGTTAATTTTTGAAAAATCTCCGGATATTGCCAAGTTCATTTTTTCGATTATTGGAGCCAATTTCGATTCATTACGCCCTTTGACAATAATATCTTCAATAGAATCTGAATCCAAACTGAACTTCAAATGGAGTTGACTCTTGTGATTATACATGCTTACAGGTTTTCCAGAGATTGAACCCTGAAACTCAAATTCATCAATTGAAAAAGGATTATCAATATAAATGGAATCATTAAAAAAAGAAATTGTATTTTTAAAATTGATACATTTGTTATCTGACAAAACTAATTCTAAGCTATCTTTTTTTATTTTAAGATTTATTTGAGCTTTGTTTTTAAAATTAACATGATTTGTTTGAGAATTAAATTCACTCCGAAAAACCTTTGTAATGATTTCTTTGAGTATGTAATCATTTTGAACAGACAATGTTTCAAAGATATTATTACAAAGTATATTCATTTCCTCCTTGCTTAAAATCTCCTCTAATGAAGAATTATTTAATGAAGAAACTTTCAATAAAAGGTTCAATAAATTTTCATGGTTTTTATTTTTAATATCTATTTTTAAAAAATCATCAAAAAGTGAACTCGGATAACCATAACCAATATTTTTTGGATACAAAGCCTTAGAAATATCCGACCCAATAAGATTTTTCTTTTCTTGATTTATTTTATTTTCAGATTCATAAAACGAAGTAAAAATGCAATACAACACCTTTCCAACTGTGCTTTTTCCCGTATTGTTTTCTCCGGCGATTACGGTAATTCCATTAAAATCAATCGCAGCATGGGAAATCTTAGCCACATTTTGGATGGTTAATTGCATGTTGATAACCTCAAAAATTTTAAAAATACAAATGAAGCATAAACTTGTTCTTTTATAAATATATCGAAATCGATCGGCTAATTTATAAAAATAAAATAGATGAAAAAATAAAAACAAAATAAAGTAAGATTACAAAAACAAAGTAAAATTACAATAAAATAAAAAATAAATGTTTAAGAGGCGAATTTCGCCCTCTTAGACAAATATTTCGGAAGCGGTAATGCCCGGAATGGTTTGTTTTCCGTTTCAGCTTTAATCATTTCGTTAAGAGCGTCAACGGTCATTTCCATTTTAAACGGCTTTTCCGGCTCGGATTTGGAACGAATGGTGACGGTTAAATTGCCGGTTTCGGCTTCTTTGTCGCCGATAACAACGGTGTAGGGAATCCATTCGGTTCCGGCTTCCCGGATTTTTTTGCCCAGTGTCAGTTCACGGTCATCCACATCGACCCGGTATTTGATTTTTCCGGCAATGGCATCCGCCGCGGCGAGATTCTTTTCCGTGACCGGAATCACACGCACTTGGGTCGGAGAAAGCCAGGTCGGAAGAGTCGGAACTTTGCCGGCGGCCGAGACCATCGCGGCTTTTTCGAGAAGCGCGTAAATACATCTTTCAATCGCGCCGCTTGGAGAGCAGTGCAAGATGGTCGGACGCTTGAGTTCGCCATCGGAATCGGTGTAGGTGATGTCGTAGCGTTCCGCATTTTCGACATCGATTTGAACCGTAGAGAGCGCGCTTGCTTTTTCCAAGCTGTCCACATAGTTAAATTCGAATTTGAGAACAAAATAGAAGAAGCGGGTATCCCACATTTCAATAAGAACCGGCTTGTTCACTTTCTTTACCATCGTCTCAATCAGGCTTTTGTTTTCATTGTAAAAGTCTTTCGTGAAGCGAATCGCGATTTCAAAGTCGCTGACTTTTATGCCGACGTTGTCCAAAATGTCAATACAGAATTCATATTGAGACAAAAATTGGTCGACCGCGTCCGGCATTCCGCGGCAAAGCGTGTGCATGTCGGGCATGGTAAACGCACGCAGCCGGCGCAATCCGACAAGTTCTCCACGCTGTTCCTTTCTAAAACTGTAACGGGTGAGTTCAACCATTTTAAGCGGCATATTGCGGTATGAAATCGTCATGTCGTGATTCATCAGGAATTGTCCGAAACAGGCGGCAAACCGCAAAAACAGCTGGCGTTTATCGGATTCAATCGAATATTGCCGTGCCGGGAACCGGTCCAAATACTTTTTCAGCGTCGGATGGTTCATGTCGTACATAATCGGCGTTTCGACTTCCATCGCGCCGAAATCCACAACGGTTCGGTCGACCACATACATTTCCAAAAGCGATTTCATAAGGCGGCCTTTGGGATAAAAGCGCATGTTTCCGGAGTCAGACCCGGGTTCATAGTCGGCCAGTTCCAGCCGTTTCATGAGTTCGACGTGCGGCGGCGCAGAATTAACCGCCCGGTTCTTAGAAATTTCATAATTGACAAACTTTTTCAAATTGGGATATTTGGATAAATCAAATTCCGCCGGCTCATAAAATTGACCGTCGGTCCCGAGAATTTTAAAGTACGATTTGGCGACACTTTCGGATTTTAAGGCTTCGGAAAGAACGTCGCCATCTTCGGATAATTGAACATTGGCGCCGCAAGCGTTGGCTTTCAGCGCGGCGGTTGCTTTGGTGGCCGGCATTGAGGCGGCGGATGCAGAAGAGGAAGATGATACGGAGGACGCAGAAGCCGACGGTTTTACGGACCCGCAGCAGCAGCCATCAGCACTTTCATCGTCCACGGAAATATGCTTGGAGAGTTCCGAGAGCGGGTGGCCTTTGCAACTGATTTTAAAGGATTTGTACCAGCCAAATGGTGCGCGCTTGACAATGATTTTCTCCGCAAGAAGCGCGGCTTCGATTCCTTTTAATACGGAAATTCCGACATCCGGCGTGGACAGGCTGGAACTGAGGTGGGCGTACGGATAAACCATGACTTTGTCGGCTTTGACTTGTTCCAGTGTATTTTTAATTTGAGAAACGGCTGCCGCCACAACGCCGTCCGGATTGGCTTCATCGCACTTTTCCACCGCGATAAATGCCGTCAGGGCTTCTTCAAGCCGTCCGGCTTTCATATCGTCGCCGATTTCTTCGGCCATTTTGGTTTTCTTTTTGGTTTCATACTCGATGTAATCCGAGTGAATGAGAAGCATTTGCATAAAAATTGACACCTTCGTTTATTTGAGACAATGAAATGCCATTCAATTATTTAAATTCATATATTTCTTTAAATTCAAGTTTTAATATAATAAGATCAATAAATGCAATCAATGAATTCGGACTGTTTTAGCCGCCTTTTCTGCCACGGTTAACCGGCGACTGTTTTCCTTTGGTATTTGTTCTTGTATTTGTTTTTGGTTTTGAACTTCGGCCGGAGTTTGGCTTTCCTGAATTTGTTTTTCCGGAACCGGGTGATTTTGTCGAATCGGATGTTGGGGGTTTATGGAATGTTTTTCCCAAAGATGATTTTGCCGAACCGGATGGTTTGGGTGAGCCGGACAATCTTGATGAAGACGAATTGGAACCGGACGATTTTGCCGAAGATGAATTTGAGCCGGAGGAGAATGATTTGGGGTGGTTGTTTTTATTTTTATTATTTTTATTATTTACATTATAGCCTGCCCGTTCGTTTTTGTTTCCAAAATCATCCTGCAAATCATCATTCTCATCAATACCGTTTCCGATTTGTGATTCTTTTAATTCGATGCCCAGCTCTTCCGACAATTTTACCATTTTGGGCGGCAATTTTTCCCAACGCCAAAATCCGTGATCGGTATACTCTTTGGACACGCCTTCTTTTTCCGCCCAGCCGGACAGATAATTTTCCCAAATTTTCGCAAGCTCCGGATGAATTTCCGTCATCCGGGCATATTCCGCCTGAAACGCGGCGGGGCACATCCAACAGCCGATTCGTTCCAAACCATTGTCATAAAGCGGATTGTACGGCAGTTTTCTCCAGCGGATGTAGAGCCAAACTTCAATGGCGCGCCACTCCCGAATCGGAAAAACATTGAGTTGACCGAAAACGTTGGGGTTGGTGTCCATGGCGGGAATTTTCGCGCGCATGAATGACTCATGCTTGCGTTTTCCGTCAAGAGAAATGTGATCTTTGCCGCCGCCCAGTTTGTTTCCGGAATTGAGTTTGCAGACTTTACAGCACCAGCGTGAATCTTTGGTCGGATGGTCCTTCCTTTTTAAGGTTCTCCAAAAGTCGTCGCCGGCATCAAATTCTTTATATGGAATGTTGCGCTCGGCGCAAAAGTTTCGGGCGAATTCGATGGTTTCGGGATAGTCAATTCCGGTATTAAAGAAAATTGCCGTAAAGGGCGTTGGCCGGCTTTTGTTTTGGAGTGCTTGGACCGCCAAATCCAAAACAACAAGGCTGTCTTTGCCGCCGCTGAAAGAGACGTAGACAGGTTTTTGAGCCTGTTCTTTTGCGTTGACAACACCTTTAATCGTATTGAGGGCATCTTTTCCGAGATTTTTGATGTATTCTTTATTGGCATCCACAATTTCATCCATGCCGGGTTTTTTGGACGAGAGAATCAGCGGCGCATCGGCGGCAATATTTTTGACTTTAAGGATTTGCTGCCGTTTCACATCATCGTTGCTCAGCGTGGATTTTGGGACGCCGCTTTTTTGAATTTGGAAAAAATCATCGCTTCCGACATGAGAAATTCCATAGCCGATGAGGTTTCCGCTTTTGAGAAGAATCGTTTCACCGGCCGCAATTCCGGCCGGAAAATGCTCAATCATTTCAAAGGAAATGTTTTTGCCGTTTAAGTGCGCCTTTGCCTTTTGAATTTCTACAATCCGGTTGGCGGCCGCGAAAATGTACGGCTCGGCAAAAAAGAGCCGAGCGCCATCGGGTGAAAGTTCGAAGACAAAATCCAATTTTTTCAAATCGAACCGAAGAACGCCGATAAGAAAACCGTCGGCAATGACTTCAAGCGTTTGGTCGTCGCCGGGGATTTTATTGAGCAAAAAAACGCGCCCTTCCAGCGGGTCGCAGGAAAAAAGTTTTAAAAAGTGCTTGCGGACAAGCTCAATATCATATCCTTGCGCAAAACGAACGTCAGCCGGCTGAGACAACAGAATTTCCCGTCCCGACTGTCCGCAAATGCCACATTTTTCACCAATCAGAGGCAAGTTACAGCTGCCGCACCAATAAATGGAATTGTTTTCATAAAAGACGCGATTGTTATTTTTTCCGAAATTTTTATTTTCTCTTTTATTTTTATTTTCGGTTCGGCTTTCGTTTCTGTTATTATTTTCGTTTTCGGTGCCGTTTGGATTTTTTCCTTTAGCGTAATAGCCGCCGCTCGCCGATTTTTTTTTGTTCAGATTCACATTGGAAGGATTGGAATGAAATTTGGAAGAAGAAATGAATTCTGACCCGATTGTCTGTTTTGTCATGCCTTTTCCTATCTGTTGATAGTATAAAAAGCCTTTATCATAAGTTATCAAAAGAGATGTGAAATTATGTCAAAATTTAAATGTTAAATGAACTATTCTTCCTTAACTTTTAAAGTAAAAAAGAATAAAACAAGAGTAAAAGCAAAAATAAAACAAAAATAAAACAGGATTGAACTTCCATGGAAAATGAAAACAAGCCAAAAAACAACCAAGAGCCGCAAAAAATTGAAGTCGTCGTTGAAATTTCCAAAGAGCCGGACTTTAAACAATTTTACGCGATCGGCGCGATTGGCGTCAACAATTTGTATGACTTTAGGATCAGTTTTTACAATGATGAACCGGATTTGGTCCGCGGAAACGGAATGCGAAAAATTCAGCGCAAAATCGGAAGCGAAATCATACTGTCGCCGGTTGCCGCCCTTGAACTATCCCGATGGCTGGACCAAAATGTGAAAGATTATGAGCGAAAGTTCGGCCCGATTTTCAAAAACCAAAAACAAGAAGCAGATGATGAGCATCCGAAAAGTAAAATTTTGGAAGGCTACGCTTAATCTTGTTTTTATTTTCCTATTTTCTTTTTTATGAAATTTGTCTCCGGTTTTATTTTTTTCTTAAAAACCGGATGCCAGTTTTGACTGCGTGCGCCTCCCGGCAAACCACACCGCCGGTTTTTTGCAAAATAATTTTTTTTCTGTTGCAGCAAAACAACTCTTATCCCAATCAAACAAGCCCTCCAGATTCAATCAGATGCGTTTCGCATCTGATTGAATCGGATTGTTATTGTAATCTGAAATGTATCGTGAAACAGATGCAATAAACTGGAAACTTTAGAAACAAATGTCGCAGCCACAACAAAAATACCCGCCGCCGATTTTAAATTAGAAATAAAAATTAAAAATATATAGTATAATAAATATAAATCAAGTCATGCCTGAAAATAAATCCAATCTTTTCAAAAAGTTAACCTCGGAAGAAGAACGCGTGATTATTTACAAAGGGACGGAGCCGCCCTTTTCCGGAAAACTTCTTCACAACAAAGAGCAGGGTATTTATGTTTGTAAAAGGTGCGGCGCCGCCCTATATAAATCGGACGACAAATTTGAGTCCGGATGCGGATGGCCGAGTTTTGACGATGAAATCCCGGATGTCATCCAAAGAATTCCGGACAAAGACGGTTTTCGAATTGAAATCATTTGCAAGAACTGCGGCGCGCATTTGGGACATGTTTTTGAAGGGGAACGGCTGACCGAAAAAAACATACGGCATTGTGTCAATTCCATCTCTCTTGAATTTATTCCGAAATAACTATTTTATTTATTTTTGATTTTATTTTTTGATTTTATTTGATTTTGCTTTTACAGCCCAATCAATTTAAATAAAAGTAAATTTTTTAGTTCGTCAAAGATAATGAAAAAACGTGATATAACATTTTAATATTTGCTGAGTTGAATGATTGGCTTAAATTTATTAAAATTTATTAAAATTTGCAAAACGATTGCAAGAGAGGGAAATTAAAAATGTGTATTGCTATACCCGGAAAAATTTCAAGAATTACAGGAGAAAGCAAAGCTGAGGTGGATTTTGGCGGTGTTTTTCGGGAAGTCAGTTTAGATTTGCTGGGCGGCGCATCCGAAGTTAATGTCGGCGACCACGTTTTGGTTCACGTCGGCTACGCGATTTCGGTAATTACGGAAGAGGAAGCCCGGCTGACCATTGAAGCTTTTGACATGATTTTAGAAGCGCAAGACGAACTCATATAATTTTAATTTCATCCGTAAATTATCCGTAAAAAGAGAAGAGGTGGACACTATTTCAAAAACAGATCCCATTTTGGAAAATCCGGTTGAAATTCAAAAAAAATTGATTGAGACGATTTCAAAAGAGCCGAAAGCCGCCCGAATTATGCATATTTGCGGAACCCACGAGCGGACGATTTCCAAATTCGGAATCCGAAGCCTTTTGCCGCCTGAAATTGAAGTTTTAAGCGGTCCCGGATGCCCGGTTTGCGTGACGCCGGACAACGACATCGACACCGCGATTATCCTGGCAAAAAAAGGACTTACCGTCGTTACTTTTGGAGACATGCTCCGCGTGCCCGGAACCGAAGAAAGTTTGTTTGACGCCCGTGCCGAAGGCGCCGATGTGCGGATGGTATATTCCATCGACGACGCCGTAAAAATCGCAAATGAAAATCCGGAAAAGAAAATTGTGTTTTTAGCCATCGGATTTGAAACCACCATTCCAACAACCGCCGCCGCCATTTTGCGCGGCCTCCCATCCAATTTTTATATTTTTACGTCTCTTAAATTAACTCCGCCGGCCATTGACCTTCTGATTCAGGACATCAACGTCGACGCCTTTATCGCACCCGGACATGTTGCCGTCATTACGGGAACGGCCCCCTTTTCCAGTTTTGAAAAAATGGGATATCCGGTTGTTGTTGCCGGCTTTGAATCTTATGACATTTTGCTTGCGGTGGCGATGCTTCAAAAGCAGCTCAAAGAAGGCGCGGCGAAAATTGAAAACGCATACCCAAGAGCGGTCAAGGCGGAAGGCAACAAAATCGCGCTGAAGATGATGGATGACGTGTTTGACGTTTCCGATTCCGATTGGCGCGGCCTTGGAACAATTCCGAATTCCGGATTTGTTTTAAAAGAAAAATATAAGGATCACAACGCCGCTATTTTATTTTATGACTTATATAAAGACGAATTGACGCGTTTGGAAGAAGTCCGGAAAAAGAAAAAGAAAAACTGCATTTGTGCAACGATTTTGACCGGAAAAGCAACGCCTGAAAAATGTCCGATGTTTAAAAAAGCATGTACGCCTTCAACGCCGGTTGGTCCGTGTATGGTCAGCGACGAAGGCATGTGCCACAGCTGGTACAAATACAACCGGGATTAACAATACAGTTTCAAAACCCGTTGGCAAATAATGCAAAATAATGAAAAGACCGGAGATTGAAAAATCAATGCATGAATACTCATTGGCGATGGACCTAATGGAAAATGTTCTCTTCGTTGCGCAGGAAAATGATGCGGCCATCGTGAACAAAATCAGCATAAAAGTCGGGAAATTAGCGCATATCAACCCGATTCAATTGGAATTTTGCCTCCAATCTATTGCGGAAGATACCATTGCAAAAGATGCGGTTTATGTTTTTGAGGCCGTGCCACCTGAAATCAAATGTGTTTGCGGGTTTTTTGGAAAAGCGGAAGAATCGGAAAGAATAAGCAAATCCGATGTGGATATTTTGGAATATTTGATTTCTCTGAAATGTCCGGTTTGCGGCAAAGATGCAGAAGCGGTCGGCGGCAGGGATTTGATGATTGAGTCCATAGATATTGATTAACAATAATCTCTATTAATCTCTATTAATATCTCTAATATTTCTTACAAAACTTTAATTTGTCAAATAAAATTTGCCAAAAAAGTGAGACTTAATTGTTTGAAATCATTTTAAAGCCAAACTTTGAAATGAAATAACAAATTATTTTTAAAATGTGATTTGATTTTGTTTCATAATATAGATTTTAAAAGACATATATTTTTTAAAGATCTTAAAACCTAAAAAATGTACCACTAAATTTTGAATGATCTATTAAAATTAAAGTTTCAATAAAAGAATATGTTTTAAGAACTATTTTAAAATAAATTTATCAAAACATCATTTTCAAAACACATTTAATATTATTTTTCAAAAATAACTCAATTATATCTATTCAAATTATTATCTAATAATTAAAATCATAAAATCATAAAATCATAAAATCAAATACGGTGAAATAAAATGCGGATGCAATTCTTAAATGTTTCTCATATTATCAGTATGAAACACGATGTTTTTAAAGAAAATAAAGATTTAGCGGGTAAAAATAAAAAAGCGCTTTCCGACGCCGGTGTTTTTTCCGTCAACATCATGGGCGCGATCGGTTCCGGAAAAACAACGATGATTGAAGAAGCGATTAAAGCCTTAAAAGACAAATACAAAATCGCCGTCATTGCCGGCGATGTGATTGCGGACATGGACGCGTCCCGTTTTATCCGGCACGGTGTCACCACCATTCCGGCCAACACCGGAAAGGAATGTCATTTGGACGCCCATTTGGTCAACCATTCTTTAAAAGGCATCAATTTAAAAGAGTATGACATTTTGTTCATTGAAAATGTCGGCAATTTAATTTGCCCGACCGACTTTGATTTGGGAGAAGACATGAAAATTGTCATCGTCAGCGTGAGTGAAGGCGACGACATCATTTTAAAACATCCGGTCATTTTTAAAACGTCTGACTTGGCCGTCATTAACAAGATCGATATTGCGGATGCGGTCGGCGTTGATCCGGCAACGATGGTTCGAGACATTGCCTTCCTTAACCCAAAACTTCCAGTTCTGTTGACATCTAAAAAAGACAAAGCCACCGTTGATTCCTGGATATCCGTTATTGAAAAAGGAATTTTAAGCAAAAAGAAACAATAATGGCGGATGATGGAATTTGGCAAAAGCAAATAAGATTTCAATGGAACACGGCGCCGGCGGCGAACAAATGCAGTCGCTGATTGGAAATACGATTTTGAAAAACTTAACAAAAACCAGTGCCGGAACAGTGGGTTTGGACGCTTTGGATGATGGCGCCAGCATTACACTTTTAAAGGGTATGGATGGCTTTTCTGCCGAAAAGACGGAACTCATCATGACCACCGACAGCCACGTCGTCAAGCCGATTTTTTTCCCGGGCGGCGACATTGGGCGCGTTTCCGTTTGCGGTGCCATCAATGATTTGTCCGTCATGGGCGCGCGTCCGCTGGCGCTCAGCTGCGGCATGATTATCCCGGAAGGATTTGACATCATTGACCTTGAAAAAATTGTCCGCTCCATGAATGTGGTTTTGGAAGAAGTCGGCGTTCCAATTATTACGGGAGACACAAAAACCGTAGAAGGAAGCGCTTTGGACTCCATCATGATTAACATTGCCGGAATCGGCATCTGCGATTCTCCGGTTCGGGACAGCGGGCTGTCGCCGGGTGATAAAATCATTGTCACCGGCTACATTGCCGACCACGGGGTTGCGCTTTTGACTAAACGGGAAGGGTTTGAATTCAATTCTGATTTGGAATCCGACGTCGCCCCGGTTTGGAAAATGATTGAACCGGCTTTGTCGGTTCGAACCAAAGACAACAAAAAGGCGGTTTCCGCCATGAAAGATCCGACACGTGGCGGAATTGCGGATTCCCTCAATGAAATGGCACAAAAAAGCAAAGTCGGGATTCGAATTTATGAAGAAAAAATTCCGATTCGGGAAGCTGTTGTCACCTCCTGCGAAATGCTTGGCCTCGACCCCTTGGAAATCGCAAACGAAGGAAAGGTTGTCATGGGCGTTCATCCGGATTTCGCCGACGAAATTTTAAAAATCATCCGGCAGCATCCGTATGGCAAAAATGCCGCCATTATTGGGGAAGTAAACACTGAAAAGCCCGGAAAAGTTATTTTGGAATCAGCCCTTGGAAGCACCCGATATGTAGATGTTCCAACCGGAGACCCGATTCCGCGGGTTTGCTAAATGATCGCTGTCGCAAAGCATCGGCGCACGTGAAGTGCATCATTTTTAGATGAAGAATAAAAAAGAAAAGGGTGAAGTTTTGATGGATCAAAATGAAAAATCCGGCATGTCTTACATTTTCATTTATACGACTTTTCCGACCAAGAAATCCGCCAAAAAAATTACAAAAAAGTTGATCAAAAGACGGGAAATTGTTTGCGCGAACATCCGAAAACATACGGCAGTTTATGTCTACGGCGGTAAGAATTATGATGAAAAAGAATTCGGCTGCATTTTTAAAACCCGGGAAGACAAATGGACGGCTGTCCAATCCTTTGTTTTAAAAAAACATCCGTATGAGACGCCGGTTTTAATGAAAGTTCAAATCGATGATTCAAATGCCGGTTTTTGGAATTGGATCGATGAGAATTTGGACTAATTTTTCTTTTTTTTAGATCATAAAGTGGGAGGCGGTTTTTGTGACAACAAAAAAACTGCTGTTGAATTCTATTTCTTTTTTACGAAATTTGTTGCCATAACGCGCGTACCGGCCGCCGCAAAACGCAAAAATTCTAATTATTTCAAAACTACGAAAATCAATATTAGATAAACTAAAACCGTCATCAAAAAGAACAAAAGCGCATATTTGAAGTTCTTTTTATCCAAACGAACCCCGCCGTTTCCAAAAAGAATCGGAAACGGTCCCAGCATAATCATGCCGCCTGTTTTAATTGGAGTTTCATCCAAATCCGAATTTGAGCTTTTGATTTGAGAATCGGAAAAATCCGGTCCGTCCGGGTTTAAATCATTAAAATTTGGTCCGTAAGGATTGTTTTTTCTGTCCCGTCGGGACAAAAGATAAAAAATGGCGGTCAGGAAAATGGAACCAAAAACCGACAAAAGAATGCTTGGCCAAAACAAAAATTGAATTTCCATGGTCCTTCCTCATTGTGAAAGAAATGAAATTAATACCTGCGCCAGAAAAACACATACAGGATAATGATCACCAAAACAAAAATGAGAACGTTGGTCACAAAATCCGGCGTCGCTCCAAATGTAATCTTTCCGATTTGAATCGGAGAGCCTGAGTCCGCAACATCTTCGCTGAGGCGCATGGTTAAAATAAAACAAAAAACCAAAATCAAGAGAAGCACAACAAAAATAATACCGGCCCGCTTGAAAAAACCGTCTGAAAATTTCATGATGTAAATCATCACCCTGCTTTCTTTATATAAATATTCCTGATTCTTAGGCTTTGGTGATATGGACTAAATTAATTATCGGCTTTTTATTCCATTTTTAATTCTATTTTTAATTCTATTTTAGAAAAAGATTATTAATATCCAAGCCTTTGACGTAAGCATGTCAGAAAACGACCTTATGAATCCCATTCCTTTGGAACACTCCAACAAGGAGCAAGCGCTCATTTTGGAAAATGAAGAGCTTTTGCATAAAATAAAAACAATGACGGAAGACTTGTCCGCCGCCCGAATTGAGAACGGGGAACTCAAAGCAAATGTCCTTAAAATGACTCAAATCGTTGAGGACCACCGCTGGGAAATCCGGCGCCTGAAAAACCAAGTGGAAGAGCTTACCAAAACCCCATTTTTCATTGCGACCGTGATGGAAGTCTTTGGTGAACACGTTTTAATTAAGCTTCATGGCAACAACCAAGAAATTCTTACCCATACTTCTCCGGATTTCCAAGACGAAATAGAGCCCGGAATGCGGGTTGCGGTTAATGGGGCCGCCTATGTGATTATGGAAACCATCAGTCAATCCACCGACGTTCGTGCGCAAGTCATGGAACTCATCCAGTCCCCCAACGTCAGCTACGACATGGTTGGCGGTCTTTCAGATGTGATTTTAGAAGTCATTGAAACGGTTGAGCTTCCGCTTACCCATCCTGAACTTTTCGAGAAAATCGGAATTGAACCGCCTTCCGGCGTCCTTCTTTACGGAAGTCCCGGAACCGGAAAAACATTAATTGCAAAAGCCGTTGCCACCCAAGCCAACGCCACTTTTATCCGGATGTCGGGCTCCGATCTCGTTCAAAAATTCGTCGGCGAAGGCGCACGTCTTGTCAAAGATATTTTTGCGATGGCTCGCTCAAAAGCACCGGCTATTCTTTTCATTGATGAAATCGATGCTGTCGGCGGAACTCGGACTTTTGATGGAACCAGCGGTTCGGCCGAAGTCAACCGGACCATGCTTCAATTGCTGGCCGAAATGGACGGATTTGATGGTCGCGGCGATGTCAAAATTATGGCTGCAACCAACCGAAAAGATCTTCTTGACCCCGCTCTTCTGCGTCCGGGACGGTTTGACCGTGCGATTGAGGTGCCGATGCCGGATGAAAAAGCCCGGGGAGAAATTCTTCAAATCCATACCCGAAAAATGAATCTCGGCACGGATGTCGACTTGGAAAAACTCGCAAAACAAACAGCCGGGTTTTCAGGCGCGGACCTCAATGCCGTTTCTCGGGAAGCCGGTATTTTTGTCTTGCGCCGGCGCGGAAATGTCGTGACCATGCCGGATTTCCTGGAAGCCATTAAAAAAGTGAAGCGGGACGAGCAAAATAATAAAAACGCAGTCCCAAGCAATATGTTCATGTAAAAATTCGCTCCCGTTGGTCGCGAATTTTTCAAAGGGCGGGGGGACAACTTCCCGCCAAAGATTTGCTGCGCAAATAAGCGCTCCCGTTGGTCGCGAATTTTTCAAAGGGTGGATTTGCCGCTAAAAGAGTTCGCTTACGCGAACTTGAGCGGTAAATAGCCGCTCTTGCTGAAATATTCCATGGGACGGTGCGGACACGCGCGTGCGATGTGCATCATTTTTTAAAAAACATTCAGCAAAAAGGATTGCCTATTTTTTTTGATTTTGTCTTTGAATTTTAAGCCTTATTTTTTGTGACTGACGCCACTTTTGCTGTTATGATTCTCTTAGGCGGCGCCGGCACGCGCGATGTGCATCATTTTTTAAAAACTGCTCATAAATCCAATTCGCTGGTTTTTTAAAAGAGTGAACAAAACGAATGCCGTATTTTTGAGTTCATCCCTGAATTTTCAGCCTCATTTCTTTTGCCGCCGCCGCAATCTCATTTTTCTTTACGGTTTTCGCAATCAGCTCAATCGCTTCCAAATTTCGGACGGCGTCTTCCAAATAGGAAAAAACATCGCCGGCATACGCGGAAATTCCATAATCGTCTTCCAGCTTTCGAATGATTTCAATCGGCTCTAATCCCTTGGTTCGAAGAAGAATAATTTTTTCGGAGAATTTCCGCTCGGCACAGCCGCAATATGGAGACTCCGCGCAAGAACACACAAACATGTCGGCGGCAAAATTGAGAAGCAGCTTTTGATACTTGGGACTGACATCTTTTAAATTAGAGCCGTCAAAAATAATGTCCATAAACGCGCCTTGAAAAACACGTGACGGCAGATTCATACGCAAATCTTTGGAAATTTGCTCGGCATACTTAAATGTCGCCGCGGTGAAAAAATCCAAATTCGTAATAATGTGAAGAACGGAAATGTTTGCGGCAATCGAATCCACAATCATGTAGGTTTTGGATACCGACAAAAAATAAGCGGACGCGATTTGCCCGAGACGGGTTTGCCGAATTTCCTTGCCCAAAAGCTCAATGAATTTGAATTTTTGAAGCTTAATAAGCATCATGTTTTCGGAAAAACTTCCAAACATCGACCGGTGAATTTTAGACAAATCTAAGCGGGAACTGGTGACGGAAACCGATGCCAATAGTTCTTCCAATTGCTCTTCTTCATCGTAATCGAATTTTTCTTCCAAAAGACCGCCTTTGAGAAGCGCGATCGCAATTTCTTCTTCTGTCTCTTTTGTGCCGGACAAATAGGATTTTCCGGGAACCGGCATGAGAACAACAATTCCCCGGTCATGGTAATCGGGACGCCCGGCCCGCCCGCTCATTTGAAGAAAATCGGAAACAGACAGCCATTCAATGCCCATGGCCATCGATTCAAAAATGACTTGCGATGCCGGAAAATCAACGCCGGCCGCCAAAGCCGCTGTGGTCACGACCACCGGAATTTCACCCCGGCCGAATTTGTTTTCAACGACTTTGCGTTCGTTGAGATTGAGGCCGGCGTGGTAAAATGCGGCCGGAATGCCTTGCGATTGGAGCGCGCCCGCAATTGTATGGCAGTTGACCCGGGAATTTGTAAAAATAATCGTCTGCCCACGGTGTCCTTTGGAGGATTTCATCGCGTATTCGTCTTGAATCAATTGCGCCATCAGCCGGTTTTTCTCATGCTCCTGCGCAAAAATCAAATGCCGCTCAATCGGAACCGGGCGGTGTTCATAAACCACCAAATTCGAATCCAGTTTTTTTGCGAAATAATCGGGATTCGCGACGGTTGCGGAGAGATAAATGAATTGCGTTTCCGGAAAAGTATACCGCAGGCGTGCAATCAATCCATCCAGACGGTGGCCGCGCTCGGGATCGGTGAGCATATGAACTTCGTCAATGACAACGGTGCCGACTTTTCCGAGGCTGTCGGCATTTCCGAGCCGTAAAATATGGTCGATGCCTTCATAGGTTCCGACAATGATGTCGGAATCAAGTGTTTTTCTCATGGCGGATGTTGATTTGGTTTTGATGAGTTCGGCGCCGATTTTGATCGAAACCGATAAATCAATTTCAGAATAGCGTTTTTGGAATTGATCATATTTTTGATTCGCAAGCGCGACAAGCGGCACCAGATAAAGCATTTTTCCTTTGCCGTTGAGAATGTTTTCAATGCCGGCAATTTCGCCGACCAATGTTTTTCCGGTTGCGGTCGCCGACACGACAAGCAAATTTTTTCCCAAGAGAAGACCTGCGTCGACCGCAAGCGATTGAACGGGAAGAAGCGTTTCGGATTTGGACAGCAACAAATTCTTCAGCCGCTTGTGAATCGGCAGTTTTTTGATGCCGGTGAGTTTTTCGGCCGTTACTGATTTAACGGTATCGTATTTTGTGACTTCCGGGTCCAGCCGTCCGGCTGAAAGCATCGCCACCGTTTTTTCGAAATCTTTGGTCCGCAGAAGTGTTTCATAAAAGAAATCAACGGTGGTGTCGCCCATGTTTTGCCGGGAATTTTTCAAGACTTTGCGCAACTCATCTTTGGCGCAGTCGGGGCATATTTTTTCTTTGTGATAGCGAACGGAGGATTTGTTGATAAAATTGAAGCGTTGGGCCATTCGGCAGAACCGGCAGATGTTCACGTTTTCATATTTGAGCTGGTAAGCGCAAAGCAAGCTGCTGAGTTCCTTTTCCCGGTCAGGCGAGCCGCCGGATGCCACCATAATCCGGTTGGCTTTTTTAAGCAGGTTGATGAAGTCTTTGGATTGGAAATATTCCTCATCGGACAATTCTTTTCCTTCCCGTTTGAGAATTCGGATTTTGTGCGGGCGAAAGCCGGCCGTATTTTCTTTGAGCTCCAGCTCTCCGGTCCAAAGCGGCTCCTTGTTCTTGTCCAAAATGATCATGACGGTCCATTTCGGACCTTTTTCGGCAAATAAAATCCACAACATCGGATACATGAAAAGAAAAGAAGGGTTAAAAACCTTATTGAAAAATTCGCTCCCTTTGGTCGCGAATTTTTTAAAGGGCGGGGGAACAGCTGCCGCCAAAGTTCGCTTTGCGAACAGCTCCCTTCGGTCGCAATTAAATGCAAACTAAAAAATAACATCAATCGGCACAAACTAAAAAATAAAAAAATGCTTTGATTCATTTCCTTTTATGGAAAATAAAAATCAAAGCAGCAAATACTGAAAAACCCATGAAAAGCGTAAAACTTGGAATAGGGCTTCCGTCTTTTTCCGCCGGCTGATTGTCGGATAAATTGAGGGATCCGTTGGCACCATCTTCTATGCGTCGAATGATAATCGGCACATTCTCAATACCATGTTCTTTTCCAATATTTGTAATAATCGTTACCATCCGATCTAATTCTTCTTCGGAAATATTGCAGTCCATGCGAATAGCAATCATAAAATATCCACTTGTTGATGCTCCAATTCCATTCACACATTTAGAACGAGGCATGAGAAGTTTCTCATCATGAATTTCAGTTACCATGCTATCCAGAATCGGCCAATACTGTGCAGCTTCCTCTTCTGTCGGCTCTTTTCCTGTGATTCTCAGTAAATTGGGGTCTTCCGATGTGGAAGAAGTTATATTTTCTTCACTGGAATCCGCCAGAGTAAGTCCTGTTAAGAAAGAAAAACAAAATAAAGCGGTTAGTATAAATAAGCATGAGTGGATGAATTTTTTCATATTCGTCCTCCTTGTTTCTTATTTATGATAAAATCTTTTTTCAAGAAGAGATTTCTTTTGAATTATATAAAACAATTCTGAATAAAAATAATAGAAAAGAAAATAAATCCATATTTTTTTAAAAAAACGTCCGCCGCCAAAAAAAAGGAAACGTCACCGGTTTTGAATGTAGTTTTAAAAAACCGGCAATCGATTGGTTTTATTTTAAATTTCAAAATGAGCTTATTATTTGTTTGAATATTATTAGAATTTTTTAAAATTATTTAACAATATTATTAAAAGCTGTTGTCAAGCCATCAAAAATACTTGTATATCCGATTAGAAGAGGCACACCATTAAACTCTTCGATAACAATTGGCACATTGTAAATCCCTTCTTTGAATGCATATTTGTTTACAAGACATTGGATATTTTCTAAATCTTCTTGAGAAAGTTCATTTACCCTTTGAGGATTAATGGAAATACAAATGTATCCGGATGCCGTACTGCCGCAATATTGAACGGTACCACCATTTTTCTCTAAATATTTTTGAAAATCCTTATCTTTTTGAACTGAATCAACGATTCGTTCAAGTTTTATTCGCCATTCATAAGCTTCTTTTCCGCCAACCGATGGAACCGACCCATAAAAAGCAATTGTTGTCTCTTGAGTTGTTTTTTCATCAAACAAACCAGGATCTAAAGAGCGTGTATTATTATAAATCTCCTTCATTTCCTCATCCGTCAAATTCAAATGATTTGGATTTCTGAGACTTTTTTCTTCCGATTTATTTTCTAAAATGATTACAATAGACCCTAAAAAAACGAGGGCTATAAGCATAAAAACAAGAAAAGTTTTAATCTTAAAATTCATGATGTAACATATTCATAACAAAGTTAAATAAAAGCCAAAAATAAAAAAATGAAAATAAAAATGGCATATTAAACCATTTTTATGTTAATGTTTTTGTTTGAGTTGTATATGGTTTATGAAAAATTCGCGACCGAAGGGAGCTGTTCGCGAAGCGAACTTTGGCTGTAAGTTGTCCCCCCGCCCTTTGAAAAATTCGCGACCGAAAGGGAGCATATTCGCGAAAGCGAACTTTGGCTGTAAGTTGTCCCCCCGCCCTTTGAAAAATTCGCGACCGAAAGGGAGCATATTCGCGAAAGCGAACTTGTGGCGGGAGTTGTCCCCCCGCCCTTTGAAAAATTCGCGACCGAAAGGGAGAATATTCGCGAAAGCGAACTTGTGGCGGGAGTTGTCCCCCCGCCCTTTGAAAAATTCGCGACCGAAAGGGAGCGAATTTTTTTTACACAATCTTTCCTTCCAAAAACTCCTGATAGTAAGTCATGTCCAAAAGTCCATGTCCGCTGAGATTGAAAACAATGGTTTTCTCTTCGCCGGTTTTCTTGCATTCGATGGCTTTGTTAATCGCGCTGCAAATCGCGTGCGTCGACTCGGGCGCCGCCGTAATTCCTTCCGTTTGAGAGAAGAGAACGCCGGCATTGAACACATCTTTTTGGCCAAGGGCTTCGGCGGTGATGATTTTGTCGGCATACAAATTGCTGATGATGGGAGAACAGCCGTGGTACCGAAGACCTCCCGCATGCATGCTGGGCGGAACGAATTCGCATCCGAGCGTATACATTTTCAATTTGGGCGTCAATTGACCGGTGTCGCCGAAATCATAACGGTATTCGCCTTGGGTCAGAGACGGGCAGGATTCCGGCTCAACCGCAATGATTTGCGTGTCCAAATTCTTGTTCATTTTGTCTTTGACAAACGGAAACGCAAGACCGCCGAAGTTGCTGCCGCCGCCGCAACACGCAATCACATAGTCCGGATAGTCTTCAATCATTTCAAATTGCTTCTGTGTCTCAAGACCGATAATGGTTTGGTGAAGCATGACGTGATTTAAAACGCTGCCGAGGGTGTAGCGGGTATTGGGCGTGGAAAGTGCATCTTCCACCGCTTCCGAAATCGCGATTCCAAGCGTTCCCGGGGTATCAGGGGTTTCCTTTAAAACCCGGCGTCCATATTCGGTGAGATTGCTTGGGGACGCCGCGACTTTTCCATTCCAGAGATTCATGAGTGTTTTTCGGTGCGGTTTTTGCGCGAAACTGGAACGGACCATGTAGATCATGCATTCCAGGCCGAAATGGTTGCAAGCAAACGCGAGCGCGCTTCCCCATTGACCGGCACCGGTTTCAGTCGTCAGCCTTTGGCTGCCTTGTTTCATATTGTAATACACTTGCGGGATGGAGGAGTTGGTTTTGTGGCTTCCGGTCGGGCTTTCTCCTTCGTATTTGTAATAGATTTTGGCCGGGGTTTTGAGATATTTTTCCAAATTCACCGCGCGGCGGAGAGGATTTGGACGGAATAATTTGTACAAATCCAACACTTCCGCCGGAATGTCAATGTATTGTTCCATGCTCATTTCCTGGCGGATTAATTCTTTCGCAAAAATCGGTTCCAATTCCGCAGCCGTCGCAACTTTACCGGTGGCCGGGTTGACCGGCGGTTCGAGTGGTGTTTTCAAATCCGGAACGATGTTGTACCACTTCTTCGGCATATCGTTCTCATCCAACTGAACTTTATAATAATCCATAATTTTAAAACTCCTTTTGAGATTTGTTTAATGTTTTTTGCAATACATAAATGTATAAATTAATACATCAAAGTCCTAAACCAATCAAAGGTATATAAATTTGGTGCTTGATAAAAAAGAAAAGGAAGAAATTGGGAAAAAGAAATCGAAAACAAGCCTTTATAAATAAAATTAAAAAAAATGAAAACAGTTTCGCCTGATATAAAAAATGCTCTGGTCGGGATTCGAACCCGAGTCGTCGGCTCGAAAGGCCGGAATGATTGGCCGAGCTACACTACCAGAGCAAATGAATAAATGAATATTAGAATTGGACGATACCCACGATATCGTTTTTAAAATAAACATGTTGACGCATTCCTATTTACAGGTCAGCGTTGTGAGCATAAAAAGGCACATCTTCTATATATATATTTTGGTAAGATGGAGCGATGTTGTTTTTTCGAAAAATACCGAATAAAAGACTCAAAATAAAAACAAGATGAAATTAAAAAAAGAAAAAACAAAAGAAAAATGAAAACGAAAGAATGAATTAAAAATAAAAATCAATATTCCTCGTCTTCAAAACCATCGTCGGCAAATCCTTCGCCGAATTCATTCGAGAATTCGGATGGTTCAGGCATTTGGGATACGACCGGTACAGTTTCCTCATAATGCGTTTCGCTATAGCCGAAACTGTTTTTCAGCTCTTCCGGTTTATCATGTAAATTGATAATCCAAAACGTCAACGCTGGACAGTATTCCGGACGGCATTCACCGCTGCAGCCGGTACAGGGGGAAAAAATGTCACCCACCATCAAAACTTCAAAGTTTTTCTCATTGATTTCCTCTTTGGCTTTAAGCAAATATGTTTGAGTTCCGCCAACCGTTGCTTTTTCTCGCATGACTAATTCCGAGTCTAACAACTTCTTGATGATACGGGAACATTTGCGGCTATCGATATCCAATTCTTTCCAGATTTCATTTTGATAAATGCCGCCTTTTTTGTTCAAAATAACATCATAAACCGCCTGCTCAATGTCTTCAGTTGAGTCGTCGGCATCTTCATCCAAATCCATTATTTCCGGTTCAACAGTTTTTGAATTCTTAGCTTTTGCCTTGGATTCTTTTGCCGCCGCGACTTTTGTTTCTTTTGCCGCCGCGACTTTTGTTTCTTTTGCCGCCGCGACTTTTGTTTCTTTTGCCGCTGTGGCTTTTGTTTCTTTTGCCGCTGTGGCTTTTGTTTCTTTTGCTGCCACCGGCTTTGTTGTTTTTGCTGCCACTGTTTTTGATTCCCTCGTTGTTGCAGTTTTTGTTTCTTTTGCCACCGATTCTGTTTTTACAGATTTTGCTGCCGTCGGCTTTGATGCCTTTACGGCTGCCTCTTTTGTTACTTTGGATACTGTCGTTTTTGTATCCTTTGTTGCCGCGGTCTTTGCGGCCAAAGATGCCGTCACCTTTTTTTGAGCAACATTCGCCTTTGTTCTTTGAGAAGCCGCCGCTTGAATATCTTGAGCTATGTTTTTTGAAGATTTTACGGTTTTTGCGGAATTTGAACTTTTTGCCACCGCTGCCGGTTTTGTTGCCGTTGCTTTCTTTGGAGAAGACACACCTTTCGGTTTTTGAACAGCCGTAGATTTCGTTTCTTTAATTTTCGTATTCGCCGCTTTTGCCATGGTACACGATTCCTAAACCTGGGGATTCAAAGGACAGAGTAAACAGATTGTAATAACAGACAGAATTGATGCTTGATCTTGATTTATTCCGGCTTACTCAAGCGGTGTGATCAAAATGATATTGTTTCCTCTCAAAACAACAGACCCGAGAGATCTTTCCTTTTGACCGTTGACAATCTCAACCGTATCAATCAAATGCAAATTCATATAGTCATCCACCGTGCTTAAAGTTCCTTCTAAAAGATTAGAATCGCCTTTCATCTCTACAAGAACACGTGACCCGATAATTTTTTGGACTTTCTTATTTGGGAACAAAATAATCCCTCACTTCTTTTATTGAA
Source organism: Methanolapillus ohkumae (assembly GCF_032594355.1). Lineage (NCBI taxonomy): Archaea > Methanobacteriati > Methanobacteriota > Methanomicrobia > Methanosarcinales > Methanosarcinaceae > Methanolapillus > Methanolapillus ohkumae. Next base: position 1,018,404 of record NZ_CP131061.1, read on the forward strand.
AAATAAAATAGCAAATAAAATAAAAATAAAAGAAATTCAATGAAAAATCAACAAAATTCTTGAAATTTCTTGAAATTTCTTGAAAATTCAAACATTCATGAAAACGAATGTGGGATGCTTAAATGCTTTTATTGCATATAAACATTACATTCATTTCTTGATATGATTTTTAATTTAATGAATAAATTAAATATCTTAAGTAATTTGATACCATGAAGTGATTTAATAATTTTAGATTTAATACAAATTTCATACAATTTTTTATATAAAATATGTTCAAATAAATTATACATTTAATGATTTAATAAGTTTTAGCAACGTAAACAATCTTGGGCGTGATTTTCCCGCATGCCGGACAAGTTCCGGAGTCACCGCTTTGGTGAATTGGAATTCCTAAAATACCTGCACCAATTTCGTCTTCCATTCTTTTGCCGCATTCCGTGCTTTCACACCAAGAAATCGTCGCAACGCCTTTTTGGATAGCCTCTTTAACCTCCGGCAAACTCTTGCACGGGAAAATCAAAGCATTTTGCCGCACCTTTGCAGCGTCATACAAATCATCACCCATGGCGGATAATCTGGACTTCACTTCGTCGGCAATATTGTCCAATGGCACAAATTCTTTTTTGCCGGTGTCACGACGAACCAAAACGGCGGAATTCTTTTCAAGGTCTTTCGGACCGATTTCAATCCGAAGACAGACCCCTTTTAATTCCCATTTGTAATATTTAGCGCCCGGGCGCAAGTCGCTGGCATCTGTTTCCACGCGGATTCCTTCCTTTTTCAAAGAATCCACCACCTTGTCGCACGCCGCCATGATTTTTTCCGTTCCTTCTTTGAAGAGAACCGGAATCACAACCACCTGAATCGGCGCCGCAACCGGCGGCAAAACAAGTCCCTTGTCGTCGCCGTGAAGCGAAATAAGCGCAGCAATCGACCGCTCGGAAATGCCGTAACAAGTCTGATTCGCCAAAACCTGTTCACCATTTTCATTTTCATACGTAATGTCATACGTTTTCGCAAAATTGGTTCCCAAATGGTGGACCGTTCCGATTTGAAGCGTTTTTCCATCCGGCATAATCGCATCCAGCGCAATTGTATAGTCGCCGCCCGGGAATTTGTCCCAGTCCGGGCGCTTGGAAACCAAAACCGGAATAGAAATTTTACGGTAAATGTCTAAGTACAATAAAACAGCCTCATCGACTTGTGCTTTGGCATCGTCCCATGTGGCATGAACAGTATGTGCTTCCTTAAAAGATGTAATTTCACGTAACCGGATAAGCGGGCGGGTGTGTTTGGTTTCATACCGGAATGTGTTAACGATTTGATACAATTTAATCGGCAAATCCGCGTGAGAGCGCACCCAAAGTTTGTACATCGGATAAATCGCGGTTTCGCTGGTCGGGCGAAGCGCCAAATTGACATCCAGAGGCGTTTTTCCGCCATGTGTCACCCAATAAACTTCATTTTCAAAACCCTTGATATGTTCCGCTTCTTTCATGAATTCATTTTCCGGAATCAAAAGTGGAAATAGAGTTTCCTCATGGCCGGAATTATCCAAAACGTCCCGAATAATCGAATACACACGTTTTCGAATCCCAAACCCAAACGGATACCAAACATACAATCCTTTAACCGGATAGCGGACATCCATAATTTTTCCGATATCAATAATCGTGTTGAACCATTCGCTGAAATTTGATTTTGGCGGCAAAACCGCCTCTTTTTCAGAATTGTCGGCAGGTTTTTTTGCCCCACTGACATCTTTTCCGGAACTGTTTGTCATAAATTCACCAATTTTCCAAAAAGGTTATAATTACAAAAAATTATAAAAAATAAACGATTAAACCCAAAAATGATCATCAATCAAAATCATCAAATGACTTATCAATCAAATTCATAATCAATTGAACACCTTCCCGAATTGACACTTTTGACAAATTCGGCCACTTCGACATGAAGCGGATTTTTTTGATAAATACGCATTTTTTCTTCGGATTGAAAATCACAAATCAAAATGACGTCGGCATTTTTTTCCGCCGGCAACGCATTCTATTCCACCCGGATGCTTAAAATTTCGGGAATTTTTCCGTAGAGTCCTTCCAGCTTTTCTTTAATCAGGCAGGCATTTTTGCCGGCCGAGTTTCCCATCGCTTCCTCACAAAGAGTCCACATCACAATATGTCTGAGCATGGTTGACAACAACGGTTTATTGATATTAAGATTTTTTTGTCCGGCAAACGGCCGTTTTGTCAAAACGAATGATTTGCCGAAAGAATTAAATTTTTTACACATCGCAATTTTTGCTTGCCGTTCCGCGGGCATAGGAGAAAGCGGCGCCGATGAGACAGAGAACGGCACTGAGAATAAAAACGGCGTGCATCGCGTTTAAGAAACTTGGAATGACTTCCGGACCAAGCATGTCTGTACTTCCAACAAAGAAAGAAATGCTGCCCATCGCAAGCGCCATAGAAAGAGCCATTCCGGCCTGCCGCATGACCGCGAGGACGGAACTTGCGCTGCTGTAATCTTTTTTGCCGACCGAATTCATAATAGAAGACGTGTTGGGCGCCGCGAAGAATGCAAAACCAAATCCGATAACAATTTCAAAAGCAATCACGACCGGAATCGGTGTGTTTCCTGAAAGTGTTGTCAAAAGCAAGAGCCCGCCGGCCAAAATAATCATTCCGAATGTGGATAAATACCGGCTTTCGATTTTGTCCGACATTCTTCCAATCAGCGGAGAAAAAATCGCCTGGATGACCGGTTGCGCGAGCAAGACGAGACCGGCTGTTTGCGCCGTCAAATTGTCGACGGATTGCAAATACAAACTCATGAAAAACACAATGGAATAGGTTGCCGCATAATTTAAAAAGGATGCGAAATTGGATCGGGCGAACATTTTGTTTTGAAAAAATAATTTGACTTTCATCACCGGGAAAGATTGCCTTTTCTCATACAAAATGAAAGCCGGCAGAGAAATTAAACCAATGACCGAGCACACAATGGCCCAGTTGTTGGGAAGATTGGTCAGCCCGATAATCAAAAAGAAAACCGTTATCGCATAGAAAAGGGTTCCTGCCCAGTCAAACGGTTCTCCTTTGGATTCGGCAAAATCGCCTTTTAAGCCGTAGCTGATCAAAAGACCGCCGAGAATAGAGATTGGGATCAGCAAAAAGAATAAACTTTGCCAACCAAAATTGTCAGTCATAATGCCGCCGACAACCGGTCCTAAGGAAAATCCGATGTAAATGAACCCGACGTTAATTCCAAACGCGGTTCCTCTTTCTTTGGGCGGATAGACGGAGCTGATGATGGCCGAAGCGGTTGAAAAAATGCAAGACATGCCGATACCGTCTAAGAACCGCAGCAAAACCAAAATGTCATAAGTTGGTGAAAACGGTGCCAAAAACGATGTAATGACAACGATGACCGTGCCGAGTAAAAATACTTTTTTCCGACCGAAAAGGTCTGCCAGCCGCGCCACCGGAATCAAAAATAAAACTGATGCCAAAAGATAAGCAGTGGACATCCAGCCGAGCGCGTGTGCCGTTACTTGAAAGGTTTCTCCGATTTGCGGCAGAGATAAATTGACCATCGCTCCGGCAAAAGGCGTCATGAAAGCTGCAATAGAAGCACCGGCCAAAATGAGTTTTTTCTCTTTGGACGAATAAACACGAGGAACAGGACAAGAAGATTCGGTTGCGAGGGAATGAGATGTCATAAAGATCAAGAGAGAGAATTATTGGGGGTAATTGAAAAATTGGATAATAAAACAATTTTTAATATTTTTTTATTTTAAATTTTATTTTAAATTTTATTTTTTATTTTAAATTTTATTTTTTAATTTTTAATTTTTTAATAATTCTACGTGGCCATTATTATTTATTTAATGAAATAAAATTTGCAGAATAATGAAAATAATTAATTAAAGGAATTAAAGACCAAATGATAACGACTATGTATATATAGTTGAGCCACCCGTTTATTTTTATGTTTTTGAGCGGAAAAAAAGTAAACTTTCAATTCCGGTTTTTAAAATTTTTTTGATAATGAAAAATTTATATACAAAAATACTAAATTTGGTTCACCGATTAATATTAAATGGGAGGAAACAAAAATGGTCATTGGAGTTACCATGTTAAACGTGTTGCCCGGTTCTGAAAAAACAGCTTACAAGGATTTAAAATCCTCAACCGGCGTCAAAGATGTTTACCATGTTTTTGGGGAATTTGACTTTGTCGTCATCATGGAATTGGAAACCCTTCGGGAATTAAATGATGTGGTGGACAAAATCCGGGAAAATCCGAATGTCACCGCAACGCAAACAATTGTCGGAGCCGAGCTTTAATTGAAAAATGAATGAGATGACACGGGAGTTTTCTCATTCAATCTTTTATTTTGCATTTTTTGTTTTATTTTGAGTGATCCTGTTTTTGAGTTTTATTTTGGCGGCGGCATACGTATGCGTTATGGCGTCTGCATTAAGAAAAAAATTATAAAAACAGGAAGTCGGATTTTTTTTAAAGAAATTAAATTTCCGGGTTCTTTTCAAATTTTGCTACTGCTGCATTTGTTTACAGTTTTGAGCATTGCTGCATTTGTTTACAGTTTTGAGCATTGCTGCATTTGTTTACAGTTTTGAGCATTGCTGCATTTGTTTACAGTTTTGAGCATTGCTGCAATCTGTTTACAGTTTTGAGCATTGCTGCAATCTGTTTACAGTTTTGAGCATTGCTGCAATCTGATTTTCACATCCATTTTCCAATATTGCATTCCGAGAAATTCGAGATGCAAAGCATCTCGAATTTTCGGGATGATTTGAATGAATGGAATAAAATGAGAAAATAAGTAAAAATGAAAATAAGTAAAATGAGTGAAAAAGAGTCAAAGCATCGTATTTTTAATCACAACGGTTTTTGTTTCTAAATAATCTTCCAAGACACGGTATCCGTTTTCCCGGCCAAGCCCGCTTTCTTTCACACCGCCAAAAGGCAAAGACGGCAAAACCCGGGAATGCTGATTCACCCACACCACCCCGGCTTTTAACTCTTGGACGGCTTTTTGAACACGTTTTAAATCATTTGTCCAAACGGAAGCCCCAAGACCGAATTTGGTGTCGTTCGCCCGCAAAACCGCCTCATCCAAATCTTTGACCGGAACCAAAACCATAATCGGGCCAAAGATTTCCTCTGTCAATAGGACGGAATCGTTGGAAATGTCGGAAACGACCGTCGGCTCAATGAAAAAACCGCCTTTCAAATTACCGGTAAGTTGCGGAACTTTTCCGCCGGCCAAAACAGATTCTTGAGGAACGAACCGCAAAATGGAAAGAATCGATTCCCACTGCGTTTTATCACAAATGGGTCCCAATGTCGTATTTTTGTCAAGACCGTTTCCAACTTTAATCTTGGAAACCTCGCGAAGAACCTGATCTTTAAAATCGTCGAAAATGGATTCAAAAACAAAAATGCGTTTGGGCGAAACACATGCCTGCCCGCAATTAAAAAACCGTGCCCGAACCGCTTCCGCCGCACATGTTTGAATGTTAACATCGTCACAAATAATCATCGCGTCACTGCCGCCCAGTTCCAGTGTCAATCTTTTGCCCGCCGATCCGATCGAACCACCCGAATCACCCAAACTATTCGAAACACCCAAACCATCCGCAATCTGCCGCCGTACAGACTTTCCGGCATCAATGCTTCCGGTAAATGAGATTTTACAGATTTGAGGCGATTTTGCAAAAACGCCGGCGGCTAATTCCCCATTTGCCGGAATCACATTTAAAACGCCGGATGGCAACCCCAATTCATAAAATATTTCGGCAAGCTTTAAAACCGTCAGCGGACAGGTTGTCGATGGCTTCACGACAACCGCGTTCCCGCAAAGAAGCGCTGGAATGACTTTCCAGGAAAAAATAAGTGCCGGAAGATTCCACGGCAAAATCGCGGCACAAACCCCAAGCGGTTGTTTAATCGTAAAAGCATAACCGTTTGTGTTTTCATAAAAATCAGAGTGAAAGGACGAATAAAGGCCGGCAAAATAATCTATAACTTCCGTAACGCCTTCAATTTCACGGCGGGATTCAAAAAGAGGCTTTCCTTGCTCTTTTGTAAGAAGAACGGCAAGTTCTTCTTTTTGTTTTTCAGATTTCAGTGCCGTCGAAATTTGAAGAAGAATAAGTCCGCGCTCTTGAGCGCTTTTTTTAGACCAAGATTCAAAAGCCAAAGCCGATGAAGAAATAGCATCAAAAACAGTTTTTTCATCTGCTAAAAAAACAGTGCCGACAAGTTCACCAGTCGCCGGATTAAAAACGTCTTTCGAATACAATTTTTCGGCAAGATTTGGAAAACGCATTTGACCGGAAATGAACATCATAGACACCTTTTTCATGTTTTGTTATGAATTTTTAATTATTTGTGGATGGATGATTTCTTGATTAATCTTTTGAGGGATAATTTCCTGATTATTTTTGAGGGATAATTTCCTGATTATTTTTGAGAGATAATTCAACATTATAAAAATTCGCGTGGGTCCGTAATTTCGCCCGTGAGCGCCGATGCGGCCACCGTTGCGGGGGACCCGAGAAAAACGTTGCCGCCTTTTCCCATGCGTCCCCTGAAATTGCGATTCGCGGTCGACAAACATGTCTCCCCCTCTGCAATAATTCCTTGATGCGCACCCAAACAGGGGCCGCACCCGGGCGTAATAAAACTGACACCGGCTTTAACGAGCGTTTCAAAAATGCCGGAAGAGACGGCTTCCAACAAAACGCTTCTTGAAGCGGGTGTCGCAATCGTTCGGACCTTGACGGTTTTTCCTTTTAAAATTTCCGCCGCGGTCGCCAAATCCTCCAACCGACCGTTGGTACAGGTTCCAATAAAAGCCTGATCAATCGGCGTTCCGGCGACTTTTAAGACCGGTTCCACGTTATCGACTTCATGCGGACAGGCAACCTGCGGTTCGATGTCGGCCGCATCATAATATTTTTCCCGGCAGAACACGGCGTCCGGATCCGAATAAACCGGTGTGTAATCGGCTGCCGCGCGTCCTTTTAAGAAGGCGAATGTTTTGTCATCCGGAGGGACAATTCCGCTTTTAGCGCCCATCTCAATTGCCATATTGCACAGCGTCATCCGACCGGCAACCGACAAATCCGCAATGGCAGAGCCATAAAATTCCACCGCTTTGTAGGTCGCGCCGGAAATGCCGGTTTTTCCAACCAGATAAAGTGTCAAATCTTTAGCGTAAACACCTTTTTTCAGAGTCCCGTCCACCGTCATTTTAATGGTTTCGGGAACCTTAAACCACAGTTTTCCGGAGGCAAAAATTTCAGCCATGTCAGTAGCACCGACGCCGGTTCCAAAGGCACCAAATGCGCCGTAGGTGCAGGAGTGAGAATCCGCGCCGATAATCAATTTTCCGGGAAGAGCAAAACCTTTTTCCGGTAGAACTTGATGGCAAATTCCTTCTCCGCCTTCATAAAAATGAGAAATGCCTTGCTCACGGACAAATTCCCGCGTATTTTTTTGAAGAGCGGCTGCGGCTTCCGTGGCTGCCGGAACCAAATGGTCGAACGGAAGAATAATTTTTTCCGGGTCCCACACTTTTGAGATGCCCATTTCCCGAAAAGAATGAAGCGCAAGAACGCTTGTCCCATCGTGCGCCATGGCATAATCAATATTTGCCGACACAAAATCGTTGGCAGAAACATTTTTTCCGGATGTCCGGCTGAATATTTTCTCACTGATCGTTCCCTGCATAAATTGTCCACCAAACCTATTTTTCATAAATAAATTTTAATTTATAATTTTTAATTTTTTTAAAAAGATTTTATTAAACGTCTTGTTATTCATCCCGGTTTTTAAGATCAATTTCCATGAGATCTTGTGCGATCATTGTGTTTTCAAATTCGGTTTTGGCTTCGTCCAAAACCGGGGCGACATCTTCCGAAAAGCGCTGGCTGATATGGGTCAGAATCAATTGCCGGACATTGTATTTTTTGGCCAGTTTGGCGACCCCTTTGGCGGTTGAATGTGCCCATTCGTCTGCGTTTTCTTTCATATCGGACGTAAAGGTCGCTTCATGAATCACGGCATCGGCATCTTGTGCTTCATAAAAGAATAAGTCGGTTTCACGGGTATCTCCACTGTATGCGATTTTTAAGCCGGGACGTTTCGGACCGACGACCATGTCCGACGACACCACCGTTTTGTTGGGAAGGGTAATGCTTTGCCCGCTATGCAGTTTTGAAAAAGCCGGACCCGGCGCGACGCCGAGTTCGACGGCGCGGTCCCGAAGGAAGCGTCCCGGGCGCTCATCTTCTTCTAAAACAAAACCGAGCGCCGGCCGGTCATGGTCCGCCCGAACCGCTTTGACGCTGTACCCGTCATAGCGAACAATGTCGCCCGGGGAAAGTTCAACGACTTTGAGCGGGAATTTAAGTTTGTGCATGCCGAGTTTTGAAAACGCGTCCATGATTTCATCAATCCCAAACGGCCCGTAAACGGCGATTTCTTCCATTTGTCCTAAAAACGCAAGCGTTTGAAGAAGTCCCGGGAGTCCCAAGATATGGTCGCCGTGAAAGTGGGACAGAAAAATGGAGTGAAGTTTCATCATGCCGGTTTTTGCGCGCATCATTTGCTGCTGCGTTCCCTCGCCGCAATCAAAAAGAATCATTTCTCCTTCCCGTTGAATTAGAATGGAAGAAGTGTTCCGGTCTTTGGAAGGAAAACCTCCACCGGTTCCGAGAAATACAATTTTAATCATTGGGTTTTAAAAGACACAGGAATTATTTAAATTCATTCAAATCATTTCAATGTCATTTTACAGATTTTTGTCAATTTTATGAGTGAGGGGTGGAATTAAATGACGGATTCAATCAAAAAAACGGCGGCAAAACCCGCATCCAAAACAACAATGAAAAGTGAAACGAAAATAAAATCAAAACCGGCAGCAAAACCGGCAGCAAAACCGGCAGCAAAACCGGCAGCAAAACCGGCAGCAAAACCATCTAAAAACCAATCGATTATGCCGGTTTCGGATTTAAAAACCAAAAGCAAAACCTATCCGTTGTCTTCTCTTCCCGTATTTCCGGTGTCGGGCCTTTTGGATAATCGTAAAAATTTCAACGCGATTTGGGAAATTTTAAGCGGACTGTATCCGAAGCCGGAAATTGAATTGGATTTTAAAACTCCGTTTGAGCTTTTGGCGGCCACCATCATGTCCGCGCAGTGTACCGATGTTCAAGTCAATGCGGTCACCAAAACTCTTTTTCCAAAATATCAAAAAATTTCAGATTATGCCAACGCCGACCCGGACGTGTTTGAAAAGGAAATCTATTCCACCGGATTTTACCGGATGAAAACCAAACACATCATCGAATGCGCTCAAATCATCATCAAAAATTACAATTCAAACGTGCCGGACACGATGGAAGAATTGGTGAAGCTTCCCGGGGTCGGCCGAAAAACCGCCAACATCGTTTTGGCGCGCGGCTATGGAATTATTGACGGAATCGCCGTGGATACGCATGTTAAAAGATTGTCAAACAAACTGGGATTTACGGAAAATGATGATCCCGAGAAAATCGAAAAAGATTTGATGAAGTTGGCCAAAAAAGAAGATTATGATGATTTGTCGCTGACACTTATTTTCCATGGACGGCGCGTTTGCAACGCGCAGCGGCCGAAATGTACTGTTTGCGCGATTTGGGAATTGTGTCCGGCGGCAATTTTGTAAAAAATAAAAAAGTAATCATAATTATGATTACTTTTGTTTTTTAGAGATTTACTTTTTTTTGAAAACATTTACTTCCATTTTATCGGACTGAATATTTCGCTCCGTAGCATATATCTTTATTTTATCCTCAGAGAAAATTTGTATACCAGCACCGTAACGGAAATGTACACCTATTGAAGGCATAAGATTATGAGAGTGCTTTGTATACAAATGTTTTCGACCTTCTTCATTACCGATTTTTTGTTTTACTAAATTTAACTCTTTTTTATCTATATCAACATGATATAGATCCAACCAATCTTCATAGGTTAAACTACTTGGCTGAGCTCTAAATCCAACCATGTATACTTTTTCAGTTTTATCTGTAAGCAATGCAATTGACTGATAAGCACCATCATCGCCCCAATGCTTATAAGAAGAAGTAAATATTTTTTCAAATTTTGCAGATTCTAATATTTCACTTTTAGCACGATAAAAATCAATGGAAAAGTTGTTAACAGAAACTGCAATTAGATAATAATTTTCATTTTTTACTATATAGTTAGTTATACCAACACCCATACTTCCTTTGTCTCGATGAATATCAAATTTATTAATGTGTTTTGCACTATTTGTCATTGAATCAAAGAGAAATAAGGAAATATAAGAGTCTTTGCCGCTTTGGTCTCCACCTTTTTCAATTCCACAAAGGAAATAATCCCCAATACACTGCATTCCTCCCGGATGATTAAAATTTTCATATGGTGTTTTGCTCATAACTAATTTCTGATCTTCTTTACCAATATAAAATAGACCTCTTGAGAGGTGACCACTATGTGATAAAATAAAAGTATCTTTAATTTTTGTAAATCCCTGAATGTGGCAGGGCTCAAAAGGCATTTTTGGCAATTCTTCTACCTTTAAAGTAAATAATTCTCCATTTGTAGGTAGATCTTGAAAACATTTTACAACATCGTTTAATCTTATATTTTTATCTTTAAATGCATTTTCATCTGACATATTTAGCCTCCGATGTCCATATCATACACCAACAGATAACTTTTGATATGAAACATCAAAATATAATAAATAACAATTACATATATATTTTATTGATTGTTTTTTTATAATATTTAAATTTTTTAATATTATAAAATATAAAATATAGATAAAATATATAGTGATATCGGCAGTTATAGATTATAAAACAATTAGATCTTTTAACTCAAAAAATATTGAATTAAAATACGTTGAAAAAAAATGGAAATATCATAAAACATATAATATTTTTTGAAAAAAAGTTGCATGCATCGTTCGGGATTCGAACCCGAGTTTGCGGCTTGGAAGGCCGCAGTCATAGCCGCTAGACCAACGATGCATAAGTAAAACAATAAACAAAAGAATTGATTTTTTAAAAAAACCATTTCGGGAAATCCCGAATCAAGCAATCCAAAAAGAGATTGATTTTATTTAAATATTGTGGTGAAGAATAACGAAGAACAAAACCGCTCAAAAATCACAAGCAAACCGCCCGCAAATTCAAATGTTTTTGCATTTGTGTTTGCGGAAATTTTTTCTAAATATTTCCGATTTTTTACAGTTTGCTGCAATCAGCTTCTAATTTTACGGTTTGCTGCATCAGCTTCTAATTTTACGGTTTGCTGCATCAGCTTCTAATTTTACGGTTTGCTGCAATCTATTTTAACGATATGTTTTTGGCGCCGTCGCCGCGCGTTATGGCAACAACTTTTTTAAAAATACAATAAAAACCGGAAGGCGGCTTTGCTGAAAAGTTTTCAATTTTATAGTTTTCTGCATCTGTTTTTAATTTTATAGTTTGCTGCATCTGTTGCTAATTTTGTAGCTGCTGCCGTATCTACAAATATCTATTCATCCTAACAATCCGAGAAATTCGGACGCGGGTACGCGTCCGAATTTTCGGGACATTTTGTCCGGATAGAAATAATTGAAAAATAGAAAAAACAATTGCGACCGAAAGGGAGCTGTTCGCGAAAGCGAACCTTGGCGGCAAGTTGTCCCCCCGCCTTTGAAAATTCCGAAGCGAAGCGAAGGAATTTTCTGTTACGGAATTATCTCGCAACTGTTGTATTTTATGTGAGAGGAAAAGTCCTCAAGGTCGATTTTTTTCGTACGGATGAGTTCTTCAACTTCCGGTTTTACCCGCAAAAGCGCTGAAATCAGGAAACGAATCGTTTGACAAACTTCCCTAAACCCTTCAATTCCCCACTTCATCGTTACATTCGCATACAAGCAGCGACCGCCGCAAATTTCAAGGACGTCACAATTTTTACATTCCCCGGAGACATGAATCACGCGCAAACGGTTTGGGTTTTCATGAAAAATGTCGCCCGAATAATAATCGCTCATCCCGCTCATCACGGGACAGGGAGACAATTTGCCGTCGGTTTGAACATTGTATTCCGTCCAGCCGGCCCCGCACCGCAGGTGCGTTTTTTGACCCCTCAAGAGAGAATCCATGATATTGACAAACGGATACATTTGAAGAACAATTCCCGTTCTCATCGCCTCTACCCAAGCATCCACCAGCTTTTGAATTCCCGGATTGTAGCTTTCATTCGCCCAGCGGCAAAACGTTTCGCGCCGGGTTTTGTAATCATTTCTCCAAAAAAGAGCGTTGAGCTGCCAGTGAACGCTGTCAAACGAAAAATCCGGATTGTCCAAAAGATGCAAAACGCTTGCGAAAATATCGGTTTCTTCCTGAACCGTCATCCGAGCAATGATTTCGCCCGTAAAACCTTTTTGGCGCACGATGTTGGCATTTTTTGCAATTGTATCGTAAACGCCCGCTCCACGGTAATAATCCGTCAATTCACGATTGCCGTCAATGGAAATAGAAATCGTATGCAATCGTTGGAGATAGTCCGCCGGCACGCGGTCCAAAAGTGTACCGTTTGTGTGAAGCAAAAAAGTCTGGGCCGGAAGAGAATCCATCATCTCCATCATCTTGTCCATTTCAAGAAGCGGCTCCCCACCATAAAAAATAACAACGGCCTCTTTGTCTTTGGCTATAAAATCACAAAGCGCGCGGGTTTCATATGTGATGGTTTCGGGAACATCGTAGTCAACCGAAATTCCGTCGTCAAAATCATCAAAACAGTCGCAAACTTCACCGTAACAATACCGGCATTCCAAATCGCACGCCATTGTCAACGTCACAAAAAAGTTAACCATAATTTCCCGTATTCCAATTTTATTCTTTTTTTAATTTTTCATGGATTACGGGAAGAAATGTATTTAAGACTATTGATTTTAATGTTTTGATTTTTAAATTAAACAACATTACTCATGTTGCTTTTTTTGGCTGTTGAGTTTGGCTTTGGATTGCCCCTGAATCGGTTTTAACGGAATCCGGTCAATGCTGTACGCAAAAAGGATGCCGAGAACCAATTGAATGATTAAGAAAATTCCGATGCCGGTCAGCATGTGTTGCAAAACGATTTCCGGGAACAAATTGAAATAGAGCCCAACAAAAAGACCAATGAGCGACAGCAAAAATAAAATTTCATATATGAATAAACGTTTGTTTTGCTTGGACACTTGGAAATACCGAAGCAAAAGGAACCAGACAACGATGTTGATGATGAGAAGCGCGATGATGATGTAAGTTGCAAGCGGCAATAAATTTTCGGCCGTAATCGCTTCTCCGGACGGCAAAAAGAAGTATTTCAGCACAATAATCGCCAAAACACTGACCATAAAGTTCATCACGCCCAGCTTTTCTTGTTTTGTCAGACTCATGTTATTTTTCTCCAAAATAGGTAAACCGTTTATTTTTCAATAAACATTTTTTTTCAATAAACAATAGATAAAACTAAAACAATAGAGAAAACTAAAACAATAGATAAATCATAATCCCAATAAATTTAATTAAGACTTGTGGTCTTTTTTTAAAAAATTTCTGTTTTTTCAGGTTTTTGTTTTTTGAATTTATATCTTTAATTTTCATTTTTTAAATTTATGTCCTTGATTTCCATTTTTCAAGTTTATGTCTTTTCCATGATTTGTTTTAATTTCAGGAAACAATCCTCAAACATGTCTTGGTGTCCGCCCGAAAGGTCAAAAACTTCAAAATTGTACCGGTCGGCAAATTTTTGAATGTTTTCGGAAACATTTTTCGTATAGGTCAGCCCGGTATCCAAGTTGGCGACCCGTTTATAATTGGATGCTTCAAACATGAATTTATTCATTTCAAAGATTTGCTCATCTGTCAATTTGTAAGCGGATCCCTTCTTTTTGTATTCAAAAAACTCATCAATCGTTGCCGCATACATCGGAGTAAAAATAAAAGTGCCGACCCCGCCAAAACTTTTCAGCAAGCTGGAATATGTATCCCGGCTTCCGAGTGTCGCCCCAATGCAATCGTCCGCAATCACGCCGTTTTTGTCCCGCAGAATCACAATCGGACATGTGTCTTTGAAATCATCTTCCACATTTCCAAGAACATTGCCGCAAAGACCGTACAGCAGCAAAATACCGTCCACTTTTTGTGAAAATTCGGAAATTCGGTCGTATACTTCTACTTTGAGTCGTTTGGGTAATTCATGAAGACCAAGTTCCAATTGCCAAACCACAAGCGACAAGCTGGATGATGAATCGGAAACCGAATCGGAAACCGAATCGGAAACCGAATCGGAAACCGAATTCAATTCGGATTTGTTTAAATCGGGAAGCTCAGAAATGCTTCCAATCGGCCGAAAATCAATTTGACATTCCCGAAGTTTGGACGTAAATTCAATATGCTCACCGTTTCCGACCACATAAACATTTTTGATTTCCGGATTTTTCTCAATTAAATAAATAATTTCATCCTGAAGCATCTTGCAGGCTAAAATTCCCATCATTGCCATTTCAAACACACCACTTGAAAAAATTAATTCAAAATATGATATAAGATAGAGATTTAAATAAATAAACCCAACTGTTAAAAATTTTAAAACTATCTGCCCAAACATAGACATAAGAACAAAAATAAAATCATAAACAGATGCAGCAAAATAAAACCATAAACAGATGCAGCAAAATAAAACCATAAACAGATGCGATAAACTCAAAATTTAAAAAGAATGAATCCTATCCAAAATATCCTATTTAAAAAAAGCCGTCTTCCGTATTTGTTAAGAGAAATCTAAAAGGTGATGCTGTAATGCACGCGGCGAAACGGCAAAAATGAAAAAATAAAAAAATAAAAAACCACTGTTGTAAAATTAAAAAAGAAAATGAATTCTTTCTTAGGAGTTTTTTTTCAGAAAACAATTCATTCTCTTGAATTTGAAAAAATTATTTAGACCCGGGAGGTGAGCCGGCATTTGTTCCAGCCGTTCCTTGTATTCCCGGACCGCCGTATTTTCTCATTAATATCGCAACCGGCAAGGCGAATATCAATATGATGACAATGTAAGTCATCAAATATGGCGTTAAGTTGTAGCTTGCGAAAAACGTTGCCGAAAGGGATAAAGTGACACCGAAATTTTTCGCGATCGTTACCATGGAAACTGTTTTCTTTTCGAGTTTGTTTCCCAAAGTCAAAAAACCGGCCAGGAAATTCAAAAGCAGAATCAAGAAGAAAATGAAGGCGACAAAAAGACCGACATCGATAATGTTGCTGATATTGGGAACCAAGTACGAAAGAATCACACCGACCAATCCCAAATTGGACAAAACCAAGAGAGGTTTTTTGAGTTTATCCGCCCATGCCGGCTTTGTGCCACGGAGAAGAAGGCCAAGTCCCATCGGAATTAAAACAAGAACGATCAAATTCGCGATGATGGATATGGAATCAATTTGGACGTCTCCCGGCAAAAAGATGTGGGATGTAAACGGAACAATGAATACAACCGCAATGGACAAAACCGCCAAAAGCGCAATTGACATCGGCTCGTCTCCATGCGCCAATTGGACATTTTTCGGACCACCGGATGCCCCCGCAATTAAATTAATTAAAATGGCTGTCAACGCCACCGCAGGATAGACTTCCCCCAAGGAGGTTTGAAAAATTTGTGTAATCGCCACCGCAAAAAGTGGGCTTAATACCAAATTGATGACAAGAGCGGACAGCAAAACTTTCGGCATTTTAAACGATTTTGAAATATCTTGAAGGGTCATGGTGGTTCCCATTTCAATCATCGTCGCGTAAATGAACAAAATCAGTAAATACGGTTGAACGGATACCAAAAAGGCATTTATTTGGTCAATCAATTGAAAAATCTCCTTTCTTTAATTTATCAAATTTAATGAATCTTACAAAAAATACAATAACAAATTTACAAAAAATACAATACAAAATATTAAGCCGTAGAACCGGTGACGGAGGGCAAAAAGAATTCAATCACAAAAACAGCAACAACGCTGATGATGATGATGTAAACCATTTTGACTTTCATCAAGGATAATAAAAACGCGATTCCGCCGCCAATTACAGCTGAAACCGGACTGCTTGTCGCTTGAAAGATTTTTGGAAATGTCAGCACACCTAAAATTCCGTAAGGGACGAGCTTGAAAAAATTTTCCCAATAGCCGGTAATTTTAATATTGCGCATCGCAAAAAGCGGAACGACACGCGGAATAAAAGTAGCGATACTCATTGCGATAATCAGCAAAATCAAATAATTGACGTTTCCCAAGCTGTATGGAAGCATGAATCAACGTTCCTCCTCGTTTGTTGAAGTTGCGGATGACAAAGAAGAGGCGGACGTGCTTTGCCCTTCCAAAAAAACCGGAATTGCCGGCGGATTTTTGGATTTATTCTTTTTCTCTTTTCTCTCGTTCCAAGTCAGATAATACGCACCGGACGCGGCACAAATCACCGGAATAATAATAAAATCGAAGGATTCCGGCAAAGCATTTAAAATCGGAATGTCCGCAACAAATGTATTGATGATAGCGGCGGCCGCGAAAATGAGAAGCACCATTTTGAGTTTGAGCATTTCCTCGCCGGTCAGCACCAAATACAAAGCATAAATCGCAATTCCAAGCGCGCTGAGAACGGAAGCCGGAATAAATCCGCCAAATAACGCGCCGATAAAAGTCGCTAAAATCCACAAAAGATAAGAAACCCCTTCAAGCCCCAGCGCATAATAACCCTGGATTTTGGAATCCCGGGCGGAGAGAAGTCCAAATGTCTGGTCGGTAATCCCAAATCCCAATGCGGCCCGCATTTTGGAGGAAATATCAGCGTCCATTTTTTCTTCCGCAGTCGCGCTGGTCAAAAGTCCTTTGATGTTGATAAAAAAAGTAGTTATCGCAATTTGAATTCCACTAGACCCTGCTTGAATCATGTCTAAAGAATTGAATTGGGCCGCTGCCGAATAAACCAAAACGGACATCAGAAGCGTTGCCCACAGCGGCAAAGGTTCGCTTCCGGTCACGGACAAAACGCCAAAACTGAGCGCAATTGGAACGCTGCCGATTGCAATATTCATGCCATCTTTGGCGCCGGCAATCATCAGGTCTTTTTTCCCTTCCGGAAGAGAAGAAAAATGAGGCAAACGATGTTTTTGTCCGGGATGGGAAGAATCAGTGGTCAAAAAAACAGTCCTCTCTCTAGTTTGATCTGTTGAACCGTTTTTCCAATACGTATATTATAATTTGTATAATAATATATATTAAAATTATATATAATTTTCGTTAAAGCAAAAAAAGTTTCCATTTTTGGATTTTTCTAATCAAATCCTCAAGAATTGTCATCATCATTCTTTTTAAATGGCAACTTTTTTAAATGAGATACTCTATTTCATAAACAAATGGTTTTACAATCCTGCGAATCATCTTGGACAATTTCAATATGTAACGGCAGTATTTTGTAGGAACACAATCAGAATGAGTTTTGAATTTGTTTTATAAATTCATTTATAATTCCATAAATCGTTTAAATGATTATTATTTTAATTATATTTTTGAATAAAAATGTATTTGGGTATTATCCATGGCAAAAAAAGTAAATCCAGCAATGTATATCGCCGGCGGTTTTTTCCTCCTTCTTTTCATTTTTGGGGTCATTGCGGTTGTCTTATATCCGACGCCGTACACGGTTGAGTCCCATGTCGAACTTGGAGACACCGTCGCTGTTGAGTATGTCGGAACATTCGACAACGGAACCGTTTTTGACTCCAACGAAGGAAAGCTTCCATTGGTTTTCACAGTCGGCGAACATGAAGTAGTCAAAGGTTTTGAAGATGCCGTTCTTGGAATGACGGTCGGGGAAACAAAAGAAGTCCGGATTGCGCCCGAAGACGCTTACCCGTATAATGAAGATGCTGTGGTGTCTTACAAAAGATCCGATGTGATTGAAATGCTCGGATCCGTTCCCGAAGTCGGCGCACAAGTCCGGGCCGGAATCTATTCCGGTGTTGTGACATCTGTCAATGATACAACCGTCGTTGTCGACTTTAATCCGCCGGTTGCCGGTCAATACTTGAATTTTAAGATCACTGTGCTTGAAATCAAAGAAGACGAGTCGTTGGAACACAGTTAAAACTACAAATAAAAATAACAAAAATAAAATGGGCAAAGCCGGAAATATCCCGGCTTTGCCTTTTTTTATTCATATCGGCTGGTTTTGTTTTTGGTTGGTTTTGTTTTTGGTTGGTTTTGTTTTTGGTTGATTTTGTTTTTGGTTGATTTTGTTTTATTTCGCGATGGCCTGCACGCACGTTGTGGCAATCAATTTTTAAAAAACAGATAAACCGGACAAACGATTTGTTTTTTGGATTTAATCAATCTTTGAAACACCTTTTTTGCAAAATTTCCGCAATGATTTTTCGGCTGCTGTACATATCTTCTTCCGAGCCCGTATCTGCTTTTAAAAGGCGGACAATTTTCGGATGAAAACCTCGCGCGTTTAAATCTTTTTTCAAATTTTCCTCATCGATTTGCTGGTTAAATCCCAAAACAATGATATCCGGCTGAATAATATGAAGCGGTTCAAAATAGTCCGTCAGGCTTCCAAGAACCGCGCAATCCACCGGTTTTAAAGATTGAACCATCAAAAGACGTTGGTTTTCAGGAATAATCGGCTTTGGCTTGTTGGCAATATTGACATCCCGCCCGATAATGACATAAAGTTCGTCTCCCAAAGACTTGGCTTGCTCCAAAAAAGAGAGATGCCCCGGATGCAAAATATCAAAAGTTCCGGTAGCTAAAACGCGTGTCAATTGCAATCCTCCAAAAGTCTCAAAAATCAAAAATTAAGAATTAAATACCTGAATCGTCATCGGAAAATGGAAGAATCAGCGAAAGCGTTGTTTTTTCCGGCGTGGTTTCTTTTAAAACCAAATCTCCGCCGTACCGGAGCGCCATCACTTTTGACAGATACAATCCGAGACCAAAACCGGTGCTTTCCGGACCTTTGACGCCGGGATAAAAAAGAGAACTATGAATCGACTCCGGAATTGGGTCGCCGTAATTTGTCACATCAATCCGGCATTTTCGGATGCTGCCGTCAACGGATTGTGAAATCGAAATCTGAACCGGTTCATTAACATTTCCGTAAAGGGAAACATTGGAAAATAAAAATTCAAATATGGCCGGCAAATTCCGGTCTCCTAAAACAACGCCGTCTTCTCCCTCAATAGAAAAAGACAAATTCGGAAACTTAAAAACTGCCTTTTCAATGGCGTTTAACAAAGAACAGGGAACCGGAACAATTTCGCGGTAAAGATAACGCTCCACCTCTTTAAACCGGGATAAATAATCCAAGCTTTTGTAAGAAGCTTCCGCAATTTTATCTAAGTATTTTTCATCATTTTTCATATGATATAATTCAAGAGACATCAAAATAACACTGAAATAATTTTGCAAATCATGGCGCAAAAGACCGAAAACTTCAATTCCCGTTTCGGAATAATCCGGCGGACTAGCTTGAGCTGTTTCGCTTATCAGAGAAGAAGGCTCACAGTTGGATGTTCTTGAATTTTCAGGCATGGGATCAACCTATGAAAATTATAGTTAATAAATAAATATATTTCGTTGAAAGAAAGTAAATTTTTTGTTTCTTTACATTTAGACGAAATATGAAACGAAATTTTAATTCCCAATCCGGTTAAATGACTTTATAATATTCATTATTTAAAAATGATTCATTGTTTAAAAATGATATGCTTCATCATTATTTAAAAATGATATGCTTCACAAATGTATTTTTTAAATAAATTTCAGAATTTTAAAGTTTGAATTATTGAAATATAACTATAAGTAATAATCAATAACCAAATTTATATAGAATAATAACATTTCAGATAAAATCCGGCTGAAATAAACGATGGTCAAATTCACAATGCTTAAATGAGTTCATTCCCTAGGAATGAATTAAAGAAAATTGAAATATTAAAATTGAAAAATGAACAATAATCGAAAAAAATAAAAAACCAAAAATAATTTAACAAAATAAAAAACCAAAAATAATTTAACAAAACAAAAAAATAAAAATAATTAAACAAATAAAAAATAAAAATAATTAAACAGAATAAAAGATTAAAAAATTAAAACAAATCAAAACGAAAAATAAAAAACGAAAAATCATATTGGGAGAATCAAAACTAATGGTTAAAACTATTGCTGAAATTAATCAAAAAATCGCTGCCGGGAATGTTTGTGTTGTGACGGCGGAGGAAATGTCGGACATTGTTGACGACATTGGCGCAGAAAAAGCGGCTAAAGAAGTGGATGTGGTCACCACCGGAACCTTTGGCGCCATGTGTTCCTCGGGAGTTTTTTTCAACTTCGGGCACTCCGAAACACCGATTAAAATCACCAAGATGTTTATGAACGATGTCGAAGCGTACGCCGGCGTGGCGGCGGTTGACGCGTACTTGGGAGCGACACAATTCTCTGAAAAAGAAGGATTAAAATACGGCGGCGCTCACGTTATTGAGGATTTGATTGCGGGAAAAGAAGTTACCATTTCAGCATATTCATACGGCACCGATTGTTATCCGAAAAAAGAATTAACGACAACCGTAACACTGAACGATTTGAATCAAGCCATCATGCTCAATCCAAGAAACGCTTACCAGCGGTATGACGCGGCGACAAACGGCTCGAAAAAGATTCTGCACACATATATGGGCGAACTTTTGCCGGACTTCAAAAACGTAACTTACTCCGGCGCCGGCATTTTGTCTCCGATTTCCAACGACCCGAACTACCGGACCATTGGCGCCGGCACCAAAATATTCCTCGGCGGTGCGCAAGGAATGATTGTCGGAGAAGGAACGCAATGCTCTACCGGTGGCGGTTACGCAACGTTGATGACCACCGGAAATCTCAAACACATGAAAAAAGAATACTTAAACGCCGCTTCATTTAACGGGTACGGTATTTCCTTGTATTTGGGACTTGGAATTCCAATTCCGATATTAGACGCCGACATGGCCAAATCCACGGCGGTCCGCGATGCCGATATTTCCGTCGGCATTAAAGATTATTCCATAGGAAGGCGCGACCGTCCGGTTTTAAGAACGGCAACTTACGAGGAACTCAAATCCGGAAGCATCGAACTCAACGGAAAGACTGTCCCGACGTCCCCCCTTTCTGTTTTTAAAACGGCAAGAAAAGTGGCGGAGGAACTGAAAAATTGGATTGCGAAAGGAACATTCACGCTCAGCGAACCGGTATTACCATTGCCGGCCGGGCAAAGTACGAAACCAATGAAGGAAACAAACAAAATCCCGCTTGTCAAGGACATCTTGGGAGATACACGCCTCGTATCAGTTGAAAAAAATCAAACGGTGGTGGACGCCGCCAAAATCATGCGGCAAAACGAGCGAAATCATCTGCCGGTCGTTTCCGATAAAAAATTGGCTGGAATTATCACCTCCTGGGACATTTCAAAAGCGGTCTCGGAAAATCATTTGGGAACAATTGAGGCATGTATGACCAAAAATGTGATCACGTGCAGCCTGAATGAGCCGGCCGATGTTGCCGCCAAAAGAATGGCGGAATATCATATTTCCGCAATGCCTGTGATTGATGAAAACAGAAATGTCATCGGAATTATTACCAGCGAACATATCAGCAAATTATTCACCCGGGGGAAATACGAATGAAACTTAAAATCACATTTCCGGAAGAGCGGGTCAGCTCACCGATTTTATCGGAAGTTATCCTCAAAACCGGCGTCTTAGTCAGCATTGTATCCTCTGTTGTGAATCCCAACGGCGGGGAAATGATTATCGAGGTCATTGACCAAAGTTTTGAGAATATCAAAAAAGAATTGTG
This sequence comes from Methanolapillus ohkumae, assembly GCF_032594355.1. Classification (NCBI taxonomy): domain Archaea; kingdom Methanobacteriati; phylum Methanobacteriota; class Methanomicrobia; order Methanosarcinales; family Methanosarcinaceae; genus Methanolapillus; species Methanolapillus ohkumae. The sequence continues at coordinate 1,040,382 of NZ_CP131061.1, forward strand.
CGCCAAGGGCGTCAAAGTCGTTCCGGTCTATGACCTGATTAAAAGAAAAGAAGATGAATGCGTGGAATGCGGCGGCTGTATTTCGGTTTGCCCGGCCAAAGTCTTTTCATTTGATCCGGATTGGAATTTAAAAACGGAAACGGACCGGTGCATTCGGTGCAAACTGTGCATCAGCATGTGTCCGCATCAGGCGCTTTTTATTGAAGGGCAAGAAGTATAAAGGACAAATGAGTCAAAAAAGATTTTAAAAAATAAAAACAGAAATGAGAGACATTTCTGTTTTTTATTATACTATTTTTTTATTATACTGTTTTTTTAATATCCATTTTTCAATTAATCAATATTAAATCCGCCGTTCTTTTCGATATGTGCCACAAGACCGCCGTCATTTAAAATTCGGATCATTGCATCCGGGAGCGGTGAAAAGGTGAGCGTGATTCCATTCGTTAAATCTCGAATGGTTCCGCCGGCCAAATCGACTTCTAACCGGTCACCGTCGCATATTTTATCCGTGTCACAAATCAGAACCGGAAGTCCGACATTGATTGCATTTCTGTAAAAAATACGGGCAAACGATTTCGCCAAAACCGCGCTCACACCAGCCATTTTAATAATGGTCGGAGCGTGTTCCCGAGACGAGCCGAGACCGAAATTGTTTCCGGCAACAACGAAATCGCCTTTTTGAACTTTTTTGGCAAATTCCGGATCCGCGTCTTCAAGAACGTGTTTGGCAAGTTCCGGTAAATTTGTTCTTAAGTGGAAAAGCCGGCCGGGAGCGATATGGTCCGTGCTGATGTCGTCGCCGAATTTGAATGCTTTTCCTTTGTAAATCGTATCCATTTTAAATCACCTTTCTTGGGTCGGTAATGACGCCGTAAATTGCGGTTGCGGCCGCGGTTGCAGGTGAGCCGAGGTAAATAAATCCTTCCGTGTTGCCCATCCGTCCTTGGAAATTGCGGTTCTGGGTGGCTAAGCACGCTTCGCCATCAGCGAGGGCACCTTCGTGAACGCCGACACATGGTCCGCATCCGGGCGCCATGATAATGGCACCGGCTTTGATAAATGTTTCAATATATCCTTTTTGAACAGCTTCTAAAAACACATCTTTAGATGCCGGAACAATAATTAACCGGGTGTCCTGGTGGCGCTTTTTACCGTCCAGAATTTTGGCGGCGATTTCGAGATCGTCAATCCGGCCGTTTGTGCAGGTTCCGATAAAGACCTGATCGATTTTCGTTCCTTCGATTTCTGTCACGACTGCCGTGTTGTCGACGGTGTGTGGCTTGGAAATTGTCGGCTGGAGTTGGGAGGCGTCAATGTCGATGACCCGTTCATAAGTGGCCCCTTTGTCGGCTTTGATTTCCAAATATTTGTCGCCGCGGCCATGTTCTTTGAGGTAAGCACGGGTTTTTTCGTCGGTTTCAAAAAGACCGGCTTTGGCACCGGCTTCCACAGCCATGTTGGCCAGCGTGAACCGTTCGGACATGGTCATGTTTTCAATGGTCGGCCCGCTGAATTCAAGCGCTTTATAGGTGGCGCCGTCGGCGCCGATGAGGCCGATCAAGTGAAGAATCAAGTCTTTGGCATAAACGCCTTTTTGGAATTTTCCGTTCACGTTGACGCGGAACGTTTCAGGAACCCTAAACCATGTTTTTCCAAGAGCGATACCGACCGCAACGTCGGTGGAACCCATTCCGGTTGAAAACGCGCCAAGAGCGCCCGACGTACAGGTGTGAGAGTCGGCACCGATGAGGACTTCTCCCGGGTTGACATATGTTTCCACGAGTCTTTGGTGGCAGACGCCTTCGCCGGCTTCCGAGAGCTGAGCGCCGGTCTTTTTAGAGAAGGTCCGAAGGATTTGGTGCGCGTTGGACAAGTCTTTTTGCGGGCTGGGTGCCGCGTGGTCAATAAAAAGAACGGTTCTTTCCGGGTTCGCCGCTTGAACAAGGTTCATTTTTTCAAGTTGCTGAACCGCGAGCGGTCCGGTTCCGTCCTGAACGGCGGTTACATCAACATTCACAAGCGTAATGTCGCCGGCATAGACATCTTTACCGGCGCGTCCGCTAATTATTTTTTCGGCTAAAGTCTGAGGTTTTTTTACCATAGTAATTCCCAAAAATACATTTTTTTAATTTATCAAACAATTCAGAAATCAATCAATGAACAAAATTATGAAATAATATAAATTATATATCCAATCCTCTTTTTTGAGATTTATTTTTCAAAAAAGTGAAAAGATAAAAATTGTCAAATAACAATGCGTTTACACAACTAATTTTAAATATAAAATATTATTGACAAAAAAACAAGTTTTAAAAAATTTCGTATTTAATTTTTGTTCAACATGATTTAAATCATTCATTGAGTTTAACCATTTGAGTTTAACCATTTAAAGCTCCGCCTTTTTATGTTCTTCTAAAACGGAATCATCCGGCAAGTATTTTTCGACTTTGATCATGACAAACGTGTTGGCGCCAAACCGGTCTTTAAGGCACTTTTCCACTTCCGTTTGGATGCTGTCGGCTTCTTCGACGCTTAAATTGCCGTCCAGCATAATATGAATATCAATGGCCTTTGAACTGCCGAGCTTTCTGGTTTTTAAGGAGTGACAATCCTGAACACCGTTTTGTCCGGAGACGATTTTTAAAATTTCTTCGTTCACATCCGGACTGAGTGACGCTTCCGCCAAATCATTCAGGTTGGAATAAATGATTTTAAAGGCGATGTAGAGAATGTAAAGCGCAAGTGTCACCGCCATAATCGGGTCTAAGATGACCCAAAAGCCGCCGAGTAAAACGGCGGCGCCGATTCCGGCGGCAACGCCAATGGATGAAAAGGCGTCAGAACGGTGGTGCCAGGCGTTGACTTCAATGAGTTCGCTGTCCAATTTTTTAGCGACACGGTGTGTGTATTGGTAAAGCAATTCTTTAATAATAATCGATGCCAACGCCACATAAAAAGTGAACATGGATGGGGATTCGATCGTGATTCCGTGAAGGAATTTGTAGATGGACACCGCACCTTCATAGAATATGAAAATGCCGGCGAAAAGAAGCATGAGTCCGACGACAACCGATGCCATAGTTTCTACTTTGCCGTGACCGTAATTGTGAGATTTATCTCCCGGTTTTGCGGAAATTTTGAGGCTGACAATGACCACAATATCGCTGAGCAGATCCGACATCGAGTGAATTCCGTCCGCAATCAACGCCTCACTGTTGCCGATAAATCCGGTCGTGATTTTAAAAATAGTCAGGATGATATTGACGGCCATTCCGATAACGGTGACACGGATTCCTTCTTTGGACAGAGAGGCCAAAGCGGAGGCTGATCCGGCATGATCATGGGAAGCGGCGTGCTGCGAATCGGGAGAGTGTTCTTGTGTCATAAATCATCCATCCAAAAGATTGATTGAACAATAAACAATAGGCTGTAATAGTATTTAAAAAACAAATCAAACCTTTTTGAAGAATATGAATAATTTTGAGTGGCACAAAAAACAAACGTAGAAACAAAATATAAAAATCTAAAAAACAAAAGAAGAAAAAAGCAAAAGCCAGGAAAAAATGAGAAAACAAAAAAATAAAAAAATGAGAAGCCCAATGAAAAAAAGCGTTTTTTAGAATAACCTTTAAATACAATCGTTATGATATTTCGATGCCGAATTTGGTTCTTCTCATTTTTTCATAATCGGGAAAATCAATCGACCGGACAAATTCCAACATATTTTTTCATTTTAAACATTGGGCGAGGGTTGTCGAGCTGGTCAAAGGCGTTGGACTTAAGATCCAATTTCGAAGGAATTCGTGGGTTCAAATCCCATCCCTCGCATCTCTATATATTTATTTTTGGGTATTTTTTCTTCTTTTTTCTTTTTAAAATTTAATTCAACCTAAAATTATATGATTGATTTTAACTGATCCTTATTCAATACTTTGATTAATTTTTAGTATTATTTTTATACATATATATATTAAATAAAATAGAAAGGCGTATATAATATTGAGTTTAACAAACTAATAGAGATGTCTGTAAGATGACATTTCTACTTTAAGAAGTTCATAAAATATTTACAATAAAATGAAAATTGAGGTGAAAAATTACATACTAAATTCATAATAAACAAATAAGGAGATAAAAAAATGATAAAAAAATATTTAATATTTTTCGTAGCTTTAACTCTCATTTCTACCTTGTTTATCCCAGGAGTTATGGCACAAGAAAACAAAAAAAATTCTTCCAACTATATAGTCAAACAACTTGATGACTCGGAAGCAACTTATCTTTCCCAGGAAGATTCATTAGAAATTGAAGAAATTGCTTATATGTTACTTGAATCTGATGGGATTATTATTGAAAATTTAGATTTAAGTAATATCAAAAAACTTGAAAAAAATGATGATTTAATACTAGCAGGTAAAATAACATATGATGTAAAATCTATAAATGGCAAGCCACATAATTTATCTTCTTTGAATTCACAAGAAATCGAGTTATATACTTGTTTCAATAAAACAGAAGGTACTTTTAAATTAGAGTCATCTTCAAATAATAACCAATATTATGGATTAAACCTCTACAAAGAAATAAGTTCTAACGGTGAAAGTAAGTATGTGTCCGAAGAAAAATACACCGTCAATGGTAACTTAAATGCAGCTAAAAATATAATTTTCGCTCCGGATTATTCTATATCTGATTCAAGTGATAATTTCATAACTTTAGCTTCCTCCGGATGGCAATACCCTCCAAGCAATCCTCCTTCCGGAAGTTTATTAGCTTATAGTGATGCAAAGCTAAGTGACATAATTGCAGCTACATCTATTGTTGCGGGTGTTGTGACAGCTATTATAACAACTGCAGCAGGTGCCGGAATTATTGCTTCTGCCACTTCAAGTTTGGTAATTTCTCTAGCAACACTTCTTATGACAAGTGTTTTGCCTGATGAAATTTCTGCGGACTATGTGTATGTGGATTTCTATTTCACAATCTACCCCCGTCCTTTTTATAATGCCAGCCCCGCTATAGGTTCTGCTCATCCGACAGCACCCATATACATAGAAGCTAATAGATACTATGTAATGTAAATTTAATTTTTTATAAATACCATAAAAATTTTCTTGAAAAAATTGGTTTTTAAAGGAGGGGTTTTATGAAAAATGATAAAAAATATGGTATTTTGTTTATTTTTTTAATTATTATTTTGTATTCTTTTGCATATGTTTTTTCCCGCTTAACCAATTATAACATATCTGATTCAATCATGTTTTTTGTGTCTTTTCCTTTAATAATTATAATAGCTTTAATTTCTCAAATACCAAAAATATGGAAAATCATTACTTTTCTATTTTCTCTTGCTTTATTGTATATTGTACTTTATGCGCCATTCGACTTATTATTCTTCAAATTTTTATTTTTCATTTTTTTAATAATATACATTATTTTAATTGCCTATTTCAGTGAAAAAAATCGGAAAAGAATGGATTGATGTACAGAATTTGGTATTTTGCATTTATATGTACCGTACAAATCTCATTCTCTGTTCTAACATATTTCATTCATGAGATAGCCTACTGCATACGCATATGACAGATAATTAAAAAAACAAAATCTAACCATTATTTTCATATTTATCTGTTTCTTTTTCATTAAATTCATTTTTTACTTCATTTCAATTCATTTTTATTTCACATTTTATTCCAAGCAAACCTTCCCGAAAATTTAGACGCGTACCCGCGTCCGAATTTCTCGGATTGTTATTATGAAGAGATGTTGGCGGAAAAAGATTGCAGCAATACTCAAAACAGTAAACGGGTGCAGCAATTCCAAAACAATTGCAGCAACACAAAAACTGTAAACAGTTGCAGCAGTTGCAAAATAGTAAATAGTTGCAGCAAATTGAAAAATGAATGCATCACCCGCCAAAAATAATATCATTATATTTTATGGATCTTTCACAAAATACAAACGTAAACGTTTGATTTGCGGAAGGGGATGCTTGTATTTTTTAATGGTTTTTGTTGTTTGCTGTTTGTTGTTTGCTGTTTGTTGTTTGCTGTTTGTTGTTTGCATTGCGCCGCCGCGCACGTTACGGCATCAAATTTTTTAAATAAACAATAAACCACCCTCTTGTTTTTGTTTTTATCATTATTTCAATTTTCATGACAATTTTATTTTTTCAAATAATAAACAATTCGAAATTATTTAAAAAGAACTTTAACCTTTGGCTGTTTTTCTTTCGCCGGAGGTTATTTTGATGAAATATATCGAATGGATAAAAAATCATTTTGTATCGCCCAAACTCAATTTCCTGTCCGACAAGCGCGGCATTTCTCCGGTCGTCGGCGTATTAATGCTGCTTGCGATCACGGTGGTTATGGCCGGCTATTTGGGGTCGGAAGTCTTGAGTTTTGAATTTGAAAAACCGGCACCGCCGGTCAGCATAAGCGCACAGTACGAAAAAACGGACAACGGGTCCGTTCAATACGGCACCGTCCGGCTGCAACACATCGGCGGGGCGACGCTGAACGCTTCCGACATAAAAATTTTGGCGAACGGCTCCGAAGTCAATCTGTCCTACTGGAAAAAAGATTCGTGGGGAATCGGCGAGTCCGTGATTTTGGCCAATATCGGAAATCAACCGGCAGCGCTGGATTATCCGGTGTCCAAAAGCACAAAAAAACCAAGCGCTCACCTTTTGTCCGCGGGAGAGGAAATCGAAATCACGGTCGTGAATGTGTCACACAACCAAATTTTATACAAAACAACCGTCCGATGCTATTGAATTAAAAAATAAAAGAATAAAATAAATGAAAAAAAGGAGTGAGAAAGAAGGTGAGAAAGAGTAAGAAAGAGTAAGAAAGAAGTGAGTAAAAATTTATTCATTTTTTTCTTTTTCAAGCATCAAAAGCCGTGCAGTCATGCTTGCCGTCTGTCCGTGAGAAATACATCCGTCGCCGGGCGGCAAATTTTTGTGCGTCAGAACATGGATACCGCGTTCTTTTAAAGTGGAAGAAATAACGGAAACGATATAATCGTTGTTCGCAACACCCCCGGAAATCCCGACGGTGGAAATGCCGGTTTTTTGGGAGGCGTCCAAGGCAAGCCTTGCGATTCCGACAGAAAATGAATGAACCGCCATTGCGGCCAATTCGTTGACGGAAAAACTTAGGGTTTGTGCCGATGGCGGCGCCGTCATTTCCCGGTAAACGGCATACAAAAGTGCGCTCGTATCGAAAACGTCCTTGCCGTCAACGGTTTTGAATTCAGGAACAAAACGCGTCAAATCCGGCGACTCCAAAAGACCGCAAGCAGCTGCGGATTCAAGAATCATGGATGGCTCGCCGTCATATGTCCGCTCCCGGCAAAGTCCCAAAAGGGTGGAAATCGCATCTAAGACACGTCCCGAACCGGTCGACAAAAAGAGATTGAAATTGTTTTCCAGCTGCGACAACACAGCTTTTTTTTCGGCGTCTCCATGCTTGAAATAAAGATCCAAAGCAAAAAGTTCCTCTTTTGAAATCAACCCTTGCCGAACATACGGAAAAAGCATGCCAAAAACCATTCGAGAGGGATAGTAAGACGCCAAATCGCCTCCGGGCATCGGCTGCGGCAAAAGCGATGCCAGCCGCGTGTAGGAAACATATCCGCACCGGAGAATTTCACCGCCCCAAACCGTTTGGTCGTCGCCGTAGCCGACCCCGTCAATCGCAATTCCCAAAATTTCAGACTCAAGCGGAAGCATGTTATCCGCCATAACGGAACAAATATGAGCATGATGATGCTGAATCCGAACCAAAGAATCAATATCGAATTCGGATTTCGGAATAGATTCATATTTTTGAACGGATTCGGATTTTTGAACAATTTCTTCCGCAATTTCTTCCGCAAATTTGGTCGTGTTAAATCCGGGATGCAAATCGCATGCAATCTTCTGAGGAGAAATACCGGTCAGTCGCCGGAGGGTCTCATAAGCCTCCGCATGATATTTTGCAGTTTTTAAGTGTTTGGTGTTTCCAATGTACTGGGACAAATACAGATTCCCGTCTTTGGCAAAGGAAATGGAGTTGTTCATTTCCGCACCGACCGCAGCCGTTTCAATGCCGGATGAAAACGGCAGCCGAATTCGTTCCGGAACAAACCCGCGGGAGCGGCGGAGAAAGATCGGATTTTGATTCACGAACCGAATGACTGTGTCATCTGTCCGGTTTTCAATCGTTCGGTTGTGGAACAAAAAATAATCGCAAACATGAGAAAGCTCCAGGACCGCCTCATCGTTGTCAATCACCATCGGAAGACCAGGAAGATTGGCCGACGTCATAACAATGCAGTCGGTTTTGAGGGACTCAAAAAGAACGTGATGCGTTCCCGAATACGCCAGCATGATTCCAATATTATGAAGGCGAGGAGCGACAGAGGGTGCCAGCGGATAAGAATCCGATTTGTCTAAAACGACTATCGGCCGCCGGATATTTTGAAGAAGAGCCAAAGCGTCCGCACCCCCGGATTTCAAGGAGGCGATTTTTTGAGCCGTCGCTTCATTTCGGACCATCACCGCAAACGGTTGACTCGGCCGGTTGAGCCGGCATCGAAGCGCGGAGACTGCATCCTCAGAAAAAGCATCGCACACCAGATGAAAACCGCCGTACCCTTTAAGCGCGACAATAAAACCGTTATCAATCGCTTTTGCGGCATCTTTGAGCGCATCGTTTCCAAACGATTGCGGCGGCAAAGGATTCACTGGGTTTTTGGAGCCGGATGATTTTTGAAAAGAATGACGAGGTCCGCAATCCGGACAGCAAACCGGTTGTGCGTGATAGCGGCGGTCGGCGACATTTGTGTATTCCGCGAGGCAAAAATCGCAAAGAGGAAAATCATCCATGGATGTGTTTTTCCGGTCATACGGCAATCCGCGGACCGTCGTATAGCGGGGACCGCAATTGGTGCAAACCGTAAACGGATACATATACCGCCGATTACTTTTGTCATGGATTTCAGACAGGCAATCGCTGCAAATCGCCGTATCCGGCGGAATAATGGAATTTCCCGCGCCGGACGCACCGGAATCCGCGCCGATTTGGCTTTCCAAAATAAAAAATTCATTTGAGACCGCCAAACACACGGATGTCGGATGAGAAGAATTTGTCGAATGTGTCGGATGGGATGAATTCAAAGGACATGAAACAGAAGATGAAGGCAGCGAAGAATTTTTGAATTTTTGGAACAAAATTTCAAATTCTTCCGATTCGGGAACAATGTCTGAAATTTCAAGCCCGTCGATTCTGGAAAGCGGCGGATTGAGCGTAATCAAATCCGTCACAAATGACTCAAAATCAAAAGCGTTTCCGGCAGCGGCAATTTCAACCAAATTTCCCAGATTAATCACATGTCCAAAAATTCCATAAGAGAGAGCAATCCGGTAAACAAACGGACGAAAACCGACACCTTGAACAACGCCTTTGATTCGTATTTTTTTCGCGATGAAATCAGTTCTAGTCATTTGAAAACTCCGCCTGATTGAAATGATTAAAAAATAACAACAACAATAACAACAACAATAACAACAACAATAACGACAACAAAAAAAATAATGACAAAAAATAACACAAATAACAAAAAACTGAGCTTTAATTATAAAAAGTTAATTTTAACAGGACGGTAAACGTTTTTAAAAAACTGTTTTGATTGTTTTTCCAATTGCTTGCTTTTTCAAATCTATCATTTGCGATCATATTTATTTTCAAAAGTTTTCAATTTCCAAAAGAATCAAAGAAATCACTTTATCAATTGCATTTTCAACCGCCGGATGCATATCCAACGTCAAATTGACTTCATCGCAATGTTTGTCAATTTCAACACCAAACACCACGATTTCCGGCAATTTTTGAATTTTTTCGGCAATTAAAAGAACAGTTGGAACTGAAACATCATGAGAGGACATCATTTTACCGACATCATCTCCCAAAAGTAAGTCTTCCCCTTTAACTTTTAAAATGCTGCCGGTATTCTCGCCGCTTTTAATCGCGTCAACAATAATGATTTTGTCGATTCCTTCCAAAAATCCAAGCATGTCCAATCCGGAAACACCGGCGTCAATGAGGTCCACGTCCTGAAGGAGAGAAAAACCGTCTTCTTTCATCTGCACCAATTTTTCAACGGTCCGGATGCCGACGCCATCATCGCCCATCCATAAATTGCCGCAGCCTATAACCCGAATTGATTTTTTTAAATGAGCCATTTTTGAAAAACCTGAGAAATGATTTTAATATTTTGAAAAAAAATGAAAAACAATAGGAATCAAAAACACAAATTATAACAATTAAAAATCATAACAATTAAAAACACAAATCATAACAATTGAAAAATCATAACAATTAAAAACACAAATCATAACAATTGAAAAATCTAAAATAAAAAAGAAAATGGTCAGAAAGAAAAGAAAAAATTGAGTTTTTTAAAACTCAATTTTTATTTTAAATCTTATTTTACTTGTGGTGCTTGTTTTCGACAATTTCCACAACCGGACCATCGAGATCTTCTTTTCCGTTGATGAAAATGGATTTCCAATACTTGAAAACCTTGGGATCGAATTCCAAGATAAAGACGTGGACAATCAATTCAAAGACGAAGAAGTACGTCAAAGCCAAGTGGAGCCAGCGGGCCAGTTCAAGCCCGTTCATGTTAAACCATTGTCCGATCCAGTTGAAGATGGAAATCAACCATTCTGCAATTGGAAGGCCAAGGATCGCCCAGTCCACTTTGTAGAGGACAATACCGGTGATAAAGATCAAGAAGATGCACATTCCTTCGATGACAATCAAGATCTTAAACATCGGGTGAAGCTTTGTAACGTAGTGGCCGGAAGTTTTGTCATAGACAGTAAACGGCGGATATTCGGCTTTCTTTCCGAAGAAGTTGAGAATCATACCTTTTAAACGGAGGTAGTCATCTTTTCCAAAGATGTAAGCGTTTTTAAAGTGGCTGATAACCCCTTTAATGCCGCCTTCAGCATATCCTTCGGAAAGGATTCCATAAGGAACCAAAATCCAGTTCGTCACAATCAAGACCGGAACCGCAACCATGTGCCAAGCTCTTGCGTTGTGAAACGTTATGAAGTCCCAGCGGAAATAAATCGCAAAGCCTGTAAAGAGAAGAATCAACATGGCAAGAGCGTGGAAAGTGTGTGTCCATCTGGAAACCCAGTTGTAACGCTCTACCGTTGCCTTTTCTTCAGCAGTTGCCTGAACTTTCTTGGCTGTTTTTGTATCCTTTACATTTTCGGTCATTTAAACAACCTCCTTAGAATAATTCGTATTCCTTTGGAGCATTCTTTCCGGTCGCATCAATGGTGTGAATCGCACAAGCGATACACGGGTCATAAGATCTGCCGACATGCATAATGGCGACAGGATTGGTGTAATCAGCACCAAGAACGTTGTCAATTCCGGAAATTGCATTTCCGATCAAAGCCTGTTCGACCGGGCTTGGAATTCCGTTTTCGTCTCTTGGGCCCAAGTTCCAGGTACTCGGAACAATCGCCTGATAGTTCTTGATTTTTCCGGAACCGTCACCGGAAACCCAGTGACCGAGCGCACCGCGCGGCGCTTCCCAAAGTCCCATTCCTTGTCCGTCTTTTGCGGCATTAAAGTCAAGGCTGGTTGCGAATTTGCGGTTGGCGGTATCAATGGATCCGAGCCAGTTCACGATTTCATTGGCCAAGATGGCGGTCTCGTGCATACGGGCCAACATCCGGGTGTAAACGTTTGCCGGGGACATTCCCGCGCCGGCGAATGCCTGAGCAAGACCGATAATTAACGGGTCTTGGGCGACAATCAAACGGGCCAGAGGTCCGACTTCAGCCGGAATGCCGTTGTAACGCGGAGCTTTAAGCCAGCTGTACTTGGAGGTGACCGGTCCTTCATAATTAATTAAAGCCGGGTCTTCCACCGGGACAGTGGTTCCGTCGTACGGGTGGCGGGAGGCGACATCGTCATTGTAGAAGGCACACTGAATGCTTTCCGTAATCTTGGACGGGTCGAGTTCTTCATATTTTAAGTTTCCGGAAACGACACCGGAGGTGAGGAAACGCTCGCCGGCTTTGCTTTCCGGAGTATATCCATCTTGTCCGCTCTTATAGTAAGCACCATAGGAGAGGAAACTGATTTTGCTCGGGTCGGTATAGCCGCCGATTTTATCGAGTCTTAAGCTGGCCGGGAGTCCGAGAATTTTTTCTCCGATTAATTCGGAACCAAACGCCGCAAAGAGTTCGACATCTTTCCAGCCGTTTGCACGGGAGAAGTCATTGTTTTTCGTCTTGCTGACCAAGTTTGCCAAGTGGTCGGCAACGAATTTAACGGCCGCTTCCGGGGATTTTGCTTTGGATGTGTTGGCCACCCATTGGTCCACCGGAACGCCGAGTGTGTAAGTGTTGACGAAGTCCATCACTTTTAAGTAGATCGCTGCGGCTTTTGTAATTTCCGCATCGGTTGGGGTACAAGTCACACCACCGGCACGGGTGACGGCTTGGTGAGGCATTTTACCGCCGAAGAGGGCGATGGCTTCTTGAAGTCTTTTCTTTTCCGGAATCGCATTAATGTAGCTGCTTCCGACCGGGACTGCTTTGCCGTCAATCTTGTAACTGATGGGCGCAAAACGACCGACCAATTCGCCCCAGACAGCTTGTCCGGTGGCACCAAGACCCAATGTGGAGCTGGTTAAAACATCTCTGTATCTTGGGTTGGCCAAGTCGGGACCGAATAAAATGTAGATGTGGGTTGCGTGGCTCGCAATCATGTTGGCGGCCTGGATGAAATTCCGGACAGCCAATGCGTTTGCCGGAATGCTCTCGGCGACACCGTAAAGGTCATCCAGCGCATTGGTTGCGGTCATGGAGTGAGAAATCGGACAAACACCGCAAATTCTGGCAACGTGAAGGGATGCGTCCCTGGGGTCTTTGCCTTGAAGCATGCGTTCGAATCCTCTAAAAAGCATGCCTGCACTTTGTGCGGATGAGATGTATCCTTTGCTGTCGACTTCAGCGGAAACCCTCATGTGTCCTTCAATTCTTGTTAACGGGTCAACTGTAACTTTTACCATTTTTCATCACTCCTTCTTCATTCTGCGAACAGCGTGAACACCGGCGGCGACAACGGCCGCTCCAATCACAAACGCTGCGACCATTCCCATGTTGACGCCGAATAAGATTTCGACGCGTTCCTTTTCTTCATAGAAGGGCATGGATCCGTTCGGGAAGATGGGTTCAACACAAGCGATACATGGTCCGCCGGCTTGCATACACAAGCTGGTTCCGTCGTTCCATTTACGAAGGGCGCAGTCCGAGTGGACGTACGGGGCCTTACAGCCGATTTTCCAGAGGCAGCCGCCTTGTGCGATGTCTTTGTCCAAAACTCCGCGGTCATAGTATCCGCGGCGCGGGCAGTTGTCGTGCAAAACAGCGTCTTGCGGGAAGAACATGAGCGGTCTTCCATCGGCATCCAGCCAGCTGGGGTCGGTTAAGTCCAATTTTCCGAGGAGAATTCCCGCGACGGTCAAGAAGAGCCAGTCAGGGTGGGAGGGACATCCCGGTAAGTTAACGCACGGTTTATTAATCTTAAGAAGTTGGAGCATACCATCATTGCGGTCTTGCTCGGTTTGCATGACACCTTTGAAGTCGCAGTATTTCTTGGTGGCCGCGTCGGTCACGGTAATTCCGCCGTAGGTGGCACAGGTTCCAAGAGCGATAATCGCGTTGGCGTTCTTTGCGGCGTGTTCGAACACGGATTTGAATGTGTTTCCGCCGTACATACAGATTTTTCCGGTTCCGTCCGGACCGTTTCCGATTGAGCCTTCCACAACCAAGATGTAGTTGCCGGCTTCAATCAAATCATGGAGAAGAATTTCGGCGTTTAAGTCGGATGTGTTGACGAGTTTTCCGTCGTTGAAAATACCCTGTTGCGCCAAAAGTGTTTCGTGGTAGGTCAAGCTGATGTTCAGTTCGCGAAGTGCGTCCGCAAATTCCGGTTTTTCACCGTTGAGCGCGGATTCTGAACAGCCGGTGCATTCTGCGCCGTGAAGCCACAAGACTTTGGTTTCCGAGAAAGTCAACGCGCTTGCGAGTTGATTTCCGTAAACGGAAACGAAACTTGTCGCTCCGAGGGCGGCAACCGCCTTTAAAAACGTCCGGCGGTCCATCTTGAGGACATCAAGATTTTTGAATTGTTCAATGATATTTAATTTTTCACTAGCCATTTGAAAACCCTCTACTGTAAACATTAATGAATAGTAGCTTGGAACTATATTTAACATGCTGTATATAAACGTTTTCCACTAATCGTAATTATAAAACGTGTTGAATTGGCGGATTTTCATGAATATTATACTCATGGAAATATAATAATCGCATTCATATTTTATAGGCGAAAAAGAGAATCCGTCGGATGAAAACGCATGAACAAAAAATAATTTGAGGCGGCGAAATATTTCGGTTAATCCTGAACATTTGTCGGAGGGATTAACTTGAATTTTACATTTTTTTCCGATTTTTTTCTTGATTTTTGCATTTTTTCGCTTGATTTTTAACTGTTTTTTGTTTTTATATTTAGATGGTTGAAAATTCAAAATTATAATGTTCAAAATTTAAAGAACAAAACATGAAATAAGCGATAAAATAAACGATAAAATAAACAACAACAAAATCGATGAGAAATCCGACAAAATCCCCAAAAAATAAGTGAAGCGAAGAAAATGAATTGAATTATTTCATTTTCTTTTTTCATACTCTTTTTACTGTTCTTTGTTTTTAATTAATTTAACATCCCAATTTTCGATGTCTTTTAATTTGAAAAAAAGCCGGACGATATCGCTGTCTTTTCCGTTCCAATAGAAGTCTTTTTTGAGTGATTTTTGCTTTTCCAATTCTTTGAAAAAAGAAACGGTCAAATTGTAAAGCGCTTTTTCGGAAGAGAACGGAATGTTAAAAGTAACCCGGTATTTTCCATTATACCGGCCGTACGTGACCAGTGTGTATCCCATGGTTTGATAGCCCGGAATTTCATCAAAATCACACAGGATTTCCATCTCGTGTGATGTTGAATTGTCCACGTCGGAAATGCCTTTGAGAATCCGCCCGATGTAGTAATCGGTCACATTTTTGTTGAGAACCAAGGAAATTTTCCCATAAGTACAAACAAGTGTGATGTTTTCATTTCCCATTTCAAAAGAAACCAAGTTCTGGGGAATAATACCGGGAATCTTGGTATCGGTTTTTTCCGGGAATGAGCTTTCTTTTTTGAGCAAAATAAACACCGTCGAAATGATGGTTAAAGCCAAACGCAATTTGTAATAATTGATCTGCAATCCATGCGAAACGTTAAGGTTGAAAATTATATGAAACGGGCAATGATAACGAAAGATAAAGGAGATTAAATTTGAGATTGAATTTGAGATTGAATTTGAGATTGAATTTGAAACGAATAATCAAACATTCATAACACCTTCATAGGACAAACGGATTTAAAAATATTACCGATAGGATCCTAACAGTTTTAAAAAATTGAGAGAAGTGGCGGGAGGAATAAACAAATAAGAATGTTTTGAAAAATCTGAAAATAAAAAATGGATGAAACAAAATAAAAAAGGGGTTGAAAGACAAGAAATAAAATGGAAAAAATAAAAAAGGGGTTAAAAAAATAATGCGTTTGACGCATTATTTCGTCGACACCAATGTGCTGATTAAAGAATTATCCTTCCGGAGCGTTTTAAGCCGATTGGCGGGACCGATAACGGTTAATTTTTGCTGGCCGGAATCTTTTTTCAATAATTTGCCAAAAAAGGATGCATTGCTCTCCCGCGGGTAGCTTTCGATTTCAAGGCCGACAAAATCATCATGGATTTCGCTCATAGTCATTTCAATCAGTTTGGCTTCTTCCATCGGGTCAAGTCCTTTTTCAAGAACCATAATTTTTCCTTTCCGAACCTCATCAATGATGTAGCGCACTTTTTCAGTGGACCCCATCTTGGAAAGTTTGGCGTCGGAAACTAAATCGAGTTGTATGTCGCTCATGTCAATCACCCGAATTGTTTGGCAACCGATTCATAAAACGTTTCCATATTGGTTCCATCAAGTGCGGAAATCGCAATGAACGGGTGTTGCGGGAACGCTTCCCGAATGGCATCCGGGTTAGAAGTCGGCAGGTCGATTTTGTTGGCGACAATTAAAAGCGGTAATTTGCGGGCTTCCATGTTTCCAATCACCGTGACGTTGACTTGGGTGTATGGGTTTTCCGTCGCGTCCATCACCAAGATGACGCCATCCAAATCGTCCAGCCATTTGACGGACTCAATCACGCCTTCCGTGGCTTCTTTGGAGCGTTGTTTGGATTCTTTTTCGGTCAAGCCTTCTTTCATAAAGTCGTGAAAATCAATTTTGGTCGCAAGACCCGGGGTGTCGACGACATCCAGGCAGATTTTATTGCCTTTGGATTCGATTTCTAATTTGTGGTGGCGCTGTGCTTTTCGGGTCTCGTGGGCAATGTGGGAAACAGATCCGAGCGGCTCATCGGAATTGTCACTCCAATCTTTAACAATACGGTTTGCCAATGTGGTTTTCCCGGCATTCGGCGGGCCGTAAATACCAATGCAGGCATTTTTTTTCTTGAATAATTTTCCAAAAAATTTTGAAAATCTACTTTTGACGCTGGTAACAACACTCATACTTTTCCTCCAATCGGAAAAATTGTGACTCAATAATTGCTTAAATATTTTTGAAGAAATGTTTGTAATTTGTTTGTTTTTGGCCCAATTTCAAAGAAACATAGAAATATAGACAATCAAAAATGTTAAACCTAGTATTTATAAATTTCATGAGAAACAGAAAATCTTTGAAAAAATATTTTTTTGATAATTTCATTTCAACCGGCTGAAAAATAAATGAAATGAATGTCAATGAATTTTATATAATATGCCGATTCATAGAAAAGAAGTAATGTTTTGATGTTGATTGATAATTGTTGATAATGTTTAAATCTGTAAAGAGATGGTAAAAATGGCAACCGGTAAATTGGAATCCGCCCGAGAAAAGATGAGATTAATTGACCGAGAGATCATGGATTTGATTGAACTCAGAACGAATTTGGCCGGCGAAATCCTGTCGTCCAAAAAAGAAATGAATAAGCCGATTCGGGATGAAGAGCAAATGCAAAAGGTGTTGGACCGGGCATCCAGCCTTGCCGTTGAAAAAAATCTGGATGTGGAATCGGTTCGAAAGATCTTTGAAATTCTCATTCAAATGAGCATCGACAAGCAAAACGAGTATAGTGGAAACACCATCTTAGTTTAATGTTTGATTTTTGAATTGATTTTTTTCTTTTTTCTTTTTTCTTTTTTTTCATTTGTGCGGCCGCTTGCGCGCATTAAAGCGACATATTTTTGAAATGAGTTCAATAAAACCAACCGGCTGTTTTTATTTATCAAATAAACGCTGTCTGTTTACGATCATTTCAGTATTGCTGCATATGTTTATTAATTTTCATAATAATCTGAGAAATTCGAAATGCGATGTGTGTCCGAATTTTTAAGGGGATTTACCGGGATTGGATAATTGCCGTCAATCATAATTTTTGAGATCAAAGAGAGTTATTTGGATAACAAAATTGATTGCGGATGTTTTCGGTCCTTTGAAAAATTCCGAAGCGAAGCGAAGGAATTTTTATATAGAAAAAGTGTCATCATTTCCGATTATGGAAACGATGACTATTGTATTGGGAATTTTAGGCTTTATTGTCCTCATGATTGTTGTTGCTGCTGTTTGTTGGTACATCGGCAAACGAAAATTCGACCGGATGAACGGTTTGGTTAAAGTGAAAACAAGCAAAAAGGAGAAAGCAAAGAACGAAAAAGCAAACAAAAAAGAAATGGCGGCTTCTAAAAAAGAGACTGCGGGTGCCTCCGGCGTAATTCCATCTATTTCCGAAGACCCAAAATCCGGATCAAAAGCCGAAGAATTGACAGAAGAAGATGAAAAAATTCCGGAATGGAAACCACCGAAACGTGAAGAAAAGCAAACATCGGTGTCGTCTTCCGAATCCGACCCAGGCACATTCGACGCTGCACCGGCTGCTTTAACTGCGTCTGCCGGTTCTGATGCTTCAAATTTACATGCACCGTCTTCGACATCGTCTTCTGATTTAGATTCATACGTTCCGCCGAAATCACGACAGAAACAATCATCGGCTTCCACATTAAGTTCATCCAACATTCCCCGGGACCCAAGCCGTCCGATGGATCCGGACGCAAAAATCGGAATTGTCGGGTCGACCATCACAAAAAAACCAGCTGTGGAAGAAGATTCCGAATTTATCGTCCCATTGAAGAAGGGAGAAAGTCAAAAACCAAAGCCGCCGGTTTATGATGAACCGGAAAAAGAAGTTTTTGAAACAAAAAATATGAATTCTTCACCGGTGCCGGCTGCGCCATCGACACCGCCTGCCCGACAGGAATCGACCCCGACGCCATCAAAACCGGCAACTTCTTCCCCTTCCGAAGAAAAGAAAAAATTCAATCACAAATATTCATATTTTGACACCGTCATGGCAACCGAGAAGGAAAGCGAACCAGCCGTAAAAGAGCAAGATGCCCCAAAAGATGCACCGGTTCCGCAAAAACCAAAAATGACCGAGCCGGCTGCTGCGATTGTCCATGAAACAAAAACAAGTGAAGAAGGACAAAAGAAGTTCATCGACATGAATGTGTTTGAAGACGATGGCGAGATTCAAAACGAAAGTGTTGCCGCAAAATACACATTTGAAGGCGATGCCGAAGAAGAATTGCCCAAAAGAAACGAGATGAGTTCTGATTCCGAAAAAGAAAAAACAGAAAAGAAAAAAGATATTTTCGATTACGAAGAGCCCGAATATTAATTCGGGCTTTTGAAGATTCAACCAAAAAACCGTTCAAACACTTTGTTTTAATTTATTTTTTATTTTGTTTTTATCTTTTTTTTCATTTTTGTTTATTTTGTATTTATAGTTTTTATTTTTTCATTTTTGTTTCATTTTCACGTCATTTTCGATTCATTTTCGATTCATTTTCGATTCATTTTCGATTCATTTTCGATTCATTTTGAATTTTTTCGGATTTCACATTCCGATTCCGAACTTTTGACCCGTTCCGGACGTTACAGCATTTATTTATAATAAAAAAACTTTTATTTTCTAAATCGACAGAATGATTGAGGAAAGAAAAATGACCGCCAAAAAAATTGCTTCCGAGACCTTAGATTTTATTTTAGCTTCCTGTAAAGCATCCCATCCCCACGAATTCGGCGCCCTTTTGGAAGCGGACGGCGATGTGATTACGAATATTATTTATTTGCCGGGTACCACCGCAACCGATGAAAGCGTCAGCCTCAACACATGGATGCTTCCGAATATGAAACATGCCGGATCTATTCACAGCCACCCAAACGGTGCCATTTACCCGTCCGAGGAAGACCTCATTTTTTTTCAAGCCGGAGACATCAATCTCATCGTCGGACATCCCTACAACCGAACTTCCTGGAAAGCATTTGACCGCAGCGGGAATAAAGTTTCAATTGAAATTGTGGATTATGATTTTCAAGACGATTTGATGGATGACGAAATGGATGATGATTTTTAAACTTTTTTAAGATTTCAAAATTAAAAGGATTTTCTGAGGCCCTATGTCCGCTATTGACCTTTCCGCCATCCCGCAGTCTCCCGGATGCTATATTTACCGCAACAAAGATCAAGAGATTATCTACATCGGCAAAGCAAAAAATTTAAAAAAACGGGTCTCCAGTTATTTTCAAAAACGAGATCATGATCCAAAAACCCGTCTTTTGGTGAAAAATATTGATTCCGCCGAATACATATTAACAGAAAACGAAGTGGAAGCACTGATCCTGGAAAACACACTCATTAAAAAGCATACGCCCAAATACAATATTGATTTAAAAGACGCCAAAAATTACGCTTTTATCTATTTGACAGATGACGAATTTCCCAGAATCGGAATTTTACGGAAAGCCACAACCCGCGGAAAATTGTACGGCCCGTTTGTCTCCGCCGCCGACCGAGATGTTGTTTTGGATGTTGTTAAAAAAACATTCAAACTCCGGTCCTGCCGAAATCTTCCCAAAAGACCTTGTTTACGGCATCACATCGGGCATTGCAGCGCGCCTTGCGTCCGAAACATCAGCCGCGAAGAGTACAAAAAAAGTATTGAAAAAGCGGATTTCGTGTTGCGTGGAAACACGGACGAACTGATTTTCGCCCTTCAAGAGGAAATGGAAAAGCATGCCAAAAATCAGGAATTCGAATTCGCGATGGAACTCAGGAATCAAATTTATTCGTTGGATTATTTGAAAAACCGGCATGCCGTTCGAAAAATTAAGCATGAGGAAGACGTGGTCAATTACATCATCCAAAAAAACAAGATCTATATCATGGTTTTTAATGTTGTCCAGGGAACGTTGGTCGGAAGGGAAGAATTCGCGTTTGATTACAGCCGAAATTTCCTGGAAGAATTTTTGGTTCAATATTATTCCGGGCATGAAACGCCGGCCGAACTTATTTTACCGGAAGAGTCCGAAATTTTGGAAGAGGAAGCTTACACGGAAAATGAAACGGACGCCCTCATGAATGAAAAACAAAATTCGGACGGGAATAAAAAGAAAGAGGAGAAGAAAGAGAACAAAAAAGAAAACAAAAACAAAGATAAAACGGGGACAGATGGTGAACCGCAGACAGACAACGAAATGTGGACGGAGGATGAAGCCGATGAAAAACCGACGCGAATCAGCCGGTCTCTTATTGATTTTTTGTCTCAGCGGCATGGAAAGCCTGTAAAAATCACGGTGCCCAAAAGAGGCGCAAAAAAAGAATTGCTCATTTTGGCGGAGAAAAACATTGAAAACGCGTTCTTCGGCTCTATTTCAAAAGCGGAAGAGCTCGGCCGACGCCTGATGCTTCCAAAAGCGCCAAGTGTCATTGAATGTTTTGATATATCTCATTTGTCCGGAACGAATACGGTGGCGTCCATGGTTCAATTCCGAGATGGAAAAGCCGATAAATCCAATTACCGGCGGTTTAAAATCAAAACCGTGGACGGAATCAATGACTTCGCCTCCATTGCCGAAGTTGTCCGCCGGCGGTATTCCCGGATTTTGGAGGAAGAAAAAGAACTCCCCGACCTCATTGTAATTGACGGCGGAAAAGGACAGCTTTCTTATGCCGTTGCCGAATTAAAAAAATTAGGAATTAAAACGCCGGTGATTTCCCTGGCGGAGCGTGAAGAAGAGGTTTTTGTCCCGGGAATAGCGGATCCGCTTCCGATAAAAAAAGATGAGAAAGCTTCTCTTTATTTGCAAGAAATCCGAGATGAAGCGCACCGCTTCGCAATTACGTACAACCGGCTGCTGCGTGAAAAAACGCTGAAAGATTAAAACAAATCATTTTTCACCATAATTTTTCGCCATAATTTTTCGCCATAATTTTCATTCATTTAAAATTTTTACTTTCACCCGGCTTGTCAAAGATTTATATGTTCGCATCTCTTTTTCTTTTAAAATATCAGATTGTTTTTAGTGTTAAAGTCACTTCAAATCAATGAATTTTTTAAAAATGAAAAGTAAGAAGAGGAGAGCGGAAATGATTTGTTTTAGGGAAACATCCATTGGAAGAATCGGAATTGGAGTTGATGATGGCGGTAACACTGTTACTCATCTGTTTTTTGAGAATTATTCTTATGATTTGTCAAAGGTGGCGGACAGTTCTTTGGAAACGCCGCTTCACAAATCCGCATTTTCCCAGCTGGAAGAATATTTGGACGGACGCCGGATGGAATTTGATTTGCCGCTGGCCCCAAAAGGATCCGAATTTATGACAAAGGTGTGGGATGCGCTTTTAAAAATCCCCTATGGAGAAACAGTATGTTATCAGGAAATCGCGGCGGCGGCCGGAAACATTAAAGCCGTTCGGGCGGCCGGAATGGCCAACAACAGAAACCCGATTCCGATATTTATTCCATGTCACCGCGTCATCGGCAAAAATGGAAAACTGGTCGGCTTTGGCGGCGGCCTGGATTTGAAACAAAAATTGCTGGATTTGGAAAAAAATGTCAACCAAAAATGAGAAGGGATGAAAGGATGGCTTCCAAAAAAAAGGATGTGACGGCGGAAGAAATAATTTCGGAAATGGAAAAAGATGCCGATCCAATAAAAGCGGTTCATCATCAACGTTTTTTCAGAACCGGACCCGGTGAATACGGAGAAGGCGACACTTTTATCGGGATTATTGTTCCCAAAGTCCGGGCCGCGGCAAAATCCTATTACAAAGACATCCGCTTCTCAGAGCTTGAAATACTTCTGACGTCGCCCGTTCATGAATTCCGGCAGGCGGCTCTTTTCATGATGGTGGAGAAGTATAACGCGGCTGAGCGGATGGAAAACACAAAAACAGATGCAACAGATGATGCAAAAATCAAAAAAGAAGCTGCCCGGGAAAAAAAAGAAATTGTGGCGCTTTACCTGGATCATTTGAAATACGTCAACAATTGGGATTTGGTCGACGGCTCCGCATCTTACATTTTAGGGAATTGGTTTTTAAAAACAGACCCGAAAAACCTGGGAAAAGAGACAATTTCAAAATTGTCCAAGTCCGATGATTTGTGGGAAAATCGGATTTCCATCCTAACAACGCATGCCTTTATCAAAGCCGGAATCTTCCAACCGACTTTGAAATTATGCGATTGCTTTTTGGACAGCGGGGAGAATTTGATTCACAAAGCCACCGGTTGGATGCTTCGGGAAATTGGTAAAAAGGATGAGGCGGTTTTAAAAAAATATTTGGATGAAAACGCGGCATTAATGCCCAGAACCATGTTGCGCTATTCGATTGAAAAACTGAGTCCGGAAGACAAGAAAAAATACATGGACGCGAAAAACAACAAAAAGAAAAAAGATTAATAAAAAAGATAAAAGAGATGGGCCCGCTGAGATTCGAACTCAGGACCTCCGCCATGTGAAAGCGACGTCATAACCGGCTAGACCACGAGCCCGCCTACCTCTTTTCTTTTGGTGTAAATATTCCTTTTTGTATAAAACTATGTTGCATACGAAAAGAAATGAAATGTTTCGGATGGGCCCGCTGAGATTCGAACTCAGGACCTTCGCCATGTAAAGGCGACGTCATAACCGGCTAGACCACGAGCCCTTCCTTGTGAAAGTGAAAAATAGAAAACTTACTATAAATATCTTTTTCTCATAAATATTATTATCCAATATCAAAAAACATAAAAATTGTGATGACAAAAACCGCGGACCGATTTTTGTTTGGAGTTGAGTCCGGTTATCTTTTCGGGGTTATCTTTTCCAAAATTCCGAGGTGAACAGCAACAAAACGGTATAGAGTTCCATACGTCCGATCCACATATTGGCGATGAGAATGATTCGGGAAAGCGGTGGCAAGACGCTGAAATTATCTAAGGGTCCGATCATCCCAAAACTTGGACCGACATTTCCAAGCGTCGTGATGGAAGACGTGACCGACGTTACAATATCAAGTCCCAAAATGCTGAGAAGAACGGAACTGATAATGAAAACAAACAAATAAAGTACCATGAATGACAAAACGGAATGGACAACATCTTCCGACAAGCTTTTTCCGTTGTATTTAATCGGTTTGACCGCGCTCGGATGCAAAACTTTAAAAATATCGCGGCGGGCGTGCCGGACAAAAATCAGCCACCGGACAATCGTCGGACCACCGGCGGTGGACCCCGAACATGCGCCGGTAAACATCGCAAGCAAAAGAATCATTTTGGCGGAATCCCCCCAAAGATTGTAATCAATACTGGAAAAGCCGGTTGTCGTCATAAGAGATGCAATTTGAAACGACGCATAGCGGAAAGATTCCAAGATGCCGTAATCCATATCCCGGATGAGAAGAATGGATAAAAACCCGACAATAATTGCGAAAAACAAAATATAAGCTTTAAATTCCTCATCCCGAATCAGCGATTTGACATTTTTCGTAAGCGCCTTATGGATGAGCGCAAAGTTGGTTCCGGCAATCAGCATAAAAATTGTCAAAACAATCTCGATTTTATGATTGGAAAAAATAATGATGCTGGAATTGTAAGGCGAAAAACCGCCGCTGGCCATGGTGGAAAAAGAATGAACGAGCGCATCGTAAAAGGACATTTTCATGACCAAAAGAAGAACAACCAAAATGACGGTCAACCCGATGTAAAGACCCCACAAAATTTTGGCGGTGTTGCTGATTTTCGGACTGATTTTATCTTCGGTCGGCCCGGAGAATTCCGTTTTGTAAAGCTGGCGTCCGCGCATATTGACTTTGGGAATGACCGCGATGAAAAGCGCGATAATTCCAAGACCGCCAAGCCATTGGGTAAAACTGCGCCAAAAAAGAAGACTTCGGGAATAAGATTCAATATCCGTCAAGATGGTGGCGCCAG
Organism: Methanolapillus ohkumae; assembly: GCF_032594355.1. Taxonomy (NCBI): domain Archaea; kingdom Methanobacteriati; phylum Methanobacteriota; class Methanomicrobia; order Methanosarcinales; family Methanosarcinaceae; genus Methanolapillus; species Methanolapillus ohkumae. The sequence goes on from NZ_CP131061.1 coordinate 1,064,871, forward strand.
TGGTTGTTATGCCCGACATGGATTCAAAAAAAGCGTTGATCGGAGAGAGACCTTCAAATAAAAAGGGAATCGCACAAAAAATCGCACAAAAAAACCAGCTAAAAGCAATGACGGCGTAACTTTCCCGAATTACCCATTCGTCATTATTGGGTTTTGAGAAGTGGTTCAGCATAAAACCAATGACCGCCGCCGCAAACATTGAAACAAAAAACGGAAGGAGCGGTTCCTGATAATAAACGGCAACAAGAAGCGGTATGAGTTGAACCCCGGCCAAAATCAACAGAACTTTGCCGAGAATGGAAAAAACGTTATTAAAATTCATTGTACCGTCGCCGATTGTTTAAATAAAATTATTATGTCATTTGAAAAATTGTTGCGATAATTGTTGATAATTGCTTGATGTTATTTGAATAAATTATTCAATTTGGAATAAGCTGCCGGTTTTGAAAATAGAATGACCCGGTCTTCCGGTTGAATGATTGTGTTTCCGTTGGGGACAATGAGTTCTTTGCCGCGGACAATCATACTGATAATAGCATCCGCGGGAAAATCCAAGTCCCGAAGAGGCTTTCCGACGATGTTGGATTTTTCGGTTGCATGATATTCCAAAACTTCAGATTTGGCTTGTGGTACCGCCCGAAGCGTTTCAATTCCGGTTCCGGCCGTCAGGCGCAACACTTCGTTGACGGTTGCGTTTCTGGTGCTGAGCGCAATGTCGACGCCAACCATTTCAAAAACAGGAATGTAATCCGGATGACTTGTCCGGGCAATGACTTTTTGAGCGCCGAAATGTTTGGCCATGAGACCGCATAGCAGATTTTTCTCATCGCTGTCGGTGACGGCGACCACCACATCGGAATCCCCCGCGCTTTCCTCCCGAAGGAGATCAATGTCGGTCGCATCTCCTTTAAGAATGAGGGAATTTGGAAGCATATCTACAATCTCAAGGCAACGGTCTTCGTTTTGCTCGATAATTTTCAAATCCACATTGGGATCTTTGTCAATCAGATTGGCCAAATACAAGCCAACATCACCGCAGCCGATCAACAATATTTTTTTCCGTTTTTTCTTTTTGTCGGATTCCGGATCTTCCGGCGCAAAACAAGATTGAATGAAGTCAATATCTTCGGTTTTACAGATAATGATTGCGTTGTCCCCGGGCATCAAAAAACTGTCGCCGTTGGGGATAATCACATCGCTTTGACGCATCAGCGCGCTGACAATGCAATTTTTGGAAATATCGAGTTCTTTGAAAGGTTTTCCAATCAGCGGGTTGTTTTCGGAAATTAAAAAAACGACCATTTCTACTTTTCCGTCCGCGAAAAGCTCGGCGTCGACGGCACCGCGCAAATACAAGAGTTCTGCAATTTCAGATGCGAGCGATAGTTCCGGGCAGACCATGACATCAATGCCGACTTCCGTTCGAGAGGAAATCGGTTTTTTGATGTAATCGGGATTGCTGACACGTGCGATTGTTTTGGCTTTTCCTTTGGAGACCGCTTTCGCGCCAAGGCAAGCTAAAATATTGATTTCGTCATTGTTGCTGACGGCAACAAACAAGTCAAACGCCGGCAGCTTTTTGATTAAATCGACATTTGCGCCATTTCCAACCACAACACCGACATCTAATTCATTTGCGCGCGCGGCTCGGTCCGAGTCTTTGTCAACAACAATCACGTCATTTTTTTCCGACATGATTTTGGCGATGTTGTAACCGACTTCACCGGCTCCGACAACAATCACTTTCAAATTAACACCTTTTGTATCTGTTTTTTATTAAAAAGAACGCAGAACATGAACCAAATATCACAAACAATATCACGACAATGCTTGAATATATTGCTCGAATATATATAACTTAATCACCTAATCAGGCAATATGAACCTTTCGCCTGTTGACAAAGACGATTTTGAGAAAAAAAAGCACAAAAACGATAGTGGAAAAATGAACAGATCCTTAAATGACTGGGTCCATGAAAAGCCGGATACGAAACAGAGTGAAAAGCCGGATACGAAACAGAATGAAAAACCGGATGTAAATACAAAAGAAACAATAATGGAAACGTTTCCCGGCATTGAAAAACTTATCTTGGATTGCAAGCGCTGTGATTTGCACAAAACGGTGACCAACAAAGTCATTTCAAAGGGATCGACGCATCCTAAAGTTGTTTTTATCGGCGAGGCGCCTGGGAAAAATGAAGATGAGACCGGTATTCCTTTTTGCGGGCGGGCGGGAAAGCTTTTGGACAAAATGATTGATTACATGAAACTCAAAGAGGAGGATTGGGCAGTCATTAATACGATTAAGTGCCGGCCGCCGGAAAATCGGACGCCGACCGTAAAAGAAATAGAGATTTGCCGTCCGTTTTTGACGGCACAGCTGAATTTAATGAATCCGGCCGTGATTATTTTGCTTGGAAATACCGCGGAAAAAGCATTTGGAGAAAGTGCCGGCTGGGGAGAAGTCAAAAAGACAAAAGACGGCAAAAATATTTTAAAAATATTCCATCCGGCCGCCATGATTTACAAACGGGAACGCGAACAAGAGCAATATGCATTTTTGGACAAATACAAATATTTGTGGGCAGATTAAGCCAACTCAATCCATTTTTTCTTTTTTTCATGATTTTTATTCAATTATTTTTTTCAATTATTTTTTTCAATTATTTTTTTCAATTATTTTTTTCAATTTTATTCATTTTTTTTCTGTTTCATATTTCAGGTTCAAATAGAGAAACGGTTGCCGATTTCCGGTGCGTACGCGTCCACGCCGACATTTTCAATAATCCATTCGGCAAATCCGGGCGTGTCATCCCCATGAATGCAAAAGACTTTTTCCACCCCGTTTTTGCAAAAACTTTTTGTGAATTTTTTTAAGTCCGAATCGCCGGAATGTGCGGAAAAGTCATACCGTTCTACTTGCATGCTCAGGCGGTGAATTCGGCCATCCTTTTCAAATGATTTGGATTCTAAAATCCGGCGCCCGTTTGTTCCTTCCGCCTGAAAGCCGGTTAGCATCAATCGGGAACGCGGGTCATTTTTTAATTTTTCCAAATAATAAAGCGCAGGTCCGCCTTCCAGCATGCCGGACGTGGTTAAAATGACGGAACCGTTCAGTGGCGCATGACGGATGTGTTGATGGCTTGCGTATCCGCCGGAACCGCCGTTTTTTCTGCTGCTGCCACTGTTTCTGCCGGTTCCGCAATTTCCGGCATTGCCGCCGGGTTTTCCTTGCGGCGATAAGCAAATCGAATTTTGAAAAGCGGAGACGAGTTCTTTTTTGCTTTTGTTTTTCAGATAGTCCGGAAATTGAATCAGCCGGCTGTAAGCTTCAACACCCATTCCTTCGATGTAGGGAGAAATGCCGTATGCGTGAAGCAGCAAAAGGATTTCTTGCGTCCGCCCGATTGCAAAAGCCGGAATGAGCGCACATCCGCCGCGATGGAGGGTGTCTAAGATGTCGTCGATAAACTTATTCTCCGTTTCGCCGCGTGGCGGATGGTCACGCCCGAAATAGGTACTTTCGATGATCAGCGCATCCGCATGAGCCGCTTGTGTGGCTTTCCCGACCAGCCGAGTGTCCTGTTGATTCAGGTCGCCTGTATAATAAACACTTTTTTTAGAAAAACGGTCTTTTAAAAAAATGGAAACTGCTCCCGGAATATGTCCAGCGTCAAATGTGCGTGCCGTGTAATTCAAGGATGAATCGTAATCCGACAAATCTATCGCTTCACCCGGCCGGATTTCCACGGTTTGGCGAAACATTTGAATCAAATCGTCTTCAGAAAACGGACAAAACCCGCAAGCATCCCGTCCCCGGTCAGCTCGTGCGATTTTAAGGGTATCCTTGGCAAGCATTTCCGAAAGAGAACGTGTTGGCGGCGTCATAAAAAGAAGCGGAGATTTCCCATATCCGAAAAGTCCCGGAACCGCCCCCGTGTGATCCAAATGCCCGTGAGAGACAAACACCGCTTTCGGGTCAACCGACCCTTCCGGGTATTCGGTCACCTCGCCGACTTGGATGCCGTAATCCAAAAGAACGGCCCCGTCCACCAAAACAGCGGAACGGCCGACATCCCGGCATGCGCCTAAAAATTGAAGTTCCATAACACTCCCGAAAAATAAATCTGAGACAAAAATAAAACAATATGAAATAAAACAATATGAAATAAAACAATATGAAATAAAACAATATGAAATAAAATAAAAACATGTTTACAAAGTACGGTTTTCAGATAAGAATTGACTGCACTTTTATTTTTGAGCCGCCGCCGTCGCGCGTTATGGCACAAGTTTTTGAATTGTATTCAACAAAACCGACCGGACGGCTTTATTTATAAGTTTACAAATAAGGGCATCTGTTTTTTAGTTTATGGTTTTACAGTTTGCTGCGTCTGCTTGCAAATTATCACTTGCTGCTGCATTTTGCTAACAAATCCTTTCCGGATGAACAATCCGAGAAATTCGGACGCGGGTACGCGTCCGAATTTTCGGGATGGTTTTCCAAGAATAATTATTGTCGAAACTGCTGCTGAAAACTGTTGCTGAAAATTGTTGCTGAAAATGATTTTCTGTCGCCAATGCCTTTATTCAGCTGACGGACTCTTTCCATTTCTCAATATTTTTGGCACTGATTCCTGTCTTTTTTGCCAATTTTTCCGTATCAGCAACTTTTAGATCATTGACCGTCTTGACCTTGGCTTCGTTTAACTTCTGCAATGAAACGTCACCCAGTCCTTTGATGTCGGAAAGCTCCCGGACGGAAGATTCCGACGCCGGCTTTGATTTTGAAGAAGAACTTGATTTTTCGGCTTTTGCTGTTGTTTTTTGTGCGGTTTTTGAAAGAGAAGATTTTGCTGCGGTTTTTGCGGTTTTTACGGTTTTTGCCGTCCTCACCGACTTTGTGGCTTTTGCCGCCACCGCCACGTCCGCTGTTTCCGAAATCTCTGCCGCTTTTGCTTTTCTTTCTTTGTCCTTTTCCTTCTTCTCTTCCTTCTTTGCTCGCTCTTTCGCTTTTTTTGCGGCTTCCGAATAAGAAATGATGGTCTGGCCGTTCTTTTCCGCCTCTTCCTTTTGGCGCTCCCAATCATTTAAATTACAGACCGGACAGCCGAATTCCCAGGGGCGTTTCCCTTCGGTAATGATCTTAATTTTGGCAATTTTGTGCTCGTCACACATCTTATCGGTCACAACCACCTGACCGGTTCTCGGAAGCGGGAGAGAATAACTGCACTCCGGATAACCGCTGCAACCGATGAAACGGGAACCTTTTTTCGATTTCCGGATAATCAAATCAGAATCACAAAGCTGACACCGGCCAACGATTTTGTCTTCCAAAAGACCGGACTGAAGTGACTTTGCGATTTCCTCATGATTCTTTTCCAAATCCTTAAAAATATTGTCAAGCATCTCCCGAGATTCCGCCAACACATCGCTTTCCTTAATTTTTCCGTCCGAAATCTTATCCATATCCTCTTCCAGCTGCCGGGTCATGTCGGGTTTCACAATGGTGGGCGTGTACCGCTCAAGCGTGTCCACGACGGCATACGCCATTTTTGTCGGCTGAAGCGGATTTCCGTGAACATAATATCGGGAAACAAGTTTGTTGATAATGTCGGCACGTGTCGCTTTTGTACCGATTCCCATATCATCCATCATCCGGATGAGACGGCCTTGACCATACCGGCTTGGCGGCTGGGTTTCTTTTTCAAAGAGTTCCTTGTGCGTCACGGAAAGGACATCCCCTTCCGCCATCGGCGGCAACAGGCGATCTTCCGGCTTATTGTACGGATAATACCAGCGCCAGCCTTCATTTTTTAAACGGGAACCGTTGACTTTGAAGTCCTCTTTGTTTTCCCCCTCATTGATATCGATTTCAATCCGGAGCGTATCCCATTCCGCCTCGCCCGCGAATGTCGCAAAAAAGCGGCGGACGACCAACTCATAAACTTTCCATTCATCTTCTTTGATGTCAGACCGCTTGGCCGGTGCCACCGGATGAATCGGCGGATGTGCCGGATCTTCCTTTTTTCCTTGCGTCGGCGTGAGCGTTTTTTGTTTCAGCAACTCTTTCGCGTAAGAATCAAATTCGGTACCGAGAAACATTTCAATCAAGGAACGAAGCTCCAAACTTTCCGGATAAATCGTGCTGTCTGTTCTTGGATAAGACAAATAACCGGCTTCGTAAAGCGTCTGATACATGCGTTTGGCGTTGTTTACGGAAATCCCAACCGCCGATGCCGCCACATAAAATTCGGTGGTGTTAAACGGAATCGGTGGATGTTCTTTTCGCTCTTTGGCTTCAACACTTGCGACTTTAGCCTTTCCGCCGACAATCACATTTTTAAAAATCCGGTCTGCCACTTCTTTTTCAAAGATTCGGTTCATATGGTATTCCGATACAAACGATTCTTTCTTTTGCGTCTCCAGTGTCGCTTCGATTTCCCAATAATCCACCGGAACAAACGCTTCCCGTTCTTTTTCGCGCTCGACGATCAAAGCCAATGTCGGGGATTGAACCCGGCCAACCGATAAAAAGAGTTTTCCAAGGCGGCCGGCGCAAAGAGAAATATAACGTGTCAAAGAAGCGCCCCAGACCAAATCAATGACTTCTCGGGAGTGTCCGGCATCAGCCAAATTGAAATTGACGGTCGTCAGGTTTTCAAACGCGTGGGTGATGTCTTTAGGAGTAATGGCGCTGTAAAGCGCCCGATTGTATTTCACATTCGGATTGACGGATTGAATCAGGGAAAGTGCTTCCACGCCAATGAGTTCTCCTTCCCGATCGTAGTCGGTGGCAATCGTGACCAAATCGGCATCTTTTCCAAGAACTTTCAGCGCTGTCACAATTTTTTTGTTGGTGGTGGTCACGATGATGTTGGCATCAATCAAATCCCGGGCTTCATTTTTCTGCCAGTTATTATATTCCTTCGGAAAATCAATGCCGACAACATGCCCGGAAAGTCCCATTACAACTGTCCGCTCATGTTTTTTGTAGGAAAACTCATACGTCTCAATCCCAAGTTTTGGATACCGTACTTTTTTGACTTTGTTTTCCGCCAAAATCGCCGCGATTCTTTTAGCCGCAGTTTCTTTTTCCGTAACAATCAGATACAAATTATAAACTCCGATTTTGATGATTTGTTGATAAATTGTTGATAAATTATTTTAAGATGTTGATTTTGAAGATGTTGTGTTAATGTGAAACTGTGTTATTTATATTTTTGTCCGATAAATTTCCAAAAAATTAAAAAAATAATCAGTATCCAGAAACTTTGTCATTTTTTCAAAATGTCCTCATGGGTGGCGAAAACATACGGTCTATCAAGAAATTAAAAAAAATTAAGATGTATCAAAAGAAAAACAGTATAAAAACAGTATAAAAACAGCATAAAAATTGTATAAAAACAGCATAAAAATCGTATAAAATTGAAAATATTAAGAACCATGAAGAAAAAAAAGAAAGAAAAAAAGAAATAGAATGAAATATAAAAAATGAAATGAAAAATAATAAGTAGCCCGGCACGGATTCGAACCGAGGTTACAGGATCCAGAGTCCCGTATGATTGACCACTACACTACCGGGCTTTGATGACCTTACCGCGTTTTAAGTACGAAAAACACGAAAATCAAGTCCTACAAGTGAAAAATGATATATATACTTTTCCGATAGACAACGATTTTTGAAAAATTACAAATCTCCCGAATCCTCTTCGTTTCCCAAAATCGCTGTCCACCACCAGCGGGCCATGTCGATTAAATCTTTGGAGAATTGTCCGGAAAGCCGATACTTTTGATTTTTAACAGAAATCAAACCAGCCCCCATGAGTTTGTTACGCATCGAATAAAAAGAAGCGCGGCTTGTGCCGAGTTGCTCAATAATCATTTCCCATTCATCGGTTCGAAGGGGATTGCCGGATTTATGACGTTCTTCAACCATGTTTAAAAACTTTTGGCCGCGAACGGCTGTCGCGTCTTCCTGAAAAACACGCCGCATTAAACTGTAATACGGATCTCTGGAATGACTGACACGCGCACTGGAATCCGAACGAATAACGATCGTAGTTGCGGTCCGGGGGGCATTTTTCACGGTAGACATATTCATTACAAAGACTTTATGAATAATAAATATTTCGGAAGATCTGCGGAGATGGATTTATATTTTTCATTCGACAAACTATAGGAAAAAACATTTACACCGAAATTTCAACAATTCAATAAAATAACGATGATATAAAAATGATATAAAAATGAAATAACGATGAAATAACGATGAAATAACGATGAAAATAACGATGAAATAACGATGAGATAAAATCGACCGTTTGAATCATTTAGAATCGTTTATATAATACATAAATGTACAACTATAATCATTTACTGCGGTTTTTGTACAGAGGAGTGCAGAGGGAAAATTATGTGGGAACCGATCCGTATTCAATTCGAAAAATATCCGGCTCAGGAAAAGGTTGTCAAGCTCCTTTTCGAACGTGGTTTTCAAGTCAATGACGCGGGAAAAGTCGTTTCCGGAAAAATTGAAATTCCACACGTTCAAATTGGAAAAGAAATTCATGTTGACCGCCGCGTGGTGGACGCTGCGACAAAACACATCCGAGAAGATGAAATGTTGTATGATATTTTTAAAAACGTCAAGTCGGTTCCGTTTTTGGCGGATGTGGCGCCACATTTGAATTTGGGAGTCGTTGTCATCACACCGGATGATGGTGCCGATATCGGAATTATTTCAAATGTCACTCGTATTATTGCGGATGCGGGACTCAGTATCCGGCAAGCCGTGTCGGACGACCCATATTTTACGGAAAATCCGAAGCTGACCATTATTACCAATGAAAAAATTCCGGGAAATTTGGTCGAGCGGATTTTAAAAGCGAAAGGTGTTCGTGGTGTCAGTATTTATTAAAATGTGAAAAATTAAAAATCGTCTGTTTTTTGCCGATTCAGACAAAAAATTAAATGTTATGAATCCATTTTTCTTTATCTATACTCAAGTTTTCTTGTCCCAGTAACTTTTTAATCAATGAAAAGCAAGATTTGAGCATCTTAATTTTTAATAAGTGACCGGTGGAATAAAATTGGTTCAAATTTCAATCATTATGGGATCCGAGTCGGATCGGGCAATTGCCGACCGAGCCGTATCTGTCCTTGAAAAAACAAATTATACGTATGAAGTTGTGGTCATTTCCGCGCACAGAAACCCGGATGACTTGGACGCTTACATCAAAAAAAGCGATGCTTTGGTTTACGTCACCATTGCCGGTCTTTCGGCAGCGCTTCCGGGTGTTGTTGCCTCTAAAACCAAAAAACCTGTCATCGGAATTCCGGTCAGTGCCAAACTTGGTGGATTGGACGCACTTTTGTCGATTGCGCAAATGCCGCCCGGCGTTCCTGTGGCCAGCGTCGGTGTCGACAATGGTGCTAATGGTGCTCATTTAGCGGTTCGCATCTTGGATTTGGTGACCGGCAAATAAAAGCGATCGATCAGACGACGGAAGGGGTCCAATGAAAACTTTGTATCAGTTTCTTTTGGAAAAACAAAAGAACCATCTTCTGCCGGTATTTGGTTTTGCCGAAACAAAACTCTGGGAGCTTGAAAAAAAGTATCCGATTCATCCGGATTTTTTCCCGGAAAATATTTTTCCTCTCGCAAAAACCGCAATTGTCATCGGGGTTCCGGTGAATTTGCCGATTTTGGAGACGACGCCATCTGTTTATTACAATGAGCATTATAAGACCCTCAACGCTTTTTTAGACCATCAGGCGTTGGAAATTTCTCTTTTCTTGAATGAAGAAAATATGCCAAGTATGCCGGTTTCGCGCGACGGGTACGCCGGAATTTCCGCGCTGCTAAAAAATCCGGTGGCGGCCTTTTCTCATAAACATGCCGCCTACCATGCCGGACTTGGGACATTTGGGCGCAACAACGTGATTTTAACCAAAAAATACGGACCCCGGATTCGATTCACGACGGTTTTGACCGCTGCCGCTTTGGACGAATTGGGTGTCGATCAATCGGGAGTCGGCCAAATACCTGCCCAACCGGAAATGGAATTGTGTATTGAATGCCTGCTCTGCGCGCGTTTATGCCCGAAAGGCGCGATTTGCGGCGATAAAGAAATCCCGTACCCCCAATCGAAAATTGACAAGCAAAAATGCACCGCCCAAAGTGAATATTTGGCAAACCGCGGGATTTCTCCGTGCGGTGTTTGTATCAAAGTTTGCCCAATTGGCGAGGATAGAAAGGCATTCGGGCGGACAAATATCCGTATTTATGATGATGAAAACGAAAATATCACAAAGACCGGCATGGATGAAAGCAAATGGATCCGGTCATGGAACCATATCCGAAAATACGGAAAAAAATGATCCTTTTAATACCTATTTTTTAAAAAAGAACGGCGGCCGGTTTTATTGGCATTCACAAAAAATGAGTTCTATAACGCACGCGGTGGGCGTCATCGGTTGCAAAATCCGAACAATTTATTCCAATCCCAGAAAAACGTTTGTCTGCAATTATCCAATTCAAACAAGCCTTTCGATTTTGGATTCAAAAGTTGAAGTACTGGAATCGTCTGTAATTATCCAATTCAAGCAAGCCTTCCCGAAAATTCGAGATGCTTTGCATCTCGAATTTCTCGGATATCATTAAAAGAAAGATATGTTGGTGAGAAGTACAGCAGATGGAATAGAAACAGATTGCAGTAATATTAAAACAGTTAACAGTAGCAGCAAACTAAAACCATAAACAGTCGCAGCAATACTCAAACCATAAACAGATTGCAGCAAACTAAAACCATAAACAGTCGCAGCAATACTCAAACCATAAACAGATTGCGGCAATTTTAAAACAGAAAAACGACACAGCAACTTGTAAAATAATGACCCGGACATGGAAAAACTTCAAAATTAAAATTAAAATTAAAAATATTTGAAATCAAATTATAAAACAGAAGTTTATGCCTGATTTTTTCAACGATAAAAAGTTTCTGTTTTAAAAAACGAATCGACTAATGATTTTGAAATATTTCTGCAGAAAAATTATGATTTGTCTTATTTAAATTGTTTGATTTTTAAAATTCCAAATTATTTATAAAGATGGGGATTCTGCTTTGTTTCATGTCACAAAAAAATCAATTTATTCACAAAAATACGTTTTTAGAAAACAAAACAAACAAAACAAATAAAACAAATAAAACAAATAAAACAAATAAAACAAACAAAAAAAGCAAATCGGAAAAACCAATTCGTTTGATTTTTCCGGCCTTGTTTTTGTTCGTGGTTTTGTTTCTATTTTTGCTTGCCATACCGTTTGCTTTGAATACCGCCGGTGCTGCCGCCTCTGACAGCTATTCCACCGATTTGTCCGGCTCCGCTCCACAAGGTGGCGTCCTACTCATTGTCGACGGAATGGGATCGTATTATATTTATCCGGAATTGACCGCCGGAACGCTCACCAATGAAACCGGAAACCACGCTCTTGTCAAAACCCTTCCCCGGATTTGGGGGGACGGGTATCGGATTTCGCTCATGAAATCCCCGCATCCGGTCACTGAACTCGGACACTCCACCATCGTTGCCGGAAATACAGCGGCCGACTCTGAAATGGTTGGGTACGCCGGTTCAACCTTGATGGACGTTTTTGCAGATGAAGGATTTTTGTGCATCGGTGTTATGCAGCGCGGCGATTTTGCATCCATGCGACAAAAATTCGATCTCATTCTGTATGATGAAACGAATTCCGTCAACAATATGAATTTCACGATTCAGCGGAATGACAAAGGCGAAGGAGGCGGAGACGGCGACAACTCAACCGCCGAAAAAGCGGTCCGGCAAAAAATGATTCGGGAAATCGAAGTTGAATTTGAAAAACTCAAAAACAACGCATCTTCTTACGTGTCTTCCAAAGACACAGGCGACAAATATGCCGGATACAACCGCCATGCGCTTGACGCCGCCTGCGCCGCTTTGTCGGTGATGGAAAAGTACCCCGGCCAAAAGTTTGTGATTGTCATCAGTGTCGGCGCGGTTGATTCCACCGGACATTACCGCGGATATTACGCATATTTGGATGCGGTGGAGCGTTTGGATAAGGATATGGAAAAATTGTTCAACCAATGCAAAAAAAACAATTTCATTTTAGCGATTACCGCCGACCATGGCATGTCTTTTGAAACATTGGACAAAAAGGGCGGCGGACACAGTTCCGGAAAGTATGCCAAAACCAAAGAAGCGACAAACATTCCGTTCATCATTTGGGGGCCGAATGTGAAATCCGGTGTCATCGACGCTGCCGAAACCGGACAAGAGGACATCACGCCGACCTTTTTGTCTTTGTTTGGAATCGGCACAGCTCCGCGTTTTTCCAAAGGAAAGGTTTTGCCGGCCAAAGAAAAACCAACGCTCACAATTGAATTTTCAAAACCGGAAAACGTCCGGATTTTAAAAGATGGTACTGAAATATTTACCGCATCGGGATACGCCAAATATTCGATTTCAGGACTGTCTCCCGGCAATTACAAGGTGATGTGGACCGCTCAAAATGAAAAATATACGCAAACGGAATGCCAAATATTCATGGAAAAAGATACGGTTTTGAATGCAACGCAATACGTTCAAAAATCCATTTTTTCAAAATCTGGAGTGGATTCTTCATCCGAGTCCGAACCAAACCCCTCGGGAACGGATTTTGGATGGAACAAAACGGTATTTACAAATAAATATGTGGTTGCCGCGTTGATCCTTCTGATCAATTTAACCGGCGGTGTTTTTGCTTACCGGATTTACAAAAAATAACAATCAGAAATGAAAAAACAGAAAAAAACAGAAAAAAACAAAAAATGAATCAACGGATTCATTTTTATGCGTTTTCCAAAATAGCTTTGATGATTTCTTCCCCGAAATCGTAAGAAGCCTCCGGACCGTCACCGGTAATGATTTTTCCATCCCGGACAACGTGTTCCGGATTTATTTTCGAACGGGCGGCGTTCATTTCGGCAATCGCGTCGGAATCATTAAAAACGGTTGCGTTTTTGCCGGACAAAAGACCCGCTTTGGCTAAAATCACCGGAGAAATACAAATCGCGGAGACAATTTTGTTTTTGGAGTAAGCGTCATTTAAAAGCGCATGAAGGGTTTTGTCGTTCCACAAATATGCTTTTGAGCCGGCACCGCCGGAAATCACAATCGCGTCATAGTCATCGGCTTTGACATCTTGAAGGGTTGCGTCCACTTTGTAAGAACCACCTTTGGCACCTTGGGCGACCCCAAGTTTTGTCGAAGCAACCGTCACCGCAAAGTTATTTTTTTCAAAAACCTCTTTAGGACGGAAAAATTCCTCATCCCGAAAACGCTCAGGCGCAATTACCATGAGAATTTTGTTCGTCTGATTTGTGTTCATTTGGAGACCTCCGATGGATTATGAATTTTGGCCGTATTTTATTTGCAACTGTGTTTTAAAATTTACAGTTTTCAGCTGTGTTTTAAAATTTACAATTTGCGGCTGTGTGCCACTCACTTCTTATCATAATTATTAATCCGAGAAAATCAGACGCGAAAGCGTCTGATTTTTCGGGATGGTTTGCATGTTTTAATCAATAAATGAAATCTGGGATTTCAATTCAAAAATTCAATTCAAAAATTCAATTCAAAAATTCAATTCAAAAATTCAATTCAAAAATTCAATTCAAAAATTCAATTCGGATTTCAATCCGATATCAATATTGATTGAATAATTTCATAATTTTTAAGCTTTATGTTATTTAACTTTTCGTTATTTCTTTGACCCGATCATGACGCCCATTTGCGATGACAACAGTTTTCCGATGGATGCGACAATTCCGGGACCGTCCGTTTTTTCCGTACAAACAATCACTGATTCCATGAGTCCCAACTTTTCCACGCCGTAAACATCCCGGCCGTGCTTTTTTTTCTTGATCGCCGCTTTTACTTGGGAACGCGTCGCGTTGTTCACAAAAATCCTGTCGGTCGACGATTTTTTCCACGTCCACCATTGGTCGATTTGCTCTTTTGAAAAAAGAGCAAATTTGGATTCTTCAGGAATTGTAAACGTGATGGAGAGATAGGGAATCATTCCAAACCGCGCCGCGATTTGCTCGGCGTTTCCGGTCCCAAGAACGCTCAACGCAGACGCCGGAATCACCGTTTCAAATCCGGCCTGGATGTGAATTTGTTCCGGTTCAATTTTGGAAATATAGCCTTTGTAAACTTCGCCGGGGACGATATCCGATTTTTGAAGCGGCTTTCCAAAAGCGTTGTACAAAAAATTCGCACAAACTTCTTCATCTTCGCCGGAAAGTGAAATTGAGAAATGCTTTCCCTTAGGAAGAATGTCATAAGAGACATCCAAATCTTTTAATTCGGTATCTATAAACGCTTTTAATGCGTTTTTCGCGTTTTCCGGATGACCGTAAACCGGCTGTAATAATTCAATAATCATATTTTAATCCTTCAGACATTGTTTTTAAGTTATTTTCGGATACTGTTTATTTCCCAATATTGTTTCCCAATATTGTTTATTTTTCCATTATTTTTCATATTCCTTTCCCAAGTAGAAAGAATATTTCATAACGGCAACCCTATATGTTTTTACCAATTTCGGGTCCGGATTTTCCATCTGTTCGATTTCTTTTCCAATCATTTTAAGTTCCCGGTCATAAGGTCCTAATTTTCGGAGAAGAACACCAGAATCGGCTTCCGCCATCGTTTGTTCCTCATAAATGTCTTGAATATTCCCGCAAAAAATCTCCAACCGGTCGTCTAATGTGAGCGGGCCGACATAAACCTTTTTTTCCCGAATCCCCCGGTTCTCTTTTTTATGAAAACTAACCGCCTCATACGTTATTCCTGTGTCGGTGTCCAAGGAATGAGCAGGCAACTCCATTGTTTTTTCTTCCGCTTTTCGCACCGGCGCGTATCCTTCCGGAAATTCAAAATATTCATTGGAAACAGCGATCTTGTAAGCGTTTGTCAAATGCTGCGCATAATAATAGCCTTTGGGTGTCAGTTTAAGAAAGCGCGTCCGCCCTTCGAAAAACGTGGAAATAAATCCGAGTTCATCCAATTTCTTGATGATTTTATTGGTATGGGAAAAAGTCGAATCAATATTTTCCGCCACTTCCGAAATGTATGTCACCTCTTTTTCATAAATAAAAAGAATGGAAAGACAGGTTTTTTCCTGAAATAATAATTTTTCCAAATCATTCAACATCATATGAAAATCCTCAAAATCAGTTTTGTTAAAGACAAAAGTGTTTCTCTGTTTAAATATGTTTCATGGAAAATATGTGTTTTGACAAACATAAATCGAGAAAAAAGAAAAAGAAAAAGAGAAAGAGAAAACCATTTATTATTTCTAAAATTTATTCCGGCAGCATGCGCGCGACGGCAACACTTTTTTGAATAAATTTTCAACTAAACCGCAGGCTGTTTAAAAAAAATAAAATATAAAAAGAGGAGGAGAGGGATTTTAGGTGACGGACACCGTCAAAACCCCGCCGTCCGGCATATAAAATGTTCCTGTGTCCGGGTTGTAAAGGTCAATATGGTAAACGCCGGGCTGGTTGAACGTGAAATAGATTTCGTATTTGGCATCCACTTTGACATCCTCAAAAGCATTTTCTTCCGAATGGTAAAGGTGGTTGTAAGGAATATCCATTTCCCGATTCCAAATGTGAAGAGTGTCTCCAACAGAGATGGAGGTGTTGTGCGTCAAAAATTCGCGGTTTTCCGCCAAAATCGTTTGCACAGGCGTTCCGGTAAATTCGCCGGGGCGAGAAACCGTGACCGAGCCGGGACCGGGACCGGGCGGTGCTGTGTTTGCGGGCGGTGTCGTATTGTTTGCAGGCGGCGTTGTGTTGTTAGCGGGCGTTGTGTTGTTGGCGGAATCGTCGACGCAACCGCAAATTCCAACAGCTACAGCAAAAATTATGAGTAAAAATGTGAAATATTTCATGCGTTTCATCATATCACCTTTATTATAAAAATTACAAAATTAAAATAAGTTTTATAGTATTTAAGGAATTGGATAGTTGTTAAAAATATTTTGAATTGATAGAAATTGACAGAAATTGACAGAGATAGATATGAAATTAAAAATCATACTTTTAGGAATCATAGTTCTTGCATCTGTTTTTGCACCCGGATGCGTCGACAATCCATCCAGTCAAAATGAAAAAACGGCAGCCTATCCGGTAAATAATAATGAAATGAGTTTATTGGAGGCAAATGAATCCGGTTTAATAATGGAACAAGAAAAACTTCAATATTCTTATTCAAAACCGACTGTGAAATATAATACCAATTCGGAAAAATTGCCATAGGGTGACACGATTATTTATTCCCGAGTTCAACATTTTGGTCCGATTGTCGATCCAGCATATTACACTCAAATAAATATTGAAGAAAAAGCCGATTTAATCGTCTATGCAACCATAAAAACAATAGAACCTTCCCAATGGTCAACACCGGATGGAAAAGAGCCGAAAAATGCCGAATATGGAACAGGAATAGCAGGAAACGAAACAGGAAGTTGTTATTATCCGATTCTCTTTACAAAAGGAGATTACATTTATACGGATGTCATTTTCACAACAGATGAATGGGTTAAAAATTGTGGTCCAAAAGAAATCAAAGTCCGATTATACAGCGGACAAGTTGAAAATGTTGTCATGTGCGATGAAATGATACCAAATTCCTGGGAATATGAAATTGGAGAACAAGTTCTTTTAGGACTGTTTAAGGATGAAAACGGCGGATATACAATTATGCCGGGAGAAGGCATTCGAAAAGTCGTTCTTGAAAAAAAAGATTAAAAGTTTAAAAAACGATTAGAGTCATACAATTATTAAGATAATGGCTTTTTATTGAAAAAACAAAAAGCCATTCTTCTTATTTATCCGTTTTATATTTTATTTAAAATCCATATCAGTTTGTCACCGTCACCGTCAACGTTCTGTTTCCGGTTGTGTCATAAAATTCAACGGTGTCCGGATTATACAGGTCAAAGTGATAAGTTCCCGGTTTGTTGAAAGTTATGTAGAGTTCATATCTCGGGTTAACTTGAACATCTTCAAAAAGGCCTTCTTGGGAGTGGTAGAGGTGTTTGTAAGGAGACACATCTTCCCGGTTCCACATGTGAAGAGTTTCACCGACTTTAACTGTTTTTTCGCCGGCCGCAAACTGGCGATTTTTGTTGAGCATGGTAATGGCTTTGTCCTTGTCGCCCGGGAATTCTTCCGGTTTTTGGACGGTAATCGCGCCGGTGTTGGTTGTATTTGTGGTGTTGGTTGTGTTCGTGGTATTGGTTGTGTTGGATGTGTTCGTTGCGTTGGTGTCATTGGTTTTGTCCACACAGCCGGACATGCCGACCGCGAGCACAAGAACCGCAAGCGTAAACAGAACCAACAAAGTTTTCGTTCCTGTCATTTTCATGAAGCTTAACTCCTTTTTAGAAAAATAAAATGATTCGTGTGATTTATTTGGTAACCGTCACCGTTAATGTGGTATTTCCGGTTGTACTGTAATAGGAATTGGTTGCCGGATTGTTCAAATCAATGTGATAAGTTCCGGGTTTGTTGAAAGTTAAAAAAGTATCTCCCAAAGCTTTCACATAAATGTCGTCAAAAGCATCTTCTTGCGAATGGTAAAGATGATCGTAGTGTGCTGAAACTTCTCGATTCCAGATACGAACGGTTTCACCGGATTGAATGGTGATGGACGTATCGACAAATTGCCGGCCTTTTGCCAAAACCGTTTGGTCCGGCTCTCCTTCAAAACCGGATGCAGACCAAACTTTCACCGAATCCCCGGTGATTTTATCGGAACCGGATGTGTCGGCATCATTGCCAACACAGCCGGAGAAGCCGGCAACGGAAAGGAAGAGAACAATTAAAAAAAGAAAGAGAAATGATTTTGAATAGATCATTTTCATGAAGGTTCCTCAATCGCTGCTGAAATATTTGTTTATTTTGTTTATTTTGTTTATTAGTTTATTTTCTATTGTTAATCTTTTTTCCATTTTTTTTCTGTTTTTGTTTTACACCTATTCCTGTTTTTGAGGTATTGTTATCGTTTTTTATTTATTTCGTGTTTTGTTTACGAGACTTTCACGGTCAAAACCGCGTTGGTCGGGTAGGGTTCTCCGGTGTTGGGATTGTAGATATCAATCTTGTAGGTTCCGGGTTCGTTAAATGTGAAATAAACATCGTATTTAATGTTGACTTTGGTGTCAGGAAAAGCGCCTTCTTCGGAGTGGTACATGTGCGCGAAGTTGACATCTTCTCTGTTCCAGATGCGGACGGTTTCACCTTTGCTGATGTTGACGCTGCTTACGGAAAATTTCCGGTCTTTGGCAACAACCAAGTGTTTGGCGGTTCCGTCAAATTCGGATTGGTTTTGAACAACCACTTTTTCGCCGGAGGAAACGTTGGCCGGCTCGGACGGGGTCACGTTCGTGGGCTCAGATGGGGTCACGTTTGTGGGTTCGGATGGGGTCACGTTTGCAGGTTCGGATGGCGTTTCATTTGTTTTATTGTCGGTTCCGTTGGCAGCCGGTTCATCATCGACACAGCCGGAAATTGCGACGGCGCCAACGAGCAAAACCAATGCCAAAAGAAGCATTAAAGTTTTTTTCATTTGCATAATAATTCCTCTTTGAAATGGACTGTCAGTTTACCGCAAATAAACGCAACAATAAACTGAGAGATAAGAAATAAATGAGACTTTTATATATAAACATTTTTCAATGGCATATTTTTTAAAAAAATGAGAGCAGAAGACTTAAAAGAAGAATAATAAAGGATTATTCATATTAAATAAAAATAGAGAGATAATATATAAAACATATAAAATTGGATGCAAAAAAATGGAACCATAAATAAAAACCGGTCGGCATTTTTGTTGAAAAATTAGAATTTTCAGTCATAATATGCGCTGTGGCGGCATAAAATACAATAAACAACAAACAATAAACAATAAACAACAAACAATAAACAATAAACAACAAACAATAAACAACAAAAAAATAAAAAGTAATTATTCCAGCAATTTCTTTTTGATTACGTCTGCCGGCGCGTCTGTTTTAAAGGAGGTTCCCGAAAAATGCGTCCGGGTCGCGATAAAACCGGCCGCTCTTAATTTTTCTAAAAAGGGATCAATTGGTGGCGCCGAAATTTTGAGTTCTTCGCAAAAGAGATGCTGGTCATAAAAAAACGCAAGGTCGGCTTCGTTTTTGCAGGTGACAACCAATTTTTTAGCGGCCTCTTTTTTATTCAGCGGGAGACGGTCTAGTTCCGCAACAACCGCGTCACAGAATTCTGTTTCCCGAAGCGGACCCAGCCAAACGGGACCGGCGATTTTACGGTTTTTGAAACAATTGGGACACTTCTCATCCAGAAAAACAGATAGGCCGGTTTTGGTTTCACGTGAGCCGCAGGCGGGACACCATGCCAAAAATCCAATGTGTTCGACGGTTTTGTCCGCGTTTTTCGCGCCGTGAAGAATTTCGGCGTAAACCCGCACATAATGGCGGGTCGCATGCGACAACAAGGGGCGGATTCCTTTGTCATATTTCGCGGTTTCGCGGGCAATGCTCCCGAGAAGAACACGAAGCCCCATTTCGCTGTGGAATTCGTTGTTCAGCGGAACGGATGAATACTTCCGGACGCCGGATTTCAAATGCGCGCCACATAGGGGCGCAGTGTCGGTCGCGGTCACGCCGAGCAAAAATGTGGCGGACGCGGCGGCAGCATCTAAAAATGGGGACGGGGTTCCAAACGGGTCAATATCAACAATCGCAAATTTTTCCCGGTGCAAAAGAATGTTGGCATTTTCGCAGATGGCGGCAGCGGTCCGGTCAAGATCATTGCGGGAAATGTTTTGCCGGATAAGTTCGACGGCTTCCGGTTTGATATCGTTGAGAACGACCGAAATTCCGGTTTCTTTGGAAACTCGAAGACCACGGATGCCGGAAGCGGAAAATGCGTCCAAATACCGGATGTTTTCCCGTTCGAATCCTTTTCGTTCAATTAATTTTTGAACAAAAACAGATGTCGCGGCGACGTTGATGTCGCGGTTCATTTCCATTTCCGGATTGTAAAAGACGGAGGCGGAAGCGGTCGGGATTGAATTATTTTCGTTTGGAACCAAAATGTCGGTCTGCCCTTCCAAAACCTGTAAAAACCGCTCCGGTGACGGAATCATTTTAATCCTCAAAAATTTTGTTCACGAACCATTCGGCGTCAAACTTCATCAAATCATCATAGTTTTGGCCGACACCGAAGAAGAGAATCGGCTTTTGCGTGATGTAGGCGATGGAAATCGCGGCGCCGCCTTTGGAGTCGGCGTCCAATTTTGTGAGAATGGTGCCGCTGATGGCGACAGCGTCGCTGTACTGCGACGCGCGCTCGACCGCATCGTTTCCGGCGGTCGCCTCGTCGACAAAAATGATGAGATCGGGAAGGCCGACCCGGCAGATTTTTTCAAGCTGCGCCATCAAATTGACATTGGTATGCATACGGCCGGCGGTATCCGAAAGGAGGACGTCGACTTTGTGGGCTTTGGAATACTGAAGCGCGTCATAAATGACGGCGGCCGGGTCGGATCCTTCCTGGTGCCGGATGACTTTAACGCCCAGGCGGTCGGCATGGATTTGGATTTGGTCAATGGCACCTGCGCGAAACGTGTCTCCGGCGGCGATCGTCACGGTTTTTCCTTGTTTTTGAAGGCGGTTTGCGATTTTTGCGATGCTGGTCGTTTTTCCGGTGCCGTTGATGCCGACAAAAACGATGTGTGCCGTCGTTCCTTTTTTAGACGCGATAAATTCGTCAAAGTCAAAAACGTTGGCGGACATGACTTCAAGGATGGCTGTCTTGAGCGCCTCTTCGACGATATTTCCGGTATTTTTCCCGAATTTTTTGCGTGTGCCCGACAGCTGGTCTTTAACGGATGCCACAATCGCTTCCGTAACGGACAGCGCGAGATCGCTTTCAAGCAGCGCGATTTCAAGGTCCATGAGCGGGCCTTCCAAGTCGTCGGCATCGAGAATGACTTCATGGTCAAAAATAAGGGCTTTGGCGCGTCCGAAAAAACCGACTTTTTCCTTTTCCTTCTCCTTTTCTTTTTTCACGTCTTTGCCGGTCTCATGTTTTTGGGGGTCGGCAACAACAATTTCATCCGTGATTGTCTCTTCAATAAAGACTTCTCCGGACTCCTCTTCTTCGATAATAATTTCTTCGATAATCGTTTCTGAAATGATTTCTTCTGGATTGTTGGGGACGGTTTTTGTGTCCGTTGTTGTATCCGTTGTCAAGAGGATTTGTTCCTCTGTTTTGACGACTTCGGGTTTGTCGAGCTCGACCGCCTTTTCGTCAATCGTTTTGTTCAGGGATTTTGTAAAACCTTGAAGCTTTTCTTTGAGTTTTCCAAACAAAAAAATGTCTCCTTAATTTGTGATTTTTTAAATTTACTTTGATTTGAAATATAAAGTAATGAGATTTGAAATATAAAGTAATGAGAAATCGAATATAAATAGAATCTTATTTTATCATACCACTTCAAATACAAAAAAGGTGAAAGATAGGGAAACATCATCCATTCTTGATTTACAATACTGAATTCTCAAAAATATCCATCCAAATCCACTTGAACTTTAACTTTTGGATTGCTTTCGTATTGAATTGTGAAGAATTAAATCAATCTTTCCGGCAGCAATTTCATACATTTTATTTTTTGATTGAATTCCTTTACCGGACGTTTTCTGATTCCTCCATTCACGACCGGCGAAGCCGGTCATGAAGGAGGAATGTTTTCGTTGAAAAAGAAAAAACAATCCTGTCAAAAAATCAAAAAAATAAAATAAATTAAATAGGTTGGGCTTATTGATTGGTTTATGACAAAGGAGATGAAGGGCGAAAAAAACGACGAATTCAGCGAATTTTCGCCCGAGCTTTACGAAGAAGATGAAATAAATGCGGTTGAAGCCCACATCGAACAATATTTCGGTCCGTTTGAATCTGTTTTTCATGAGATTGTCTCTCCCGACATTCACGTCGACATTTGCGTGATTCCGCCAGACAACGGTGCCGGCCGGGACTTTTACACGCTCGTCACAACCGGCATGGGCGCGCATCTCATGAATGTGCCCCAAGAACTCGACGACATGAAACTCAAGCGCGCGGAAATAATGGTCACCCTGCCGGCGGATTGGAACCTTCAAAGTGATGACGAGAAATGGTATTGGCCGCTGCGTTTTCTGAAAATTCTCGCCCGCCTGCCGATTGAAAGCGACACGTGGCTCGGTTGGGGACACACGGTCTCAAACGGCGGCCCGTTTGCCGAAAATACAAATCTTTCCGGCGTTCTTCTTTTAAATCCGTACACCGACAACGGCCATGTTTGCACGCTTCCAAACGGCGATGAAATTAATTTCTACCAGATGATTCCGATTTATGAAGACGAGATGATTTACAAAAACGAAAATGGGACAGAAGCGCTCACCGGTCTTTTTTGGGGCGATGACGTGAACGATGCGGACTTTTTTGATCATGTCGTCAACCTCAGCCGCCGCAATGTTTGCAAAGTTGAAAACCCAAAGGCGCCCGGAAGAAAAAAGAATTACAAAATTCCGGCATCCGAAATGAAAAAATTGTTGGATTTGGACGGTCCGATGGGCTGCATCGCAACTGACCGAATTGTGGTGGACGGTTTTCGTGTCGGGTTTATGTACCGCGAGGAATCGGGTGATTCGGAAGACAGCGGGTGGCGGTTTTTTGCAGGGGATGAAACTGATTCATATTTAGGGGATTCTTTGAATTTGGGGGTTTATTCGTTGAATACGATTGCGAATTATGATGTGGGGATTATTGAATTTCTTAGAGAGGAGGTTGGAGCGGCTTTTTTTAGGGGTGAGAGTGGTGGGTTTGTGAGGGATGAGAAGTGGAGGAAAGAAGAAGGAGAGAAATAAACTCATAATAATATTTTACTCAATTCAAATTTATAGAAATCATCAGCAAATTCAGCATATTTTAAAAAATCATCATTTCCACTAAAATTACCATTTTCATCACGAATTATATTTCCTAATTGGTTATCATTAATTAGTTTATTGATAATATCAATTGTTAGACCCATTTTAACTAAATTTAGTTTTTTGGGGTCATTGGTTCCATACAAAATTTCATTATATTCCGACTCTTGGATTATATCGTAATCAAATAACAATTGAACAAACATGTTTAATTTAAAACTTACAAAATCCTCCTCTATTTTTTGCTTAATAATTGAAATATTGACTAATTCTTTTTTTGTTTTTCCTTTCAAATCGATATACACCTCTTTACCCCCACCAAGAGATATTTCGCCAAAACTTTCCCCAATATATAAATAGGCTTTTTCTGTCAGTTGCCTTTTTTGAAAATAACTTACATTTTTATTAATTTTATAACTCAGTGGGTAATGCCTATTTTCCAGAAACATTTTATAATAATTAATTGCCGGATCATTATCTAATCGGCTAAATTCTTTGTCTTCTATTTTCAAATTGGAAACAAAAATTATTCTTATTTTATCCATTATATGAATTGAATCGCGCATATAATTATTTTTCATATTATGGATTCGGATATAAATATCATCACAGAGGGAATCAGTAATGATATATATGTTAAACATTCCTAATTCCAGCATTTTTTTCTTTAATTGTTCTTTCGGATCATTAGATTTTGAGAAAAATGATTCTTCGTTATCTATAATTATTTTATCTGTTTTATCCGGCTCTTTTTTAAGGATGGGATTTTTTACATCATCTGTAATTATATTTGTTTTTAATTCTTTAATTTTATTAGACATATTTCCTTTTTTTCGATTATATGCATCACTATTTACAAAATGTATTTGAGGATTTAATTTTTCTAAATTTATCGATTGAGAACCGAATATTTGGTCAAGACGATTTACTCGACCAATCAAATTTGTTAAATCTTTTTTATTCATATCCTTAACACTAAGAATAAAAAGAGAATCTATTGGCATGTTCATGCCTTCTAAAATGACATGATTGGCAACAAGAAATGTAATATTCGGAATTTGAATAAATTTAGAAACTAAGTATTCTTTTACATTATCTGGAATTTTTCCATGAAGGTATATTATTCCTTTTTTTAAATAATCAATAATATAAAAATCAGGATGTACATACTTTTGAAGGTTACCAACTACATCAAGTATTTGTTCAGATTTACTTACGTCCTCAATCTTGCCACATAATTCCTTTGAAAATTGTTCTATTTTTTGTGGCCTATATAAATATATAAAAGTTTTACTCGTTTTGTGCTTTAAAATGTATTCCCACATATTTTCTTGAGTTCCGATCTCATAAAATGTGTCTGTGAATCGATTATATTTATGAATTGATTTATCGGTCCTGTATTCAAAATATTCAGGTTCTTTAATATTAAAACGAATCCTATATTCTTTAGGTTCAGGGATTTCAGAATTATTAATTTTAAGATTAGAACTGTCAGAAATTAATGGTGACAAATAAATTATTTTTTGCTTTTTATTACGCATCTTATTTAATCTTAATAATCGAGACAAGAGGACAGATCTTGAGTCTTTATCCAACAAGAGATGAGCTTCATCTACATAAAGAATATCAAATGAGATTACTTCGGATTTTCCCATTAATCTTAGTGCACGTTCTTGAGTAAAAATTGCAATAAAACGTTCTTCTGAATTATACATATCATCATGAATCAGAATTTTATAATTTAATTTTGCCTCTTTAATTTTCCTATATGTCTGGATCAGTAGTGATTTTGTTGGAACAATAATCCCAATTTTATCATTATTTTTAGAATTTAAGATTATATGTTCAATAATGATAGTGCTCTTTCCAAACGAAGTTGGTGCTATATAACTAATCTCATTATTTGAAGATTCTAAAACTCCATTTCGAATTTTCTTTTGTTCAAAGGTTTCGATAATTCCTTCATGATCATACAAAGAATCAATTTGACTACGAATTAAATTATGGTTTATACTTTTTAAAAAAAATAAATCAGTTCTTGTTATTGATTGAGCAATAGGATAAAAGCCAAAATTAACAGAAAAATCATAAAGCGGCTCATAATCAGAATAATTTATAGAATACTTTAAAATTATGTAATATGCAAGCTCCATATAACTTGTATATCTGTTATCAAGTTGATATTTTTTGATCAAAAGAATAGCACAACTTAATAGGAATGTCTTTTCATTACTTGTCATATCGTTGTCGTTTAAAATCAATTTTTTAATTGATTTTTCATAAAACTTATTTTTTTTGAAGTCTTGAATGATGCTATTATTATCCATTGTTTAGCTCTGATAAATTTATGTATTCTAAAAAGATGTCTATTGATTTCTGATTTACACATATTACATGCAATCTGTTGCACTGCAATTTGGTGTTACAAACAGACTTGATTATATCTGCTTCACTTCTTGGAATGCCACCTCTATGATAAAATATTGTAGCACACGGAATAATATTAAATTGATCAATTGTAGAAAAACTTTTATTAATAAAAGAATCAGATAAAGATTTGATATTTTTCTTGATGTCTTCTGCAGTTCCTACATCGCAGTGACACGCATGATTGTATGCATTTTTCCAGGGATTGTTGGGGGTATTTCCAGAAACTTTATTTTTAATATCAGAATAAGCTTCTTTTATTTTATCATTGTGAGTTTTTTTGTGACTTCCAGATTTACTTTCCATAATCCATTCACTATTATTCAAAGAATAATAACCATCAAACCCTTTTTTTATGGATCCTTCTTCCATATTTAAATAAAGAAATTCTTGCTTAAAACCTACGTTATTGAGATACAAATGAATAAAAAATTCAGAAATTGCCCCACATCTCCATTTTTCATCTTTATTATGGAATAAATTTTTAACTTCTTTTTTTACAAATTCAAGATTAGAAGATGAATTTCCAGAACAAATTTGAACAAAATAATCATCAAAGCAGTTGCGCACCTAGCCATTCAAAGCACTTACTTCAATGATACTAAGTTTACCACCAGATAAATCAAACTATTTTTTTTGGAGTGACATTTTGCCCTCAAAAATAAAAGATAAATTAAATGTTAAAAATATATATGATTATAAAAAACTTTTTGTATAAATTCATTATAAATAAAATCAGATTCAATTCCAAATCATTTTATAAAATAAAAACAATTGAATGCAAAAATTGTTTTTATTTCCATAAAGTGATTCTTCATGATTTTATACAGCAGCAACGTCACCGGATTCAAAAAAGACATCAAAAGCTTCCAAATCGTCGACAAAATTGAAAATTCGTTTGTCGACTGTTTTGGAAAGAACCCGTCTCCTTCTGAAAAAAGATCATGGAATAACTCCATGCAATTCATGTCCCAAATTGTCGATGGATCAAACGTTGCCGATGACTGCGGTGTTTTGATTGAATACAATATTCCGACATCCAGTAAGCGCGTCGACTTCATTCTTTCCGGACAAAACAAAGAGGAAGAAGACAATTTTGTCATCATTGAATTAAAACAATGGGATTCGGCGGAGCCGACAGAGAAGGAAGATATTGTCAAAACTTTTGTCGGGCAAGCGGTGCGCGAAGCAGCACACCCCTCTTACCAAGCCTGGTCTTACCAACAAATGATTCACGACATGAACACGGCCGTTTATGAAGGAAACATCAAATCACATTCATGTTCCTACTTACATAACTACAAAGAAAAGAATCCCGAGCCGTTAAAATTGCCCCAATATGCGGAATGCATCCGCCAAGCCCCTGTTTTTTTAAGAGACGATTACAAAATGCTGGAAGATTTCCTTTATTGCCATGTCGGGCGGGGCAAAGGAATGGAGATTCTCTACCGAATTGAAAACGGCAAAATCAAGCCGTCAAAGAAATTAATCGACCACGTTTCCGGTTTGTTTCGGGGAAACAGCGAATTCATTTTGATTGACGAACAAAAGGTTGCTTTTGAAACAATCGTCAATGTCGCAAAAAAGGACGACAACAAGAAAAGAACAATTATTGTGACTGGCGGTCCGGGAACCGGCAAATCCGTCATTTCCATGAATGCTTTGGGAGAATTGTTGAAAAACGAAATGAATGTTCAATTCGTCGCTCCAAATGCTGCTTTTAGAAATGTTCTTTTGGAAATGCTGACCCAACAAATTCCCAAAAATAAAAACCGGATTCGAAATTTGTTTTCCGGTTCCGCCAAATTCTATAACACTCAAGAAAATGTGTTCGACGTTTTAATTGTGGATGAAGCACACCGCCTGAAAAAAGCCGGCGCGTATCAATATCAGGGAGAAAATCAAATCGAAGATATCATAAAAGCCTCCCGAATCAACGTGTTTTTTGTCGACGACTCCCAGCAAATTCGGCCGGAAGACATCGGTTCTGTTCAAGCGATTCGAGAAATCGCTCAAAAATATAATTCCGAAATTGAGGAAATCGAACTCAAAGCTCAATTCCGGTGTTCCGGCGCCGAAGGATTTATGAATTGGCTGACAACGGTTTTGCAAATTGAAGACACCGCCAATTTTGATGGCTGGGACAAAGCGGCTTTTGAATTCAAAATCGCAGACAATCCAAATGATTTGTTGGAAATGGTAAAAGCCAAAAATTATGAAGGATACAAAGCCCGCATGTTGGCCGGTTATGCTTGGAAATGGTCGTCTGAAAAAGAAGGAAACAAAAATGGAGAAATCGAAGACGTCATTATTTCAGAATGCGATTTTAAAATGCCGTGGAACAGCCGGTCCACAACGACATGGGCCATTGATGAAAACGGCGTCAACCAAATCGGTTGTGTTCACACATCACAAGGGCTTGAATTCGATTATGTCGGAATTATTGTCGGAAATGATTTGAAATTCAATCCGGAAACGAAAGAGATCTATGCATCCTATAACGATTACAAAGATATGGTTGGAAAAAAAGGATTAAAAGAAAAACCTTTGGAATTGACGCGTTTGGTTTCCAATGTTTATAAGATTTTAATGTCAAGGGGCATGAAAGGATGTTATGTTTATTGTCGTGATTCGGAATTGCAGGAATATTTGAAAGAGAGATTGGAAAGGACGAGAGAATGAAAAATAATTCTCATGCCCTTTCATATTTTTCAATATTTTCATCTAATTTGATCAATAAATCATAATATGAATCTTCAATATCCGAAATTGAAATGTTTGAATAAAGATTACTTTTGATTTCCGCCAAAATATCTTTTTTTACTTTACTATCCTTAGTATATTTAATAACCCATTTTTCAATAAATTCCAATCTCTTAAATCTGGTTGTTGAAAATGTTTGATAGTCGAATTTTTCTGTTAATTCTGGATGGTTTTTTATTGCATATTCAATTGAATTTTTAAAAGATTGAGGATATATGAAATCTTCAAGTGTATACATACCAGAAACCAAGTTTTCATATTCATACCATGCACCGAGACATTTTTGTTGTTCCTCATATTTTTTATGCGATTCTTTTGCCGGTTTATCAGAGTCACTAATTACAAAATAATTTCGATCTCCTAGTTCCAATATCTTTGCGATTGGCGCAATGTCTGAAACACCATTTGCAAAAGTTCTCCCATACTCCTTTAAATTGTCTGGTATTCTTGAGTCTTTGGAAGATAAAACAATATCGAATACTCTTTTATCCCACCAACCTTCAAAGATTAAATTATTCATTTTTAAAGTTTCAAAAACCGAATAACCCAATGCTCTGAAAATAACTTCATCCTCAGTGATGTTTGATTTATCCACTTGTTTTACGATTGTTTCTTCCTTGGATTTTTCGACAATAAAATGGCGGTTTGGTTGACTTTTATCAATCATAAAAATTGAATGAGTTGAATAGAATACAAGATTTTTTTCAGACATCTTTATAAGTTCTTCTGTCAGATATTTTTGACCAGAAATATGAAGACCGATGTCAGGTTCATCAACGATAATGATTGCATTTTGAATTTCTCCATGCTTTACCTTTGCTGATAATGCCAATAAGAAAGTAATAAATCTTTTGAAGCCGTCACTTCGTTGGTCACAATCATATTTATTTTCCTCATCTTGAATACGAATATTTAAATTGTCACCATCCATCGACAAAGAAAATTCTATATGTTTATAATCTCGCCAGATATCGTTTAAATATTTTGTACTTTTTTGTGCAACCTTTTTCAAAAGATTTTCTAATGCATTCCTACGACCATTTCGTGTATCTGCTAAAGCTTCATTTATATTTTTATATCCTGCTAAATAAAACATTGACTGGAGAGGGAGACAAATTGATGAATTTGCTTCAAATTGAGATAAATTGATACTACTTGGAAGCAAATATTTTTCATCATATTTCCAATAAATAATTTCAGGGACATTCTCAGAGACATATTTGGAAACTGAATCTGCCAATAAGCTGTAAAAATAAAGTACCAATTCTTTGAGTAATTCACCCTCTGTATTTTTTAGATAAGAAGAATTATAAAGAGTCGAATAATAGTTTATTTTTGTTTCAGAACTTTTTAAATCCCTACGAGCATAAGTATCTGTATTTAGCATTATTTCAATTATAGAATTTTCTTGATTTTTAATAACCTCTATTAAAGTTGAATCAAATGCATTAGACCCAACAGTCTTAGAAAGGGCATCTTTAAAATTTTTTTTTGCTGTGTTTATATTTAATTTGAAATAAAAACATATATAAGATTCATCGATAAGTTCGTCTTCCTTTTCATAACGAATATCATCATGATTTACATTCTTACTATTATCTAATAATGAAATTGCTTTTAAGATATTTGATTTACCACTTTCATTTATTCCAACAAAAACCTGACATCTTGGATTTGGAATTATAGTCAAATCTTTAATCGACCGGAAATTCTTAATTTCTATTTTTGAGAGTTGCATTTATTAATCTTCCATATTTATTTTATTGAAGAAAAGAACTATAATTATTTCAATCTTGTTAATCCCCAAAAACCATTTCTATTTTTTAATTCATATAAAGTCCAAAAGTTTTCACCATTATTGCCCATCATCCAAAAAAATTATATACAACACTTAAAATATAACAAAAGAGTTGGTCTATAATGAAAAATCTCCTCATAAAATCAATAATAACAGCTGGTTACTTCCTCGCCCTTTTCCTCATCGGCTCCCTTCTTACCGGAGGAATAACCTACCTCTTCATCCAAGTATTCCCCGAAAAAAATCCTCAAGAAATTACAACGATTGCAGGAATCCTCATCTTCTCCACATTAACGATCATCGACATGCTTCTCATTTACCACAAAAAGATTTCTCCAAGCATCATCGTCATGGCTCTCCCATTTATTATCGGAATCCTCATAAAGTCCTTCCTTCAAAAAACATCCAAGCCGGCCGCCGGAATTATCCAAGACACCTTCAAACACGTCGAAGACAAAATCCGCATGTACGGCATCCGCTCGATTGTAAAAGAGACCGGTCCGATTTGACCGGTTTTTTAAAAAATGTTAAAACAAATCCGACAATTCCGCATACGCCTTTAAAATTTCTTGATAAATCTTGTTGGAATTATTTTCGACCCACACCGTTTTAAACAATTCTTCGCCGGACTTGGAAGAACAGACGCGGGAAATCTCAAATTCAAAAGAAGGGGGATTTGGAAAGATATTTTTCATGACCGTTTCCAAATAAAATCCAATTTTTTCAACATCAGCGCCCGGCTTTAATTCGCCTCCGATGATTTGTTCCTCCGGGAAATAATAAAAATGAACGGCTTTGGATTTCTCAGATTCAAAAAAAGGATCTTCGAGATCAGACGGAATCTGAGGAGGAAAATCCGCTTCGCTCAAACAATAAAATTTGCCGCGAACATTGTCACCCCGATACGTATATTCTTTGAATTCGAGAAAAAGAATTTGACCAAAATGAGGCAAAGCAAATATTTTTTGAATCCTATCCGGATTGCTGAACCTCAACTCGTGACGATACTCATCAATGACGTCCATAAAAGGAAACGGCTCTTGATCTAATTCACACAAAACACGATAAAAACCAACCTGACGCTCTGCGAATTTCACATTTCCTTTTCCCATAAAAATCCCATTTGAATATTTTTGAATAAGACCCATTGGCAAGGAGTTCTATTATTAGTTTTGCCCGAACGTGCAGAAAATGTAAATGAAAACGAAAAACGAAGAAAAATAAAGAAAAACGAAGAAAAGCAAAGAAAAATAAAGTCAAAAAAGACAAAATGAAGAAAAATCAAATCAAAAAAGAATTTGCTGGAAATAAAAATTCAAATCCGGCAAAAACATTAGAATTCAAATCCGGCAAAAACGTTAGAATTCAAACCCGGCTTCTTCAAAAGTTGAATCGTTGGAAGAAGAATCGCCTTCGTTTAAATCAAAACTGCAATCCGTCACATAATAACTGTACTCGGTTGCGTTCGCAACCGTATTATTTTCCAGAGAATAAGAAGCAGCGGCATAAGTTTGCTTGTTTTTTTCACCGCATCCGTACACGTCGGAAGCAAAAATCGGAATGGAAAGCGCCGCAAGCAACAGAAGAGCCAAAACAGCCAGAAATGCGAACTTTCTCGTCTTCATTTATATTTGTCCCCATTTATTAATTCAAGATTATTTGCCGATATTTATTAAATGATATGTATTTTAAAGAATAACTTTTTAATATATATACTTTCTTATGTTTAGAATATTTTATTATACGATTCATAAAATAAATTATAATGGTCATTTTTCATTTAATTCAATCCTTATGATCCCGATTTTTTAGATAATTAAAAGATATTAACCCGAAAAGTATTGAAAAAACGTTTTTAAAAATAAAAACAGATATCAGAAAACTTTAAATTTTCAGCTGGCAGGATCCAAAAAACAAAAAAAATGTAAATAAAAAAGAAAAGTTATGATTTATTTAACAAGGAGATATAATAAATTCATAAATATAAATTTATAAAATAAAAATAAAATAGATAAAATAAAAATCGGGTTCAAGAGAATGAAAAGAAAGTCCGCCGTTTTTATCAAAATTCTCAAAAACGGGTGCCATAACGCGCGCGCATGCTGCCCGGATAGAAAAACAAAACAACAACAAAACAACAAAAACTAAAAAAAGAAAGAAAAAGAAAAGGAAAAAATAAAAAAAGAATGGAAAACGCCAAACCGGACATTAAAATCCGATATAGGCGGCTCCAAGCTTTAACAACAATTTCTTATCGACCGAAGATAAAACTTTGACCAATTCCGGAATTTCCATGACGCCCGTGAAATCCTTTTTCGCAAGCTCACGTGCCAATTTGTTAGCTTCCTCATCCGTCATGTCCACATAATAATCTTTCAAAATCAGATTTATACGCATGTAACGGCCATACATTTTGTCCCATTCGGTTTTGTATTTGGACAGCGCTTTTTCCGACCAGTCCCCGGAATTGACCGCGTTTGCCGCCACTTTTCCCGCAAATTCTCCGGAAAAGAGCGCGCATTTAATGCCGCCGCCCGTAATCGGATCAGTGAGTTGCGCCGCGTCCCCGACAATCATCACGCCTTTGCCGTAAATCGGAACATTTCCACCCGACACCGGAATTCCGCCAAAATTCATTTCTGCGATTTTGCCGTTCGGGAATCGTTCTTGGACAAACTTATTCAAATAATCAATCGGTCGCTCTTCTTTTATTTTGCTGGCCAAAAGACCGATTCCGACATTCGCCCGGTCTTTGCCTTTGGGGAAAATCCAAACATATCCGCCCGGAGCATACCGGTTTCCCATATACAATTCAATGTTGTCCGGATCAATATCAATGTCGGTCATCAAGTACTGAACACCGGATTCGATATCTTTTAATTTAATGGCGGACACAAGCCCCGCCCAGCGGGCGACTTTGGACTCTGTCCCATCCGCGCCAATCACAATTTTGCACCGGATTTCCTTTTCTTTGTCCATGCGAGACACCCGGACGCCGACAACCGTTCCTTTTTCAATGATCAGGCCCAAAGCCGACGTTTTGGTAAAAACGCTCGCTCCCGCACGGGCGGCTGCTTCCACAAGCGACCGGTCAAAGACTTTGCGTTCCAAAATGTAGCCGGCTACTTCATCATTTTTAGAGCGGAGCTTCATGGCGGTTCCGTCCGGCGCGTAAATGGTTGCGCCTTTAATCGGCTGGGAAATATGCCGGGGTTCCAAATCCAAAAACCGGTCCATATCTTTAAGACCGACACCTTCAGCGCAGCGGACCGGCGTTCCGATTTCCTGACGCTTTTCAATCAACAGAACGGATAAACCGCCGGCTGCCGCATATCGAGCCGCCATCGCACCGCCCGGACCCCCGCCAATCACGACAACATCGTATTCATCCATCATTTCGACACTCATCTTTTCACCTCAATCGCGCCGACCGGACACACTTTTTTACAAAAAGAGCAATGATTACAAAGTCCTTCATCCACTTCAATTCGGACTTCTTTCAATTCAAGAGCAAGCGTACTGCAAACCGCGACGCAGGCCCCGCAATAGCCGCACTTATTTCGGTTGATTGTGACTGTCACTGGTATTCACCTGGAATTTCGGGGGTTAAAAAACGGTTACCCGTCCTGAAAAAATATTCAATAATTTTTAAAAATGAAAACAAATAATTTATAAATGGAAAGAGATATAAAAGGTGTATAAATATCATCTGCTATATATGATTTATCCCTAAAAAGCCTTTGTTGCTTTTAATTTGCAAATTTGCTTTTGTACTTTTACAATTTTGTACTTTTACAATTTTGTGTTTTATTTGCACTTTTACTTTTGTGTTTTACACATTGAATCGTTTCTATCATTTCCACATTTGATTTTTACTTTTTATGTTCAAATCGGTTTCTTCCGTTGGTCTCCAAAAGACTCAGCGTTTTGTCGGCAAATTCCCGCAACGGCCCCTCCCCATGAATCAAAAGTTCCGTTAAATCCCCCGGCTCGTCAATGTCAATGGACGCATAAAATGAGTCATAAATTTCCAAACACAGCCCGAGATCTTGGGCTTCATCCACATGTTTTTTAAAACTTTGTCCGTGATATTTGACATCAAAAACATCCGGCGCGCCGATAAAAATCATATTCGTCCCCCCGCCTTTTCCGGGAGCGACGCGAATGAGCCGGCCATATACCTGCGATTTTTCCACAGGCGGACGAACCATTTGGAGAATGTTTTCAGGCCGAAGAAGCGCCAAGTCCGCCATCACAATAAGAATCGGTGCCGCCGATTTTTTTAAATAAGCGTTAACCGCCGAGTTCAAATCCCGCTCGTCGGTTAAGAAGGAAGCGAAACTGTCACCGTTACCGCCATCACTGCCGTTGCCGCTGTCACAAAAGAGAGACAAAACAGATGTTTCGATGGATTTGGAAAGAGCGGTGGTTGACAGCAAATCCAGCTGTGAAATTCCGGCACGCTTCAGAACAGAAACAACATGTTCAAGCATGAGTAAAAAAAGCGTTTGGCGTTCCTCTTCCGATAAGACCGGAGACAACCGCGATTTAGGATTGTCGGGGCGCAGCGGAATCAAAACTCTTGGAATCATGCCCGAGAATTACAAATGAAAAGCATATAAGAATAGCGGACAAAAAATGGATTGAGATGGATTTGGATGATTTTAAATAACTATTCCTTTTTGCCATTTTAAAATTCTGTTTGAAATGAAATGCCGGAATAGAAAATCCAAGAGAAGACCCAAAAGTCCCAACAGAAGCATGTAAACAACAACATAATCCATTCTTTGAAGATTGTAATAAAACCAAAGATTATACCCAATTCCAGAGTTACTGACCCCAAACATTTCAGCCGCTGCCAAACACATCCAACCAACTCCCATTGAAATCCGGATTCCGGAAAGAATCATGGGAGATGCGGCTGGAAAGGCAATGTAGCGGATCAATTGTTTATTTTCCGTGCAACCGAGAACTTTTGCGGCTTCAACATATACTTTCGGGACATTTTTAAATCCGGAATAAGTGTTTAAAACAATCGGAAAAAACATGCCTACAAAAATAATGAATGCTGCTGCAGCATGTGTCAATTTCAGCCAGATTATTGAGAAAGGAACCCAGGCCAGCGGAGGAATAGGGCGAAGAATTTCAACAAGAGGCGAAATGATCCTGTTTATCTTTGGAAACCACCCCATGCCGGCTCCGATTGGAAGACCAAACATAAGCGCCATAAAAAAACCGCCGGCAAAATGATAAAGACTAGTGGCGGTATCTTCGATGAGTGTTCCATTTTGAACTAATTGTACAAAAGCAAGAATAACTCCATGAAAGCTTGGCATATAAAATTGATTTTGAACAATAAAACCCGCGACCAGTTCCCAGATAAAAATAACAAAAAGCAGGGATAAAATCTCAATGTCTTTGGATTTTATTTTTTCATAAAAACGTTTTTCCATAATGAATCAATTTATTTCATTATTTTAAATTAAAAAATAATCTTAGTATTCTGTTGGATTTATATTAAAATTGAAAACAAAAAAATAAAAAATAAAAAAAAGAAATTCGGGGTTTACTTTCGAACCCCGGACGCCTCATTTAAGTCAATGATTTTAATTCCCTTTTGTTCGGCAAAATGGCGGACGTCGGCTGAGACATCGCCTTCGGACACCAAAACGCCGAAATCACACCGGTTAAAGTCACGTGCCTCCGCAATTTCTAAAACATCGGTGGTTGTGACCACGCGTTCTTTTCCAATGACTGATGCGGCATACCGCTGTCCGTCCCCGGAAAGAATCATATCGGCGCCTTTGCCGTTTTGAAGTGTCGTGATGTCAAATCCAAGTTCCGTGAATACGACTTTCACTTGGCTCATGAAATCACCGGCTTCGCCGCCCAATTGTTTGACTTCGGAAGCCGAAATTTGTCCGGTTTTGCCGCCGTCAATGGATTTTGCGGAACTGCCGGAAATGGTTTTGGCATTATTGCCGCCGATGCGTTGGGTTGAATCGCCGGAGAGCTGAGATTTTTGTTGAGAAGCCGCGTTGTTGAGCGCGAATTCGTAATTGGATTGGTTGAACAGAACCGAGCGCATCTTGTCAAAGTAGCGGTTTTCGGTTTCTTCCAAATACAAATCTTTGGCGTCTTGGACGGACATGCGGAATTCATCCATTTGGCTGCGGCGCCCGCGCAGCAAAAAGCGGTATTCTTTTCCGTCTTTGGTGGACATCATAAATGTGGTTCTTTTGTAAAAGAAGTAGGCGAAGATGTCATAAAGCGCACCCAAAATCAGAAGAGCGGCGATGATGTAGATGAAATAGCGGACAATATCCACATAAAATACGATTTCGGACGCATCGATGGAATAATTGCCGACCAAAAAGGAAGACAAGGAATCCACAAGTGCCGGCGTAAAGTAAAGTAAAACGGCGGCGATAATCAAATTGAGAAACATTCCAACGAGGCGTCCCCATTGCGGATGATATACCCAGCCGGTCGACACCACATCTTCCAAGCGGAATTCCCGCATGCTCAAGCCTCTTTTGCTGAGCGAAAAGAAACGTTTGTTGGTCAAAACAAGTGTCGTCCAACTTTTCCATTCGGCCGCTGCCGGGTTGTTGGATGTGTAAAGAGATTCATCTTTCATGTCAACGGAATTGAGCACACGCTCTTCCTTTCCTAAATATTTTGAAAAATCGGCCATCATATCACCTATTTTTAAAATTATTCATTGAATAAAAACTAAACCGACTAAAAATATAAAATAACGAATGTTAAAACAAAATCAAAGATTATAAAGTTATTTTATTCACTATATGATATTATATTCAAACTATTCTAAAATAGGATGAAGATAATCCATTTATAAATTATTAATGAGCCCAAAGCTGCTGAATTGTTATTGTCGCGACTGTATATTTAGATTTAGATTTGCCGCGACCGTTTACAGTCTCAAAATTACTGTAACTGCTTACAGTCTCAAAATTACTGTAACTGCTTACAGTCTCAAAATTACTGTAACTGCTTACAGTCTCAAAATTACTGTAACTGCTTACAGTCTCAAAATTACTGTAACTGCTTACGGTCTCAAAATTACTGCATTTTCCCACCATTTTCTGCGGTTTTGCTACATATTTTTGATCATACGCGTATTTTTTTTCCGAAAAATTCGGACGCGATGCGCGTCCGAGTTTTCCGGAGTTTGATTGAGTAGAATAATTTGTATTTTGTATTTTATGTTTTGCATTTATATTTTACATTTTACATTTTGCATTTATATTTTGCATTTATATTTTGCATTTATATTTTGCATTTATATTTTGCATTTTGCATTTTATGCTTTATAATTTTGTATTTTTTTGTGTTTTTTTACGTTTTTTGAAAAAAAATGCCCACCGTTTTTGCTGAAAAATAATCCAAAAATGTCGCTATAACGCAATGCTTGTGCCGCCACAGAAAGCAAAAAGAAAAAGCAAAAAACAAAAGCAAAAGATAAACAAAAAAATAAACCACCGACACTTTTTCCAAAAAGAAAGAGAAAATGATTAAATGATTTTCTCTTTTTTCCTTTTGAGGTGATTTTTGAAATGAATGCGTAAAACTTTGTCGCATTGAAAAAGTTTTTCCGTTTAATACGGAACCGGAAGCCCCATGGCAACTCTGTGCTCGATTTCCTTGGCGTTTCTGGTCTTTTTATCCACGGATAATTTTTCAAGAAGCGGGAAACCGACTTTTCCTTCCATGTCAATCGGCTTGGTTTCAAGCTTGCCGTCGGCAATCATTTTGTCAATGAAATCTTTACCGCGCTGGTTGCGGATAAGAACCGTGCTCCAGCCGTCCGGAGAGCCGACCGATCCGGTCGAAAAATCCGCATATTCCGATGTGTAATCCATACAGACGTGACAAGCTTTTTGCTCATACGGCATGGTTTCCTTAATCGGGATCGTACGCGGCTCACTGCCGTCTTTGGGATAGACAAAGAGCTTTCCTTTTCCGATATCGGTTTTTAAAACGTCGTTCATTTTCACATCAGCATACTGCTCGATCAAGGTTTTCATTCCTTCGTACGGGAAATTTTCCATACAGAAAATACCAATCACAAGACCGATATTTCCGGCGGTCAGACGGAATCCGGCGGGGTACTGCATCATTTTGCGCATGGCAATAATCTGACACGGCGTTCCGACAAATCCAACTTTTTCAAGCGCGTATTCACGAACGGCACTTTTAACCATCGACACATTCGGGCACAAGGAATATTTGGTTCCGCTCGCCGACAAAATTTCAGCTTTGGTCCGGGCGATTTTGGGTTTTGGAGAAAATCCGTCTTCGGTGTTGGCCACAATGACCCCGTCCAAAAGACCGTTTTCCAAACCATAAACATACGCGGCCGATACAATTCCGCCGTCTTGGGATCTCTTTAAGATTTCAGGATCCGTAGACCGGGCGGCAATAACGGAAATAAATTCTCCAACCGGTTTTGACATATTTAAACCCCCAAAATTCCCTTTGCCTTTGGCATTCTGATTCTCGGACATTGCATGATACAAGAGCCGCAGTTAATGCAAAGCTCCATCCGAACGTCCGGCTTTCCGTCAAACATTTCAATCGCACGCACTTGACAGGACGCGGAACACGAACCGCAGCCCATACAAAGACCCTGGCTGATGACGCGTTTCCAC
Source organism: Methanolapillus ohkumae (assembly GCF_032594355.1). NCBI lineage: Archaea > Methanobacteriati > Methanobacteriota > Methanomicrobia > Methanosarcinales > Methanosarcinaceae > Methanolapillus > Methanolapillus ohkumae. The sequence continues at coordinate 1,103,593 of NZ_CP131061.1, forward strand.
AAGTCATCTCCACTGGCATCTTTGTTTTTCACGAATTCGGCATATGGCTCCAAGTAGTCCGTATCGCCTTCAAGCGCCGCCACGACGAACTTCACAATCGCGTCGGTGGACGGCGGGCATCCCGGAATCGCAAAGTCCACCGGGACAACCGCAGAAATCGGCACGAACGCGGCATGTGTCGGCTGCGGATTTTGTCCACCGCGACTGAACCGGGTCACACACCCGGTCGTTGCACAACCTCCAAGAGCGACCACGATTTTTGTTTTCGCGCGCACATCTTGAATGAGTTCCACCGCATGATGATCATCCAAACAAACACTGCCTTCCACAAGCGCAATGTCAACATTTTCCGGATAAGCCCGCTCAATCGTCAGTTTATCCTCGCTTTCCGTGACCCGTGTGAATTCATCCGCCAAAGTCAGCGCATAAACCAAGTCAACCATTTGCAAAATATCCAAAAGTTTTTCATAAGTGTCTGCAAAAGAAATGAGACACCCCGTACATCCGCTTAAATGGACGTGTGAGACTCTTACCAATTTATCACCCAATTTTTTATCAATCAATCCTTAATCTTTCAAACAATTCAATTCTTCCAAAACCATGTCTGCCGCTTTTTCCACCGATAACGAAACTTCATCGGAAAGGTCCATGCAAATGTCCGGCGCCGGCATATTTTTGTACTGACAGCCGATGACCACGACATCAATTCCAAAATCACGATTCAAATCAACCAGCATTCCCGCAAGCGGCATATCATGCGCATCAATTTGATATTTCGGAATTTTTGGCAAATCTTTAGGATACAGCCGAATCATTTCCCCGGGAGCCAACCCGTAATCGACAATGTCGACAATGATTATTTTTCGAATCACTGTGTTTTCGTCAATCAAAGAGAGAATGAAATGAGACGCACCGGTTCCGGCATCAATAATTCCGAGTTGATCGGAACTTAACGGTAAAGCGTCTTTTTTGGTCGAATTTTTTATTTCGTTGAGCCGGTTGACGACATGAAAACCAAATCCGTCGTCTCCAAACAGGATGTTTCCACACCCCAGCACAAGAACTTCCTTTTCCAAATATTTTGGCAACTCTAAACCCTCTCTTTCATCCTTTAATTTTCATCTCTTTTTTGACGCGCGTTTTGGTAATGGATGGGTCAAACTTTACTGAAACACCTTTTCGTCAATGATTTTGTCATCTTGGTCTTTGACAATCATGTGAGTCGCACATGAAACGCAAGGGTCATAGGCCCGGGCAACGTGTTCAGCAAACTTGTAATGTTGTCCGATGGTTGCGGTTCCGATAATCGGAATGTTCCAAGTGGTTGCGACAATGGCGGTGTAGTCCACGATTCTTCCGGTCCGGTCAATGACCGCCGTGTGAACGTTGTGGCCGCGGGCGGCTTCAAAGGGTCCGACACCGACTTTTTCGCCGTCGCCGACAATCGGGCTTTCCGAACGTGGAGCGCCGTTTGTGTTGAGGGCGTCGAGAAGGTCAAGTGCGCGCGGGGCGTAGTGGCACATTTCAAGCGCGCGGGCTTTGTGAATGCCGAGCGTTCCTTTTTCTTTGAAACCTTCGAATTTTGCCATCCGGGCGCGAGGTCCGACTTCAACCAAACTGCCTTTGTATTTGGGAACGTTGGTGCAGGCATGGAGGGCGACTTCTTTGGGGAAAATTTCAAACGGCGACACTTCGACGGTGTCGGCGTGGTTATACAAGGAACGGTCACGGTAGGTCAAACTGGTGGCCAAGGTTGGGAAATTGTGGTAACCGAGTTTTTCGGGAATGTCTGTTCCGTCTGCCAACTTTCCTTTGTTAAAAAGATTCATCATGTATTCGGATTGTTCTTCCGCGAGCTTTTGGTAGGCTTTGCAGCGGTCAATCAATTTGTTTTTGGCTTCCGGTGTGATATTTTTAGCCATTCCGCCGATTTTGACGTTGGGCGGGTGAATCGCTTCGCCGCCGATCGTGTCCACGAAATATTGACCGATGCGTCTCATTTCCTGGATTCTTTTGATGACTTCCACGCGGTCTTTTTCCGGAACGTAGTCCGGAGAAATCAAGAACTGGTGAAGCGGGTGGGATTGCATTTTGTTTCCAATGCCGGTGAGTTCCCTTAAAATTAAACCGTCTTTTGTGGGTTCAATCCCGCAAGCATCTTCGATACATTCGACGGCGGAGACGGAGTGGGAAGTCGGGCAAATGCCGCAGAATCTGGAAACGGCAATCGGTGCGAATTCGGCAACTTTTCCGGTCAAAAACTTTTCAAAACCGCGAACCGGCGTTACGCTGTGGTAGGCACCGTATTCGACAATTCCTTCGTCGTCGACCGTTAAGACCAAATTGGTGTGTCCCTCATGTCTTGTTGTTGGTTTATACTCTACTGTTTTACTCATTCAATCACCTGAAAAAAAGCATCTGTCCTGCAAAAAGCATGACCGGATGTTTTTTGTTCGTTTTTTGAAAAATAATGATAATATGAAGCTCTTGAACCGTATTTTTACTTTTAAGATGTTTTTACAATACGATTATGTAGTTTTTACAATTTTATGTTTATACGGTATGTTTCTACATTTTTCTTGCATATTTCTCATGTATTATCATTAAAATCGGCTGATTCTCTTTTTGAAGGCCTTTTCTGTACTAAAACGAGGTATTATAAGAACATTATGGATGATTCCTATTTTTTTGAGGATTTCGGGACCGTTTTTTTAAAAAATCATACAATAAAAAACATAATGGGCCGACAATATTTTTAAGAACTGAAATGAGATTTCTAAAATCGGAGTCCTATGTCTGACTTTATATAATAATAGAAAAATATATATACATTTGGCAATTTTAATGAGGATTTCATTTTAAAAAAAGGAATAGAAATGATAATCTTTTTTCATTAAGTTTACAATTATTTCAAATAAAAGAATGTTAAAGGATATTAAAAAAGAATTTTGTTAAGAGATTAAAAAAGAATCCTGTAAAGGATATTAAAAAAGAATTTTGTTAAGAGATTAAAAAAGAATCCTGTGAGATTAAAAGATTTAATATACAATTGCAATGAAAACGGATTTGAGGTGGAAATTTTGAATCCAATCGATCAAAGAAAGTTAAATGACTATGGAAATGAACTGAAAAGCCTTTTGAATTTGAAAGGGTCTCCTGTCGGCGTTAAATTGATTTCTCCGGGAAAGGAATCCGAGATTCCCGCCGGTATGGAAAAAATAGACAAACAAATGCGTCACTGCCAAATGACAGATTATGTCCGGCGGACCAAAGAGAGTTTTTCAACCGGTTATGAAGATCATCAATGCAAAGGCGGCGCTGCCGCATTGGGTTTAGGAGAACTTCCGGACAAAGTCCGAAGCGGACAGTTTTATTGTGACGGCCTCCATCATTTTAAAACCGTGGAAAGTGCCAAAAAAACCGTGGATTTGATTACGTTTTTGGGTCCGAAGACCCGGATTTCTGCGCTTTACGCGCCCTTGGAATCCACAAAATTCATTCCGGACGTTGTGATTTTTATTTGCACGCCCAAACAAGCCATGTTGCTCACCCAAGGATATGAATTTGAGGACGGCGGGCGGATTGAAGCGGCTTTTTCCGGAAAACAAAGTGTCTGTTCCGATGCGGTTGCCCATGTGATGAAGACCGCAAAGCCAAATATGACGATTGGATGCAGCGGCAGCCGGGCATATACCAAAATCACCGACGACGAACTTTTGTTCTCCATTCCAACAAAAGACATCGAGAAAACGGTCATCGGATTGCGTTTGATTTTAAGCGACAAAACGTAACAAAAACCTCTCTGTGCGGGTTTTTCAAAGGATGAAAAAGGACAGAATGCCGCCAAAATTCATTGCGCAAACGCCACTTTCTTCGGTCGCGAAATTTTTGGAGGAGGGATTGAAATTATCCAATCCCAAGAAAATCCTCCCAAAAAATCGAGATGCTTTGCATTTCGATTTTTTCGGATTTTTCATATGAAACAGATGTCGTAGGGGATATTTTGGAAATATTTGGTTGAAAAATTCAGCAATGCCGGAAAAAAAATAGAAAAACGATGCGGCAAAAATCAAAAAATATGATAAAATCAATATGCTATTTTTACAGAATTGTTAAAAATTGTTGTCCTAATGCACATGGCAGCGGCATAAAAAAGAACAACAAATGGCAAAAAATTAAAAATTAAAAAAATAAAAATGCCGGCTTAAAGCCGGACATATTCAGCCGCGTCTCCCAATTCTTCTTCAATCCGGAGAAGTTGGTTGTATTTGGCGGTCCGCTCTCCGCGGGCCGGCGCTCCTGTTTTAATCATGTCGGCCCCAAGCGCGACCGCGAGGTCAGCAATCGTTGTGTCTTCCGTCTCAGCCGACCTGTGGCTGACAAATAAGGAGAATCCGTTTCGGGTGGCCAGCGTTGCGGCATCAATCGCTTCCGAAAGTGTTCCGATTTGGTTGACCTTTAACAAAAGACCATTTGCGGCACCGCATTCAATTCCTTTGGCAATTCTTTCCGGATTGGTGACAAATAAATCATCGCCGACGATAATGGTTTCCCAGAGTTCTCCGGTTAAGTTTTCAAAGTCCTCAAACGATTCTTCGTGGAACGGATCTTCAATGGACAAAATCGGATAGTTGTTCACAAGTTCAATATAAAAAGCGGTCAACTCTTCCGGGGTCATGACTTCGCCGTCGAGTTTGTAATTTTCGCCGTCAAAAAATTCAGAAGCTGCGGCATCTAAACCGATTTTAATGTCTTCTTCGGAATAACCGGCACGGTCAATCGCAATCATTAAAGCGTCCATGGCTTCGGTTGTTTTTTCCATTTTCGGGGCGTAACCGCCTTCAAAACCGACGTTTGCCGAGGATGCGCCATAGGATTCCTGAAGGTATTTTCCAAGTGCGTGATAGGTTTCGGCGCCCATTTGAATCGCCTCTTTAAAAGTTTCGGCGCCGACCGGCTGAATCATAAATTCTTGAATCGCCAAATCGTTTCCGGCATGTTTTCCGCCGTTCAGCACATTTAATGTCGGAACCGGAAGGCTAAACGAGTTGGAGCCGCCCAAATACCGGTAAAGCGGAACATTTAAGCTGTCCGCCGCGGCTTTTGCGACCGCCATGGAAACGCCCAAAATCGCATTTGCCCCCAGATTGGATTTGTTGTCGGTGCCATCCATTTCAAGCATCAACATATCGATTTCACGCTGCTTTCGGACATCCATGCCGATAAGAGTGGAGGAAATTTTTCCGACATTTTCCACCGCTTTTAAGACACCTTTCCCCATGAACCGGCTTTTGTCTCCGTCGCGCATTTCCAAAGCTTCATGCGTTCCGGTGGACGCGCCCGACGGAACGGCGGCCCGGCCGAATCCTTTGTCGGTAAAAATATCTACTTCCACAGTCGGATTGCCGCGTGAATCTAAAATTTCACGGGCGATAATTTTTCGAATCGCAAAGCGGTCTGAACTGTTTCCTGAATACTTCATAAAATCACCATGAAAAAAATGAATCCTACCAAGTCAAATAAAAAATAAAAGTTTTTAATTATTTTCTGGTAAAACAACTCAAACCTATAAAGCGTTTTTCAAAAAAATATTCAAAAAATAATGAACCTCAAAAAATGTCAAAAATAAAGAAAAAATCCTGAAAAATTTAAAAACACATGAAGAAGATTCCGAAAAATTTAAAAACACGTGAAGAAGATTCCGAAAAATTTAAAAACATATGACTAATTTTTCAAAAAAAATAAAAGAGTTGGCTTTTTTCAAAAAAAATAAAAGAACTGGCTTTTTTCAAAAAAAATAAAAGAGCTGGCTTTTTTGAAAATAATAAAAAAAATAATAAAAAATCAAGGGTCAAAAAGATAAATTTCCCGGCCGCATTTTTCACAAATATGCTTTCCATTATCCTTTTTTAAATTCACAAAATCCGCAAGCGAATAACTTCGATGAATCAGCAAGGTTTTGCAGTCCGGACAGTATGTGTTTCTGTATTTGGATTCGATGTTTCCGATGTAAACGTAGTCCAGTCCGGCATCGTTTAATATTTTTTTGGAATTCTCCAAAAGAGACAGCGGTGTGTGGGAAACATCGGTGAACCGGTAATCCGGATGAAACGCATTGAGGTGAACCGGCGTTTCTTTTCCGAGATTTTGAAAAATCCAATCCGCCATCTGTTTTATTTCTCGCGGGTCATCGTTTTGCCCCGGAATCAAAAGCGTGACAACTTCCACATGCAACCTCAATTCTTTAGCTTTTTTGGCGGACAGTAAAACCGGCTCCAAATCGGCTTGGGCGATTTTTGAATAGAAATTCGTGTTGAAGGCTTTGATGTCCACCCGGTAAACATCAATAAACGGCGCGAGTTTTAAAAGCGCCTCCGGTGTCATGTATCCGTTGGTCACCAAAATTACATAAAGGCCGTTTTCTTTGGCCAAAACAGCGGTATCGTAGATGAATTCGTACCAAAGAGTCGGCTCATTGTACGTAAAAGAAATGCTTTTGGATTCCAAAAAAAGAGCGCGGAAAATAACTTCTTCCGGCGTTATTTCTTCGTCATACTTCTCCGGACCATAACATAAAAAACCGGTGTCCGAATCCAAATCCGAATTGTTTTTATTTTCAAACAAAACTTGGGAAATCCGCCAATTTTGGCAGTGCAGGCATTTGAAATTGCAGCCGATGGTTCCCAAAGAATAGGTTGTGGTGCCCGGCAAAAAATGATAAACCGGTTTTTTTTCAACCGGATCGATGGCTTTGGAGGAAACCATCCCGTAATTTAAAGAATAAAGTTTCCCGCTTATGTTTTTTCGAATACGGCAAAACCCGGTTTTCCCCGGAAAAATCAGACAGCGGCGGGAACAAAGATGGCATTTGACTTTGTTGTCGGGCAACGGCTCAAAAAACATCGCCGGTTTTGGACCAACTCCGGATGAATTCACCTGTTTCTCCTCCTCTTCATTTCATACGAATTTCATAAGTTTCATGATTTCATGAGTTTCATGCAGATACGCGGATGTCATACTTTTCGCATGCCTCATCATATGTAACTTATTTCTGATTTTTACGGTTTGTCATCCAACCGTGTTTCCAAAATACGGAAACATCCGCGGTTTTTCAGCCAATATTTTTTCGTATTCACCGGAACGATTTTCTTTTTAAAAAAAGGGGCATCCAAAACAGCCGTTTCAAATTCGCCGCCCTCGCCGGCGATATGGACATATTTTAATTCATGCAGCCGCTTTAAATCCAAAAGAGCGTCCGCATTCAATTGCCGTCCCAGCCACTTTTCATCCAAGCCATCGGCGGCAACCGCCGCAAAAATAATTTCCATCCCGGAATGAATCATCTCCGAAATCAGTGTTTCCGGGTCGAATTTCCACAGCGGGGAAAAGGATTGCAAATCACATTTCCGGCAAGCGTCATCCACCCGCTTCTTTTGATATTCCGACTCAATCGCGCCCGAACATATTCCGGAAATTCCATATTTGGATTTCGCATCCATTAGCGCGCTTTTCAAGTCGTCCAATTCTTTTTCTTTGACACCGTTTGTGGATTGGTACAAAAGAGGAATTCCGGACGCGTCGGAAATGTCTTGGACCAAGCCCATATTGATGGAATGAAACATATAGGATTCTTTATTTTTTGGAACCAAACAAATCAGGCAGACAACATCATGTCCGGCCGCTAACATTTTCCAAACGGCAAAAACCGAATCTTTCCCGCCGGAAACCAGTGCGCCGAGTCTCATAAATCCCTCAAATTTTAAATGAATTGGTTTTTACTTTTAGTTTTGTTTTATTTTACTTTTAGTTTTGTTTTACTTTTATTTTACTTTTAGTTTTGTTTTATTTTACTTTTATTTTAAAACCAACTCTGATTCCAAAAAGTGTTCTTTGTACCGCTTTTCCATGGCAACCCAGTCCGGCAAATTGGTTTGGCATCCGATTTTTTCCACCACGAAAGATGCGGTGACGGCACCTATTTTTCCGCAGACCGGCAGGGAATATCCTTTGGTAAACGCGACAAGAAATCCGGCTTTGTACGCGTCCCCGGCTCCGGTCGGGTCGACCGATTGAACCAAAACCGGTGGGATTTTTATTTCCGTTTTTTCACGGCGCTGGCCGATTTTAATATTTTCCCCGTCAAACCCCACATTTCCGCAAGAATAAAGAATACTGCCTTCTTTGTCATAAGTCACAACAATGACATCAATCATGTTTTTGAGTTCCTCAAACGTATATCCGGAAATGTCGCAAACCATTTTGATTTCATGGCGGTTGGCGAAAAGAAGATTCGTATTTTTCAAAATCGTTTGCAACGGTTCTTTTTTGTAAGTGACCAAATCTTGTCCCGGGTCAAATGAAACAAATCCGGCCGACTCTGAAATTTTTGCGTTGAAAAAACAATCCGCCGTTGACATGTGGACAAAATCCACATTTGGCGGCTCCAAGCTGCTCAATTTTCCGGCGGCGCCCCAATAAAAATAAGTCGACTGATTGGAAAAGCGGTCGGTGATGACAAATGCTTTGGACAGCTGCTCGTTTTCCATCCGGTAAAGTCGGGATAAATCCACGCCCAGCTCCGACAGATGCTTTTCATACTCGGATGACACAAAATCATCCCCAACCGGTGAAATCAACTGAACCGCTCCCCCCAATTTTGCCATCCCGGCCGCAACATTTGCCGCACCGCCGCCAAAGTTGGTTTCACATTTTAAAATGGGAGAGGACTGATTCGGGCCGATGATTTTTTCCACCGTCAGCAAATAATCCAAAGAAGTGTGTCCGGTCACGGAGATGAGTTTTACCATTGAAAAACACCTGAAAAATTAAAAAAAATGAATATAAAGTAAAATGAAATGAATTAAAGTGAAATGAAGCGAAATAAAATAAATTGAAATGAAGCGAAATGAAATGAAGCGAAATGAAATGAAAAAACATCAATCATTTTAAAAATCAAAAATAAAAGGGATAAAGAATTGCCGGAGCCGGCAATTATCCGATAACCGAAAAATCGTTAAAACTCTTCGACTTCGACGACTTTAAGCGGAACATCCCGCAGCGCCTTTCCGATTACGGATTTGGCAATTCGAGACGCGTGTTCTTCCGTTTCGGCTTCATATACTTTCATTTGGAAAAGCAAGCCGACGATTGCGGTGTCCGCCACCAAATACGCACTCATGAATTCTTCACCACACGCTGCACAGCCCATGGTTCCGACCTCTACGTCTACATAATCCAATTTCGGATTTAAACGTTTTCCGGCTTCAGCCAGCGCAATTCCGATAGCGTCTTCACCGGTTGCGACATCTTTCACCAGCCAGGCTCCCTCAAGATAAACATTATAATTCGGCATTTTTTAAAGCTCCGTTGTATTAAATTTATTAATTGTACTTATGTTGTTATGTTGATTTTTATAGTTCGTTATAATTTTTTATAATTTTTTATAATTTAATAGTCGGCTCTATAATTTTAATTTTGTGAATTTTATAAGTTGAACATTATTGGATTTTTTGTGTAATTTGTAGAATTATTGTAGAATTATTGTAGAATTTATAACTGTTGTTGTCTTATTGAAGTTTTATAATCGGAGGAAATGCGGAAGCGCCGCATATTTTTATTAAATCGTGAAAAGGATATTGTCATCCACATCAAAGACGCCGAGTTTTGCGCCGGCATCTAACCAGGCATGACCGTAACTAAAAGATGCCAAAGCATTGACGTAATCTTTTTGGTCCATAAAATGAAGACCGTCTTTATGATAGGAATCCGCCATTCTTTTGAAGTCTTTGGCGACATTCATCATGTGAGAAGATTCAATCGGAGATGGAACCGCTTTTTCAAGAGCTGCGGATAAAAGCCGTTCATATCGGAAGGTTTTTTCTAAAAGATCGGCCGGCATAAAATCACCCAAAATTGTTTTCTAAAATATCCTTAATTTTTCCATATCTTTAATTTTTCCATATCCGTAATTTCCCCAAAGATTAGAAACTGCCCTTTAAATAGTTTCTTCTCTCTTTTTCTCTTCTTTTTCCCTTTCTTTTTCCCTATTTCATTCTTTTTTCATTTTTCGGATTCTTCTTTACTTTTCCGAATCTTTTTGGATAGACTTGGGAGCGCCCGCCAGTTTCACCAAGGCTTCCGCCTCCACAAAATGAAGATCCCCGGGAATGACTAATATTTGAAGCGGCCCGCCAAGTTCGAAATGATCATAATTATCTGCAAAATCCGCTTGGACGTAAACATCATCGGACCCGGCACGGGCAATTCCAACGGCAATTTGATGGGTCATAACCCCTTCTTTTCGCTTGTTTTCCACTTCCAAAAGCAAACACAGCGCATCAGACACTTTCATGTATCCGAGTTCGGCGTGAATATCTAAAAAAACTAAGGTATGAAGACCGTTTTCTTTGTTTTTGGAAATGGTATCGTACGGTGTTTCCGTAACAACACGGTTGCCGCGGGAACTGGTGTAGGGAAACGGAATACTGACCGATTTTCCGAACCGGTAATTTTGAAGGCCGGACAGGCCATAAACAGCGGAAATAATGGAAGATCCATGAATGAGCTTTGTTTCAATTCCGAGGTCAGCCGCTCGGATTCGAAGATCAATGTGGGTGGTTGACGTCATGGTGTCGCCGCCAGTTAAAAACACAATATTTTTATCACGGGCATTAAGAATCCAATCCGGATTTTGCTCCACATCTTCCCGCAAAAGCACATGAATCGGCTTTTTATAAAGCGCTTCCATTTTTTCAAGCGTTGTTCCCATCAGGCGGGAGGTGTAAAATTCCAGATAAATGAGGTCCGCCGCCAAAATCGCATCCAACCCCTTTAAAGAGATGTCTTTTTCATCAAAAAGGCCTAAGCCGACAAAAGTAAGCATAATCTTCTACATGCCGTCGGGAAGTATTTAAAAATTCCCAAACTCAAAATCCTAAATTAAAATCAAAATCCAATCAAAATCACTTAAGTCCAAATCAAAATCCAAGTTAAAATCACTTAAAATCCAAGTTAAAATCACTTAAAATCCAATCAAAAGTCCGTTTATAATTAAAATCCAATCAAAAGTTCTTTTAGATTTAAAATCCAATCAAAAGTCCGTTTATAATTAAAATCCAATCAAAAATAGTAATTTTATAAATTCCATTATATTATATTATATTTGCATATTAATATAAAAATATATTTAAATATGTGAAGGTTTATTATTTGATACCTAGTTTTAAAAAAGATACTTATTTTAGAGAAATTTGCTCTAAAAGAAATATCTTATATAAATACATTTAAAAAATATAAAAATAAGATGTCAATCTGTTTCAATGAGATATCAATTATTAAATTAATAATAGTTACTTTTAATAGATAATTTTTACTTAAAAAAATTAAAATGACTAATGTTAAATATGTTGAGTCTCTAAATGAAAGATATTATTACTAGCATAATGTTTGTAATAATTGTTTGCTTTTGCAAACAAAAAACGAGAAAGCAAATAAAATTTTTCAAAAACAGATTTTTATTTTTGGGTTTTTAAGGTTTTAAGGTTTTATCATGATTAAGAGAAATACTGTTCAGAAGATGAAAATTTTGGATTATCTGGTCAATACTAAATCGCATCCAACCGCAGAAGAAGTTTATGCGGAAGTTTCTAAGGATATTCCAACGATTAGTTTGTCAACCGTTTATCGAAATTTGAATATGATGGTTGATAGCAGCGAGATTGTAAAATTTGAAGTCGGAAATGAAGCACATTATGATGCTGATACCAGTTTCCACCACCATGCATTTTGCAAATCATGCAAATCCGTGTACGATATTTTTGATGCGGACATTTCAAATTACATTACGGAAAATGCCATTATTCCCAATTTCGAAATCGAAACCGCTCATTTAATATTCCAGGGCCGCTGTGCCAAATGTTCCCCAAAGATTGAGGTGGATGATTTTTCATTAGCAGCGACCGAAATTGAAGAATTAAATTAAAAATAAAAAGGCGTGTTGAACAAAAGACAATTTTTTCTTTTTTTTCAACAACCCCAATCATTTAAGATATGAGAACGGGTAGTGTTTCATATCTTAAATTTTAAAAACCAAAAATCAAAAACAAATCGAAAATGACTGAAAATAAAGAACGAAAAGAGTCAATTCAATATTATTTTTATGAGTTTTGAAAAATCTAAAACTCTATCCAACAAAAACATTTCAAATTGTTAAAAAACGAAATTTCAACCGAAAAACCAATCCAAAAAACATAAAAAATATTTAAAAAATATTAAAATATTTAAAAAATAAACTAAATTTAAAAATAAAAACGAGATGCTTTTTCAGTAACAAACATAAATGAGAGGGATATCTTTATGTCAAGAACAGAAGAAAATTTAAAAGCCGCATTTGCCGGTGAAAGTCAAGCCCGAAACAAATACGATTATTTCGCCAAAGTCGCCCGAGAAGAAGGTTACCATTATGTTGCCAAAATCTTTGAGGAAACCGCCTTAAATGAGATGCAACACGCCAAAGATGAATTTAAAAAATTAAACGGCATCGGAACCACCAAAGACAATTTAAAAGCTGCTATGGATGGCGAACAATACGAAACTTGCAGCATGTATCCGGAATTTGCCAAAGCGGCCGACGAAGAAGGATTCACCGATGTGGCCCGCCTCTTCCGTCAAATCGCAAAAGTTGAAGAACACCACCGAGTCCGGTATGAAAAACTTCTCCAAAGATTGGAAGCCGGAACACTTTACAAAAGAGATGAAGCCATTACCTGGAAATGCTTAAAATGCGGTTATGTCCATGTCGGAAAAGAACCGCCCGGAAACTGCCCGTCCTGTGGGCACGAAAGAAATTATTTCGAACCGGACGACATTTTTTAAATGAAGATTTGAAATAAAATGAAAAACAGGATTTTTCCTGTTTTTCATCTCTTGTATTCTTTTTTTACTTTTTTTTCGGGTCTTCTTTTACGTTTATTTTTCAATTCTTCTTTTATTTTTATTTTTCAATTCTTCTTTTACTTTTATTTTTCAATTCCGTGATTTCATTCTGCGTTTGTTCTTTGCAATGCCGCCCAAACCGCATTATGGCGTCCGTTTTTTAAAAAATTTAAATAAAACCGATGAGCAGTATTTTTTTTCAATAAAATGGATGCCCTGTTTGAAAAAAAATTCAAAATCCGCCCAACGATTTTGATTTATTTTTCTAAAAAGGTGTTGCTGTAACGCATGCGGCGGCGCATAAGAAAAAGAAAATCAGGAATTCGATTTCGAAATCCCAATCGTCATTAAAATGCCTTCGACATCCCACTCTTTTGAAAATTCTCCCTCCGCCGGTTTGCCGGAAATCAAACTTAATTTCTTGGAACGGACTTCCGATTGGATTTCATCTTTCATCTTTTCAACCAAGGCAAAAACCCGCTTATCCGCAATTTGAATTTGCGCATCAATTGGAGCATCCACCGCCAAATCCATCTCTTTTCGCATATCTTGGACCCGGCGAATGACTTCACGGCCATATCCTTCCGCTTCAAGTTCCGGCGTAAGGCGTGCGTCCACATACACCATTCCGGCAGTGGACTCGGCACCGGCAATTCCTTTCGGGATGAGTTCCTCAAAAATCACCATGTCTTTCGTGACGACCACCGTACTTTGATTTTCAAGCGTCAGCTCCATTTCATCCACGCAATCAAATGCTTCCTTTAACGATTTGGCACCGGCCTCAATAAGAGCGTCCGCCACACGTTTCGCATCCTGCTTAAACCGGGGACCGAGAACACTTTGGTTGGGCGTCATTTGAACGTCCAGTTCACCCCAGGATTCCGCTTCACCGATGACTTCCACATCTTTCGCGTTGGTCTGATCCAAAAAGACAGATCTCAGGCGCACAAGCGCCGTTTTTATGTCCTCATTTTTCGGAGCGACCACGATTTTTGAAATCGGCCATCTCAGCTTGCGGCCGGCTTTTTGGCGCGCGTTGGAGGACGCTTCCACAATCGTTCGGACAATATCCATGTGCTTTTCAAGAACCGGATCCATGAATTCTTTTTTGGGCGCCGGCCAGTCCATCATATGAACCGACAATTTCGCATCCGGATTGACATGCCGAACCAAATTCTGATACAATTCTTCCGCCAAATACGGCATAAACGGCGCGATTGCTTTGGAAAGCGTCACATACGTCTCATAAAGAACGCTGTACACCGCCAATTTGTCAGGATCATTTTTCTCCGTCCAGGTCCGGGGGCGGATGAGCTGAATGTACCAGCGGGAAAGGTCTTCCAAAATAAAATCCAAAGCGCAGCGAACCGCCTTGTGAAGCATTTTAGCATCCATCGCCTCTGTCATCTCCGCAACCATGGTTTGCAGCCGGGACAAAATCCATTTATCCTCTTCCCGCATGTGTTTAACCATAGATTCTGCCGGATATTTCGCCGGGTCAAAGTTGTCCAAAATCATATAGGGAAGCGGGAATTTATACACATTCCATAAAATGTTAAGCGTCCGGCTGACGGTTGCCACTTCTTCCCAATTGAATTTTAAATCATCCCACGGCGCGCTGGACGACAAAACATAAGCCCGAAGCGTGTCAGCACCGTATTTTTCAATGACTTCATCCGGCGTCACCACATTTCCCAAGCTCTTTGACATTTTTTTGCCGTTGGTATCCAAGGTAAACCCATGCATAAGAACGCTTTTATAGGGCGTTTTCCCAAAAGCAACGGTGGACGCGCCTAACTGAGAGTAGAACCACCCGCGAGTTTGGTCATGACCTTCCGCAATGAAATCCGCCGGCCAAAGCGCATCGAATTGATCCGTCCGCCCCGGAAAGCCCAGAGTTGCGAAAGAGGCCATCGCGGAGTCAAACCAAACATCAAAGACATCTTTCGTACGCGACATTTGACCGCCGCAGCCGCATGGAATTTTCACATCGTCCACATACGGGCGGTGAAGTTCGATGTCACCGGCAATTTTTGCTTTTTCCCTTAATTCTTCTTTGGTTCCAATCACCAATCGTCCATGGCAGTCACCACATGTCCAAATCGGAATCGGAATTCCCCAGTACCGCTGGCGAGAAACACACCAGTCACGGGCGCCTTCAATCCAATCCTTAAAACGGGCGGAACCGGCCCAATCCGGATACCATTCCACGTCATCGGAAACAGCGGAAAGCATTTGCCCTTTGATTTTTTCAATGTCGATAAACCACTGTTCCGTCGCCAAAAAGATGATTGGGGTTTTGCAGCGCCAGCAGTGACCGTATCGGTGATTGATTCTTCCGGATTGAAGCAACAAATTTTTGGCTTTTAAATCTTCAATTACAATCGGATTCGCGTCACGGATATTCATGCCCGCATATTTTCCCGCTTCTTTTGTGTAGGCGCCGGCTGGTCCGACCGGACAGAATACAGGCAATCCGTACTTGATGCCGACATTAAAGTCATCCATTCCGTGCCCGGGCGCAATGTGGACACATCCGGTATTGTCGGCCGTCACATAATCCGCCAAATAGACCGCGTGATTCATTTCCGATTGGATCGGAACTTCCCCCGCCAGCGGACTTAAGTATTCCATGCCGGAGACTTCCGTTCCTGTTTTTTTGTCCGTGATTTCAAAAGATTTGTATTTTCCTTTTTTCAGTACGGCCGATACGGTGTCCGCCGCAAGAATCAATGTTTCTGTTTCATCCGCCGGATTTATGGCTGACACGACCGCGTATTCAAAATCGGGATGAACGGCAACAGCGACGTTGGACGGAATGGTCCAGGGGGTTGTGGTCCAAATCACCAAATATGTTTTTTCAGCGCCTTTGATTGGGAATTTAACAAAAATGGAAGGGTCTTCCCGATCGGCGTATTCAACTTCGGAGTCGGCAATCGCCGTTTCACAGCGCGGGCACCAATTAACCACACGCTTTCCGACTTCCAAAAGGTCTTTCTCTTGCGCCTTTTTAGTAACCCACCAAGCCGATTCAATGTATTCGTCTTTGAGCGTCATGTAGGGGTTGTCCCAATCCATCCAAACTCCAAGGCTCTTAAATTGTTCCGTCATCGATCCTTTTTTCTCAATCGCGAAAGACTTGCATTCCTGAATGAAGTTTCCGACACCGAATTCCTCAATGTCTTTTTTCGACTTAAAACCAAGTTTTTCTTCCACTTTCACTTCAATCGGGAGGCCGTGCATGTCCCAACCCGGCCGGTCGGTAACGGCAAATCCGTTCATGGAATAATAACGCAATACCGTATCTTTAATCACTTTGTTCCAAGCCGTTCCCATGTGAATATGTCCGGTGGTGTATGGCGGACCATCCACGAAAAAGAATTTTTTCCCGGCTTTTCGTCCTTCCCGGGTTTTTAAATACGCATCATTTTCCCGCCAGAACTGATTGATCTCCTGCTCAATCTTTCCCGTATCGTATTTATCTGAAATTTCCTGAAACATAAACATCACCTGATAAATTGACAATTAAAAAATTAAAGATAATTAAAAGATGAACGATAAAATAATTGATTTTACAAATAACCTGTGGTTTAGCACACCAAAAAACATCAAACAAGTTCATAAAAGTTTATGCCTGTTTTTTAAAAAAATAACAAAACAAAATAACAAAACAAAATAACAAAAAAATAACAAAATAAAATAACAAAAAAATAACAAATCAAAAAAAAATTAGAATTCCAATCCAAAAAAAATCATCCCGATTCAATTAGATGCAAAAAGCATCTGATTGAATCGGATTATTATGAACGGAAATATTACGGAAAAGTACAGCAGCAATCTAAAACAGTAAACAGATGCAGAAAAGCTAAAACAATAAACAGCCGCAGAAAAACTAAATGAATTGCGGCTGAAAAGGAGCGGTTTTGCGTGAGCAAACTTTGGCGGCAAGTTGTCCCTGCCATTTAAAAAATTCCGATAGCGTTGCGTAGGAATTTTTTAGTAAATCAGTGTCCAGTCCAATTTCTTATCATTTTCGTCATAGAGGTAAACCTCCATGCTTCCTCGGGTTCGATCTTCCCCAAGTGGTTTTGCACCGATGTAAAGAACGTCGCCGATTTGTACGTCAAAGTCATTCGGCACTTTTCCGAAATACACCCGGCCGCCTGAAAAAGTATCTTCTACCGTGACACCTTTGTAATTCATCGTTTTAATCACGTTGACAACCACACAATCAAAGCGGTCGGTCTCTAAAAGTTCAACATTTTGGTCCATGTTTTTCCCTATGGCGTTCATTAAACATAAAGTCTTTGACAATCCGACGTCGGATCGGATTTTTTGAGTTCCGCCAAAGCTTCTTTAAAATTGGCGGCGGCTACGATTTTTTCATCTTCGATAATCGCACGGTGAAGTGCTGTTTTCAGGATTTTGTCTGTCAAATCCCGGCCGGAAAGACCTCTTGCCTCTTTGGCAAAATTCTTGACATTGAAATTCGGGTCAACCGGAAGCGGAAATGTCGCAAAATTGGACCGGATAATTTGTTCGATTTCATGCTCATCCGGCAGAACAAATTCAATTTCTTCTTCAAAACGGCTCCTTACGGCAGAATCCAAAGATTGCGCCCGGTTGGTAGAACCAATCGTACAAACCCCCTTTCGGTCCGACAAGCCGTCCATTTCCGTAATCAGAGCATTGACAATTTCAACAACGTCTCCCCGCAGTTCTTGGAATTTGCGGTCCAGCGCAATCGCGTCAATTTCATCAATAAATATGATGCAAGGAGCCATTTCTTCAGCGCGTTCATACAAATCATGAATTTGACGGGCGCCTTCGCCGACGAATTCCCCGATGAGTTGGGTGGCTTTGATCGGGATGATGGGAACTTTCACTTTCCCCGCAAGTGCTTTTGCAAGCATGGTTTTTCCGGTTCCGGACGGCCCGTAAAACAAAACGTTTCTTGGCGCCCACTTTCCGAAGGATTCCGGATCTTCCAAGTAACGCTCAATCAGCCGGCATTTCTTTTTGGCGGCGGACTGCCCGATAATGTCGTCAAATAAAACAGACGGATTTGTTTTTTCCGTGGCGGATTCCACCACATCTTTGGAAGGCGCAATAAGAATCCGGGTTTGCGGCCCAATCGCGAGACCATCGGGTTTTGCATCGATGACCCGGTAGGCAAATCCTTTGAACAAGTCGCGGTCAAAGAGATAGGTACCTTTTCGGACTTCAAACCCTTCCCACTGCTCGCGCACATAAGCTTCAAAAAGTTCCAAATCTTCAATAAACGGATCGTCATCAATCAGCCCGATGAGAGGATAACCGGCCGGCTTTAGCACAACTTCCCGTGTAAATTCAGTCCCGGACCCCTCAAGACCGGAATCGGATCCTTCTTTTATTTTTGAATTAGACTTTAAAACGGCACGCATATGACCATCTCGGAACTTTCAAATCGTTTTTGATTTAAATTATTTGAATTATTGAATATTATTGAATATTATTGAGAATATTATTGGTTATTGAATATTGGACAATATTTGAGATTATTTTGAATTATTGTTTGTTTTTGATTTTATCTTTTTGCGTATAATCAAAATCATAGATTTAAATCTTCTGAAATGAATCCGAATAAAATCAGAAATGTTACCTCGTCATTTTGCAATCTGTTTTTATATATTCAGTTTACTGCATCTGTTCACTGTCTTTAACTTGCTGCAATCTGTTCACTGTCTTTAACTTGCTGCAATCTGTTCACTGTCTTTAACTTGCTGCAATCTGTTCACTGTTTTTTGGTATTTGTTTTAAATTTCGCTATTTTGAACAGCTTCCCGACAGGAACAGGCTCCAAATCCATGATCGGATTCAGTATCATTTCCCAATACTTTAGCTAGCGCCGTCACCACCTCCAAAACCTCTTTTTGATTTTTTACCACACCCTCTTGAATTTCATCCACCGTCAGAATCTCCGGACACAATCCGGCCGCCGGGTTTGTAACCAAACACAAAGATGCGTAACAAAGTCCGGCCTCTTTGGCCAAAACAACTTCCGGAACACCGGTCATTCCAACGACATCCGCAAATTGAGAATACATACGGATTTCCGCTTTTGTTTCAAACCGCGGACCTTCCGTGCAAGCATAAACACCTTCGGTATAACATCTCTTCCGGCCTTCCAAGACAAATCCCAAAATCCGGCGGAGACGGCAGCAATACGGATTGGACATGTCGACATGGACTGCTCTTTTATCATAAAATGTATTTTCACGGGATTTGGTCAGATCCAAAAAATCATTCGGGATTACAAATTCTCCCGATAATATTTCCGGCTTCATCGACCCGACGGAATTGACGGACAGAACCGGCGCGCCTATTTTTTGAGCCGCGGCGATCAATGCTTTGTAATTGACTTGATGTGGCGGAACATGACGTTTTCCTTGATGCCGTGAAATCAAAACAATCTTTGCCGACTTTTCCGGATGAAGGATTTGAATTTCAACATTCCCATATTTTGTTTTGATTTGGATTGCGTCCGTATCCGAAATATTTCCATAGCCGACGCCACCGATTACGGTTAATGCGATTTTTTTGAGATTCATGCGCTCACCTAAAAAAAACACAAAATCAAAGGATAAAGAAAGAATTTAAAGAATTAAAGTAAGAATTTAAAGTAAAAATTTAAAGTAAGAATTTTTAAAGAATTAAAGTAAGAATTTAAAGTAAGAATTTAAAATATAAATAAGAACGGTTGAAATAAAAAAGACAAAAAAGAATAAAAAATTAACCGAAAAAAAAAACATGGAGAATTCATTTTAAAGAGATTTTCGGAGATAGTTCCACATGACCATTCCTGAAATTAAGACAACGAGAACGGAAAAGAGGGAAAAGTGTCCGTTGATTTTATGAAGGACCGTTTCAACTGTGCTTCTGACCGGATTATTCACAAGTGGGGTGATCGTTTGAGGCGGACGTTCTCCCGAAATGGAGGTATTTTCAACATATTGAACGGACCCGCTCGGCTCAAAAGACGAGGCTGCCGGTTTTTCAATGAGCATGGCAGCAAATGGTGAAAAACTTGTCGTGTAGGCGGTAACGATAAAATTGTCAGCATCGGATGTGCTATCAATTTCAAGTTCTAATTTTTCCATTCCGGACTCGGTTTTGTGGAAGATGGTAATTTCATCCCGGTTTACAAGTTCGCCATCCATGACTTTGGGAATTTTAAATATCAATCCGGCTTTAAGATTTTTTTCTCTTAAAGCGGAATTGATTTCGTTTCCGACCGATAAGTCAAAACAAGAAACAATCGTCGTGCCATCGTGAGACGCGCCTGTTATTAAAAATTCATGTTCATCCGATTCAAAATCAATCATCATTTGTTGTCCTCTGAAAATATCTCCCAATTCTTTGGGAAACGACAGGGAGGAGAGTTGTGCTTGGTAAGAGGATGAAATCGGCGTTGGGACCGATATGATATAGTTGTTGCCGACCAATTGAGTTTGCATCGGAATATCATTGCCAAGAATGAATTTAAATGGAACAGTGTACTGAGAATGATCATCCGGATAAAATTTCAATTCCAACTCAGGGGATGGCGCATTTATTAGATAGTGTTGAATTTGACTGATTGGCAATCGGGCAGCTGTAAAACGAGCGTTTACACTTTCAAAATAATCGTTATTACTTTGAGAAACACCATCCGTCGAAACATTTATTGCATTGAAAAAACTGCAACTGCTGTTAAAAGCAGGAATTCCGGTATCCTTTTCAAAATCATGATTCGAACAAAGAAAAACACAATTTAAATCCAAAAATTCCGGATATGACCGCTCCGAATTGATAACAAATTCCGGAATATAATTTTCAACATCTTCTCCGGTCAAAAGTGGTTTTGAGAAGATGATGTCCGGAATTTTATACCAATAATAAGATTGAAGTTGTTTATCGCCGTAGAAATAAATGGCATTAATCGGCCTGTTTTCGGTCAAAATTGATGAGAAATCCGAGGAAAAATAAAAATTATCCGCACGCATAACGACATCAGTGGGATAAAAAACAGATGAACTTTCCCACGGAATAAAGGTTACCGTATTTACAGCATCGTTGTGTTCAGACGTCACCGGTTTAAATGAAAATGTCTTTTTTTCAAGGCCATTGGAACCGTCATAATTAAGAGTGATGTTAATCCGGCTGCTCTCACTGTATGTAAAGTAATTTCCATAAAAAGTAGCGGAATTATCAGACGAATAAAATATTTTTTCCACATTCACCGGCAGTTGTCCGTCCGCCTCCGAAATATCATAACTGGCGCTGATAATGTGATAATTTGTCACAATGGATATTTGATCAAACCCGGAAGTGTATATCGTTTCTGTAAGATGGACCGAACCGGATCCCAGATCCGGAGTTGAATCCGAATTGGATGGGGGAGTCAACGGAAAAGCAACAGCTACCGGAATGATTCCGACAAGGAATATGCCGGTAATCAGAAGAAAAATGCAAAGCATCATGCATTTTTGAATGCTTTTTAGAGGGGTTGATTTTAACATATGTCGGGAAATGTTATTTTCGACTTTTATTTCTATTTTGTTGATTGGCACTTGAATGAACAATTGCATTTTTTAAAAAAACCAATCATCTGAAATGGATAAATCAAATGAATAAATTCATTTAAACTCATTATATTCATTAATTAATTTTTTTTATTGCATAACTTGTGGTTTAGTTTTATAGAATTATACTAATGAAATATCATCGGTAGTATATATCTTTTTTTATTCTATCTAAGTTATTATGCTTGAAATTATTTTTTAAACTTAAAATCAGAGTGAAGAGCTTTAAAATCATATATCGGAAAGAGTCTTATTTGATTATATTTCTTAAATATTATTTTTCAAATATAATGAATGAAACAGCATCCTCCGGAATGAAGGAAATCTCTAATCAAAATAAAAAATTAATGAATGAATTCCTCTGTAAAATAAAGATCAGAAGAATGCCAAAAAGGCAAAAACAACCACGTGAATAATCATGAAAAGCGGAACCATCCAAGTGAATGGTTTCTTTTGAGTTTTGTGCCGGAACACCAACATGCCGGCATAAGCGCCAAACGGCCCAAAGAAAGCCAATGCCAAAAGAGTGGCTTCCGGCGTTCGCCATTTATCCATTTTAGCTTTTTTCTTGTCGATTCCGTATGCTGCAAATGAAACAACATTTAACAACAAATATATTATCAAAAATACATTCTCCATGAAGAAAGGATTTGATTCAGAATATATATAGATTTTGATAAATCGCAAACAGAGGACATATTTAAATAATAATTATAATATAAAAGAAGAATAATTATAATAAAAAAATAAGAAAATAATTATAATACAAAAATGAGAATAATATGAATTAACTTTTTTTAAAAAATATATTTACTTACCCGATAAATTGAAAAATAACGAAAGGCAAAAAAATGGATTTCAATAAATAAAAAACAACATAAATAATTAATTATTTCCATCAAGCAATCCCTTTTCCAAAAATTAGAATCGAGCCATAACGCACACACATGCGCCCAAAAAATGAAAAAAAGATTTGAAAAAAAGAATTGTTGAAAAAAAGGAGGTTTTTTTATCTTTCTTTTAGATTACAAGTACATAATCAATTGACCTTCTTCCGTGTATTGCAAAAGCATATCGGTCAACTCTTTTGTGGTAATCATTTCGGTTCCGGGAATCATTTCATCTGGCGTCATTCCGATAATAGAGGCCGCAAGTTCGCAGCACTTGATTTTAACGCCCAAATCCAAACATTCCTGAACTTTCGCGTCATAATTTTGAGTTCCGGTTTTATTTTTCTTCATCAAAACCGCGCCCATCGGACCCCATGACAAAATTGTGGCTTCAAGGCCGCGTTTTCTGTAGCAACGCGCAAACCGAAGCGCATGCAACGGCGCCGTACTCTCATAAACCATGTCATTGAGCAACAACAACACCTTTGTTACTTTCAAATTTAAAACCTCGACATTTTTCCGCTTAATGATTATTCATTGAGAAATGAATGCAAGTTTACGTATGTATATTTAAAATTATCCCTTTTATGAAAAAGAATTATGATAAATATTTCATAAAAAATAAAGAAAATGAGGATAAAAATAAACATTTCAAACAAAAACAAATAAAAACAAATAAAAACCAAATAAAGATCAATGATTTTTAATATTTCTGCAAAAACCATCCCATCGATATTGAAAAATTAAAAATTGGACATTGTAACGCATGCGGCAGAATATCCCAAAAAATTATGAGTAAAATTCGGTTGTGATTATTTTATAATCACAACAACCGCATCACCGACATGAAGAATATCCACTTCACGTCCACCCGAAACCATTTCTTTTTTAATTTCAACGGCATTTTCGGGAAGTTCCAGCGTTTCACCGCCCACGTTCACAACGATTTTTCCGGACTGCTTCATTTGATCCGCCTCTTTGGGAGACAAAGCTTTAATCGCCGCGGAAACAGCACCGGCTTTTTCCCGGTAGGTCGGACCGATAAATCCTTGGTTCGGCTTGACTTCCACCGGAATCATGTCACATGAAAGTTCGCCCGTCATCAATTCCACCGGGGATGTGACGGCGCCGGAAATATCGGCCGTGTCGATTTGAACGTTGTAAATTTCAATCTTTTTGAGGGGGGCGTTAAGCGCCATTTTTCGGTCAGATTTGTAACTGCGAATCTCACCGGTTATGTTTTTGGGAATGTCTCCGGCTTTTTCCGCTTCTTCCGACAAGAACCGATTGTCGGCAACCGGCCAGCTCTGCTCATGAACACTTCCCATTCCGATTCTGGAATACATCTCTTCCGCCAAAAACGGTGTAAAGGGCGCGAGAAGCTTGGAAATTGTCAGAATGGCGGAATAAAGCGTGTACCGGGCAGCATTTTTGCCGTCAGCGTCGCTGCCGTAAAGGCGGCCTTTGACGAGTTCTAAATAATTATCGGCAAGGATTTCCCAGGCAAAAACACGAATGCTCTTAAAGGCTTCGTCAAACCGCGCATTTTCCATCATGTCTGTCGCATCCGCAATGAGCCGGTTGAGTTTGGACAGCAGCCATAAATCAATCAAACGAAGCTTTTTTGTATCATACGCTTTTTGATCAACTTCGGAGAAGGTATCCAAATTCATGAGGGAGAAGCGGTAAATGTTCCAAATCTTTTGAATCAAACGGGAAGCGGAAACCACATCTTTCCAGCGGAACATCACATCGGAGCCCACGCTGCCACCCAACGCCGCCCACTGCCTAAAAGCATCCGCGCTGTGTTCGACAAGCACATCTTCCGGAGAAATGACGTTGCCCAAAGATTTGCTCATTTTATGACCATCGGGTCCAAGAACCATGCCGTTAATCATGATCGATTCCCATGGAATTTTTTCTTCAAGCGCTATGGACCGCAGAATCGTGTAAAACGCCCAAGTCCGGATAATATCGTGTCCTTGCGGGCGGATTTGAGTCGGCAGGCGCAATTTTTTATCGCTGTCCCAACCACTGACGTGAAGCGCGGTGAGTGAGGAGTCCATCCAGGTGTCTAAGACATCGGTCTCCCCGAAAAACTCTTCCGAGCCGCAAGAACAAGCTTTTTGCGGCGGTTTTTGAGTCGGATCGATGGGAAGCCAGGATTCTTCCGCAATCATGATTTTTCCGCACTTTTGGCAGTACCAAACCGGAATCGGTGTCGCAAAAATACGCTGGCGGGAAATGCACCAATCCCATTCCATCGTACCGGTCCAGTTTTCCAAACGCACTTTCATATATTCCGGAATCCAATCGATTTTATCGGCGGCGGATAGGATTTCCTGCGGTTTTACTTGGACGAACCATTGCGGTTCGGACAAAATTTCAATCGGTGTTTTGCAGCGCCAGCACAGGCCGACGTTTTGGTCCAATTCTTTTTGGTCGTACAGGTAATTTTCGGATTTGAGGTCCTCGATGATTTTCTTTTTGCAGTCAAGAATCGTCATTCCGGCATACCGCCCGGCGGCGTCCGTCATTTTGCCATTCCTGTCGATTGCTTTTGTAATTTTCAGGTTATGAACTTTTGTCCAGCGGATATCTTGTTTGTCTCCAAACGTACAAATCATGACAACACCGGTTCCGAATTCCGCTTCAACCGCGCTGTCCGCGATAATCGGAACCAGCTGCCCGAATATCGGGACAATCAGATGCTTGCCGATGTATTTTTGGTAGCGTTCGTCTGCGGGACTCACGGCGACGGCGGCACACGCACACAAAAGTTCAGGGCGGGTGGTGGCAATGCTGAGCCGGACATTTTTGTCTTCCGCAAGTGAAAAGTGTAAGAAATTTAATTTCGTTTGGTTGAATTCGTATTCCACTTCCGCAAGCGCAATAGCGGTTTCGCAGCGGGGACACCAGTTGACGGGATGCTCTTCATGGTAAACATAATTCTTTTGGTGCATTTTCAGGAACGATTTCTGTGTTTTGACAAAGTAGGAAGGTTCCATCGTGATGAATTCGTTGCTCCAGTCGTTGGAAAATCCAAGGCGAAGCATTGTGTTTCTCATTTTCACGATGTTTCCACGGGTGTAATCTTCGCACATTTGGCGGAATTGTGTACGTGGAACTTGATTTTTCGTGATGTGATTCATTTCTTCGACTTTGACTTCGGTCGGAAGGCCGTGGCAGTCCCAGCCTTGCGGGAACATGACATTGTAGCCACACATGCGTTTGTAGCGGGCGACGAAGTCGATGTAACACCAGTTTAAGGCATTTCCGATGTGAAAATTTCCGGTCGGGTAGGGCGGCGGTGTGTCAATAATGTATTGCGGGCGCACGTGATCCGCCCAATCAAAATGATACATGGATAAATCCCATGTGTTCATCCATTTCGTTTCAATGTCATTTGCGATGTAATCTTTCGGAATTTCAGACATAATAACCCCAATTAAAAAGTTGAATCAGTAAATTTTAAATTCAGTAAATTTTAAATTCAGTAAATTTAAATGCGTTGGATTTTATGTAAAACATCAATTTGTTATAAAAATGTTTTACCACCGAAAAATACATCCGAAATAAAGTCGGGACAAACGAATACCATGAATTCCAAAATAGATGAGGAAGTGACCGCTGAAATCAGCCGGCGGGTCCGGGAACTCAAAGCCATCCGTGACGAAAAAGAGGAGCTAGAGGAACTTGAAGAAATTCAAAAAGGGGAACTGATTGAGCTTTTTAAGATTCACGGCTTGAATTCATATGAAGGCGCCGGCATTCAAGTGAATTTGGTGGAAACAAAACTCGTCAACCGGCTGGATACGAAAAAATTAAAAGAAAATGCGCCCGATTTGTACCAACGCTATTTGATATCAAGTGAACAGCGGGAACACTTAAGATTTAAAAAAATCGGAGAATAAAGTTTTAAATTCAACGAATAGGAATTTTTTCTTTCTTTTTTACTTTTTTAAAATATTTATGATTATTTTTAATTTTGTGATGCCGGCACGTCGTGAGAGCGGCACATTTTTGAAAAATTATTCAAAACCGGATGGAGTTTTCCAAAAATGTGTTGCCCTACGCACACCTGCTCCTTTTGCGCAAAAACCCCTCACAAAGCCGCTGCCGCGAATTTTTGTTCCACTTCCACAAACGTCTCATCCAAATTCGTATCAGTAAACTGGCTGTTGTACAACTCGTAATAAAAGCCCTTCTCCTCCATCAATTCCCGGTGGGTGCCCTTTTCGATAATCTTTCCTTTGTTGATCACCAAAATCAAATCCGCATTTTTAATCGTGGAAAGACGGTGCGCAATTACAAAACTGGTCCGGCCGCTCATGAGTGTCGTCATCGCTTCCCGGATTAAACTTTCCGTTCGCGTATCTACATTGCTGGTCGCCTCATCCAAAAGCAAAATCTCCGGGTCGGACAAAAAGGCACGCGCAATCGTCAAAAGCTGTTTTTGTCCTTCGGAAATGTTAGACGCTTCCTCATTAATGACCGTATCATACCCCTCCGGCAATGTCTGAATAAAACTATCCGCATGCGCCATTTCAGCCGCTTTTAGGATTTCCTCATCGGTTGCACTACTTCGACCATATGCGATATTGTCTCGAATCGTCCCGTTAAAGAGCCAGGCCGACTGAAGCACCATCCCAAAAAAATTTCTCAAATCCCCGCGGCGCATCGTCGAAATGTCAACACCGTCCACATAAATATGACCGCCGCCCACATCATAAAACCGCATGAGAAGATTCAAAATTGTTGTTTTACCGGCCCCTGTCGGACCAACAATCGCAATCATGTCCCCGCTGTTCGCACGCAGCGACAAATCTAAAATCACCGGAACCTTGGAATCATACCCAAACTCCACGTTCTCAAAAGAAACATTTCCTTCCGGTGCCGAAATTGTCTTAAAGTCAGCCGGGTCTGGCGTTTCCTCGTCCTCGTCCAAAAGCCGGAAAATGTGCTCTGCCGCCGCAATCGTTGCCTGAATGCTGTTGAGCACAGATGACAATTGAATAATCGGCTGGGTAAACTGTTTGGAATAAATAATGAACGACTGAATATTTCCAATCGACATGGTTCCTTCCAAGACAAAAATACAGCCCACAATACAAATGATCACATATCCGATATTTTGAACAAAATAAAGAACAGGCATGACAATTCCGGAAATGAATTGAGATTTTTGGCTGACCTGCGCCAAATCCGCATTCATTTTATCAAATGTGTCAATCGACGATTTTTCCTGTCCAAACGCCTTGATAATTTTGTGCCCCGTATACATTTCTTCCACGTGGCCGTTCATCCTTGCCGTATACTCTTGCTGTTTTTTGAAATATTTCTGAGACTTTGACGCGATGCCTTTGGTCAAAAGTGCGGAAAGCGGAATCGTAATCAAACACACCAGCGTCAAAATCGGATTGATGTACAACATTATGACTAGAATTCCGACCAATGTCACAACCGATGTAATCAATTGCGTCAGGCTTTGTTGAAGCGTATTGCTAATGGTGTCCACATCATTGATGATGCGGCTCATGGTTTCTCCGTGCGGGTGGGAATCGTAATATCTCAGCGGCAAACGGGATAATTTTCGGCCGACATCATTTCTCAAATCAAAAACGGTTTTTTGAGAAATTACCACCATCAGATATTGTTGAATATAACTAAAAAGACTGGACGCCAAATAAATAACCAGCATCAATCCCAATATCTGAAGTAACGCGCCAAAATCAATCGAACCGGTACCGTCATAAGCCGCCATTGCCCCATCATACAAAACGTTGACGGCGTCTCCGATAAAAAGAGGCGCCAAAACCGTAAAGATCGTACTTAAAACGGTTGCCAAAATGACAAAAATCAACTTGAACCGGTAAGGTTTCAAATATTTTAAAAGCCGGCGGAATGATTTTTTGAAATTTTTCGGTTTTTCATGAGGGATCCTCGCCCCCGGACCGCCTTTGTAAAACCCCTGCCGGTTGCGTCCCTCTTTGGTTTCTTGAACGGCTTTGTCCGATTTGCTCATGCTGCCACTACTCATACCATTTTCGCTCATGCCGTTCCCTCCTCAAGTTGTTGTGAAGCAACGATTTCTTGGTAGACGGTGCAGTTTTTCATCAATTCGGCATCCGGCCCGATTCCGGCAATTTTTCCATTATCCAAAACAATGATTTTGTCGGCATCTTTAATCGTGCTGACCCGCTGGGCAACAATTAAAATCGCCGCGGATCGGATCTCTTTTTTCAGCGCCCGCCGTAAATCGGCATCCGTTTTGTAGTCCAGCGCCGAAAAATTATCATCAAAAATATAAATTTCCGGATGCCGCACCACCGCCCGTGCAATCGTCAGCCGTTGTTTTTGGCCGCCCGATATGTTTGTCCCGCCTTGGGAAATGTAAGAATCCAGCCCATCATTCATTTTTTTGACAAACTCATCCGCTTGGGCGATTCTGAGCGCCTCCCAAATTTCATCCACAGTCGCTTCTTTTTTGCCGTACCGGATATTATCGGCCACCGTTCCGGAAAACAAAACCGCTGTTTGCGACACATATCCGATTTTTTGGCGCAAATCCGCTTGCGTCACATCCCGAACATCCCGTCCATTCACCAAAACCGTTCCCTCATTGACATCATAAAAACGCGGAACCAAATGAATTAAAGCGGTTTTTCCGGAGCCGGTTCCGCCGATGACGGCAACGGTTTCTCCCGGATTGACGGTAAATGAAATATTTTCCAAGATATTTTTGCCGGATTTTTCAAACCGGAAAGAAACCTCCTTAAATTCAATCGGAGGATACGACTTTTCAGAAACGGTCACTGGTAATTTTTCTGTTTTTTCTGTTTTTTCTGTTTTTTCTATTTTTTCTGTTTTTTCTGTTTTCCCCGCTTTTTTCGCCCATTCCGCATTATTTTCCATTTTTTGTTCGGCCGCCGGAATCGGGTCTTTAATTTTCGGGTCAACCCCCAAGACTTCGGTGATTCTTTCCGCCGATACTTTTGCGCGCGGCAGGAAGATAAAAATCATCGCCATCATCGCCAGTGAAAATAAGATCAATGTCACATACTGGATAAAAGCCATAATGTCGCCGACACTCAAATCCCCGCTTTGTATGCGGTATCCGCCAAACCATAAAACACCGATGATCGTAAGATCCATAATCAGCATCATTCCCGGCATGATGTAGGCCAGAATTTTGTTGACTTTTAAAGAAATGTCGGTTAAGTCCGCATTGGCGTCCAAATACGTTTGATTCGCCGCATCTTCTTTGTTAAAGGCCCGGATGACACGAACACCGGTCAGCCGTTCCCGAAGAGTCAAACTCAAATGGTCCAATTTGGTTTGGGTTTTCTGAAACAACGGCATGCTTTTTTTCATAATCCCGTAAATCAAAAGTCCCAAGAGTGGAATGGCGGCCAGAATAATGAGCGACAGAATCGGGTCTTTGGAAACCGTCATGATCACGCCACCTAAAAACATCAGCGGAGAAATGACAAAAATCCGAAGCATCATAATCAAAATGTTTTGGATTTGATTGACATCGTTTGTCGTCCGGGTGACCAAGGTAGATGTTTCAAAATTTTCGAATTCTTCCATGGACAGGTTTTCCACTTTGGTAAAAACATCCTGCCGCAGATTTTTGGAAAATCCGGCGGATGCTTTGGACGCGTAGTAGCCGGATGCGATCGAGCTGACCATGCTGACGGCCGATAAAATCATCATCAGAATACCTGTCCGGATGATAAAATCCATGTCTTTTCCGACAATTCCGACATCGACCATATCTCCCATCAACGTCGGCAAATAGAGCTGGGTCAAACACTGGACAAATGTCAAAAGAATCGAAACCGCAACAATGACGCGAAATGGTTTTAAGTATCGGCTGAGTTCTATCATTTCATCTCTCCCGGAAAAAAAGGCGGCTGCGCCCATTTTATGGGTATATTTTGAATAACGGACATATTTAGATTAATTTTGGAATTTGGACAAATTTGAGGTCGTATAATTTTTACATTTATTCGGAAAAAATGCCCATGTAAATATTTAAGTGATATCAAGTCATTTGATTTTTCCGTTATTTGAAATTAAATGAGCTATATAATGCTGTTGTTACTGCCTTGGTGACACATTTTTTATTTTGGCCGGCATTTTTTTTTTCAACCCATGCGGCAAATATATGAACCGAAAAATCATAAACCGGCAAATCATAACATATCTCAACAAATCAACTCAATTGATAATCAATTAATCAACCAATTTCCAACCAACCAATTAATCAACCAATTTCCAACCAACCAATTAATCAACGAATTAAAGTGACCGGGACCGGATATGAATTTTGAAGAATGGGCGCCTTATTATGAAAAAATTCTTACTGAATTTGGTTTTTCCAAAGAACGTGATGAAATGTCGGCCACCTATCTTTCCGCTTATTCTCTTCAAAATTTCGGTCCGGCTCTTTTGAATTTGGACCAAATCCGGGGACGAAATGTGCTGATTTGTGGCAATGCGCCGGCACTTGAATCGGAGCTTTTGTCATTTTTTTCAAAAAGCGAAAACAATCCGGATTTTTTTTCCTCTCCGATTTTTATTGCGGCCGACGGTGCGGCCTCTGTTTTAATGCAATTCCGGCAGCCGGACATTATTGTGACGGACCTGGATGGAAAACGTGAGAGGGACGCGGAAAATGAAATTTCTTGTTTTGCGTCCGGCGCAACGATTTTGGTTCACGCGCACGGAGATAATAGGGACAAACTGGAAAAATACCTTCCACAATTTAAAAAAGGAACCGGATTCTTTATTCCGACGTGCCAATGCCGGCCGCCGCGAAATATTTATAATTTTGGCGGATTTACGGATGGAGACCGGTGTATTTTTTTGGCGGACGCTTTTGGCGCCCGAAATATTCTGCTGCTCGGATTTGATTTTAATGACCAACAGGTGACGGATTTTAAAAAGAAAAAGCTGGGGTGCGCTAAAAAATTGATTCAAAAGGTAAATCAAAAAAGAATCAATCGCGGGGACTCTGAAATTTTATTTTTCAAAAAATAAATGATTGAAAAACGGAAAAATTGGAAAGGAAAAAAAGAATCATTTGAAAAATTAAAAAATCCATATCTGACCTATAAATATATTAGGAATAAATCAAATTTATAAATCTAATCGATAAATCAAATTTAAATCAAAATTAATACAATTAGATAATTATACAATTATTCATATTTTTAAAAAGATTCTTTCCCGGATTTGAAAAAATGGAGACGCTTGTCATTTGTATTGACCGAGACAATGATCTTGGAGAAAAAGCCAAAGTGATTACGCCGGTGGTCGGGCGCGGCGCAAATATTGCGGCCGCCGTGAGTTTGGCAACCGCCGATCCGGAAGATTCGGATACGAATACGATTTTTGGCGGCGTCCATATTTTGGATGAACTTCGAAGTCTTGGCGTGGATGCTGAAATCGTTTCCTTTGCGGGCGACAAAAACGTCGGGACGATTTCGGATAAAAAAATCGCCGACCAATTGGATGATTTCTTAAAAAAGCAATCGGTAAAAAGTGCAATCTTTGTCTCCGACGGGGCCGAAGACGAATCTCTTCTTCCACTGGTTCAGTCCCGGATGAAAGTGGATTCCGTCCGCCGCATTATTGTGATGCAAAACGAAAACTTGGAAAGCACGTACTATATCATTAAAAATTTCCTGCGTGATCCGAAATTTCTTCAAACTTTCTTTGTCCCTCTCGGTTTGGCTTTAATTATTTATGCGGTGGCGATGGCAGCCGGCTATCCGGGTCTTGCCGTTATCGGAACGCTTTTCATTGTCGGCCTTTACATGATTCTGCGCGCTTACGGCTGGGATGACCGGGTCACGGTGTTTTTTTCGGATTTGAAAAAAGCCTTTCGAGGACGCCAACTCTCATTTATTACAACGATTGCCGCCATGCTGACATTTTTGGTCGGAACAGCGATTGGCAGTGTCAGTGTTTGGGAAATCAGCAACATGAACAGCCTTGCGTTTTACGGCATTGTTCCGATGATTTCGCTGTTCATCAAAAAGACAATCCTTTGGTATTCCGCATCCATTTTCCTGTGGATTTTAGGTAAAATCTTTGACAGAATCGGTGCTCGGCAAGAATATACGGACTTGATTACGGAACTGCTGTTTACGCTTTCGGGAACGCTTCTTTTTTGGAGCGCCGGCAGTTATGTCCTGTCCGTTT
This sequence comes from Methanolapillus ohkumae, assembly GCF_032594355.1. NCBI lineage: Archaea > Methanobacteriati > Methanobacteriota > Methanomicrobia > Methanosarcinales > Methanosarcinaceae > Methanolapillus > Methanolapillus ohkumae. Next base: position 1,136,234 of record NZ_CP131061.1, read on the forward strand.
CCATTCCGGAAAGCGGCTATGTCTTCCCGATAGAATATTTCATCTACAGCGTCGTTTTGGCGATTATCATCGCCATGGCCGGCATTTACTTCTCCTTTGACGCAAAAGTCAACAAAATTAAAAAGGAAGAGACCGACTCATCAAAACCTGCGGTTTTGGAAAAAAACAAATCAAAACCGGAAGATAAAATTGTGACAATTCCCATGGGCGGCCAAGACAGTGCCGGACAAAATGAACCGGATGACACCGATACGGAGGATATGGGACCGGTCTCGATCAATATTGGAAATCAAAAATGAAGCAAATTTCTATTTTTTTCATACAGGGGGTTTTAAAAATGAATTCAGATCAAAATAAAAAAACACTCATTTCTCTTTTTTTGACGCTAATCGCCGCTTTGGTTTTGTTTTATTTTCTCTTGCCGGCGATTAATATTAAGTCCACCGGCTTTTATATGTATCTCATCATGGTCGTCGCCTCTTTTATTTTGATCCACTTGCTTTTGTCCGGATCGGGAAGCAACCTGAAATTCAAAAGAGAAATGATGGAAGACGGAACGTTTAAGATTGTTTTGGACACAAACGGCAGTTCAAAACAAAAGCAAGAGGGACGGCAGAATTTTTCTCAAAATCCGTTTGAAACGTATGATCAAAAAACATCCGGCGGCAACTTTGAAGATTTTGATAAAACTTTGAAAAAATCAAAATCCAAAGCATTCAGTTATCCGGTCATGCTCATCATTTTGCTTCTCGGTATTGTTTTCATCGGCGGATTCTTGTCGGGACCCCTGATTTTTACCGACGAATACACCCGGCTGATTCATATTGAAACCGGCAATTTTGAAGAAGAAGTGGCGGAGATTTCCTACGACCAAATTCCCTGGCTGGACAAAGCATCCGCGCAACGCCTCGGGGATCGCAAACTCGGAGAACTTGCGGACATGGTGTCGCAATTTGAAGTGGCGTCGGATTATACGCAAATCAATTACAAAAGCCGGCCGGTCCGAGTGACCCCGCTTCTGTATGGGGATGTTTTTAAATGGTTCAACAACCGCGAAAACGGAATTCCGGGATACATTCAAATCGATATGGTTACGCAGGAAGGCGATGTGGTCCGTCTGAGCGACGGTATCAAATATTCACGGTCGGAATACTTCGGGCGGTACATTGACCGGTACATCCGATTTAATTATCCGACTTTTATGTTTGACACGCCGATTTTTGAAGTTGATGACAACGGAGATCCCTATTGGATTTGTCCAAAAGTCGTCAAAACAATCGGCCTTTTCGGCGGAACCGATGTGGATGGGGTTGTTGTTGTCAATGCGGTGACGGGAGAACATACATATTATGCGCCAAATGAAGTTCCGCAATGGATCGACCATGTTTATCCGGCGGAACTCATTATTGAACAGTATGACTATTATGGCAGCTACCAAGGCGGTTTTATCAATTCCATTTTCGGGCAGCGTGGCGTGACCATGACGACGGATGGTTACAATTATTTGGCGCTGAATGATGATGTTTATGTGTACACCGGAATCACGTCGGTTGGAAATGATGAATCCAACATTGGTTTTATTTTGGTGAACCAGCGGACCAAGGATTCCCGATATTATTCCATTCCGGGCGCGCACGAATATTCCGCGATGAGTTCGGCGGAAGGCGCGCTTCAGCATTTGAATTATGAAGCAACGTTCCCGCTTCTTCTCAATATCGCGGGGGAACCGACATATTTCATGGCGATGAAAGACTATTCCAACTTGGTGAAGCAGTATGCGATGGTGAATGTGAAAAGTTACAACATTGTGTCGACCGGAATGACGGTGGCGGAATGTGAGGAAAATTACATTCAATTGCTGTCCCGGCACTCGGGATCGACGATTGTGTCAACGCAAGGCATCAATGTAACGGGTGTGATTTCCGACATCCGGGTGTCTGTCATTGACGGCGACTCTCATTACTACATCCGATTGGAAGGATCTCCGAAATATTATGTGATTTCAGCATCCGGCGACAACCGGGCAGTTCTTCTGAATGTCGGTGACCGTGTTATTCTCATAGCGGCCGAGACAAACAAGATGATTGAGCCGATTCGGTCATTTGAATGGGTGACGGCACCGCCGGCCACAGACAATTCATCGGTGTCGACAACGGTATCAACATAAATATTGACCGGCAAAAAACAACCGTGTGTGCCGGAAACAATTATCAGGGCCGGCACACACACGCGTTATGGCAACACATTTTTGAAAAATAAATCAAAACTGTGTGGGCATTTTTTGATGATTTTTCAAATCCGGGGTGCATTTTATTGAAAAAAACATGCAAACCCTCCCGAAAATTCGAGATGCTTTGCATCTCGAATTTCTCGGAATAGTCATGATGAATAATCGAATTGACCGAAAAAATGCAGCAGTGGTGTAAAATTAGAAAACGCAGCAGCAATTCCAGAATAGCAAGCAGTTATAACAGTACAAAAATAAAAATTGCGACTGAAAAGAAGCTGTTTCACATCAGCAAACCTTGGCGTCAAACTTTCTCCTTCATTTTAAAGATTCAAAGAGCATTGCGGAGGAAATTTTCAGCAATCTGTAAACTAAAAACCATCCATTTTTTTCAGCATATTTGTCTACAATTTTTTGAATTTGTTCTAAATCATTCTGAGTAATTTTACTACGCAATTCCTGGTCCGTTTGAATGATAATATACCCTTCACTACACGGTCCATAGCCAATTATAGAACCACCGTTTCGGGCAAGATATTTTCCAAAAGCCTCATCTTCAGCGATTTCATCAACAGTGTTGCTAATGGCTAGCCACCATTCATACGATTCTACACCCTTGTTTTTCAGGGGAACTTCTCCATAAACTGCAAGAATATTATCATTCTTTGAGTAAGATAAAAAGGCTGTCGGATTTGTCTGTTTTGTTGAGTCGATAATTAGTTTTGTTTCTTCTTCCGTGTATGGATTTTCTACAGATTTTCTCAGATCTTCTTCCCCTAAAACAGGAGAAATCAAACTCACTAAAATGAGTAGAATGAATAAAATGCCAACAATTTTTGATTTTTTATCATATTTTTTAGCTCCATAAATAATTGATATCTCACCATAGATATCAAAAATAATTTAACACAAGATATATTTATATTATGTTAGATAAAATATTGTTTTGGAAGACTTATTCCTTTTGTTGATATAATAATTTGTGATTTTATTAACAAAAACCAATATTTAATTAAGTTATTGAAAAAAATGATCTCAATTCATTTTATTTCATATTCAGCTTACTTAAGTTCTCAATTAATCAAATCATCTCGGGTAAATCAGATTCATTGCATCTGATTTACTCATTTTGTTTTTGAAAAAATATATTGGTGGAAAATGTAACTTCAACTAGAATGGAAACAAATTAAACCAATCTGAAAAAAATAATACAAAAGATCCATCCGCTGTTTTTTTAAAATCTTTTAAAAATTGGTCGCTATAATGCGCGCGGCGGCAGCGCAAAAAAAATGAAAAATGGTTAACAAATTGCAGAAATCTGAAAAATAATCAACAGATTGCAACAATTTGAAAAATTGTCAACAAATTGCAGCAAACCATCATTGAAAATGTGTATTTAGATATTATTTAGGAATATATGGATTTTATTTGTAATATTTGCCGGTACATTCCTGAATTGAAATTTCAATGACGGCTGTTGCTTTAATTGAATTTCCAAACTCTTGTCCAAAAAGAGACGGCGTATATTTTTCAACGATTTTTCGAAGCGCGTGTTCTTTTTCTTTTTCATCCGCAACTGTTTTGGCGGTTCCTTTGATGATAACGCTTTGGTAGACTGTGTTGACACCACACGGGTCATTGTCATCCGGCACCACGAATTTTTCAAATTTATCCACCTCAAATCCAACTTTCGGATTATTTCGGATATTTTCAAGCTTCTCACCCTTGATTAATCCGTGAATGTAAATTTTACCGTCCCCATTATTGCCGTTCTCGTTTTTATCCTTCTCGTATACGAAATGAACCGGAACAACATAGGGAAATCCCGATGAATCCGCCGTCCCCAGACGGCCGACCGGTTCGCTTTTAAGAAGATCCCGGATTTCATTTTCAGACAACTGATGCGTTTTCATTCGATTTTGCATTTTACTTCACCCTTTTTACAATGATTCAATTCAAATCGTTCAATTCAAGGGTTTAAATCATCAAAAAACTTTTGTCTGATATTCCTTGCTAATATTTTAATAATATCCCTGCATTATTTCAGTTCATGCCTCACCGAGACCGTGAAAACGATGACTCCGACGTAGGTCAATATCTCGGAGAATACGCGAGCATCTCGTCCATTGTCAAAGAGGCATTGCCTTTTGAACTCATCGCCGTGGTCGGGGGTATTGTTTCCGGCGTGATTTTGTCCGGCATGACATCAGAAATTGAGATGATTCCGGGACTCTTGATAATTATTCCGGGAATTATGGGGCTTCGCGGAAATATCTCCTCAGCGCTTGGATCCCGGCTCGGAAGTGCCATTCACATGGGTCTGATTACGAATATTGATTTCAAAAACAAAGAATTATCCAACAACATCGTCGGTTCCATGATTTTAACGATTCTCATCTCCATCTTTTTGGGATTTTTAGGACATATTATTTCTCTTCTATTGGGACTGGAAAGCGCCGGCCTCTTCTCTTTAATTTTAATTTCCCTTCTCTCCGGATTTTTCTCCGGAATTTTTTTGTCTTTCCTATCCGTGTTCTTAGCAATCGGAACCTTCAAATTCGGATTGGATCCGGATAACGTCGTCACACCATCTATCGCAACGATTGGCGATATTTTATCCATGATCATGATTTTCATAATTGCGCGGCTGGTGATCATGTTATGACGTATTATACCGTCCGCGGTCTTGTTAAAAACGGCCTTCCGATTCTTTTTGTCACCTGTTTCATGGCAATTTTTGTCGGCCTCCTCCTTCGTTATCAGGAAGACGTGCTGATTGAATATCCGACACTCTTAATCTTGATGCCGGTTTTGCTTAAAATCGGAGGCGATACCGGAAGCATGCTGGCATCCCGGCTGTCCTCCGCTTACCATTTGGGTCTGAGCAGCAAAATCCGTAAAAATCCGGTCGTTCGAAACAGTGTGATTGCGGCGGTTATTGTCGCTGTTTTTTCCGGGATTTTTATCAGCCTGGTCATTTACGTGATTAACATCTATCTCGGATACGGCACATCCCTTTTTCTCATTATGAGCGTGAGCGCCATCGTTGTTACATTTGATATCCTTATCGTTTATTCGGTGACGGTCGGACTTTCTTACATTTCCCACAAAGCCGGACTGGATCCGGACGACACCGTCATTCCGGTGGTCGCAAGTCTTGGGGATTTGGTCGGTGTCGTCGGGATGATGATCTCCGCCATTCTTTTCGGCCTTTACTTCCTGAATTGAAATCTTTCAAATTTTTCGATGAGACGATGATATTTATTCATATTATAAAATTTTATAAAAATAAGATTTAAAAGCAAAAATAACAATTTAGCAAATACAAACAATACTTAATCAAATTCAAACGGATGGTTTATCAGGTTATGACAAAAAAGCGGTACAAGTATGTGCCCAAAAATCTCAAGGAATTGCTCGTTGAGATGAAGGACACATCTGAGCTGATGATTGATTTGGCTTACTCGGCGATGATTTACGATGACGAAGACATTGCCGAAGAAGTGATGCATCTGGAAGAAAAAATGGATATGCTGGACTATCACGTCAAAATGGGAGCCATGCTCAGCACGCGCCGGATTGAAGATGGCGAGCAGCTTTTGGGAGTTTTGGAAGTTGCGGCCGCTTCCGAATATATTGCAAACGCGGCGATGGAAATCTCCAAATGCGTTTTAATGGACATTTCCATTCCGGACCGTCTTAAAGTCGCACTGAGAAACGCCGATGAAACCATTGTCAAAGTCCGGGTGAATGAAGAATCCGAGATGGTCGGCCAGACACTTGGAGATTTGGAATTAGATATCGAGGCTGGCATGTGGATTATTGCCATCCGGCGCAACGCGGACTGGATTTACGCGCCAACCAAAGAAACCCGCCTCCGGCAAGGAGATGTTTTGATTGCGCGTGGTCATGATGAAGGCGTTCCGCTTTTCTTTGAGAAAGCGACCAACAAAATTTACACGCCCAGAAAAGTGATCGATTGCAATGAAACCGCCGGTTTTGAGCAGGCGATTGAAATCATTGTTGAAATGAAAAACATGTGCGAACTCTCCGTCGGTCTTGCGTATTCAGCGCTTTTGTTGAACAATAAAGATATCGCTCAGGAAGTTCAATCCATTGAGCAAACGCTGGATGAAATGAAATACGAAGTCCAAGAGCTTGTCCTCGAAGCCGCCTGTTCCATGGAATCGCCGTCCGAACTCAAAGGTGTTTTGATTTTGGCGAGCGCGTCTGAAAAGATTTCCAATGCGGCATCCGACATTGCCGATCCGGTATTTCGGGAAATCGGGCTTCACCCGATTATCGCGATGGCCGTTCGTGAATCAGACGAAATCATCATCAAAATCGAAGTCGCCTCTTGTTCTCCGATTCTTGGAAAATCCCTCAAAGAACTTCGCTTGGAAACCGAAACCGGAATACATATTTTGGCGGTAAAACGGGACAACCGCTGGATCTATTCCGTCAGCGGACGAATTACAATCCATGAAAATGATATTTTAATCGCACGCGGATCCCGGGTCGGTGAAGAAGCGTTGATTGAAATGTGCACTTGCCCGGTGGATTTGAAGTAAAAAAATCCGCAGGCTGTATTTTTTCATTTTTCTTTTTCATTTTTCATTTTTGTTTTTCATATTTTATCCTTTTTGTTTTTTTATTTTTGTTTTTTTATTTTTGTTTTTTATTTTTGTTTTTTGCTTTTGCTTTTATTCAGGCGGCATGCGCGCGCGTTATGGCAACACATTTTAAAGAGGATTAAAAATCGAAGGATCGCCTTTTTTTGACAACTATTTTTCCGGCAACAAATTTTCCGGCAACAAATTTTCCGGATCAAGCACCCCTTCCAGAAAATCCGGATACGTACCGCATCTCGAATTTTCGGATTTTGGAGGAATGGATGTGTTGAAAGAAAACAGATGCAGCAACCATAAAATAAAAAACAGATGCAGCAATCATAAAGTTTTAAAAGTTGTTTTTATATTATTATTCTAATTTAATCAACAATTATATATATTTTGATAATTATATTAAAGATTTAATGTACCTGCCCAAAAATACAATGTTATTTGTTTTTGATAAATTAAAAAACAAGGATCATTGGCGACTCGAATTTTGGCAGCCGCTGCATTGTTCATTTCAGGCATTTGCCTGATTTTTTGTCCGTTATTGTTCAAAATACAAAAGAGGTTTTTTATGAAAGTGACGATCACCAGTGAAAAAAGCCCGCTTCCGGGAGAAAAGCACCGCTCAAGCATTAATTTTACAACAGAAGGGCTTGGCAAAGAATCCAACATTAAAATTAAAGTCTTTTACGACTACGAGAAACCCAATCCGGTCGAAGCCACCGGTGTCACCTTTGACATTAAAATCGACAAACTTGGTCCCGATGGCACTTGGATTCCGGAAGCTAAAACCGGCGCGTCCGAAAAGAATACGTCTCACCGCAATCTCTACATCGCAAACCCAAAGAATGCGGAACGGAAATTCACGGTCGAGCTTTCCAACGCTTAATTTTAACGGGATTGTAAAAAATCAAATCATTTTGGCGGAAAAAAACTTCCGCCTCTTTTTTTTAAATTCATTTTTCATTCGTTTTATTTTGTATAAACAAAATCGAATCAAACCAAATTTTTCAAAAATACTTTCATTAATTTCATCATTTTAAAAGCCTGTTTGGAGAACATGATTTTTCGAATCAGAATGGACGGATGGTCCATGTCTCCGTATTCGGTAATCATCGCTAACATCTCCGGATTATTCATTTCTTTAAAAATGCCGTCCATGTCAGCATCACTCATTTTTGTCCGGTATTTGTGCGCCAGCATTCCAATATCCAGTTCCTTTTGAAGCTCGGTTTTCCACTGTTTTTCATATTCCGCCATCTTTTTTTCCGAGAAATTGTTTTCGACTACCGCTTGACCGGCAACTTTTCCGGCAATTTTTGCCGCGACGGCGCCCGGATAAATTCCGCCTCCTGAGATTGGTTTGCATTGACCGGCAGCATCTCCGACTACTAAAAACCCGGTCGCATACGTTTTTTTCATGGGGCCGAGGGGAATATTTCCGGCGGTTAAATTTGATGGCTCAGATTGGATTTTAGAAGCGATTTCCGGCCGTTTTAAAAATTCCATCAAATATGAATGGGCATTGACCTTTTTCCCGGCGGTCTGCGGAGAAATCGGATTGTATTTTTCCGCCGCTTCTTTGTCAATCGCCAGACCAATTCTTGAAACCGAATCTGAAATCGGAATCGTCCAGGCAAAAAACCCCGGGGCGGCGCTTCCAACAAAAACCTCAACCGCTCCCGGATTTTTGGAATCGTACTCCACATCTACCTGAATCCCGGACAACAATTTTTCGCAAGGGGAAAGACCGGCCCATCCGGCGGCACGCCCGTTGGCGCCGTCGGCGGCAATAATCATTTTTGCAAAAAGAGTCTTTATAATTCCGTTGCCGGCCACCGTTAAAATCCAGCCGTCCTGCTCTTCAAATTCGGCGTCGATTATCGGACCGGAACCAGCTGCCTGATTTTTCGGGGGGGTTATTTCAATTTTTTCTCTATTCGTACCGGTTTTGTCTTCATCTGTTCCTTTTTCGTCCGGTTCATTGTTTTGGATTTTTATTCTTTTTCGTGGATCCGGACCTCTTTTCATTCCGATAGCTTTTGTTTTCAGCCAAATTTCAACCCCCGCTTCCTTCGCTTTTTTTGCGGATTTTTGGTCAAACGCCGACCGGGAAACAACGTAAGCCATTGTGCTTTTTCCGCGAACAGGAAGGAATTTTTCTGACGGCGGATAGACATCTGCTCCGGAAACAGAATGAAGAACAAACGAATCATCCGGCTCAATTTCAGCTTCCCGCACAGCCGCAACACTGAGAAGACCGGCACATTGCACGGGAATCCCGATACTTGAATTTTCTTCAATCATCAAAACCCCGGACGCGCCGTTTAATTTGGCGTAGCGTGCGGCAATGGAGCCGGAAGGACCGCCGCCAATAACAATCACATCAAAACAATTATTATTAGTAGGAAGAGGAGCAGTTGCAATAGGAGCAGTTGCAGTAGGAGCAGTTGCAGTAGGAGCAGTTGCAGTAGTATCATAATTTTCAAGAGCAGAATCCAAAAAAATCCCTCGACTTTTATTTTAAACATGAATCCTTGTCAGACCAACTCTTTCGGTTGCTTTTGTTCCGGCAAAACAGGTAGCGGCATTGTGTTTACCAAAAGAGTGCTGTTCACATATTTGGCCCGCTCCAGCAACAATTCCCTTCCGGCTTGCGTGAGCGCAATCAGCGGAACAGCCGTTCCGACCTGCAGCAACGGTTTTATTTCCCTCAAATGTTTGGATGCGCACAGCGTGACGATGTCAGCGTATTTTTTCAATTCTTCCGATTCTTCTTTTGAAATACCGGTGGTATGAACGGCAATAATTAAAAAATAGATTTCATTGTTCCCGATATTATTTTTTTCATTGTTCCCGATATTATTTTTTTCATTGTTCCCGACATTGTTTTTTTCATTGTTTCTTTCATTTTGAAAATTTCTTATTTTTTCAGCGGTTTTCGCATCTGCGACCGTCACCGCGATTTTTTTAAATCCAAGATCCGCCGCCGTTTTAGCCCCCAAAAGAGGATCAATGGCCGCTGTTTTTTCATCCGGAATAATTCCATCTCGGTCTTTTATTTTTTGAATAATTTCCGGAATCGGCTCCGTGTAAACCAGCCCCGACATCCGGGCGCCCATGCCTTGAACCAAAGACGGATTTTTTGTCACAACTGTCCCCGCCCCATCGCAAACACTGACGGAAGCATCGATAATCCCGTGCTTCAATCCGGACATCATGGTTTCGGATGCGCCAAAACCGACAAAATCCTCAAAACCATCCAATTTGCGCTCCGGCGTAAAAAACCCAAATTCCCGAATTCGAAACTCCATATTTTTTTTGACTTCGGCCGGGTCGATTTTTTGAATCCCACGCGCTTTTTCAAAAAGCGGGCACCAATAAATATCCGGATTAAAAACCTCAACAACCGCGCCATCTTCAATGACAACGCGCGTTTTTCCAACCATTTCCATGATGTGACGCATAACTCTCAAAATGAAAATGCTTTTTCAGTTATAAATTTCCTTCCAATCCCAACAATTCCAATCCCAACAATTCCAATCCCAACAATTCCAATCTCAACAATTCCAATCCCATTCTTGTCAAGCCGGCTTTTGACTGTCCATAGATTGGATTTTGATTTTTTTTCAATAGGAACGGCTATATAGAAAAATCAAGTTGAAATAATAGTTTTCAGGAATATTTTTCAAAATTTTTTAAATAAAATTAAATTAAAATTAAAATTTAAAAATTCTAAAGAATTCTATTCAAAAATTTCATATTTTAAAGAATTCTATTCAAAAATTCCAAATTCTAAATAAATACATTATGTAAAAAAGATCAGCAATATTTTTATATCCCACGACGAATTTTAAAAATGGAGTGATATATATGAGTTATTCGGAACGCATTTTGACTTTGCCGCCCTATCTTTTTGCGGCGATTGATGAGGCTAAGAAAGCAATCATTGACAAAGGAGTCGATGTCATTGATTTAGGCGTCGGCGACCCGGACCGCCCGACTCCACCCCACATTGTCGAATCAATGGTAACAGCGGTTCGTGACCCGAAAAATCACCAATATCCATCCTACGTCGGTCTTTTGGAGTTTCGGGCGGCAGTTGCCGAATGGCTGAAAAAAGAGAAAGGTGTGACGGTGGACCCAAAAACCCAAGTCTTGTCTCTCATCGGCTCCAAAGAAGGGGTGGCCCACGTCCCGTTCGCATTTATCAACCCAGGGGATATTGTTTTATGTCCGAATCCCGGCTATCCGGTGTACAGCATCGGAACGAAATTCGCATGCGGCATTCCGTATGATATGCCCCTTCTTGCGAAAAATAATTTCCTGCCGGATTACGATGCGATTCCCAAAGATGTTCTTAAAAAAGCAAAACTGCTCTTTATCAATTATCCGAACAATCCGACCGGTGCCGTTGCAACTCCTGAGTTTTTTGCAAAAACCGTGGCCTTCGCGAAAGAAAATAACCTGGTCGTCGTCCATGACAACGCATATTCCGAAATGGTTTTTGATGGCTACAAAGCGCCCGGCTTTTTGGAAACGCCGGGAGCCATGGATGTCGGCATTGAGCTTTTCTCCATGTCCAAAACATACAACATGACCGGCTGGCGTCTCGGATTTGCGGCCGGCAACAAAGATTTGATTGCAGCGTTTGGAAAAGTGAAGTCCAATATTGACTCCGGCGTTTTTGACGCAATCCAGCGAGCAGGCGTCACTGCTTTGACATCTTCCCAACAATGCGTTTATGAAATGAACGCGGTTTACAAGGAGCGGCGGGACAGTTTGGTCGCCGGCTTAAAATCTATCGGCATTGACGCAGTACCTCAAAAAGCCACATTTTATTTATGGGCACCGGTTCCCAAAGGCTACACATCGATGGAATTTTCAAAATTGCTGTTGGAAGAAGCCGGAATCGTCGCGACTCCCGGAAACGGTTTTGGCGCAAGCGGTGAAGGATTCCTGCGGTTCGCGTTAACAAAAGAAGTCGACCGCATCAACGAAGCGGTGGAACGAATGAAGAAAATAAAATCCAAAATTTAACATTTTCTTTATTTTCTTTCTTATTTTATTTTTATGTTTATTTTTTATTTTGGTTTTATGTTTATTTTTTATTTTGGTTTTATGTTTATTTTTTATTTTGGTTTTATGTTTTTCATCCGGTTGTGTTTTATTGGTCTTGAATTTTAGAATTGTTGAAACTGCTGAAAAATGGGTGGAAGATTCATGATTAAATGTCATTTTGAATGGAAAGAAACCATCGTCACCATATTGGCGGATTCCGATTTTTTTGTGGAAATCGCCCGAAAGGAAATTGCTGCCTGCCGTTTCATTTTGGAAAACTACATTTCCAAAAATCCGTTTTTTAAAACCACGTTGGAAACATATGGAAAAGACCCATCGGCACCTCCTCTCATTCAACGAATGATTGAGGCCGCAAATACATTTGGAATCGGACCGATGAGCACCGTTGCGGGCACTATTGCCGAATCCGCGGTTTTGAAAATGAAAGAAGCAGGCGCGGTGATTGCGGTGGTGGACAACGGCGGAGATATCGCTCTTTACAACGCCGGCGAAAAACCACTTGTTATCGGCATTTACGCCGGAAAATCTGATTTTAAAAATTTGGGTTTTTCCATAGAACCCGCGCCGGATATTCTTGGAATTTGCACATCTTCGGGAACGGTCGGACACTCCATCAGTTTTGGGATTTCGGACGCCGCCATTATTTTTTCAAAAAACGTTGCGTTATCGGATGCAGCCGCAACGGCATTGGGAAACGCCCTGACAACGACCGGAGCCGAAAATATTAAAAAAGCGCTCTTCGTCATTCAAGTTCCCGGAATTGACGGCGCTGTTTTGGTGGAAGGAAAAGACATCGGATTTTGGGGAAAAATTCCGGAAATTGTCAAAGCTCACATCGATTATGATTTAATTACAAAAGGAAAAAATGTAAAAACGGTAAACTTTTAAATAAAATCCGCTCATTTATCGTTTTAATTATATTTTTTGACAGAATATTCGCCGAAAAATCAGAACCGGTTGAATTTGAATTTTTTTTGAGAAAATGAGGTCGATCCGAATCTTATTTTCATAAGCCGGAGGATTTAAATTGATAGAAAACACGCTCAACTCACTCTACATCGTCCTTGTCAATACATCCAATGCGGTTTTGGACAACTTGGGAACCGTCTTTTATATTCTTGTGATTCTTATTTTGACCGCGGTTGTTGCGCGTTTTGTGGGCAAAAAGTTTCAATCTTACTCCGAAAGCGTTGAAAAAAGCATGAAGATGGATGTGACCCGGTTTACGATGTTTCGGCATGTTATTGTCGGCAGTATTTATTTGGCCGGAATTGTTCTTGTGTTGTATACTGTTCCGCCCCTTCGGGCTTTTTCATCCACCATTTTGGTGGGGGCCGGTGTCATCGGAATTGTCATCGGCATTGCTGCCCAGGACACTTTCGGGAACATTATTTCCGGAATCGCGCTCACCTTTTTCCAACCGTTTCGGGTCGGCGATTTGATTACGACAGACAATGTTTACGGAGAAGTCATCGACATCAATCTGAGACAAACCACGATTAAGACCTCGGACAACCGCTTGGTGATTATTCCCAACTCTGTTTTGAACAAAGCGACTGTCACCAATTGGACATTTGATGACCGCAGCATTCGGTGGGTCGTTCCCGTTCAGATTTCATATGAATCCGATGTCGATCTTGCCCGAAAAATCATGACCGAGGAAGCCCGCAAAAACAAATATGTGATGTCGCCGGAATTGGTTTTTCGAATGCATCCGGAAGTGACGGAGGATGTCCGCGTCCGAATGACAGGTCTTGCGGAGTCCGGAATTAATTTGTCTCTTGATTTTTGGGTGGCTGACCGGGATGATGCCTACTCGGCCGAATGCGCAATCCGGGAAGGAATTAAGAAAAGATTTGATGATGAGCCGAAAATTACAATTCCATACCCGCACATGATGATTATTTCGGATGATTCGCAGCGGATGCGCTTCTTGAAAAAAAATCAAACGGATGAGGAAAGAGACGAAAACTCAAATTGAATTGTTGAGATAATTCCGAAATGAAATAATTAAATTTTGAATCGGGATTGATTTTTTTCTTTTTGACTCAATTTTATATACTATGAACCGCTTTGATAGTACTACCATTTGTATGACACGCTTTGACATGGCACACCGTGCTTATTGTATGACCATATACAAAATGCATGATCTTGCGGCGTGTTTTTTATTTGTTTTATTTGATAACAAACATTTGTTTTATTTGACAACAAACAATTATTTTTATTCAAATTCAGGTTATGATGAATTTATGGCATTTTGGGATCCTCAGATTGAAACGATGAATCGAAAAGAGATGAACGATCTTCAGCTCAAACGTCTTACAAAATCCGTCCAAACGGTCTACCGGAATGTTCCGTTTTATAAGAAAAAATTCGATGCGGTCGGTGTAAAGCCGCAAGACATCCGCTCCCTTTCCGATATTTCCAAGCTTCCGATGCTGACGAAGCAGGATTTTACGGACAATTATCCGTATGGTCTTTTTGCGGCGCCGATGGAAGACATCATCCGGATTCATTCGTCGTCCGGAACAACCGGAAAACCCAAAGTAGTCGGCTACACATAGAATGATATTGATATTTGGGCGGACCTTTTGGCCCGAAATTTCGCCATGGTCGGGCTGACAAAAAAAGATATTTTTCAAAATTCGGTGAATTACGGTCTTTTCACCGGCGGTCTTGGAATTCACAACGGAATCGAGCGTCTGGGCGCAACGGCTGTTCCGGCCGGTGTCGGGCATACGCTCCGGCAACTTGAGATGATGATTGATTTTGGTGTGACCGCAATTCACTGCACGCCATCTTACGCGCTTTATTTGGCGGAAACTGCGGTCGAACATGATATGGTGGACAAATTAAAGCTCAAAGTCGGCTGCCTTGGCGCAGAACCGTGGTCGGACAACATGAGAAAAAATATTGAGGATATGCTCCACATCAAAGCGTACGACTCCTACGGCCTTTCCGAAATGTTTGGTCCCGGCATCGCGTTTGAGTGTCCGGAACAAAACGGGCTTCACATTTGGGACGACCACTTCTTTGTAGAGGTTTTGGACAAAAACGGCGAACAAGTATCGGAAGGCGAGAAGGGGGAGTTGGTTCTCACCTCTCTCACCAAAGAAGGACTCATCAGCATCCGATACCGCACCGGCGACATCACCCGGCTTTTGGAATCCGATTGCGAATGCGGCCGCCACTCGACCAAAATTTCCCGTCTCATTGGACGGGTGGATGACATGGTGACCGTTCGCGGAATTAATGTGTATCCGACGCAAATACAGGATGTCATTTCCAAAATTCCGGAAGTGAGCAACCAATTCCAAATGATTCTCACCCGCAATTCCAAAAAAATGGATGAGATGACCGTGCAAGTCGAACTTGAAAAAGATGCGTTTACGGACGACTTGATCAAGTTGGAAGCCATCCAGCAGAAAGTGATTTCCGAATTGATGAATGTCTTAAATGTCCGGACCAGTGTTGATTTGTTGGAATTCGGAAGCATTGAGAGAACGGGCGGAAAGTCCAAAAGAATTATTGACAAAAGAGAGCCGATCTAAGCTCTTTTTTTGTTAATTTATTTCATCCGCCGCGTGCGTTATGGCGACACCTTTTTGGAAAATAAATCAAAACCGATTGGCATTTTTGGTGAGTTTTTTCAAAAACAAATGATTGCTTTTTGAAAAGATTTTTTTGCAATTTTGAGCAAAAAATATCAACAATTATTTAAATCATGTCCGCAAATATTTCGTTAAAATATTGTGAGAAAACATGTCCGGACTTGCCCCACTCATTTCTGATTTGGCTTTAATATTAATTGCGGCAGGGGCGGTCACACTTATATTCAAATGGTTGAAACAGCCTCTTGTTTTGGGTTATGTGGTTGCGGGTCTTCTCATCAGCCAGCATTTCGGATTTTTCCCTTCGGTTTCCGACTTAGAAAACGTAACGCTTTGGGCGGACATCGGAGTCATTTTCTTATTATTTGGTCTCGGATTGGAATTCAGTTTTAAAAAACTGATGCGTATCGGCGGCCCGGCATCGGTGACAGCCATTACGGAAGTCATTTCCATGCTCACCATCGGCTACTTTGTCGGCTATCTGATGGGATGGTCGCACATCGACAGCATTTTTTTAGGCGGTATGCTGGCCATGTCATCCACCACCATCATTATTAAAGCATTTGACGACTTGAACTTACGGTCCCAGAAGTTCACCAGCATTGTTTTTGGAACACTGGTCGTGGAAGACTTGGTCGCCATTTTAATGATGGTTCTTCTCCCGACGCTTGTGATTAGTCAAACCTCCGTCGGCATCGAAATGATTGAAAGTTTCGGACGGCTTGTCTTTTTCCTGGCACTTTGGTTTGTTTTTGGAATTTTCCTTTTGCCGACGCTCCTCAAACATATCCGCAAATTCATGAACGATGAAACCCTTTTAATCGTCTCCGTGGGATTGTGCCTTGGAATGGTCGTTCTTGCCAACAAAACTGGATTTTCATCCGCTCTTGGCGCCTTTATTATGGGATCCATTCTGGCGGAAACCATTGACGGCGAAAAAATTGAACACTTGGTCAAGCCGGTCAAAGATTTGTTCGGTGCCATCTTTTTCGTATCGGTCGGCATGCTTGTGGACCCGGAAATGCTGGTGACATACGCCATCCCGATTATTATTGTAACGCTTGCAACCTATTTTGGAAAAATGATTTTTTCAAGCTTGGGTGTTTTAATTTCCGGGCAAAATCTCAAAGTGGCAATCCAATCCGGATTTTCACTGGCGCAAATCGGTGAATTCGCCTTTATCATTGCCGGACTCGGTATGAGTTTAAAGGTGACCAGCGACTTTTTGTATCCGATTGTGGTAGCGGTCTCCGTGATTACCACGTTTACAACACCGTACACGATTAAATTAGCTGAGCCGACATATAATTTTCTCAAAAAAATATTGCCGGACAGCGTCAACAGCTTTTTGGATAACTACGGGTCAGGCGCACAAACCGTGAACCGGCAAAGCGGCTGGAAAAAAACATTATTCTCCAACGTAATGGTCATTTTGGTTTATTCCGTCGTGCTGGCATTTATTGCCATAGCGTCCGTTCGCTACGTATCTCCGTTTTTAAAGACAGAAATTCCGGGAACTCTCGGGTCTGTGATTTCCGTTGCCGTCACGGTTCTTTTGATGGCGCCGTTTTTAAGCGCACTTTTGGTGAGCAAATTAAAAACGCCGGCTTTTATGGAAATTTGGAATAATAAAAAATTCAATCGCGGACCATTGCTCCTGATTGTGCTTGCCCGTGTGGTTTTGGCTGCTTTTTTTGTTGCGTATGTCGTGTTCAGCGAATTCACAACAAAAATTGGAATCGTGATCATCCTGACGGTTTTAGTCATTATTGTCGCGTTTTTCTCAAAAGTTCTTCGGAAACAGTTTACTCACTTCGAAAAACAATTCATGACAAATTTGAATGCCAAAAACCTCAGCAAATTGAAAAAGGAAGACAAAAATGTTGCTCAAAGTTTGATGGCACAAAACGTTCACCTTGGAACGTTTGACATTACGGTGGAGTCGGTCGTCGCCGGAAAAACCTTGGCGGAACTCAATTTCAGAAAAAAATACGGCGTCAGTATTGTATCTATTATTCGCGGCGGAAATCATATCAATATTCCGGGCGGCCTTGACCAATTGTATCCGGGCGATCAGATTGTCGTTTTGGGAACCGACGAGCAGATGAAACTCTTTAAAGCCGAAATTGAAGACCATGCCATCCTGCCGGAAAAGGATGATGAAGTTGTGTTGGAACAGTTTGTCGTGGGCGAAAATTCATATTTGGTCGGAAAAGATATTCGGGAATGCGTGATTCGCGACAAGGCTCAATGTTTGGTGGTTGGCGTGGATCGGGACGAAGAATCCATTATGCACCCTGATGCGACTTTTATGTTTAAGGAGGGCGATGTGGTGTGGGTCGTTGGGGAAAGGGAAAACATCCGGACGCTGACAAAAAAGGATTCGCATGACACGCACATTTAATTTTTAAAAATCTGCAGCTTGATCCTGTTTTTTTATTTCCGTTTCTTTTTTTCACTTCTTTTTTTTCACTTCTGTTTTTCACTTCTTTTTTTCACTTCTTTTTTTTCACTTCTGTTTACTTCTTTTTTTCATATTTTTTTCTTTAGGCAGCCGCATGCGTGCGTTATGGAAGCAAATTCTGCAGATATTTCGACAAAACCGGAGCGGTTCGTTTTTCTTTTTTCACTTCTCTTTCTCTTTTTTCTTTTTTTCTAGTTCTTTTTTCAAAATTTTTTAGGGTTTTTAGAGATGAAAATAACTTTCAATTTCATACCCCCTATTATACAATACATTTAATAATAATATATATATAGATGAATTTCCAATTATGTTTTGCAATTTTATAATTGCAAATAAATTAAATTACCATCAAGCAAAAGCGGTTTTATTGATTTTGCTTGAAATATTAGAATGTTATTTTTGTAATATTTATCAAAAGATCAGGTGAGTTCATGGAAACCGTTATTGAAGAAACCTCCGGCCCGGTTCGGCATTGGTGGATTGTCCTTTTGGAAGCATTACTTTTTATTGCGGCGGGTTTTATCTTTTTCTTTTACCCGTTTGAATCCTACACCATTTCATTTTTGACCATCAACATTGTTGTCAGTGTTCTCTTGGTTGTCATTGGTGTTCTTGAAATTGCGTTCGCGTTCACAACCCGGAACATATTCGGAAGTTGGGTATGGGGTTGTGTCCTGGGTATTTTAACATTGATTTTAGGTTTGATTTTGATTTTCAACCCGCAAATCAGCGAACTGGTTTTGCCCTACATTTTAGCCATCTGGATTTTAATTGAAGGTATCAGCATGATTGGAACATCCATCAACATGAAAGATTCCAAGCAAGGCGGCTGGATGTGGGTGTGCCTCGGCGGTATTTTAGTTATCCTGCTCGGCATTATCATTATATTTAACTTTGAATTGGCCACATTGACCTTTGTCTACTGGGTCGGATTTTCCTTCCTTTTTGCAGGAATTACGGATGCTTTCGTATCATACAAACTCTACAAAGCCAAGAAATTCATCAAAAAGACAACCGTGGTTGAAGGAGCTCAAACTTAAAACAAAGAAAAATAATAAACAAAAAGAAATTAAAAATCGTATGCCGTTGGTTGAAAAATCAACGGCTTTTTTTATTGAGTTTTTTTGATGGAATTTTTTTCGTTTTTGATTTCGTTTTTGATTTTGTTTTTGATTTTGTTTTTATTTTATTTCTTATCTTCAATCAAGAAGTGCATAATTTCATGACTTCCAAAGGAGTCATGAAATTTAAACACTTTCTTGGCCTGTTATTCAGCCACTCTTCTAATTCTTTCACTTGTTTTATTGAAATCAATGAAAAATTTGTACTTTTAGGGAATATTCTTCTAATTATCCCGATCGTGTTTTCCACCGTTCCTTTTTCCCAACTGGAATAGGTATGACAGAAATAAGTATCAATATCCAACTCATCCTTCAATCTCATATGAGCAGCATTCTCTGTCCCATTATCGAAAGTGATTGTTTTTCTGAATGCCGGATCCAGTTGTTTTAAAGTAGCAATCGCCTTTTCCATCATTTCATGAGCAGATTTATCATTCAACAAATTAATCCAGGTATATCGCGTAACCCGATCCACAATTACCTGAAGGCATGATTTAGATTTTTGTGACCCCAAAGTGTCAATTTCAAAATCGCCCACTCTGATTCTGAGATTTACAAACTCGGGTCTATCCTCAATTGAAACTCTGTTTGATATCTTTCCTTCATGCTTTTTTGATTCCTTTCCTCTTTTCCTTCTGATTCGATGATGTCTTGGCAGATACTGAATTAATTCTTTCCCGACAGAATAGATGTATCGATAAATTGATTCATAATTGGTCTTGAGATTTGGATAATCCATGGATATTCTTTTAGCAATTTGTTCCGGCGTCCATCGGTTTTTCAATTTTTCATGAACGTACCGGCGAATATATCTATCCTTCAATATTTCCTTCTTTGCAGCATCATACTTTCGTTTTTCGCTTCTTTTATGTGCTTGGAGAGGATTATAGCACACATCATTATGTGGTGGTTGATTCCGCTTTAATTCCCGGGAAACAGTTGATTGTGAACAGCCAATCACGGTTGCAATCTGAGTTTGAGTACATTTCTATGATTTGTACATTCCAATGTCTATTCGTTGTTCTAATTCTAGGTGCGAATATTTTTTATCTTTCAATGTGTTTTGCATCATGGGTGCTTTCCTCTTCTTTTTGTGCAAGAATTAGATAAGTTAAGCACCCACATTATTTTTTCGGAGATTATGCACTTCTCCATTGAATGTGGGTTTTTATTTTTTCATTTTAGTTTCATTTTATTTTTGTTTCACTTTTGATTTTATTATATCCTGATGCTCTGATCATTTTATTTATTTCGCCGCCGCGCGCATTACGGCACCATATTTTTTAAAAATAAATCAAAATCAATGGACATTTTTTTGATTTTATTTTCAAATAGAGGAGATATTTTATTGAAAAAAATAAGCAAACAAAAAAAACAAGCAAACAAAAAAAACAAGCAAACAAAAAAAAACAAGCAAACAAAAAAAACAAGCAAACAAAAAAAAACAAGCAAAACCGCCCGAAAATTCGAGATGCTTTGCATCTCGAATTTCTCGGAATTGTTTCTATAAGGAAAAGATATGTTGGCGAAATGCAGCAATCCTAAAAACAGTAGACATTGCAGAAAATCCTAAAAACTGTTTACGTTAGTTCAACACTTTTTCTTCATCTTTTTCAAAATTCTCATACGATTTTGCCAGTTTTGCCATATTTCTCATTTTTCCGGCGGTGTAGGAAATCAATTCCGGAGTCATTTGAACCAATTCCGAATTTTCCGCCGGTTTTTGAGGAAGATCGGATGTAAACCGGTAAACTTCATAGCACGGCAGGAATTCAAAACAGATCCGGACAGCATCAATCGTAGAAATTAAGAGATATTTAAAATGAACATAATCCATGTCCTGAATTTCATTCATTTCCGGCGCGTCAATTTCATCCATCAAAAAATCAAAAATCATATTAACAGACATAATATCGCTGCTTTTCGCAAAAATCCGGTATTTGGAATCAATCAGGCTTTCCACCGAAAATCCGGGATTTGATTTCCTTTTTGAAAGTCCTGACAAAATCCCATCCCGAATAAATTTGTAATTGGAAACGGCAAGACTCTTTCCGATAAAGGATTCCAATTCATCTAAGGTTTGCAAGCTGTTTTTGGCGGATTGCTCAAATTCTTTAATATTGGACATATAACGGTCAATTCCGTTTTTGGTCCATTTTTTGGATGCCGGAAGGTCTCGGGCTTGTGCTTTGAGTTTATTTTCGGCAATTTTTTTTCGGGCGGAATTTCGGATGGCGGCAACCGTATTTGGATTATTCTTGCCGACAAGAGATGTTTCCATCCCCGATTCCATGTCAGTCACTTCTTTAAATAGATCATCCATGACGGCTTTGACATTTTCGGAAAAACGAACAAAATAAAAAAAGGATTCCTGCAAATCGTTTTGCCGGGATTTTTGATAAGATTCAAGCTCGGACTGCGCAGATTTTAACCGGTCATAAATTGTTGCCATGACAAAGAAAAGGGGTTGAAGGGTTTTATATTTATCTTAATATTTTGTTTATTTTGAATTTGTTTTATTTTGTATTTTGAATTTGTTTTATTTTGTATTTTGAATTGAGTCGGTTGTTTTTGAATTTTTTCGAAGTTTTTGTTTTCGTTCCGCCGATTCCTTTTTCGTCAGCCTCTTCCATTTTTCCATATCTGTTTTTTGCCGGATTTTTCCGCGTTTTTTACATTCCGGTGCGGCCGGCATTACATTTTCCGAACCGGATTGTTCAGCTGTTTTTTCTTTTAAAATCGGATGAAGCGCGAGCCTGCTGGTTTTATATTCCCAAACGAATCCGTTATCGTTTTTCTTTTTATCTTTTCTGTAGAAGAAAAATTCCACAGACTCCGGACTTGCCAAACAAACCGCCGCCCGAATATCCGGACCCGCACATGGCAAAGCCGAATAAAGCGACACCAGGGTTTTGTCAAACCAGAATTTAACGCCGCATTCCAGTGTCGTATGTCCACGAATCACGAGTTGAAAATTGTTTTTTTGAAGAAAAGATTGGACAACATCCGGACCAAATCGCTTGACACGGATTCCGCGCGGGGACGCGGACCAGCCTTTCACATCGGCAGGGTCGCTCCATAAATAAGAAAAGGAATCTTCGGCGGATTTGGAAATTTCCAAAAGCGGACTTTCGGAAAGCCCGCCATGCACACAAAAGACTTTTTCATTTAAAACCACCGCAACCGGCAACTCTTTAAAAGCGTCGTTTGCCAATTCGAACAGGTCCGGCTCTTCTAAAATTGAACTTTTGAATTCCGACAAATAATTCACGTCTTTCGTTTCATGATTTCCACGCAGCAACACAACATTTTTGGGGGATTGGATTTTCAGGTCAAAAAGACGGTTTAAAACACCGACGGAATCGGGTCCTTTATCAATGTGGTCGCCCAAAAAAATCCAGGCGTCCGCCTTTTTTTCCAAGCCGAGCGCCAGAATGAAATCCAAAATATCCGAGTTGCCGTGAATGTCGGTTGCAATCAACGCTTTTTTGGCATTTAATGAAAAGACAGCCTCCTCCGCCTGAAGAATCGGAAGAATCTGTTCCAGATTCCGCCGCAACCGTTCTTTTTCACCGCTGTCGTCTGCCAAAAAACCGCCCCGTTTTTAAAAACTGAAAAATAAAAGTAAAGACATATGAAAATTAAAAGATTGAATTAAAATGATGACACCATTATTACTTGTTGATATTTAAAATTTCAGATGAAAAATAAGAAACAAAAAGAAAGATCAAAGAAAGATCAAAAAGAAAAAAACAAAGAGAAAAAAATGAAATTGAAATATTTAAAAAATGAAATTTGAGAAAAAATGATGGAAATCATTTTTCTCAAAAACTGTTTTTACTGGTAAATTGCGGGAACCGTACGGCCTGCTTTTGTGTAGATGTAAGTTCCGAATTCTTTTCTGAGTTTTAAGAGATTGGGATCTGTTATGCCTGCCGGATAAATTTGCCACTTCGCGGTGCCCAAAATAGTCACGTTTGTCGTGTAATAAGTTGTTGCTTTATCAAGTGTTTTGATGTCACCACTAAAAGTCGCCGTTGCATAGGAACTTCGTCCATCTAAATTGTCAACAAATAATGTAAATCTCTTTTGTTCAGACCGGTCTGGGTTGCTGTAATATTCAGCAAATGCGGTTGAAACATTCTTATTAACAACATTTTTCGAACTACTCGATGAATTAATTGACATAATCATTGAACCAATATTCACCGCATCCAAGTCGGCATACATATCCTCCTGAGAGAAAACTCCAAAGTTACGCTTTCCAATTCCATCCGTGGTACCTCCGGCAGCTGTGTTGTAATAGCTTTGCAGATCGCCGGCCCATCCCAAAAGATCATCTTGCTCATACGTTGTGTAAACAGTAATGGAAAAAACAACTGTTTTTTGGGGAGCTTTGGTAGAAACAATTCCATTCAATGGCGCATCCAAGTGAATGAAATCAATGACACCGTCTTTTGTGTAAGTGTCGGTGACAAAAATATCTGCACCGGATGAAAAGATAGAATGCACTTTGGTGGAATTTGCCGCCATATAACTTGTAAAAGATGCATTCGGCTTTTCAATCATAACGTCCCAATTTCCGCCATTGTAGCGAACATGGCGAATATATCCAAGCGTATGCATCGCAATCGTTGTTTTGTTGTTTTTGTTGCCGTCGAATTGGTTGGCCTGCGCCTCAATTTCCGCAATCACATTTGCCATTTTATCCGGCGAAAACACCCAAACGTTGTTCACTTTACAGTAATCCAAAGACGTCGTTTGCGGCGTTGTCGTAAAGGCATTTCCATAATAGTTATTGGAAAGACTGTCGTAAGACAACGTTAAATCTTTAAACGTTCCGCCAACGGTCGGGCCGAATAAACTCTGGTATTTCACAATGTTTCCATCGTCTGAATCTGCTTTTGAAATAAGGCCGCGGATGGTTTTGCTGTTTCCGTCAAAAACCCCGGCAAAAGTTTGTCCGTCGGCACCGACCGGAATCCAAGTGTTTGCCACGGACGTGAAATCGATGTCATTTTCCATTCTGTAATAGAAAGCGTTATTTCCTTCTTCCATGTCGTCATTGATTCTTTGGATGTCCTCAATGTTTTTAATCAAAAGCGGGGAGCTTGAGTCCGCACCCGTATGAATGGACGAAAT
This sequence comes from Methanolapillus ohkumae, assembly GCF_032594355.1. Lineage (NCBI taxonomy): Archaea > Methanobacteriati > Methanobacteriota > Methanomicrobia > Methanosarcinales > Methanosarcinaceae > Methanolapillus > Methanolapillus ohkumae. The sequence continues at coordinate 1,160,503 of NZ_CP131061.1, forward strand.
TTGATACGTTTCAACAGCCGACCGTCCTGCATTGTCTTGGGCATAGAAACTGTAAACGCCGTTTCTGTAAAAAGTCAATGTTTCGGGAAGCCATTCCCCGGAAATACTTCCGCTTTCAAAATCATCAGCGGTATGCGTTCCTTTGGCCCACAAGGACGCGGACGTGTTCACGCCGCTTTCACCGGGGTCTGAAATTGTAACAGTGAGTGTTTCCGAATAGCCGGAAACGGTGGTATTTGAAAATCCGAGTTGCGGAATATTTTCATCAATCATCGAAACCGTGACGGTTTTGACAACTCTGTTTCCGGTGGCGTCCTGCGCAAAAATTGTGTAAACGCCGTTTGCTGTCGCATCAAACGAATAATCATGGCTGACTCCGGCTCTAAACAGTTCCGTTCCGGAAGTGGTGTCAAACGCATCTTTTGTAAACGTGCCCATCGCATATTGAACCAAAGCCACTTCCTCATTGTCCGTCACCGTAAAAGAAACCGTTTTTACGGTTTTCCAAGCACTGACGTCGGAAACCGCCGGCTCCGAAATAACAGGAGCTTCCGTGTCAATCGAATTGACATTGATGCGCCGGATTCTATCATTGCCGACATTGTCTTTTGTATAAATAGTATACACATTCTTTCCGGATTCAATATCAAAGGAATATTTGCCGCCGGATTCCGTTAATACCGAAATGCTGCTGAAATCCCCGACGTTATGATTTCCGGACAGATATTTAACAACGGCAACGCCGCTTTGACTATCCGTGACTTTAAACAGAACTTTGTTGGGCGTAGGATCTTGATCCATAAAAAGATCGGAAACGGCCGGTGCCGTTTTGTCAATTCCGGAAACGGTTATGACTCTGATTTTTTCATTGCCGACATTGTCTTTGGCGTAAATCGTGTATTTTCCATTGGTGGTGGCTGTAAATTCATAATCGCCGCCGGATTTATCCGTGGCGGTACTGCCGGAACTTGAGAAATCCGAAACAGATTTTTTCCCTTGCAAATATTTTACCTCGGAAACGCCGCTGAGATCATCCGTCACCGTAAAAGAGACGGTTTTTTGATCAAAGTCTGCCGACAGCATCGGAATGAAAATGACCGGCGCCTTAATATCAATACCGGAAACGGTAATCACACGGATTTTTTCATTTCCGGCATTGTCTTTCGCATAGATGGTGTATTTTCCATTGGCATTTGCCGTAAATTCATAATTGCCGCCGGATTTGTCCGTCGCTGCATCTCCCAAAATTGAAAAATCAGAAACACTCATCGTTCCCTGCAAATATTTTACTTCAGAAACACCGCTGAGATCATCGGTTACCGTAAAAGAAACGACTTTTTGATTAAAATCCGCCGACAAAGAGGCACCGGAAATGGCCGGTTTTTTGGCATCCGCATTTGAAATAGAAACGATGGAAACGATTTCATTTCCGGCATTGTCTTTGGCGTAAATCGTATATTTTCCGTTGGCGGTCACCGTAAAGTTTCCGGTGCCGGCTCCATCCAAAAGAATGTCGGTTGCCGTATCAACAGGGAAAGTTGCCGCTTTAAAATTTCCCTTCGCATATTTCACGGCCGCAACGCCGCTTTCCAAATCTGTAACGGTTGTTTCGATTTTGACTTGGGTTCCCCAAATCCCGGCTGCCGGAATAAGAGAAGCGGATGTGATTGTTGGGGCAATATTATCAATTTTTTCAAGGGTTAAAACGGACACATTTTTAAATCCCTGTGTGTCTTGCGCGTAAAGGGTGATATTCCCATTGCCGCTCACTTTAAACGGACCGGTATATTCGGATGCAATCGGGGTTGCCGGAAAGGTATCCGCCGTAAAATCACCGGCTGCCCAGCGGATGTATTGGACCGGATATTTGGTTGCTGTTGCTTGGATTGTCACTGTTTTTTCAAACGACCACTCCCGAGGAGAAAAATCCCCGGAAACAAAAACGTTTTGTGCAACCGTTCCGGAGCCGCCCGGCGTCACCCGAACCGGATCCGATCCGGCATTTCCCGCATTAAATCCGCTTCTGTTTCCGGAACCGCTATCATTTCCGGTGCCATTTCTATTTTCAAATCCTTCCGCTTCATGAGACACGGAAGATTGTGAGCCGGAAGATGAATTGGATGCCGGAATGGGTAAACGTTCGTCGTTATGCAAAAAGGTGTACGCTGATACGAAAAGCAGAATTAAAAGAACTGCTGCAATCGCAATAAATAAAATATTTTTTGTGTTTTTTTTCATAAATTCACCATGAAGTGAAGTTTTTATATTCCAGATATATTGACTAAACAAATATTATATTAAGAAAAAAATATAGACTACACAAGTAATAATTATTTATTAGAATAACTTACGAATATCTATAAAAAACTAATGAAAATAATGCTTGGAAAATTAAAAAAGAAACACAAATTAAATATATTTATGAAATATATAAAATTGGGTATATTTATAAAAATAAAATTAAAAAAGAAAGTAAATTGAGTAAAAAATTAAGATCAAAAATTAAGATAAAAATTAAAGATCAGAAATTAAAATTAAAAAAATAGAATTCAAATTGAAAAAATGGATTGAAATAAGTGTCATTTTAAAAATGTATTGAAAAAGCCGGCCCACAATTTTTTGTTTAAATTTTAAAAATCAGACCCCATAACGCGCACACGCCGGCCGCGAAAATCAAAAAAGTGAAAATGAAAACGTAAAAATAAAAACGTAAAATGAAAATAAAAAATTAAAAAAGCATATCGGGAACTTATCCCAACTTTTGCCGGACCGTATCATAGAAACAGGCATTTGAAAATTTCACAAAGCGTCCCGGATATCGTGCTCTTTTGATTGTGATTGTATCATGTTCCGTCACCTTCAGATGTGTTTCACTTTCAAGAGACGGCTTTTCCATATCCGGTTTTAATCCGGCGTCGATGTCTGATTTTTCAATCACTTTTCCGTCCGTCACCAAAACGATTTCTTTTGGAATCTTCAGCCGCAGCGTAATTTCGCTGTCAAATGGAATAATCCAGGGGCGAGAAGAGAGTTGGAACGGCGCGATTGGGACAATCAAAATCGCATCGACTTCGGGAGAGACAATCGGGCCGCCGGCACTCATTGCATATGCGGTCGATCCGGTCGGCGTTGAAAAAACAATGCCGTCCGCCCGGATTTCATTTAAAAATTGCCCGTTGACCAAAACCTCATACGTCATCATTTTGGCGGGGTACGCCGATGTGGCAACCACTTCATTAATCGCGGTCCCGAGAACTTTTCCATTGAGAGAAATTTCAAGACGGGGACGCTCGTCATACATAAATCCGGACAAGGCTTTTCCAATCGATTCAATCGCGTCTTCCGGCTCCACGTCCGCCAAAAAACCGAGACGACCCATATTGACACCTAAAATCGGAATCGGGTCTTTCATTTTAGACATGTTGCGCAAAATCGTGCCGTCGCCGCCAAGGGAAACAATGAAATCTATGCCTTCCTCTTCCATTTGCGTAACTGTCATTCCCCGGTCCTCCATACCCAAAAGGCGGGCGGGAGAAGACGAAAGAAAAACTTGCACCCGGTCCGAAAAGGCTTCAATGATATAGTGAACCATATTAAGTGCCGCCGGGCTGTCACATCGTGAAACGATTGCGATTTTTTTCACGTCACCTTTGTAATAATAGCGGTCGCCGCGACACGAAATTTCCGGATAAGTCAGCAAATTTAAAATTTCCTGATGAATCACGCCATTTGAAGCCACCAAATTCAGTGGCTTGATGTGATTGTCCGGTAAAGATAGCGGTTTTCCGACGCCATCTGTCACAATGCCGCCCGCTTCTTTGACAATCAGCTGACCGGCGGCGATATCCACCAGCCGCAGAGCCATCCGCACATCAATAAACGCATCAATTTTTCCGGCAGCCACATAACACAATTCGAGCGCCACACTTCCCAAAACCCGAAGCTTTTGGACGCGGGAACATATTTTGGTGGCGCGGTCCGTATTTTGGCGGTAGCCGTAAGCGCTAATCGTTAATTCCCGAATGGATGAAGCGGTGGACGAGGCGATTTTTTTCCCATCCATAAAAGCGCCCCTGCCTTTTCCGGCATAAAACTCGTCACCATTGGCAAGACTTGCGACATACCCAAAGAAAACATCATTGGATCCGGGATCTGAAAACGCAATAGAAAGACTGTAAAACGGGATGTTTTGAACCGCGTTTGTGGTTCCGTCAAGCGGGTCGATAATGACCGTAAATTCCGGATTTTCACCCAATACGACACGCCCGCATTCTTCACTGATAATAATCATGGACCGACCGGTAGATTTCAAATAATTGACAACGGCATCTTCCGCCGCCAAATCAATGCGTTTTGTGTCTGTCCCGTCATCCCCGACAAACATAAAGTCGCCGGCCTGCAGAGTTCCCCGCAGAGAAGAAATTGCAAAGACAACCTCGGAATGAATCCGACGGCAAAGCTCTAAAAGTTCCGGATATGGGGAAATATCGGCGGAAAAACCTTCGGAAGAAGAGCCTTCGGAAGGAGTAATGGTCACTGATTTTTTTGTCATAAAACAACCCGAATCTGAAAATAAATCTGAGAAATAAACTTGAAAAATAAAATTAAAACAAGAGTTGATGATTATAATTATTTCCAGATATAAATAAGCATTACAATTGAAAAAATCATTGAAAAATCAACATGCATCATAAACATCAATGTCAATAAACATCAATGTCAATAAACATCAATGTCAATAAACATCAATGTCAATAAACATCAATGTCAATAAACATCAATATCAACAAACAATAATTCAACAATCAGAATTTGAAAAATTAAAAGTCGAAGAGGCTTTTTTGATTTTTGGGCGGCTCATTCTTTTCCTGTTTTGATACCTTAGACTTTTCGTCCGCCTCTGCCTTTTGTTTACTTTGTTCAAGTTCCTGCTGTTTTTTAAGTTCCTGTTGTTTTTGGTCACTCTCTTTTTTCTTTTCCACCGCGGCCGCCATTTCTTCAATGGTCGCCTGACCTTTAACCGCTTCCCGCCCGCCTTCGTTTCCTTTTTCTTTTCGGGAGAGTTTTCCTTTAAAGAATTCCGGCTCTTCCGATTTGTATTTAGCGGCGATTTCCTGGGATTTCTCATAAATTCCTTTGACTTCTTTGGTTGCGGATTTGGCACGGAGCAGGTAAACCAGTTCATCCAAATCAAAATCCGATTCCCCGGAGAGTGAAACGGCATACGCTTCATTTTCCATGAGCCGCATGTAATACGGAATCAATTCATTTCGGGAAACACGTAAGGAAGCATGGTGCCGGCGTGATATTTTTGCGGCAATATTGTCGCGCATTGTACGCATGGATTTGGAGGAGCCCATCCGTTTCCACCGCGATGGCGGGACGTACTTAATAAATCCGGAATAATCGCGGGTGCGAACCGACATCGGTCCGACCGTCATCAAATAATTCGCATACCGCCACAACCGGTAATTTTGGCGCAGGCGGACGCGTCCCAAATAAAGATCGGCCCTTGCCAGCACGGCAAATCCGCCGGAAATGTCCGGGTTGATTTGAGCCGGAAATATTTTTTTGTCATCGGGAAATTGAAGCGGCAAGTTCTCGTCAATCCATTGGATGAGGTCATCCGGTGTTTCATCCAGCGTCCCGACCGCGTCAAGCGCTTCCTGCCGGTTTTTGCCTTTGAACACTTTAACAAGCGCCTTAAAAACCGTTTCTTTGACATCACGTCCGGACACTACGATGTCGGCTTCCGTCAATTTTGTTTTTCCCAGAGCGCACGCCTGCAAATCGTTCATGGCGCTTCGGAGGTCTCCGCCGGCGTTTTCCGCGATTTTGAGAAGGGCGGATTCCTCACAGGACAGTCCTTCCGCATCACAAGCCCGTTTGAGCGCCGGCACAATGGAGCGGCTTTGAATGCTTGAGAAGGAAATTTCAAGACACTGAGAACGGATGGTTTGCGTGATGCCGTAAACGTCATTGGCAATGAGAATAATCGGGTGCGTGGTTTTTGAAATCACATCGGAGATGGCTTTGCTTCCGCCTTTGTCATACGTTCCGTGAAGGTTATCAGCTTCATCCAAAACAATCAGCCGTTTTCCAAGAAGTTGGTTTTCCGATATTTCATGAGAAAAAAGTGTTTTCATCCGGGAGGCCGAGCCTGCAATTTTATCAATGACGTCGGCTGTTCGTTGATCTCCGGCGTTGAGTTCGATGAGTTCCCAACCCATTTCCCGGGAAAGCGCGTGAGCCGATGTTGTTTTTCCGACGCCGGCCGGACCAAAAAGAATAACGGCACGATTTTCCGGAATTTTGGAGGCCCAAGAATCCGCCCATTCGCGCAGCTCGTGAAGGGCTTTTTTGTTGCCGATAATTTCTTTAAAGGTTTGCGGGCGGTACTTTTCCGCCCAGTCGGAGGAGTCCATCATCTGAAATCAAGGAAGATTAGGAATTAAAAGTATTTAAAAAAATTCCCGTTGCGTCCGGGAAAATTTTGCCGAAACAATGCGGAAGAATTTTTTCAGCCATCCGAAAACGAAAACACCCCGCCGGAAATTTTAAAACCATAAACAAGCCCCATGACTTAAAATTTTAAAAAACTGTCCACCGTATTTATTGTAAAGCGTTGAAAATTTGTCACCATAACACGTGCGGCGGCCAACAAAAATAAACAAAACCAAAAAACAAAAAAAGAGAAAAAATAACAGCGAATTTTTTTCGCTGTTATTGGTTTTACAAATTTCTTAACCATCAATTTCTTAATTTTAAACTTTGTTTGGTTCAAATTTTCCCGTAAGCTTTTGCCGTAAAAAGAATTTCAATTAAAAAGACAACGGCAAGCACGATATCATAAGCGTTATAGGAAACAGGATCTCCGCTTAAATTGTAAAAGAGGAAGAAGAGAACGATAACCAGAGCTGCCGCAAAAACAGCGAGAATGTAAAAAGTTGCCTTCCTTTTTCCCTTTTCGGATTGAATTTGATAAATACGAACCAATTGCGGCAACGCTAAAACGATGGCCAGCACCATCAAAATAAGCCCTGCCCAAGAAAGAACTCCGGTTGGCATTTCTGAATCCTGATGCTCATACGGAACAACATGCGTATGCGGCGTTTTGTCCGGATCGGTCCCGTTCATCAATCCCGGCGGAACCACCGTCGCGTTTCCAACCGGACCGCCGGACTCCGAACCGGACTCATCCGCATAATAGAAACCGGCATTTATGTTTCGGAATTGAAGATCCGCCGGCGTTATGGTGAGGAGGTCGGATTTGAAATCATCGCTTTCATGAATCTTTTGATCGAATTGGAACGCAGACGCGTGATTAAAACCAGCCGGAAGTTCTACCTGAACATAATAACCGGACGCTTGAACTACATTCGGGAAATAATAATAACCGTTTTCATCCGTCACCGTCGTTTCCATAAGGCCGCCCGACTCATTCAATAAATTCACCTCGGCGCCGGAAATAAACGGCTCCGGATCGATTTGACGGTCAAAAATACTGTCCCGGTTTTCATCGCTCCAAACAAAGCCATCAATGAGCGGCGCATCATCCGGGTCCCCGCCTGTTTTGACCAGGTCGACATTTCCTATTGAAAACTCCGCCGTCTGCCATTCCAAAGACATGCCGCCCGGAATGTCGAATTCGCTGCCGGTTGTAGGTTTGTAGCCGGGCTTCATCGTCGCGGCCAAATAATAATTTCCGGACTCAAACCAACCGCTTCCCGCCTCCTTTTCAAACAAGAAATAATCCCGAAAAATCAGATCACTGCTGTTGATTTCTTGGACTTTAATACCGCTTGAATTGTAAAGCGCCACCGATTCCACCCAAAGATCCGGATTGGTAAACGTTACATTGATGGTTACCGGATCCAAGTCAAAATCTGCCGTCGGAGCGCCGCCATCCGACGCATTAGCAATTCCGTTTTGAGTTGCCGGCGCCGGAAGTTTGAGTCCGGCCGGTACACTGCTTAAAGACACGGAATAGCTGACATTTTTCGGGTCCGCTTTGACGGCGCTGAGCGGAGAGGAATAATATCCGAAACTGTCGGTCGTTGCCGGCGCCGCATTCACCATCACCGGCAAATTCATAACAGGCACTCCGTTTCCGGTGACATTTCCGGACAATTCCCCGTCATATTTCACCGCGACGGAAACCGTTGCATTGACATAATTGTTGGCACTGTCCGTGTAATTGTACACCAAAACATAATTTTTCGGTGTATTTATGTCAAAAATATCCCCACTTCCGTATCCTTCAAACCGGATGTCGCCGGATGACAAAGCCAATCCCGAGTCCGTTCCGCTGACAAACATTTTGTAATAATCTTCCCAAGTTCCGTTGTTTTCGGGCGTGGATGGAATATTGGATTTCCAAAAGATTTCTTTGTCCGCCCCGGTCAACAGAATCGTTCCCGGATCTTTTTGAATGACAAAAGTCCGGGTACCCATTCCGGTTTGCCGGTCATCGTCCTCCGTTGTGAAATAAGTAATCACATAAGTTCCCGGATTGGAAACATTAACGATCGACCGGTTGGCTTCCGGAATTGTCAGTTTAAATCCGGTCACGTAGTTCAGATCCGGATGGCCCGTACTGTTGAGAGGAACAAAGCTTTCCGAAGAAAAATCGGTGACGTTGTTATCAGACGCCAAAGAACCGTTCGCCGGCGTGAAATGAACGTTGACTTTGAACAGACGGATATTTTGGGTAAAATCGTCATAGGTAAAAACAGTCCACCAATCCGGGATTGTTCCATTGGAATGATTGACATTTGATAATGTTCCCAATGCGGTCGGTTTGTTTTCAGAAACATTGTATCCCATAATATTTGGAACGTCCGATTGTTTCAGTTTGACCGCTCCCGTAAAACCATGGTCACTTTTGAAATTGCTGTCAAAATAATAAAGTGTTTGCCCGACCGCCGTGTCTCCGTAATTGACACCGGATCCGACTTTGGGGAGCTGAAACGGCAGGTAAACTTTCAAATTGGAATCCGTTTTCAGCGTGTCAAATTCAATTTTAACCGCCGTTATGTTGTGCAATTCGTCCATACTTGTCGTCGATTGATTGTTGTTTAAACTCATTTCCACCCATGCGTAATTTCCAAAAAGGTCTCCGCCGGTCGTTAAATTTTCCGTTCCGATCACATCTTTTGTATAATAGACTTTGTAACTGTTGTTTGCCATTCCAAAAGGCTCAAACCGAAGCGGATTATTGACCGCCGTTTTCCAGCCGGTCCCTTTGGGCAAAATGAAATAAACGACGGCATTCGTATAGGTTGAACTTCCTCCATTGTTGATATACATTTTAAATTCTTCATTGGAACTACCGGCTTTGAGTTCGGGATAAGAATCCGGGTTTGCCGGATTGTAGGAGGAGTAGCCGCCGGATGTCTTTGTACTGACATACGCTTGGACGACATGAGAACTGATGATATTAAGATCCCGGCTCTGCATATTGGATGTGTAGGATCCGGACGTGACATGAAGATCGGAAACGGTGGACGTATTGATGCCGGCGCTTGCCAGCGAATAAACATTTCCGCCGGCTCCGCCGGTCTTCGCGTCCGTCGCATTAGGATCCCACGTTGTCAGTAAAACACTTTGCGGCGGGAAAATTACTTTGTCGGCGCCGGCATAATCGGCCGGCACTTCCAAATCCAGCCGGACGGAATAATTGGCATTGCCGTTGTAGCCAAGCCAGAAATTATTTTCGCCATCCGGTATGCTTTTTTTCAGTTTGACCTCCACCAGTTTTCCACCGTCGGCGCCCCAAATTCCGGCATTGGGAAATATGTTTTTTTCAACCGTAATCGTTTTTCCGTTAATATCCGTCACCGTTGCCGCTTCATTTTTATTTAAACCCAAATGAACGTCTTTAACCGTCATATTCGGCGGGACGCTGAAATACACCACGGGATTTGGGAACAAAACGGTATTGGACGGGCTTTGCGGGTTTTGACGGTGGGCGGAATAATAGGGATAGACGGAGACGTTAAACACATTGTAAAGACTGAATGTGTCTCCTTTGTTGACGGTTTTGGCATCATTGTAGAGGACGGTCTGATTTGGGGTTTTTAGATAAGTGGTGGCGACATATTTGTCAATGGCCGTGAAGGAAGAGGTATTGTTATAGGTGTTTTGTCCGGTGATTTTGGCGGTAAAATTTAATTTGTTGCCGGATTGGACGGAGGCATTGGTGGTTCCGACCAGATGAATCAGATTGTTGTAGGAATAGGAGTTGGTGCCTCCTGCAGCCGATTGCATTTTAAGAAGTCCTTTTATCTCCAAATGCAAGTCTTCGCCGGGACCGAATGTAAAGCCTTCGGTGGATAAATTAATTTGATGGGAACTGTTGTTGTAGGTTTTGCTGTGACCATGTGTATCAGACACCGTAATCGTCGTAAATGTCGTCTCGGCCGAGCGGGTGGATGAACTTGCCGGCAAACGTACATGAGTCAGCATTACGTTTTCCGGGATGTCTAAAGTAACGTTGACATTTTCACCGTTTCGGACGCTTCCGAGAAATCCGAGTCGGAATAATTCTTGATAATAAAAGTGGTCGCGAACGGTATCTTTGTACTGGAGAGAATTGGCCATGATGTAATCGCCGCTGCCAGTCGCGCGGATGAAATTAATTTTTGTAATATTGGCGGACTCGGCATTGTACTTGGAGCTTGTGGTTTGGTAGGGGAACAGTTCGCCGGCCTGCCCGGTATTCAATTGTTCAATCGGGCCGCGGTTGTTGATTCGAACGTTTGCCGTTGCGTTAAGTCCGGAAAAATCAATTGCGGGAATTTTTCCGTTTTCGAGTTTAAAACCATCTGTGAGTTGAATTTGAAACGGCATTCTGTAATTCCAATTCAAGGTGGAGAGGTCGCTGTTTGAAAAGGTGAGTTTATTATCGGCCGTAAGCGGACCGCCGGTTTTTGTGGTAAATATAACCGGCGAATTTGCGCCCAACGACGAAATCATATTCGAATAACTTTGTTGGCTGCCGTTTATTGTAATGAGAACGTTGGAGAAATCCAGGGTGTAATTGACATTGTTGACGATTGTCCCGGAATTATTTAATGTCAGCCAGGTGGATTCCGAATAGAAAATATAATCGATGTCCACGGTTGTGTTGACGCCGGAAGGCAAAAGTGTCGGGTTGATGAGGATAAAGTCTCCACGGCTGGGCATTTGAGGATAGATGCAGACGGTCTTTATCACCACGTTTTCCGTGACCGGTGTTCCATCTTTTTTGGTCAGGGTGGCTTTGATGAGGGCTTCTTCGCTGTTGTAGACTTTTTTGGAGTCGGCCCAGACCAAAACATCCAAAGAGAGCCGGGTCGGATTGGTCAGAGAATACGTAATGGAAGTGCCGGTGCTGTCAAAAACGGGTTTATTGCCGTTAAGCACATCTTCCATTCCTGCCGGAATTTTATCTTTGGCGGTGCCGTCGGAAAATTTAAATCCGGAAATTGTGTCGCTCGTATTGTTATTTTGAAGCGTTATTTTTAAAATATAGTCTCCGGCGCCATCCGATTCGGAAACATTGATTTGAAAGGAGAGCATGCTTCCGGTATTTGGGGAAATGATTTGCGCGCCGCTTGCGGAAGGTGACGGATTTTTCCATTGGGGCGTCATTGTGCTGTTGTAATCAGCTGATGCCGGAGATACAAAAACCGCTGTCAAAATAAGAATACTTAAAACAATCGTTGTCCATTTACGGTTCATTATTTTCATCCGCATGCACCTTTGCTGTTGTTGAAAAAGGATAGAGTTTTGGAAAAAATATAAAAGAAACATTAAATAAAACGAATATATTTCAAAAGCATAATACAATAACACCTATATAACATAATAGTAATTTATTAACAATATATTTATACAAATGAATTTCAGATAATATACGAATTCATCTGTATAATATAATAAAATTAATTATAATAAAATTAATTAAAATATAATACAATTAATTATAATAACATTAATTATATTACATATATAAAAATAACTATAATATTAAAAGGTTAGAATATTTTTAACCAAAAATAACCAAAAAACAGATATAATTCGTAAAAAAAGAAACAACAGCGGCAAAAGCCGCTGTTGACCGAGATGTTAAAATCCGGATTTTATTTTGGTTAAAAATTATTGTTTTTTTAAATTTTACCATAGGCTTTGGCTGTTAGGAGCGCCTCAACAATAAAGGCGGCTGCCAAAACCAAGTCCGTTGTATTGTAGTAATTCATTTCTCCGCTCAAACTGTAGAAGAGGAAGAAGAGAATCAATATAATGACCGCAAGGACAATCGCCAGAATATGGAAAGTCACACTCTTTTCTTGTTTTTCGGATTTGATTTTGTAGATACGCAGCAGTTGAGGCAAAGCCAGCAAAACTGACAACAAAACAAAAATCAAGCCGAGCATTGAGAAACTCTCCGGATTGACCGGGGGGTTTTCGTCAAAGGGAGCGACGACAACTTCCGGCGTTTTGTTTTCTTCCGGCGGTTTTTCTTCCGTGCCTTTCATCGGCTCCGACATTGGGACAATGGTCGCGTTTCCGACCGGACCGCCCGATCCCGGGTTGTCTTGGGCGTAATAGAAACCGGCGTTGACACCCCAATATTGGATTTGTTCACCCATGTTTTCGGAGATCAAAATCAGTTCGGATTTGTAGTCATTGTCCTTATCGATCATTTGGTCCAATTGGAAGTCGGACGCGTGGTTAAATCCGGACGGAAGGTTGATTTGGACAAAATAACTGCTGCCAATTTCAACATTGGGGAAGTAGTAAAATCCGTCTTCGTCTGTGTTTGTCGTTTCAACCTCGGCGCTGTCGCTGTTTAATAATTTGACTTCCACCCCGGAAATCAGCGGTTCGATTTCAATTTCTCTGTCCCATATGCTGTCATGATTTTCATCATCCCAGACATGTCCGGCAATAATCGGCGCGTCGGCTGAATCTCCGCCAATAATGGTTATGTTTTCATTTGCCATCGTAAACGCAGTTATACTCCATTGCATCGCCGAATCTTTTTGAGTGAATTCGCTGCCTCCAGCCGGTTTGTATCCGGGTTTGATATTGACGGTGATAGAATAATCATCTGCCGCAAACCAGCCCTGTCCGGCTTCTTTTTCGAACAAGAAATACGTGTCGGAACCAATGTCACTGATATTGATTTCTTGTATTTTAGATCCGCTGCTGTTGTAAAGCGACACCGAGTTTATCCAATTGCTTGGGTCGGTAAATGTCACATTAATGGTTACCGGATCCAAAACAAAATCCGCCTTTGGGGCGCCGTTATCCGACGCCTTGGCAACGCCGTTCTTGGACGGAATCGGACTTGGAAGGATTAAGCCGGCCGGAACAACGCTTAAAGACGCGTTGTAACTGACATTTTTCGGGTCCGTTGTTGTGGCGCTCAATGCGTAAGTGTATTTTCCACTGCTGTCGGTTGTTGCCGAACTGACCGACCCGGTATCCACGGAAACACTTTGACTTCCGACAGGTTGTCCGTTTCCGGTCACATTTCCGGACAACGTCCCGTTGTATTTGACATGAACCGTGATACTTTTATTGACGGTGTTGTCACCGCTGTCCGTGTAATTGTAGATCAAAACATATGTTCCAGGCTCACTGATGTTAAAAGCTCCACCGGCCCCATGACCTTCATATTTGAATTTGTCAAGAGAAATCGGGACATTTGTATCATTTCCGGTCATAAATGTTCTGTAATAGTCTTCCCAAGTTCCATTGTTTGCGGGTGTTGTCGGAACAGAGGATTTCCAAAAGATGTCTTTTGCGGGAACAGGATCTAAAACGATTGTGGAAGGGTCTTTCTTAATAACAATTTGCCGTGATCCGGTTTGAATCTGATTGTCAAAATCATCCGTTGTGTAATATGTAATCGTATAGGTTCCCGGGGTTGTTACATTTACAAGAGATGAAGCATCCGGGATGATGACCTTATTTCCGGCGACATAATTCGGGTCGGGAGAAGAAGCTCCCAACATTTTCACATAGCTGGCATTTGTAAAACCGGTCTCAATTGTTGTATTCGTCGGACTTCCAACCTTCGGTGTGAAATTAACTTCCACCTTTGCCAAGTGGATATCTTCCGTAAAGTCATCATAGGTATAAACGGTCGTCCAATCCGGAATGGTACCGGTTTCGTGGGTGACATCCACCGAACCGCCAATTGCCACCGGCGTTCCGGCATTGTCTCCCATGATCACCGGCTTGTCCGATTGAATCAATTTAATGGCGCCCGTAAAACCTTTATCGCTTTTAAAGCTGTTGTCAAAATAATAGAGAGTTTGACCAGCCGCTGTGTCTCCATAATGTACCTCCTCATCGACTTTTGGAAGTTCAAACGGCAAATAAAGTTTCAAATCCGTTCCTTTTTTCAGGGTGGTAAATTCAACCCGAACGGCTGTAATATTTTTCAACTCATCTGAGACTGTCGTTGATTTATTGTTGGCGTCAAAATTCATTTCCGTCCATCCATAACCTGCCAGGTTTCCGGAATCAAGTGTCTGGCCTGTCGTAATTGTCGTGTTTGTCGTGTAATAGACTTTGTAACTGCCGGTTTCCATTCCCGAAGATGGCTCAACCGTCAGCGGTTTATTGATTGTTGCTTTCCAACCGGTGCCTTTGGGCAAAATAAAATAAACGTATGCGTTGGTGTAATCCGTTTCTCCGGCATTGTTGACATACATTTTAAACTCTTCATTGGAACTTCCGGCTTTGAGTTCCGGAATGGAAGCCGTATTGTCGGGATCATAAGAAGCGTATCCGCCAGATGTTTTTGTGGAGACGTACGCCTGAACGGTTTTGGCGCGCACGATGTTTAATGCTGTCTTGTCACTGCCATAAGGTGTAACGGTACCCGTTTTTACATGAAGATCATTGACAGGTGGATTAGTAATGTGAACATTGCTTAATGTAGCCAAACCGCCGCCGGATCCGCCTGAAGAGGCATCAATAGCTTTTGGGTCCCACGTTGTCAATAGAACGGATTGGCGAGGGATCAAAATCTGTTCAGGACCGACATAATCTACGGGAACTTCTACATCCAGTTGGACGGTATATCTGGCAAGGCTATTATTGTAAATAAGCCAAAAATTATTCTCTCCATCGGATACTTTCTTTTTCAATTTCACTTCCACCAATTTACCGCCGTCGTCTTTCCAATATCCGGCGTTGTCAAATATATTTTTTTCAAAAATAATTTCATTGCCTTGAATATCTTTTATCGGAGCGGTTGCACATTCTTTATTCTGGAGGTGAGCATCTTTTACGGTCATTCCCGGAGGAATACTGAAATAAACCACCGGATTTGGAAATAGACTGGTTTCTAACGGATTTAAGGGATTTGTGCGATGTGCGGACCAATAAGGATAAGTAGAAGCGTTAAACTGACTCAAAAGAGGGAATGTTTCTCCTTGATTCACAGAACTACCGTTAACATAATTAGCAGATGTTACGTAGGTAGTTGCTTTGTATTCATCAATCACAGATACGTTATAGAAAGTCTCTCTTACCTCGGCTCCGGTAACCTTTCCTTTAAAACTTAATTTTTTCGATGTCGGTGAGCCTGTATTCACGCTTTCGTTTGTCGTACCGACAACATGAATCAAGTGACTATCAGAATATGAAGATCCACCCATCGAATTCGGCGTCATTTTAAGCAATCCCTCAATTTCAAAAGTAATGTCATCTCCGGGTCCGAAGTTGAAATTACCCGTGAGATTATTGTCCGGATGCTCGGTAGAGAGGTTGATCCCATGAGAAGAAGAATTGCCATATTTTTTATAATTTCCATCCTTGTCCATAAGAGTAATATTTTTAAATACAGTATCATCGCCTTCTTTGGGAAGACGAAGATGTGTTACTGTCACACCGTTTGGGATTTCCACATTAACAATGACATTTTCCCCATCTCGGATCGCTCCTCTAAATCCGATTCTGAATAACTCTTGATATTTAAAATGGTCGCGGACTCCCCCGCCATATTGCAAGGAATTCGCCATAATGTAAGAAGATGTTTGTGAAACAGCAGATATGAACACTGGTTTCGTCATTTGATCTTCTTCAGCGACGGCGATAACTCCCGGCGGAGTGTGCGGGAAGAGCTCACCGGATGCGCCTGTGTTCAAATGCTCAACCGGACCGCGGTTATTTATTTTTACATCGGCGGTTTCTTTGAGTCCTGTAAAATCAATAGAAGGCGCATTTGAACCGACATATTTAAACTCATCCGTTAATTGGATTTGAAATTTCATTGTGGCGTTATGGTCTAATTTGGATAATGCCGTGGAGGAAAAAGATAATTTATTTCCATCTTCCAAGGGCAGTCCGCCCTCCGTTAAAAATGTAACCGGTTTAGGGTTTGGAAGTTCTGAATATTTTGTCGGAATACCATTAATTGTAATGATAACATCTGAAAAATCCAATACATATCCTTGGTTGTAAATTCTCATACTCGTCATTCTAAATAAGTTATAATAAGCGGTACCGCCAAAAAATCTGCAACTTACATTGACGGTTGTATTAACACCGGAAGGTAATAGAGCCGGATTCATCAAATAATATCTTGAATAGGAATCTAACGTCGGATATTGACAAACGGCTTTTGCTGAAATATTTTTGATCTCTGTGTCCGGATTGCTGTCCACTCCTTCTTTAAATAAGGTGGCTGTGATAACCGCTGTCTCATTATTGTAGGCCACTTTACTGTTTGCCAAAACAAAAACACTTAAAGACAATTGTTGAGGGTTTTTCAAGGTGTAGTTCACATCGGTTGTGCTGAATGCTGGCAGTGTATTATTCAGCTGGTCTCCCAATCCCTCCGGAATACTTCCCTTTGCAGTGGCGTCCGAAAACTGAAGTCCTGATGTTGAATCACCGGAATCATTGTTCTTTAAATGGATTTTTAAATAATAAGTACCGGCAGACAATCCGGCCCCGTTTATGTTAAATATTATTTCGCCGGTTGCATTGGCCTCAATAATTTGCGCGTCGCCGGAAGGGGTTGGGCTCTTCCACGAAGATGTCAATACATCAACCGGATCTGCCGCCACAGGCATGACAAAGCCGGCCAGAAGTATCATCATAATAAGAAAAACGGAAGTTCCCGCTTTCATAATCTTTGTACTGATTTTGTTATAATTCATAAATATCAACCCATAAATTATCATGTTTTTAATAAGATCAAGGCGGGATCTGATAATACAATCAAATTTAAAATTTATTTGAATAAAAACGGTGTTACCAGATTCCCTTTTGATTAACATAAAATATTGTAATCAAAGGTATATAATAATATGCATAGTATACTAATATCTTAAAAATGAACAATATTATAATAAAAGACATATATATTATTAAGATATAATTATATGACTTTTTAAAAGTTGGTGAGATTTCAGAATGTAAACCAATCCGGTCAAAAACAAATAAAAACAACACCAAACAATTATTCCGATTCAATCTAACCGGATCCAATTTTAATCTGACTGTTTCCAATTTTTCAGTACTTCCTCATTTTTTTGGGTTACGATAATTATTCCGGCACCGCTGTCACCGCAACATTTTTTAAAAATAGCCATGCCGGGAATTTTAAGACCGATTGGAGGAGTCCTGATTCATAATATCGGATCTATGCTGGTGATTATCAATTCGGCGCTGCTCTTGGACATGGAGGGAAAAATAAACGCACCTCCTCTGAATTATAATTTGACACTGATTTTTGTTGTTACAAAATTTCAAATTCGTAACAAACATTAAATAGGGTGACGACATTTGGAGTTTTCGAAAAATAAATTAAAAACAATTCAGGAGTCTGTATAAATGCATATTTCAGAAGGTGTTCTCCCGGAATGGCTGCTTTTGGCCGGCTGGGTTGTGACCATTATTTTATTGGCCGTGAGTCTTTGGTGGGGCAAAAAGCATACCGATGACATGACAAAGAAAATTCCCCAAATCGCAGTTACGACCGCCGCCTTTTTTGCGGCATGCATGGTCCGAATTCCGCTTCCTCCGACATCTCTTCATTTGGTTTTGGCGGGACTCGTCGGCATTCTTCTCGGGCCGTTTGCGTTTGTTTGTATTTTTGTCGGCCTTTTGCTTCAAGCCCTTCTTTTGGGAAATGGCGGCCTTTTGGTTTTAGGCGTCAACACGGTTGTCATGGGACTTCCGGCTCTTCTGGCCTACCCGGTTTTTGTCGCGCTGTCCAAAAAAACAAATTACGGAATTTCAGCGGCTGTTGCCAGCGTCTTTGCGATTCTTTTGTCCACGCTTCTTTTAGCCGCCGTCTTCATTGCCGGCGGAATTACATTTGGAAGCATGGAAAGCGTAACTGAATTCGCATCCAAATTCATGGTTTTGTCAAGCATTATTCAGACTTTTTCAAATTCACCGTGGTTGCTCACGTTTGTTCTTTTGATTGTGATGAATCTGCCGCTTATGATTGTCGAAGGAGTCATTTGCGCGTTTATCGTTCCATTTATCGCGAAAGTTAAACCGGAAATGCTTCCTCAAAATAAATAAACTAAAAACAAAAAATAACAAAAAAAATAACAAAATAAAAAACAAAAAATAACAAAATAAAGGAACTATAATATGAAAATTCAAAAAACCGTGTCCCTTTTCATCTTGATTTGTTTGATGATTGCCTTGCTCTCCGTTCCGGCTGCCGCTCATGGAACATACATGAGTTATGAAACCGGAAACATCAAAGTCAAAGCTTGGTACCAAGGCGGGGAGCCAATGGCAAACTGTGATTATGAAGTTTATTCGATTATTGCAAGCAATGGAAATGAAAACGAAACCCTTTATTTGACCGGAAAAACAGATGAATCCGGTACTTTGACATTTGAGCCAAAGGACAGCGTCAGCATTTACCGGGTGAAAGTCGTTTCCGGAGAACACGCCGCCCAACGGCGTATTGATTTGGCGGACGGCGCCGCAAATGCCGCCGGGGACCATGGAATTTCCTGGTTGAATGTATTTGCCGGACTCGGATACATTGTCGGAATCGCCGGAATTTTGATGTATGCGCTGTCCAGAAAAAATATGAATAATACAAAAAAATAAGCAAGTAAAAAAATAAGCAAACTGAAATGAATACAATTTGTCGTGACAAAATGAAACTGCCGGCCGAAATCTACTCAACTTTGAATTCACCGATTCACCGAATGAATCCGATGACGAAAGTCATTGTTTTTTTACTGCTTGTGTTTTCGGTATCGATTGTCCGGTCCGCCGAATCGGCGGCATTCATTTTGATTTTGGCCGTCGTCATTTGGGCGTTCTCAAAACTTCCGGCCGGATACGTTTTAAGAACGATGGCAATGCCGTTTTTATTTATCTTTCTTTTTGTTTTGGCGCTTTTGGTGAGCGTGGATGGAGAAAACATTTATTCCATATGGATTTTTAATGTGACAGCGGAAGGAATGGAACAAGCCGCGCTCATACTGATTCGAGCGACTGCGGCACTTTTATTGATGACAATTCTTTTGGGAACAACCAAATTCGATATGATTGTTAAAGTTTTGTATGACTTAAAAGTCCCGGCATTTATCCTTCAAATTTTGATGTTTTCCTACCGCTACATTTTTGTTTTTTCAAAAGAATCGGAAAGCATGAAGCATTCGATGGCATCCAAAGGGTTCACGCCTAAAATTTCCATGCGCTCCCTCTCATCGGTTTCTAACACAATCGCCATGCTGTTTATCAACAGTTTTGAGCGTGGAGAAGCCGTTTTTCAATCCATGGCCTCCAAAGGATATTCCGGAAAGCCGGGTATTATCACGAAAAATAAAATGTACGCGAAAGATTACATTTTCGTCGCGGCCGGAATTATTGTCGCCATTGGAATTCAAATACCGGTGATTCTGCCGATGATTTTAAATTGAACGAAAATCAGAAATAAAAAACCAAAAATGAATAGAATAGAGCCAATAAAAATTAGAATTAATAAAAGTAGAATTAATAAAAGTAGAATTAATAAAAGTAGAATAAATAAAAGTAGAATAAATGAAAGTAGAATAAATGAAAGAATAAATAAAAAAGTAGAATAAATAAAAAGGAAAGGAAAAGACATGGAAGAAAAGAAAGGATCAAAAATTGAAAATCAAATTCCGGCGCTTTCCCTTTCTCATTTAACCTACATTTACCCAAACAAAAAAACAGCACTTTTTGACATTTCCTTTGACGTTTTCCCGGGAGAAAAAATTGCCATTGTCGGACCAAACGGTGCCGGAAAGACAACGCTCTTTCTTCATCTCAATTATACTTTCAAGAGCAAGGGCAGTATTCAAATCAACGGAAAAGACATTTCGGATTACAAAAATGCAGACCGTGTCAAAGAAATCGGAATTATGTTCGCCGATCCGGACAACCAATTGTTCATGCCGACCGTTTTTGACGACATTGCTTTTGGACCGCTCAATTTGGGACTCTCGGAAGATGAGGTTAAAAAGAGAGTTAAAGACGCAATGGAAATGACCAAAACGACCGACCTCAAAGACCGGGTTCCCCACCACTTGAGTTTCGGGCAAAAGAAAAAAGTGGTTCTCGCATCCATTATCGCGCTCCGGCCAAAAATTTTGGTGCTCGACGAGCCGACCGCCAATTTGGATCCGAAAAGCAAGCGGGATGTTCTTGCAATCATTGACCGGCTCAACCAAGATGGCATTACAACAATTGTGGCGACACATGATGTTAATTTGCTGTCGGAACTCGCCGACCGGGTGATTGTGCTGAATGAAAGAATTATTGAAACGGGAACGCCGAGGGAGATTTTTTCCGACATCCGGTTGCTTCAAAACAATAATTTGGAAGCTCCCGAAGTCTTTAAGCTGTTCCAATTGTTGTCTTGCATCGGATTTAATTGTGAAGAACTGCCGCTTAATTTTGAAGAAGCCGTCAATGAGATATTATCGCAAATTAAAAACGGAGAAGGACATATTCATTTGCATTCTCATTCAGAATCTCATGAGCACATTCACCAATTAAAAAAGAATTATGGAAACGGGAAACATTAATTTTACCGATTTTGTATCTTTTTTATTTTTTTTATTTTTGAGGATTTTTATTTTTTAGTTTTTTATTTTTGAGGATTTTTATTGTTCTTGAGAATTTCGCTGATGAGGTATTGCTGCTCCCATTTCCGATTTTTATTTGAGCAGTATGCACGCGCGTTATGGCACCCGATTTTAAAAATGATATAAAAATGACGAAACGTTTTTTTTTCAAAAAAATAAAAAGTCATGTCTTATTTAAAATTTTAGCGCCGCCGCATTTGTTTCAAATTTTACAATCCGTGGTCATTATGTTTCAAACATCCACATCATCCTAACAAATTCGAAAAATTCAAGATGCAACGCATCTTGAATTTTCAAGTGGGTTTGCTTGATTTGGAAAATAAATTGAGAAGAATTAGAAATAATTGGGAGGAAGATCAAATATTTTCGTGACCAAAGGACGTATCATTCGCATGGAAAATTTTAGAAAAAAGTGACCTTACCACTGAAAAAATAAAAAATGGAAAAATTGAAAATTTTAAGTTGTCTCCCCCTTTGAAAAATTACAAAGGCAAAGCATATGAATTTTTACAAAGAAATGAATGGACGGTATTTTTTTATATATCTATTTGGATAATTTAATGCATGAATCAAAAAATCGAGGAGTCGGATTCGCCTTCGTCTTTTATTTCCGGAAGCGCCGCGTTTCTTTCAGCCGCTAAAGACTGCCGGGTCTCCTTCGCCTTTGGAGTCCCCGGATTTCCGATAACGGATCTTGCGGAAATGTTATTTTCAGATTCGGATTCTTCTTGTTCTTCGGATATGTCTCACTCTTCCGATTCTTTTTTAAAACCCGGCTCCGGTTGGTTTTCGAATGAAAAAACCGCTTTTGAATGGGGACTGGGCGCATCTTTTTCCGGCCGGCGTTCCCTGATTCTTGTGAAACACGTCGGACTCAACATTCTTTTAGATTCCCTCATGACGGCTATGACCCACACCACCGGCGCCGGTCTTGTCATTGTCGCCGGCGACGACCCGGAAGTTTTAGGGTCTCAAAACTGCCAGGATTCCCGGTATTTTGGCGCGGTTGCCGGGACAGCTGTTTTTGATCCGTCCAATCCCCGCGACATTTACAATTATGTCTGCCAATCCTTTTTATTATCAGAGGAAATCCGCGCGCCGGTAATAATCCGAATAACGGCGGACGTTTTAAACCAAACCATGAACGAAAAACTGGTTCATGCCCGCCAAGAAGAATTCCTTTCGAATTTAAACCCGGCTGGCCCGGCAAATCCGAAAGAAGAAAAAACGCGGCTGTCTCCGCTTTATGACAAAACGATCTGGAATTTGAAAATGCGGGGAAAACACCAACGATTTCATCTCTTCAATGATCCGATTTTACAAAAACTGTCCGAAGACCACTGTTTTAGCGATTCCGAATCCTTTCATTCCGGAGCACCGGTCAAAATTAAAAAAATATCTCTCCCCGGCAAAAAAATCCCGGCATCGGTTCTGACGGCCGCCCCGGAAACCATACCGTCTGCCGCCTCGGCGACAATTCCGGTCATCCCCTCAAAATTCACGGAAACCCTGCCGGTCTGCCCGGAAATTGGAATCATCACCTCCGGCCAATGTTTCCCGGAAGTCTTTTCGACCTTTGAATTTCAGTCTTCCATTTCATTTATGAAAGTCGGAATTGTCTCTCCACTCCCGATTCAAAAAATCAGGAAATTTTTGTCGGAATTTTCCAGGGTTTTGGTCGTTGAGGAATCCGAGCCGGTTATTGAAGACCAAATCCGAATATTTGGAAATGTTTTGGGAAAGCGCACCGGACACGTGCCATTTGGAAAAATCAAGCCGGAAGATATGATTTTTGCGGTTGAGAATATTTTCACCGACCACGTTTTCAAAGACATTTTTTTGCCGGCCCGTCCGCCCCACAGCACCGCCGGCGCCAAAAAAGAATTTTGCCAAGAAAGCATTTATCCCGCATTTTTCGACATGCTGGCCGAAATCAAAGAAAAAACCCACCTTTCCATTGTCGGAGACATCGGGTGTTCCATGTACGGCGCCGTTCCCCCTTACAGCGTAATGGATGCCGCCGTATCGCTGGGCTCTTCCATCGGCATCGGCTCCGGAATCAGCACATCCCTTTCCAAAAAAACAATTGCCGTTATAGGGGATTTTTCGCTGTCGCATTCCGGCATTTTAAGTTTGACCGAAGCGGTCCGAAAAAATGTTCCGCTTTTGATTTATGTCATGCAAAACAATGCCGCCGCCATGACCGGCGGACAAACGGCACCGGACCTTGAAGATCAAATCCGGTCAATCGTTCACGCCGACAAAAAATCATCCTGCACCTCCTATTTCTGGCCTGAAAAAGAACAAGCGGCGGAAAATAAAAAGAAACAATTTTTTGACGAATTGAAAAAAATAAGTCTGGAAGAACTTGAAAAAGAAGGAATTTCAATCATTTTAATCAAAATGAGCGATTAAATCGAAAATAAAAAAACAAAAAAAATAAATCCAAAATAATTGGAAATAAAAATAAATCCAAAATAAAAAAACAAAAAAAATAAATCCAAAATGATTGGAAATAAAAATAAATCCAAAATAAAAAAACCGCAACGGAAAAAAAATGGATAACTAAAATAATCCTTTTTTTCAATTGCGGTTATACGTTTTTAACTTATTTTCGTTTGTTGTTTTACTGTTTTTGTTTCAAATTTTATTTTTCAAATTTCTTTTTAGTAGTATGGCATCGGATACGGCCGGTACATATTTTCCGGATATTTGGGCTGCGGAATCTCAATCTTCTTGGTCAAATCCCAGGTGTCCTGATTCAGGATATGAATCTCTTTGTCTGAGAACGTGTACAAGAAATTGTTGATGTATACTGAGCGGATGACCGATGCTTCTTTGTGGACATCATCCTTGACCATGGTAATGTCGCCATCCTTGATTTGCATGACATAAGCATGCTCATACGTCGGAATCACAAGCAAATTCCGTCCCGCATCCCACATAAACGCATGGTGGTCATAAAGGGCGGAAGAGCCGGAATAGTTGCTGAACACATAACTGTCGAGTTCGGTTGGGTTTTTCACATCCGTCACATCAAAGAGCGTCAACTTCATCTTCCAGTCATCCGCATATCCGAGACCGACCACCAAGTTTTCACTCAACGGGTGCAAGTAAGTCGAGTAGCCCGGAAGCTTGAGTTGTCCGAGAACTTCCGGATTTTTCGGGTCGCTCAAATCAATGACAAAGAAGGGATCGACTTGCTTGTAGGTGACCAAGTAAAGACGGTCTCCCGCATACCGGGCGCTGTAAATCCGCTCGCTTTCGGCAAGACCGGTGACACTTCCGACAATGTTCATCTTTTCATCCAAAACATAAACCCCGTTGGTCATTTCTTCCCGGGTTAACCAGCTGTTTCCAACCGTTGTCGCCACCCGGAAGTAGCCGTCATGTTCATCCATGGAGAACTGGTTGTTAATCTGTCCCGGAACAACACCGGTAGTGACAGCAAAGTTGTCCAAATTGATTCGGGTGATTGTTGTGGTTTCGCTGTCTTTGATGACTTTAGCGAGGTAAGCCGACCAGGCTTCATTGTAAGTGTTGTAATAATTCTCCCGCTCTTCGTTGGTCATTTTTTCCGTGTAGTTGTAAACAACTTCCATGACAGCCATATACTTGACATTTTCACTCAAGTAGTCGGTACCCATCACTTTATTGATTTGGCTCATGACATCTTGCGGATAATATTCGGAACCGTGCGCCTGAATGAATTGAAGTTCAATCGCTTGGGTATCCGGATAGAAATAATTGGTCATGTACAAATTATTGCCAGAGGCGTACATGATTGTGGAGTAAGAACCAATCAAAGCAACCGTGTCCTCAAAGTCTCCGGTCTTCATGTCCACAGCGGAGACAAAGTAAGTCACATCGGTCGACGGGCGGATAATCGTTGGTCCGACCGGATAGTAGCAGCGGTCAAAACTCATTTTGGCGTTCATATAAATAATCGGTCCGCCGGATCCGACATCTGATTTTTGGACAACCATGTACAATTTCCCATCAATCATCCGGGATTCGATGTAATATCCGTCCAGCGTTTTGCTCCAGGTTTGAACCGGTTTTGCCGGGTCGGAAACGTTGTAAGAGGTCAACGCGTTGGATGTTATCGTAATCAAGGTATCATTGAGCAAGTAAAGGCTGCCGCCGGGTCCGATGTTGGAAATAATGGAGGCCAATTCGGGCGGCAAGGAATCAATGACAAAGGTGGTTTGGAATTGCTCATATTCGTAGTAGCCGCCGTAGGAATTGTTGACAAAAGTCATATTGGTCGGGTACCAAAGCTGTGGCGTGTAGTAAATGTAGTTGCCGTCGGTTTTGACCAGGTCGGCTTCATCCACACCGACCACTTGAACATTTGTTCCGGAAACGCGATCCACCGAACTGCGATCTTGTGCGCTTTCTACGTAGTCGGTCGCCGGTGCGGTGGGTGCTATTGGCATTGGCGTTGGCGTTGGCGCAGCCATTTCCGCAGACACCGTTGCATTTCCTGTTGCTCCCGACATTTTGCTGCCGGAATCCATCATCACTCCGCCACGAATAACGTTTGTGCTATAGGAGGAAACATGGCCGTCATAATTGGCGGAGAAATATTCTTCCATTTGTTTTTCGGAAGTAAACGGAATCATGCCGACTTCTTTGGCCGTGCCGGTCTGATTGTTCGATGACAAGCATCCGCTTGCGAAAATTGAACTCATCAGGACCAGAACCAAAATGGCCGGCGCCGCAATTTTCATAAATTTCATAAGAGAACCTCTTTTCTTTTTGTTTTTGACAGAATTGTCAAATGTTTGAGAACATTTTTGATGTATTCGTTTATTCAATAATAGTATCTGTTCTAATACGTTCATCAGCTCATCCAATAATTGATACAAATCCCGTATCAAGCGTATTTTTAAAAAACGCGTTTATTGGCGTCCGTGATAAGAAGAAGGTTTCTGTCTTATATATACGTTTATTAAACTTCAAATGCAGTTGAAGTATTCAAGAAAAAATATAAATGAAAAGGCATGGCAGCGGAAAAATAAAACAAAAGAAAAATTAAAAAAACAATCCCATGGTTTTGGTTGAAAAAAAGAAAAGCAACCCAGGGCTTGGGTTGAAAAAAAGAAAAGCAACCCAATGGCTTTGGTTAAAAAAAAGAAAAGCAACCCATGACTTTTTGGAAAAAAGAAAAAATATACGCGTTCTTTTGGAAAAATTAAAAAATGGGTGCCATAACGCGCGCTGTGGCATCCACCCCAAAAAATCAAAAAGTAAAAAAGAGAAAAAATACCACCCGCAAATAAATATTTGCGGCGGCATTCATTGATTTTATTTCCGTCATTTGCACAGTTTATTTCACCGGAACCGCCGAGACCGGCGGCGGTGATGCCGCCGTCGTTGGTGTATTTGCCGGCATATCCGGTACCGGTTTTCCATAATACGGGTACGGATAGGAAGAATACGGATAGGTCGGCTGCGGAATGGAAATGACTTTAACCAAATCCCATGTGTTTTGGTCCAGAATGTGAACTTCCTTGTTGGAGAATGTATACAAGTAGTTGTTGATGTAAATGGACCGGATGACAGAGGATTCTTTGTGGACGTCGTCTTTTTTCATGGAGATGTTGTTGTTTTTAATTTCCATAATGTACGCGTGTTCATACGTCGGCAGCACCAGCACATTGTATTCCGGATCCCATAGGAAAGCATGGTGGTCGTACAAGGCTTCCGAGCCGTATGTGTTTGTAAAGACATAGCTGGAAAGCTCAATCGGCGCGCTGACGTTGGTCACATCAAAGAGAGACAACTTCATTTGACCGTTATCCGTGTAGCCCAGACCCAACACAAGCGTGTCGTTGATCGGCTGCAGGTAAGTCGAGTATCCCGGAAGTTTGAGTTCTCCGAGAACGGACGGCTTATTAGGATTGCTGACGTCAATCACAAAGAACGGATCCACTTGCTTGTAGGTGACCATGTAAAGCCGGTCGTCGACAAAACGGGCGCTGTAAATCCGTTCCCCGGGGGCGAGGCCGCTTAAATTTCCGATGGTTTTCATTTTTTCATCCAAGACATAGACCCCGCTGGACCGGTCATCGGACAGCCGCCAGTAGTTGCCCACTGTGGTTGCGACACGCAAATTGCTGTCGTATTCATCCATGGAGAACTGATTGTTGATGAGACCTGGAACCGTTCCGGTGATGACGGTAAAGTTGGTTAAATTGATTTTTGAAATCAAGGTACTTTCGCTGTTTTTAATATATTCTTCCAAGTAAATCGAATAGGCTTGGTCGTATTCGTTGTACAGATTGCTGCGCTCTTCCGATGACAGGGTGTTCATGTAATCGTAAATGGTTTCGGATACGGCGGTGTATTTGACATTCTCGCTTAAATCCGGGTTGTCGACAATCCGCCCGATTTTGGCCATGATGTCGCTTGGGAAATAATCGTTTCCATATTCCGTAATAAATTTCATGGAAATGGCCGTCTCATCCGGATAGTAATAGTTGGTCAAATACAAATTATCCAAGGAGGAATAAACAACCGTGGAAGAAGGTGAGCCGATGAGTGCGATTGTTTTTTCAAATGTGCCGTTTCCGACATTGATTTGGGAAACGAAATAAGTCGAATCGGTTGCCGGGCGGGTGGTCACGGGTCCAACCGGGTGGTAGTAATCCGTGTACGGAATCGGATTTCCCATGTAGATGACCGGATAGACGGCGCTGTAATTTTGGGCGACAAGGTATAATTTTCCGTCAATCAGCCGTGATTCCACGTAATATCCATCCAAATCTTGATGCCAAATCATAACGGGTGCGGCCGGGTTGGTGACATTGTAAGCGGAAATGTCTTGATAGCTCACCGCCACCAGTGTGTTATTGATCAGATAGAGTTCTCCGGTCATTCCGATATTGGAGAGCACGGCCGCGGTTTCCGGCGGGAGCGCGTCAATGACAAAGGTGGACGGATATGTTTCGTAGTTGTAATACATGCCGCCGTAAGAATCATTGACGGCTGTCAGGTTGTAAACGTAATAGTTTTGCGGAGTGTAGTAAATGGTATTGCCATCTGTTTTGACCAAATCGGCTTCATCGACCCCGGCGACCTGAACGTTTGTTTCGGAAACCCTGTCAATCGACCCGGAGCCGTCGGCTGGTGCCTCCGGAGATGCCGGAACATTGGGCATTGCGGGGGTGGTCGGTGTTGCCGAACTATCGGATGGCGGCCGAGGCGATGGATTCGCGGTTTCGGGGACCGGCTGAGCCTCACCGGAGATGGAAATTCCACTGCGATATGAATAATCCGGCTGGTAAACGGTTTCAAAATAGGTTTGCATTTCTTTTTCAGAGCCAAACGGAATCATGTCCATTTCCGTATCAGATGTGGGAGTGTTTGACAAACAGCCGCCGGCAAAAACCGCAGCGCTGAGAATCAAACAGGAAAGCAGTAAACTCATGAATTTCATTTTATCACTTCTTAAGTTTAAATAAACATTAAATGAAAATTGAAGTCACATTTTAATCAAATTTTTAAAAAACAATTCATTCATAAAATCAAAACAATCTAAACACTTCTCTTTAATATATATAAATTTGTCAATAAAAATAAGTTCAATTTTATAATAAAATCATTTCTATTTCAGTCAAAAAATAGTACTAAAAACAATGAAATAACTGAAAAAAAACGAAAAATAGCACTAAAACCAATGAAATAACTGAAAAAAAATAAAAAAAAGCGGGCCTATTGCGATTCGAACGCAAGTCGACGGATTCGAAGTCCGTCAGGATATCCGCTACCCTATAGGCCCAAAAAATTCAAGCACGACGAAGAACTAGAATTATCATCTTTGGTTTTAAAGGTTTTGATTTCGTTTTAAGAATGGAAAAAATGTCAAACAGAAACCATTTAATAATTCAATTCCATTTTGATTTCATTGATTTAATATATTACGATATTTGATTCCATGATTTGTTTGATAATGTTTTTTCATGTTTTTTCATGTTTTTGAGGGTTTTTTGAGGGTTTTTCATGAAAATAAGTCCGCGTTGCCCATATTGTTTATTGTCCCGCGTCCATTACCAATGTGGATTATCGACCAATGATCCCACTCTAGTCGAAAAAGTAATGAAAGAGTGTCTTTTGGTGATGAGCCGGGAATACAGGGGGGACAAGACATCGACAGATATCGCAACAGCGGTGCATCGAAAATGCTATGAAGTCTTAAATGACAACGACCCGTACCGGGAAGTTAAAAAAATCAACAACGAAACGGCTCTTGAAATTTTGCCGTCGGTTTTAAAATTAATTTACGGGACCGACCCCGCCGGAAATGCCTACACGGTCGAAAACAGTCCGTATCCGATTGAGATTCTTTTTAAGAATGCGGTTTTGGCAAGTGTCATTGGCAATTATTTTGATTTCGGCGTGATGGGACACGACGCGTCGGATGCGGATTTCAAAAAAGAATTTTCCACACATTTCCAAAAAGGATTGGCGGTCGATGACACGGATGACATGCTCACACGGCTTTCCAACGTGGTTTATTTAGCGGACAACTGTGGAGAGATTGTTTTTGACCGGGAAGTTTTGCGTATCATTCAAAAGATTCAGCGGCAAATGAACTCCCTCAAAATCCCAACAAAATCTATTTTTGTTGTCCGGGGAAAACCAATTTTAACAGATGTCACCTTAAAAGACGCGGAGGAACTTCATATCGGAGAACTGGCCGATGAGATTTTAACAACCGGAACGAATACGGTCGGTCTTTCCGTTTGCGAAGCACCCCAAGAAACGATTCAGGCCATGAAAAATTCCACCTTAATCATCAGCAAGGGAATGGCGAATTATGAAAGTTTATCCAACGAATATTTCGGACCGATTGCTTTTCTTTTGAGAACAAAATGCGAAGCTGTGGCAGAATCATTGGAACTTTCCATGGGCGTGTCGGTCGCAAAAGTTATTCTGTAACTCGAAAAGGTAATAAATATAAAAACTGTAAACAAAATTTAAATTTTTATTGAGGATGATGGACGATGTCAAAGGTTAAAGTTGCAATCAATGGGTACGGAACAATTGGGAAACGTGTTGCAGATGCTGTTTTCCTTCAAGACGATATGGAAGTCATCGGCATTTCCAAGACAAAACCGAATTTTGAAGCGCGAACCGCTGTTTTAAAAGGATTTCCGGTTTATGTTCCGGAATCCAGCATGGATGCCTTTAAAAAAGCCGGTCTTCCTGTTGCCGGAACCATTGAGGAAATGGTGAAAAAAGCGGATATTGTTGTGGATTGTACACCGGGAAAAATCGGCATCACCAATAAAGAGCTTTATGAGAAGGTCGGTGTCAAAGCCATTTGGCAAGGCGGGGAAAGTAAAGATGTCTGCTCCCTTTCATTTAATGCTGAGGCGAACTACGATCAAGCGTATGGCGCGGATTATGCGCGTGTCGTATCTTGTAACACGACCGGCCTTTGCCGGGCGATTTACCCGCTTGATCAAAAATATGGCGTGGAAAAAGTCCGCGTAACGATTGTTAGGCGCGCGGGAGATCCGGGAGACATCAAAACCGGACCGGTTGATGCTCTTGTTTTGGACCCGGTCAAATTGCCGTCTCACCACGGTCCGGATGTCAAGACGATTATGCCACACATCAATATCACCTCGGCCGCCATTAAAGCGCCGACGACATTTATGCACTTGCACGTGCTCAACATTAAATTGAAAAAAGAATGCACAGTTGACGATATTAAGAAGTTGTTCGTATCCCGCCCAAGGATTAAACTCATTTCAGACGGCATTTCATCCACCGCTGAAATCATTGAATTCGGACGGGATTTGGGAAGAAGCCGAAATGATATGTGGGAAAGCTGCGTCTTTAAAGATTCGATTTCAATCGACGATGGAGAGCTTTATTTCTTCCAAGCGATTCACCAAGAATCCGATGTGATTCCCGAAAACATCGACGCGATTCGAGCGATGACAAAACTGGAAAAGGACAATTTAAAATCGATTGAAAAAACAAACAAAGCGTTGAGAAAAATCGGAATGGATTTCTGATTTTTCTATTTTTTCTATTTTTTCTATTTTTTCATATTTTTGTTTTCATTTCCGAAGGCAGCATGCGCGCGCATTATGGCAGCCAATTTTAAAGATTGAAAAAACATCATAGTTGGCTTTTTTTGTATTTTTTTGAATTCATTTCGATTTATTTCATTTTCGATTTATCTTGAATCATTTCATTTTCAATTTTATTTTTGATTTATCCGAATTTGAATATCAAAAGATAAGCTGCCAGCGTAATCAACATGCTGTACAGCGTTCCAATCAAATAATATTCCGCAAAAGATGGATCTTTGGAAATTTTATCATAACGGGCAATGGACTTCGCCGTCATGATTAAACCGACGGCGGCGAATTGACCCATTATCATAAAAAATCCCATAAGGAGACGTTCTAAAGAACCTATTGTAGCGCCGGCTCCGGCAATTGTTACATCGTTTTCCGATTCTATTTTTAAGGGTTGATATTTTGAAAATATTTTTTTAAAACTAATGTTGGTCGGCTTTAACAAAATGAGGAGGTACAAGAGAATCTGTATTCCCAAATACAAATCTTTTGAAATAAACCATGGCCTGGGAATTATTTGGATAGGATTAGAAATTCCGTACGAAACAATGAATATAATACCAATGTGCAGCAACTGATCCCAAATGAAATAATTTTTATTTTTGTCGGGGCTTAATCCGTTCTCACCAGCTACCTTTGTTTCCGCTCTACATTTTACCAGGTCAATAATCATGTGGGAAATAATTATGAAAATCGTAGCAGAAATAATGATTTCCCAGTTCCATTCTCTGATTAATGCGTGGGGACCATATTTGAAAAAAAAGAATCCGGCGGCAATCATTACCAAAAATGGGACAGCATAAAGAATACAATGAATCAGCGTTTTTTGATAATTGCCGGTCTTTTTTTCCGCCATTTGGCTTGTTTGCAAATAAAAATCACCCATGAAATGACAAATCAGAAAAATAAACAAATAAAATCTGAATATTTCAAACATTCCGCTTTCTCCTCATGTTTTTATAATCTTTACCATTTACTTTGTTTTTTATCATTTACTTTATCTTTTTATCATTTACTTTATTTTTTTACAATTTACTTTATTTTTTTACAATTTATTTTATTTTTTTATCATTTACTTTATTTTTTTATTTTCCTTCCCATTTCTCTTATCATTTCCCCACATCTCCTGTAATGCTTCGCAAATAGATTTTTTTGTCCGAAGATAGTTGTAATAACCTGTGTTTTTAATTTTGAAATTGACACTTTGGACAGACAAATTTAAGAGAACGGACAATTCTTTTTGAGTTATTTTTGTATCGTATCCGAAATGAAGAATACTCTCCTTAATTACATTTTTTTGTGTTTTTCTCCATTTACTTTCCATATAATCACAAAGGTGTAAGCTTTCATTCACCACATTGAGAAATTCATTTTCATTTTCATCTTCTTCATTCAAGCCGGCTTGAATCATTATTTTGGACCGTTTGTAGTCATTGTGATCATGAATAATATTGATTGCTTTTCGAGCATTCCAAAAAGCCGGACCATCTGCCCCAACACTGGATTCTTTGTTAATTTTTGTTTCAATATTACCGATTCCGATGCCAAACCGAATTTCAACCGGCTCCATCAAAAATTTAATCCGGTCAGTTATTTCAAGTAACCGTTCTGCTTTTATTAACAGTCCTTGAAACTCATCACCCAAAGTTATGACAAATTTGGATGCAATATCCTTTGCATATGTTTTATTAATATCATTCAATACGTCATTTAATCTCTCTTGAAGTTGATTTCTGTCCGTTGCTTTTTTTGAAGAAATAATATCCCCAATAACCGCAAAATATGTCTTTTCAGTCAATCGTCATCCCTCAAATATTTTTTGTTTTGAATTCATGGATTATCATATATTTTATCAAAAACGTGAGATATGGGCATTACAAACATTCATTTGTAAATCCATGTTTTACCATTTATTTCTTAAAAATCGATGTTTTATCATTTATTTCTTAAAAATCAATCTTTTACCGTTTATTTCTTAAAAATTAATGTTTTACCGTTTATTTCTTAAAAATCAATCTTTTACCGTTTATTTCTTAAAAATTAATGTTTTACCGTTTATTTCTTAAAAATTAATGTTTTACTGCTTATTTTTTAAAAATCAATGTTTTACCGTATATTTTTTAAAAATCAATGTTTTACCATTTATTTTTTAAAAATCAATGTTAAACCGTTTATTTTTAAAAAATCAATGTTATTTTATTTATAATTATCTGATTAAAAATGAGTTGAAATGTAATTTTGCTTTATTTCAAAAAATAAAGAGTGTATAGCTTTTCAACCCCGTGAAACAATGATGTGAAACAATTATATAGGTAAATATCTAATTCCATGCAAAACATGCTGTTTCTCCACCAATTGTTTTGAACAATTTATAGAAACTGTTTGTGATTTTTACGTCATTTTTATCATATTTGTCAATTTGTGAATTGTCTTAAAAATATGAATTTATAAATTTCATTTTTCAAAAAGAGGTTTACCATGATGGAATATTTGATTTATCTTGCGCCCATCTCCGGTATCATCAGTCTTCTCTTTGCAGGTTATTTGGCCAAAAAAGTTCTCAGCGAGGATAAAGGGTCCAAAGAAATGCAGGAGATTTCCGGTGCTATTCAGGAAGGGGCAATGGCTTACTTGAATCGCCAATACAAAACCATCGCCATTGTGGCGGTCATTTTAACCATTTTAATCGCGGTCCTTTTACCGGATGGAATTAAGATTGCGATCGGATTCGTTTTTGGTGCGCTTTCATCAGCTGCCGCTGGTTATATCGGCATGAATGTTTCCGTTCGTGCGAACGTCCGAACCGCAAGCGCTGCACGCCAAGGTCTTGAAAAAGCATTGGGAGTCGCTTTCCGTGGCGGTGCCGTTACCGGCCTCTCCGTTGTCGGCCTCTCCATTTTGGGAGTCAGCATCTTTTATATTCTTTTCGGCGACGTCGACCTGGTTATCGGATTCGGTTTCGGAGCCAGTTTAATCAGTCTTTTCGCCCGTGTCGGCGGCGGCATTTATACCAAAGCCGCTGACGTCGGTGCGGACATTGTCGGAAAAGTCGAAGCCGGAATCCCGGAAGACGACCCGAGAAACCCGGCCGTTATCGCCGATAACGTTGGCGACAACGTCGGAGACTGTGCCGGTATGGGAGCCGACTTGTTTGAAACATATGCGGTCACTTTGCTTGCCGCCATGCTTCTCGGATCCTTGATTATTACATCCCTTCCCAATGCGATTTTGTACCCGATGATTTTAGGGGCAACTGCCATTTTGGCAACCATCGTTTCCATCTATTTTGTCCGCCTCGGAAAGAGCACAAAAATCATGAACGCTCTTTACAAAGGAGTTGCGGCCGCCACAATAATTTGTGCCATTCTCTTCTTCTTTGTGACCGATTATCTGGTCGGCGACTACCACTATTATTTGGCAACATTAGTCGGCATGGTCATCACAGTCTTAATGGTTGTTTTTACGGAATACTACACCTCTACCAAATACCGTCCAGTCAAAGACATTGCAAAAGCATCTCAAACCGGTGCCGGAACTAACGTCATCTCTGGTTTGTCTTTCGGTTTTGAAAGCACGGCTCTTCCGGTTATTGTGATTATCCTCGGCATTTTGATTTCATATTTCATTGTCGGCGGCGCTTCTGATCCGACAACCGGTCTTTACGGCATTGCAATTGCAGCCGTTGCCATGTTGTCCACCACCGGAATGATTGTCGCACTCGACTGCTATGGCCCGATTACGGACAATGCCGGCGGCATTGCTGAAATGTCCAAGCAACCGGAATCGGTTCGTGAAATTACGGATGCGCTTGACGCCGTTGGAAACACCACCAAAGCTGTCACCAAAGGATATGCGATTGGATCCGCCGCACTCGGTGCCCTTGCACTTTTCGCGGACTTTAAAATTAAAACAAATTTGGATTCCGGCATGCTTGCCATTGACAATCCGTTGGTTCTTGTTGGCCTTCTCATCGGAGCACTTTTGCCATTCGTGTTTGCCGCCGTCACCATGCGTGCGGTGGGAACAGCGGCAATGGGCGTCGTTGAAGAAGTACGCCGCCAGTTCCGGGAAATTCCGGGAATTATGGAAGGTACGGCAAAACCGGAATACGGAAAGTGTGTCGATATTGTGACTTCTGCGGCGCTTCGCCAAATGGTGGTTCCGGGAATCTTGGCCATCGTTGTTCCGTTCTTGGTCGGCATATTATTTGGTCCTGCGGCACTTGCCGGTCTGTTGATCGGAATTATCGTAGTCGGACTCATGCTTGCGATGACCTTAAACAACGGCGGCGGTGCTTGGGACAATGCGAAAAAGTTAATTGAATCCGGCCTTTACGGCGGCAAAGGTTCTGACGCACACAAGTCAGCCGTTGTCGGTGATACCGTTGGAGACCCCTGCAAAGACACCTCCGGTCCGGGCTTAAATGCTTTGATTAAAGTCGTGAACATGGTTGCCATTTTATTTTCAACGCTGTTCCTCGGCGGCGGACTTCTCGGCGGATTGTTCTAAATAAAACATAATAAAAAATAAAACAAAAATAAAAAACCGGCATTCGCCGGTTTCTTTTCTTTTTTTTCAGTTTGTCTATCGAATGCTATTATTGCAATCAGCTTACGGTTTCCAGCATTGCCGCAATCTACTCGTGGTTTTCCAGCAACTGCAATCTACTCGTGGTTTTCCAGCAACTGCAATCTGTTGATGGTTTGAACACTATTGTTTTTTCGACAAACATAAAAATTTAAAAATAGGGGCAAATCTGATTTTTAAAACCGAGACCAAAATCTGATTGCCATACAATATTAGAACCGATTTTTAAATTTAATCAATAATCATCGATGAGATTTCGCCGCGTAAGTCCTCAACCAGTTTTTTTTGGACGGTTTCATAATCCAATCCTTGCCCGAGAAGCCACATCATTTTAACAAAAACAGCTTCCGTGGTTTGGTCAACCGCTTCAATCGCGCCGGCTTTTTTCATGTTCTGACCGGTTTCATACGTATCGATTGCCGTTGCTCCAAAAATACATTGAGACGTGACAATGACCGGAATTTTCTTGACGGCCGCTTTTTGAATGACAGAAACCCAATCATCAGAAACGTGACCCAAGCCAACGCCCTCCAAAACAATTCCTTTGTAATCGTTTTCGAGATAATAGTCCAAAATATCGGGGCTGGAACCAGGGACGAACTTAACAATCGCGCATTTGGTCTCAAGTTTGGGAGAGAGAGAAAGTGTCTTTTCACCGCGTTTTGAGTAAGCCGTGTTGTCAGACATTAATTCAAACCGGTCGGATTTGTAATCGATTCGGGCCAGCGGCGCCATATTTATGGATTTAAACGTGTCCCGCCGGCTTGTGTGCATTTTTTTCGCTTTGACGGCGCGGTGAACAAAACAAAAATCATCCGATATGCTGCCGTGCATCACAATCATGACTTCCGCGATGTCGCTTTTCGCCACTTTGGCCGCACAAATCAAATTCATGTGGTTGTCGCTGCTGGGGCGGTCCGGACTTTTCTGAGCACCGGTAAACACAATCGGAACAGGAGTTTCAATCATATAGGAAATCGCGGCGGCCGAATAAGCCATCGTATCGGTCCCATGCGTTACGATAATTCCGTCGGCGCCGTTTTGAATTTCCTCATAAATCGCCTCCGCCAATTTAATCCAGTGCTGAGGGCCCATATTTTCAGACAGCAAGCTAAAAACTTCCCGAGCAGTAAAATCCGCAAAACCATCCAGTTCCGGAACTTCCGACAAAATATCGGCGGCCGAAAACGAAGGAATGACGCTTCCCGTTTCCGGATTAAAGTAACACGCAATGGTTCCGCCGGTAGAGAGAATAGAAATCTTTTTACCGGATTTGCTTTTTGAAAATGCCGGCGCATTTTTCGCAGACGGCCGGACTAAAAAAATCGGCGGGTTTTTTGGCGACTCCAAAACTTCAACACGGACCGCGTCTTCTAAAAAGCCGGAAATATAACCACCGCCGGTCATTTTAAGCGTGATGTAACCGGGCTCCCCCGAAATAATATGCCCTTCAAAAAAAGCGCCGTCCTTTTCGATTCTGACAAAATCTCCAATTTTATATGACATTTTTCGCAATCCTCTCCCTGATTTTTCAAACAATTTCAATTTTAAACATAAATATTCAATCAAATTAAAAACAAAAAGATAAAACAAAAAGATGAATGAAATATTTAGAATTATGAGATTATAAAAGAAAATGATTTCAATCCGATATATTATATTTTTTAATAATTATTTATTGTGATAATTGGCATCCGTTTCGGATGCCAATTTATTTCGTCAAATTTGAATTCATTTTTAAAAATCAATTTAAATTTTAATAAATTTTAATAAAATTCACTTAAATTTCTTTTTTGACTTCGGCAATCAAATTATCAAGCGCATCTTCAACCGAAGAATGCAGCGCCGAGATTTGAGATTTAAACATTGAAAGCTGCTTTTCTTTATCCGAAATCGCTTTTTTCATTTGAACCGGCGCGGGACCTCCAAGAACAGCCCGCCGTTCAATATTTTTCATCGGGATGAGTGCCTCTTCGATCGCCTCTTTGGAAAGACCGCGCGCTGAGAGTTTTTCGCCGATGACCGTGACGGCGATGGCATCAATTTCTTCAAGCGTCGGCTCAATGGAAGAACTTCGGCTGAGTGTTCCGACAATTTGGTGGGCCGTCCGGAAAGGAATTTTCGCGTCCCGAACCATCGTGTCAGCAAGTTCGGTCGCGCTTGTAAATCCAAGAGGAGCTTGCTTTTCCATGACATCCGCATGAACAGTCATCGTTTTAAGCATACCGGCCATCATTCGAACCGACGCACACGTCACCTCCGAACTTTTAATGATATTCGGCGTCGCTTCCTGCAAATCTCGGTTGTAGCTGAGCGGAAGACCTTTGGCGGTAACCAAAAGCGCCGAAAGCGCCCCAATGACGGTCCCGGATTTCCCGCGCATTAATTCGGCCGTATCCGGATTTTTCTTTTGAGGCATAATGGATGAGGTGGACGCATAAGTGTCATCCAGTTCCACAAAATTAAATTCCTGACCGGACCAGATGATAATTTCTTCCGCCATCCGGCTGAGATGGATCATAATATTGGAAAACACGGCCGCGCATTCAATTAAAAAATCACGGCTGCTGACCGCATCCATGGAATTGTTCATCGGTTTAAAAAATCCGAGCAAACGGGATGTTTTTTCCCGGTCCAGATTAAAACCGGTCGA
Source organism: Methanolapillus ohkumae (assembly GCF_032594355.1). Taxonomy (NCBI): domain Archaea; kingdom Methanobacteriati; phylum Methanobacteriota; class Methanomicrobia; order Methanosarcinales; family Methanosarcinaceae; genus Methanolapillus; species Methanolapillus ohkumae. The sequence continues at coordinate 1,198,947 of NZ_CP131061.1, forward strand.
TGCAAATGCCGCTGCTCCGAGCGGGCACAAATTGACACGGGAATATGCGGAAATCACGCGCACGATATCGCGCTCCAACGCATCGGCGTGCGCCATCATGTGATGCGCGAATGTGGTCGGTTGCGCATGTTGCAAATGCGTAAAACCCGGCATGATGGTTGTCAAATGTTCTTGAGAAAGCGCCACCAAGACCCTTTGCAACACCATTAAGTCGTCCATAAGAGACAGAAGTTCCCCCCGCAACGCAAACCGGATGCAAGTCGCCACCTCATCATTTCGGGAACGTCCGGAGTGCATGCGGCCGCCGGCCTCCGCGCCGATGAGGTCAATCAGCCGGGATTCCAGAGAAATATGAATGTCTTCATAACTGAAATCCAGAGATTCCATCCCCTCTTCCCGAATTTGTAAAAGTCCCGACAAGATTTTCGCACCGTCTGATTTTGAAATGATTCCCTGACTGGAAAGCATCAGCGTATGCGCTAAATCGACATGCAGATCCGCTTCAAAAATCCATTTGTCCGCCGCCATCGACGACGTGTAAGCCCGCATTTCCTCATCCGGGCTTTTGCTTAAACGCCCGCGTCTTAAAATGTCACTCATAGTTGATTTTCCTTTAAATAATTTGATGAAAAGAATTCATTCTTAGAATTAAATGCTTACGATTCAATTTTTTTAAGAGTTAAAAGAAAAAGAGGGATTTTTTGAGAAAAGAAAAAGAGGGATTTTTTGAGAAAAGAAAAAGAGGGATTTTTTGAGAAAAGAAAAAGAGGGATTTTTTGAGAAAAGAAAAGAGGGATTTTTTGAGAAAAGAAAAAGAAACCATAGACTGTTTTTTAGTAATGAAAAGGAGCCAAGAAACGGGTTTTGGACGAAATCAACAAATCGGATGCCGTAACGCGTACATGCCGTCCTCGAAAATGAGAAGCGGAGCAAACATCAATGAGAGATGCACCCGCCCTTGAAAATTCCGAAGCGAAGCGGAGGAATTTTTGCGAAGCGGAGCGGAGCAAACATCAATGAGAGATGCACCCGCCCTTGAAAATTCCGAAGCGAAGCGGAGGAATTTTTGCGAAGCGGAGCGGAGCAAACATCAATGAGAGATGCACCCGCCCTTGAAAATTCCGAAGCGAAGCGGAGGAATTTTCTTTTAGTTCAATTTCACATGTTCGTATTTCACCAAATAGACCACTTCCTCACAGATGTTGGTCGCATAATCAGCAATCCGCTCAATATGTTCCGCCAAAATTAAAACTTGGAGCGGAATATCATAGGGATTTCCGTTCATGATACTGGTACGCATATTCCAAAAAACAACATCGATTTCATCATCCATTTCAGCGATTTTGTAGGCCAGCTCCACATTCCGGGTTTCATATGCTTTCATGGCTCCCAAAAGCATATCATTCGCCGTCTTTCGGATTCTTGTCAACGATTCCATAAGTTCGCCGCTGACCTTATTTCTGTGCGCGTAAAGCGCATATTCGGAAATATCGACAGCATGATCGCTGACACGCTCAAGATCAGTCGCAATCCGAATCGCGCAAACCACTTCCCGGGTGTCCCGCGCAAGCGGCTGTTGAAGCGAAATCAAATGAACCGCCAAAATCTCAATGGATTTTTCCAATTGGTCCGGCGTATTGTCCATTTCCGCAACTTGATTGGCAAGCTCCGAATCTTGATTCCAAAAGGAATCCATACTTTTTTCAAACATGTCAAGTGCAATATTCCCCATCTGAAGAATGATTTTTTTCATCCGGTTTAAATTATCGTCATAATTTCGTCTGAGCATTTTAACCAAACCGCCCTGTGATGTATTTTTCCGTCCGTTCGTCTTTCGGATTTTCAAAAATTTCTTCCGTCCGCCCGGTTTCAATGAGTTCGCCGGACATAAAAAATGCCGTATAATCCGAGATCCGCGTTGCTTGTTGCATGTTGTGTGTCACAACAATAATTGTATATCGGTCTTTTAATTGAATCATCAATTCTTCAATTTTTCCGGTTGAAATCGGATCGAGTGCACTGCACGGCTCGTCAAAAAGAATAATTTCCGGGTCTACGGCAAGCGTTCTTGCGATACAAAGCCGTTGCTGCTGGCCGCCGCTTAAAGAAAGAGCCGGCGTTTTTAACCGGTCTTTAACCTCGTCCCAAAGCGCCGCCTGTTTAAGCGCCCGCTCCACAATTTCCGGAATTTCCTTCTTGGAAACACCGTGGATACGCGGGCCGTAGGCCACATTGTCAAAAATAGACATTGGAAATGGATTGGGTTTTTGAAAAACCATTCCGACCCGTTTTCGAAGTTCCACCACGTCCGTATTCTTGTTATAGATATCAATGTTGTTGATTTTGACCTTTCCTTCAATTTTACAATTCAAAACCAAATCATTCATCCGGTTAATCGTCCGAAGAAGTGTGGATTTTCCGCAACCGGAAGGACCAATAAATGCGAAAATGCAATTTTGGGGAAGCCGGAGATGGATGTTTTTAAGCGCCCGGGAAGAGCCGTACCACAAATTCAACTCTGAAATTTCAATGGAGACCGGACCTGTATGAGGTGCCGTATGAAGAGGAAAATCTTCCATGAAAAAATGAGGATTTTTTCCGGAAGAATTAAATGTTGTTGGGTTTTCTATCATTTTAATGACCTCCTGATTCTGAATTTTGGAAATAATCGATGGGATTATTGTTGAGAGGGTTGTAGAGAGGGTTGTTGCCGCTCAGGTTTGCGTCGCTCAGACGTGCACGAAGAGTTGTAGAGAGGGTTGTAGAGAGGGTTGTAGAGAGGGTTGTTGTATAATTATTTAAACGGATTTTTTCCGATAGTGGCGCCGGACTCCGGCCGCCATGAGATTCATGGAAAAAACGATAATCAGAAGGATGAGAGCCGTTCCATATTGAAGGGAGCGGGTCAACTCAATGTTCATGCTTTCGGTTGCCATCACATACAAATGATAGGACAGCGCCATAAAGGGAGAGAACACCGTATCCGGAATTTTCGGATAGAAATAAACCGCCCCGGTAAACATAATGGGCGCCGTCTCTCCGGCCGCACGCCCAATGCTTAAAACAACGCCCGTAATAATTCCCGAATAAGCCGACGGCAGAATAACATGCCGAATCGTTTCCCACCGGGTCACACCAAGCGCATAAGAAGCGTCCCGGAGTTCTTTTGGGACCGACAACAGAGATTCCTGAGTGGTCCGGATGATGACCGGCATAATTAAAACACCCATCGTCAGCGATGCCGTTAAAAGCGAGGACGGAAGGCCAATATATTTGATAAAAAGCGCCATCCCGAAAAGCCCGAAAACAATCGATGGCGTGCCGGCTAAATTGTTCACCGCCTGCTCAACCGCCCACTTAATTTTTCCATCGGACGCGTATTCTGTCAAATAAACCGCAGAGATAATTCCCGCCGGAACCGCAAAGAGAAGCGATAAAATTACAAGTTCGACCGTTCCGACAATGCACGGCAAAATTCCGCCGGCGGTCATTCCATTTTGCGGCATTTTCGTCAGGAAATCAAGATTTAAAGCCGTCCAACCGTTCCAAACAATATCTAAAACAATTCCCGCCAAAATGAAACCCGCCAAGACCGCCGACAATTTCATCAACAAAAATGCAACCTTCTGATACAAGTCGTGTCTTTTTCGAGAGACGCTTTTGGCGGAGGAAAAGAAAGAATTGGAAGGAGAAGACAGGCCGGCGAAATCCGTGGAGTCAACAGCGGAGTCAACAGCGGAGTCAACAGCGGAGTCAACAGCGGAGTCAACAGCGGAGTCAACGGCGGAGTCAACGGCGGAGTCAACTGTGAAGATAACTGAATCCGCCGATAAATCATGACTCTGTTCGTTGCTCATTTTGTTTGTGTCCGGCATAATTACACCTCAAACCTGTACTTTCTTTTTACAGCATCCGCTGTTAAATTAATAATCAGCGTCATAATAAATAGGACTGCTCCGACCGCAAAGAGCGCATAATAGTGTTCCGTTCCTTTGGCAACTTCTCCCATTTCAAGCGCGATTGTCGCGGTCATCGTTCGAACAGATGACAAATAGGCGTCAGCGCCTGGAATAATAGCCATGTTTCCGGTTACCATCATGACCGCCATGGTTTCTCCAATTGCGCGTCCGATTCCGAGAATGACCGACGCCGATATTCCGGAAATGGCCGCCGGCAAAACAACTTTGTAAATAGTCTGCCAATGAGTGGAGCCCAAAGCCAATGAACCTTGACGGAGCGAATCCGGAACCGAAGAAATCGCATCTTCGGAAATTGAAATGATTGTCGGAAGAGCCATAATCGCGAGAATAAACGACCCTGTGAGTGCGGTTTGCCCGGTGGTCAAATCAAACATATTTTGAACCCATGGGACCAAAACGACCAGCCCGAAAAAACCAAGAACAATGGAAGGAATTCCGGCCAGAAGTTCAACCATCGGTTTGAGAATTCCGGCGGTTCTCGGGCTCGCCAGTTCCGCCAAATAAATGGCGTTGAAAATTCCAATGGGAAGAGCAATGACAATGGCACCGACAGTAACTAAAACGGATCCGTAAAGAAGCGGAATAAGACCGAAAAGTTCCGGGGACGTGCCCGGTTTCCATTCGGTCCCGGTTAAAAAGTCAAAAAAACCATAAACGGAAAAGAAAGAAAGGGCCTCGCTGAATAAAAAAAGGCAGATGAGGAGGAGAATCAGAATGGTTCCGATTCCCGCACATAAAAAAAGAATTCTCATCATTTTTTCTTTCAAATACCGGAAAGAATTCTTCGCGGAGAGATTGAATTTCATCATGTTTTTTCCGGCCTTTTTCATTTGAAATTTTGTATTTTGCATTACCCGTTGCATTTCCTGCTGCATTACCCGTTGATATTTACCGGTGCGTAGCCGACTGTTTTTACAATGAATTGTCCGTTGGGACTCATAATGTAGCTGATAAAGTTTTCAGCAGCAAGCGTCGGATTTTGTGTGGTGTACAAGTAAAGCGGACGGGAAAGCGGATAAGTTCCCGTGAGAATATTTTGTTCGGCTGGGTAGACAACGGTTCCATTCACCTGGATTCCAATTGTTTTGATGCGGGAATCTTGGTAAGCGGCTCCGATGTATCCGATCGCATTTTTATTTTGAGCGACTTCTTGGGTGACGGCGCCGGTTGCCGCCTGCGTAATCACATCATTTCGAAGAGATGTGTTTTTCATAACGGCTTCTTTGAAATATTCCTGAGTTCCTGATGCGGAATCGCGGCAAATGACCGCAATCGGCATGTCATTTCCGCCGACTTGTTTCCAATTCGTGTATTCGCCGGAATAGATTTTTGAAAGCTGTTCAAGAGAAAGAGAGTTGACCGGATTTTCCGGATGAACAACAATGGTCAAACCATCCCATGCGATGATGGTTTCAACCGGCTGTATTCCGTTGGCGTTGGCGTTCGCGATTTCTTTGTCATTGATTTTTCGGGAAGACATCGCAATGTCATTTGTTTTGTCAATTAATTCTGCCAGGCCGGTTCCGGAACCGCCGCCTTTGAGGCTGATAATGACGTCCGTGTTGTCGGCCATGTATTCTTCAGAAAGAGTTTGGACCAGCGGAAGAACCGTTGTCGAACCGCTCACGGTAAGAGTGTCATGGGATGAAGAACCTAAGCATCCGGAACCCAAAACAAAAGCAATCGATACGAAAAATAAAATAAATAATGCAAAAGATATGGTTTTTTTCATTTTATTGAAACTCCTGTTCTTTTCAAAAAAGAACATACGGATTTGAATTATATTTTTAAAATTTATTTTTAAAATTGTATTTTTTTGGAATTTATTTTTGGAATTTATTTTTAGATTTTTTAATCTATATAGATTATATAGAAATAATAGACGTAACCAACATTTGTTTTAAAATTTAAAATTAAGGATATATATTTTAAATTTTAACCCGGATTGGTTGTACAGTGACAAAAAAAGAATGGAATATATTTATAGATTCTACCAATAACTTATATATTCCTAAATAAAATATGATTTTTACAAAATCTATATAGATTTTAAAAAACCGGAACAGCACAACCAAAAATAATTTTTGAAAAATTATCATGCCTATTCAAAAAAATGATGGATGGAAAAAAAAGAAAGAAAAATAATCAACAGATATTTATTCAATCCGAACATGTAAGTTGTGAAATTTCGTTTTTATATATATTATAAAATAATAATTTTAAATGAATAATTTAAATGAAATGAAGCTGTACGGACTGAAAACAAAAAGAAATTAAAATTTTTAAAAGTTTTTGATGATTTAAATAATTTGATTCATTATTTGATTCATTGTTTGATTCATTATTTGATTCATTGTTTGATTCATTATTTGATTCATTGTTTGATTCATTATTTGATAATTTTAATTCTTGATTCAATCGTTTTATGTACGTTTGTTTATTACGTTTAACTGTAATTTCATGGACAACAAAAGGTGTAAAAATGGTTCACAATTTGAAAGTGGAAGACGTCATGGTTAAAAATGTTGCCTGTGCAACGCTTCCGGGTTCTCGGGATGAGGTTTTGGCAATTTTAAAAGACAAGAAGGTGTCAGGAGTTCCGGTTTTAAAAGATAATAAAGTGGTCGGAATTGTTTCCCGAACCAATATTTTAAAAAACCCGGAAGAAGAACAATTGGCCCTTTTGATGTCCCGAAATCCGGTCACCATTAAAACCGGCGAAAGCTTAAAAGAAGCCGCCCGCGTCCTTTACGAGAAAAACATTCGGCGTCTCCCTGTTGTCAGCGACGGCGGCAAATTGGAAGGACTCATCACCACCGCCGACGTTATCGGCGCCATTGCTGATTTAAATATCGAAACCCCGATTAAAAATTATTTGTCCCCCAACGTATATGTTTTGTGGAACGAAACACCGCTTCCGGTTGTGTCCCTTCTCATGGACTTGGCGGATGTCAAAGCCTGTCCGATTGTGGATTCCGGGCTCAATTTGGTAGGAATCATTTCCGACCGGGACGTTGTCGGCGCAAGTATTATTGAGGACCGGGTGGAAAAATCCGATATGTCCGCCGGAAACGATGATGACAGTTGGACTTGGGAGTCCATGCGCGACACCATGAGCATTTATTACAGCGTGTCGAGTGTGAAGCTTCCGATGAATAAATTCGCAAAAGATATCATGGTTTCCGACATGATTACCGCGACCAGTTTGGCCAGTGTTGATTCTTGCGCGAAGAAAATGAAAAGAAATAAAATCGACCAAATCCCCATCATTGACGCGACCGGAAAATTAGAAGGTATGCTCCGAGACCGGGATTTGCTGCTTCCGCTGATTGAAATGAAAGATTAATTGAATTGAAAAATGTGAATTCATTTTTCAATTTATTTTTTAATTCATTTTTCCGCAATTTTTTTTCGTCTCTTTCTATTTTATGGGTATAATGAGTGTCTTTATGAGTTGTTTTTATTTAAAGACCCGATTTTCAAAGGAAAAAACATGAAATCCTCCGACCTTCCTTTCATTTTTATCAATTCCGCCATGTCGGCCGACGGCAAACTTTCAACCAAAGAACGCAAACAGGTGAAGATTTCCGGGCGCGCCGACTTTGAGCGGGTAGACACGCTTCGGGCCGCCTCCGACGGAATTATGGTCGGCATCGGAACCATGCTTTCCGACAACCCAAGTTTGACCGTCAAATCCGAAGAGCGGCGCAAAGAACGTGTTTTGGAGGGAAAAGAAGAAAATCCGGTTCGGATTATTGTGGACAGTCATGCAAAAACACCGACAGATGCTGATATTTTTAAGAAAGGAAAAGGCAAAAAGATTATTGTGGTTTCCAAAGCCGCGCCGGCGGACAAAATGAATTCTCTGGAAAAGAATCCGGACACCAAAATTATTGTTGCCGACTCGAACGGCTTGGGGCGTGTCGACTTGGTTGAAATGGCGAAACTGCTCCGAAAAGAAGGCATTAAAGCATTAATGGTGGAAGGCGGCGCGACGCTGAACGCCGGGATTTTGGCGGCCGGAATTGTGGATGAAATTTACACGTTTGTCGGAAATATCATTATCGGCGGAAAGAACGCGCCGACGTTTGCGGATGGCGCGGGTTTTTCGGAAAATGAATTGCTTCGGCTGGAACTGATTTCTTTTGAAAAAATCGAAGACGGGATTTTGTTGAAATGGAAAGTGAAGAATGAGTAAAAGAGAGAAAAATGAAAAAATAAAAAAAATCAATCTTTCGTCATCGATTGTTCATCATTCCAAATTTTGAAAAGCTCAACAACAACTGCCGCTGCAATCATAATTCCGCCTTTTGTTCCGCTTGATAAAATAAATGGCGTCTCTAATTTGTTATTTTCCAAAAATTCCTTGGATTGCTTTTGATTTTCAAAACCGGCGGGAAATCCTAAAATCAAAAACGGCTTGTTGCCTCGCTCCGCCAGCCGGCCGACCCCGAGAAGCGCAGAATCATCTTGGCCGATGACAACGATGGAATTTTTGATTTCGTTTTTCAACACCATAAACCCGGCGGCGGCCTTTGAAAGATTGTGTTTTTCAGAAAACTCTTTGGCTTTCGGATGGTCGGCCGCACAAATGACTTCCAGGTCAAACAAAAAGGCGGACGCCGATTTTTTCTCCCGCTCCTCCCGGATTTTGGAGAGAATCGCGTCTTTCATCAGAGGCGTGTCGGTGTAAATTTTAGAATTATTTTTAAAGGCTTTTATGCCGGCCGCAATCGGATGCATGCGAAAAACAAGGCGGTCACGAAAATCCAAATCTCCTGATTCCAAAATACACGCCAGCCGAATCTTATTTTCATTATTCACATCATGGATTTCCTCAAACTCCTCCGTTTTGACGGGAGGCTTGGGGGGCTCCGGCCGCTTTTGAAGCTGGTCATAAATTTCACTGATATTTAGGTCATACTCTTGTTTCTCATTTTGACCAGACATTTCTTCTCCTCCTGCTGAAAAATTTAAAATTTGATCCGATTGAATTTTTGGATAATTTTGTAGGTACACTTTTAGATTTTGTACTTTTAGATTTTGTACTTTTAGATTTTGTACTTTTAGATTTTGTACTTTTAGATTTTGTACTTTTAGATTTACACTTTTAGATTTGTACTTTTAGATTTTACACTTTTAGATTTGTACTTTTAGATTTTGGATTCTTAAATTCTTCCAAATTATAAATACCGTTTGTTTTCTTAAAAAACAATGATCCATTCGTTTTTCCGGAGATTGTCAACCATAAAATAGAATGTAAACCGAAAAGGGGATTTGTAAACAGTAACATATTTGAATGAGAAGCGGCTTTAAGAATTTTCAATTATCTGATTTATAATTGCTCATTTTACAAAGGAAAAACTGCAAAAAAAGAAACGTTTCCAATATTTCATTATTTCGTTTTTGATATATTTAATGAAATGTTTTTTCTCTTTTTTGATCCGGATGATTTCAACGATTAAAAAAGATGCTGCACAAGGAACTGATTGTAAAAAAATAGAAATAAAATGGTGGAAACATTATGACCCTTTATGAAAGTTATGAAGACATGCCCAAACTCAACAATTTGTCTCAAGATGAAATATTCATCAGCGATAGCACGATTCGCGACGGCAGCCAAATGCCGGGCATTGTCATGACCCGTGAATTTAAAGTCAATTGCTATGAATATTTGCACAAAATCGGGATTGAAAAAGTGGAAGCGTTTGTCTTTAACAAACGAGAAATTGATGCCGTCAAAACCATGCTCGACATCGGATATGAATGTCCGGTTGTTACCGGCTGGGCGCGCGCGGTTCCGGCCGACATCGACAAAGTATTAGCGGTCGACGGTCTCTCGGAGACAGGAATTCTCATGTCAGTCTCCGACTCCCATATTTTTGCAAAAATGAGACTGGCCGGCCGAGAACAGGCGGAAGAAAAATACCTAAACGCCCTTCAATACGCCGTCGATCACGGCCTTAAGACCCGCGCCCATTTGGAAGACATGACCCGCGCCGACAACCCGGGATTTACCTATCCGCTTGTGAAAAAAATATTGGAAATCGATCCGGACTGCATTCTTCGGATTTGCGATACGGTCGGCTATGGCTTGCCATTTGAACAATTCAATGAGCCATACAGCATTCCGGAAATGGTCCGATCGCTTAAAAAATTAGGTGCCCGGCATATTGAAACCCACGTCCATGACGATTACGGACTGGGCGCCGCAAACTCGCTGTCCGGATATTTGGCCGGCGCCGACTGGACCAGTGTCACGTTCCTTGGAATCGGCGAGCGGGCCGGAAATACGGGAATGGAAAAAATATTGCTGTTCCTTGCGGACCGTGTTGCCGGATTTAAAAAATATGACCTTTCCTGTTTGACCGAATTTGCGCACTACATGGAAAAAAGCATCGGAATCAAACTTCCAAGCAACAAACCGGTGGTTGGACGAAATGTTTTCGCGCACGAATCCGGAATTCATGCCGCCGGCGTTTTGAAAAACCCGTTCATTTATGAAGCGTATCCGCCGGAACTTGTCGGCGGGGAACGGTTTGTACTTCTCGGCGACTCTTCCGGCCTGGACAGTGTGAAATTCAAAGTGGAAGAGGCGATGAAAGAAATTCTAAAGGCAAATATTACGCTTGAAAAAACGGACCCGAGGCTGAAAAAAATCCAAGCCGAAATTCAAAGCTTGTACGACAACGAGCTTCGGACGTCCTGCATTTCGGATGAAGAATTGGTTTATTATGTTGAAAAATACTTCCTCACCCGCCCGATTCGGGAAGATGGGGAAGAGGAAATCGCATAATTTCAGAAAATAAGATTAAAGAGATTTTATTTTTAAAACAGATTTAAAAATTTTAAATTTTTAAAAAAATTAAAAAATCTAAATTAAAAACGTGCTTGAAGTATGTCTCAGCCGTGCGACGAACACGGCTGAGGTTCTTTTTTTGTGGTTTTTAGATACTTTACATTATGGATTCTCGTTTTTGAAACGGGCTACAGATTTTACAGTACGTTAGACGCCGCCGTTTCCATAAATCTCAAAAGATTTGAAGAAAAAAACGGCTTTTAAATCGAGACATTTTAGAAAGAGTTTGATAAAAAATGTCCGATTTAACAATCATTTATGTTTAAATAATATAAAAAACTATCTAAAATGAAAATAAATATAACCAGATAAGATAATATAAATAAAATGCAAACCGATTTGTAAAAATAATAAAATTTAGAAAAAAGAAAAGGAATAATGGGCATCATAACAAAAATAAAAACAAGTAAATTTGAGCAATTATATAAAAATTGAAAAAAGCCGGAAAAAAAAGTAAAATAAAAACAATATCAATAGAAACGACAGAAACAAAAGAAGCGACAGAAACAAAAGAAGCGATAGAAACAAAGAAGCGATAAAACAACAAAAACAACAAAAACAACAGAATTAAATTAAAAATGACCGTTGGGATTTAAACTTTTTTGAAAAAAAACGACTCAATAATTTTGTTGAAATCTTTAAAAAATGAACGTCGTAACGCAACCACGCGTGCGCCCCGAAAAAAAAGTAAAAAATGAAAGATTGAATTGTTTACTGTTGATTTAAAACAGCTTCAATCGATTGCATTTTTTGAACAAATGTGGTCAGTGAGGTATTCAAATCCTGAAGCATTTTTTCAAGTTTTCCTTTCCGTTCGTTGAGGAATTCCAAAGCCTCATCAACGTTTTTTTCGACATTTGCGCCGGAGCCGACATTGATAATAACCTTGGAGAAATTCTTGATTTCGGCATGAACAAAACAGCCGGAACCGACCGGAATGATGGATTCAAAGGCGTCCTTAGACGCCGCTTCCTTTAAGCCGCTGATTGTCCGAACCGAACTCTCACAACCGGCCAAAGTGTTTCGAACCATATTCATTTGTTCCTGAACGGCTTCGGCATTCCGCTGAAATTCCTGGTACTGAGCAACCAGCTGGCGGGCCTGCTGTTCACTGACCTGCGCCATGATTATACCTCTTCGACAGATGCGATTTTGATGGAACGTCTTTCAAGGTGGTGCTTGCTTCCGATGGTTGAATAAACCTTGTCAAGAGCATTCTTTTCATTTTGGCTCTCCACGGTTTTTGTGAAGGGAAGCCAAAAAAACCCGGGTTTGTAGGTTCCTTTAATAACATAATTTGGCATTTGGTATCACCGATTTATTTGCTGATTATTTATTGTAAGCGATTCTACGTATTAAAACATAATAAAATAAAACATAATAAAATATTAAAACGAAATAAAACGAATTGGTTAATTAAAACAAAAAATTTGTTCAAATAAAACCAAGAGCTGTTGAAATTCGTCCGAGTTCATATCCACTGGTTTCGGTTCCCGCCAAATATCCTTTCGAATTGGCTAAGATTCCCGACCCGACCATGCGCGATCCGAAATTGACACTGCCGATTGTCGGCGTAAATCCGAACAGGTCTTCCAAAACGGCCGCTTCCTCTTCGGAAATTCCCGGGCTGACCAAAAGGCCATTGTTTGTTACACAACCCGCCATTCCAACCGTTTTAATGCCTGCGATTGTACCCCGCCGGACATCAATTTTGAGCGATTTTGAAATAAATTCAATAACGTTGTCCGCGACTTCCGGGTGAACAAGCCCGGCCGTATCGTTGGCAAGCAAAAGATTGCCGACGGCATTTAATTTTCCGGGAAGGGAATAAACCGGCAAGCCGGTTCTCTTTTCAAGAACACGTGTGTCCGCCTTTCCGGGAATAATAAAACCGTTTGAATTTCCACGGCACATCGACCCGACCAAGATACTGTCGTTGACCAAACACGAATAAACGGAAACCTCAAGCCTCTTTTGAAGAGCGTCGATGACCTCCGGTCGCGTTCCGGTCGGAACCAGACAAATATTTTCCGTACATGTGGAAAAAGCCCCGATGACAGGGGTATCCATAATGTTAATGGTTTGCATAAATTCTCTTTTCTCTAAATATTGATTCCAAAAAGAAAACCCGTTTCAAACATGAAAAATTGAAAAATCATAAACAGAAAGATAAATCATGAGAATAAACTCATGAAATCATTGTGTTTAAGAGTTTTCGGCAAGTTCAGCCTGGACTTCGCCGTCCGCATATTTTGCGGCCCGAACGCGAATGAAAGATGGCGGTTTTTGGTTGCCTCTTTCCCAGATGCGTTCATTGATGGACTTGTCAATTTTCACTTTGGAGGGTTCTGCTTTCATGTGCTTTTCGAGATATTCCCGGATAATGGACATCGCTTTGTTCGCTCTTTTCCATTTGGGAACAACTTGGACTTCCCGAAGCGGGATCGTGTAAATTTGTTCTTTAACAATGTCTTCTGCCATTTAAATCACTTTTGAAAATCTTTATTTTATACGGTTCTTACAAAAGATTGAAATGAATTGTTTTAAAATATTTTTAAAAATAATTTGAACTATTTTTAAAAACCATTTTAAAAATTACTTCAATCTCATGCTGGATCTTCTCCAGTGGCGTCTCTTCGGGTGTGAAGTCACGTTTCTTTTGGTCTTGATAATAACCCAGACCGGCACTCTCGCATTTTGGACGTGTGCCTTTGCTAATCTTTTCTTTTGTCCTTTCAAATTTTTACTCATGAAAAACACCTGAATTTTTGAGGTTTATTTCGTCATTATTGTAAATATTTAAACAATAAACCACAACGCCGCGACTCATCTCTGAGAATTTATTTTCAATTCATTCATTTCTGATTCTTGAAATGACGCGGGATTGCTTGTGGGATTTGGGAAACAATTTATGTGTCGCCTCTTCTCCAATATCTTGATACAAATATTCCCGAAGCTCAGCTTCGTAATCGCATTTTAAGAGGACAGCGCTTTCTTCTTCCGTTATGACCAAATTGGATTCAATCATTTTGTTGATGGCCGCGCGCCCAAATCCCATGAGGGGGCTGCAATAGAGAACTTTGTTTTTATCTTCAAAGCTTTGAATTTCCGGCAAGGGAACGTGCGGAACACGGTCATCCCGGCGAAGTCCATCGGCAATCATGGACACCTCATCATTTTGAGCCAAAAGGGACAAAACTTGGCGGTGAACATAATTAATGGCATTGTTGGGAAATCCGTCTGTTTTCGCTGTTTTTGCGGCCGTTTTTAAGATTTCGATATCCGGACAAAGAATCTGATGAGAAAATCCCAATTCTTTGGCAATATCCTCGGCAACCGGACCGGTTTTTAAGATTCCGAAATTGCAAGTCACCAATCGGACGTCAAAAAACGGCTCAAGAAGCAGGGCCGACAAAGAACTATCTTTTCCGCCGCTGAATAATACATGAGCTTTCGTTTTCATCGAGATCACCAATGATTTTTGCAAAATTTTACAAAACCTTGATTCATTGAAATTTATTTGACTGAATTTGATTTTTGTTAATTGGATTGATTTTTATTGATTTTGTTTATCAAACTCTTTTGATGGATGTTTCGCGCTTAGGAGGCTGTATTTGAGCCAGAAGTTGCTTTAACTGTTCATCATCAATCATGTTTTGAATACGGCCGCTTTGAACCAGCGAAATGAGTTGCATTTCCAGCTGTTCCACCAAGGCCGGGCGGGACATTCGAAGGGTGGTCAACCGTTCGCGGGCTTCGGGCGTTAAGATTTTTCTCAGAAGCTCTTGTTTTTTAGCTTCCATTTCCGCCCGGGCTTGCTCTTGTTGGTAAGCGGCTTGCGCCGGATTTACTTGCGCTTGCGCTTGCTGCTCTTGCATCTGCGCGAGTCTTCGCCGCCGAATTTCTTCAAGCTCGTTGTCCATGTTCAAAACTCCTTTTTTTAATTTTTAACAAATTAAAAGATTCATTCAACAAAATTAAACGAAAATTACAAACCGAGTTGCTTCGTGCTGTTTAGTATTTCTTAAGTCCGGGATACTTGTCAAGGAGTTCGCCTTTGAGTTCGTAAGCCGTGTTGTCCAAAAGGGACCGGCCCGGACCTGCTGCGATTCTTCCTTCCTTGGTGGTTTTGACGTATCCTGCGGCTTCGAGCTGTTGGAGGGCTTTTCGAATAATTGAGCCGCTTCCTTTGGCGCGCCGGCCGGTTTTGGATCCGCGGTCTTGTTTGCCGCCGTAAACGGAGCAAAGTCTTTCGACGCCGACGGGTCCGTCGGTATAAACGGTCCGAAGGATTGCGGCACACCGAATGAACCACCAGTCATCTTGGACAGGCGGGAATTCTTTGTGAACGCCGGTTTTTACAAATTCTGCCCACTCGGGCGGGACGATTTTGTCATTTTCTTTCAATTTTTCCGCAACTTTCGCAATTAAATCCGCTGCGGGAACATCGTATGCAGTTGTCATAAATATCTCCTTTATAATTGTATAATCATCACGCAAATTCCAAAAATCAAAATCATGATGATTGGCGGATTTGCACCGATCAAAACAACAAATCAAAATAAAACAGAGAAGAGGAAAAGCAAAAGTAAAACAAAATTTTTCCGGGATTTTTTTTCAGATATTTTTCCGGTTTGCCTTTTAAAAAAGGAGTCACTTTAAATGGCAGCTCACCCATGGTTTGCAATTGATTTGTGAACTGAGACGGTCAACCGACAAATATTAAAAACGGTGCAAAAGCCGTTACGGAAAAATATTTGTATTTTTTCATGCCGCTGCATGATATTTAGGTTACCGTGATACGGTTTTATCCGTACCTTTTAAATTAAACTCCCCGCTTTTTTTCGCTGTCTTTTTTCAGACTCGATATTTTTATCGGTTCGTTCGGATTATATTTTTATTTTGTTTGATACGACGCTGGCTGAAGTACCAAACCTTTGATGTTTTTTCTAAAGCACCCCATGGCCGAAACGGGAAACTTTGAAAAGAACGTATGACTCAAATGGAACTTTAAACGCGACTGTTTGTATAAATACCTTGTCCTGATATCTTGTCCTGATACCGCCTAAAAATTCATGAAATTCAATGGATTTGACGGATAAAATTGTTCATCATTTGTTCCTCCCGAAAAAATAATTCATCTCGAAAAAATTGTTCCTTCCGGAAAAAATTATTTATTCCGCGCAAATTTATTACAATAAATTTCTTTTTCACGCGATTCCGCCATTTTAAATGTTTGATCGCGTTTGGGACCCACCGACACGTAACTGATGCGGACATTGCTTAATTTTTCAATCGTTAAAATATATTCTTTTGCGTTTTTTGGCAAATCTTCAAAGCACCGGACATCCGTTAAATCTTCCGTCCAGCCGTCCATTTCGGAATAAACAGGAACGCAGCGCTCCAAATCCTTGGTAAGAAGTGGGGGATAATCCATTCGTTCACCGTCAAGTTCGTACGCCACACAAATCTGAATCGGGTCAAGACCGGTTAGGACATCGATTTTGGTGAGCGCAAGTTCCGTATACCCGTTTAAATTGATTGATTTTTTCAGAAGCGGCAAATCAAACCAGCCGCAACGTCTCTGCCTGCCGGTTGTGGTTCCGAATTCCCGCCCGACTTGAACCAAATGCGTGCCGACCTCATCGGTAAGTTCTGTCGGAAGCGGACCGTTTCCGACACGGGTGATATAGGACTTGACAATCCCCATCGTGTTGCTGACGCGAGACGGGCCGACACCGAGACCCGTGCAGGCGGAACCGGCAATGGTGGAGGAAGAGGTGACAAATTTTTGAGTGCCGTGGACGACATCCAGAAGCGTTCCTTGGGCGCCTTCGGCCATGACTTTTTTTCCGGCCAGAAGAGCCGTGTTTATGACTTGAGAAACATCAACGGCGAAATCTTTTAATTTTTGCCCGATCGCCAGCATTTCCGAAATGGTTTTTTCGGACAAGATGTATTCGGGACTTCCACCCATCTTTGAAATGGTTTGAGATTTGGCCGGCCAAATATCTTTGATTTTGGCGCGAAAAACTGTTTCGTCCAGCAAATCTTCCAGCCGGATTTCATCCCGAAGCGCTCGGTCGGAATACGCGTGTGCAATTCCTTTTTTGGTCGTACCGATTTTTGATTTGCGGGAAACTTCCGACAGCGTGTCCAGCGCAATGTGGTACGGCATAATGATACTGCATTTCGCATCGATTCCAAAATTGTCGGGTGTCAGCACAACGCCTTTTTGTTCCAGCATATTTATTTCATCCATTAATGAAAATGGATTTAAAACGACACCGGAACCGATGAGAACGGCGGACCCGACCAAAATCCCGGAAGGGATTTGATGCAATTTATAAACGTCTTCACCGACCGTCACGGTGTGCCCGGCGTTGTCGCCGCCTTGAAAGCGCGCGACAAGATCATATTCGTTTGCCAAAAGGTCAACAATCTTTCCTTTTCCTTCGTCACCAAATTGCGCGCCTGTGATAATTGTAAACATGAATTCAGAAATGATTTTGATGGATTAAAAGGATTGTGTTTTTTAAAAACAGAAAAGAAAAAAATATTTAATCTATTTTTCCAATCGGCGCCGCTCCATCGGAAACGTGGTGGACCAATTCATCTTTGTCAATATCCAGCACAATCATGCCGGTTTTTAAGCATTCCAATTCGTCTTCCGTCAAAGGCCGGGATTTGGAATGGGCGGACAAAATGGCGCTGTTCCCGAGAGGGTCTTTGATTTCAAGTGTGATTTTGCATTCGGCCGTTTGCGGGTTTTCAATAATTTCATCAATTCTGGCCAAAAGATAAAGTCCGCGCTCCATTTTGTCCAATTCCCCATCCGCTTCCGACCAGCGGATTGTGCTTTCAATCACCGAACGGATGCGGCCAAGAACACCTTCCACGTTTGTGATGTAGGATTCCGAAATCGGACCCGGCTCAATCATAATTCCGAGTTCCTGAATGAGAATGGTTCCGGAAGTTGAGCGGATGACGCGGGCATCCAAATCCTCCAATGTTTGGACAGACAAAGAATAGCAGATGGGGTCTTTTCCGGTCAAAATCATCGTATCGGCAAACCGAAACGTGCATTTGGAGCAGACGGCCGTCGTGTACATAATGTCTCCGAAATAGGGAATGTTATCCCGCTGCCATTTCATGACCAAATCATTTTGGCAAAGCGGACAATTCGTTTTTGTTTCAAATGTTTCTTCAATCAAAAATAATTCACCTGAAACATTGTAAGCCTTATTTCCATATATAAATTCAACGAAAATGAAATGAAAATGAAAATGAAAATTAGAATGAATGAATGAATGAAAATGAAAATTAGAATGAAAATTAGAATGAATGAATGAAAATGAAAATTAGAATGAAAATTAGAATGAATGAAAAGAAAAAACAGAATGAAAAGAAATGAAAATAATAAAATTATGTTGTGCCGAACAGATAGGATCTTTTCAAAAAATGGAAAAAATCCGGCAAAGCCGGATTTTTGTAAGGCATGGAGGAGATAGGAGACAAAATATGAAAAATAAAAAATAAATATATGAAAATAATTGGGAGAAACTTAGTAGTTTCCGCCGAGTTTTCTCCGGTCAACTTTGATTCCGGTTGGGGTGACCAAAATGTTGTTGTCTTTCATGCCGACAATGTCGCCGTGAACGTCTAAAACCACGTCTTTGAGTTCATTGAAAAGATGGTTGCGGAGGCGCTCATCGGCCTTGATGTTGGAAATGTCGACGATGAGAATATTTCCGTCATAGATTTCCTTTTTCAGAGCGGTAATTTGGTCGAAATTTGTAAAGATGGCGATTTTGACATAAGTTTCCGCCGGCTCGTTCGCAGCGTCTTTATCAATGTCTTTTTCAAATTTGTCCAGATCAATGTATGCTGAATAGTCGTCCGCTTGCTTGGATTGGCCGGATCCGCCAAGGATTTTTTTCATGAAACTCACGATAGACACCTTTTATTTTAAATCTATTTGAATTGGATTTTAAAAGATAAAACAAAAATAAATAAAATGATAAGAAACAATCATTGAAAAATGTGTGTCAATAATTTTGATGGGATAAAGATTTATTTTTTTATGTATGGCTTAATGATTTATTAATCTGATTATTGAAAAATTATTCGAATAATCAATAGCTTAATGACTTCCTCATTTATAAACTTATATATAATAATTCCGAACGGCTCATATTTTTGAAAAAATTATGTTTTTTGAAAAAGAATTGAACAGTCGAACTTTGAGTCGTTAGCATGTGAACATGGGAACATTTAAACGTGTGACCATTTTGAACATTTTAACATTTTGAATATTTAAATATTTGAATATTTGAATATTTTTCCGATAATTGAATATTGTTTCAAATGGTTCTATTAAAGATATTTTCTTTAAATTTCCAAATCCCAAAGCGCATCTCCAACGTAGGCCAAAGATTTAACGGCTTTTCCGGAAGCGGAGGCGGTCATTTCAGTCCCGGAAATTAAAGCTCGTCCAATCGCGAGCGGTTTCTTATGTGTCTCGTCCACGACAACCACAAGATCTTCTTTTTGAATGGACGGGTCGGCCGACACGATTCCCGGACTCATGACATCCGCACCGTTGACAACGAATTTGACGGCACCCATATCGACAACAACCAGCCGTTTCTCCGGCGAAAGCAAAAGAGCGCCTCGAACCGTCGGGAAAATTTCGCCGCCGAATTCGAAAAACATTTGCTTTCCGTCCACAAAAATGACTTTGAATTCATCGGTTGTAATAACTTCAAATTTGGAATCGGAAAGAGCGGACATAGAATCCCCAAAAACTTCATGAAGAGACGCCACAATTTTATTTTTATCATTTTTCCTGAGACTGACTCTGGATTTAATTTTCAAAAAATCACCTGTGACAATCATATGAAATTGAAATATAAAAAGAATGCGAAAACCCGAGGACAATTCGCACGATTATTCTAATTCAAAGAATGTAGCAATCCGAAATTAAAAATGATTCCGAAATTTATACTTTTTTTGAAAAAAACCATGCGCCGGTTTTGTTGAAAAAATTAAAACTTTGTTGCCGTAACGCGCGCGCAAGGCACCGGAAAAAAGCAAAAAATAATGCCAAAACAAAAATCGAAAATCTAAAATCGGAAAGACAAAAATTGGAAAACGAAGATCTAAATTTTGATTTTTCCCTTTCGCCGGATTTCAGGTTCATTTCCGGAAAAATCTTTTTTAATTCTTTTTCCGGCTTGGACACACAACATTTATTAATTCAAAAAACCATTTCAGTAATTATGTCAGAACCCGCGCCATCTTTTTTATCAAGATTTACAACAAAACAATTCTATGTGTTTGTCGCCATCGGGCTCATGCTTCTTATTGTATTCTCGTTTTTTGCATACACATCCGGCAATAAATTTGAAAATGAAAGCCTGCCGCAAGAAGAAAGAGATACGCAAGGAACCATTTATGTCATTTCAAAAATCGGACAAATGGTCGGATTTTTAATCGCGCTCATCCCAAGTATCGGAATTCTGAAAAAAGAAATGGAAAAATATAAGGAAGAAAACCCGACGATGCTGATCGAATTTTCCGAAGATTCCGGCAACGAAAAAAAGAAGAAATAATCTTAAAAAAAAAAAAATAAAATAAATAAAAAAATGATTTCTCAATGATTTTTTATTATTTCATTTTTTATTTCAACAGCTCATTTTAAAACATTTTTTTAAAAACACCTATTTTAAAAATACATATTTTAAAAAAAATGTGTTTATCCGGTGTACGGATAAACATAAATGTCAAACGGCTGCTCTAAAATATTGGCTTCCAGCCGATGAATCGGTTTTGAAACATAATCACCGGCATTGCGTTGCATATCGCCGTTTGTGTCCACCCAAGCCGACACGGTGTAGATTCCCTTCGGATTCAAATATCCTTCATGAACCATCTCATAAGAGTAATGAGATTTAGAATCTCCCGAAATCTTCATTTTATCCAAGATGACGACACTTTTGGGGTCGGTCATGTCTTGGAGTTCAAGATAAATAGGCGCGGTTCCAAAAGGCTGAGACGCGTCCTCCAACAAAATCTTTCCTTCCATCGTGTAAGTTGTGCTCATGCATCCTGCGGTTGCGACAGCGGCCACGGTTGCCAAAAGAACCAAAGCCAAAAAAAACAAAGAACGAATTTGTTTCATAGATTTCTCCAAAATCTCTTTTTTTCTGTTTAATTTTAATTTTATGGAAAATATGATTTACGATATTTTTGAATCATTTATTTTTGAATCATTTATTATTGAATCATTTATTATTGAAATTAAGTGTTAAACTATTTTTAATTTAGCATTTCAAACCTTTATTTTTTGCCAAAACCTATTCCAAATAAGATTCTTGAATGGATGCGCTGCGCTCAATCCCAAGCGTTTCTAAGAATTTAAAAATGCTTTCCGTTGCTTTTTGAATATCATCCGGACCGGCTCCGTCGGAAACATCAGCCTCAACTTCCACATAATTCCCCAGGCTGAAAACCGCGTCAATCCCGATTAAAAAATTTTCCAGTTTGTAAACTTCCCGCCGTTTGGAAACGGCTCCGGACTCGAAAAACCCAAGCGCGCACAAGATACTTTTCATATTTTGTGCATCGACCGGACTGTTAAATTCTGTCCGCGTCTTGGAAACCTTATCCATTTTCGGTCCTTTGTATGTGATTTCACCGACACCGTCAATCACACGAACACGAAGCGCCTCATCCGTTTTTGAGAAATCCCGATCCGGCGCATTAAAATAAACATCCGTCTGTTCTTCGACACAAACAAATTCAGCCCCTCTTTGAAGAATCATCCGGCGGACAAAATCGTGGTCCGCTTTGACTTTCACTTCCACTTCAATCATAAAATAACCTCCGGAGTCATTATTATTAACAATACTTACCAATACGCATAGATTTTTTGAACGGTTCCCATATCCAAATAATTGTCACCTGCATCGAGGTCAAAGAAATAATCATCTTTTCCAAAAAGACCAATCGCCCCGGTTGTTTCCACATACATCATCCGCCCATCCGTCAAATGAAAAACATTCAGCATATGCGTGCCGCCGCCTTTGAAACACAACAAAAGAACGCCGCCTTTGATTCCGGCCGCTTCCGCATTAGTCGCAAGACCCGTCGCATAATTGGAACACACAAATTCACCT
Organism: Methanolapillus ohkumae; assembly: GCF_032594355.1. Classification (NCBI taxonomy): domain Archaea; kingdom Methanobacteriati; phylum Methanobacteriota; class Methanomicrobia; order Methanosarcinales; family Methanosarcinaceae; genus Methanolapillus; species Methanolapillus ohkumae. The sequence goes on from NZ_CP131061.1 coordinate 1,220,966, forward strand.
TCCACGTAGATGTTTTTATCCGTATCGTCCTTCTACAAAAACGTGCAAACCTCTTCATACGATTTATTTTCCGCCGACTTGTTCCGGACAATGACCGCAGCCGACCCGTTCGGATAAGTCGAATAATGTTTCTTACCCTCATAAACATACATCATGTTTTGATGATATGTATTTCCAAGAATGCCGACCGAATTTGAATTTTCGGAAAAATCCGGCGGTGGGGTTAAAGAAGAAACGGATGAGGAAGGAGAAGACGAAGCGGAAGAAGACGAAACGGAAGAAGACGAAACGGAAGAAGACGAAGCGGAATTCGGACTCGCCGCCGGCAAATCCGATGCCGGATTTTCGTTGTTTTGCCACGGATAAAAGAAAAAGGCAGCAGAAATCAACAGGCCGGCCAAAAGAATAAAAATGAAAACCAGAAGAATGGATTTTTTTGACATTTGAAAAACGGCCCAACGATTCTTAAAAATATGATTCCGATATTTCTCATTTACTTCAAAATTTCAATTATTTTTCAACACCGTTTTCTTTCTTTTCCACAGCGATTCTTTTTTTAGGATTGAGCATCTTTTTTCTCACGTTTTTCTTTGTCCGCCTCTTTCAGACCGGCAATGACCGCGTCGTATTTTTCACAGACCCGCTTGATGAGATTTCCGGACTGGCTCTTATGCGTCGGAAAAATGACAGTGCCTTTGGGAATTTTTTTCCCGGAAGACGATTTTCCGTAATCCGGAGAAACTAAAATACCATCCATCGAAATCCCGATACCTAAATCATTGATTAATTTCGCCGACATCTCGGTTGCCGGATTTGCTTTGGATTGAATCAGAAGCGCTTTTTTGCGGTAAATTTCCTGAAGCTCTTGCAAATCTTTGATATTTTCATCCGCCTTGGCCGCTTTTCCCAGGCGCGGGAAATCTTCCCCAAGCATTTCTCGAACAGCAACAATTCCATCCATTAAATCCTTAAATGTGGTCGAAGAAACTTCAACGATTTGACCGGAAAACGCTGGATTCGCATCCAAAACCTTATCGGAATATCCTTTCGCCAAAATCAAAATATTGGATTCCGAAATGATTTTTTGATCGGCTTCCGATGGAGTGTACGGATTTGCCACTTTGTAATTGGTCATGCCACACATTCGAGCAAGCGATTCATACATTTCCGTCACAACTACCCGCTTTTCCGGGCTGAACCGGGAAATATTGCTTTGACCACCCTGAGTTCTTAAAATTTCAACCATTTTGTTACGGATATCGGCGGTATTTGACGACGCCATGCCGAAATAGTCCGCAAAAAGACGTGTTGTCGTGATGATTTTGGTCCGTCCTTGCGGTTTTAAATCAATAAATCCGCGCTCGGAAAGTTCACCGATATGTTCGTACGCATTGCTGCCACGCATTTCCACAATGTCCGATTGTGTAATCGGCTGATGGTAAGCGATAATGGAAAGCGTTTTGAGCTGAGACGATGTCAACTCTTTGGGCGCCACATCCCGCACTTTTTCCGCAAAGTCCGGACGCACCTGCATGACAAAACGGTCGGACAAGTCCGAAATTTCAATGCCGGAGCCGCGGGACAAATATTCTTCCCGAAGCGCTAAAACCAGGTCGCGGACTTCCCGTTTAGATTTTTGGGAAATTTTCATGAGGGTGTCCACGGAAACTGCGCTTCCGGCCGCAAAAAGAGCCGCTTCAATCACTTGTTTTCCGGTGCCACCGACATTTTGGACGGAAACGGAATTTTTGGAAGATTTCTTTTTGGAGCCGACCGCTGCTTTTTCAGATAGAGCAGAGGCGTCCGTTTCAACGGACGCGTCTGCAAACTCTTCATCCTCAAAAGACAAGCCGTCCGCAAGGATTTCCGTCATGCTGCTGTCCGCCATAAAATCATGTCTCCGATTTATGAATTTAAATTATGAATTTGAAGTATGAATTAGAATTATGAATTTGAAGTATGAATTAGAATTATGAATTTGAAGTATGAATTAGAATTATGAATTTGAAGTATGAATTTGTAATTTAATTATCTGAAAAATGAGGGATGATTTAATTTTCCGCCGCGGATTCTTCAACATTTTTATTTTTCAATTTAATTTTTCCTTTGGATGCCGGAATGGCTTCATATTCCGGCCCGTTCGGCTCACCAAGAGCCGCCCCAAACGGATAAATAAACAAATCCCCGAAAATGACTTCTTGATACAATAAAATTTCCTTCATGGACGCCAAGAACAAAAGCGTAATGTAGTCCATAATTTTGTCCGATTTTTCAAGCGCGAGCACGTCCTCCCAAGTCACAAATTCCCGGGTTTTAAACATATGCCTTAAAATGTCCAGAAGCGAACCCGTCCGTTTTAAAATGGCTTCATCGTGCGCGATGTTCATCACATCTTCGGTCGTCAGTTCCACTTCAATGTAACGCTTTTGCGTTCCCAAAAGACGCTCTTTGCGCTGGATCACATCTTTTTCCGCTTTTTTAAGTTCTTCAATCAATTCTTTAAGTGTCACCGGTCGGCGTGCTTCCCGGCGAACCGGAAAGACCGGCGCCGGAAATTCGGAAATATCAAAATTAAATTCATCTTCTTCCCAAGCATCTTCTCCGTCTTCCGTCCACTCTTCTTCGATTTTTTCGTCCAGCAAAATTCCGGTCGATTTCATCCGAAGCAGCACACAAGAATAAAGAAGCGTCCGCCCGGAAATCCGAAGGTCCATCCGCTCGAGTTCTTCCACTTTGCCCAAAAACGTATCCGTCACATGAACAATATCAATATTCCACGGGTCAATTTTCCCGGATTTAGCCAATTCAACCAAAATTTCAATCGGCTCATTTCCGATAAAAGAAGAGAAATCCAATTGGTCCACATCAATCCCGCTGTCATCCAAACTGTCTCCCAAAGAATCAATGAAATACGAACGGGCATCATCATCATCTGACAAGACAAACGCGCTGTCACAGGAAATAAACCGGTCTTTTGAAGAAATTCCCAAGCGTCTGTTGTCCTCATAAGCCGACGCGTCTCCGGCAAATGATGAATCGACAAAATAAGAGGATTCAAAAACCGGAAGAGAACCTGTCACCGATGCCGACTTGGAACTTGATGCCGACGCGGCTTTGAGTTCGGATTTGCGGGACCCGGAGTTTTTAGGTTTATATCCGGAAGAGCCTGAATTTTTGGATTCGTACCCGGAAGAGCCTGAATTGGATTCGTATCCGGAAGAGCCGGATTTTTGATTTTTGAAACTCATTTGGATTTCACCCCCGTAATATTCGTATTTCCATCTTGCTGCGTGACACCGATAATCCGGTCAGCCCGCTCAAGCATGGGTTTTCGAAGAGAGATAACAATAAACTGCGCCGTCGGCGCGGATTTTAAAATACGGTCGGCAACTCGCTCCACATTCCAGCCGTCTAAGTTTTGATCCACTTCATCAAACACATAAAACGGTGCCGGACGATATTCCTGAATGGAAACGATAAAAGCCAAAGCGGTCAAACTTTTTTCGCCGCCGGACATGGATTCTAAGCGAATGATATTTTTTCCTTTCGGCTGCGCGTGAAGCGTCATTCCGCCGGCGAACGGATCCGCCGGATTTTCAAGAACAAGTTCTCCAAAACCATCGGCCAATTCGAAAAAGACATTTTTGAAATTGGCATTGATGCCTTCATACGCCTGCATAAACGTATCCCGCTTCAACTGTTCATACTGTTCGATGCGTTTAAGCAACTGCTCCCGCTCATTAAATAAAACATCCCGACGGCCGGATAATTCATCCTGGCGTGCCTTAACATCATCATACTCATCAATCGCGCGCATGTTGACCGGCTCTAATTCCGTCATTTGCTTTTCCAAAGATTCGATCGTTATGTAAACAGTCTGATAATTTGGAATATCGTCCCGCTCCTCAAGGCCGCGGTCTTTGACTTCCTGCAAAAGCGACAAGTATTGCGTTTCTAAAGAAGATTGTGTCAGCCGGCAAGATGCCGCGCTGCGTGAAAGCCCATCCAAATCTAAACGGGATTTGTCCAGCTGCCGGCTAAAACGTGTGCAAGCTTGATCCAATTCCGTTCTTTTGTCCTGAAGGTCTTTGAGCTCATTGGAAATTTCAATTTCACGCGCTTCATTTTGCTTTTGGCGCCGGGTAAATTCTTGAATATCCTCCAAAAAGACTTTTATTTTTTCTTTGCTGGTTGCCTTCTTTTCTTCCAAATTTGAAATATCCAGGCGGGCTTCCTCAATCAATTCAATCGCGTTCTTTTTCGACATTTCAATCGCGTTGACATCGGACTTAATGTCCGACAGCCGCGCGTTGAGATGCAAAATTTCATCGTCAACACGTGCAGATTTTTTGCGGAGTTCCTCCAATTCCGGATCGTTGAGCTCTGCTTCAATTTCCGAAATTTCCGCGTCTAATCCCTTTAAAACGCTGTCAACTTCCAACCGTTTTTCAATGACCGCATTCATTTCCCGTTTGAAAGTCTCCCGCTCCAAAAAAAAACCGTCGTAAGAACTCTTTTTGGCCGCCAAAACATCCGAAAGCCGATCTTCCCGGCCCTTGATTTCGGTGATTTGCATTTCTTTTTTGGAAATTTCATTCGAAATCGCATTAATCCTTTTGGCCGCCACGGATATTTTGCCATCCAAATCATCCAATTTGGAAATCAAATCGCCGCGTTTCTTATGAAGGTCACGGATTTCGTCGCTGAGCGCAACCAATCTTTCCCGCTCGGTCGCGGCAAAAGAAATTCTGGATTTTTGAGCGACCGAACCACCAATCATCGCGCCGCTTTTTTCAAGCGTTTCGCCTTCCAAAGTAACCATGCGGTATCGCCCAATCATCCGGCGCGCGTTTTGGAGAGTGTCAACAATGACGGTATCTCGAAAAACATACCAAAAGGCGGATTTGTATTCCGTGTCAAAATCAATTAAATCAATGGCGTACCCGACAAATCCTTCAAACGATAAATCCGGAAGAGACCGCATCGGCTCTAATTTATTCAGCGGCAAAAATGTTGCACGGCCTTGGTTTTTCCGTTTGAGATAGTTAATCGCGTGCTCCGCGTCCGCGTCCGTTTCAACGACAATGGCCTGCATTTTGGAACCGGCGGCAATTTCAAGCGCCGTTGCGTATTCTTTGCCGACGCTGCCAAGATTTGCGACCGCGCCACAAATACCGTACAATTCTTCTTTTTTGGACGCTTTTAATATTTCTTCAACCGCGTGCGAATATGTGCTTCCGACTTCCGTCGCCCGAACGCGCGCTTCAATTATACCGTACTCCCGCTCAAGCACTGCGGATTTCTCTTCAATTTTTTTCTTATCGTCCGACAAACGCTTCTGAGCGGACTCTAAATCATCCGAGTCCCGTTTTAATTTATCGGATTCTTCGGTTAATTTGGAAATATCATATTGAGCAATTTTGGTATCGCTTTCCGCGTTTTTCGCGTTTTCTTTCGCTTCCTCAATTTCATTTTCGATGTCTTTTATTTCGGAAGATTTGCGGCGAAGCGCATCCGTCAACCGGTCTTCTTCCAAAATCAATTGATTCTTTTCATCTTTGATTTTGTTGAGTTCCGATCGTTTTTGATTGGCAGCCCCCGCTTTTTCGGAAAACCTCTTTTCAATCCCGGCAATTTTTCCGGCCAAAATTGTTTTTTCCGCGCTTTTATCCGATTTGTTTTTTTGGACCGCTTCTTCTTTTTTGCGTTCGTCCTCTAAGGATTTCTCAAATCCGTCCACTTCTTTTTTACGGGCATCGATTTTAACAAACAAGTCTCTGCGTTTGGATTCAAAGTCGCTTTCTTCCCGCTCTAAAACCCCAATACTTTCTTTCGCGCGTGAAATTTCGCCTTTGATTTCTTCAATTTCCTTTTTAATCCGGATTTGTTCGTCTTCGCCTTTTTGACGGATTTCCAGGTTTAAAGAATCCAATTCAGATTCCATTGACGCCAGCTTTTCTTCCTGCTCCGCAACCTTTTGGGAAATCTGATCTTTCTGGGTTTCATATTTCAAAATTTCTTTTTCTATATTGGAAAGCTCTGTCTTGGCGTCTTTTAATTTGGATAAAATGAGATAGCCTTCATATTTTTGTTTTTCTTCCCGCAAGGACCGGTATTTAAGGGCTTGCTCGCGCTCGGAAGATAATTGATCCAGCCGGATTTTGACTTCATCGATAATGATGTCGATTTTTTCGATTTGCTCCTTAACGATATCAAGTTCCGCCAACGATTTTTGCTTCTTTTCATCAAATTCGGAAACGCCGGCAATTTCATCAATGATTTTGCGGCGCTCCACCGGACTCATTTTGGCGGTGATTTGAGAAACGTCACCCTGCATCACCACGTTGTATCCTTCAGGCGTCACGCCGGCTTTTCCGAGAAGTTCATGAACTTCGGTCAAACTGACCGATTTTCCATTGAAGTAAAAATAGCTGTAATAGCCGGTTTTGGTTTGTTTGATTTTTCGGGAAATTTCAAACGAATCGGCCTCCACCGGTGCTTTTCGGTCGGTGTTATCAAAAGTAATCGTCACCTGCGCGAATTCGGGAGATTTGGATTTGGCATCTGTAAAAATAAGGTCGGTTAATTTTTCCGCCCGCATGGTTCGGGAACTGGAAAGTCCGAGGGCAAAGAGGATTCCATCTATGATATTAGATTTCCCGCTGCCGTTGGGCCCGGAAATCGTCGTGAATCCTTCAAAAAATGGGATCTTTATCTTTTTTCCGAAGGATTTGAAATTGACAAACTCAATCTCCTTAATATGCACGCAATCGGGTCTCCTGACGTTTTTTCATAGACGGTTGACAATACTCACGAAAATCATAAAGTACAAAATCCAAAATAAAATGCAAAATCATAAAAATTACATAATGATTTCCGAATCTTCCTCATCGTTGGTGATCACACGTTCTTTTTTATCCGAGGAGGTCGAGGATGAAAACCCTTTTTTGGAAGGGAACCGGGATTTGGGTTTGGGCGCGGAACTCTCGGCGATGATGTATTCGCAATCTTTATTGTAATCCGTGTCGTCATTGACAGTTCCTGTTGTGTTTTTTCCGATCAGATATTCGCTTTTATCGGGGCCGGATTCGGCCAGCTTTTGTTTTTTTGAGGAATCGATGTAAGTATATTTTTCCGGCGGATATTCCGGCTCATTCGATTTTGGTTTTATCGATTCCACCGAGAAATAATTGGGTTTTGCCGGAGTTTCCGCGGATGGACTAAAAGATTCAGCCGGTGTCCTTTTTAAAGGACTGACATCCACCATGTCATCGGGATTTCCGAAATAGAAGGGATCATTTTTAGCCGGCGTTGCCCGGGCCGGAACAAACCGCTCAGGCTCCACATTCTTTTTTTGAGATGCCGGAACATATTCCCGATACTCCAAGCTTTCCGATCGGGGAGCCGGTACGTATTTTTCCGGAGGTTTTTCCGGTACACCGTGGCCGGTATTTTCCGGACGGATTTGCGCCGACGGATAGGGCGTGTGAGAAGAAAAGGAAGAAGCCGGCACATAACCCGGAACATGCGCGGGAGAAAGATGAGGAACATAAGTGGGGGAATCGAAGGGAGAATAGGGAAGAGAAGAAGGTGCCTGTTGTTGAGAATATGAAGTGGACGGCGACGGCTGTTGAACGTATTCCAGTGCAGGAGCATTATTCCTAAGGCGAGCGAGTTCTTTGGAAAGGGTGTTGAGCGTGGTTTTTATATCGACGATTTCACGCACGATTCCGTCTTGCGTGGTTGACAATTCGTGAATGCGCTGCTCAATCAGGCGGAGACGGTCATAAGGGACGGTTTCCGGCTGCAATTCTTCCCGAATTTCATAAAGGATCGACTCTTTCGTTTGTTCCGAAAGTTCCCGGAGGTGGGAATCCAGTTTTTCCTCAATGTCGTCGTAAATTTTCTTCTCAATCTTTTCCGTTCCATGGTACTTAACTTTTCCGTTCAACATATCCCTCAACATCGTTTCTTTGAATTTAGTGGCGTAGGTGTGTGATACTTCTTACAGATATGTTTTATATTCTATATAAATCTATATATCCGATATTATGTAATACGATTCGTCTTTTGGCAAAAATGACAAAGTCAAAAATGACCAATTCTGACATTTCGTCATTTTTTGACAATCCGATTTTGACAAGCCTGTTTTGACAAATCCTCATTAATTCCTTATTTCAGCGTATAAATGAAGAAAAGTGTGACTAAAAAATAGCGGACAAATTTTCCAACCGCCACCAAGATTGAAAATGGGGTGAATGGATATTTTAAAACGCCGGCGACAAAGACAAGTGCGTCCCCAATGATTGGAAGAGAAGAGAGAAGAAGCGTCCACGCCCCGTATTTTTCAAAATATTCTCCCGCCTTTTTGTATTTATCCGGATCAATAATGGTAATTCGGGTGGTGATTTTATGAATTCCCCAATATCCGATAAGATAAGTGGTTGCTGCGCCGAGATAGCCGCCTAATGTCGCCGAAAGGACAATGCCCCAAAAATTGTTTTCGCCGTTCACCACAAGTGCTGCGACGACCGCTTCGGGTCCGAGGGGAAGAACCGTCGCGGCTAAAAAGGAAGTCAGAAACAAGCTGATTAAACCGTAATCACTCAGAAAAGAATTCAAAACCGGAAAAAACTCATTAAAAAAAGAATATTCCGAAAGCAACAAAAAGAGCTTATCCAACATAAAATTCCTCTTAAAAAAATAAAATCCGGCGAATAAAGAATGATATGATAAACATTGACTAATATATAAATAGTCCCTTTCATTTATGATAGCAAAGTCAATTTTTAAAAAATTTACGCAAATATAAATCCGGTAAAAATCCAACCCGATAAAATCTAATAAAATTAATAAAAACCGATAAATTTGATAAAAAAGGAAAAAAGAAAATGATACAATTTAAAGAAATTCAATTGCCTTACGGAAGCGGTTCCGTTGATTTTAAAATTCCCGAACCGAATTTTTCGGGATATGTCCTTCCGACCGATGAGGAAGTTACAACACAGCCGTCCGATGCGTTGATCAAAAACGCTTTAAGAAATCCGGTCGGAACAAAACGGTTGTCTGAAATGGCGTCTTCTGCCGATAAAATTGCCGTGATTGTCAATGACGTCACCCGCCCGACACCGTCTCAGTACTTGCTTCCGTTTGTTTTAAAAGAGATTCAAGCCGCCGGTGTTCCAAATGAAAATGTAACTATTTTTTTCGCGCTTGGCCTGCACCGTGCGCAAAGCATGGAAGAAGTCAAAAAATTGGTTGGCGCTGATGTTTTTAACCGGTACAAGTGTGTCCAGCATGAAACCGGATCTTTCCCGGTCAAAAATTTCGGAAAAACATCCCGGGGAACGCCGATTGAAATCTATGAAGATGTGGTGAAAAATGATTTAATTGTCGGAATCGGAGAAATCGGTTTTCACTATTATGCCGGCTACAGCGGGGGTGCGAAATCTTTGCTGCCGGGGGTCAGTTCCAAGGAGGCGGTGATTGCAAACCATAAATTTATGATTGAAAAAAATGCGGCATCGGGGCGAACGGACAGTCCGGTCCGATTAGATTTGGAAGAAGCCGCCAAAATTGTGGGATTGGATTTCATTTTAAATGTGGTTTTGGACAGCCATAAAAATGTTGTCGCGGCTTTTGCCGGTGATTTTATATTAGCGCATCGGGAAGGCGTCAAGGTCGTGGATAAGTTATACAAAATTGAAACGGAACCGGCAGACGCAGTTATTGTCTCTTGTGGTGGATTTCCAAAAGACATCAATTTGTATCAGGCAAACAAGGCCCTGGACAATGCAACGCAAGCCGTTGTGGAAGGCGGCTCGATTGTATTGGTATCGGAGTGCCGGGATGGAATCGGAAACGCGGTGTATGATCAATGGAACAAAAGTTGTGCAACCGCCGATGAAGCAATTGCCCGGTTCAAACAGGAATTTGAATTTGGCGGTCACAAGGCGGCAACAACGGCTGCGGCATCCAAACGGTTTCATTTGTACTTGGTTTCATCTTTGTCCCCAGAGTCTGCAAGGGAAGCGTTTTTTGAACCTTGCAAAACCGTCGGTGACGCGATTGAGAGGATTTTGACAAAGAATCCGGATGCGAAAATTCAAGTCATTCCGTATGGCGGGCAGACGCTTCCGGTGATGAAAGAATCATAAAGTAAAAAATGAATTAAATGTTTTTTCATTTTTATTTTTTTTATTTTTTTCATTTTGTTCATATTTTTCAAGTTCATTTTTTGCGGGTGGCATGCGCGCGCGTTATGACGATCATTTTTTCAAAGATTTTTTTCAAATTCGAGGGACTTTTTTTTAATGATTTTTTTTCAATAAGAAAGTCCATTTTATTGAAAATAAACATGCAAACCCTTCCGAAAATTCGAAGACGCTTTCGCGTCTTCGAATTTTTCGGGCGGTTCGTATGGAAAAGAATAGGTTGGCGAAATGCAGCAATGCTAAAAACAGTAAATAGATCGTAGCAATGCTAAAAATAAAAACAAAAGAAAAACATAAAAAATGAAAGATTCAGGTGGTTCTTTCATTTTTTATTTATTTTTCCTTTACTTAATACTGTTTTTAAAATATTTTGGAGAAATTTTGGAGAAAAATGCGAAATAAAAACACAAATAAACATATAGGATGGTGATAGATGGTGATTTAAGACGGCAAAACCATTTTTTGAAAAATGGTTTTGAATGGTTTTGCTTTTAGAAAGCACCGATTTCGGATTGAATGTTAAAGCCGGAACAGGTGATTTTACTTCTTCGGTCTTCAAATTGTTCGTAATATTTTGCCCGCTCGACCAAGTTTCTGAAAAAGAGATCACCGCTTGGGATTTCCATTTTTCCTGCTTTTTGCTCGAAGCTTTCTGAAAAAGCAGCGGATTCCGCTTTAAACGGTGTCATTTTCATGCGGGTCATATCGGTGACCAATTCGATGGGTTCCATTGATTCTGTGGCGCTCATTTGAAATTTCCTCCTGTCTTTTTTTTCATCTGACAGTAAACCCAAAAAGGCATTCCTCCTTATTAAAAGAAAACGAAGCGGGGTGAAAGTATTAAAGTGACCGGTTTTTTAATAAAAAAAGAGATCTCCATATTGTTTCGATCCCAAAAATTGGCTGCTGTGACACATACGTATGCCGCTTCCGAAAAAAGATAAAAGAAGAAAAGAAAAAAAGAAAAGAAAAAAGAAAAGGATAAAAGATAAAATAATCTGAAAAAAAAGAGTTATTTAGATAATTTTTTGACGATTTTTTCCGGATTTTTGACAACGGTAATACATTCCATTTTGGAGACCACTTTTGTATTTTTCAAGTCGATTTTTCTCATCGTTAATTCAAATTCCCGTCCGTCCGGCGCTTTTGTTGTCACCGATCCTTTTTGAGAATCCACCGGGAAAATATAAATCGGAAGACCGGATTTTGCCGCCTGCGCAACGGCGTTGGTAAGCAACGTATCTGAAATTCCGTGCGCAATTTTCGCGACCGTGTTGGCCGTTGCAGGAGCAATCACAAGAGCATCATATTTTCCGGTTTGCAAATCGCCAAGAATAAAAGGAGAATTCGCCGACTTTTCCACGTGATAGGAAGAAAACGCCGATTTGAGATCTTCCGGCAACTTATACCATTTCAAAACGGTTTCGCCTTCCTTGGATACGAAAACATCCAGGGAGTAGCCTTGTGCTTTTAACAATTTCATCGCCTCCACGGTTTCCACAAGACGATCTCCCGCCCCTGAAATTCCCCATGCGATTTTCATCGTCTTTTGCGTCAAAGTTTGACCCTGAATCTTACAATCTTCACTTAAGCTGTCCTTTTTAACTTTTGATTTTTTGCCGGCTGCCATTAAATTCATTCTCCTTTTTTTAAGCATCTGATGATTGGAAAGATTATAAACATATCAATAAATAATCAAATAAAACGATCCAATTAAACGATCATTTTAATTATATCATCAATTAATCACGACTCTAATATATATAACATATACAATTATAAAAAATATTTTATATTATAAATATATTTCTTCGAAAATATAAAATATTGAAAACCTTAAATTTTTTTATAATATGAACAAAAATAATAAAATAAAAATGAAAAATTCGGATTTTAAAAAAAAGATTTTTTGTTGTAAAAATAAGAAGCTTCGATGAAATATGAAAACGATGAAAAATTACAAAACAGCCACAGCAATTTCAAAATAAGATTGAAAAAAACGAATATTTTAAAAACGAATATTTTAAAAACGAATATTTTAAAATACGAATATTTTAAAAAACAAACCGGTGAAGCTTTTTAAATTTAAAAGTTTTGCAACCGATACTGTAAACGGATCAAGACCGAACGCACAAACGGAATCAATACCGGATGCAAAATTATAAAATTTTTACTTTTTAACCAATTCCTTTAGTCTTTCGACGCATTCTGTTCTTTCGACAACTTCTTTCTTTGCGTTTTTCTCAATGGTTTCGTAGATTTCTTCTTTGGGAACCAAGAGCCGGTAATATTTTATCGGGCGTCCTGCTTTTTTGGATTTGACCTCTGTCACATTGACCCAATTGCTTTCTTCTAAGCATTTAATAGCGTTGCTGACTTCCGGCTGTTTTAAACCAGTCATTTGACAGATGGTGGTTGAAGAAACACCCTCATCGGTCGAAAGACACAAAAGTGTTTTGGAAACTGATTTTTTAATATTTAAATTCTTAAACATTTCAATTCGTTTATCATCCGTTTTAATTTTTTTGATTTTTTCCATTTTTTATCATCCCATATGCGTTTTAAAAAATATTGTAAAAAATAATTATTTCAAAAATGAATATTGTTTTTAAAGCCAAATCATATTCTAAGATTATATTCGTTACCATATTTTAAGGAAATAATAATATAATTATATGATTTGAAAATCCGTACATTGCTGCGTCGGCTATCAAAAAAATATAAAAACCACCCATTTCAATCTTTAAAAATATTGAAAAAGCGTTTCTCGATAATTTTTTGATTGAGCCGAAATGATGATTCAATTCAATAAAATTAAACAATGCCGTATGAGTGATATACCAATCACGTTTTTCAAAACAATACCGGTAAAGCATTTTCCGGATTGACCATTTTTTACAAACTTGTTTTTCTTTTGTTTTTGAAATAATATTAATGAGTTGTTTTTATTATAAATAATGAATAATATTTACAGTATATGATTTTCTCTTATGAAAGTGCCGCATATTCCAAAAAGACAGCTGTTTATGATTTTTCCACAATCAATCAAAAACAGAATCTAAAAGATACTCATCATATATAAAATTGATACGAGACGGCCGGAATATAAATCCGGAAAAAGAAATCCGAAAAACAAAAGCGGTCCCATAAAAATCCGTTATTTTTGATCATTTCGGCAGATAACGGATAATTATATGATTTTCAATATAAATCCCATATTATTTAAAGATTACTATAATTGACAGATAATGAAAATTATCTGCCAATTGTAAAAAAGAATTAGTTTGCTTTAGCATCTTTAATAATTGGTTTTGCAGTTGATTTTGCGTTCGTTGATTTTGCGGCTGCAGCCGGTTTTGCGGCAGGTTTTGCTGCAGGTTTTTTAGCAGCCGGTTTTGCGGCAGTCTTTGCAACAGGTTTCTTTGCAGCCGGTTTTGCGGCAGTCTTTGCAACAGGTTTCTTTGCGGCCGGTTTTGCTGCAGGTGCTTTTGCGGCGGTCTTTGCGACTGGTTTTTTAGCAGCCGGTTTTGCGGCGGTCTTTGCAACCGGTTTCTTTGCGGCCGGTTTTGCTGCAGGTGCTTTTGCGGCGGTCTTTGCGACTGGTTTTTTTGCAGCCGGTTTTGCGGCAGTCTTTGCGACTGGTTTTTTTGCAGCCGGTTTTGCGACTGGTTTTTTAGCAGCCGGTTTTGCGGTAGTCTTTGCAACCGGTTTTTTAGCAGCCGGTTTTGCTGCAGGTGCTTTTGCGGCGGTCTTTGCGACTGGTTTTTTTGCGGCCGGTTTTGCGGCGGTCTTTGCTGCAGGTGCTTTTGCAGCCGGTTTTGCGGCAGTCTTTGCCGCAGGTTTCTTGGCAGCAATCGTTGTTTTAATTCCGGTTGCGCCCTTTGTTATTTTTCCAACGAGACCATTGACAGTGCTGCTGACTTTCTCTTTCGCATTTGTCTTTGATTCAGTCTTTGATTTGCCTTTTCCATCGGTAACCATTTTAATTCTCCAAAAACAGTTTTTTTACAAAACACGTATATTAGATTTTATTACCTCTTTTAATTTCACCTGAATAAAGGATTATTACAATCAAATTCATTTAACCAGATTTTTGAAAATTGAATTCTTGGCAAAACCAATTCGATTGGAAAAATATAATCTAATATTTGCAAACATATTATTTATGTTAAATATATTTAAAATTTGCTTAAATTTTTGCCGACAAACACAGAATTTTGGAAAAAAAATGAACTCAAATCAAAACAAAAAAAATCATAAAAAAATGAAAAAACCGAAAAAACAATAACATATGACATAAAAAAAGAAAATAAAAAACGAAAAATCAAAATTTAAAAAAAATGAAATGAAAAGAAATATTCAAAAATAAATTGAAAAATTAAATAAAAAATAAAAAAAACGAAAAATCAGAATCGGAAAAATTAATATTAGTTTTTAAAAAAACGAAAAATCGAAAATAAAGCAAAAATAAAGCAAAAATAAAACAAAATAAAGTAAAAATAAAACAAAATAAAGCAAAAACAAAACAAAATAAAATAAAGTGAAAAAAAGAATGCTCTTTTTTTCAATCAATCCTCAGACAAGCGAATATCAATTAAATCCCCATTTCTGAATCCGCCTTTGATCATGTCAACCAATTCGGAATCAGACCGAAGTTTAATTTCGCCGGAGCGACCGACGGTCGCACTAAAAATCATTTCTCCGCCCATGAAAACATTGACATCCTCGCCTGCGAATTCCGGGATTTTTAAAATAAAATGCTTTTTGGTCTTCTCAAAAATCGGAATCACATAATCCTTTTCATCCATGTCCGCCAAATCAACTCTTGATTTTTTGGCATTTGGAACCGATATTTCATCGCTATATTCCCGACCATATTTTTCATTGTATTCTCCATCCTCATCGTATTTTTCATTATATTTCTCATAATATTCCTCACCATTTTCCCCGTCAAAAGAAAGATTGGAGGAACGGGAAGAGAATCTTTTGGCGGCTTTAGAATTTTCGGAAATTCCGGCCATCTTTGAATTTTTGCCGGCGCGCCGGTCAAAATGTGATAATTCCCGGACATCAATCCGGATTCCAAGCGCCGATTCAATCCGGTTGATCGTATCTCCGCCCCGACCAATAACTTTTCTTTTATCGGCCGACTTGACTTTGACCACCGCGCTTCTGTCTGAGACCATTTCAACATCCACCGGTCCGGCCACATACCGCTCAATTTCATCTTTGAGTTTTTGCTCCAAAAGGTCCCAAGATGGTTTTCGAACAGATTCATTGTCCTTAAACGTCTGCGCCGCTCCGACCGGCATGACCACGACTTGCTCACCGTATGTGTAAATTTCATATTCGGATACATGAGTCCTCATATCGGAAACGATGATGACCGGACGTGCCAGATCCGCTTCCATCATGCCGCTTGGAACTTTGACGGTAAATTCAAGCGTGTAAACTTGAGCGATTTTTCCTTTTTCAATGAAAATAACGGTGTCCACCACTTGCGGAATAATACCCAGTTCCACCCGCCCGATGAGGCGCTGAACAGCATCAATCGCACGGGTTGCGTGCACGACCCCAATCATGCCGACGCCGGCAAGCCGCATGTCCGCAAACAACAAAAAGTCCTTGGTTTTTCGAACCTCATCGTAAATCGTATAATCCGGACGTACCAAAAGAAGCAGATCCGCCGTATTTTCCATTTTGCCGTCTAAGGGCGCATACTGCGTGATTTCCGCCGGCACCTGCAAATCACGCGGCGACTCCATCGTTTTGACGACATTGCCGTTGGACAATAAAAATTTAGCAACGCCGGCCGCAAACGTTGATTTTCCGGCACCAGGAGATCCGGCAATTAAAACGCCGCGCTGTTCTAATATCCGGCTTTTTAATTCGTCGCCCGCCTGGTACTTTTCAAAATCAACCGATGCAATCGGCCGAACGATTGTGATTTCCGTGTCGTCTGAAAACGGCGCTTGTGTCACAGCAATGCGCATGTCACGGACTTGAAGCACCAGTGCGCTGAGCGGATCATCCGATTCCATTTCTATAAAAGAATCCGGATCATGCTTGGCAAACTCAACCAATTCGTTTCGGATTTGAGACAAATCCGATGTGGAGAGAATGGTATCCCCGATCGGAATGTATTTCATTTCTCCGACCGACCCTCTTTTCGCCATCGGAAGGCAATTGTTTTTCAAATGAACGGACAGCGTGGCCGAATCCAAATAAGACAAAACCGTCAAATCAAAATACGGATCAAAAAATGTGTTTTCGCGGTCCCGGCTTGCCGTCCAAAAGACAGGCGGGACATAATCGACATAAAGCCCGCGTGCCGCACCGACCGCCGCCTGCACTTTGTCCGACGTGACAAAAAGACCGCCGGACTCCAAGGCGGTTTCCCGAATGAGGGCGTCAACGGCGCCAAATGACGCTTCCCGGATTTGAGAGCCGGCGGGCCGGATTCCTGCGAATGTCAGCCGGATTTCTTCATCTTCATTCATTTTTTGAAGCCGCAGGATTTCAGACAAACCCAAAAATCCGGTTTCACGTCCGGAATTGGCTTGATGTTCAAGTTCCGCTAAAACCGCTTCCGGAATAATGACCGATGGTATTTTTGAGGAAACATACCGTCCGGACAAAATTCCTTTGGACAAAACGCCATCGATTGTCGCACTTGTGTCGGCGACCAGAATATCGGCAGAAAATTGTTTGTCGGGAGAAAACGCAAAGTCAAACCCGGAAATTTCATCCGATCCGTTGCTTTTTGATTTTATTTTTTTGGAGTTTTTAAAAAAAACTGATTTTTCGGAATTCTGATTCATAATTGAAAAAAAGAATTGTTTCTATAAAAATTCCTACGCTTCGCTTCGGAATTTTTTAAACGGTGGGGGACAACTTGCCAAGAAGGGGGCGGGCACAAACAGCTTCCTTCTATCATAAACCAAATGCAGCAATGCTAAAAATATAAACAGACACAATCTTCTAAAAATAAAAATCGGACTCGGGATGAGTTACCTATTTTAAAAAAAAAATCGCTGCTTTTTGGAAAAAATCAAAAACTTGATGCTATAACGCGCGAATGCCGCCATCCAATAAAAAACAAAAAAACAAAAAAAAAGAAAAAAATGATTTTTTTAATAAACATCCTTGGTATCAAAGACTTTTTCACCGACGCTTTTTCCATCCACCGTCCGGTAAAAACAAGACTTGTATCCGGTGTGGCAAGCACCGCCGACTTGGACAACTTGAAGCAAAAGGGCATCTTCATCGCAATCCACCAAGATTTCCTGGATGTACTGGTAATGTCCGGACGTTTCACCCTTTTTCCAAAGAGATTGCCGGCTCCGGCTCCAATAGTGAGCGATACGGGTCTCCATAGTCAGCCGCAAAGCTTCTTCATTCATAAACGCGAACATTAAAACCTCATGCGTCGTCGCGTCTTGAACAATCGCCGGAATGAGACCGTTATCAAATTTAAGTGCGGGAAGCAAAATTGAATCGGACATAAAGGTAAGGCTTCTGAGATTGTATATATATTTTATGATTTTGAAAAAATGAAAAGAGTTATTAAAGAGGCAAATCTTTCTGATTTTGTGAAATCCAATGATACAAAATTTCACAACAGGCATTCCCGAAATCGACCGCTTGACAGGGAGCAAAATCAAAAGCGGCTCATTTTTGGTCCTTACCGGAAATGACGATGAGGGAATGACATCTTTTTTGGCGGCGATTGAAAAATCAAATGGGAGGCCCGCCGAAAAAGAAGAAAAACAAAAGACCCCGATCAACCGAAACGAAAAAGAAAACAGCTGCCGGTTCTTAAAAATTCATCCGTCATCCTGGAAACCCGGCAGCCTTTTTCACACTATTTTTGTCATTGAAAATATCACCGCAGAAATGGAAACGGCGAAAAATCAAACCATGGAAAATCAAACCATGGAAAAGGAATCTGACCTTGTTTCTCAAATTATTCGTATTCGAAATGATTTGCTGGAAAGCCAAGAGACCTCTTTTTTAATCGGATGCCTTCCGGACGGAGTTTTGACCACCCGAACAGAAAACCGCCTCAAAAATATTGCCGATTCTCATTTTCGGCTGGAGATGCGAGAGCGGGGAGATGAATTTGAAAGATTGCTTCTTGTTTACAAATTTCGCAGTGGCCGGGAAACAGATTCGAGTGAAAACACAGAGAAAAAAGAAAAAAATGAAGAGAAAGAGGCAAAAAATGAAGAGAAAGAGGCAAAAAATGAAGAGAAGAAAATCAACGGAAAAATTTTTCGATATATAATAAAGGAAGATAAATTTCAAATTGAAAATAAAAAAAGAATTTATTAATAAGATGGGACTTTTATCTCTTTTCCAATCAACTTTTTAAAATTAAAAAATAAAGAAATAACAGAAATTAAAAAATAAAGAAATAATAAAAAAACAAATATCAGGAAAAGAGATTTTATGAATTCTTCAACAACAGGATTTCACATTGATGCGGGAGGCATTCCGATAAAAAACCCGATTGCGCTTTCTGCAATGGCAGGAATAACAGATGCCGGTTTTGTCCAAACAAATGCAAAAGGTGCAGGACTCGTGGTCATCGGCGCTTATAATTTAGATGAAACCGCCCGCGCAGCTGCTGTGGAAGTTCAAAAGCGGGGACGGGAAGAATTTATTGAGAAACTTTCAGATTTGGAAGACGATGTTTTTCAAACGATTGACTCCGGAATTGACCTCATCCAAAAAGAATCTCCCGGTACGGTCGTTGCCGTCAGCGTCCGTTCCAAAAATATGGAACCTCTTTTAAAAGCGGCTGAGCTCTTGAAGAAAAAAAACTCGATTTTGGAACTGGACATTCATTGCCGACAGCCTGAATTTTTGGACGCCGGATTGGGAGAAGCATTGTTAAAAGACACCCCGGCTCTTTTGGAAATTATTCAAAATATAAAAAAAACAGGCGTGGTTTTGTCGGTCAAGTTTCGGACAAGCACAGTCAATCC
The DNA here is from genome assembly GCF_032594355.1 of Methanolapillus ohkumae. Taxonomy (NCBI): domain Archaea; kingdom Methanobacteriati; phylum Methanobacteriota; class Methanomicrobia; order Methanosarcinales; family Methanosarcinaceae; genus Methanolapillus; species Methanolapillus ohkumae. The sequence goes on from NZ_CP131061.1 coordinate 1,240,170, forward strand.
GGTTTTGGCCGCTGAATTCTTTGACGCCGCCGGCGCCGATATTTTGCACGCGGATGCCATGATTGAAAGGAAGGGCGGAGATTCCGGCGCCGTGACCAAAATCAGAAACACGACCCGAAAACTTCTGATTGCGAACAATTCCGTCGATGATTTTGACAGCGCTTTGGAATATTTCGCATCCGGCGCCGACATGATCTCGGTTGCCAGGGCAGCACGTGACGATCCGGAATTTATTCCATATTTGGTTCAAAAAATCGGCGAATACCAAAACGAAGTTGGCTGGTACAATACTCCCAAACACATTTGCAAACAAGGTGACAACCGCGGTCTCGCCTTTTGCTGCCCGCCGGTGAAATACTGCCGCCTGTCTTCTAAAATAGAAGAGATTGGTTTTTCCCCCAAAGAATTTACCATGCTTAAACAAGAATTTGCGTATGGAACACCTCTTGAAAAAGGAGAAGGAACCTGTTTCGGAAGTCTGGTCTGGTGCTGCAAATTAACAAAACCGTGTTTTTACAGGGACGGGGCCTTGGAACAAATCGGACTTTCCGGGAATGAATACATGAAATTAAAGCATACTCTGGCCGACCGGCTGGTGGACAAAATCGAGGAGAAAAAAATTCAAAGATAAAAAAGCGAAATTCTAAAATAAGAAATAAGAATCCGACAAGCGAGAAAACAAAATGCTTCCGACAAAAAAAGACAGGGATGCACGCCAAAAACCGGCGGAAGATATTGCCGTTTCGGCAAGCCTTGCCATGGCTCTTGAAGCGTCCGCTTACCCAAAACCCGGAAATGTTCATCGGCTAAAGGATTTTAAAAACACAAATTATGAACATTTTTTAGCATCGGCGATCGCGTCGGCGCCTGTTTTTATAAGAGCGGCGTCCGGCGGCGAAAAATTGGGAAACCTGTTGGAAGAGGCAGTTCAAAAAAGTGAGCGGCGACAATCCGGCGGCAATACGCATTTTGGGACATTTCTTTTGTTGCTGCCCCTTTCCATGGCAGCCGGAATTGAAAACGATGCGAAAATCAAAAAAGATGCCGGTGGCAATCAAGACTTCAATAAAACGAAACAAATTGTTCCGATAGCATTTGAAATTTGCAAAAAAACAGATTCAGAAGATGCTTTTTATTTTTACTCCGCCTTTGAAAAACTCAACATTCCGGCAAAAACCAAAATTTCCGGAACGGACATGAATTTTGATTTGGCCGACCCGGAATCGAAAAACAGAATTTTGGCACAAAAGACCGGACTTTTTGAGCTGATGGAATCGGCCGCAAGCCGCGATCTCATTGCAAAAGAATGGGTATCCGGATTTGAAAAAACAAAATGGTTTGCAAAGCGACTGATGGAAAACCATGCCTTTTTTTTGACACATCCGGAAAAACAATTCAAAAACGCAATCAATAGCTCAATTGTTTATACCTTTTTAGAGATGATGGCCTCCGTCTCCGACACATTCATTGAGACAAAAATAGATTCAAATGCGGCAGATAAAATCCGGGAAGAAGCGCGGGGAATTTTAAACCGCTTTCCGGAAAATGAAAAAGACTTGCAACAATTGATTCCATTCATTCATTCATTTGACGATAAACTGCATGAAAAAAGGGCAAACCCGGGATCTTTGGCCGACATTGCCGCAGCCGGCATATTTTTAGCGCTGATGGATGGACTTGTGTTTTAAAAAGGAGTTGGTCTTTTGAAGGAAACATCCGCAAATTTGAAAAGAATGACAGAATTCGGGATTGGAGAAGGAATTTCTGAAATTATTGTGGCGACCAAAAACAGTCCGTCCGGCGAAAAACCATTCAATGCCGCTCCGTTTGGGATTATTTGGAAAAATGACAAAATGTTTCTGCGGCTTTTTCGGGGAACAAAAACTTGCGAAAACTTAATGCAGGAAGACTTTTTTTCCGCAAACATCACCGCCGATTCCGTATTGTATGCCCGCTCAACTTTTTACGATTTAGACAGCCATGAATTTTCAACGCTGAATTTTTCAGGAACCATCGTCCCGGTTCTAAAAGAGGCTGACCGGTATGTTGTGTTTCAATGTAAAAACCGGGTTCTTGCAGAGGACACCATTCTCATAGATATTGAGCCGATCGGTTTTAAAATTCAAACCCCGACTTCCGGATTTTTGCCCAACCGCGGATTTTATTCCATTTTGGAAATTTGCATTCATCTGACGCGGTATGAACAAACCCGAGATCCGAAGTACATTGAATGGATTCGGCATCATTGGAGCTTAGCGCAGCGCTGCGGCCGAAAAAATGATAAAGAAGCTTTGGCGATTCTTAAAAAAAGAATGGCCGGATTTGAGGATGATTTTTAAAAACAAAAAAAGAGAAGACAAAAATAATCTCCAAAAAAGGATAAAAAATTACAAGTCGAATATTGTTCAAATTTTTAAATTCAGTTATTCTTTGCAAATTCGTTTTAAATCAGTTATTTTTTGAAAATTCATTTTAAATCAGTTATTTTTTGCAAATTCCGGTTATTTTATCCTTTTCAAAATCAAAGACAACCGCGGACTTATTTTTGGCGGTAATTTCAAGCGTTCGTATTTCCATGATTTCCCCAGCGGCTGCGGCAAAAATTCCGGCTTCTTTTAAAATATGAATAACTGCGTCTGCATTTTCTTTTTTTGCCGTGAAAACAAATCCGGTTCCGGGATGCATGAGAAGCCAGCGGTCAATAGAGAGATCAATGTTTGGCATCGGAAGTTTTGTCAAATCGACGATTGCGCCGACGCCTGACGTTTCAACAAGCATCCCCAACGTTCCAATCAGTCCAGGATTGCTGATGTCTTTTCCGGCGGTGACCAACCTTTTTTTCCCCAAAATTTGAGGCGCTTCATACATTTTTCGAACGACAGCCGGACTTTTCAATGAAAGCGATTCAAAACTATACGGGGAATTCGGCCCGGTCCGCCCGTCCAAATCCACCGCGAAAATGACAATATCGCCGGGTTTTGCCGTATCGCTTCGGATGAGTTCCTCTTTTTTGGCAATTCCAATAATCGCAACCGATAAAGAAGCCGCCCCTTCCGGATGTGTATGGCCACCAACCACCGGAACCCCGAACTTCTTGACACCTTCCGCCATTCCACGAAAGATTTCGGAGAACTCGCCGCTTTGGGAAGAGGAGACAACATCCACCATCGCGAGTGGTTTTCCGCCCATTGCGACAATATCATTGACGTTCGCCAAAACCGATGTAAAACCGGCCCACCACGGACTTTTTTCAATCAAACGACCCCAAATACCGTCCGCCGCAAGCAAAATAACATCTCCGCCTCCAATGTCAATCGCTGCCGCATCGTCCCCAAAATCAACGACGCAGCCATTATACATTTCCGAAACGGATTCAAAGATTTCGGCAATTTGAGTAATCGGTTTTTTGCGGGAAACACCCTCAAAAGAACGAATTGTTTTTGCCAATGCTTCCAAATCCAAATTGTTAAAATCGACGGCTGTTTTTTGTGAGTCCAAAAAGACACGCTCCGAAATATTTTTGTAAAATTTATAGCGGTTAATTTTTGAAATTGTGTATTTGTAATCATTCATTTTTGAAATATTGTTGTTTTATTTTTTTATTTTTTTATTTTAAAGCATTTTTAGCCGGCATGTTTTCATGCTTCAATTCAGCCGAGCCGGAACTTTTCACATCGCCCGACAAATCAATTAATTGGGGCGTCCTTTTTGCTTTGGATGCGGACCGCAATTCATCTCCGCGGGTTTTGCTGAGAAGGGAAAGATCTTGTCCAAGCAAGCCATACGCATCGGAGCGGCATTGCCGGCAGTGTTTCATTTGTTTGACATACGGCAGGCAGGCGTTTTGAAGGGTGTTGCGCTCCGCATCGGTTGGGGGTCGTCTGTCTTTGAATTTTGCCTGATTGATGAGCGGCATAATATTCATGATATAGACACCCATGTCATGGAATTTTTGGGCCATGTCCAAAATGTGGTTATCATTAATTCCGGGAATGAGAACCGTATTGATTTTAACGGCAAGCCCGGCATCTACCGCTTTTTGAATTCCGGAGATCTGTTTTTCAATCAAAATTTCCGCAGCTTCCCGTCCATGATAATGTTTTTTGTTGTAGACGATGTGGTCGACAATTTGCATTTGAATATCCGGATCCATTGAATTCATGGTAACCGTCAGCGTTTCGACATTGTATTTCAACAGGTCGGAAAAACGGTCCTCCAACATCAGTCCGTTGGTGCTGACGCAAAGCGTCAAATCCGGATATTTTTCCCGAATCAGGCGGAAGGTTTCAAAGGTTTCCTCATTTGCGAGCGGGTCGCCCGGACCCGCAATTCCGACGACATGAATAAACGGGTGCTGTGCCAAAACTTGGTCTGTCCATGCAAGAGCATCTTTTGGAGAAAGAACTACGCTGGTTACGCCCGGACGGCTTTCGTTGACACAGTCAAATTTCCGGTCGCAATAATTACATTCGATGTTGCATTTCGGCGCAACCGCCAAATGAAGGCGTCCAAATTTATGCTGAGCTTCACCCGAATAGCATGGGTGCTCTGAAATTTTACGCTTCATCTCCTGACTCATATCGTTTTTTTCATATTTTTCCATCCAAGTCCACCTCACTTTTAAGAAAAATCATATTAAAAATCACAATAAATTGAATATAAAATTACAAACTACTTAATAGGAATTGTTATGAATAATCTAATCATTCATATACCTTTAGTTTGAATTTGAATTTAATCCAAAAATTACAACTCAACCTTTCGATTTGACAAGTTCCAAATAAAAAACGCTATTCCCCTATATGAATCCCCACCATAGAAAAAACGGCGGAAGAAGAATGAATTCTATTCACTTAGTTCAAATAATAGGATTATTAATATATAAGATAGATTATAAATACTGAATCTCCTTTTAAAACTTTTAAAAAGATACATTTTAATTCATGAATTTATTTCATTTCAAATCACTTTAATTTCAATCAAATCATTTCAAATCACTTCATCCGTAATCATCTGTTCAAATCATTCGTTCAAATTTTCAGATCCGTTCGATTCATATTATTTTAAAAAGGTGTTATTCTTGTCGGTCAGATACATGGTCAATCCGGATTTACCCATTATTAAAGAAGATTGGAAAGGAAATCCGATGGTTGGAAACTCATTCATTAACGAGGAAAAGCCGTCGGCGATGAGCATGGTTCAATTCGTGAAGTGGCGGCTTTACAAAAACCCGCAGCGTGAAGAAAAAAAGAATGATACATTTCAAGCCGGCTTTCTCAAAAATGAATCATTTCCCGATTCCGACAAAGATATGATCATTTGGCTCGGACATGCGTCTTTTTTCATCCGTCTCGGCGGCATGACATTTTTGACCGACCCGTCCTATTTCAGTTTTCCATTCCGAACCCGGAAAATCCCGATTCCGTGCGATGTTTCCCGATTTAAAAATGTGGACTACGTATTGATTTCTCACATGCATCACGACCATGCCGACGTGCGTTCGCTTCGTAAAATTTTCAAAGACAACGACAAAACAGAAGCCCTTATTCCTCTTCGAAGCGGCATGTATCTGAAACATTTCACCGACAAATATCAGGAAGCCGGATGGTACCAGCAATATAAAACGTCTCCTGGTGTTGAAGTGTTCTTTTTGCCGACATTTCATTGGTCCCGCCTCCATGCGTTTGACGGAAACAAAACGCTTTGGGGCAGCTTTCTTCTCCGTGCCAACGGAAAAACCATTTATTTTGGAGGCGACACCGCTTGGGGAAATCATTTTTCTGAAATCGCCGAGATATTTCCGGAAGTGGATTACGCGATTATGCCGGTGGGCGGCTACAAACCACGTTCCATTATGAAAGACGCGCATATGGGACCGGACGAGGCTGTCCAGGCCGCTATGCTTATGAATTCAAAACATTTCATCCCGATGCATTACGGCACTTATCCAATCGGGCAGGAGCCGTGCGGAGAGCCGGTCCGCGAACTCAAAAGAATGGAATCCGCCGGCGAAATGACCGGATGCGTCAACTGTTTGAGCGTCGGCGAAGAACTCATTATCGACAGCGAAAACGGAAATAACATTATCCTTTCCAAGTGCGTTCTAAACGAGCCAGCCGGCCAAAATAATTCAACGCATATTGAAAATTAAGCCTTAGATTTTGAATAAAATCAATACAATAAAACAAAAAATTCAATAAAACAAAAACTTCAATAAAATGAAAAATTAAGAAAAAGATAGAAAGGTTTAAACAACTAAAGTGAATCATAATCAAAATGCGATTATAATCAAAATGCGATTATAATCAAAAATGCGATTTCAAATTGCAAACAGACTCTAATTAAAAATATGGTTCATAACTTTTCAATACGATTTTTCAAAATACCTTTTCGCTGTTTTGGCGAACGATTTTAAAGAGGCTTTGGATGGAAAAACCCGAGATTTGCTGTATTTTTTCGGATATGGATAACACCTTATTTGACTTTTACCATGCCAAGCTGGAAGCTTGTTCAGCCGTTGTCGATCATATCGGAACGGGCGATCCCGAAGAAATGCTTTCCTATTTCCTGCGCGGGATTTACGGGTTTGAAAATTTGGAAAATATTGAAGATTACCTGCGTGAAAGATATATGTTTTCCGACGGTCTTTTTGTAGACAGCTGCCGGATTTATGAAGAAACGAAAATCGAAAGCATTGTCCTTTACGAGGGCGTTGCCGAAACGATTGACGCCCTCAAAGATATGGGGTGCATGTTTGCGGTGGTCACGGACGCGAACACCGAGAACGCAACCAAACGGCTTAAAAAAGCCGGTATTTACAACAAAGTCGACCAAATTTTCGCGCATGACATGTCCGGCAAAAAAAAGCCGGATTTGGGTGTTTTTGAGTACGCGCTCAACAAAACCAAACGAAATCCCCAAGAATCCATTTTTATCGGGGACAGCTTGCGGCGCGACATTGCCCCCGCCAAAAAAATCGGTATGTGGACCGCGTATGCCGCCTACGGCGACCGAAATACACATGAGCGGGAATTCCGGTTCAATCCGGATTTTCATTTGGACAGCATTTCCGAAATGATCGACATTGTCAAAACAGGAACCAATCAAAAGCAGAACCGCTAAATTCCGCTTTTGACTTTTTTACATTTTATTTTTCAAAATAAAAGTTAAGAGATTATTGTTTTCCAAAAAAAGTTAAAAAGTTAAAAGATTAATTGTTTTTTCGTAATTTTCATTTTTTTGTTTTTTAGGACATTTTTGCGTCTAATTTATGATTTTATTCTTCAATTGTTTCAGTTGGCGCAGGCTCCGGAACCGGGTCTTCCGGCAAATCTTTTTTGTCAAACCATTTTCCGCAGCTTTGGCAGTAAAAACAATCCGTCACTTCTTCATTCAAAGCAAGTTTCTGACAGCTGGGACATCTTTTCGGTAAAACTTTCGGCATAAATCATTTCTCCATATCATTTTAAATCGTAATCATCAAAAAACACAATTGATGTAAGAATAGACGAATAATTCATTTGTAAAAATTGCAAAATTAAAAATATTTACAAAATTACAAAATTAAAGATATTTACAAAATTACAAAATTAATGTTCCATCCAGGCTTTTGTTTCCCGCCGCATGAATTCTTCCGCTTCCGTGACGCGGTCCAGCGGACCGCGAAGAGCAATCACCATGGTTTGGGCAACTTCCGGCTCTTTAATGGAAATGACACGTTCCGTGACTTCCAAATCAAAGATTTCCACCATGTCCATAATAATCGACATAGGAACGCCCATCGGAACCACCAAATCATAAAGGTCTTCGAGTTCTTCATCAATTTCCTCTCCCGAGTGCATTTCGTAAGATTTACGGTTGATTAAATCCTGAAGCGACAACACTTTTTGCATAATTCGTCTCCTTTTTAAATTGAAATGAAATTTGGGGGTTAAATGTCTTCATCTTATTAAAAGATGTATTTATATCCAAGATTGGAAATAAAATTATATCAGATGATATAAACCATAAACAATAAAAAATAAAAATCTAAAAAAGAGGAACTACATCAAAAGAAGGGATCTCGATTATTATTTAGAAACTGAAATATATAATTAATAACATATAAAAACATATATATTTTATAACTATTATAGTTTTTGTTGATGCCAAAAATTATCGGCATCAACGAATGAATCGAAACTTTTCCGAGGACCGATTCATTCACCTCATAATTTTACTTCTATATAAAGGATATTGGAGATGAAACTATGAGTAATAAATTAATGAGTGTATTTTGTGCATTCCTCATTGCGATAAGTTTTTCTATTCCTGTATTAGCAGAAGAGAAAAATGGCAATGATTCTATAACTACAGTAACGTTTAATGAATATGACTATTACATCCATCTCTCAAAGCAAAGTGATAAATCTCTCGAATCAAATGGATTTTCCAAATTGGAAATACAAGAAATCCGAAATTTTGAGGATAAATTCCATGAGCATGTTGAATACATGAATCAATCTTATTCCGATGAACAACTTGTAGGACTAGGATACACGAAAGAGCAAATCCAACTCATCCGCAATTTTGATGGAAGTACAGAATCTAGCAAGGCAATAGCCGCCACAATGACCCTAAACATTTGGCTAACAAATAAATCAACATCCGGATCAAATAGAACAGCGACAGTCAATTATAATTATTCATGGTCTGGAGAAACTACTGTAAGACTTAATGACACGTTTGGAGCCATTGTAGGTAATGGTTACACTGTAAGTCAATACCATTCAACATCCATCCAGTACTATGATCAAAATCGAATGACATGGAATACAGTGTCTTACTCACCACAAAATGCTCCAAGCTCGCTGGGAAACAATGGTTATGTAAAATTTCCCGTGTTTATTTATAACACGGGAGTTGCAATGAAAGGAAATGGCTCCATGAACATATACAAAAATACAATTGACATTTTCTCAGTTCCATATGGAGTGAGTTATGGTCATCAAGTGTATGCAGGAGGTTATTCAATTTCTGTTGGTTTAAATATAGGAGGGGTTGGGTCAGTCGGTGTTTCTTACACGCCTTCATCTTCAGTAAATAACTATCAAGAAACCGGCGTTTTCACCTGATTGATTCATTTTGATAAATCTAATAAGGCAACTTATTAGATTTATTTTATTATTCATGGAGGGAAAGATATGGAACTTTTCAATTTTATTGCCGAAACTTACACTTATGAAGGACGATTAAATCGGATGCCTTACATTCTTATGACAATTGGATTTTGGATACTTATAGCAATAAATACATTATTTTACATTTCCAGCATTTCATTTGTTGATAGCCATGAATTTAATATTGGTGGCATTCTGATCTTGGTTTTCATCTTTGCTGATATGGTTATTATTCTTTTTATCACCGTTTTTATATTTTTTCAGACTATTCGAAGATTGCATGATATGAATCAATCGGGATGGCTTTGTTTAATCAAATTGCTTTATATCATACCCTTTCTGAATATAGTTGCTATTTTATTTGATATTATTCTGTTTATCTTTGATGGAACCGTTGGTCCAAATCAATATGGAGAAGACCCCAAAGGAAGAATTCCTGAATTCGATTAAGAATAAGAACACCCATTGTTCTTTGACCAAAAATCAACATAGAATGATCAACATTTAATGTTTTTCAATGAACCTTGAAACTTAAAACTGCATATCGATTTTGAAAAAAATACTAAAAAACCATTTCAAACATTTATTAAAATTCTTAGAAATCAACCATGATTTTTGTTGAAATCTTTTAAAAATGTGCTGCCATAACGCGCGCGCATACCAAAAAAAAAGAAAACAGAATGTAAACAAAAAACTGAAAAAAATATGAAAAAAAGAAAACTGAAAAAAATAAAAAATTACTTTTTCAGCTGCTCCCTTTTCTGCTTTAATGTGGATTTTAATTTGGAATAGCTGCTTAAAATGCCCGGCTCTTCCTTTCCTTCTTCCTTGTCGGTATAACTCCACCCGTGCGCCTTGAAATAGGTGGGTGGAATACCATCGCCGCCTTCTTTTTCCGCTTTTTCATATTCATCATGGAGGCGGCGAAGCTCCTTGATTTCTCTCACGCGGCGGTAAACGATTTCCACAAGGAAAATAATCAACGCGAGCAACAGCAAATAAACGCTGAAATTAACCACTTCTTTGGTTTTGTAAGTCGTATCGTCCGTTACCGACTTGATGAAATATGCTTTTGCTTCCGCCGGCGTGTAAATGTCACCGCCGGTCGACTCAACCAGCCGTCTGAAATCCGGATTGACCCCGATTTCCTGATACTCAATCGGATAGTTAACCGAAATCGGATAGCCGGAAATATTGTAAAGGCCGGACTTGTTAAACATAAGTTCCGACGTATACACATTTTCCGATTCCATCGTCAGAATCAGCTTTTGACCGCCCAGCGTCAGCACCGGAATTCCCGGATCATACATATTCACCCGAAGAACAGTCGGAAGACCCACCGATGTGTCCGGCGCGTCAATCACAATTCCGCTTTCCCGGTTCGGGTCACCCATCACCCAATTCACGGTCGACGCCACTAATTTCGAGCCGGGCGCCGTGTACAAATCCGATGCCCAATAATTGCCGCGACCGACCCCATTGTCGGTGGTCAACGAAGCGACACGGCCAAGACCATACCGCCAAACCGTCAACACCGGCGCGCCATCCGACGCAATCACCAATTTGTCGGAACCGGCTTTCGGCGTCACGCTGTTGTAACCCGAAACATTCGTCTCCGTCAAATTCACATTTTGAACAATAAAATGCTTGGGGTTGGAAATATACAAACTCGATTCCGTCCGATTGGTATTGTTTTTCCCGGAATCACCCAACATTTCCTTAAAGTCCGGGTCCACCGGAAGACCCTTGTTTGACTGAATATAAACGCCTTTTTTACCGTAATCCGTCATCAATTTCTTCGCGTAAGGCGTGCCCGCCGAGTCCCGGAACTGGTCCGGACGAATCGAACCGCCCGTGTAAATATTGATGAATAAAATCGTTGCCCCGTAATCTTTCATTTTGTTGGTGGCCGCCAAAAGTTCCGCGTAAGAGTGACGTCCGACAACATTTCCATCCGACATGATAATAATGAGCGGCTGGCCGGACCGGTTGTCCAAAATTTCAACGGCATCCTCAAACGTATCCACCAAATCCGTATCACCGTCACCGGTTTTTAAGTTTTCGATTTGGTTTTTGAGTTCATCCGATTCCTTGGGGTTTCCGACATAATAAAATTCACCCGAAACCTCACGTTTTGGGTCGCCGATTGTTAAATAAGTGATATTGGCATCCTTGAAATATTCATTATCAATGATTTCAAAAGACGTCTTTTTGATATTCGACAACAACGTTTCATTGTTGGACGCAAAAGAGTTCCCACTATCGGAAACGTCAATAAAGAGCAAAACATCCTGAGTGCCTTCCCAATCCGACGGAACCGAAACCACCGGAAGTAATTTTTCAAACGACGTATTCAAATAGCTGTGCCCTTCCGGATAACCATAAGAACTCGTTCCGCCCACAACGACCAATCCACCGCCATTGGAAACATAATTTTTAAGCGACACCACTTGACTATCGGTAATGTTTCCGATGTAGACATTATCCATGACAACCGTTTTCGTAGACGAAAGCGCCCGGTCCAGATCTGTAAACTGAGACAACGAGGTCACCACCGTCACATTGTAAAGCGTTCCGACCACTTGCGTCAACGACGCGTTGGCTTCCGACGTCACCACAATCACATTCGGCTTCTCAATCACATAAACAGATTTGGTGAAATTGTTGTTAATTTTATCCGAATCCGCCGCCGACGAAATGGAAACACGCAACGTGTGCGCGCCCAACGTTGAAAATTTGGTGGTAAATGTCGTTGTTTTTTCCGACCCGTTTAATTTACCGCTTCCCCGTTCAATCAAAGAACCATCCGCATACACTTCATAATTATAACTGGCATTGGAATTTCCCGCCTGCCGGACCACAATTCCGAATTCCTGCTCGTTGCCGACAATGATGGACTTGTCCCCCGTCATTTCAACACTCATATCATTTTGAATCAAATCCGGAATGACCGCAGAAACCTGTGTGTTGGTCCCTTTGGAGAAATTAATGGCTTCCTCAAGGTCGGTGCCGTAATTGCTGTTGCCGTCGGAAACAAGCAATAATTTGTTTTTGCCGTCGGCATACTGAATAATTTTTTCACCCAGCGCCGTGTAATTTCCGGTCAACGTGTCATATTGAACATCAATCGTTCCGGAGAAATATTCATACAAATCCTGACCGATCCCACTTTTGAAATACCGCATGCTTTCGGTGGTGTCCGAAATCAAAATCAATTCCGGGTTGTCATTTGTCTTTGTGACGGTCATCATCACCATCGGACTGGCCAGCGACAAGACCAGCAAAGCCGCAATAATTCCACGCGTTGCAAACAATATTTTTTGTTTTCTCCCGGATGCTTTTTTGAAATACCGGACCGCCAGGAAAAGGACAGGGATCAAAAGAATCAAAATCCAGGGGTAGGCAAAACTCATCATTAAATATCCCCCCTCTTTTTCAACAAATAAAGTTCCAGCAAAATAAACAAGGACGCAAGAATCACAAAAATCACAAAAATTTCTTTTTTGACTTCAAAGAGCGTCGGAAGCTGTGTGCCTTCGTTTGCGCTTTCAACACCCGACAATTTTTGAAGAAGCGTATTGGATTCCTTATCGTTGTACATATTCACAGCAATTTTTTTGTTGTTGACAACATAAATTCCGGCCGTATCGAAAATAACCTTCGATGTCTGAATTGTTCCGGCCGGTGTCACCACAGACGTTTCGTTTCCAAGCGCCAAAACGGTTCCCGCCGGCAAATTATATTCGGAAACATCTCCTGTTCCCGCAAAGAATTCCGTCAGCCGAACCCAAAAAATGGGAAACTCTGGAAAACCGGCAAAGTTGTTCCATGCGTTTTCTCCGGCATGGTCATTGAGCCCGAAGAAGAAAACCGTTCCATTTCCATATGGTCCGTAAGCAATCACCGGAGAACCGTCCGGGGTGGCTACCAGATAAGAAGAATTGACCGTATCCCGAACTTCCGATTTCAGATAGGTCCGGACAAAAACATCCTCATAATTCATGTTATCCGTCAGTTTATTGGTGGAAAGAACATACAGCGGATAGCCGATCGGATCGGAATGAATGCCGGTAATTTTCACCGGAAGCATTTTAGAGATGTCAATCGTTTGGCTTTTCGGATCCAAATATTCGCCGGCGACAAAAACCACATTTCCGCCATTTTGCGTATAGGTTGCAAGCGCGGATGCCTCCGCGGATGTTAAGGACCGGTTTCCAAGATCCACCACAACGAAATTATAATCTTGAGACAAAGCCGGAACCGTCGAGGAACTCGTCACCGCAAGTTCCGGAAGCAGCGAGAGCGCGATGTAGCCCGGAAGACTTTTTCCGGATTCAGCGTCAGAAACATAAAGTGCTTTGGCCGATTTAGATTCGGGGAGGGAAATAAAAGCGCTGTTGTCGCCCGAGAGAGAATCATTGTTTTTAATTTTAATTTCAGTCGTTCCGCGACTGATTTGCGTAAATTCGAAAGATGCGACATCGTTTGCGGGAACCGTCAGTGTCACTTCCGATGAATTTGTTTTTTGACCGTTGGACTGAGTCGTTAAAACTTCAACCGAGACACTCTTTGTTGTTTTACCATAATTTCGGACCATAAAGTGGTAATCATAACCGCCGCCCGACTTTTCTAAGTAGCCGTTAACAATCGCAATATTGTTGTCTGTCGGCGTTCCGTACGCCAGATAAGTAATGTTCAGGCCGCCACCGACAAGGTTTTTCGCAACCAGCGGATTCATTCCGTCCCAAGATGTAAAGTCGGAAAGAACAACAATCGACCCGCCTTCGGACGACAAAAGATTTGCGGCTGACGCGACCGCCGACCCGATATCTACCGTTACGGATTTGGCTTCAGCGTCCCGAAGAACGTCTTTGGCTTTGGACGCGGTGACATTTTCCGCGAGAACGACCGGAATGGATTCGGCTGAAATAATCGTATTGGACCGGCTGAGATATTTCTCCGCATCTTTTTTTGCGTCATCAAAGCGGCCATTGGTTTGCATACTGCCGGACGCGTCTAAAATGATTACGGTATGCTCTTCGCTGTACGTGTCCATGGAGACGATAAACGGACCGGCCGCCGCAAGCGCCAGCATAATCAAAACCAAGAGCTGAACCAAAAAGAGCGGGTCTTTGACCAATTTGGTGAGGGAAGAATAAATTTTGTCGCGCGACTCTTCCACTTTCATCAAAAACATGACGGATGGAACGCTCATTTTAAACGGCTTGGGCAAAAGCATGTACAAAATGATGAGCGGAATGACCGATAAAAGACCAATCAGCGCCCACGGATAAATAAACGGGAGGGATTCCAGCAGAGGCATTTTAACCGCCTCTTTCCAGGGTTGTTAAGAAAGATTCCAGAATCGGAACGTCGGTCGTAAAGGAATAAAATTTCGCGCCGGATTTTTTGCAAATGTGGTCGATGTGCGCGATGTGGTCTTCCAGTTCTTTTTTATAATTTTTCCGGAAAGAGTCGCTCAAAAATGATTTCATTTGCATGCCGGTTTCCATATCATAAAATAAAGAATCACCCTTGACCGGCAAATGTTTTTCAAACGGGTCAAGGATTTGCACCAGCATTAAATCGTTTCCGGAGAATCGAAGAACGGTGGATTCGATATGGCGGATGTCTTCTAAAAAATCAGAAATTATGACAACAAGAGACCTGGATTTGATGAGTTTTTCATATTTGTGGGTACAGATGTCGATATCGGTGACTCCGGACAGTTCTTGCCCGGCCAAATAGGAAATGGTCGACAGCAGATTTTTAATTCCGCGCCGCGGCTGGTGAATATCAATGTTGTCGTTAAATGTAGAGATAGAATACTTATCGTTTTTGCGGGAAACCAGATACGCGACGCCAACTGCAAACATTGCCGCATATTCGAATTTGGTCGTTCCTTGTGCGGGATAGTCCATGCTTTTGCTCGCGTCAAGCAATATGTGTGCGGTTAACGTTTTTTCTTCCTCAAACTGGCGGACGTAAAGTTTTTCGGTTCTGGAATAGACTTTCCAGTCGATGTCCTTCATTTCGTCGCCTTTGTAATATTCACGATATCCGACGGTATCGATTCCTTTTCCAATTCGTGTGGACGGCCTGTTTCCGGCGTAAACGGTGGACACTCTTTTTCGAATGTACATGTTGTACCGGTCAAGTTGCCTTAAGAACTCAATATCGATTTTGTGTTTTTTATCCGCCATAGGGGTTCACTTGTGCCTGCGCCAATTCATTTTTCAAGTCCGGCCGGTTGTTTATTCCAATTCTGCGCTTATTTCTTTAAGGAACCGATGAGAGATTTGATGGCGTCATCCGGTGTCATTCCGGACCGTTCTGATTCAAATGTCAAGATAATTCTGTGCCTTAAAACCGGATACGCCATGGCGTAAATATCTTCTTCGCTGACAAAGTTTCGGCCGTTGATAAGCGCGCGGGCTTTGGCGGCTAAAATGAGGGCAATGGACGCGCGCGGGGACGCGCCGTATTCAATGAATTTGTCATCTCTTGTTTTCATGACCAATTGAATCGCCCTTTGTTTTAAGTCGTTGGAAATCGGAACTTCGCGGGTCAATTTTTGGAGGCTGAGAAGCGTGTCTTTTGTGATTCCGCGTTCGGTGGTCGGGTTGGAAAGCGATGTGTAGCGGTTGACGATTTCAAGCTCATCGTTAAAATCGGGATAGGGAACGAATATTTTGAGAAGGAAACGGTCCAATTGAGCTTCGGGAAGCGGATAAGTTCCTTCCTGTTCAATCGGGTTTTGGGTAGCGAGAACGAAAAACGGCCGTTCGAGCGGATGGGTGACACCGGCAACAGTGACTTGTTTTTCCTGCATGGCTTCCAAAAGAGCGGATTGGGTTTTGGGGGACGCGCGGTTGATTTCATCGGCCAAAACGATGTTGGAAAAAATCGGTCCTTTTTCAAAGCGGAAAACTTTGGAGCCGCCGTGTTCTTCGACGACGGTGGTTCCGGTGATGTCGGCCGGCATTAAGTCCGGCGTACATTGAATCCGGTTAAAAGATAAGTCAATCACTTTTGAAATGGTGGAGATAGTTAATGTTTTTCCAAGACCGGGATTGCTTTCCAAAAGCGCGTGTCCGTTACAAAGAATGGCAACCATGACTTGTTCAATGGTTTCGTTTTGCCCGACAATGACTTTTCCGATTTCATCAAAAAGCGTTTTAAAAACCCGTTGCGCGTTTTCATACGTTTTGGAAGACGGCACGTTTTCAATGTTGCCTTCCCGGGCAATGGGGTTTTCACGGAATTCCGATGATAAGTTTTGTCTTTCGATGGCGCTGTTGTCCGTATTCATAACATTTCCTCGTGGTTTTTAAATCATGGTTGAAGATTCATGTAAATTTTGACAAATGAATTGTAAAGGGCTTTTACGTTAATTTTTGACAGATGAATTTAAAAATTTATGTTAATTTAAATGAAAAAATTGAATTGCAATCAGCTGGTTTCCGCTAATTTTTCAAAATAATCTTTGATTAAATCGGCATACCCTTCCGGCAGAGTGTCATAAAAGTGTGTGGAGCTGAGACTTTCCGGGGGATAATATTTGGATGGCTCAAAGGATTTGTTTTCGCTTTCGTTGAGCTGCTCGCCGGGACCAAATCCGGAACCGGGCGGTAAAGTCACGTCAATGTCAATGCCGGGATCTTCCGAAATCGGCGGCGTTCCGACCGGAACGGAAGAGGAGCTATCATTCACGGTTGTGTTGTTGTCCGGGTCGACGTCGGGGCGGTCCATTGAAATTCGGGGAATTCTTTTAGTGATTTCCGATGCCGGTTCAATCGGAGACGCAAAACCGGTGAAGAAAATGCCGAGAAGAAGAATTCCGACGACCGCAATCGCAATGGCGCCGGAGCGAACTTTTTTCTTGTCACGGAGTTCCATTTTGGAAATGCCTTCGATGTCCTTTGAAACTTGCTGTTTGAGGTCAGCGGCAATGACGGTGTTGTCATCTAAATTGTCATACGCCGTCCGAAGGCGGTCTTTGAGTTCCGGATGGAGGCGCTCCATAATGTCAAACGAGTTTTCGTCTTTGGGCGGCTTTGCGCCGAACCACTTATAAATCCGGGAACGGTACCGCCGGTAGACTGTTAAACCAATAAATGTAATAAGAAGAGAAATCGCCAATAAAATAAACGTATCGTAACGGATGTGAAGGAGAGGAAGATCCGGAGACAATCCGACATACGGCTCCAGCGCCGGAATTAATTTAAATAAATCTCCGAGGTTTAAAAGAAGCATCAAGAGAAGCAAAAAAAGCGTAATGGATACAAAATCCAAAACCTTGTATAGCCTCTTGTTTTGACGAACACCGGATTCGTTTTCAAGAACAAATTTTTTGATATCCAAGGAAAATCACTTCTTGTGACAGTTGTGTGAATTGCGAAAAAGTGATGCGTGAATAAAATAAACATTCAGCAACACTATTTTCAAGCCGCCCAAAGGGGCGGTTTGAGTGGCCGATTTCATATATTAATAATTAAATAAAATTAAATTTTTGAAATTAAATTCTAAAACTTTAGGGACGGTATAGTATATAATTATTGCTCACTCCTTAAGCGCGCCGTCGTTCACATATATTTTTATGCACATGTAATTTCACAAAAATGAAAGGATCAAAAAATAAAATATCTGCCGACACTTTTTGTTTTAAAAGATTTGGCATGATCCATTCGTGATTTTTTAGTATCAAAATCTTTTAATTTTAAAGACGCGTTGGGAACAAAAAGATTTGAGTGAATTTTATGGAAAACAAAGAAATTAAGGAAATTGTGATTTTACGTTTGGGTCATCGGCCGGAACGGGACAAGAGAATTACGACCCATGTCGGACTTACGGCGCGGGCCCTTGGGGCCGCCGGGATGATTCTCGCGTCGGATGATCCCAAAATTGAAGAAAATATTTTAGAAATTTCTCCCCGCTGGGGCGGCTCTTTTTTCATCAAAAACAATGCCAACGCGATGGAAGAAATCAACCAATGGAAAAAGAAGGGGGGAAAGGTTTGCCATTTATCGATGTACGGCATTAATTTGCCGGAAGCGGTCCCCATCCTGAAATCAGAGAAAAAATTAATGTTTATCGTCGGCGCTGAAAAGGTTCCGGGAGAAATTTATGAGATTTCCGATTGGAACGTGGCGGTTGGAAACCAGCCGCATTCGGAAGTGGCGGCGCTTGCGATTGCCATGGACCGGATTTCTGACTCGGACCCGCTCTTAAAAACATTTGAAAACGCGGAATTGACGGTTATTCCGATGGAAAAGGGAAAAAAAGTCGTTCATGATAATGAATTGATTGAAAAGAATAAGCGGCAGGATAAATGTTGAAAAATTGGACAGAGGAATAAAAATATTTACATCTGTGAAGGATTTCATCTCACTTCACCCAATATTTAGAGATGATTTTGTGAACAATGTTATTACAAACAATACAAATGAATATTATTTGAGATTTCCTTCAATTTTAAAAAATGCTTTATGTGAACAAAAAGTTTCTTTTGATCACAATTTCTTTTATGAATACCAACCTGTTTTAGCCTATAGAGCAATTCCAATAAAAAAATGAATTTCAATAAAAAAAATGAATTTTGATAAAAACATGATTTTTGATAAAAAATGAATTTTGATAAAAAAATGAATTTCAATAAAAACATGGTTTTTGATAAAAAATCATAAATACTCTTGCCCCCTTTTTCCTTTCATTGACGCGGGAGCGGCAGGGCGGCTACGGGACACAAGTTCTGAGGAAAGTCTCCCCACCCTCTTTTTGAATTTGCGGATATTTGTGAAGAATATCTGACGAGAGTCAGGGCAATGGCACAGAAACGATTTATCAGGTCATGAATGCGATGATATGAAAAATTGAGATCTCATGACGCATGAATGCAACGGTCAATCCCCGCAGGTGCAAGTTAATCGGGATTTGGTGATTGATTCAAAAAGCACCCCCGAGGTAAATACGCATAGCTGAATGCTGCCGTTCGTTTTAGAAATCAAATTCTAAAATATTTCAAAATAAGATTGTTTTTGAAAAAAAGAACGAAAACAGAAGGGAGCTTACTCGCCGGACCCGCCTCATTTTTATTTTTGATCTTTCTTTTTTTAAGTATTTTTCAAATTTTTCAATATTTTTAATATTTTTCAAATTTTTAGTATTTTTCAAGTCGTTTTTTCGTCTTGAAAATCATTTTTTAAGGATTGTCAAGTTGCTTTATTCAATGATTGTGGCTGCACCCGTTGACAATCACATTTAAACTTCGGTTCAAAAATGGAACGTCCAGTCGAATCATATCCCAAAGCGTTTCCGCGTTAAGCCCAAGCACCGGATGAACCGCTTGATCTTGAATCGTTTGAAGAAAAGAAAAATCCGTTTTCGGATGCCGGCTGATAAAATCCGGGTCCAAGGATAGCGCTTTATTTTGAACTTTTTCCAAAATGGAAACAAGATACAATTGAAGAGATTCGTTTTTGATGAAATTGCCGTAAATCATTCCGGAGGTTGATTTTTCAAATTCGTCCAAAAGAATCATCATTTCAGAAACGGTTGCTTTAGACTCAGCATCCGCCGGACTGTCCGCGTGGAGACAAACGCATGCGTCTTCTTGTGAAAAATGATTCCCGCTATGCTCATATTCATGCTCATGTTTGCGTTCGTACTCATGTTCGTGCTCATGTTTGCGTTCATGCTTGCCGCCACAGCTGCAATTGTGTCCGTCTCCGGTTTTTTTCATACGGTATCCTCTCGAAAAAACATAATTTCTTTTCAAAATAGCGTTTTAATCAGATAAATGTTTCAGCGGAATCTTCCGCCAAAAAATCGTCCGGATAAAATTGTTTCAGACCGGAACCACAACGAAGCCGCTTTAAATCCTTTTCAAACCGAACCATGTCGATTTTCGTATTGAAGCAACCGCTGGATAAAAGCGGGACACCGTATGTGACAATTCCGGTTTTTCGAAGCTCACGCGCCCCTTTGTTCAATTCATAATGGCAACCGATTGCTAAGACGCCATCCGTTTCCGCCGCTTCCTGGCTTTTAAGAATGTGGCGGACAAAGGAAGAGCCGGTGACAATATAAAGCGTATAGCCGTTGGCTTTCGCAATTTTTTTAATGGGAGTAAAATCGCATTTTCCGCAGGAAACGCATTGAATTCCATGACGAGTGGTGCGCGCGGGACAGTCCGTATGCCGCATGCAATGGGGTGCAATAATGATTCTTTGTTCCGTTTTTTGGAATTTCTTGAAAGAGGCATCGTTTTTAAGCAAGGACAAATGCTTGTGAAATTTGTCCGGATTTTTAAATAAGGAGAGGTAAACCGCAAACGTCGGTTTATAGAAAAAATCCAAGATGCGGACGGCGAAATTCGCGAAAAATGAATTATGTTTGAGCCGGCCGGTACTGATGTAAAATGCGAATGCAATAAGAAATATGGAAAATCCCAGCAAAAATGTCAAAATTTGACCGATTTCAGAGTACATTTTTGCCGCCTCCGCGCGAAATGACCGAAAGTTGGTTGGGACGTGAAATAGAAGATGAAACGGAAGATGAAGTGGAAGGCGAAACGGAAGGCGAAACGGAAGATGAAGCGGAAGGCGAAACGGAAGATGAAGTGGAAGGTGAAACGGAAGATGAAGTGGAAGGCGAAACGGAAGATGAAGCGGAAGACGGAACGGAATGACCCGGACGGGAGTCGGAATGTGAATCAAAAAGCGAATCAAAACCCGCCAAATCCATCTTTTGGATAATGTCATCAATATTGACTTTTGTTTCAAAACATCCGTCATTAATCAAATAAACCCCTTGCGCCGGAATGACAGATGCTTTTTGCAAAGATTCGCTGAGTTCCATCGGGCACGCGACGCCGATGCAGGAAGTCGGTTTGTATTCCGTAAATATTTTTTTAACAAATGAGCCGCCCGGAATAACAAAAACTTTAAAGCCACGAGATTTGGCTTCCGAGCAGATTTTTCCGACGTCACACCGTCCGCATTCGGTACAGACAAAACCATACAGCGGATCGCAACGGGCCCGGCAATTGCTGTCCCGAAGGCATTGCGGCAATAACAAAATTTTCCGGTCATTTTTCTTTTTGAATTTATCAAGAGACACCGCATTCTGAATTTCGACTAGAATTTCGTCCACTAACTTTTCGTTCATGGAAAAAACCGAAAAAATGTATTTCAGCGGCGCGTAAAAAAAATAAAGGAAGAAGAGAACGAATTTCGGGAAAAGAATTTTTTTTCGCCGGATGTTGTAAACGCCAATCAGGATAGCCGAGACGTTAAAGATAATGAGAAAGGACAGCAAAATAATTGCCAGCCGGCCGATTGTTTCGTAATTAAATTCCATTTTTACATCCTGATTCGTTTTAACCGTATTTGGTTTTTGTTTTTTCAATTTATTTTTTCATTTTATTTTTTCAATTTGTTTTGAAAAACTTGAAAAATTAAAAAATCATATCAATTTAATTCAAAAACATTTTTTTTACTTATAAGTTATGTGGTATAAAACACAAAAATTCGAATACGGTTCCTATAATATAAAAAATATATTTTTAAATATATTCAAAAATAATTTTTGGTGGGATATTTTAAAGTAAAGATGATTTTGAAGAAAATATAACGAATAATTTCGGAATTTGATAAATATTTCGAAGAAGTTGTTTTGATAAAAAAGTAAGTATTAATAATAGTATCTTTAATATACTAAATCGATTATTTGCGGTTTAAAATTTCCAAAGGTGGATTTTTGGAAAAATGAGGGAAAAATATGGAATTAAATGTTGTCGGAAAGCCAGGCTCAACGAAAGTGGTTCGAAATGTTATTAAAATTGACGAAAAGAAGTGTAACGGTTGCGGAAAATGTGTTTCGCCGTGCGCTGAAGGCGCTATCCGGATTATCAACGGCAAAGCCAAAGTTGTGTCGGAAGAACTTTGTGACGGCATGGGCTTTTGTATCGGCGTTTGCCCGACCGGCGCTTTGACGGTGGAAAAAAGAGAAACGGTTCCCTTTAATGAGGAAAAAGCCATGTCGCAGCCAAAAATCACGGACAGTACAATTGCTTGTTACAAATGCAAAAAGGGAGAGTATGACGCATACTTGCTTCCGATGAGGCACCAAGGAGAAAGCGTATGGGTTTGTACCCGGTGTTTGCCCGCATTGATTCACGGATAAGTCCGATGCGGTTTTATCTTTTTTAATTATTTCAAGCCGTCGCATGCGTGCGTTACAGCAACAATTTTTAAAAAAATCGGCAAAACCGACGAACGGTTTTGCAGATTGTTTTTAATAACTTATTTATTCAACCTTTGCTTTTTTAGCATTCAGATACTATGAGTTTTCGAGAGTTTATTGAAAATTTAAGAAAGAACGGACGCCTGACGGAAATTAAAAATCCGGTTTCAAAAGACTTTGAAGCCCCGATTCTGGCACATCAAACCAAAGGACCTATTTTTTTCCATGATGTTTCCGGCTCCTTGGCGGTCATGAATTTGCTGGGAACCCGGGCGGAACTCGGGGCCATGCTGGGCGTTTCTGAATCGGAGATTATCCGAAAATTGTCCGACGTCGCGCCATCCGGTTCTGTTAAGATGGTGACCGACTCTCCCACCAAAGAAGTGATCGTGGATGAAAAAGATGTGGATTTGACAAAACTTCCCATCATGAAGCATTTTGAAAAAGATGGCGGAAGCGGCTACATTACGGCCGGAATTGTTGTGTCCGAATATGGCGGCGAAATGAACGCATCTATCCACCGGCTTATGCTTTTGGATAAAACCCGGCTGGCTGCCCGCCTGGTTCCGCCACGGCACACGTATGTCCTTCACAAAAAAGCGGCTGAAAAAGGAGAAAAATTGCCGGTCGCCATTGTAATTGGTGCCGACCCGGTCATTACTTATGCCAGCACGACCCGGGTTCCGGCATCCAAAGAATTTGAATATGCTGCCGCTCTTCGCGGCGCGCCGGTTGAACTTTTCGCTTGCCAAAACGGCATTTGTGTCCCGCACGCCGAATATGTTTTGGAAGGGTATGTCGACCCAACGGAACGTGTTCCGGAAGGACCGTTTGTCGATATCACGGGAACTTACGACCATATTCGGCCGGAACCTGTGATTCACATTACCCGGATTTACCACCGGAAAAACCCGATTTATCACGGCATTTTGCCGGGCGGCGCCGAACATTTGCTCATGATGGGCGTTCCGTACGAGCCGAAAATTTACAAAGCGGTCAGCGAAGTAACAACCGTGAAAAATGTCATCTTAACGGAAGGCGGCTGTTGTTATTTGCATGCCGTCATTCAGATTCAAAAGCAGACGGAAGGAGACGCGAAAAACGCAATGATGGCTGCTTTTGCCGCGCATACGAGCCTCAAACACGTCGTTGTGGTGGATGAGGACATTGACATTTACAACCCGGCCGACATTGAATTTGCGATTGCGACCCGAGTGAAGGGAGACATGGACATATTAATTGTCCCAAACGTGCGCGGAAGCTCGCTTGACCCGAGGGGCGCGCCGGACGGAACCACGACAAAAGTCGGCGTAGACGCGACAAAAGTTTTGGTTTGTAAAGAGGATTTCGAGCGGGCAAAGTTTCCCGTGTTGAAAAAATAAGAAGATCTGAAAATTAAAAAAATCAGAAATTAAAAAACTGAAATAAAAAGACCTGAAAATAACGAAAAGATTATTTTTGGTGGAAAAATAATCCGAGTGAAGAACATGTATTTGACAAAAGAGGAAGAAAAAACCCTGCGTGGTGACGATGGTGAAACGCTTCAAAAAGCGATGGGAATTTTAGTTGCTCTCGGGGACATTTATGGTGCCGACGCTTTAATTCCGATTAAAAGCGCGCAAGTTTCAGGCGTTTCTTACAAAACCATCGGAGACGCGGGTTTGGAATGGATTTCTGATTTGAAAGGAACGGTGAAAGTGCCATCCGTCCTCAATCCAGCCGGAATGGATTTGCAAAACTGGGAAAGAATCAACATTGATGTCCATTTTGCGAAAAAACAATTGGAAATCATCCAAGCGTTTAAAAATCTCGGAATCGATTCCAAGTGCACCTGTACGCCGTATTATTTGGATGGATTTGAGGTGGGTTATCGGGATCATTTGGCGTGGGG
This sequence comes from Methanolapillus ohkumae, assembly GCF_032594355.1. Taxonomy (NCBI): domain Archaea; kingdom Methanobacteriati; phylum Methanobacteriota; class Methanomicrobia; order Methanosarcinales; family Methanosarcinaceae; genus Methanolapillus; species Methanolapillus ohkumae. Next base: position 1,264,464 of record NZ_CP131061.1, read on the forward strand.
AGAGTCTTCCGCAATATCTTATGCGAATTCGGTTCTGGGCGCGCGAACCAACCGGGAAGGCGGACCATCGGCCTTATCGGCGGCGCTTGTCGGAAAAACGGCCGACTATGGCTTTCACAAGCCGGAAAACAGAATTCCGAATTTTGAAATCACCGTCGGATTTGAGTTATCCGGCTCCGATTTTGGAGCGCTTGGGTTTATCGCGGGAAAAATGATTGGAAACAAAATTCCAATTTTCCATTTGACAAAAGCACCCGCCTCCGATGAAATGAAAATGCTGGGCGCTGCGATGGCCGCATCGGGTGCGGTTGCGCTTTACCATATTGCCGGTGTGACGCCGGAGGCGCGGGATAAAAATATCGTTTTTGATCGTCCATCTGAGCGCATTGCGATTGAAAAATCTCAAATAGATACAGTTTACGCATCGGCAGACAATTCTTCGGCCGGGCGCCCGGACATTGTCACGGTCGGATGCCCGCATTGCTCCAAAGAGGAATTGGAACAAATCGCCAAACTGTTGACCGGAAAAACAGTCGTGAAAGAATTTTGGATCTTTACGTCACGGGAAGTGGCAAATAAAAACAAAAATTTAGTGTCTGAAATTGAAAAAAGCGGCGCCAAAGTGGTGTGCGACACTTGCATGGTGGTGTCTCCCGCCGGTGATAAATATTCCTGCATGATGGTGAATTCCGGAAAAGCCTATGCGTATGTCCCGGGCATGTGCGGCATGAAATCTGTTTTTGGAACGGTGGAGCGCTGCGTCAAAGAAGCATTGGGGGAAAACATATGACGGAAAGAGAATTTAAAAAATCGGCCGGCTCAACAAAATCCGCAAAAAATACAATCATTTACGGGCGAACAATTTCCAGAGGAGAAGCGTCGGGAACGGTTCTTTTAACAAAGGATCCGATTTCGTTTTTAGGAAATGTCGATCCGAAGACCGGAAAAATAGTTGATCCCGCCCATGAGCTTTTCGGGAAAAATATTCAAGACATGGTTTTGGTCTTTCCGACCGGAAAAGGATCAACCGTCGGCTCTTATGTGATTTACCAATTGAAAAAGAATCAAACCGCACCGGTGGCAATTATTAATTTGGAATGCGAGCCCATCGTTGCGGTTGGCGCCATCATTTCCGAAATTCCGTTGGTGGACAAATTAGAGAAAAATCCGTATGAAATTTTAAAGACCGGAGACCGTGTTTTAGTCAACGGGACGGATGGCTTTATTGAAATTTTGTGACATGCGAATGTCGAAAAATTTAAATTAAAATTGCATAGAATTGAAACATACCCTTGTAATTTAAATGTAATTAGAAATCGTATTAATATTGAAATTGAGGCGTCGTTTTTGAATCTGTCATTTCCGGTTAAAGAAATTAAAAAACAGACGCCTGTTTTTTTTCGTTTTTTAAAAAAGAACAGTTACAGTTTTTCAGCATTGGCACCGCTTCTTGCGGACGTGGAATTTTCAAATGAACCCGCCCCGGGAATAATGATTTACAGTTTTTTTACCCGGCAAAAGGAAGAAATCTTCTTGGAAGTTTCCCGTGCCAAAAAAGAATTTCAAGCGTTGGGAATTCCATCTTTTTTCATTGCCGGCGGGCCGCATCCGTCAGGTGTGCCGGATGAAACGCTTCAATATTTCGATGCCGTGGTTGTCGGGGAAGGAGAAGAAACGCTTCCCGAATTGGTTGCTTTTTTGAAAAATTCGGATTTGTTCTCGGAACAAAATCAAATCCAAAATATTCAAAATCAAATCCAAAACAAATATCAAAACAAAAGGAAGAGCCGGCAAGAATTCCCTGATTTTTTAGCCGGTCTTTCAAAGATTCCGGGAATTGCGTATTTGGATGATTTTGGAAAAATGGTTTTGACAAAGAAACGACCATTTGTGAATTTGGACACATTTCCCTGTTTTTCGCCGGACAATATCTGGCGCCCACTGGAAATTTCGCGTGGCTGCCCGCACCGCTGCAAATTCTGCCAAACGCCGCAAATTTTCGGGCACAAGATGCGGCACCGCAGCATTCCGGAAATTTTAAAATATGCCAAATATTACGACGATTTGCGGTTTATTTCTTCCAACGCTTTCGCATACGGTGGAAATGGCGTAACCCCAAACCCCGGCCCGGTCAAAGAACTTTTGTCGGCGTTGTCCGAAATCGGTGGCAAACGCATATTTTTTGGAACATTCCCCTCGGAAGTCCGCCCGGAATTCATAACGGAAGAAATGATGGAGTTGGTGACAACGTACTGTGCAAATGATTCCATCAGCATCGGCGCGCAGTCCGGAAGCGACGACATTCTTCAAGAAATCGGACGCGGGCACACCGCGGAAGATGTTTATTCGGCTGTGGAAATTTGTTTGGAAAAAAAGATTATACCGATTGTGGATTTTATAATCGGGTTTCCGAATGAAACGGAAAAAGACCAAGAAAAAACGCTGGAGCTCATTGATTGGATTTGCCAAAAAAACGGAGAAGTTCGGGCGCATTATTTAACGCCGCTCCCGTCAACGCCTTATGAAAATATAATCCCGGGAAAAGTCCATCCGGAAATTTCAAAAAAACTTGGGCAACTGGCCCTTGGCGGGAAACTCAAAGGGGTTTGGGAAAATACAAAACCGGAATACTAAAAAACTTTTTTTATTTTATTTTATTTTTGATTTATCTATTTTTCATTTCTGCTTTTATCTTAAATTTTTCATTTTTGCTTTTATTTTGCTTTTTTCAGTTGCAGTTTTCATTTCTGCTTTTAGTTCGATTTTCATAAAGTAGAAATCATAAAAGGAAATTTATAAATATTTTTCATAAAGTAGAAATCATAAAAGGAAATTTATAAATATATTAAAATATTAGATACGTTGATTTTTATTAATTTTATTAATTTTTTGATCTGTTTGATTATTTTTATTTGGTTTATTTTTATGAATCCGATATGAGTTGAAGAGTATGGAAGTATTTAAGCAAAGTATTAAAAAAGCCAATCATTCTTACAAGACCAATTTTGTATCTTATTTTGTTGGCGCCGCTGTTGTTTTAATTTTGCCGTTGATCATTTCGATCATTTATGCCGCTGCCGATTACACCGGTTTTCTGACGGATGCCGTGTGGTTTATTCTCGGGATTTTGGTATTGGTTGCTGTCCTCACATTTCCGCCGCTGCTTTACGGTCTTGCATACATGGGTGTGAAAGGAACGCGAAATCCGGACGTTGCGGCATCAGATGTGTTTTTTGCATTCCGTTCCAGCGCGCAATTGGCCAGAAGCTGGGCGTACGGAATTATTTTGCTGGTGACGATTGCCCTTCTCATCTTGATTGTCTGGGGCGTTTTTAATTTGTTGGGTCTTTTCTCCGCGGATTTGGGATGGTTCGCGGAAATTCTCATCACCATTTTATCGATTGTCGTGTCCGTGCCGATTCTTTACGCTGAAACAATCTACGTGATGACGGCGCCAAAAGGTGTGATGCATGCAATTTCGGAAAGTTTAAGCATCGCCAAAGAGAAAACAAAGGTGACCTTGATATCGCTTTTGTTTATTGTTTTGATCAATGCGATTATTTGCGCGCTCAGCATCGCTGCCGTTTGCGGATATTTGGATTTTATGGGCGGACACCTTCCAAACCCCGAAGAACTTGTGTTTATCGTGACCGTTATTTCCTTAATGTTCACCTTACCATACACGGAAACTTTCCTCGGGTACTTGATTAAAGATCTCCGGCCGACCATTCGAGATACTGCGGAAGATGTCTGATTATTAGACGATTCTTCATCTTTTCTTTTTTTCATTTTTTCTTTTTTTTATTTTTTTCTTTCATTTTTTCTTTTTCTTTCATTTTTTCTTTTTCTTTCATTTTTTCTTTTTCTTTCATTTTTTCTTTCAATTTTTCTTTTTCTTTCATTTTTTCTTTCAATTTTTCTTTTTCTTTCAATTTTTGATTTATAGTGTCACTCTCGCACGTTATGGTGATTAAATTTTTAAAAAACAATAAAACCGTGGAACGATTTTTGTTGTAATTTAGAATTATCCAATTGCTGCAATCTGTTTGCTGTTTTTTCTGGTTTTTTTCTGGTTTTTTTCTGGTTTTTTTCTGGTTTTTGCGTCTTCTGCCTTTGCTTTTCAATTATTATTATTTCCGGATTTCATTGTTCCGTTTTTAATTTCATCATATTAATTTTCTAAAAATTATATATCTATGAATATTTTTAATATATTTCACTTCTCCGACTCATTCTCATTTATCAATTAAAATTTGGTTTACCGTTGTCATCTGCCGATTAATTCATAAAAACATTTTAATAGAAGTATTTCGTATTTAAATTCACGGAAAGCATTTTCACGTCTTTTGAAATGTAATTCCTTGGAAAAACATGAAAAACGAGAACGAAATGCTTGAAGATATTTTGTAATTGTTATAATCGTTGTATAAATTTGTAGTTGTTTTGAAACATTTCAGGAGTTATCTTTATGGATTTTAATACAAAAATAATTGAAGACGGCCTCAAAAAAGCATGGGGCGCCTACATCGAAAACATCGTTGCGTTAATCATCGGCCTTTTAATCGCTTGGATCGGCTCAATCTTGATTGTGACCACAGCCCCGCTCATGTATGGACTTTATTACATGTGCGTCAAAGCATCCCGTGGCGAAAAAGTCGAAATTAAAGACGTATTCTACGGATTCAGTTCAGTCAGCATGTTCATCAGAAGCTGGATTTACTTCTTGGTACTCTTTGTGATCGTATTTGCCATCATTATTATTGTCAGCATTGTTTCATATATCAGTGCCATACTTGGAATGCTCGTCTACTTCATTTTGCTCATCATTTTCGCATTTGCTGTGTACTATTCAATGGCCATTTATGTCATGAGCCCGAAAGAAAATGTGATTTATGCTCTTAAAGAAGGATTTGAGATTTCAAAATCCAACCTGTTGGTAACAATTGTGGTTATGATTCTGGCCGGAATTATCAGCATGTTTGTCATTACAGCTCCGCTCGCATTCATCTTTGATGTCTACGTGTTAAAAGAATTAAAACCAACCATCAAAGACGAATCTTAAATTAAAAACCAATTATACAAATGTAAAAATGTCTGATTTTTCAGACATTTTTTTTTAGACATTTCTTTTTTATTTTTATCTAAAATATTTTGTTAAATATTAAATTCGGGAACAGATGATATTTATGTCAGAAGAAATAAATTCTATAGCCGTTCAAACAGAACAAAAAGGACCGGAGATTCCCCAAAATAAATTTTTGGCTTTGGTTTTTTCGTTCATTTGGCCGGGTCTCGGACAAGTGTATAACGGACAACTTTGGAAAGGTGTCGCAATATACATTGGCTACATCATCGGATTACTCTTATTTTTCATACCGGGAGTTGTTGTTTGGGTTTACGCCATGCACGACGCATTCTATGGAGCTGAAAAAATCAACAAAAGAGAAATTCCGTATATTGAGCCGAAGTTTACGGGAACAGCATTGTTTTTATTCGTACCGATCGTTATTTTTGTGATATTGTATTTCTTATTCGTCATGGTTTTTATGGCTTCTATGGCAGCATTCATGTAAATTGATAAAAGAGTCAATCTTTTGTTGACTCTTTTTTATTTCTTTTTCGTTATTTCTCCTGCTTTTTTTCAATTTTGATTTTAAATCAGCCACATCTTTTTATATTTCCAAATCAATTTGAAAGCTGTTTCATTTTTCCATTAATTCATTTCTCAGAGGCGCCCCCATGATTTTTCCGGAAGAATACAAAAATATCGGTTTTTGTCATCCGGATATGCCGCTTGCCTCCGAAAAAAATAAATCCGTCTATTTTTTGTCCAAATACCTTCTGGAAGAAAAAGAATCGGGCTTTTGCTTGTATTCCGTCACACATGAAAACGGCATCGGTTTTTTCAGAAACGTCAAAGGAAATGAATTATTAGCATCCGAAGATGAAATTGCCGTCTGTGACGAAATCTTAAACATCAAAAACCGGACGCTTTTGATTGAAAAAGCGGCCGACATTTGTCAAAAAACCGGAAAAAATACGGTTCTCTTCACCGGGATTGACCGCCATATCACATTTGTCCACAAGCCCGACCTGTCTGAAATTTTGGAAATTCAGGTGATTGACGTTAAACCGCCAAATCCACCTTGGCTTTCGGATTGTGTCCGCCGGTTGGACGCAAGCGGAATTTTTGGGGATTTGCAAATCAAGTTCACGGAAAAAATCATTGATATTTCCACATTCGAAGGCGAAAATACGGTATTCCCATGCCGGTCTTCCGGCCTGAAAGGAAAATTTTTGGATTCCGACAATATGAACGAAAATGAAAGCAAAACCGATCTTAGACTCGTCGGCTGCGATACTTCACGAACCGTTTTTGAAACGCTTTATCCATCTCTTGATTATGATTTCATAGAGCTTTGTCCGACGCGGTCAAGCCTCACAAAACCCGACAAACCGTTTATTATGCGGTGCTGCAAATCGGAAAATGCGGGAAAAATCATTGAAATCAATGGGTACAAAGGTATTATTGTCCATTGGGGTGCCGGCGAATATCAAATTTCCGAAAATATTCGAAAATTCGTGGCAGACCTTCAAAAGAACAAAAAATGATATAATTTATGTTTTAATTTCTGCTTTCATTTCTGTTTTAATTTCTGCTTTCATTTTATTTTGTTTTTCATTTCTTATTTTTCTATTTTTTATTTCTTATTTTTACTTTTTTAATTTCATGGCGATTTCTTCCACCATTTCTTCCACCGTTTTTTTGTCACCGGAAAACGTCAAATCCGCATATTTTTCGTAAAGCGGCCGGCGTTCCTCATACAAATCTTTTAAAGTTTGACCATCATGAAGAGCGATCCCGCGTGTGGAAATATTTTGAATACGATGCACAATTTCCGGAAAAGAAACATCAAAATAAATGATTGTTCCTATTTTTTTCAACCGTTTCATCGCTTTTTCGCTATAAATGACGCTTCCGCCTGTCGAAATGACGGCATTTTTCGGCTCAATGTCCAAAAGGATTTCTTCCTCCAGGTTCGTAAATCCGGAAAAGCCCAGCCGGTCAACTAAGTCTTGTAAAAACATTCCCGTTTTTTCCTGAATTATTAAATCGGTGTCCAAAAATGACATACAAAGCGTCTTTGCCAAAAGAACACCCGTTGTACTTTTTCCGGCACCGGGCATCCCGATTAAAACAATGTTGGAGAAATTGGCAAAACCATTGGAATTGGTGGAGGTGGAATTGGTGGAGGTGGAATTGGTGGAGGTGGAGGGGTCCGATTTTTCATTTGAATGGGTGGACTTTGAAGTCATAGCATCACGGCTGAATATTTCAGAATTTATTCTATTTCTCTTTTTTTACTTATTTTCTATTTCATTTTCTATTCATTTTCTATTTCATTTTCTATTTCATTTTTTATTCATTAAATTAACCGGATTCATTTTTTTCAAATAAAATAGGAGGATTCGAACAAATATATAATCTATATATTTTATGGAAATAAGGTATATAACCTATCCCGAAATATTACGACCTCAGATGATTCAGGTTTCATCGGTTGATTCTTGATCAACCGATCATTCATTTGTTTCCGATTGAAACAAATTTTTTGGAAAATATCGGATTTTGTTTTCGTTTTATTCGGCTTATTTTGGAGTTTTAGAATGGATCTTGTATTAAGTATTGCACTTGCATTGGCCGGTTTTTATATGGCGTGGAACATTGGCGCAAACGACCTTGCAAACGCAATGGGAACATCTGTCGGGTCTAAAGCCCTGACGATTAAACAAGTTATTATTATCGCGTCTTTTTTTGAATTAACCGGCGCACTTTTATTTGGCGGCGGTGTCACCGGCACAATCGCCAAAGGAATTGTCCCGCTGGACCCGATTATGGCGGTCAATCCCGACATCGTCGCGGTCGGTATGCTGGGTGCGATTTTGGCGGCCGGCTTTTGGATTACGCTTGCGACTTTATACAACCTTCCGGTTTCAACAACGCATTCCATTGTCGGGTCTGTTTTGGGATTTGGAATTGTCTGCGCAATTTTAGGAATTATTACTTTTTCCGAGATTCACTGGAGTGTTATGCTCGGAATTGTCGGAAGCTGGCTGCTGTCACCCCTTCTTGGCGGCATTGTTGCGTACCTGATTTTCTATGTGGTTCGAAAAAAATTCCTTCAAAATTCAGATAAGGTGGCAGGGATTGAGAAAAAATTTATCCTCTTCCAAGTAATTACGGCCTGTTTTGTCGCGTTTTCCCACGGATCCAACGATGTTGCCAATGCGATCGGTCCGCTTTATGCTGTTTATGAAATGTACGGACCCTATTCATTTAATTTAATGAACGCTCTTCTGCTTCTCGGCGGCCTTGGAATCGTTATCGGTCTTGCGACCTGGGGTTATAAAGTGATCGACACGGTCGGCAACAAAATCACGGAACTCACCCCAACCCGCGGTTTTTCGGCACAATTTGCAACCGCTGCTGTTGTTTTGGGGCACAGTGTAATTGGTCTTCCAATTTCAACCACACATGTTTTGGTCGGTGCCGTGATTGGAGTCGGCTTGGCCGGCGGTCTTTCCGGAATCAATCTCAAGGTGCTTAAAAACATCGTATCCTCTTGGATTGTAACAGTTCCGGTCTCAGCCATCACGTCAGGAATTTTATTCTATGTGTTGTCTTTCATTTTCCTGTAAGAAAGTGAAAAAATAATACATGAATAAATTTCTCTTCATTTTTCACAATTCATTTATTATTCATTCGCTTATTATTCATTTGCTTATTATTCATTCGCTTATTATTCATTCGCTTATTATTCATTCATTTATTATTCATTCGCTTATTATTCATTCGCTTATTATTCATTCGCTTATTATTCATTCGTTTATTATTCATTCGTTTCATTTTTGCGGCAGTTCAAGAATTCAAAAATGCAAGTCTTATATAACTGATATGTGGATAAGGTCATAATAAGTTCATAATTATTTCATTTTTCAATTCTTGTAATTTTATTCTAACTTAAAATAAATTATCAAATTAAATATTAAAATATAAAGAGAAGTCAACTTGAGTAAAAATGGTGGTAAATAATGCCTTTCATGCGTTCGGTTTTGGATATTTTTGTCGATTCTCCGATGGTTCCTTTAGAGCAGCATGCTGCCAAAGGAATTGAGTCGGTTGAAGCGCTTTCTGAGATGATGAATGCTTACTTGGACGGAAATGACCAAGAAGTCGATCGCTTGTGTAAAAAAATCGACCAATTGGAGCATGAAGCCGACAAGATCAAACAGAAATTCCGGACGGAACTGCCGGCTTCTGTTGTAATTCAATTGGACACAACCGCACTTCTTAATTTCTTAAAATCGCAAGATTCCATCGCCAACAATGCCCAAGATGCGGCGTATTGGATGACGCTTCGGCATGGCGGTGACCTTCCGGAACAAGTCAAGGACGAATTTAGAAGTTTGATGATAAGAACCGTGGAATGCATCAAAGCCTATGAAACCGTCATAAACGGTCTTAAAACGCTGGATTCAACGTCATACAGCAAAATAGAAGTATGCAAACTCATCGACATTATTCCGCCGATTGAAGAGCTTGAGCATCAAACCGATTTATGCGAAACAAGAATCCTGCGTGAAGTGTTCCGGTATGAAAAAGAGATTGGAGGCGCCGGCGTCTATCACTTGTCCCATTTAACAAAATCCATCAGCTCCATCGCCGACAAAGCGGCCAGTGCGGCAGATTATTTAAGACGAATTTTGTCAAAGAAAATCGGCACAAAACCATAATATCGGTTTTTTAAAACCGGTTTTCTTTTTTCTCTTTTTTTATTGTGCTGCGTCCTGTTTTTAGATTTACTGTTTAAGCATTGCTGCAATCCTATGGTTTTGAGCATTGCTGCATCTGTTTACTATTTTAAATTTCTGCATCTTTTTAATTCACCCACCCTTTCTTTCTCAATGTTAACAATTCCGAAAAATTCGGACGCGTGTCACGTCCGAATTTTTCGGGAGGGTTTGCTTGAAAAGAAAAAGACGAAAGAAAAATGAAAAGAAATGAGATTGAAAAAAAATGACCCCTGTTTTTTGTACAACCTTTAAAAAATGCCGCCATATCGCGCGCGATGGAAAGGCTCAAAAAAGAAAAAAGGAAGAATAGAAAAAGAGTGAAAAATCACTCTTTAAACCGCCGGCCTCAAAGACAATGGGCGGCTCTTGCTCTTTAATTTTTTCTCTTCCGATTTTAAGTGGCCTTTGTCGATGCTGACGAAAAGCCCGTGATCCAAATCAAAAAGCAACGCAATGATTAACAGAACGGTCACTTCAAAATAACAGGCGGCTGCGAGACAGACAACTGTCATCAAGAATAAAAACAGGCAAATCCATGTGGAAGAAACCGGTTTAATATTCAGAGCACTAAATGTGTTGTGGGACGACAAAAATTTTTCCGGATTGAGCGGGCTGTTTTTGTCCATGAATGTTTTTTTCAAATCCGCCGATATTTTAACATGATATAAAAATAAAACAGCTCCGATCAACGGTGTCAAATACACCAAAAATTTCGGAATGAAATGGATATTCCATAAAATCGCATACATCAGGACAATATAAAATCCCAAAAACGCATTAATCACTTCCAAAACCCTGAATTTAGAGAGAAGTTTTTCTCTCAATAACGTTTTCATAATCATAATGATTCTCACAAAGATAACTTAAAAGATAATTCAAAAAGATAACAAAAAGATAACTCAAACAAATATAATAACAATATCAGTAAATACAATAATAATTGCAACAAACGAAAATACAATACCGGTAAATGAAATAAACAAATTTCACGACAATAACACAATAAATTGCAAGGATTCATCTCATTCGCAAACGATACCAACACTTGCAAATAAAATGAAATAAAGCCGAATTAAAATAAAATTAAATCAGACTTAAACGAGTAGAACCGCAAAGTATAAAACCTTATTGAAAAAAATCAAATTTTGCATGAGACTGCACCCGTTTTAGGATTTCTGAAAAAAGAAAACCTTTAAAAACAAAAAACGGTTATCTCTTCGTTTTATATATTATGTATTATTAAATTAGAGATTTTCAAAAAAAAAGATAACAAAAAACGAAGTGACAAAAATCGAAAAAAAGAAGAGTCGAAACAAAAGTTGAGAAAAACAATAGACTCAGAAAAGTATCTCAGAAAAGTAATAAATTGAGAAAACCAATAGATTGAGAAAAATAATAGATTGAGAAAAGTAATAGAAAAGAAAAAAAACAAAAGAAAAAGGGAAAGAAATTAATTTTCGAGAACAATCTCGATATTAATGTCTTTCGGCACCTGAATTCTCATCAATTGGCGAAGCGCGCGTTCATCCGCGGCCAAGTCAATCAATCTTTTGTGAACCCGCATTTCCCAGTGGTCCCAGGTTGCTGTGCCGTCACCGCTCGGACTTTTTCTTGTCGGAACGATAAGTTTCTTTGTCGGAAGCGGAACCGGTCCTGAAATACTGACACCGGTTCTTTCGGCAATGGCTTTGACCTGGTCACAAACACTGTCAAGGTCGGTCGGGCTGATGCCTGATAATCTGATTCTTGCTTTTTGCATAAATGTCGTCCCCCTTAAAAATAAGAGAAGAGGAAGGAATTTAATCCTTCTTCTTAACACTGAGACAGACACCGGCTGCAATGGTCATACCCATATCACGGACGGCAAAGCGACCGAGTTGCGGGATTTCTTTTGCAGGCTCAAGAACCATGGGTTTTGTCGGCCGGAATGTAACAATTGCTGCGTCACCGGCTTTGATGAACGGCGGGTTTTGTTCCTTGGCTTGACCGGTTTTCGGGTCAAGTTTTTGGTCAATGGATTGGAACATACAGGCCACTTGAGTGGTGTGGCTGTGGAAAACCGGCGTGTATCCGACGGTAATCGCGGACGGGTGTTGAAGAACCACAATTTGTCCGGTGAATTCGAATGCAACCGACGGCGGTGCAGCTTTCGGACCACAGACATCTCCGCGCCGGACATCGTTTTTACCGATACCACGGACGCTCCAGCCGATGTTGTCGCCCGGAACTGCTTGCGGAATTTCTTCATGGTGCATTTCAATGGATTTAACTTCCCCACCGGCGCCGCTGGGCATGAAAACGACTTGGTCGCCTTTCTTCATGATACCGGTTTCGACACGGCCGACCGGAACAGTTCCGATACCGGAGATGGTGTACGCATCTTCAACCGGAACTCTGAGCGGAAGGGCAGTCGGCTTTTCAGGCTCTTTTAAGTTGTTTAAAGCTTGAATGATCGCCGGGCCTTTGTACCACGGAGTGTTTGCGCTGTTTGTTTTGAAGTTGTCTCCTTCAAAAGCGGAGGTCGGAACGAACGGGATTTGATCCGGTTTGTAGCCGATCATTTTCAAGATTTGGGAAACTTGCTCGACGACTTCTTTGTATCTCTTTTCATCGTATTTCACAGCGTCCATTTTGTTCACGGCGACGATGAGTTGGTTGATACCAAGGGTTTTGGACAAGAAGATGTGTTCTTTGGTTTGAGCCATGACACCATCCGGCGCTGCGACGACGAGAACGGCCGCATCTGCTTGGGAGGCACCGGTGATCATGTTTTTCACGAAGTCTCTGTGACCCGGACAGTCCACGACGGTGAAGTAGTATTTTTCAGTGTCGAATCTCTTGTGAGCGATATCAATGGTAATACCTCTCTCTCTTTCTTCTTTTAAGGTGTCCATAACCCAGGCGAAAGCGAAAGATTCTTTTCCTTTCAATTTTGCTTCTTCTTTGAATTTTTCAATGATGTGGGGCGGAACCGCGCCGGTTTCGAACATTAACCTTCCGACGAAGGTGGATTTTCCATGGTCGATGTGACCAATAACGGCCAGGTTTAAGTGTGGTTTTTCTGCTGCCATAATTTAATTCTCCTTTAGTTGATTTTAAATTTATTCAATTGGATTGAAATAAAAATTTCAATATTTCGTAAACAATAAACGTACAACAAAAACACGCACAAGACATGACAAGAGCATGAGGATTGTGTTGGGTGTTTGTCGTACGGGTGAGTGATCATTTTAAACATGACATTTTAAACGTGATCGGTTGCCCGACTATTTTGCAGGCTTTTTGAATCGCCAAAGATTTCTTGCCGGCGGGACACGGACGTGCTGTATTGAAAATACATTTCAGTATTAAACTGTTTCGCCAAAAAGACTCTTTCAGGGGCTCTTCGAAATCAGGTTGTCTATAATAATCTCTCTAATATATATAGAATCTGTTTGTTCAAAGAAAATAAACAAACAAATTCATATTTTTTTAATTTTTTAAATATCTTAAGATTCAAATTTGATTTTCAAAAACATTAATTGTTTTTCAATTTAATTTCGAAACATTAATTGTTTTTTTACGATTTCAAATTTGAAAAATATTTTTCAAATTAAATGATTTGAAAAATATTTCAAAAATTACGTGTATTACATGTCGAGGAAATCGGAAGCTCTCGGGAGTTCTTTCTTCAATCCTTTTCTTTCTCTGATTTTAGAGACCACTTCGGACATCAAGCTGGCCGGAACGGTTTCAAAGCCGCCGAACTCCGTGCTCCACATGGCGCGTCCTTCCGTTGCGGACCGGATTTCTCCGGCAAATCCGAACAGTTCGGAAACCGGTGCTCTCGACTCAATGATAGTCAAGTCACCTTCACTTTTCATGTCAATAATGATACCGCGGCGTCCCTGAATTTCTTTAGCGGCGCCACCCATATTGTTTTGAGGAACCTGGATGAAAACTTTCTGATACGGCTCAAGGAGTGTGTCTTCCGCCATGAGCATGGCCGCCTGAATTGCTTGGCGAGATGCCGGAATTACTTGGGCGGGACCTCTGTGAATCGCGTCTTCGTGAAGCTTGGCATCGCGGAGAATCACTTTGACGTGAGAAACCGGTTCTCTGGAAAGCGGTCCGGCGCGCATGACTTCTTCAAATCCATCCAAAACAAGTTCCATGGTTTCATTTAAGTATTGAATACCTTTGGTCATGTCCAGATAAATGTTATTTCCATAAATCGCGGCAATACTTTTCGCTTCTTCTTTATCCATACCGGCCGCCATCAATTTATTCCGTCTTTCCAATTCTTCCATTCTCATGGAAATGTCGCCGTTGCGAATCAATTCGACAATAGCATCGTCAAGAGGCTCCACATCAATAAAGAATCTGTTGTGGCGGTTCGGAGATTTACCTTCGACGTTCGTCACTTTCTTTTTCAAAGTTTCACGGTAAACCACAATCGGCGGGTTGGTAATGATTTCAACGCCTTTGTCACGTTCGATTCTGTGCGCAATAACTTCCAAGTGAAGTTCGCCCATACCCGCCATTAAGTGTTCGCCCGTTTCTTCATTTAAAGTCACTTGAAGTGTCGGATCTTCCTTGGCCACCTGTCTTAAAACTTCGACAAGTTTGGGCAAGTCTTTGGTGTGTTTCGCTTCAACGGACACGGTAATCACCGGTTCGCTGACGTGCCGGATACTTTCAAAAGCCGTCATACCTTCAAGGGTGGTGATGGTGGATCCAACGATCGCATCTCTTAAACCGGTCACAGCCGCAATGTTTCCGGCCGGAATGGCTTCCACTTCAAGCCGCTCGGGGCCCATGAAAACACCGACTTGCTGAATTCTGCTCTTTTTGGCGGTTCCAGATGTGAAAACTTCAAGACCGCGGGTGAGTGTACCGCTGAAAAGACGGCCGGTTGCAACTTCTCCCGCATGCGGGTCCATCGAAATGTCCGTGACCATGAAAGCCAGGTCGCCGTTGGGGTCCGCTTTGTTCATCGCAATTCCGATCGGAGAGTTTTTGTCGCCGTGCCAAATCGCTTTCACACGGGTAGATTGCGCAACAAGTGGGTTGGGCAAGTGGCTGATGACCATGTCGTTTAAGGTTTCATGAAGCGGGCACTTTTGAGCCAATGTTTTCATGTCCCCTTGGTTACAATAATTGTAAACATCCGTGAACGTAATTTTGGTTTTTTGCATCATCGGAACGCTGATTGCCCAGTTGTAAAGAGCGGAACCAAACGCAACACTGCCGTTTGCAGCATCCACACGCCAGCCCTCTTTGTATCTTTCCGGGTTCATGTTTTTGATGAGTTTGTTCACGTGGTCGATAAGTTTTCCAAGACGCACCTGCATTTCCTGGGGATCCACCTGAAGTTCGTTAATCAAACGGTCCACTTTGTTGATGTAGAGAACCGGACGGACATACTCACGAAGAGCTTGCCGAAGAACGGTTTCGGTCTGCGGCATTGTTCCTTCGACGGCGTCAACGACGACGACCGCCCCGTCCACCGCACGCATGGCACGCGTCACGTCGCCGCCAAAGTCAACGTGTCCGGGTGTGTCGATTAAGTTGATCAAATATTCTTTGCCGTTGTAGGTGTGCACCATTGAAACGTTGGACGCGTCAATCGTGATACCACGTGCTTGTTCTTCCTCATCCGAGTCCATGAACAATTGTTTTCCGGCAAGTTCCGATGAAATCATTCCCGCACCGCTGAGTAAGTTGTCCGACAGCGTTGTTTTTCCGTGGTCGATGTGTGCGACAATACCGATGTTTCGAATCATTTCGGGGCTGCTCATCAGCGCTGTGACACGCTCAACCATTTTCTTCCTTTTTCCCATAATCCTGACCTGTAATTTGAGTTGATTTAATTGGTTTTTATTTTTTGATTAAATGAATAACAATTAAGACAAAATAAAGACAAAAAACAAACAAAAAAACGGTCTTTTGAAAATTCCCGAAAAAACAATTTCGGGAAAAATCCAAAAAACCGCTGCGTTTGTAATTTAACGGGCTGCCTTGGCCACTCTTTCTTTGGCATCTTTTTTGCCGACGGAGAAAGCTTTTGCGTCCCCGTTTGCGGCAGCGATTAATTCCGTTGCCAAACAATCCGCGACTGAGCGCTTGGATTTAAAGGAGGCTTGCAAGGTGCCGACCGCGATGTACCGGAGCGCGGAGTCCACCCGTCTTTGCGGGGCGGTGTCAACGGCTTTGGGAACGGAAATTCCGCCGTATTTTAACCGGACGACTTCTTCGCGGGGACCCGCATTTGCAATCGCGTCCACCAACACTTGAACCGGATTTTTCTTGGTCTTTTTGTGGATGATGTCAAAGGCTTCATCCACGGCTTTGATTGTGGTTTGTTTTTTGCCGGTGTTGTGTTCCGATCTCATGAGGTTGTTGACCAACCGTTCGACGATGGAAATTTCGGACTTGTTAAATTGCTGCCGGGCGTGTCTTCCACCAGAGTGGGGAACCGCAACCGGTTTTAAACTGACATATCTTTGAATTCCAAGATCTGTGACCTGGACTTCAGCCATGTCCCATTTTCCAAACATTTTTGCGTCCATTGTCTTACCTCCTCGGTTTTTCCATTCTTCCGATAACCATTTGGGTCAGCGGGACGTTGTTGACGGCAATCACTTTGAACCGAACGCCCGGAATATCTCCCATAGCACCACCCATGCGGCCACCGATTCTTTCCACGGTCACTTCATCGTGTTCATCGATGAAGTTAATGGCACCGTCTCCCGGACAGAAGGCAGAAACCTGTCTTCCGTTTTTGATTAACTGAATACGGACACATTTCCGGATGGCGGAGTTGGGCTGTTTTGCTTCCACACCGATTTTTTCAAGGACAATTCCGCGACCCTGCGGTGCACCACCGAGCGGATCGGCTTTGACGTTCAAACCGAGCATGCGTCTGTTGTATTCGTGGTCTTTCCATCTGGCCTTTAATCTTTGCTTTTTTAAGATTTGGCCGGCATAATTTCCGTTTGTCATACTTAAATCTCCGATTTTAATTTATAATTTTGAAAAATTTACGTGTTCATCATTTTCAACATTGAGGCGCTGACTTTTTACCTGTCATCTCTTCTTTTCATCTCTTTTTTCAATCATTTCAGAATCACATCGTCAATCCCATGGTGTCTTTGAACCAGAAGTTTGACTTTGGAGATGTTTTTGCCACCCTTTCCAATCGCGAGTCCTTTGTCCTTTGCCGCCACTTCGACGAACGCTGTTTTTTTGCTGTCGTCGTGGGTGATTGAAATGGATTTTATTGAGATGACCGGCCCGAATACGTTTTTGATAAACGTGACCGGATCGTCGGAATACTCCACAAGTTCGATGGGTTTGTCAATGGCTTTTTTGGCACGATTGATATTTTCCCCGCCTTTTCCGATGGCAAGTCCCATGTCTCCCTGCTGAATTACATTGATAATTCGATCGCTTTCGACGATGCAGTCCAGGACTTTCGCATTGGTAATATCTTCAAAGCGGGCAATGTATTGCATTTCTTCGAAAGTGATTTTGATTTCGCTCATGAGATGGGTCCTCTTGTTGTTGATTTTGATGATTTTTCAATGATTCAACTTTATTTAATTGCCTGCCAATGTCAAAATGTCGGATTCGCCGGCGTCTAAAATGGCCATGGCGGCAATAATAAAGGGCTTTCCACATACCGGTCCGAGTTCACGGCCGGTTCCATTGTAAACATAAACCGGAACATTGGATGCTTCGATCTTTGCTTTTGTATCTTCCGGGCAGTTCTTTGCAATAACAATCATTTTTGCGCCGCCAGACTCCGAAAGCTCGATTGCCTTCTTAGAGCCGATGACGACTTTTCCCGTTTTAACGGCTTTGATTAATGCTTTATCGACGTTGATATCCATTTTCTATACCTCTATCTCTGGAACTTTATCAAATTGCGCGATAGACCAGTCTGTCGACCAAAAGGAGTCACAGACGAGAGTCATAGACTTCCAAGCCTTTAACCGGCTTGACCCTCCCCGATTTTGCCAATCACGCGAAACGCTTGAGTCGATTCAAAAAGAAACAGCTTTAAGTGCGTCATGCGCTTCCCAAAAACATTTGGAAAAACGGCGCAAAATCGGTTCACAATCTATAAAGAATGGTCTTACATACTTTTTGAGCATATAAACCTTTTGAGAGAAAAAGAGAACGGACTAAAAACCGAAAAATAAATTCGGTTGCAAAAGATAAATATTTAAAAACGTCTATTTTCCCAGAATATACTTTAATTTTCCATATATTTTCAATATAACTTATTTCCATATATTTTCGATATAACTTATTTCCATATATTTTCGATATAACTTATTTCCATGTATTTTCGATATAACTTATTTCCATGTATTTTCGATATAACTTATTTCCATATATTTTCGATATAACTTATTTCCATATATTTTCGATATAACTTATTTCCATATATTTTCGATATAACTTATTTCCATAATTTTTTCGAAATTTAATTTCTATATGCTTATACCCATTAAAATATTATAAAATATGATAAAATCCGTAGTTAGGACAATTGAGGGTTAACATGGTTTTGGATAACAAAAATTTAGTTTTGGGGGGCTGGATTCTTCTGGTCATCGGTCTTGCCGGCAGTTTCATTTGGTCGGCTCTGTTTTTAGTGGCGCTTCTTGGAATGGTTTTTTGGACGGTCGCAATTCGCCGTGAAAAAAAGAAACCAAAAGAAGACCGCGTTTTAATTACCGGGTTTTATGATTCTAAAAATATTCCGCGTGTCATGTTTGCCGCGGCCGGAATTATTTTTGTGGTTTGGATCATTTTAGCAGCCGTAAATATTGACATTCCTGCGGCTTATTCCGCAACGGAGGGGGACATCATTCAAAAAATCGGCTATACGGTTGGCGCCATGATGGGATTTGATTTGGCTTATTCAGTCTATGCCTTATTGTTTGTATTGATTGATTTGATTCTGGCCGGCTACACCCGAAAACTGAGTATTGAGATGGTTCTTTTCGAAAAAGGACGGAAAAAACCGGTTCCCAATCCGGCCAAATTAAACAATTCCATTTACGGGTACAAATTGAAAAAATAAAAGTCAATCGTCGTCAATAAAAACCATAGAAGTCAAAAAGTCAATAAAAAAGCCCGGCAAGATAATCTTGGCCGGGCTTGATTTTTAAATAAAATTTATAGAAAAAGCGGGAATTACTTTTTATATTCGGTGTATCCGCATTTTCCGCAGCTGTTTCTGTTTTTGTGTTCCGAGAGGAAAACGCCCGGTCCGCATTTCGGACAGAATTTGTGGGTTCGGGTAATGGTTTGTCCTTCGACTTTGTAGTAATTCTTAACAGACATGCGACTCACTCCGCTTTTTCGGCGCCATCTTCAGCAGCCGGGTTTGCATTTCTTTTGAGCATGTATTCTCTTTCGACTTGTTTCATGCGGTCGGCAGAGTCATAAATTTTGGCGTATCCGCAGGCTTCTTGAAGACCGAAGACGGATTCCATTTTTTGAACCATGGTTAAATCCAAGTCGCAGTTCAAAAGAGCGGCTAATTTTTGTCGAACATCAATACGGGATGGGGTCGGACCTTCATATTTCACGGTGAAATCCAGTTCGCGACGATTTAACAATTTATTTTTTTCGTCTTTTACAATTATAATTTCCATGATAATCCCTCAAAACCAACGAAATGGTTTGTTGTTATTTGGATTAAGCGAATTTGAAAGGAGATTATCAAATATAAAGTTTTAGCATAAAAAATTAAAAACCAAAAATCTTTTAATTTGATAAAAATATGAAAAGAAAAATGAATAGAAAAGGAGAATAAAAAGAATAGAAAAGGAGAATAAAAAAAGAATAAAGAAGAGATAAAAATCAAAATATTTTTCCCAAAAATGTGTCCACTTCTGCGGAAAGAGCCTCTTTGGAAACCCCGGTTGCCGTTGTTTTAGCATTTTTGACGTCTAAAATTTGGCGGAAAAATTTGGTCATTTCCTCTTTTTTGACATCAGTCACCACAACCGCCACCATACCTTCATCCGGCTGCCCGTAAAGGACAACTGAATCGGGTTTGGAAAACGCGATGACCGGAATTGTCGCAAGATCTTCCTCGCCATCGACACAAATTCGAATATCCTCCGAAGAATTCAAGGCTTTTTGAACCGCCAAAACCATTTCATCTGAAATGGTACCGGCCGGATTTTTAACGCGGACATCGCAATAATTGGAATGAGAGGCGGGCGAAATAATTTCTGACACAGGAAGACGTTTTGTCAGACGATCGACCAAGCACAATTTCGGAAAAATACCGGCACTGATTAAATTGTAAGTCGTCACGTCACCAACGGAAATGACAGGCACTTTTTTGCCGGCTGCGTCCGTCAAAAGCGGACGGATTTGATTAATGACTTCCGGACCATTTCCAGGAAAGAGTTTACCGTACGGATTTTTTAAAAAAGGACGTAGTTCCGCCGGCAAATCAAAATACAGATTCAACTCACCGCACCTTCAACGCATATTTGTCGGCCAAATCAACATTCATACGCTTTGCGATTTCGGATCTTTTCGGATCGATGATGACAACAAGACCCATCCATTCGTCCGCCAAATCTCCGGAGCCGCACATTTCGCATGTTTCGGAATTGACAATCAACCTCATGCATTTTCGGCATACTTTTTCCGCCATAATATATCTCCTGTTATTGAATAATTTTGATTGATAAAATGTAAAATGAATAAACAAAATAAATCTTGGATTTAGTTGTTTTCTTCTTTTTTGCCGCCTTTTTTAGGTTTCGCGCCTTTGCCATCGCCTTTTTCGCGCGCTTCTTCAATCCATTGGAGTTTTCCAAGCGCGGTCTGACGCATCGTCATACCGATTTTGCTTTCGCGCGGGTCACGTTCATTGATGCTGACGGCCACAATTCTCGCACGGACATGGTCGCCTTCTCCCAATGATTTCTTACCGGTTTTTGCGATTAAGCGTCCGTTTTTGGCATCATAAGACATGAACTCGTCTGTGATTTGACTGACGTGCAAAAGTCCGTCCATCGGACCGATACCGACGAAAACACCAAAACTGACCGTTTCTAAGATTTCACCTTCGATAACTTCTTGATTTTCCGGCATGAACATAACCGCTTTAAACGTCACATCATAGTAAACGGCTCCGTCGCCATACAGAATGTGCCCTTCGCCAATCTCGTCCACACCACAAACAGCGACAAGACAGCCGATTTTTTTGTCGACCTTTCCTTCCAATTTGTTTTTCAGTGCTTTTTTGACGTTTTCTTCCACGTCTTCGCCAAGAAGAGTCGGATCAATACGGACCGTGTCGACGAGTGTCATTAATTTATACATAAATTGGTTCACCTGGATTTCTGCGCGAAAAATTCCCGTTTCTTAAAATGTAAATTTAAAATTTAAATATTAAATGTAATCAAAATCAAAATTTCAATTTTTGAAATAAATGAAAAATGGATGATAAATGAGCATAAATAAATGAATTGATATAAAAGAGTTTTTGAATTTGGATTTTTGGAAACTATTGAAAGCTGTTTGAAATTGTTGAAATTATTTTTGATCGATAAAATCCAGCCGGCTTGTTTGGCGCATGGAAATGACTGAAATTCCATTGTCGATCAATTGTTTTCGAAGATTTGCGTCATTGGTCAGCACCGGTAATTTGTACCGAGAAGAAATTTCCAAAATGATACGGTCCGCATATTTTTTTTGAGATTTTTGGAGATCATCCGCCACTAAAATATCACACAACGAACTTTTGGCCATGGACGCGGCCACCTTTGCCGCTTTTTTGTCAGCGCCGGTTACCTTTTTGGAAATATTTTCAAGTTCGGCGATGACGACCGCGGGAACGATGAATTTTGAAAATCCGAGCCTTTGAAGTTCCGAAAAAATGTCGATTCCGAATTGAACCGGAATCATAAAACCATTGGTGTCAATAAGAACACACGGCTTTTCCAAAATCATTTTTTCAAAATCAGTCTTCGATAATTCCGACACCGATTAAACGCCACCTGGAATCAATCCGTCTGCTGATGGCGACGTGCGCGCCGTTTTCCACGCAAACCGGCCGTTTTAATTTGACTTCCGCAACGCCTTTTCGGACACTTGTGACAACGCCGACGGTGGTCGCGGTTCCGATGTTGAGCATCAGCGGCTCACTGGTTTTAATTTCATTGATTTCCGCTTCGTTGGTCACGCCAACCACGCGTTTTAAAAGATCCAATTTCATTAAAAACCCGTCTCTTGTCGGGGGAAGTGTTCCCGGCTTTCCAACCACTTGTCCGGTTAAGGAGTCACCTTTCGTTAAAAACGGATCCAGGGTGGTCCCCAGCGCCAAAAGTCCGCCCGGAAGCGCTTTTTTCACTTTGGATTTGCCGGCGTGAATTTCGGTGATTTTGGTCTGAATCGGCTCCCAGCGGGTCATTCCATCGGATGTGATTTTAAGTCCCGGCCGGATTTCCACGTCGTCGCCTTCTTTAAAAGTGCCTTGAGTGAGTGTGCCGCCGATGACGCCGCCTTTGATTTCTTCATATGTAAAACCCGGGTGGTTGATGTCAAACGAGCGGGCGATAAGCATTTGCGTTTCTTTTTCCGCTTTGTGTTCCGGAACCGGAATGTAAGTGTCCAACGCCTGAATCAAGGCATCGATATTGATATTTTGCTGCGCGGAAATGGGAATAATCGGGGCTTTCTCCGCCACCGTTCCTTTAACAAACTCTTTGATTTCCTTGTAGTGTTCCAAAACCCGTTCGCGGGAAACCAAGTCGATTTTGTTTTGCACAATCACGACATTTTTAATGCCGATGATGTTGAGCGCCATTAAGTGTTCTTTCGTTTGCGGCTGTGGGCATTTTTCGTTGGCGGCAATGACCAGCATCGCGCCATCCATAATCGCAGCGCCCGAAAGCATGGTCGCCATCAAAGTTTCGTGTCCCGGCGCATCGACGAAGGAGACTGTTTTGGCTTCTTCTGTTTTTCCGCCGCAGTGCGGGCATTTTTTCTCAACGGAATAGCAATCCGGCTCCGCACACGTCGGGCATTTCCGAAAAACCGTATCGGCATAACCGAGACGGATGGAAATTCCGCGTTTGATTTCTTCGCTGTGGGTGTCCGTCCACACGCCGGATAAAGCCTTAACGAGTGTTGTTTTTCCATGGTCGACGTGTCCGACCATTCCGATATTTAAACTGGGTTGCGCCATGGTAATTTCCCTCCGGGGGCAAAACCGCCCGAATAAAATAAAGTTGATAATACAATGTGATAAACAATGAATAAAGTTAATGATAAATGAATAAAATATTGAAAAAGATGATTGACATCAAAAAATGAGACTCAACCGATTGAAAAAACAGTTTTTCAATTTAATTTTTCCGCATAACTGCGATGCTGCAATATTGTATTTGAGTTAATACTTGGGCTTTTAAAATATATAATGATTCTTAAAGGTTATGGTAAAATGAGACTTAAAAGATAAAAACGAAAAAGTTTAAAAAATCAATTTAGTTTAGAAAATCAAATTTAATCGACGTTTTAAACAGGTCAATTTTATGTATTAATCCAATAATGAATTCAAAGTTTGTCTGTTAAATTTTTCTTAATTTTTAAGTTTTTTTCAAGTCTGTTTGAATTTTTCATAATTTTTAAGTTTTTTTTAAGTCTGTTTGAAATTTTCATAATTTTTAAGTTTTTTTCAAGTCTGTTTGAAAGACAGTATAATTAATAAATTAAAAAAAATATAAAAGTGGAAGAAAAATAGAATAAAAAAACTAATAAAAACATGATCAAGTAAAAACAAAAATTAAATTAAAAAATAAAAAATTGTGAGTTTTAAGTCACAATTTTATCCAATTTGTCCGCTTCAATCGCGCGCCGGACCTCATATGCAATCCGGCGTCCGGTGCTCATCGGTTTTCTCCAGGTCGCGTTTCCATACGGGTGGCCGACCGACATGTGCACGTTGGTGCCGCCGCCGACACGGGGCGCCACATCATAAATGTAGAAATTCAAGTCTTTGTCCACACAGGTTTGCAGGCAGAACGGCCCGATAATGCCCGGATCGTAGTGTTTTTTACTCGCTTCGACAAATTTTTCCGCCATCTCAAACACATTTTCAAGCAGAGATTCACGCAGCGTTGCCGAGTTGTGTCCGCAAACGGTGTATTCCGGCGTGATTTGCGCGCCTTGAAGTTTCATTTGCTGCGGCGCCGGCAAGCGGGTGTGCCCATCCAGACTGGTTTCAAAGCGCCAGTCAATTCCCAAAATCTCAATCGGGCTCATTTCCTCTTCAATCGGGGAATAAAACATGTCGAAATTAAAAACGGGACCGATAATGTAGCGCTCAATCCGGGCACCGGACAATGCTTCTTTTGTGATGACGCCTTGCTGAATCAACCGGTTGGATTTCTCCAAATATTCTTCGTAGCTGGCCGCCGTGAAAAAGCCGCGCTCTAATTTTTTAACAGCATGCGGCAACTTGACCATCACAAGTGCGTCGATATCTTCCGGATTGTCAATTTTTTCCGGGAAGGGGAGGCCTGCTTTTTCCAAAATCCAGTAATAGCTTTGGGATTCCGAACGCTCTTCACTGCGAAGCATGTTGCGGCTGCCGAGAATCGGAACTTTAAAATCAGATTCAATCGCGTCAATGCTGCAATACGATGTAAAAGAGCGGTTGGGAACCATAAGGACGCTGTCTTCCAATATTTTTTGCTGGTTTTCCGGGCGTAAAATTTCATTGAAATTGTCGTAGACGACGGCCTCATCCACAATTCCACGGATGAGATTTCCTTGGGAATCGCGCTGTGACTTGAAATATTTGGAATACGTCAAATCGCGTCCTTTTTTACAAAACGCAACCGTTTTAAAATTTTCTTCAGCGGCGCCGTCGCACACATCCAACCCGGAGTGAGACGCAATGGTTCCGATTTTAATCTTTTCCGGATTGTTGTAATACTTGTCAATCGTTTCTTTGATTTGGTTTTTTGAAATCATGAAAAACACCTGCGATCAATCTGTAAATATTTGAAATTTGTAATCACTTATAAGAATTAATTTTTGGTAAATAAAAACCGACTTATAAAAAGGAATTGTTCAAACATCTTTCCTTTTGATTTTTGGAAATCTTTTCGAAAACAGACAATTACGGGACAAACAGGACATCAAGAAGCGTTCCCGTTACATAAACTTCAATGGCGGCCGCAACAAGCAGCATCGGAACAATCAAATAAAAATATCCGTACCCGGCCTTGGAGAGTTCTTTGAAAAATGAAGCCCATGTCACTTTCCGGCCGACTAATTTTGAAAAGACCACCGCTCCTAACCGGACCCCGACCCCCGCCGCCAAAACAATAGCCGGAAGTTCAAGAATTCCGTGCGGCAGAATGCCGACCAAAAGATAGGAAAGTCCTTGCGTTCGGACAATGTATTCGGACACAATACCAATCATCAAGCCGTTTGCGATTGCGATGAACAGGGGAAAGAGTCCCAAAACAATACCAAAAGCGATGGCAAAAAGAGCGATCCGCGCATTGTTGAAAAAAATTTGGAGGAAGAGCTGAAACGAATCATCCATGTTCATGCCGCTCATGGCTTGTTCAATCGTTTTCATCAATTCATCGGATAGTTCCGGATTAGACCCGGAAATGAAATAACCGACCGCAAAGCAAATTACAAGAACGACGGCCATCCAAATCGTATAAATCCGGTTGTCGCCCCAAAATTCGGAAATCCGCTCTTTATAGCCGATTTTTTTTTGAGGAATCGGGTCTCCCCAAGCCGGGTCCGGATAAAACGCGCCGGAGTTTTTCGAGCCGATATCCTCCGGATTTTTATTCATCGAATCGCCATTCTTCGAATCGTTTTGTACCGAATCCGAGTTCACCGGATTTATTTTTTCCGGTTCACTTGAAATCGGTTCGTGTCTGTCTTTGCTGCTGTCCATAATTTCCCTCCCGTTTTTTAAATTCCAAAGAATACACGCAAAGAATTGCGGATGGCCGGCGCAAGTCCGAGTATGATAATCACGAATTTGATCGCGTTTTTAATCGTTTCCAGTTGATCTTTGTCTTCGCCGGTACTTTCGGCATCCAGTCCCTTGTCCAAAATCCAAACCACAATCATGAAAATCGCGATTTTTAACGGATACATAACCAGGGCGGACCCGGTTAAATCAATAAGATAAGACGGAAGCACGTGTTTTTCATAATACCCGAAAACTTCAATTCCAATGACCGTTGACGTGGCATCCATCAAATGTGCCATTAAAATCGACAGGTTTAATTTGTCGGAATAAATGGTACTGCCCAGCTTCTTTGCGGCGAGACCGAAAAGCGCGGTCAATGTAAATCCGACACCGACAACCGCAATCGGAACCCACCAATGAGCAACATCGTTGGTGACAAAAAGAACGCCAAATACGGCAACCGCCAAAAAGCAGCCGATGGCGGCAAATGGCCGGTGAAAAGAGGGGACAAATTTAAATTTTTGAAGGAGCAGCGACACCAACAAACATAAAACGGTGACAAGAAAGACAAAGAAATAAATATTTGGCGTAATTAAAACGTAACTGTACGGCGCGGTAATGACACCGGAATCTCCGACCACCCGCAAAGACGCGCCGGCGACCACATACGGCAACGCCGCGAGAATAAAATTTTTATCGACGGAAATTTTCATTTTCCGAAGCGTGTAAATAATAAAATAGACAGCAATTCCGAGAATGATCGCCCACGTCAATGTATTAAAAACGTTGTAGCCGGAATCATAAAGGACCGGATTGATGTAATATGTATAAATAAAATCGGTCAGTGTTTCAGTAAAAGACATAATTTTTCCGTTCCAAGAAAGAATATCCAATAAAATCTAAAAGTACAATCTGTAATTAATGTAATTTCTGTAAGGATGACAGCATTAATACTATAAAAAGATACAATTTGAAAAGACACCATTTGAAAAGACATACATAATGAATACAACCCATGAGGACTGCAAAACATTATGAATCATGAGGACTGCAAAACATTACGAATCATGAGGACTGCAAAACATTATGAATCATGAGGACTGCAAAACATTACGAATCATGAGGACTGCAAAACATTATGATAACAAATGATTGTGTGTTTAAAATGAATTTATGGGACAGCATGCTTTATATTCATTCGTTCATATTTATTTAGAAATAAGGCAAAATTTTCACGTACGGATTTTCATGTGGATTTTAAAATTATTGAAAAACCAATCAGGAATCATGCAAATGAGCAATTTAAAAGAACAAAAGGGGCAATCTTCTTTTCCGGGAGGCCAATGGCGGGAGGATGAGCTTCGGGAATCCAAATGGATGCAGTTTCCACGGGAAGTCATCATCGGAAACGATGTTTTAAAAGAAACGCCGGCGGTTCTTCAAAAATTAAAATTGACCGGAAAGACATTCATCGTCACCGGAAAAAATACGGCGGATGTTGCCGGAAACCTGATTCTCGATATTTTGGAAAAAAGCGGGAACGACTGCTATGTTTATAAATCCGAAAGGGCCTCGATTGAGGAAGTGGAAAAAATTACGGCCATCGCACATGATTTTAAGCCAATGAGTTTTTTGGGTGTCGGAAGCGGACGGTCCATTGATTTGGCAAAATTGGCATCCAAACGCTGTGATGTTCCGTTTCTCAGCGTTCCGACCGCTGCGTCTCATGACGGAATTGCGTCATCCCGCGCATCGATTCATTCGGATGAAAAATCTGAATCTTATGAAGCCCAGGCGCCAATTGCCGTTATTGCGGACACGGGAATTATTTCCCGCGCCCCTTTCCGGCTTCTTGCGGCCGGCTGCGGAGATGTGATTTCCAATTGCACCTCTGTTTTGGATTGGGAACTCGCAAGCCGCCATCAAAATGAGCCTTTTAGTGACTCTGCCGCGCTGATGTCTAAAATGAGCGCGGAAATGATTATGGACTCGGCAGGGCTCATTCGTCCGGGGCTTGACAGTTCCGCGCGGTTGGTGGTCAAAGCACTCGTTTTAAGCGGCGTCGCCATGAGCATTGCGGGCTCTTCCCGGCCGGCGTCGGGCTCGGAACACATGTTCAGCCACGCGCTGGACCGGATTGCCAAAAAGCCGGCGCTTCATGGCGAACAGTGTGCGATCGGTGCCATAATGATGATGTATTTGCATGGCGGTGACTGGAAAAAAATTCAAAACGCATTGATTCAAATCGGTGTGCCGACATCCGCCACGGAAATGGGAATTTCAAGCGAGGAAATCATTGAGGCGCTGCTTTTGGCGCCGACGATTCGTCCGGAGCGGTATACGATTTTGGGAACAGGACTTGCCCCGTCCGCCGCGGAAAAATTGGCAACAGTGACACAAGTGATTTAATAATTCCGGATTTTCAAAAAAAATGACAAAAGGTCATGACAAAAGATTAAAATCAAATAAACCAATCAGTCATCAGTTAAGTTTTCAAATTAATGTGATTTATCAAAGGTTTGAATTATTCCAAGAAATTAAGTGATATGAGGGATGCGAGGGAGAGGAAATGGCGGCAGCTGTTAAAATTACGGTAATCGGTTCTCGTTTGGCGAAGCCCGGCGGTGAATTTTTCTTTATGCAGGAGACGGAAGAGTGCAAAAAATGCCAGGTGCGCGGCACTTGTTTGAATTTGGAATCCGGACGGAAATATAAAATCACATCCATTCGAAACACCAATCATTTGACATGTGCGCTTCATGATGATGGCGTGATTGCGGTCGCGGTTGAAAACGCGCCGGTGGAAGCGTATGTGGATTCCAAAAAAGCGGTTTTAGGATCCAAAGTTGTATATGAGCCGATTTTTGTCCGAAAAGAAGAAGATGACGGCTTAAACTATGCTTTGTTCGCGCCCAAAGGATTGTTAAAAGGAGACAAATGTATTGTGGTTGACGCCTTTGAAGGGTTTGAAAAGGACGGCAAAACATATAAACGTGTCAACTTAGTTTTAGAGTAATAAAATTTTAACAAAAAAATGAGAAAGACTGACAAAAAAATTTAACAAAAAGGTGAATCAATGGCTGAAAAAACACTTCCCTACTATGAATTTTATTCCAAATCCCGCTGGGACAATTGGATTTCTCAAATCAAGAGCAGCGGTTTTTCTCTTCAGGATGAGGAAAAAGTTGAAAAAAGCGCGATGATTTTCGTTAATATGGCGGATGATGTCATTTTGTCTTGTTTAAAGATTTCCGCGCGTTTTGATAAAGGCGCGCTGAATGAGGAAAAAGCGCTTGAAATTTTAGACAGCGTTCGGGAAATCGTGCTGACGGAAGTTCCACCGATATCGGAAGATGCCGATATGATGATTTTTTCCGTTCAGGATTCGCTGAGCTGCTCCATGGCGGCATTTGAAGCGTATTTCTTGGGTGACTACGATGAAAAAGCTGATTTTAAAGCTCTGATTAAAGACGCGGGTGCTGCCGAGCAAGATGAGCAGTTGGATATCGCGTTTTCGATTATCGCAACGCTTGGCGCGGCGGTCATTTCGGGACAGAACTTTGACGAAGAATGTTTAACGATTCTTCCGGAAGAGAGTATCGTTGCCGAGTGGCTGGACGGAATTGATTCGATTGCCGCGGCAATGGTCGGAACCGACAGCTACAAGAATTTCGATGAAGTCGATGATGAAGAATAAAAACAAAAATAAACAGATTTACCTTCTTTTTTAACTTTTCCTTATGTTTTTTTCATTTTATGCCGGCGCCGGCGCGCGTTACAACCGCCCACTTTTAAAACATTTATAAAAACAGCGGGATGGTTTTTTGTTTATTTTGTTGTATTGCCACACTTCATTTTAAAACTTTTAATTTTTAACTTTTAACCTTTTATTCTATTTTTTAAATTTTATCTAAAAACATTTAAATGAAAACAAACCCTGTTCGAATCCATGTCGTCTGCGTCTTTCCCATCTGCCGGATTTAAATCACGCCTTACGGTTTCATTTATTTTTTTAATTCTTTTTGCGGCGTTTTCCCCGCTTTTGTTCCATGAAGCGTCAGCTGCCGCCGTCGATGCGTCCGGACAGGAAATTGTTTTGGAATATTTCTTCCAGCCGGGATGCGGAACTTGTAAACAAACAACGCCTATCATCGACGAATTGGTAGAAAAATATAATATCACGGTTGTCAAATACAATGTTGACCGTCCGAAAAATTATGATTTGTTGAAAGAAAAAGGCTATCCACATGTTCCGGTAGTATACATCGGAACGGAGCGGTTTGAAAGCAACAAAATTTCAGACGGCTATTTAGAAAATTATATTATCAAAATCCTCCGAGGCGAAATTGTTCCCGATTACTCGACTTTGAAAAATTCAAGCGGCATTCCCGAAGGGTCTGCCGACATCCTCACACTTTTCCCATTTTTGTCCGTTTTTGGCAGCGCGGGAACTTGGCTGAACGATTTTGTCTCCGGATCGCCAAAGATTTTCGCGTACACGCTTGGCTTTTTGGCGGGACTTTCCACCTGTTTAATGGCTATGCTTGGCTTTATTTTTGTCTATACGGCCGAAGCGGAAGGACAAGCCTCCGAAAATGAAAAAGCCTTAAATGCGGAAAAATCCGCAACCTCAAAAACAATTACAGGCACAAAAAATCCTGAAAAATCCGCACATTTGGAAGACGGGAACAAAAATTCGAATTTTGCCGGATCAATTCGTTTTACGGATGCCAAAGAAAGCCTGCTTCGGGTTTTTGTCTTTGCCGCCGGTCTGATTTTAAGTTATTTGGTTTTGGGCGTTATTTTCATTTTGTTTGAGAAATCGCTTTCCGGAACACTTTTTTCCATTTTCGGGCATTCGGTTTCCGGAACGACTTTGGTCTCCGCCGTTGTCGGAATTCTTGTCATTGTCATCGGTCTTCATTTGCTCGGATTATTTAATTTGCCGAAATCCTGGGATGAAAAATACAAAACCATTTCCCGAAAATATGTCGCATCCTACCCCGGACTTTTTGTCCTGGGCATATTATTTTCCTTTGTGAAAGTCCCCTGTACATTTCCGTTTTTGCTGGTTCTCATCGACAAAACAGTTTCTGCCGGATCTGATGTCGGATTTTCCGTCTCGGCCTCCGATTTGGGCATGCTTCTCATTTTTTGCGTGGGTGTCATCACCCCGCTCCTGATTGTCGGATTTGTCGGCGGATATGCGCTCACCCAATTGATTCGAAAGTATAAAAAAGAAATCAGAATGGTCAGCGGTATTATTTCCATTTTGCTTGGAATTTGGGTTTTGTTTTATTAAAAGACTCAAATTTCTTCCCAATTCTTTTTTTATTTTTTTGAGCGGTGGCATGCGCGCGTTATGGCATCGGATTTTTAAAAACTTTCAACAAAAACAGTGGGTTGATTTTTTTAAAAATATGAAAACGAGTATTTGGTTTTTCAAATTTTAAAATTGCTGCACCGTATACTGTTTGAGCATTACTGCGTCTGTTTCCACCAACATATCTATTCATAATAACAAATCCGAAAAATTCGGACGCGACCCACATCCGAATTTTCGGGATGGTTTGTCCGGAATAAAAAAAAGCAACGAATCGAATAGAAACGAATCATAAGAGAAATGAATGAAATGAGACAAAAAATGAAATGAAAAAAAGAAATGCGGATTGATTTTTCATCAATCCGAAAAATATCAGCTCATCGCCGTTCATTTAATTGCGGCGGCGCCATTCCGCTGTAGCTGGTCGCCATGTGTTCGGGCTTGACATCCGGAACTTCACGGATGTGTTTGGCGCGCAGAACATCGTCAATCCGAAGAATCATAATTGCGGCTTCCGTCGCAGATTTAATAGAATTGATTTTGACACGCAGCGGCTCGACAACTCCTTCCTTTTCCATGTCCACGATTTTTCCGGAGAAAACGTTGACTCCGGCATTCTTATCTTTGAGATGGGCGGTTCGAAGCGCCAACGTTAAATCAATGACATCCAAGCCGCCGTTTCGAATCAGCGTTTTTGGGATTTCCTCAACGGCATCGGCATAAGCGGAAATGACCCGCTGCTCATAACCATCCACTGTCGGCGCAAAAGCGCGCAAAGCAAGGGCGACTTCGATTTCCGGAGCGCCGCCGCCGGCCATGACTTTTCCATCTTCGATGATGGATTTGACTACCCAAAGCGCATCGTCGACGGACGTGTCAACGCTGTCGGCATGCTGCAGTGTTTCGCCGCGAATGATAATCGTCGCCACTTTTGATTTTTTAGAATCACGGATAAATGTTTTTCCGCCGTCCGCCCTGGGATCTTGTTCCATGAGTCCGGCTTCTCCCAAATCTTGCGCGGAAATTTCACGCGGGTTTCGAATCACTTTCGCGCCGGTCGCATAAGAAACGTGTTCGGCATCTTTTTCTTCAATCGGACGGGAAACATAAATGCCGCGCTTGTCAAAGTATTCCAAAACAATCGGCTTGACCATTTTGGTGGAGAAAATCACATTGGCACCTGTGTCCGCAATTTGTTTGGCAATGTCGAGCATGTTTTGGTGCTCGTTTTCAATGATTTGGTTGCGTTCTTCGGGGGATCCGACCACCATTTTGGATTTGGCTTTGGTTTTATGCGCTTCAATTTCGGCATCGAAAATTGCGATTTTCGGATTTTGAATGATTTTGGGCGCTTTTTTGTTTAAAGAATTGGTGGACAGCGCGATTCCTTCAATCACTTCTGTTTCTTCAATCTTTTTATTGAGTTCGACAATGGAAATAACATCACTGCGGACATCTACAAAACCGTCTTTTTCAATGATTTCCGTGGCTTTGACACAGATATCGGCCAGCATTTCTTTGTGAACGTCGGGCGCTTTTCCGGTAATAGACGTCATTGCTGCTTTTTTAAGGATGGCACGTCCTTCCGGTGTTTTGAAATTGACGGAGATGGCGCGGTCGTTGAGAATTTCAAGCGCTTTGTCTTCCGCCGTTTTGAACCCTTTAACAATAACTGTTGGATGGATTCCTTTTTTAATCAATTTTTCCGCTTTGTCCAAAAGAGCGGCCGACAAAATGACTGAGCTTGTGGTTCCGTCGCCGGCCGTGCTTTCCAATGTCTTGGAGACTTCCACAATCATTTTTGCGGCCGGATGCTCAATGCCAATGTCTTTTAAAATGGTCACACCGTCGTTGGTCATGGAAACCATGCCCAGTTTGTTGATCAACATTTTGTCCATGCCTTTGGGACCCAGCGTGCTTTGAACAAGGCTTGCGACGGCTTTTGCCGCCGTGATGTTCATAAAAATCGCTTCCTTCCCTTTGGTTCTTTCTTTTCCCGGATCTAAAACAATAATCGGACCTGTTTTCGCCATAGAAATCAAATCTCCTGAATAATTCATGTAAGCTGTAATACCGTAATTATGTGATTCATGTAAAAAATGTAAATAGAAAATATAGATAAGAAATTAAAATTTACAATAATTTGTTCTTCACCTACTGTTTTGAGAACTGATTTTCAGATGAAATCTTACAAATAACTGATTAAAGTTCTATAAAAAACCGTCGGTTAAAAATTTCGATAAAAATAGGCAACAGCATGCAAAAAAGAGATAAAAAGAGAGGAAGCTGTCCTGATCAAAACCTTTCAAAAAGAATAAGACCGTTGGATGAATGGATAGAATAATTCATATTATTTCAAATGTTCAGTTTTGATTTTTTATTTTTGTAGGAAATAACGTGTACAAAATCAATCACAAAATCAATCATACTTAAAATCAATATAGAATTCATATAAAAATATAGAAATAAATAATTATTAAAAAATAAATAGTATCATTATATGGTCAATTATTATGAGAGTAATAATATAATTTATATATATTGACGTATTATAATCCAATAAATATTTCTAAATAATATAAATTCTGAATAAGAATATCATAAAAAACGCCTTGGAAATATGAAAAATAAAAGAAATAAAAATGAAAATAAAATGTATGAAATATAATATTGTACAAGAGATTTGTAGTATATTTTAAATATCATATTATAAATACGCTGATTATTTCTAATTGGTTTAATTTATTGATAATTTATAAAAATGATAATAAAAATAATCCAAAAAACAAAAATTTGAATAGAAAAGGGGTTGAACCGTAGATGAAATTAAAATATTCTATTTTATTCGCAGTTGCTGCAATACTTTTACTTTTAGCTGTTTTGCCGATGAATGCAAGCGCAGATGAAATACAAGTCGGAACAGGCGCACCGATTTATACAAATGATGGAACTTATGACACAAGTTTTGCGAAAGCTGTTGCTAATTCAGCAGATGGAGATACCATTGTTGTGTTAAATGATATTACCATTGTCGACCGGGCATATGTTGTCAATAAAAACATAACAATTCAGGGAGTGGATCCAGCCGTTAGGGTCATACGCGGAGCGAATTTTAATACAACTTCGGACACATGGAGAGGTTTTTTTAATCCGGGAATGCTGGAAGTTGCCATCCATGATGATAAACCAAATAAAATTGCAAAAGTCACACTAACAAACATTACTTTCGACGATGCGAATAATCCGGATAATGCAACACAGACAAATAATACACCCGGCTGGTCTAATAGTTCTAACCCCAATTGGAGGAAATGTGTCTATGATTCTGTTTTGTCCGCGTATCATCCAAATGCCACGATTGTCATGGGAGAAGGCTCAAAAATTATAAACACCGGCGGTTACTCGGCAATTTATTTGACCACTGGTGCAAATTGTATTTTGGAAGAGGGGAGCACAATTGGAGGAGATAATGTAGTTGGAAGAGCTCTTATTAACATGAACAACTCAGCTTTGACTTTTAACGCAACAATCACAAATTTTAACAACCAAAATAAAGAGATTATTATTGCAGCTACAAGTTCTATTGATTTTTATGGAAACATTTCTAATTCTAAGGTGTCACATGCCATCTATTCAAATGGAGCGGGTGCTAAATTAAATCTGAAAGAAGGAAGTAAAATATCAAATAATACAATTGCTTCGAACGGAGCTGTTTATATTCAGAACACGAAGAATTCAACCAACCCCTCTGAACTTGGTACAACTATTGATGGCGAAATCTCAAACAATGTTTGTAAAAAGGGAAATGCTGGTGGAATATATATAATTGAAAGTGTTGCAGAAATTACGAAAAATGGAAATATTTCAAATAATACTGTAGAACATAATGATGGCGGTGCAGGCGGTGGTATTTATCTCAATAGCAATTCAATACTTACAATGGCAGGAGGAATCATTTCTGGAAATGAAGCAAAAGGTCTTTTTGATGTAAATTCTGGCTCAAGTAATTATGGAGGTGGTGGCATATCCATCCTCAAGTCCAGCACATTTATAATGAATGGCGGCACGATTTCAAACAACAAAGCTGCTGTTGGTGGCGGTGTTTTTGTTACAGGAAGAACAGACGACGGGAAAATCGGTCCAAGATTCATATTTAATGGTGGAACAATCAAAGATAACATCATTACAGATACCACAAACGCCAGCTATGGAAAAGATATTGCAATTGGAACAACTAAAGCAAATGCATCTTCTGAAAGTTTAGTTGGTACTACAGGCGGTCATTCCATTCTCATCGGAAAAAATGCGATTTTAGGAGATCAGTTAATTGGTGTTTCTATCAGAAATGAGACGGCTCCAACCGAAACCTTGGGCCTCCATCAAGCAGTTAATGTCAGCAATCTTCAATCCACGATGATTTTTGGAACGTTGAATAAAACACAATCCGATACGCTCCAAAGTGCAATAATCGGTCAACATACTACATACAGCGGTGCCATCAAAAACAGTCTGTGGGTAGACTCAAAAACATCCGGAACCTCATTCAGTTTTGTGACCATTCCATACCTCCCACCTTTGCCGCAAGACATTGACAAATTTGAATACCAGGCCGTGGCAGCACCTTTAGATGTAAACTCGGTGATTACAGGCACAAACCAATTTATAACGCCAACCCGTGTTTCAAACGGCTTGGAATTAAAAATTGATACGACCGACGCTGAAAAACAAGGATATGCGGTTGTCATCTTGGCAAAACAAAAATCAGGACCTCTTGACTTGGGAATTTCTCACGAAGGACAAGGAGAATTTTATTTAACAAGCGATCCAACAAAGCCATCCTCCGTCACCCTTAAACCCTCCCCGGAAACGCCATCCAGCGTTACGCTTTATGCAAAAGCGGCTGGCGGCTGGAACATTAAATCCATTACATTAACGGCCGGAGATGGTACTCAAACCCAAAAAACTGTTGTCGGGGATGAAGTAACCGTTGATTACTACGAGCTCGCGTCCGGAACCAACACCATTCATGCCGTCTTTGAAAAACCGGCGGAACCCGGTGGCGGAACCGGCAATGCGACTGTGAGAGACCCGCAAAAGACAGAAGAAATCAGAGGATTTGAACCGCCGACCGAAAACAACTCGACCCCGGTCTCAAAAACATGCAATCCGGTCCCGATTGAGCAGAAAGACAAATGGATGTTTGCAAACATTGCTCTTCTGTTGGCTGCGTTTCTTTTGACAATTCTTTTACTTCTGCTCCTTCGAAAAAGAAAAAAAGAATAAACGAAAAAATTTGAAAAACAAAGATTTAGAAGACAGAAAAACTAAAAGCTAAAAACAGAAAAACTAAAAGAAAAATGAAAGCCGGAAAAGAAAAACTTTTCCGGCTTTTTTTATTTTGAATTTTTTAAAAGACTTTTTTAAATAATTATTTTGAAAAATGATTTCATTATACGTTACTCATTTTCAACATCCGCTTCGCCTAATTTTTCAATCAGCCTGGAAATGACAACATCAGCCGCACCTTCGACGAATTTGATGCTGCCGACCACCAAGTGTCCGCCGCCGTTGACACCCGAGCCGACCAATTCTTCCCGAAGTTCACGTACGATTTGCGGGATGTTCATCAGAACTTTTTTCGACCGGATAACCGCAAAATCGGGACCCAGTCCCAAGGTAATCACCGGTTTGTCGGGATAGCGGACATTACACATAATGTCATGAATTTCCCCCGACGTTTTTCCCGGCGGCGGGAATGTAAATTTGTGGGCAAACTTTTCCACGTCAATCGTATTCAAGACAGCACCGCTTTTGAGCGTTGTCGATTGGACATTGGGAAGACTCACATCCAACTGGTCGCGAATCATGCCGCTTGCCTGTTCGCAAAGCATTTTCACCAGACGGAGATGGATGTCATGGTCGCGCATATCTAAAATATCATCAATAATTCCGACACCACTTCCGAATTTGAGCCAATACTGTTCATAATCCAAAGCAAGCGCCATTTCTTTTAAGTGTTCCAATGTGTATTTTCCCAAAACTAAATCCAAATACTGCTCAAATTCGGGAGCTTGCGAACGGTCGCCGACACCGGCCACCGCTGCCAAATGATAAATTTGGTCCGACACGTCCGGATTAATCATTCGCGCCACTTCCGTACACAGCATGCCGGCCGTCAGGCCGAAATCGCCGCCGACTTTATACGGATTGACATGTGCCAGCAAATAATCATCCGCCGCGTCGTCCGGATGGTGGTGGTCAATCACAACAATGTCCATGCCATACACTTGCGTGTGTTTGTAGGCCGGAACATCCTCTTCGGTG
This sequence comes from Methanolapillus ohkumae, assembly GCF_032594355.1. Classification (NCBI taxonomy): domain Archaea; kingdom Methanobacteriati; phylum Methanobacteriota; class Methanomicrobia; order Methanosarcinales; family Methanosarcinaceae; genus Methanolapillus; species Methanolapillus ohkumae. Next base: position 1,301,939 of record NZ_CP131061.1, read on the forward strand.
GAACCGTTGTCCACCATCACGACCAGCGGCATTGGTTGACCGTAGCGGATTTCATCTTCCACCGCGTAGGATACATCTTTGACAACGTCCATCAGTTCGTAAAACGGCGCTTTTGACGGCGACCGCTTGTAAGTTTTGTATTCAGCATCCGAGCCGCCGATTTCACGAATCAGCGGCAAAATAGCTTTTTCAATCGCAATTGCCGACGTGATTCCGTCCGCATCTGCATGATGGCGCAGAATAATCGGCCGGGAGCGAAAGATTGCTTTTCGGATTTCTTTTGCGGCCTGAAGCATCGCCGGGCGAAGCTTTTCTAAAACATCGCTTTGAACCAAAAAAGAGATATCATGCGGCTCAGCCCGAACATCAATCGCCGCGTCCACGCGCTGTAAAAGAGACTTTGTTTCGTCATCCGAGAGCTTTTTTAAACTCAACAATTCGATTTGAATGGAATTATCTCTCAGATTGACTTCCCCGACGGCGGCTACAGCCATTCCGGTCATAATTTCAACATAAGAGCGCTTGCCTGCGCTTTCAAAGCCGGCGCAGGGAACAAGACCGCTTTCATCAGCGATGGTAAAAATCGTCGGCCCGCCGGTTTGTTTGATTTGCAAAACTTCGCCGAGCATCTTGATGACCTTGCCGTTGTCTTTTGCCGTCAAATCTCCGATTCGGGAGAGAGGAATTTCTTTTTCTACATCAATGATTTGATAATCCAGCGGTTTTTTGGGCACCAGATCCAATTTTGTGTCCCGGCCCTGCCGGCTGATGTTTTTGAGCTGAACAATCAAAGAATCGCCTTTTTGAAGACTTGCGTGTCCGGCTTCAAAGTTTTTCTCATGCATGAGTCCTTTGATGCCGTCGTTGAGTTTGACAAAAGCGCCGAGGTTTGCGACAACGCCGTCCACACAGCCTTTGTAAAGCCTTCCGCTTTCCAAATCATCGTAATCACAGGAATTATCCAAAACATAAACAACCGACGATGATAAACAAGAATTGCAGATTTCTTCCCCATTGGAATTGAGGTAGGGAATCGGACGCCCGCACCGGCTGCAATTGAGAGTTTCACCTTTGCCGCGGCATTCATCGCACTTTTGTTTCTTTTCATACGTTTTGGTGCCGCCGCACACATCGCAGGTGCCGCTTACAAAAGAACTTAAATTTTTTTCCGAGAGGTCCATTAAGTTGATGGATTTGGTTTTTCCCGAGCCGGTTGAGCCGACTGTGCCGCTGCATTTCGGACAGGGACCGGACTCCAAAAGAAGAAAACCTTCGCCCCGGCATTTTGAACATTTTTCACTCATAATTCTCACTGGGAAGTAAAAACGATATTAGAATATAAATTATTGCAAAAAACGAAATAAATCAAAAATAATATTGAAAAATAATATTGAAAAACAGCATCAAATATAAATGAAAAATATTATCCTTTTAAATATTTGTATTTTGTATACATTGTGTTCATAGATTTTGAAATATTTTATTTTGCAAAACGGAGGCTAAAAAATGATACATGTCATTAAAGAATACGAACGTGTCGTTATTTTCAGAATGGGACGGTTAAACGGCGTCAAAGGACCCGGTGTTTTTTTTACAATCCCGGTTCTGGACAAATATGAAAAAATCGACATGAGAACCGTCACGATTGATGTCCCGAAACAAGATATCATTACCAAAGACAACGTGACGATTACGGTGGACGCGATTGTTTACTACAAAGTGGTGGACCCGCAAATGGCCATTACGGAAGTGGAAAACTTCAAATATGCGACATCGATGCTTGCGCAAACGACACTGCGCGATATTTTGGGACAAATGGAACTCGATGAAGTCTTGACGCAACGTGAAAAAGTCAATGAGGAACTTCAGAAATTGCTGGACCGGGATACTGACCCATGGGGAATTCGAGTATCTTCCGTGACGATTCGGGATGTGAGTCTTCCGGACTCGATGTTGCGCGCGATTGCAAAACAGGCGGAAGCCGAACGTGAAAAGCGTTCCCGGATTATTTTGGCGGAAGGCGAGCATATTTCCGCAACAAAAATGCGTGACGCTGCCGTGTTGTATGATGAAATTCCGGTCGCAATCCGCTTAAGAGAACTTCAAACGCTTTCCGAAATCGCTCGGGAAAAGAATTTAATTGTGGTGACAAACACAACAGGTGCCGCAGATATGATTGCAATGTCGGAAGCAGCAAATAAAAAGAAATAAAAATGAAGACAAAATGAAAAAATAACGAAAATAATTGTTAAATCTTGTTGCAGCTACTCTTTTTAATTTTTATGACGGCTGCAACTATTTATAATTATTCTGTTTTGGATGCTGCCGCCGCACGCGTTATAGCGACACATTTTCGAAAAAGTTAAACAAAAACTAGAGACGAATTTTTTAGATTTTGCAACTGCTGCGACTGTTTACAGTATTTAGCATTGCTGCGATAGTTTACAGTTTTTAGCATTGCTGCGACCGTTTATAGTTTTTAACATTGCTGCGACCGTTTATAGTTTTTAACATTGCTGCTGTATTTTACCACACACTTCCTATCAGAATAGTGTTTTCCGAAAAATTCGAGACGCGGAATGCGTCTCGAATTTTCGGGACAGTTTGCCCGAATATGAGCAGAAGTGGAAAAAACAGAAATGAAAAATAAAAAAATGGAGAATAGAAATTCTCATTCAAAAATAAAAACGTGGGGCCGGTGAGATTTGAACTCACAACCGACGGGTCTCTCCGAATTGCCGTTCTCCGGCGACTCTGTACCGCGCAAAAACTTCAGCGCTCCAACGGCTCCTCATTGCATTTTCCCGTCGGAAAACGCTCGGTTGACCCGTTGCTCATCATAAATATCCGCTGGAGCCCATCGCCCTACCAGGTTAGGCCACAGCCCCGATTATGTTTATTTAAATTGACCTCATGAATGAAATAAATAATATTTAAATCGTCCTTTGGGTTGTCTGCTACAAATGAAATAATTCAATATATCCTTAACGGTCAAACAATCCAATTTTTAAAAAATTTTCACCTCAACCGGATGAAAAACTGCCGGGTATTTATAGGATTTAAGCTATTTTTCTTTTCAAAATAAAGAAGGAAAGGAAAAATAAAAAGTAAATAAAAGGAAAATAAGAAGGAAATAAAATGGTTCTGGAAGACTTAGACCTCTGGCAAAAATTATTCCTCGTTTTGATTGTCGTGATGCTTCTGAAAATCATGTTTGATGTCAACCGGCTCATGAGAAAAAGAAATGAAGCGCAAAAAAAAGAAGCCATCAATAGAACCGAATCCAACGCTTCATGCGAAACCTTGCAACACCAAATGGAAAGAGAAAATGCGATTGATGCGGAATTTGAGGAAAATAAATAAATGAATAAATGGAAGCAATCAAAAGACAAAAAAATAAAAAAACAACTGTTAAAATAAAAACCACGCATGGAAATATTAAAAGAAAATATCTTAAAATGAACCGCTATTTTTTGATTTTTTTAAAAAAATGTGTTGCCGTAACGCGCGCCCGCCACCGCCAAAGCCAAAAATAAATTAAAAAATAGAATAAATTAAAAAATAAATGAATGAAAAAGAGATGAAAAAAGAGAAATGAGAAGACTCATTTCTTTTTAGTTTATTTCATTCATTTTCATTTTAATTTTTCAAAAATCAGTAAGATTTTTGCGTATATCCTTTTTTCATGGCTTTTTCAATTGTAGAAGATGCTTCATCAATTTCCGCTTTTGTCAAAACAACTGTTCCGGCATTGAGTTTGAGGCTCAAGTCGGCGGATTTCTTTGTTTTTCCGATTTCAATTGCCGGAATTCCGTTTAAAAGTGCCATGACTTTTTCCGGAGATTTAGTCGTAAGAATAGCCCGCGCCGGAGATTCTGAGAATAAGATTTCATCGGAAAGACCGTTCATTTTGGACAAATCCACATCAGCTCCAACATTGGAAACCATTTTAGTCAATGCCGCCGCAATGCCGCCTTTTGAAATATCATGCGCTGTTGTTACAAATCCGGACGCGCACACTTCCGCGATTTTGGCGACAACTTTTTCGTAATCCGCCGGAACAGACGGAACAACGCCGGCCATTTCCATTTTAGAAACACGGTAATATTCACTGCCGCCCATTTCCGGATTAGTGGTACCCACCATAATAACGGTTTCATCCGCCGCCTTAAAGAAGGAAGAGGGGACCGGTTTTTCAAAAGAAACAATTCCCAAAACACCGATTGCCGGCGTCGGAAGAATGGCGGTGTTGAATTCATCACTTTCATTGTAAAGAGAAACGTTTCCGCCGACCACCGGAATGTTGAGCTTTTTGGCAGCATCTGCCATTCCCAAAACGGATTGTTTTAAAACCCAGTATTGTTCCGGTTTTTTGGGATTTCCGAAGTTTAAATTGTCTAATAAACAAAGACCTGGTGCCCCTTTGACCGCAACATTCATGGCATTTTCAATGACCGTGATCGTCGCACCGATATACGGATCCAAAAGAGAAACAGCCGGCTCGCAGCCGCAAGTCATTGCAACTCCCTTTTTGTCGGTCACTTTTATAATTCCGGCGTCTCCGCCGCTTTCGCCGACGACACTCGGAAGAGTTGTTTCTTTATATTTGTCCCAAACCCATTTGCGGGAAGCTAAGTTGTAAGAAGAAATCAACGTCAAAACGGATTTTTTAATTTCATCCGGCGTTTGCGGCGACTTGGGTTTTTTGGAAATCAAATCCGCCGGTCTTTTTGCCGGCTCTTTGGACGGCAACTCAAATTTAGGAACACCCTGGACCAAAAACCGAAGCGGAAGCTCTACTTCTATTTTTCCTTTGTATTCAACCCGGTAAACCGGTTCTTTGGTTAAATAACCGATATCTGCCGCCGGAACATCGTGCTTTTTCATAATGTCCAAGACTTTTGGGACATTCTCGGGTTTGATTTCCGCAAGCATTCTTTCCTGAGTTTCCGCAAGCATAATTTCATAAGCGGTCATGTTGTCGTATTTGACCGGAACGGCGTCCGCCAAAATCAGTGCGCCAAGGCCACCTTTGTCCGGAAGTTCAGAAGTCGCGCCAGCCATTCCGGCCGCACCCAAATCACGGCAAGATTCCACCAATTTCTTTTCAATAATTTCAATTGTCGCGTCAATCAGGCGTCTTTCCAAATCTGCATCTCCGGCAGGAATTGCTGATTTCTCCGGCACGTCTTCGTCCTCCGCCATCGCGTTGGATGCAAACGATGCGCCTCCAAGCCCGTCTCGGCCTGTTTTTGAGCCAAAGAGAATCAACCGATTTCCGGCGGCTTTGGGAATGGAAGTCATGATGTTTTCTTTTTTGCCGACGCCGACACACACCACATTTACCAGAGGATTTCCGTTGTAACGCTCGTCAAAATAAGATTCACCGCGAACGGCTGCGACTTTTATGGTTTTGGAATAGTCTGCTGAGCCTTGTAAAATGTTATCAAAAAGCCAGCGGTTTTTCTCGGAATCCAAAGGACCGATATAAAACGGAGCCAAAACGGCAACGGATCGCATGCCCATGGAAATGACATCGCGGACAATTCCACCGACTCCGGTTGCGGCACCGCTGTAAGGATCAACATAAGAAGGATGGTTGTGGCTTTCCATAGCAACCGAGAGAACGTACTCATCGTCGAATTTAACAATCGCGGCATCGTCCCCGGGACCAATGATGACATTTTCACCATCGGTTTTGAAATTTCTCAAAAGAACGCCGCTTGAGCGGTAGGAACAGTGTTCGCTCCAAAGATTTAAAAAAAAGCCTTGCTCTAAAGTGTTGGGCTCGCGGCCTAACTTTTCAACGATCAGTTTGTGATCTTCTGCAGGTAACATGGACATGGATATCAGCCTTTCCAATAGGTTTTTAACAAGTACCGTTGCTTTTTTTATGAAAACTGAATTTTGAAATATTTCAACTCATCTTGAAATTTAATTCTTTTGAATCATTTCAACTCATTTTTTCAATTATTTTCATATTTTTAGATAAATCTAAAAAACAACTCATTTATGGAAATGAGCGATAATTTAAAAGTCTTGTCATAGACAAAAAAATAAGATAAATTTGTCATGGATTATATTGATAAAAAGAGAAGGAAAAGAGTTTTTTGAAGAAAAAAATCCTTAAAAATATAATGAAATATCATGAACTTGTGTTTTTGGATTTGGATTTGGATTTGGATTTTGATTTGGATTTGGATTTGGATTTGGATTTGGATTTGGATTTTGATTTGAATTTGGATTTGGATTTGGATTTGGATTTTAATTTTAATTTGGATTGTTTGAGATAGATATAAAAGATTTAAGCATATTGATAAAAGCAGAAAACTTATGGATATTCAAAAAATTCTCAAACAATATCGGGCGGGGGAAATAGACTTGACCGCGGCCGAAGAAAACATCCGCTCCATGGGATTTTTGGCCGTGTCGGATATTGCTAAAATCGACACGTACCGGTGCAAAAGAACAGGAGTTCCCGAAGCGGTTTTGGCCGAGGGGAAGAAAACCAAGGATTTAATCAAAATTGTCCGGGCACAAATGGAATCTAACGGGCGTGTCTTGGTGACGCGGGTCTCCAAGAAAAAATTAAAGGCCCTTCAGTCTGAATTTGAATTTATCGAAAACGGAAAAAGTGCATCGGTCTGCATTGTGCATGACGGAAAAACAAAAAGAAAAGAAAACGGTGGTCTTGTCGCTTTTATTTCGGCCGGGACGGCTGACATTTCCGTCTTGGAAGAAGCAAAAATGACAGCGGAAGAGATGGGATGCCAAACGATTGAGATTTACGATGTCGGCGTGGCCGGTTATCAACGCTTATTTTTGGAAGCGGACAAGTTAAAAGATGCAAAACCGGATGCGGTGGTTGTTGCCGCGGGACGGGAAGGAACGCTGCCGACCGTTGTTGCCGGAATCATCGACGCGCCGGTCATTGGCCTTCCGGTTTCAACCGGATATGGCGCCGGAAAATCAGGACAAGCCGCTCTTTTGTCTATGCTTCAATCGTGTTCTGTTATCAGTGTCGTGAATATCGATGCCGGGTTTGTGGCCGGGGCCTATGCCGCCCGCATCGCAAACCGGATGGAAAAACTCCGGCGGAAATGAATGAAAAGAAAGAAACAAAAACAGACATAGATGAATAAGGGAGACAAAAAGTCGGAGGGGAAAATAAAATGAGAGTTCTGGTATTGGATCCGTTTTCAGGGGCTTCCGGAGATATGATTTTGGGAGCACTTTTGGATTTGGGCGCATCCCCCGAATTTATTCGGGAAAATATTTCCGCGGTGGCCGACGTTTCTTTTTCTGTCCGGCCCGTATCTAAGCAAGGGATGGGCGCATCCAAAGCAATCATTGAAGAAGATCACGAAAATAATGCGCGGACATATTTTGAAATTGTGGAAGGGATTCAAAAAGCACCCTTAAATCCGAAAATTAAATCCGATGCATTATCCGTTTTTGAAAGGATTGCGACAGCCGAATCCAAAATTCACAAAAAGCCGTTGGATCATCTTCATTTTCATGAAACTGGACAAAATGACGCGATTGCGGATGTTGTCGGGGCTTGCGCCGGTTTTTATGATTTGGCTCAAAATAAAAAAACCACCTACGAACAGATTTTTTGTAAAAATATCAATGTCGGTGGCGGTTTTGTCAAGTGCGCGCATGGAGAGCTTCCGGTTCCGGCGCCGGCGACGCTTGAGATTCTTCGGGCCGGACAACTGCCTTTTTATTCCAAAGGAGAAATTGAACTTTTAACGCCGACAGGCGCCGCTCTTTTGACACATTTCTCAAAACCCGCCCAACTCATGACCGGAACAGAAATTTTAACCGGATACGGTGCCGGGTCTGCTGACACGGCTTTGCCGAATGTTTTGCGTTTATCGCTCATGGACTTAAAAGAAAAAACAGAGGAAACCGACACTTTTGCCCACAGTTTTGAGTTTCCGAAAGAGCAAATCGAAATTTTGGAAACAAATGTGGATGACGTGACCGGTGAAATCCTCGGCTGTCTTACGGATGATTTGATGGAGATGGGGGCTCGGGACGTTTCGATTGTGCCGATTTTCATGAAAAAGGGGCGTCCGGCTCATTTGATTCGAGTCATCGCAAAGCCAAAAGATTCGGAAAAATTGGCTCGAAAAATCATAATGGAAACGGGATCTTTGGGGATTCGGGTGATTCCATCCAGGCACAGGCTGTCTGTTTCCCGGGAAATGAGAAACGTTGAAATGGAGTTTGCCGGAAAAAAATACCAAATTCCGGTCAAGATTGCGCGGTTGCCGGAAGGCGAAATTGTACATATTTCAGCCGAATATGAAGATTGCCGAAAAATCGCGAAAGAAACAAAGATTCCGCTTCAAAAAATTATTCAAAAAACGGAAGTGGAAAGCTTAAAAAAAGGAGATTTCCGGTAAGAGATAAGTATATATATCCCTTAAAATATTAGGAGACCGGAATTAAGAGAAAATAAAATTGCTTTACGATTCTTTTTTGTCTGAAAAATCAAACCTCCGTAAAACATCATTCATCCAATTCCAATACTTTTCAGAAAATGTTGACCCCCAACAACATTTTCTAAATTTAATATTTAAAAACTGAATTCTTATTCAAAAAAATTACCGATAAGATATTTGATTTTAAAACCAAATTTTTTAAAAAAACATAAATGAACAACATCGTCAAAAGGATTTGAGAAACAAGAACCTTCAAATTTTAAAAACAAATTAAATTGATGTCATGCTGAATTTTTATAAAATATTCAAACCAATTTATAAAAATTTAAAATTTTTTTGTTTTGTTCGTTCTCATTTTTTATTTTCTTTTTTATTTTCATTTTTATTTTCTTTTTTATTTTCTTTTTTATTTTCATTTTCATTTTCATTTTTGTCCGGGCGGCATATGCACGCTTTACAGCATCCGATTTTTAAAGATTTGAAAAAACAATCGATTGGTTTTTAATGTTCGTTATAAAAACCGTATTTTAGAATAGCCTTCTTCTTCAAACCACAAACGAACGCCATCAAATCCGGTCAGTTCATACATAAAAATTTCCGTGACCATGAAAGCAATGTTTTCTTTTCGAACGCAACCGACGAATGCATTCGCGCCTTTTCCAAGACCCGCATGTAAATGAATGACAGGAACATCATTTTCCCAAAAGAGGTTTCCGACACCGACAATTTCGTGCGCGTCATCGTATCCGACCCACATTTTATTCGGCGGGCGGACATTTTCTTTCGGGCCGACCACCAAATTTCCGGATTCCACCGCGCCCAACAGAACAAAGTTTGCCATCCGGACATTTTCAGATACGGCAACCTTCTTGATTGATTCCAAAATATCTTCCCCATGATCCACCCGAAGGACAAGAACACGGCCGATTTCTCCAACCCGATAATCCATATGAATTCTCCAAAAATTCTATCCAATTGATAATATTTAAAGAAAAGCATCCAATTAAAAAAATATTCAATAAAAAAATAAAAATCAGAATATAAAAACAATGCATGAGACAGCACCGCAAAAATAGGAGAACATGAAAAATCATTCCTCGAATAGAAAAATGATTTTTCAGTTGATTTTATTTCTTATCAGTTGTGTTCATGCCGAAGCCGTGCAATCCATTTCTGAAATTCCACAAACAAAAGCATGAGGATACACAAAATCAAAACTTCCATCCATTGCTTCATGTCCAAGTCGACCAGCCCGAAAATATCCCGGAGGAACGGAACTAAGACAACAACCAATTGAAGTGCGGCCGACCCGAAAAATGCCAACCACAAATACGGATGCTTCTTAGGTTGGATGGAAAAGATGCTGTGCCGCTCCGATTGGAAACCAACGGCGGCAAACAGCTGGACAAGAGAAAGCGTCAAAAACGCCATCGTAATGCCGGTTTCCGGAGAGACACGGCTGCCGAAATAATAAGCGCCCAGGGTCAAAACGGCTTCCACCAAACCGACTGTAAAAATCCGTCCCCATTCCTTTTTGTTGAAAAACGGAACGGTGTGATCACGCGGTTGCCGGTCCATAATATCTTTTTCCGACGGCTCAACCCCAAGCGCCAATGCCGGAAACGTATCCGTCACCAAGTTGACCCATAAAATATGAATCGGGCTTAAAAGCGTAAAACCAATGACCGTTGCAGAAAGAATCGCGATCACTTCCCCCATGTTGGACGACAAAAGGAAACGGACAGTCTTATGAATATTGTCAAAAATACTGCGCCCTTCCTCAACCGCCACCACAATGGTCGCAAAATTGTCATCCATGAGAACCATATCCGACGCGCTTTTGGAAACATCCGTCCCGGTAATTCCCATGCCGACGCCGATGTCCGCTTTTTTCAGTGCGGGCGCATCGTTAACACCATCGCCGGTCATCGCGACAATCTTGCCTTTTTTCTGCCAGGCCGTTACAATTCGAACTTTATGCTCCGGCGAAACACGGGCATAAACGCCGATTTTCTCAACAGAGTTGTCCAATTCCGCCTCACTCATGGCTTCCAAATCCGCACCGGTAATCGCAATCCGTCCGTCATCCAAAAGACCCAATTCGGTTGCAATCGCGACGGCTGTTGTTTTATGGTCGCCCGTAATCATCACCGGAATAATTCCCGCTTTGCGGCAAGTCTTGACGGTGTCTTTAACTTCCGGACGTGGCGGGTCAATCATTCCCACAAGACCACAGAAAACAAGTCCGTTTTCCGTGTTTTCCATGTCTTCCGCATGGATAGAGTCCTCGTCTTTGTACGCAAAAGCCAAAAGCCGAAGCGCTTTATCGGCCATTTCCTCATTCGCGCTTAAAATGGCGGACTTAAGTTCATCCGTCATCGGAATGACTTGACTGTCCTTGAAAACAAAACTTGACCGGCCGGCAATGGATTCCGGCGCGCCTTTGACATAAATTCGAAGTTTGGAATCCGGCTTTGCGGTACCGCTTGAAAAGATTTGGTCGGCCGCAACCGCAACTGTTGAGCGTTTCCGATCGGAATCAAACGGAATTTCTCCGGCGCGTTTCCGGCCACGAATTTGTTCCACCGTCCAAAGCTGATGGAAAGTCAAGAAATTTAAAAGAGCATTTTCAGTCGGATCGCCGATCGGATTTGAATTTTCGTCCAAACGGGAATCGTTGCAATGACCCAAAGCATCCAAAAGCGGAACGATTTCCGGAGAACGGACATCTTCGATGTCGCCGAAATTCCAAACCTTTTGAACCGTCATCTTATTTTGTGTGAGCGTTCCGGTTTTGTCGGAACAAATCACTTGTGTGGAGCCAAGCGTTTCCACCGCGGGCAGACGCCGGACAAGCGCGCCGCGTTTGGCCATTCGGGACATGCCCAGTGCTAAAACAATGGTCACCACGGCCACCAAGCCTTCCGGAATTGCGGCAACCGCCAATGAAACAGCGGTGAGGAAAATATCAATCATGTCGCTTCCGCCCAAGTAGCCGATTACAAAAACAAGTGCGGCAATCACAATAACTAAAACAGAAATCGCTTTTGAAATTTGATTGAGCTGCTTTTGAAGCGGGGTGATTTCCTTCACCGTTGACGTCAATTGATTTGCAATATGGCCGATTTCCGTTTGCATTCCGGTCGCCACGACGACCCCGCTTCCACGGCCATATGTAACCGCTGTTCCCATAAAAGCCATGTTGACTCGGTCGCCTAAGGAGGCTGCTTCAACCGCCATGATCTTTTTAGAAACAGGTTGAGATTCTCCGGTCAATGCCGCTTCTTCTATTTTTAAAGAACTCGACGTCAGAAGGCGAAGGTCCGCCGGAACCGAATCGCCGGCTTCCAAAAGAACAACATCTCCGGCAACCAAATCCGCCGCCGGAATCATTTGAATTGTCCCGCGCCGTAAAACGCGGGCATTGGGCGCCGCCATTTTTTTCAACGCCTCGATGGAAGATTCCGCTTTTGCTTCCTGAACAGTTCCAAGAACCGCATTTAGAATGACCACAATCGAAATAATAATACTGTCAATCGGAAGTTCGTGTTCGGTATAACTCAGAAAAGCCGTGATAATCGCCGCTGCGATGAGAACCCAAATCATTAAATTAGCAAATTGAGAAAGAAAAATCGAGAGAAGAGAGCGTTTTTTTCCATCATCCAATAAGTTGGGACCAAGTTCCAAAAGCCGTTTTTGAGCTTCTTCATGAGAAAGACCTGTTTCATTCGTATTCAGTTTAGATAAAATTTCCGCTTCCGGAAGAGTATACCAAGGAGGAGCAGTGTCCACCAGTATAGTTTTTTGTTCCGTCTTTTTTTTATTCATATAGGATAACACCTGTAATCTTTTGATTTTGGAAAATGAAAAGACATATCCAATAAAACGATGGTAAATATAAATTTATGGAAAATAATTAATCATTTATAAAGATGGTAAAATTAATTATTAAATGTAAAGACAAAAACTAAAAGAGAATGGAAAAATCAGAAAGATAATAAAACCAATAAAATCAATAAGAATAAACATAAATTGACATGAATCAATGGAAAAATGACATAATAATAAAACCGGCAAATGCCGGTTTTATAAGAGCCTTATTGTTTTTCTTTTGCAATCGTTGCCTGTGCCGCCACCAGCCGTGCAATCGGAACCCGGTAAGGAGAACAGCTGACATAGTTGAGTCCGATTTCATTGGCAAAAATGATGGAATTGGGCTCTCCACCGTGTTCGCCGCAAATTCCCATTTTCAGACCCGGTTTTGTCTTTCGTCCCTTGGCGATACCGATTTTCATCAATTCGCCCACGCCTTCCCGGTCAAGAACGGCAAACGGATCGTTGGCTAAAATATTGTCTTCAATATAAAGCGGTATGAATTTGGCAACGTCATCTCTTGAAAAACCGAATGTGGTCTGCGTCAAGTCATTGGTTCCAAAGGAGAAGAAATCCGCTTCTTTTGCGATTTGGTCCGCCGTAATGACGGCGCGCGGCAATTCAATCATCGTTCCGACACTGTATTCAATCTGAACATGATATTCTTTCATCACTTGACCCGCAACTTCTTGAACGTCTTTTTTAGTCAATTCCAGTTCCCGGACGTGCCCTACCAGCGGAATCATCAATTCGGGTTTGACAACAATTCCTTCTTTTGCCAATTCACACGCTGCTTCAATAATGGCACGCGTCTGCATATTGTAAATTTCAGGATAAGTAATTCCAAGGCGACAGCCGCGGTGACCGAGCATCGGATTGAGTTCATGCAAATTAATAACGCGGTTGATGACCGTCATCACTTGGTCGATTTCCTTTTGCGGCGCGTTTTCCGCCTGAAGTTCTCGAATCTTGTCTTGGAGTTCATAGACTTTGGGGAGGAACTCATGAAGCGGCGGGTCTAAATACCGGATTGTGACCGGTTTTCCGCGCATCACTTTAAAGATTTGCTTGAAATCTTCTTTTTGCATCGGAAGAATCTTTTTGAGATGAATTTCACGCTCTTCTTTGGTTTCCGACATAATCATCGCGCGAACCGCTAAAATCCGAGCTTCTTCAAAGAACATGTGTTCAGTCCGGCAAAGACCGATTCCCTCTGCCCCAAGGTCCAACGCCTTTTTGGCATCTTCGGGATTATCAGCATTGGCACGAACGCCAAGCCCGCGGAATTCATCCGCCCATTTCAATAAAACTTCGATTTCCTCACTGATTTCCGGTGCGATAAGCGGCATTTGTCCCATGATGACACAGCCGGTACTTCCGTCAATCGTGATATAATCCAGCTCTTTAATTTCAAGGCTGCCAATTCTGAAATTTTTGGCTTCCGGAGAAATCAAAAGGTCACCGCAACCGACGACGCAGGGTTTGCCCATGCCACGCCCGACAACGGCCGCATGTGAGGTCATGCCGCCGCGGACTGTTAAAACGCCTTCAGAAACATGCATGCCGCCAATGTCTTCCGGAGAGGTTTCCGTCCGAACCAAAATCACACGCTCCCCTTGGCCGACCCAATATTCGGCGTCTTCCGATGTGAAAACGACTTTTCCGACCGCAGCTCCGGGAGAGGCCGGAAGTCCTTTAGCAACCACTTTTTGCGGCGCTTTGGGATCAATCATCGGGTGAAGCAATTGGTCAATTTGAGCCGGTGCCAACCGCATGACAGCTGTCTTTTTATCGATAAGCCCTTCATTGACCATGTCGACCGCAATCTTTGTGGCAGCCGGGGCGGTTCTTTTACCGTTTCGAGTCTGAAGCATGAAAAGTTTGCCGTCCTCAATTGTAAATTCAATATCTTGCATGTCCTTAAAGTGCCGTTCTAATTTTTGGCAGATATCAACCAATTGTTTGTAGGCGACCGGAATGCATTTTTCGAGCGTGCTGATTTCAGACGGTGTTCGGATTCCCGCAACAACGTCTTCGCCTTGCGCATTGATGAGATATTCTCCAAAAAAGCGATTTTCGCCGGTTGATGGATTTCGGGTGAACGCGACACCGGTTCCGGATGTTTCGCCCATGTTTCCGTAGACCATGGACTGAACATTCACCGCCGTTCCCCAGTTGCGGGGAATGTTGTTGAGTTTGCGGTAAATTTCGGCCCGGGGATTGTTCCAGGAATCAAAAACCGCATTAATTGCCATGAAAAGTTGTTTGGACGGGTCTTGCGGGAAATCAAATCCTTTTCTTTTGGAAATGATTTTTTTATATTCTTCCACAATCACTTTTAAGCTGTCCACCGAAAGATCGGTGTCGGAAGAAACGTGAGTTTTTTCTTTTTGGGATTCCAAAACCCGTTCAAATTCATTAAAATCAATTCCTAAAACAACGTCGCCGAACATGGAAATAAAACGGCGGTAACAGTCATACGCAAAGCGCGGATTTTTAGTTTTTTCGGAAAGACCGATAACAGATTCATCATTAAGACCCAGATTTAAAACCGTGTCCATCATGCCGGGCATGGATACGCGGGCACCCGAGCGGACGGAAACAAGAAGTGGATCCTTTTTGTCACCTAATTTTTTTCCGGTGGCTTTTTCCAAATTTAAAACCGCTTTTTGGATTTCCGTCAGAATAAGATCCGGATACTCATTTTTTTCAAGATAAATTGTACAGACTTCGGTTGTGATTGTGAATCCCGGCGGGACCGGAATCCCGAGATTCGCCATTTCCGCAAGGTTTGCGCCCTTGCCGCCAAGAAGGTCTTTCATACTGCTTTTTCCTTCCGTTTGGCCGGCACCAAATGAGTAGACATATTGTGACAAAATTATCCTCCGATTAGACCGATTGGTTTTTTCTTTTAATTAATTTTATTTTTCAACGTTTTAGAGAAGATTAAAAGATTAAAAGATTAGAACAAATTAATGTCATTTTAAATTTTTGATTAATAAAAATAACGATGAAACGGAAAAATATTAATGAAAATATAAATTGAAAATAAATTTACTTGAAAAAAACATAATTTTTTGAAAAACTGGATTTAGAATATAATTTGAAATTAGATTTGAGACTATTGGAATATAATTTGAGATTAGATTTGAAATTAGATTTGAGATTATTGGAATATAATTTGAAATTAGATTTGAGACTATTGGAATATAATTTGAGATTAGATTTGAGATTAGATTTGAAATTAAATTTTGAAAAATAAGAAGATGAATTTAAAACCATGGGGAAAACGGGATTCTCATATATTAAAAATTCCCATACCGGCCGCAAAATTTATTCAAACTGTCTGTGATTTGGAATTTTCGAAAAAGAGAAAAATAAAAAGGTTTTCTGAAAAAAAAAAGAATTTGACCTGAAAAAAAAGAGATTTACCTGAAAAATTTATTGGGATAAAATCCAGGGGTTTTCTTTTTAAAAATAAAACACCATCCAAAGAGATTTTTTCAGGATTTATCGGGTGTGTTTTTTAAAAAATGTTTATTAATCTTTTCGATATATTTATATACCAAATATAGTGATATATGTCTATTTATCTATTTTGAGAGAAAAAGAATAAGAGACAAAATAAAAAATGCAAAAAAGCGTATCTAAAAGATTTCCGAAATCAAAACCATGAAACGGATATTATTTTACAGATAATCTCACAGCATTTTAATATAAATAGATTTTGAGGATTTCATGAAACGGCTCGGAACTGTTACGCATTTACACGGTCAATCTTGTTTTGTTGTAAAATATGATTCCGCCGATTCAAAAACACCTCTCGACGGAATGATGAACGCGCCGGTTATTGACAAAAGTGTCCGCCCGGTCGGAAAAGTCGTAACCATATTCGGGTCTGAAAAGCATCCTTATTTTCTGATTCGCGCATATCGGGAACTCAACGCATCCCAACTCAAAGGTTTGGTGAAAGAAAAAGTCTATATCAAATGATTTTTCAAAATTCATTATTTTGTCGTTATTAATTCATGTGAAGTATTCATTGTTATTCATTTCATTTAATATTCATTTTAGTGCTATTCATTTTCAGTATTCATTCAATTATTCATTAAAATAAATTTTTCAGCTTACTCAATATTAATATTCAACTTGGTGATGAAATGGTAGAAATTGAAAGAGTCCGGTATTCGGACACAATCAACCGTGATAAGATTAAAGAGATGATCCGGTCCAAAAAAGAAAAAGAGGTTACGAAGGACACGGAAATTTATTGTTGTCCGGAATGCAACAGCCAAAACCTGGTTCATGATTACGAACGTGCCGAATTGGTTTGCGGCGACTGCGGTTTGGTCGTTGACGCGGACTTCGTGGACGAAGGACCGGAATGGCGTGCCTTTGACCATGACCAACGCATGAAACGCTCACGTGTCGGCGCTCCGATGACATACACGATTCATGACAAAGGTCTCTCCACCATGATTGACTGGAGAAACCGGGACTCTTACGGAAAATCCATTTCTTCCAAAAACCGCGCCCAACTCTATCGTTTGAGAAAATGGCAGAGACGCATCCGTGTCAGCAATGCGACGGAGCGAAACTTGGCGTTTGCGCTTTCGGAACTCGATAGAATGGCATCTGCCCTCGGTCTTCCAAGAACCGTCCGGGAAACCGCGTCAGTCGTTTACAGAAAAGCGGTGGACAAAAATTTAATCCGCGGCAGAAGTATTGAAGGGGTGGCTGCCGCCGCTCTTTATGCCGCATGCCGCCAATGCAGCGTTCCCAGAACTTTGGATGAAGTCGAAGAAGTGTCCAGAGTCAGCCGAAAGGAAATCGGACGCACCTATCGGTTTATTTCTCGGGAATTGTCGCTTAAATTAATGCCGACATCGCCGATTGATTATGTTCCAAGATTCTGTTCGGGTCTTAATTTAAAAGGCGAAGTGCAAGCCAAAAGTGTTGAAATTTTAAGGCAGGCATCTGAAAAAGAGCTCACCAGCGGACGAGGTCCGACCGGTGTGGCAGCGGCCGCCATCTATATCGCGTCCATCCTTTGCGGCGAACGCCGGACACAGCGGGAAGTCGCGGATGTGGCAGGCGTTACGGAAGTGACGATTCGAAACCGTTACAAAGAACTCGCGGAAGAACTCGATATTGAAATTATTTTGTAAAAAATACCGCAATTTCAAGTATTTCAAACATAAAATGTAAAGGCAATTCTTCGCCCGAAGAATTGCTTTTTTTATATTTTTCGATTACTTCTTTTTCAATTACTTCTTTTTCGATTTGTTTTGTGATGCCGCCGCGCGCGTTATGGCAACACATTTTTTGAATCATTTTACAAAAACCGCCGGTCTGTTTTTTAAATTGTACAGTTTTAGGACTGCTGCATCTGCTTTTTGCAAAAAATAAATAAAAAAAGGCAGGCACATTCATGCCTGCCCTTCGTTTTGGAGGATTGGGGGTCTGTTTTTATTGACCATAAATGTTTTTAAATTAATTTTGCTAACTTTTTTTGAGTTAATTTACCGTGTTTTATTGGGTTTTCTGTTTTTGTCTTTTTAATTGATTTTGTCTTTGAACTTTGTGTAAGACCAAAGTTGGTAAACAATCACAATCGGAACAAAGACAAGCGCACCGTAAAGCATGAGCGACAGAGTTAATTGGCCGGATGCTGCGTCAAAGATGCTGATTCCAAAATCCGGATTAATGGCGGATTTTAAAATGCACGGGTAAAGCGTTACAACGCCTGTCGCCGCCCCAAAGAAGATCGTTCCAAGATTTGTGAAAAACGGATAAATCGGATGCGTTTGTCCTTTCAAGTGCGCAAGCGCAATCGTCGCAAGCGCAAAGATCACCGCGATGAGCGGAACCGCATACAATACCTGGAAACTGTTGTAGTTCACAGCAAATCCATCCGTGTTAAAAAGCCCGAGAATGTAAATGAGCGCAACGGCCGCAACGCCGATGGAGAAATATTTTCCCCATTTGGACGCGGTTGTTGAAAGTTCTCCAGCCGTTTTGTGCGCCAGCCAAAAAGCCGCGGACGTCACAAAGAACAAAACGAATAAAAGCGCTCCCAAAAGTGCATAAACGTTAAAGAGCCCAAGAAGCGTTCCGACATATTCGTAATTGGCTTCAATCATTAATCCGCGGAAGAAGTTGGTAAACGCAACCCCAAGAACCGCCGTAATGATTAAACTTCCGGCAAACCAGCCGTATTTGAAAACTTTTTGCAGGGTCTTGTTGTCGTCGGCATAAATAAACTCAATACAAATGCCGCGCAAAACAAGCCCGATCAAGAGAAGCATCATCGGAAGATACAAAAATGTAAACATCTTCGAAAAGATGAGCGGAAACGCCGCAAACGTGCCGCCGGCTGCCAAAATCAGCCAAACCTGGTTTCCGCCCCAAAACGGGCCGACCGATTTGACCATTTGAGATAATTGGTTGTCGGTTTTGGGCAAAAAGGGCGCCAAAAGTCCGGCACCGAGCGAAAAGGAATCCACCATCAAGTAAATCGCCCAAATGACACACCAAAGAACAAACCAAACGTTGACTAAAAGCGTGTGGTCAAGCATGTTCAGCCACCCCCTCGGGACCTGCGATGATGGATTTGCGGAGCAGATAGACATCCAAGACAAACAAAATCAAATAAAACAGAACCAAAAGTCCCATTGAGAAAATGATTTGAATGGCGGGAATTGGAGACACGGCATCAGACGTGCGGAACAAACCATACACAATCCAAGGCTGGCGGCCGACTTCCGCCACAGCCCATCCGAGCATAATTGCTAAATAAGGAAGTGGCAGGCTGTAAAGCATCAATTTCAGATACTTTTTTGCATTTTTGGATTGCATGGTTTTGTCCTTTCGAACAAAATAAAGACCGGCAAACGCTTCCAAAATGAAGAGCATGCCCAGCATCACCATGATCCTGAAACTGAAGAACGTCAAATCCACTGGCGGACGGTCTTCTGCCGGAATGTCTTTAAGCCCCGTCACATTTCCATGCGGGTCACCCGTCAATAGGAAACTACCCATGTAGGGAATCCCGATCAGTTGAACGATATTTTTCTCTTGGGATTCGGACGGAATTTGAATCAGATACATCGGTCTGTCCGGACCGCTTTCCCAAACCGCTTCCATGGAAGCTGCTTTGACCGGCTGAACTTCGCTGACATAATGTCCATAAATAAGACCAAGTCCCGGTAAAAGAAGGGAAGAAATCACAAGCGCGTAAACACCGATTTTAAGAGAGGTTTGGAAAATTTCCGCATTGGATTTTTTGTTCTTGACCAAGTGATAACCGCTGACAGCAATCACGAAAACGGATGACAAAAGATAAGCGGCCAAAAGAGTGTGAATCAGCATGTACCAAAGATAGGGATTTGTGATGACGTCTAAGAAATTCGTCATTAAGATTTTGCTGCCGCCCGCTGCCATTTCATAGCCGACCGGATGCTGCATAAATGCATTAGCGGTAATAATCCAAACCGAAGAAATCGTCGTTCCAATCGCAACCATGACCATGGAAAATGCTTTAAGCGCCGGTTTTTTGTGGCTTGTAAAAATCCAAATTCCAAAGAAGGTCGCTTCCAAGAAGAAAGCGATGAGTGCTTCAAGCGCAAGCGGAGACGCAAAAACGTCACCCATAAATTCCGAGTAGGGACCCCAATTGGTTCCAAACTGGAAAGTCATCGCAAATCCGGTCACGATTCCGAATATGAAATTGATTTTGAAAAGATTTCCAAAAAACTGAGCGGATTTTTTCCACTTTTCATTGAGTGTTTTCCAATAAGCCACCTCATAGCCGGCCAGCATCAGCCCAAGACCGATTGTCAGCGGAACGAAAATAAAATGGAAAAACACGGTTGCGGCAAATTGAAGCCGGCTTAACATAATGATATCCATAAATGTCACCTGTGTTCATATTTTTCAATTTACGTTGTATTTTTTACAATAACGACTGAAAATGATAATGAAGTAAACGTTTTTCCCCAAATCAATAAACAATATTTTAAACCATGTTTAATTTGTTCGTATGCTTGGTTATTCACTTTGTATTTGTTATTTTTTGGTTTAATTTGTACAATTTGAGATGTTTTGATTCATTTTTTCCAATAAATTAGGAGGTTTTTTGGAAAAAAACTGAATTTTGATGGAAATTAATCCATTATAATAATCCCAAATATAATACAAAGGAATATAAAAGATTTCTAAATCTTAAAATCCTTTTCATCTCTTTTCATTCATATTTTTGGAAAGAATCTTAAAAGAAATCTATGCTTAATAGGAACGTTTATTAAATATAAATAGTAATCGACTGCGAAATAAAAGTTTGAAAATATAATTCATTTTTAAAATAATGAAAAAATCAATTAAATGACGAAAAGTAAAAAACTTGGAATAAAAAGTAAAATTGAAAAAGATTGGAAAGAATTGGAAAGAATTGGAAAGAATTGGAAAGAATTGGAAAGAATTGGAAAGAATTGGAAAGAATTGGAAAGAATTGGAAAGAATTGGAAAGAATTGGAAAGAATTGGAAAGAATTGGAAAGAATTGGAAAGAATTGGAAAGAATTGGAAAGAATTGGAAAGAATTGGAAAGAATTGGAAAGAATTGGAAAGAATTGGAAAGAATTGGAAAAACTGTGTCTCATAAAGATGGAATTACGGAATAATTCATATATGAAAGAAGGGTTTATACTTTCAAATTTGAAAATTTCATGTATTTTTCATATATTTTTCATGTAATATTTCATATAATTATTTATTTTTCATAAAATTATTTTATTAATTATTTCATATATTTTTTAAACCGGATGTTTAAATATGCCTGTAATTACCGTTGATAAAAAAGATTTGGAGACGCTTTCTCAAATCGATTCCAAAACCATTATTGATAACGTGTCCATGATCGGTGCGGAAGTGGAGCGGCTCGAAGATGATTTTGTGGATATTGAATTTTTCCCAAACCGTCCCGATTTGTATAGTGTCGAAGGTGTTTCCCGTTCGATGAAAGCTTTTTTGGGAAAAAAACCGGGACTTGTCCAATATGATGTGGCGCCTCCTCAAATTTCAATTACCGTTTGTGAAGACGTCTTAAAAGTGCGTCCGGTTCTCGGATGTGCGGTTATCCGCGGCCTTTCTTTCACATCCTCGTCGATCAAATCTCTCATGGATTTGCAGGAAGATTTGCACTGGGCTCTCGGACGTGCCCGAAAAAAAGTATCGATTGGTGTTCATGATTTGAAAGGAATTGTCCCGCCATGTACCTATTCGACCGAGTCGCCGGATTTTGCTTTTGTGCCGTTGGACCACGCCGAAAAAATGACGATGGCAAATATTTTAAAAAACCATGCCAAAGGCATCAAATTCGCACATCTTGTTTGTGATATGGAACGATACCCGATCATTAAAGACATAAAGCAAAATGTGTTGTCGTTCCCGCCGATTATTAATGGAACACTGACATCGGTGACCGAAAACACGAAAGACTTATTCATTGATGTCACCGGAACCGGAAAAGAGGTGTATGTCGCCCTCAATATCGTGGCTGCCGCTTTAGCGGAACGTGGCGGAAAAATCGAAGCCGTAACGGTTATCCTGCCAACCGGCGAAAAAACAAATTATCCGAATATGACACCACGAACGCACCGGATTACGCTTGAAGAAATCGAGGAACACCTCGGATTCTCCTTAAAACCGGAAGAAGTCATTGCCTGTCTTGAAAAAATGGGACATAGCGCGTCTATTTTATCCAAAAATCCGGTTTCCTTTGAAATCAGTGTTGCAGCTTATCGCGCCGACATTATGCATAAATACGATCTGATTGAAGATGTGGCGATCGGATACGGCTATGCAAATATTCCATCTGCTCTTCCCAAAAATTACACAATGGGAAAAGCTCACCCGATGTCTCGTGCCCGTATTTTGTCATCGGACGCTATGGTCGGTCTTCAATTTAATCAAGTGATGCCGTTTACACTCACCAGTCCCAAAGTCCATTTTGAAAAAATGAGGCGGTCGATTACGGATGATATCACTTATGTGCTTCATCCGATTAGCGAAGATCAAACCATGGTTCGAACAACTCTGCTTCCGGGACTCTTGGAAATTTTGTCGCTGAACATGCACCGGGAGTTGCCGCAAAACATTTTTGAAGTGGGCGAAGCGGTGGTTGGCGGGAAGAACAAGCAAAAAATCGCAGCCGCTTCCATCCATCATGCCGCCAACTTTACCGAAATTTCGGAAATTGTGGATGCCTACCTTCGGGAAATGAAAATTGATTATGAATTAAAGGAGTCGGAAGATCCCGCATTCTTAAAAGGACGCGTGGCCGATGTTTATGTCGGCGGCAAAAAAGTCGGCGTCTTTGGAGAACTTCATCCGGGTGTCATTACGGCTTTTGAACTGGGCCATGCCGTAATCGGATTTGAAGCGGATTTAACGGAACTTTTCTAAAGCGATTCTAAAAACCGAATCGTAAAAAACAGAGAGTTATCCGGTTTTGCAGCAATAATTCTTCAATTTTGAAAAACGCTGCATTTTCCATTTTTTAATATATTTATTTTTCTGCATCTGTTGACGTTATTCTATTTTGGCGCCATTGCATGCGTTATGGCAACCCATTTTTAAAAGAGTTGAACAAAACCAAAGGTTGTTTTTCTTAATTAAAGATTAAAAAATAGAAAGGATTTAAAAAACGGAAAAAGGATTAGGAACCTTTTTCCGAAAGGATGTTTTTTTAAAAAATCTCTTAAATCATGGTGGCTTTGATGATTTTGACATCTTCCATGGGTTTATCATTTCTTCCGGTTTTGACTTTTCCGATTTTGTCAATGACATCCATGCCTTCGACAATTTCTCCAAAAACCGGATGTTTGGACGATGCCGGCGGTTTGTCCCAGTCCAAGTAGGTGTTGTCCACCAAATTGATAAAGAATTGGCTGCCGCCGGAATTCGGGCCGGCGTTGGCCATGGAAATGGTTCCGCGTTTGTTGGAAGATCCTTTGACAAATTCATCCGGAATTGAATATCCGGGACCGCCCATTCCGGTTCCGGTCGGGTCGCCGCCCTGAATCATAAAGTTCGGGATGATACGGTGGAAAATCACGCCGTTGTAAAAGCCTTGATTGACCAATTTTTTAAAGTTTCCGGCCGTAATCGGCATGTTGTCGTACAATTTGATTTTAATGTTTCCCAGGTTTGTTTCTAAAAGAACGGTATTGGACATAAATTTCTCTCCTTTTCATGTTCATGAAATAAACATCACATAATCACATAACATAAATCACATATATAGAATAAAAAAGCGCGGAGAGGGAGATTTGAACTCCCGGGGTGCTGTGCACCACCGGTTTTCAAGACCGGCGCCGTGGGCCGCTTGGCTATCTCCGCATATGGAAAAGTTAGAAAAACTTGCACACCATAAACCAATTATTGCTATATAATAATTTTGCAAAAATAAATGAGAAAGAAGCAAAAACTAACCATGGTTTTTGATACTTTTTCAAAAAGCTAACCCGTTTTTTTGAACAATCGACTGAAAAATGATTGCAGTAACGTGCGCGCCGCTGCCCAAAAATAAAAACAAACAGAAAAAAAATAAGAAAAAATAAAATAAGAAAAAATAAAATAAGAAAAAATAAAATAAGAAAAAATAAAATAAGAAAAAAAGAAGAGTATTCCCGTAAGGGAATTATTCTTCTTCGAGCGCCTGCTCCATGATTCCGTCGATTTCTTCTTGGTCTTTGGTGACACGCTCAACAAATCGGATTTCGGTCAAGTCGGTGTTGTCGAGGATTTCGCGTGCGAATTTTCCTTTGGCAATGAGCCATCTTTGGTTAAAGGTAATGCTTCTTGGGATAAAGATCTTGGCAATTGTTCCGTCAAACTCAATGACAATTTCTTTAATTCCAGTGTAAAGCGCCAAAAGTCCCCGGATTTTTTCTTCGTTGGTGGACAAAGCCGCTTCGATTTTATAGTCGTAAATGACGGTTTTTCCGGCAAGCGGGCTGTTAAAGTCAATGGTTGCGCGGCGGCCGACAACTTTTGTGACAACACCTTGGCGTCCTTCTTGTTCGACAACCATGCCAATATTGGCGCGTCCGTCTTTGAATTTGGAAGTGGACACGGATTGAATCAAATCTTCACGGGGCATTCCAAATGCGTTTTCCGGGCCGATAACAACACTTCCAACACACCCGATCTCTTTTCCTTCAAATTCGGCATCTAACCCGGCAATAGTGTGGCCGCATCCGACCACAACGATGTCGCCGCCGTAAACGCCTTGCTGCGTAAAAATACCTTCGGATTTTGCAACCGCTTCATCGGTTGTGTCAAAAACGCGTCCTTCCTCAAATTTACCGGTATAGCTGACCCGGATAAAATCTCCTTTCTTGAGTGCCATTTAATTTTCACCTGTTAAAAATAGGATAATATCAATAAAATTTACGGATAATCAATAAATAAACAAATTAAAAGTGTTTCTGTTAATGAAACGGTGAGCAATAAATAGAATATTCCTTTAATAATCTTTTCCTAAATGATGAAAAAGATTCATATTCAATATAAAGATCCATCATTCATAATTCTAAAGGGTCATAATTAAACTTATTTAGAATTTTTTTTGTTTTTAAAGGTTTTTAAAATATTTTTTAATATGCTTTTTAAAAAATGTTTTTTAAAAAAATTCTGAAAAAAAAGAGAATCGTGAAAAATCACGATTCAAAAATATAAAAAAATTATTTTATTTTATTTTATTTTATTTTATGTTATTTTATTTTTTCATGGATGCCGGATTTACTTTTGCTTTTTTAAACTCTGATACATCCGGGCTTGGAACCCGTGATATTTACAGTAGCCTTCGGCATCTTTTTGGTTGATGGTCTGGCTGTTAAACGACACCAAATCTTCCGAATAAAGCGCGAACGGAGATTTACGAGCCACCACAATCATGTTTCCCTTGTAAAGCTTCACTTGAACGGTTCCAGTGACACGTTCTTGTGTTTTGTCGATAAAGGCATTCAAATCTTCATAAAGCGGCTCATTGACCAATCCTTGGTAAGCCAATTCCGACCATTGCGCATCGACCATGGCTTTGAATTTGAGTTCCATACGGCTTAAAACCAATTGTTCCAAATCTTTGTGAGATTGAATTAAAATGGTTGCGGCCGGATGCTCATAGTTTTCACGGGCTTTAAGTCCCAAAACACGGTCTTCCACAAGGTCGGAACGTCCGACACCGTTTTTTCCGCCGATTTTATTGAGTTCGCGGATTAAGTCCAAGCCTTTCATTTTTTTGCCGTTGAGAGAGACCGGAACTCCGTTTTCAAATCCGATTTCAAGAAGTGTCGGTGTGTCCGGTGCTTTTTCCGGAGAAACCGTCCACTCATAAATTTCTTCCGGCGGAATGAAGTTCGGGTCTTCCAGGCGGCCGCCCTCGATGCTGCGGCTCCAGAGATTTTCATCCACGCTCCACGGTTTGTCTTTGGTCGCAGTAACCGGAATTCCGTGGTCTTTGGCGTATTCGATTTCCCATTCTCGGGTCAGATTCATTTCCCGCATCGGCGCAATGACTTCAAGACCGGTTGCGCGGAAAATGGTTTCAAACCGAAGTTGGTCGTTTCCTTTACCGGTGCAGCCGTGCGCAAATGCGGCAACGTTTTCTTTTTCCGCGATTTCGGCCACTTTTTTCGCAATCAATGGACGTGCGATGGAGGTTCCCATCACATAGCCTTCGTAATCGCCATTGGCCTTAATGAGCGGAAAAATATAATTTTGAACAAATTCTTCTTTTGCGTCAATCGTGTAGTGTTTGTCGCTGATTTTTTTGGCTTTTTCTTCCGCCATTTTGACTTCCGCTTCAGGCTGTCCGACATCAACAGAAACCGTCACAACGTTGTCAAAGCCATATTTTTCCTTTAAAATCGGAATACAAACCGATGTGTCAAGACCACCCGAATACGAAAGGATCGCTTTTTTTGCCATAATTTCACCCATTTTGCGAATAGAATTATAATTAAATTTAGATTTAGAAATTCGTTAAATTATATTAAATCATAAATTAGACAATTCAATTTCATATTTGAATTGAAAATTTGGGGAATATTTCAACGATTCATTATATTAACTTTGTCTTCACTTCTTTTTTGATAAACAAAACACCCCCAACACAAACAAGAATAATATTTTGTTTACAGATTGAGCAATGCTGCAACGGTTTGTGGTTTGAGCAATGCTGCAACGGTTTGTGGTTTGAGCAATGCTGCAAACTGTTTACGGTTTGAGCAATGCTGTAACGGTTTGTGGTTTGAGCAATGCTGCAAACTGTTTACGGTTTGAGCAATGCTGTAACGGTTTGTGGTTTGAGCAATGCTGCAAACTGTTTACGGTTTGAGCAATGCTGTAACGGTTTGTGGTTTGAGCAATGCTGCAAACTGTTTACGGTTTGAGCAATGCTGCAACTGTTTGTGGTTTGAGCAATGCTGCGACGGTTTATGGTTTGAGTATTGCTTCAACAGTCTGCGATTTAAGAATTGCTTCAAACTATACACACATTTCCAATATTTAGTATTCCGAGAAATTCGAACGCGAATACGCGTTCGAATTTTCGGGAGGGTTTGCTTGGACTGGAAAAAAATGAAATTGTTATCAAAAAATTAAATGGTCAAAATGATCAAAAATTTGCAAAAAAATGCCGCTGAAATATTGTTGTCAAAACAAAAAGCAACCCATATTTTTGAAAAAACTGTTTTAAATTGCAACATCGTTATTTTTACAGTTTTTAAAACTGTGTCACCATACGCATGCGGCGGCGTCACAAAAACAAAAAAAATAAAAAAATAAGAAAAGAAAAGAAATGAAATGAAATGAAAAAAGAAAAGGGACTTACTGTCCCTTGTTGTATTTCTGAATGGAATTAAAAACCATTTCCTTTTCTTTTGCCGCCGTGATGGCTTTTGCGGAAATTTTCGCGCTTTGAAGCGTAGTGATATATGGAATGCCGTAATCCACTGCCGAGCGCCGGATTCTGGAACCGTCTCTTTTGGATTTGGTTTTCTGCGTCGGCGTGTTGATGACCAAAGCCACCTCATTCTTTCGAATGCGGTCAATGACGTTTGGATTTCCTTCGTGCACTTTTAACACGATGTCCATGGACACACCATTCTTTTCCATAAATGCCGCCGTGCCCCGGGTCCCGATCATTTTCAAACCGGCCGCCGTCATTTCTTTCGCGATCAAAAGCATTTCATCTTTGTCCTTGTCACGCACGGACATAAAGACATTTCCGGACAGTGGCAACGCATTATCCGCCGCCATTTCCGCCTTGTAGAAAGCCAAATCAAAACTGTAATCAATGCCCATCACTTCACCGGTACTCTTCATTTCCGGACTCAAAAGAGGGTCGGCTCCGGTCAATTTATCAAACGGTAAAATAACCTCTTTAACCGCCACATGCTTTATGGAAGGTTCTTTTTTGGCAGTATAACCTTGTTCTTTGAGAGATTTTCCAACCATGACCTTCGCGGCGATTTTCGCAAGCGGAATTCCAACCGCTTTTGAAACAAACGGAACCGTCCGACTGGACCGCGGGTTCGCTTCAAGCACATAAACCTGGCCGTCTTTTTCCGCCATCTGAATGTTAATCATGCCTTTGACTTTTAACGCCAGAGCAATTTTTCGAGTGTAGTCGCGGACAGTTTCAAGAATGTCCTCCGAAAGCGTCTGAGGCGGAATCACACAAGCCGAATCGCCGGAGTGAATACCAGCTTCTTCGACGTGTTCCATAATCGCGCCGATAAAAACAGTTTCCGAATCACAGACGGCGTCCACATCAATTTCACGGGCCCCTTCCAAAAAGTCATCAATTAAAATGGGATGGTCATGCGAAACCCGAACAGCTTCCTTAATGTAACGTTCCAGTTCCTCCCGGTCAGAAACAATTTCCATCGCACGCCCTCCAAGAACATAAGATGGACGGACAAGGACCGGATACCCGATTTTTTCCGCCACTTCAATCGCTTGCTTTTCAGAGATCGCATATCCGGCTTCCGGCTGCAAAACATCCAATTTTTTCATCAAAATATTAAACTTTTCGCGGTCTTCTGCAATATCCATATCAGAAGGCGTTGTTCCAAGAATTTTTGTTGGAAGGTTCCGGCGTTTTAACTCCTCTTCCAGCGGAATTGCCAAATTTACAGATGTTTGTCCGCCGAACTGAACCAAAACCCCGTACGGCTTTTCTTTTTCAATGACATTCATGACATCTTCCAATGTGAGCGGCTCAAAGAAAAGTTTGTCAGATGTGTCATAGTCGGTTGAAACCGTTTCCGGATTGTTGTTAATAATGTGTGTTTCAAGACCCTCTTCCCGAAGCGCTTTGACCGCATGAACCGTACAGTAGTCAAATTCAATGCCTTGTCCAATGCGAATCGGACCAGACCCTAAAATCAAAACTTTCTTTTTATCGGAAGAGACAGACAAATTTTTCACATCATATTCCGTGTAATAATAAGGCGTAAAAGCATCCAATTCTTTGGCGCAGGAATCCACCATCCGATACGAAGAGAACATATTTTCCTGGATGCGCATGTTGTTAATTTCAACGCGTGATTTTTTGGAAAGTTCCGCAATTCTTTCATCCGTAAACCCGATCTTTTTGGCATTCAAAAGCAGGTCCTTCGGGAGGGGTTTTTGAGAATACGCCGAGAGCGTTTCTTCCATTTGAACAATATTCTTGAATTTTTCAATGAAAAACGGATTGATTTTGGTCATGTTGGAAATCGCTTCGACTGTGTATCCTTTTCGAAGCGCGTGAATGATTGCAAAAACACGCTCATCGGTTGCGACTTTAAGCAATTGGACAATTTCTTCATCGGTCCAGGAATATTCATCAATGCTCTTTCCTAAATCTAATCCCCGGAGAGCCTTTTGAAGCGCTTCCTCAACATTTCCGCCAATCGCCATCACTTCACCGGTGCTTTTCATGGACGTTGTCAATGTGCGGTCGGCGTTTGTAAATTTATCAAACGGCCAGCGGGCCATTTTTGCAACAACGTATCTGACATCCGGTTCATAATTGTCAGACCCGACTTTAACACCCTTAATGATTTCATCCAATGTTTTTCCGATTGCGATTTTTGCGGTAACGCGGGCAATCGGAAATCCGGTCGCTTTGGAGGCCAAAGCCGAAGACCGGGAGACACGGGGATTGACTTCGATAATCCGGTAATCTTTGGATTCCGGATTGTAAGCAAACTGGATGTTGCAGCCGCCTTCAATGTTTAAGGCCCGAAGGATGCGAATGGCTGCGGCCCGAAGCATTTTTTTGTCGTCTTCCGGCATGGTTAAAATCGGCGCGACCACCATGGATTCGCCGGTGTGAATGCCCATCGGATCAATATTTTCCATGGTACAAATAACAATACAGGTATCGTTTTTGTCCCGCATGACTTCGTATTCAATTTCTTCCCAACCAAGAACGCTTTCTTCAATGAGAAGCTGATGGATGCGGCTTTTCTTCAGGCCGCGTTCCGCGATTTCAAACAGTTCTTCTCGGGTATGGGCAATTCCACCGCCGGCTCCGCCTAAGGTGTATGCCGGACGAATAATAAGAGGAAGACCAAATTCTTTGATGGTGTCTTCGACTTCGTCGATTGAGGAAACCGCTTTGCTTCTGGGGACACGCTCACCAATGCTGAGCATGAGTTCTTTGAAAAGCTCGCGATCTTCCGCGATTTGAATGGATTTGACTTGCGTTCCGATGATTTTCACATTATATTTGTCGAGGATTCCTTTTTCGGACAATTCGGTGGTCATGTTCAGACCGGTCTGACCACCAATTCCGGCAATAATACTGTCCGGTTTTTCTTTTTCAATGATTTTATCAATAATTTCGGATTTGATGGGTTCAATATAGATGGCATCCGCCGTTTCCGGATCAGTCATGATGGTGGCCGGATTGGAGTTCACCAGAACAACTTGGAGCCCCTCTTCTTTTAAAGCGCGACAGGCTTGGGTTCCTGAAAAGTCAAACTCTGCGGCTTGGCCAATTGTAATCGGACCCGATCCGATTAATAATATTTTGTGAACGTCTTGTCTTTTTGGCATAGTTAATCCTCAATTCAATTCATGAATAGGAAAAAAGAAAATAGATGAACAGAGAAAAGAGAAAATAGGATTAGGAAAGTCAAAACCGGAAAAATAGTTTTTGAAAAATGAGATACGGGCTGATAACCACGTCATTTCATTCCGGTCAACATATTTGATACATGAAGGCGGTTTTGAGGGATAACTTCGGCTCACACCTATTTTAAAGTCAGATCCCGCGAATTCGTCTTTCAAGTGTACCCATTCCGATTTTAGTTGACTTAAAAATGATAAATACGCATAAATGCAGGTTTTTTTAAGCCTCTAAAAGTGCATTGATAATTCTTCAAATATATAACTCCTCTGTTTGAAAATGTCATGAATATGTATGTAGTAAAATGAGCCGGCCAAAAAAAGGAAATGACAAATAAAAAACAAAAAAATGAAAAATCAACTATGCCCGCTATAGAAGAAAATAATAGATAGATAAAAATGAATTTTAAGAAATTTTTAAAAAACAAGTAAACAAAAAACAAGAAATTAAAAGAATAAACAAAAACAAGAAATTAAAGAATAAACAAAACAAGAAATTAAAAGAATAAACAAAAACAAGAAATTAAAGAATAAACAAACAAGAAATAAAAAATTTAATGAAAGTGAAACCAAAAGCCAACGAAAATAAAAGAAACAATATAGAAATAAAATAGAAATAAATTAAGAAAGACTCAACAGAAGTAAACAAATGATTATAATTTGGAAAATTATTTTTTAAAACACTTATAAAATTGTCAATAAAGGGTTTTTAAGCAAAACTATTAAATAGAAACAGATATTAGAAGTGCAATACAATAACATCCTCATAGCGTAAATACGTTTATTCACTATTTGGAGTAATTTTTGAAAAGAGCTTAATATTTTAAAACGATTTTTAAAACTTTGAAATCAACTGAAAAAACAAGTTGAAAAATAGAAAGAATTAAAAATTGATTTTAGATTTATTAAGGATCTTGAATTTGTTTTTATTAATTAGAACGAGTAGAAAAGGATAATTCGCCACAAACTATCCTTTTCTCTTTCACACATTTCTTCCAATTCAAAGATTTTTGAGTCTCGTTGAGTTATTGAAAAATTTCAGCCCAACACTGACAATAACTCACTAGGTTTATCTCAAATATATACTTATCGTTCGGTTCTAGGATTTTATAGCAAACTATTCGACGATTGCTAGAGATTATCTATTTTTATCTACGACATTTTTTGACCGATTCAAAATGATATCAAAATATATCAAATTCGCTGTTTTTGCTAATAGTTTTCTGAATAAACGAGAAAGAATCAAAAGCAATAGAGTTTATTGGAGAAATAGAAGAAGAAATCGACAGGGATTTAGCAAAAAATAATAGATTCTAGATTTTTGCTAGAAAAACTATTGTTTAGGAATAAGAAGGATGATAAATCAGCACTTCTGCATCCATTTATAGAATATAGCAAATGATATCACACCCAACCAAGAAAAATAAAAGATCTTAAAAACATATTTCATTATTTTCATCGGCTTTTCCTTGCAGGCTGCAAAATTTTTATAGAATAAACCATAATCCCATGCAATTAAGGAAAATTGTGTAAAAATATCTATCAAAATTCTACCGGATTCTAGCCGGCGGTCTAGCACCAGCGAATTTTTAAACCAGCCTATTGGAACATACGGCCAGAGGTATAGCAAAAATTAGCTTTTGAATAGGAATTTCTAAGAGCGGCTGATAATTTGTATGAATTTGTATCATATTTTATAGGAGGCTTAACCCGCCGAACAAAAATAAAATATAAAATCAAGGCACTCACCTTTGTTATTATAAGTTTGCTCCAAAAATATGTAACTGGAAAATATGCAATAATGATAAATATAGAAAAAGCATATTGTTGGATAGATTTTTGATATCATAAAATAAACAGGCTTGACAAAACATGACAGATCCTACTGATTCAAATGATAGCAAATCCACAGAGGAAAAAAAATCCCTGCAGATGAGGATGTCGGCGGATGACGGCCGGTCCGGCGATGATAAAAAGCAGTTAAACGTGAGAATCTCAACGGAGCTCTATAAGAAACTTGATGCGGTCAATGAACCCAAAGGCATTGTTGTAACCAAAGCGCTGGAGAAATATTTGGAGCCGGAAGTCTCATCCGCCGTTTCCCAAGAATATTTGGACGCTCTTTTAAAACAACTCAGCGTAAAAGACGAGCAAATTGCTGCCCTTTCCAAACAACTCGGAACAAAAGACGAACAAATCATGGAGCGAGACAACACGACCAAAATGCATATCGCTCAAGTTCAGACATTGATTAACCAGCTGGAAAAGAAGCAATTGGAACTCGAAGGCGCAAAAAGTAAAAAATGGTATCACTTCTGGTGATACTGATTTTTTGGATTTTTCTATAATTATTAAGACATTTAGATCATTTTATAGATCATTTGATTTCATTTATATTTTAGATCATTTTTTTGGATAAATCATCAAAATCACTTCAATTTTTCTTTACTTGAAGAACTAATCAGAATTTGAAAAAAATGTGATACCATTCAACGCTGCACAATGGAATAAATGCAAAAGCCTGATTCAGCATTTAAAAAAAGATTGTGATACCATTCAACTATATGGTCTGGAAATGATATTAAAACTGATGTATTAAAGAAATAAATATTTAAAATATTAAATTTTGGGAATTAAAAAAAGAAGAAAGCCGCTTTTGCGGCTTTACTAAAAGTTAAAACTTAAATCATCTTCCCGATTTTTTCTCTCAAAAGGGCATTGACAACCTTTCCATCCACTTTTCCGCGGTATTTTTCCATGACAATTCCCATGAGCGGTCCTGCGGCGGCAAGTCCTTTTTCCGCAACAAAATCCTTCTTTTCGGCAACAATCTGTGCGACAAATGCTTCAAGTTCATCCAAGTCAATTTCCTTAATGCCCAACTTTTCCACCGCGCTTGCGACAAAACAGCCGGAATCGTTGCAGACGACAACCAAAATATCTCTTGCGGCATCTTTGGATAACTTTCCGGCGGCGATTAAATCAAACATGTCTTCAAACTGCGCGTCGGAAATGGAATCCGTATCCAATCCTTCCCGTTTTAATTCCGGAAGAACGCCGGTAAACGTACGTGCAAGAAGCGTCGATGTCACAAATTCACTGCCTTTGTATTTGTCAACCAATTTTTCAAAAAGCGCCGAATACTTTGAAAACACAATCAAGTCCGCAAACTCTTTGTTCAGATTGTATTCCTTCATGAAACGGACAGCCTTGTTCGTGAGAAGTTCGGGAACCGGATGATTTTCATACTTTTTGCGGCTGATGG
Organism: Methanolapillus ohkumae; assembly: GCF_032594355.1. NCBI lineage: Archaea > Methanobacteriati > Methanobacteriota > Methanomicrobia > Methanosarcinales > Methanosarcinaceae > Methanolapillus > Methanolapillus ohkumae. The sequence goes on from NZ_CP131061.1 coordinate 1,335,715, forward strand.
GAAACGTGTACAAATCCGTTTCCGGATACATTCGGGCTGCTCCAGGGAGCGGACGCATGTACGATGTGTTGCCGTCCGGGAGGGCATGCCTAGTTTCATTCGGAATCCCAACAAGCAAATCATTTGCACGCTGCAAAACCGATTCCATCGCCTTTTTAACAACACTTTCCCGGCCGGAAATCATAATGACAGCATCCTCCGCTTTCGCCCCAACTAATTCCCGAAGAGCATCCACTTCCTCTTGCAAAATTCCATAATTTGGAAGCTCATCCGTATGGAACAAACCCGACACGCCAACAGCTTTTGCCCGCTCGGACAATTCCGTCCCGACCCGCCGTCCCGGCTGGATTTCCCGGCCGACAAAACCATCAAAACCATTGAGCCGGATGGCGATAATGCGCCGGTCTTTCGCGCTTTTTTGAATCACTTTCGAACTTGTGTTTTTAAAAATCTCGGTTGCGTCAAACATATCCGGGCAGACCGATGCTCCTTTCGCAAGAAGTTCATTCCGGATTTGAAGAAGATGAATCTGCCGCATGATTTCGCGGCGCACAAGCTCATCAATCATATTCAGTGCTTGAACACCTTTCATTTCGACACGGGCACCATCTCTGATAGAAACATTCACGTCCTGGCGAATCGTTCCAATCCCGCGCTTGACTTTTCCGGTGGAGCGCAGACACATACCCAAGTGGGATGCCACTTCATATGCCTGCTCCGGTGTTTTGATGTCGGGCTCAGTCGCAATTTCCACAAGCGGAATACCCAACCGGTCAAGTGAAAAAATGATATATTCATCCGTTTCCTCTACTTTGGGAGCCGATTCTTCTTCCAAACACAAACTCGCAATCCGGCAGCGTCCCGACTTTGTTTCAATCCAGCCGTTTCCCGCAATAAAAGATGTGCGCTGGTAGCCGGCCGGACCCGACCCGTCCACGATGATTTTGCGCATCGTGTGAACCCGATCCACCGGAACCAAATGCAATAACTTGGAAATTGAAAGTGTGATGTCAAGCGCCTCCGGATTGATCGGTGCAGGACCCGCTTCGTCAATGTCACCCAAACAGGTGGTGTCATAAACTTTATAGATATTTTGTTTGTTGGCTTTTGTCTGTTCGACCGCCGCTGCATCCATCATTCCCAAATTGTTGGCTTTTGGACGTAAATACCGCCGGATTTCATGCGTCGACTCCGACACTTCCCGGTAAATATTCGGGCAACGGCAGTGAAGTTTCTTCTCCGATGCCACCTGCTGGTGAATTTCAAGACCGACTTTCAGTCCGAGCGCTTCATAATCATATTCCACCGTTGTTTTTGTATCGTTTGTCATAGTTAAAAATCCTAAAAGTGTATCACTCAAAGATTAAAACATATTTGTTATAAACTTAACCCAAATTACAATTTTAACCAAAAATGCAATTGTTATAAAATCCCAATCATGAACGATCTAATTTATTATCACAATTTATTTTTCACAATTTTTGTAAAAAATTTATGTTATCACAGTTGTAAAAGATTATTGATTTTTTGCAGCATTATTGATTTTTTGCAGCATTATTTATTTTTAGCATTTTGTATTTTGTTTTAGCATTTTTATATTTTTGTTATTTATGAATTCATTTTCAAAAAGAATTTAATCCCCAATAATTTCGACAAGCGACTAATATGACCTTCGTCAGACTTATTTCGCCTTTATTTTTGAGAAAAAGTCATAAAAACACTACATAGGGAATGATTTTTAGAGTATAATTCCCTCCAAAAACTGAGTTTTATATGATTTTTTTGGTTTTCCAGAGACCACATCACTTATAAGAGGGAAACGATTTTTGACTTTTACCCAAGAGTATATTGGAAGTATTATTTCAAATGAATCAAATACTTCAATTGGATTAAGATACAGATTCGCAGGAATTTGGAAAAAAAGATAGAGAAGAAAGAATATAATAAATATCGGATAAAATATAAAAAAGAATAAATTTCAAAATAATTGCCGCATCTTTTCGGCAGATTTACCCGAACAATGCCGTTTCAATGGTAAGGTATATATTCTTCTTTTTATCTTATATTCAAGAAGTTATTTGATTATATTTTAGATAAGAATTTATATAGTCAAATAAAGGATTAAAGTAGATTCTTACGACAAAACATGTCTGATATACTCAAAATTACTGTTTGAATGAATAAAGCCAATTTAGGCATTTAAGCAAAAATCGTACATGAGCGTACAGTTTTAGATTTAACACTTGGAGTTTAGATATTTATGAAAACACATGGAAACCACTTCGGGAAAATTATGGGGGCTGCTCTCGTTCTCTGCCTTCTTCTCACATTACTCCCGGCAGCAACCATTGCAGCACCGGTCGATGGATACATCGAAGTCGGAACAATTCCGGTCCCTGATTTCACCGGAACACCGCTTCGCGGAAAAGCACCGTTAGATGTTGCCTTTACGGACTTATCCGCCGGTGCAAGACAGAATATGACCTACAACTGGAGCTTTGGCGACGGAACGTATTCTACCACAGCCGGTGATGTGAGACACACTTACACCAAAGAAGGAAACTACACGGTGACTTTGACCATCACAAACAACTATGGTACTAAGAACATGACCAAAACCAACTACATTTACGTTGGTGCCGGCCCGATTGCCAACTTCACCGCCAGCCAAACATCCAACAACTCCCCGATGAACGTGAAATTCACCGACCAATCCGGCGGAAACCCGACCTCCTGGTCCTGGAGCTTTGGTGACGGAACAACCTCCACCGAAAAGAGCCCGACCCACATGTACGACAAAGTCGGCGCATACACCGTTTCGTTAACAGTTAAAAACGAATTCGGAAACGACACAATGACCAAAACCAACTACATCAACATTGGTGTCGCACCGTATGTTTTCTTTACCGCAAACTCCACTTGTGACAATTCCAGACAAATTGTCTTTACCACCTACGGCCACGTCACCGATCCGGTGACCTACAACTGGAACTTCGGCGACGGAACAACTTCCACCGAGAAGAACCCCACCCACAACTACAAAGCTGCAGGCAAATACACTGTGATTTTAAACGTGACTGACAAATACAGCACCGTCAGCTACACCTTAAAAGATGTCATTGTTTCTGACACGGTTAAAGCCGACTTTACCGCAACCAACAACATGGGAAGCGCACCCTTAAAAGTCCAATTCAACGACGCATCCGTCGGCAGCGGAAATTTGACCTACCTCTGGAACTTCGGAGATGGAACCACGTCCACCGACAAGAACCCGAGCCACACTTACAACCAAACCGGCACCTACAGCGTTGCTTTGACTGTTGTCAGCAGCTGCGGTGTCAACTCAATCATTAAAGACAACTTCGTCAGTGTTGGAAAAACACCGGTTGCAGACTTCGTCGGAACCCCGACAGATGGCAGAGCAACCCTCTCCGTGCAATACACCGACAAATCCCAAGGCGAGAACTTGAAATATGCCTGGGACTTCGGAGACGGAACAACCTCCACCGAGAAGAACCCGAAACACGACTACACCAAGGGCGGCGTCTACACAGTTAAATTGACTGTCACGAACTCCTACGGTACCAACACCATGACAAAGGACAAATACATCACAGTCGGATCCGCCCCGCGCGCAGACTTCCAGGCTGACGTCCTCTCAGGAATTGCACCGCACCCGGTTCAGTTCACAGACCTCTCCACAGGTAACCCAACCTCCTGGTACTGGGACTTCGGAGACGGTGGCGCAACATCCACTGAAAAGAACCCGAAACACACCTACCAGAAATCCGGTTACTACAACGTCACTTTGACCGTCAAGAACCAATACGGTGAATCCACCCTCTTGAGACTCGGCGACGGACAAAAGATCTATGCAGAAGACCAAGTGAAACAACCTGTGAATGACAGCAATATGACAAATGGCACCAATGGAACCAACGGTACAAATGGAACCAACGGCACCAACGATTCAAAACCGGAATCTTCCATCCCCGGATTTGAGTTTGTCTTTGCAATTGCCGCAATCGCTGGTCTCATCGGTGTCGGATTGTACAAGAGAAGAAAATAATTGAAATGAAAAAAGAGGAGTAATCCTCTTTCTTTTATTTTATTTTTCTTTTATTTTTTTAGCGTTTTTCTCTTTTTCGTGATTTTATTCTTTTTTGGGATATTTTTTAAGGATCCCGAGTTTTTCAAAATCAAATAAGCGGTGATATGATGACACTTGAAGAAACAAAGGAAAAAGTCAGATCTTATGCCGAAAAATATGCGGCAAAGAAAGGTTTTCATCTGAATCCGAATTCGGAAGAATTGGATATGGTCATTGAGGGATTGGCCAAAAGAAGAGAACAGTACGGTGTTCAATACTGTCCATGCCGGATTATTCTGGGAGACAAAACAGAAGACCGAAAAATCATATGTCCTTGCATTTACCATGAAGAAGAAATCCAGCGAGACGGCTCATGCCATTGCGAATTATTTTTTAAGGGCGAATAAATCGATGGCAAATGTCAAATAATTGAAAAGGGCTTGTATCTTAAAAAAACAGAAAAATAATAAAAACGATTTTGGAAAATATAGAAAAATAATATTTAAATCATCATTAAAATTATTATTATAAATTATCATTAAAGTATCATATTGGGGAAGCACCATGGACGAAAATGAAAGACATTTACTTCAATTACAAGATAAAATGGAAAAAATGAATGACGACGACCTTTTAAAATTCATATTCGAAAACTACCCGGAAGCGGGCTGGTGCGGAAAACGAAAATTGGTGATTCGGAAAATTTTAACGTTTGAACGGTTCAGAATTTATGGAGATAAGGATCCATCAAAGCCGGACTAAAATCCGGGTCAATCATTTTTAGAAAATCATATTTTTAAAAAACGGTTTCTTAAAAATTGACTTTGTCGAAACATTTATATGAAAAAAAAGGATTTAAGGCAATGCTTTGGAAACGTCAATTAATTTAACGATTCCGGCATCATTCGTTTTTTCAAAAACAGTCTTCGTGGCCGGGGTGGGGTAAAGGTTATCCTGAAGCCCTGTGGAGGCTTTGACCCGAGTTCGATTCTCGGTCCCGGCCCTTTTTGATTCAAATTAAGATTTCTGATTTTTTAAGTTATTTTTTTAAGATTTTTTATTAATTCATGCATGCTTTTTTCATAAATGATTTTTTTCATGAGATGCTTATATAAATCATGAATTTCAATAATTCATTGACTTTTGAATTTGATCCGTTTACGGATTTTGATAAAACAGGATGTGTTTCTTATGGATGAGCTTTACCAAAAAATTATTGTGGCAACCGATGGTACAGAATATGTAAAAAAAGCGATTCATGCCGCCATAGACTTATCTAAATTAACCGGTGCGGTCCTTCATGCGGTTTATGTGGCGGATGTTTCAAACATCACCCCAACAAGCGCAGAATGGGTCTTGGTTTCCGAAAACATTAAAAAAGAATCCGATGCCACCCTGGAATATTTTAAAACCGAAGCCGACAAAGCGCAAATCCGGTATGAAACAGTCAGCCTTTCCGGGTCAGCCCCTACGGAAATTGTTCAATACGCCAACCAAATCGGCGCAGACCTGATCGTGGTCGGCGCGACCGGCAAAAAGACGCTGGAACGAATCTTGCTTGGAAGCGTTTCCGAAAAAATCGTCCGGACCGCAAAACAGCAGGTTTTGATTGTTCGAAATGATTCGGAAAAATAAATATTAACAAAAAAACATTTTCTTTTTTATTTTTTTATTTTTTCACTTTTTTCATTTTCCCCTTTTTATTTTTCTTTTATTTCTTTTTTTCTTTTTTTCTTTTTTGATTGTTATATTCATTTTCTGCTTTTGTGCGAGCCGACGTGCTATTGACAGCACATTAACGGATTGCAGCAAAACCGACAGACACCTTGAAAAGACATAATAAAAAAGAAGGAAAGGGGTTAAACAATACCAGCAAAATCTTTTGCTGATGTTATGTCTTCACATCGGTTAAACAATACCCAAAATATCGTCTTTTCCAGCACGCCGGACAAAACCGGCCAATGGGTCCTTAATATTTTTGAGGTTGAGGGATTTGGAATTGAGAACCAACATATCCGCTTTTTTTCCGGCTTCAATCGACCCTGTAAACCGGCACCCGAGTGCTTTTGCGCCGTTGGATGTCGCCATTTTAAAAACCGTACTGTCGGACAAACCGTAAAGCCGGGAAAGAAAATGCATTTCCTCAAACATATCAGGAGAATTCAGCATCATATTATCAGTTCCGATGCTGACGCAAATTTCTTGATCCAGCATTTTCAGGACGGGCGGCAAACCGACCCCGGTTGTCAGGTTTGACCGGACACAGATAGAAATCGGAATGTTTTTGTCCGCCGTTTTTTGCAGTTCATTTCCGCCGGCATGCGTCATGTGAATGAGTAAACCAGGGGAAAGCGACAGAGCTGCCTCAATGTCGCTTGCGTCTTTTTCGCCGGCGTGAATCGCCAGTTTTTTGCGCTTCATTTTGGTTTTGGACGCAATTTTTGTGAGAACGTATTCATCCATATCATTTGCCCCACTGAGACCAATTCCATCCGCAACTTCCAGAATATCTCGGATTTCCGTGAAGAAATCATCCATCGAGTGACCCTTGGAATCCGGCGAACGGGAGCAAGACAGATTTTGAGGCCGGCCGAAAACGAAAGGGAAAATATCTTTTCCCGTGTTTTGAACCGCTTTTAAAAGTGCGACCGAGCCTTCAAGCCCGCTTTCCCGAAAATCTGCAAAGACACCGATTCCGTTTTGGAAAAGTTCCCAGACGGCGGACTCCATAAACTCGACGGATTCTTCAAAACCGATTTGGGCCAGCATTTGATGTTTTAACCCATTGGGCGGACGCACCAGCGCGTCCAGATTTTTTTCAACCACATGTCCGTTGGGAACTCCCAGTGCCGGATCTTTGAGAAAAGAGTCGCCGATATGCGTATGTGTATTGATAAAGCGGGGAACGATCCAATTTTTGGAGTTGACCGGCCGCTCTTCAATTTCCTGAATAATTCCATTTTCGATGTAAATATTTCCGGAAATAATGTGCGGATCTTCTCCGGCAAAAATAATGCCGGAGACAACACAATCGTACAAGCAATCCTTGCCGTCTTGGCGGACCAAACGGGCTTCAAAAGAGTCGAAACTATCGCTTTTCGGATCCTTTTCGGTTCGGGCAATTAATTGGCTGACACGATCAAAATCGGATTCATCAAATCCGGACATGTTTTTTTCCTCGGACTCTTAAAGGGAGGACAAATTATTTATTCCTTTACCAAGAGATGAGGATTGTCGCATTGTATAGGTCCTGGCACAAGAACCGGAATTATCCGTCGATGAGTGATTCAGACAACCCCAATGCGGTACACAAAACCGTGCACAACTGCCCTTTACGAGGGAAACCGAAGGAGACTGCGAACCATCAGATGGGATGATCCTTTGGCGTTAGTGAAGGGCGACAGCACCACTTTTTACATTTCAATTACATCTTTCTATTTTTTCATTTCCACCTCTTTTGTTATATGGATCCATTTATGCTTCTTGTTTTTACTCTGATTTTTTATTTTTCCGATAAGCAAAAAATACAAATCCGGCACATGCCAAAAAAACAATTCCGGAGGAGACGGCTAAAATTAAAAGAATTCGGAAAAGGTTACCGGAATCAAAAAAATCATTTCGATTTTTGGCCGTATTATCCATTTCACTGGATTTTGAATTGGAGATATTTTCACCGGAGTTGGAAGACGTTGTCGGATTCGCATTTGAACTTTGACCGGATTTATTTTGACCGGAAATATTCAGATTTGATTCATTATTGGAAACCGTTGTTTTGTTTTGAGATTCATTCATTGAGCTTGTTGAATTGGAATTGGATGTGGAATTGGAATTTTTGCCGCCGGAACTATTGTGATTGCCACCGGTATTGTTTGTATTATTAGTGTTGTTTGTATTATTAGTGTTGTTTGTGTTGTTTGTGTTGTTTGTGCCGGACCCGTTTCCGGAATTCGAACCGGTTCCGTCAAAAAATGTGACATTTACCGGAATGGAATATCCGACTGTTGCGGATGTTTCCGGGTTTCGAAGGATTTTGAGTTTAACACCGGCATAATCCGATTCTTTTTTTGTGTTGTCCTTTTGAACAAAAACCGTCAACAAATGACTGCTTCCCGGAGCAAGCGTTAATTCGGACTCGGACAGCAAAAACAAAGGCAAAACCCCTGTTTTTGTGCCGGCCTGATCAATCATAAAAATGTAATTCAACGGTGTATTTCCCGTATTTTTTAAATAAACGGTTTTTGAGACAGATGTTGAATTTTCGGAATCAAAAAGAAGATCTAATTTCATCGGCGAAACTGAATCTTGAATCACAATTTCATCAGCGGACGAGAGTGATGAGACAAAAAAAAGGCAAAGGCTCAAAATTAAAAATGGTTTTAAGAATCTATAAAAAACGGATTTGAAGGACATTTTCATTGCTCCTGATCATATCTAGATATTGAATTTTTCAAAAAAATTAAATATTATCGAACGACAAGGAGCAAACCGTATGTTCATTTTTCATTTTCATATACGTTCCGATTTTTTCAAAATCAAAACATATTTATGGGACCGGCGGAGTTTTTGAATAAAAATCATTTAAAAAATGAAAAGATTTGGAAAAACTATATTTATGAAAGAGAACAAATACCGCCTCATTGTTTTTTCAAAAATAAAGAAAAAGTTGGGAAACTTATGCAAGAGTACAAGTTAAAACGCGGATTTACGCCGGATTTGGATCGGATGAGAGGATTGTTGACAGAATGTTTCGGAACCGAGATCCAAGAAAAAGACAAAAAGCTGACAACTTCTTACGGCGTTTTAAAAGAAATCACCGTCTGGATTGACAATAAGAAGCTCTGCGTGGAAACCCATGCCGACAATGCCGGTGCGTCGGATGACTCAATTTTGGACACCAACAAGCGATTTAGAACCTTTTTAGACAAATCCACCGGATACTCATCCAAAGACCGTGTGAAAAATGCGAAAAAGGATGTCGGCGGCGAAGACTAAAAACAAATCAAAATAGAAAAAAGTAAATTAAAAAGATGAGATCAAAGGAAAGCCGGCAAAAATGCCGGCTTCTCATCTTTCATTTAGATTTTTAAACGTAACCTGAATTTCTAAAATTAAAGTGTCCATTCTTGAAAAGATATCCGAAATATAAAAATATCAAAAATATTGAAAATTACCAAAAGATTAATATTTGAGATATTCCTTTTTGGACTCTGCTTTTTTGGAAAAAAGCTTCCAACGTTTTTCATTTCAATTTTAATTATTTAAAATGTCAGCCGCCTTGATGGCTTAGCGGTATAGCACTTCCTTGGTAAGGAAGAGGTCGCGGGTTCAATTCCCGCTCAAGGCTTGGAATTAGCGGTTCAGGTCTCGCACCTGGAACCGCACAAATCTGTTTTGTCGTTCATTGAATTCATTTTCAAATATTTTTGCATACCAATCCAAAGCCCAAAGATTATTTCTATATTTACGACTAATTTGCAGTCACACTACAAAATAGTCGGAACATGGAGTTTGTTCTTGTTTTTTATTCAAACAATTAATATTGGGCAAGATTCGACATCTGGCAATTATTTTTAGGAAATTGTAATCAACTATGTATAATTTAAGTATACATGAGAATTGGAGGTGAACAAATGGACGAATCCGCAATTTTAGAAAAAGCATCTCAAGCCGGCGTCATGATAAATGCCGAAGCCATTTCGCTTCTGATTGAATGCAATTTTCCGGGTTCCTGTCTGATTTCCCTCTTTTCCGAAGTGGACGAATCTGTTTTTGTCATCGGGCCGGAACATCTTCTTCCTTCCCTTCCAAAATATCATCAAAATACGGATGATAATGTTTCCAATGCGGATGCATTTTTGGGCATCGATTCAAATTCCGATACAGATTTAAATTCGATTTCTGATGCGGATACTAATTTAGCATCCGATACAAATTCGACTCTCAATTCTGTCGCCGGCTCCAATTCCACCGCATCTGCTGCAGATTCTGTTTTTCAATTCAAATATTCTTTTGAACAAAATCCGGTCCGTGTAATGGTGGACGTCAGCGAAAATTCCACCAGCATCGCCGAATATTCTCAATATGTTCAATATTTCCGGGACCGCTACACCTGCCTCAGTGAAATGATTCGCTCGCGTGTCAGTTCCCGTCCGATTGAAAGCGTTTCCAAAGGAAAATTCATCAAGCCGCTTTCCCGGGAAGAAGGGTCCTCTGAAATTTCCATTATCGGGATGGTATCTGAAAAAAGCACCACCAACAATCAACACGTGATTCTGGTGCTTGAAGACCCAACAAACTCCATGCCGGTGCTCATCAATCAAAAAGATACGGATTTAATTGAAACCGCCTCCAAATTGATTTTAGACGAAGTCATCGGCGTGACCGGAAATTTATCCCCCGATGGCGGAATATTACTGGCATCCAAAATTACCCAGCCGGATGTTCCGAACAGCTTGTCTTCCAAAAAGCATTCGGAAGGAATTGCACTATTCATTTCCGACATTCATGTCGGCAGCAAGGAATTTATGAAAGAGGAATGGGAACTCTTTTTGGATTTCTTAAACGGGCGAAATGAAGACCCCGTTTTGAAAAAAATCGCATCCGAAGTCCGCTATTTGATTGTGGCGGGCGACATTGTTGATGGAATCGGAATCTACCCGAACCAGGAGGAAGATTTGGAAATCTTGGAAATTTATGACCAATACCGAGAAGTAGCAAACTATTTCCATCAAATCCCAAAAAACATTCACGTCGTTATCGCTCCCGGAAACCACGATGCTGTGCGCCGGGCCGAACCACAGCTCACCTTCCCAAAGACCATTCGGGATATGTTTCCCAAAAATGTGACCTTTGTCGGAAATCCGGCTTTAGTGTCGCTGGATGATATTTATATTCAAATTTATCACGGCTGCTCTATGGACGATTTGGTGGCCAATATCAAAGGCGTTTCATACCAATCGCCGACCACCGGCATGCTGGAAATGGTTAAGCGGCGGCATCTGGCGCCGACTTACGGCAGCCGGGTAATGATTTCTCCCGAGAAGAAAGATTACCTGCTGATTGACCAAATTCCGGACATTATCCACTGCGGGCACGTGCATACGGTGGGCATTTCCAATTACAAAAATATTTTGCTCATCAACTCCGGAACCTGGCAGGCACAAACAGATTTCCAAAAGAAAGTCAATATTATGCCGACGCCCGCCAAGGTACCGATGGTGGATTTAAAAACAATGAAGACAAGGATATTGGATTTTAATTTGTATGAAGAATAATTTTTCAACATGTTTTCATCAGAAATTTAAATAATTTTAAGCCGGAATCATGAAAGTACTTTCACCCGGCGCAGAAGTTCTTTTTATGTGTGGGCTGTTTAATATCTAAATGGTTAAAACCATTGGAAAACCATTAAATTTTTCAAAAATATGAATCAAGAAACGAATCAAGATTTTTATGACCGTTGTTGCCTTTGCCGAAAAAAATAAAGCGGCCGAAGAGATTGCCAAAATTCTCGGCGGCGGAAACTATTCCAGAACTTATGTGGACGGAGCGGCGGCTTACAAATTCAAACGAAACGGCGAAGATTGGGTGGTTGCGGGGCTTTCCGGACACATTATGGGCTACGATTATCCGCCGGAATATAACCGCTGGAATGAAGTGGACCCGGGCATATTGTTAGACGTTGAACCGCAAAAATTTGTGACCAAAGAGAATTTGGCCGGCGCCATTGAAAAACTTTCCAAGGACGCGCACTTGATAATTTTGGCGTGCGACTATGACCGAGAAGGCGAAAACATCGGGTTTGAAGCAAAAGAATTGGCGCAGCGGGTATCCAACGCCCCGATTAAACGTGCCCGCTATTCCAGTTTTTCCAAAAACGAAATTGAAAAAGCGTTTGATGCGCCGGGAGAGCCGGATACCGGTTTGGCGATGGCGGCCGAAGCGCGCCAAATTTTGGATTTGAAAATGGGCGCGGCGTTTACCCGTTATGTGACACTGTCCGTTCGCGAAAAAGCATTCACGAAAGAAATTTTATCCATCGGCCCTTGCCAGACGCCGACGTGCGGTTTTGTGTATGAGCGGGAAAAATCCATCCGCGAATTTAATCCGAAAGACTTTTGGAAAATCATGGCGGATTTTGATACGGAATCCAACCCATCCGACACTGAAGTGAAAAATCCGGATGAAAAGAAATTAAAAACGGTGAAATCAATAAAAGCCGATTCGAAAACCGATTTGAAAACCGAATCGGAAAATGCATTTTCCGGCGTTCACCGATCGGGACAAATCACGGAAAAAGAGAAAGCAGACGAGATCTTTAAAAAAATAAAAGGCGAAAAAAAAGCTGTCGTCCTCAAAAAGTCGGTCAAAGAGCAAAGCTTGACGCCGCCGGTTCCTCTGAACACCACCGAGTTTTTAAAACGTGCCTCCTCATTTTTAAACATCAGCCCGGAAAAATCTCTTGAAATTGCCGAACAGTTGTACCTGTCGGGACTGACCAGTTATCCGAGAACGGAAACAAACATGTACGCGCCGGATTTTGAATTTGTCCCTATTTTATCGGATTTGTCCAAAAACCCATCTTATGCGCAAACCATCCGGCAATTGATGGCGGATTGTTCCGGAAAAGTGGTTCCCAAAAACGGAACTAAGGATGCAAAAGACCACCCTCCGATTTATCCGATTCGGGGCGCGGTTCAAGCCGACGTTGAAAAAATGGTGAGTTTACCCGGCGCGTACGCCGTTTATGATTTAATTTGCCGGCATTTTATTGCAAACTTAATGCCGGCGGCGATTTTTGAGAAAACACGGCTGGAAATTCAAATCCGAGATGAATTGTTTGATGTGACCGGCTCCATGAAAAAATCAAGCGGTTGGCTTTTGATTTATGATTATGAAACAAAAAAAGACAAGCTTCTCCCGCAAATCCGGGAAGGGGACATTTTGTTTGTCAAAAAGATTCAAAATACGGCGTCAAAGACGGCACCGCCGAAAAAATTAATGGAAAGCGAACTTTTAACGCTCATGGACAAAAACGGAATCGGAACCAAAGCAACAGCGCCGACTCATATTGAAACAAATAAAAAACGCGGTTATTTTGAGACCTCCGGAAAAACCATTTCCATATTGGACACAGGTTACATGCTGATGGAAAGTTTGGATTTTGCGGTTCCGATTCTGATTCGTCCTGAAATTCGAGCTCAGATTGAAGATTTGATTCAGCAGGTAGAAGATGGAAAAATTGAATTGAACGATGCGGTTTTGACCGGAACGGCGCTGATTAAAAAAATGTATGGCGACTTGACCGCAAACAAAGACCGTTTGGTTCAAAAATTGGCGGGCAGCATCAAGAGTGAGGCGGCGGAAAATGATAAAAAGAATTATGCCGGTGTTTGTCCGGTATGCCAAAACGCACTTCGGCTCATCACCACCGACAAGGGTCGTTTTGTCGGATGTGTCGGCTATCCGGACTGCGCGCAAACGTATCCGGTCCCAAAAACAGGCACTCTGACGTTCTTGCGTTCCAAAAAATGTCCGAAAGGCGGAATTGCCGTGATGGACGTCGGGAAAAAATACAATTGGGCAGTCGGTGTCGGCCCGTGTTTTAACTGCGACCAAAAAGATGTGTGTGACCCGCCCGAGACGGCTGGTCTTTGTCCAAAATGTAAAGAAGGACAAATGGTTTTAGTCCGGCTTTCCGACAGCCGATTTTTGTCCTGCTTCAAAAGATGCGGACATACGCAATCCTTGCCAAAAACAGGACGGTTGACGGTTTTGGATAAAAAATGCGAGATCTGCGGCTGGAATTTATTCAAAAATAAAGAGCAAGACAAAGAAGAAGAAACATTTTGCGCGAACCGGCGGTGCCGGGCCATCGGGCTGAAAAATGAGCACCAAAAGAATCCATAAATCAATAAATATGAAAAACAACCTCGGATTTTTTAACTTTTTTAAAAACGTCCGGTGCGGTTTTGCCGGCGCGGGTGGCGCTGAAAAATACAGGCTGCTGTTTTTAAATTAAAAAAAATGAGAGACGGCTTTAGTAAAAAAAAAGATTTAAAAAAGAAGAATAAAAGAAAAAATGAAAAGAACAAAGAGTCAGACTTTGTTCCCATGCTTTTTCTTTAATTTCAAAACCAAATTTTCAACTTGCGGGACAGCTGTTCCGATGTATTTATAGGGATTTACCAAATTTTCAATATCGTCTTTTGTCAAAACGGCTGAAATTTCCTTATTTTCCAAAAGAACCGCCCGGAAGTGTTTATTTTCTTCAACAGCTTTCATCGCAGATTCGCGCACCAGCTCGTGCGCTTCCTGCCGGCCGACACCGCGAAGGGTCAATTCGATCATAATCGCTTCGCCCATGTTCAGCCCGTTTAAAAGCTCCAAATTCCTTTGGATATTGCCGGAATTAAACCGGAGATTCTCTAAAACATTAATACTGAGATTGAGGATGTGGTCCGTAAGAATCGTGCATTCCGGAAAAACAATGCGTTCGGATGAGGAATTTGTCAAATCCCGCTCATCCCACAGCGTGTTGTTGAGAAGTTCGGTCTCAATAAAGCCGCGGACGATGCGGGCCAGGCCGCAGATTTGTTCCGATTTGATCGGATTTCTTTTGTGCGGCATCGTGGAGGAGCCGACTTGTTTTTTTCCAAAACCCTCTTCCAATTCCGCAATTTCACTGCGCTGCATGGAGCGGATTTCCGTCCCGATTTTGTCCAGCGTCGTTACGACATTGGACATCCACATGACGAATTCGGCATGGCGGTCACGCTGAATGAGTTGGTTGGACACCTCAACGGATCCGATTTCCAAATATTCCATGGTTTTCTTTTGAAGCTCTATGCCGTTTTTTCCAAAAGCCGCTTGCGTGCCGACCGCGCCAGTCATCTGGCCGACCAAAAGCCGGGGTTTGAGTTCGCCGAGGCGGTCAATATGACGATCCATTTCGGAGGCCCAAATCGCAAATTTAAGACCGTATGTCGTCGGAACGCCGATTTGCCCATGTGTACGACCGCAACAGACTGTGTTTTTATGTTCTTCGCCGCGGCACATTAAGATGGAAAGCAAGCGGTAGAGCTTTGCTTCAAAAATAGAAACGGCTTCTTTGAATTGAAGCGCGGTTGCGGTATCCAAAATGTCATTCGACGTCGCTCCAAAGTGAACCCATTTGCCGGCATCGTCTTTACATTTCTCGGAAATGGCTTTGACCACCGCCATCATATCATGATTTATTTCCTGCTCAATTTCATCCACCCGTTCCCATTTTACCAAGGGAAGAGTTTTTTCAATTTCCGTTGCAGCGCTTTTTGGAATCATACCCAAGTCGGCTTCCGCTTTGGACAAAGCAATTTCTGTTTTGACCAGCATTTCTAATCTTCTTTCTTGAGACCAAACAGCTTTCATTTCCGGGGTTCCGTAACGGTATTCAATCGGATGAATCGACATAATTTTAACTCCAAAAGATCGGATGAACAAAATAATTTATTGAATTTAAACATAAAATATTGAATTAAAATATAAAATATTGAACATAAAAATGCGGATCATGTAAATTTAGCATGATTTCGCATGAATTCAAATGACTTTTGCGAATGTAAGTAGTTGAAATGAAAAGGATTGTTTATAAATTTAATGAACGGTCAGCCCTCAAAAAGTCCCGGAAATGAACCGGTTTTTGGATTTAAATGAAAAAATCGGGACAGACAAAGAAAGAATTAAATATATTGGGTATGGTTTTTCAATCTTCTTACATTCTTATTCAATCTTCTTAAAGGGTTTGTGACGGATTAATCCAAAACTATTATATGTATTAAGTGTTAGTTTACATTCCTTTTCATCGTGAATTAAAAACAATCGTGAATCAACGTGCTTCATTCCGGTTGAAAATAACGATTACTAAGAACGATTTTCTATTTCATTTTATATTATAATCCATTAAAACAGGTGAATATTTATGGGAAAATTTCCGGAAGCAGACGAGAGATTATTAAAAAAGAAGATTTGTATGAAATGCAACGCGCGAAACTCTATTCGTGCAACCCGTTGCAGAAAATGTAATTACCCGAACCTCCGCTTAAAATCCAAAGACAAGAACGGAGCATGATCTTAAAATGACGGTGGAAGACTATCTCTCGAAAATTATTCAAAGGGATGGCGTTGCCCATATCACTTTAATTGATCCCGCCTCTCAAAAACCGGAAGAGTCCGTTCGTTTGGCAATCGCGGCCGCGCAAGGCGGCACCGATGCCATTATGCTTGGCGGCTCCACCGATGCAGGCGGCCAGCTTTTGGACATTACGGCCAAAATGATCAAAGAGAAAGTCAAACTCCCCATCATTCTTTTCCCTGGAAACACATCCGGATTTACAACAAGCGCCGACTGCGTTTTGTTCATGAGTCTTCTGAATTCCCGCGACCCGCACTACATTGTCGGGAATCAGGTTCAAGGGGCTTATACGTTGTATAAAGTCGGTATGGAATCCATCCCGATGGCGTATTTGGTTTGCGAACCCGGCGGCACTGTCGGCTGGGTCGGAGATGTCAAACTTCTCCCCCGCAAAAAACCGGAACTTGCGGCAGCTTATGCGTTAACCGGAAAATATTTCGGTATGCGGTACACCTATCTTGAAGCCGGATCGGGCGCGGAATCAGCGCTTCCGCCGGAAATGATTGCCACCGTCAAACACATTTTAAAAGAAAATGTTCTCATTGTCGGCGGCGGAATCCGAGATGGAAAAACAGCAGCGATTTGCGCAAAAGCCGGCGCGGATATTATTGTGACCGGAACAGCCATTGAAAAAGCGGGAAATGCAAAAGAATTGACTGCGGAAATTGTTCAAGGCGCCAAAGCCGGAAAAAAAGCCTGAAAAAGCTTTTTTTCAATTTTTAAAAACATTTCATATTTTTCGATTCATATTTCTATTCGTATCTCATTCGTATCTCATTCGTATTTCCATTCATCATATTCTAGTTCATTCATTACATTCATAATTTCATTTATATTCATATTTCCTAAATCTCAGTTCAAATATTTTCAAATAATTATCTGGAATTTTGTTTTACCGATGCCTTCGCATCGGTCTTTTTTTAACATATTAACATTCTTGGTCGGAGGGCTTTGTGTGCTGACAGTGTCTCAATTGGCAAAAGATTATCAAACGGCTCACGGAAAAAAACGTGTGCTTGACAGCATTTCTTTTACGGTATCCAATGCCGAAATTGTTGGAATTACAGGAAAAAGCGGCGCCGGAAAATCCACTCTTTTAAAAATTCTGCGCGGCGCCGAGTCGTTTGACGCCGGAAAAATTGAAATTGACGGCGAAGCGGTATTTCCGGATTCCGGAAAAGAAGGAGAAAAATTACTCAAACGCGCCACTGCGATTCATTTGCAGCGTAATTTCGGTCTTTGGGGCGGGCCGGCCATTGAAAATATTATCCGCCGCCTGAATTATCAAATTGTCGGTACCGAAGCGCTTCCGCTTCCCGATCATTACACGTATCCGGACCTTTACGATGAAGCGATGGATATTTTAAAATTGGTTCAGCTGGATAAAAAAGCGCTTCATGCGACCGACCAGCTGAGTGGTGGTGAAAAACAGCGTCTGGTTCTCGCCCGGCAAATCGCGGCGAAGCCGAAAATTTTGCTTTTGGATGAACCGGTAACCATGACGGGTCCTGACACAAAACAAGAGATTCTGGATGTCATTTTAAGCCTTCGGGACAAACTCAACATTCCAATTTTGGTGGTTTCCCACCTGCCGGAAGTTCATGCCTATCTTGCCGACCGGGTTTTGTTTATTGAAAACGGGAAAATCGTAAAAGAAGGCGATCCGATTCAGGTCCTTAAATATTTCCTCAAAGATATGGCCGAAAAAGAGCCGCTTTTGGCGGCAGAAGTCCCAAAAAGCTGCATCCGTGCCTGCGATGTGAAAAAACGGTACAGTCTCATTCGGGTCGGCGAGGTTTTGAATATTGAAAATTTCAACCTGGATATTTTTGAAAAGCAAATCACCACTTTGATTGGAAGTTCGGGCGCCGGAAAAACCACGATCATGAAAATGATGGAAGGCATGATTCCACCGACGTCGGGAGTTATTGAATTTATTTATCATGGGGAAGATTTCAAACTTAGAAAACCCAAAAAAGGCGGCGATGAAAAACCTGTTTTCGGAAATGAAAATTGGGTGGACATTGGCACTTACAATGAAAATCGGATTTATCTGCGCAGTGTCATCAGTATTATGAATCAGGAATTTTCCATGTCGGTCAATTCTACCGTTCGTGATCAGATTCGGTTCCGTTTGAGCATGAAGACAAGGCATGCGGTGGATTTTGCAAAGGTCAAAGCGGCTGAGCTTGGAATTTCGCCGCAGATTTTGGATATTATTTACCGGATTCCCGATATGACGACGGAAGAAAAAGACAAAGTGATGAATGAGTTGGGGGTTCCGGACAATATTTTTTCGGAATTGTTCCCGATTATTCCGTCAACCGATGTGGATAAATATGCCGCCCCGATTTTTAAATCGTTGAATTTGCCGTTGGAGATTTTGGATCAAAAACCGGATGAAATCAGCGGTGGCGAACATGTCCGTGCATTTATTGCGCTGAGTCTGGCAACAGCGCCCGACTATCTCTTCTTAGACGAGCCGTTTGGAGATTTGGATCCGGTCACTCTCCGTGACGTTACAAATGCGTTAAAACGCATTAATAAGGACTTTAACACGACGATTGTGCTGGTCAGCCACCACATGGACTTTGTGAAGGAAGTTTCTCACCGGGCAGTTTGGATAGATAAAGGACAGATTGTCATGGATGACAACCCTGAAATTGCATGTGCCGCACTCATTGAAAAAAGCCGGGCGAAATACTTGAACTTTGATATGGAAAAATTAATTCAGATGAATCCTTAACTGAAATTTAAAAAACATTGATAAAAAAACAGATAATTCAAGAATGAATTAAAAAAAGAAATAAAATCAAGGCGGAAATTTCCGCCTTTTTTTATTTATTTGATGTTATGTTCAAAAATGCCGGAAACACTTGATGCGTGCCAGCTTTTGACGTTTGTGCCGATATTTCGTTTGAGCTCAAGCATGTTCAGCTCTTCTTCGCCATCGACATCAAAAAACTTCTCGTCAAACATATTATCACCTTTTTCTTTGTTCTTTGACGAACAGTTTATTTCATCGATTTTTCAACAATCGAGTTGGTCTTTACATTTTGTCGACCCGGTCTGTTTTTCATCAACAGATTTCTTTGGTTCCTGACAATATGAACAAACAGATTCATCAAATATATAGCCTTTCGACATAATATATATAGATTTGTGAAAAATATATATTTCATTGTCTGAATCTTTTATTCAAAGGTTGTAAATAAAAGGCATATTATCTATTTAAATCTTCTTGATTATATAATTATATAAAAATTAATTATTGAATCGAATAAAAATATTAACCGGAATCTTCATAGAAAATTTTTGGATTTTGTTGATATAATATGAACAGCTCGAATTATTTATAGAGGATACGGGATGTATTTTCATCAAATTTTTGAAAAATCGTTTCTTTATTTTAAGAAAACATACGGTTGACATGAATAGAATGAATGCCAAAAAAAATACCTTTTTAAGATCCGAAACAAAAATCAGATATTAAATTTGGATTAATCCACGCCCCAAACATCCGGTTCGACATGGTAATCACTTTTTCCGCGCAAAATGGATGGATACGCTGAAATTTCCTCTATGGTGAATTTGAGGGATTCCGAATGAAATCGGCCATCAATATCTTTCCATGGGATGGCATAGGCTTCCCGGGAATGTCCGACACCATAGCGCAGTTCCACCGCCAAATATCCGCGTCTTCCTGAGCATTTGAGGAAATCCGAAATCCGGTCGATTTGATGAACGCCTTTTTTGTCGGTCGTAAAATGCTGGGTAAAGTAGAGGGCTTTTGTTCCTTTGTCGACGGAAATGCTTTTGCATTCGATTCCCAGGTAATAATCCGGATTGAGCGAGTCTACCAAAACGTCTAAGAACTGAGATGTAAAACGATGCTGTTTTAAACGGTAGGAGATCCCACGAATCTTTTTTTCCTTGAAATATTCGTTAAAGGAATGAACCAAATCTCTTTCAAATTCTGTCATTTCAAACAAATAGACCGGTTTCATATATCAGGGTTGACCATGCGGAGAGAAAGTAATATTCTATTGTTTTAAAAATCACCTCCTATTTATGAACAAATGCCGTCATGATATGTGCGGCGATTCTAAAACAACAAGCAAAAGCATCAACAAAAACAAAAGCAATCAACGAAAATAATAACAAAGAACATCTGTAATCTTATCCGGTCAACTCTCCGATTCAATCCGATGCGTTTCGTATCGGATTGAATCGGATTGTTAATAATGAGAGAGAGATTGGTGAAAAGTACAGCGGCGATGAAATAAACAGTTGCAGCAATACAGAAAAATGAAAATCGTTGCGGCAATACAGAAAAATGAAAAACGTCGCGGCAATGTAGAAAAACAAAACAATTTTTAAAAAGGGTATCCACTATTCTTTTTGGATAATTTCAGAAAAAGATTTTTTTGTATGAAAATAAAAATGTCGAAGCGAATGGTGTTTTCGGCTTCAGACACAAATTTGGATGGTGTATTTTTGAAAAAGAGACAAAAAAATTAAGAAATATCAGGCTTCAACGATGAATCTGATAAAATCTTCGCTTAATTTTGTTTCTTTTGTCACCAACGCAACAATATCATCCGTAGACATTTTTTCGGCTTTTAACTCATCAATTCTGTCCAGAACATGTTGGGAAACTTCGGAATATTCATTGATATCCTTTCTGTGACCCCAGACATCTCCTTCAAGAAGCGCAATATTTTGCATGGCCAAATACATTTGAACAGACTCGGACAAGGTTTTCTTGTAAGAGCTTGGAATGTGAATGGCTTTGATGTTTGGGCATGCCATAACCAAATTAAAAATATCTTTGTTGGACGGTCTGAATGCGAGGTGAATCACTTCGTCGGATGACTTCAGTGTTTCGATTTCTTCCTTGGAACTAACGACTCTGATTTTCATTTTTCCCCTACCTTTTGAAATAATTGCTTATTCCTGTTTGTTTTTTGATTTTCGTTTTTCGCGCCGGATTATTTAATGCTGAATCAATAATGAAACAGTATTAAATTATACATCCACGCTGATTAAATATGTATACTGAAACAAGGTGTATTAAATGTTTTGTTTAAAATACAAATGTTTTGTTGAAAATACAAATATTTTTTGAATTTACATATAAAATATGCAAGTGCATTTTCAATGTAAACAAATATGCCGGATGATTTGTAAGATGCCGGCAATTCATGTACAGTAAATTGTACAATCATGATGCATTGAAAATTTGCTTAAGAAAACTTAAACAAATTTGAGATACACTCACAAATAACTAAGTAACTTTATTTTATTTAATTGTTTTCACCAATATATTTTTAAAATTATTTAAAAGTGTATGATAATTTAATAATGGTGGCCCCGGACTGTGAATCTATGGATCACAGCTTCACAAATAAAATCCATCCTCTTTTATTAGTCATTCCAATAAATTATTCATTAAATAATTTTCAAGCAAAAACATTATTGTCAAAACTATTTCCCAAACTATTTTCAAATATGTTTGCCCAATAAAATCGAATAAAAGGATAAGTTGAATGAGATAAAATAAAAAACAGGCACATGATAAAAAACAGGCAAACAATAAAAAAACAGAAGAAAATAAAAATCAAAATAAGAGGTTACAAAAATAAAAATCAAAATAAGAAGTTACAAAAATAAAAATGAAAAGCATTTTTGCAAAAATATTCTGTAAACATTTTTGCAAAAATCCATAGTTTTTTAATCGATGGCACAGCGGGCATTATCCAACAGATGCAAAACTTCATTCCGGATTGCGTTTTCTTCCGGCCGAGTCCGGTCTCGCGGGCGCGGAATGGTGATCGGAATTTCTTTCTTGACCGTTCCAGGGCGGCCGCTTAAAATAATGATTCTGTCGGATAAAAAGACAGCTTCATCCACGCTGTGCGTCACGAACAGAATGGTTTTTTTCTCTTCCTGCCAAATGCGCAGCAACTCTTTTTGAAGATTATTACGCGTCTGCGCGTCCAATGCGCCAAACGGCTCATCCATGAGAATAATATCCGGATCATTCGCAAGCGCACGTGCAATCGCCACCCGCTGCTTCATTCCGCCGGACAATTCGTACGGATAGCTGTTTGCAAAATCCGAAAGACCGACCAGTTCAATGTACGGCAACGCTTTCCCCTTTGCTTCTTCCTTTGCCGCGCCTTGCATCAGCGGACCAAACATCACATTTTCAAGAACGGTTTTCCAGGGAAAAAGCGAATATTCTTGAAAAACCATGCCGCGCTTCGGGCTTGGCCCGGTTATTTTTTCGCCGTTGAGAATGATTTCGCCGTCGCTGTACGTTTCCAAGCCGGCAATAATTCTTAAAAGTGTTGTTTTTCCACAACCGGACGGCCCCAAAATGGTCACGAATTCACCGTCTTTGACATTTAAATCAATGTCCCGAATCGCCAAAACAAAAGAATCCTCTTCTTTTCCTTTTCCCTTTTTGAGAAACTTCTTTTCCAAATTTTCAATCTGTAAGCTGCCCATTTAAATCACTGTTCCCTTTTGCCATTTCAGAATTCGTTCCTGAACGAAGTGCCGGAACAAAAAGTCCAAAAGCAGGCCCAAAAGACCCAAAACAAGCATGTACACAACCACGTAGTCCATTCTTTGGATGCCGTAGTAAAACCAAATCTTGTAGCCGATTCCGGAATCGCTGACACCAAACATTTCCGAAGCCGCCAGGCACATCCAACCGACACCCATTGAAATCCGGATGCCGGACAAAATCGAAGGAGATGCGGATGGAATCGCAATATATCGAATCAATTTTTTATGATCGGTGCAGCCGAGAACTTTGGCGGCTTCCACATATACTTTTGGGATATTTTTAAATCCGGAATAGGTATTTAAAATGATGGGGAACACCATTCCCATAAAAATAATAAAGGCCGCGGCCGTGTGTGTTAATTTCAACCAAATGATGGCAAATGGAATCCAGGCGAGCGGCGGAATCGGGCGTAAAGTTTCAACAATCGGGGAGATCGCCCGGTTGATTTTCGGGTACCAACCCATCGCGACTCCAAGAGGAATTCCGATGATCAGAGCCGCTAAAAATCCGCCGGCAAAATGGTACAGGCTGATGGCGGAGTCCGAAAAAAACGAACCGCTTTGAACCACCTGGATAAAAGCCAAAATTACACTGTGAAAACTGGGCATGTAAAAGGAATTTCGGACAATAAAATCCGCAACAAATTCCCAAATCAAAATCACGGAAACAATCGATAAGATTTCAATGTTTTTGGATTTGATTTTTTCAATCAATCGATTTTTCATACATTCCCTACACGCTCATCATTTATAATCTTGTAGGAAATTTCCGGCCAAAAAAACAAGCGTGAGGTTTCATCAAGAAGAGTATATAAGGTTAAAATATGTTCCACTTTTATAATTGCATTTATGAACGAACATATAACGAATATAATATTATAGATCATTTATATAGAGATATAGACCCTTTTCATAAATTTTAATCTGTAATTCAATCATAAAACTTTCAATCCATATTGTCTAAATCCGGATTCAATCTTTTGGTGCCGCTGCGCACGTTGTGGCGGCAAGTTTTAAAAAATAAGAAAAATAACAGCAGCGGCTTGGTTATTAAATAAAAGCTTATAAAAATCTTATAGATTCGTGCTCTTGCTTTCGTTTTTTGCCTTGATTTTTAATTTAGACTTTCACGTTCATTTCAAAAATAGTTCGTTGGCCGCCGGCGATATCTTGCGCAATTTGTGCGCAGCCAATAGCTGCCGCCCATTTTCCGAGAGGTTCCGCCGGCTTTTGAATCAATGTGGAGACGGACTTAAAAATCTCTTCATTTTCAGCGCCCGTCCCTGAAATTAAAATATCGTAATTTGAAATTTTGTAGTCTTTCATCAAGACGTCCAGCGCCGATATTTCCATTGCGGCAAACAAAGAAATGACATCCAAACGGCTGCCGGCGCCGGCCATAGAAAACGCCTGATTTGCGGAAATTTCCCCGCGGTCAATTTTTCGAAGAGCCGCCACGTCCAGCGGTCCGTGCCGGGTTCCGGGCGCGAAAATACAAGCGTCAATCGCTCCCAAAATCTTGGGTGCCACCACCGCCATAGTGACCGTGTTGGATCCGATATCGGATAAAATAAAGTTTCGGTAGCCGGCTTTGCAAGCATGGTAAGCGGTTCCGATTTTTTCCGGACCGGCCTGGTGGGAAAAAAAAGACATGCGCCGGTCAGCCGGGCTTTTTTGGTGAAGACCCGGAAGAACAACAGCCGGGCAGCCCGCTTCCAGAAGGATATCAAATACTTTCGTTCCGGCACCCGTTGTTTCGCCGACACCGGACGTATTTAAAACGCCGCGGTTGGTCACCTGATGAATCGGAAGAATGTCTGAAATCCCGTCTCCCATGGAATAAGTCACACACGCCATTTCAACATCGGACAGAGGGATTCCCAAATTCTCTTCGATGACTTTTAAAAGCCTGGATTTCTCCATGGCGCCCGCAGACGGGCGCGGAATTTCAAAAAGTAAAGTTCCATTTGCGCAAATCAACGCAAACCGAATTGCCGATGTTCCGTGGTCAAATCCCAAAAATGCCAAAATAATTCCTTATCCTGTAAATTTTTTTATGTTTTTTCATCGAGTTCTTTTTCAATCATTTCGTTTAATTCCGCCAAAACTGTTTCTCCAGATTTCGGGTCGGCCGCCGTTGTGACCAATTGAATTTCCTGAACACTTGTTCCTTGAGACAACAAAAGCCGTAGATTTCCACGGTTGTCGGGCCGAAGGACTTTCGCCCGAAAACTTCCGCCAGATGGTCCTTTTATTTTAATAATTCCGGGAATGATTTTTTTAACTTGCGGATGAGCGGCAACAAGCGCAACAATTTTCTTTCCGGTTCGTTCCCCGATAATCGTTGTATGAACGCCGCCCATTTTTGTTTTTTTGGAGGAAGACATTTTAGACGGCATAAAAACAACCCAAGGCAGCGAAAAATAATTTTTCGTAATTGAATTGAAAAATAAA
Source organism: Methanolapillus ohkumae (assembly GCF_032594355.1). Lineage (NCBI taxonomy): Archaea > Methanobacteriati > Methanobacteriota > Methanomicrobia > Methanosarcinales > Methanosarcinaceae > Methanolapillus > Methanolapillus ohkumae. Next base: position 1,361,007 of record NZ_CP131061.1, read on the forward strand.
ACAAAAACTTATGAGTGGAATGATAATGAATAATATAAATTTTAAATGGAATGATTGATGAATAAAATAATGAAATCAAAAAGAAAAATAAATAAAGAGGCGGAAAAATGGCATTAAGCCAAATCACCGACTTCCAAGAGCTTTAAATTTTTGGTTTTTAAGAATTCCACCGCTTTTTCCAACTCGCTGACACGGACAATTAAAACCGCATTTTGATTCCGTCCCAAAAAAGCATAGGCATAATCGATGTTAATGTGCCCTTCCGAAAAGATTTCCGCGATGTCGCGCAAGCCTCCCGGCTTATCGTTAATCTCAATTCCTAAAACATCTGTTTCAGATACCGTAAATCCTGCTTTTTTAAGCGCCTCATGCGCAATGTCCGGATGATCGACGACAATCCGAATTATTCCGAAATCTCCGGATTCGGCAATCGTAAACGCACGGATATTCACATTCACTTTCCCAAGTGTGTCTGCCACTTTTGCCAAGCGGCCGGGTTTATTTTCCGAAAAAAGGGAAATCTGTTTAATTGTTTTTGCCATTATCATCCAATCCTTGCCGATTTGTATTGATTTTATGATTCTACTTTTAGATTTTTATCGATTTTTTATTGTATTTTATGGATTTTTTATTGATTTATTCTAAAATATTACAGAATATTTCACTTTTTTAAGTCTCATATTTTTTTAGGTAAATGTTTTCATTTTAATATTTTAATGATTTTTATATTTATAATCTTGGGATTATTTTTGAAAATATTTTGCGATTATTTCAATTCTTTTTGATTTTTTTGATTTTTTAATATTTTCGGTTGTCAATGACTCTTTTTGCTTTTCCTTCCGAGCGCGGGATAAATCCCGGGTTGACCAATTCAACATCGGCCGATAAGTTTAAAACGGACCGAAGATCATGGGAGATCCGATTTCGAAGCCGGTTGTAATCTTCCACTTTATCCGATGCCATATCGTTGAGTTCGACTTGAACTTTCATGTCGTCCAATTCGCCGTTTCGATCAATAATGATCATAAAGTGCGGGGACACTTCCGGAATTTTAACCAAAACGGATTCCACTTGTCCGGGGAAAACATTAATACCGCGGACGATGGTCATGTCGTCGGAACGTCCTTTCAGCCGCATCAGCCGCGGGTGTGTCCGCCCACAGGAACAAACACCGGTTTCCATCGACGCCAAATCGCCGACACGATAACGAATGAGTGGCAGCGCTTCTTTTAAAAGCGTGGTAACCACCAGCTCCCCGGTTCCGCCGGGAAGGACCGGCTCAAGCGTTTCCGGATCTAAAATTTCCATAATAAACATATCTGCCCAAATGTGCATTCCGTGCTGGGCTTGGCATTCCGTAAAAAGCGGTCCGCTGAGTTCGGAGGTTCCAAAGACGTCATAGGCCTTAATACCGGCTTTTTCTTCAATGCGGTGGCGCAAAGATTCCGACCACGGCTCCGCCCCAAAAATCCCGATGCGCAAGTTTTTGTTATGAATCATGCTTTTGCCGGTTTTTTCCGCTACTTCAATCAAATAAGAAAAGTAAGACGGGGTACATAAAACCGCGGTGACGTTTAAATCTTCCATAAGGGAAAGTTGCCGCTCCGTATTTCCGGAACTAATCGGAATTGTGGTTGCGCCAATTTTTTCCGAACCGTAGTGGGTTCCAAGACCACCCGTGAAAAGACCGTATCCGTAGCCGATTTGAACAATGTCGTCTTCCCCAAGACCGACAGAGGTAAATCCGCGCGCGAGTGATTCTGCCCAATTGTCAATGTCGTTTTTCGTATATCCGACGACGGTCGGCTTTCCGGTGGTTCCGGATGACGCATGAATGCGGACCAAATCCTTATTTTGGACACAAAACATACCGGTCGGATAGGTGTCTCTCAAATCCTTCTTGTATGTGAATGGAAGTTTTCCAAGGTCGTCAACGGATTGGATATCCGACGGTTTGACTTTGTTGTCGTCAAACAATTTTCGATAAAAGGGCGAATTTTCATAAACATAATGAACCAGTTTGACCAGCCGTTCGCTTTGCATTTGACGAAGACATGCAAGGTCCATCGTCTCAATTTCAGGATTCCAATATGTCATTTTTGTTCTTTCCGGAATAAATATTTAAAAATAATCAAAAAGATGAGAGTAGTGAATTTGAAAGAATAAAAAATTAATGGAAAAAAAAGAAATCCCGAAAAAAAAATATTTCGGGATTTAATGCTGTTTTAATAACTTTTTTTCAAATTACTCTTTCGACGGGCTGAGTCCGAGTGCGCGGGCACTGATTTCAACAACGTCTTCAATAATAATATCGGCTTTTTCGTCCCCGCCTTGCTTTAAAGCATCCCGGCCGTCCGAGAGGTTTCTTTTACAGAATGGACAGGCTTGGGCAAAGACGTTGGTTTGCGTTTTTGTTTCGCCTTCCGGATAAAGAACCGTTTCAGCGTCGCCGACTCTGAGTTTGGCGATGGAAAGCGCAAGCTCGGGCATACCGGATTTGACACCGCCGCCGGCTCCACAGCATCTTTGGTAAGATTTGCATCTTTCCATTTCCACATAGTTCATTCCGGGCATGCTGTTGAGCACTTTTCTCGGCTCGTCATAAACACCAACGTGGCGACCCAAGTGACATGGGTCGTGGAAAGTAACGGTTTTGTCTTCTCCAAATGGTTTTTGTTTCCATTCAATTTCACCGGCATCAATTTTTTCCGCCAGGAATTGAGTGACGTGCATCACTTTAAAGGGAACTTCCTCGCCCAAAAGACGCGGCCAGTCCACAAGAGACGCACGGAAACAGCCGGAACAAGCGTAAAGAACAATCTTGGCGCCTTTGGCTTTGATGTTGTCGACGTTGGTTCTGGCAAGTTTTTTGGCCAAATTGTCTTCTCTGAAATATTGTCCGGTTCGGATTAAAACGGAACCGCAGCAGCATTCTTCTTCGCCGAGCATACAGAATTCAACGCCGAGTTTGTTCAAAACGCGGGCGGTTGAAACGGCTAAGTTGGTTTGTTTCATGCCGGCGGTACAGCCGCTGAAATAGAGAATGTCGGCTTTGTCCGCGATTTTAACATCTTTGGGGATCCAGATCAAACGGTTTTCCTTGGGCTCGTTGTAAGAGTTTTTGGTATCGCCGATGATTTTGGGCATGGTTCCTTGTTTTCCATAGGGACCGACTCCTCTTTTGACGAGGTTTGCGCGCATGCCTTCCCAGAGTTCAACGGTGTTAATTCCGGATTCACAAACGGTCGCGCAAATACCACAGGTGGTACAGCCGTGGACATCATCCTTGAATTGAACGAATTCTTCATTCGAAATCTCTTTGGGACCGAACAGAGTTGCGGAAATACCGAAGGAGCGGTCAACAAAGCGTTTCCAGCGGTAAATTTTGTCGCGTGGAGAAAGCCCCGGGAGGTAGCCTGAACCTTCATAGGTCGGGCACCATTCGGCACACTCGCCGCAGCGCATACATCCATCCAGTTCCATTGTCTGAACCATGGTGATATTTTTTAAATCCAGAGACGGTTGCTTTCTTGCCATTACTTCTCGCCTCCTTTGTTCACAAGAATCGTAAGCGGTGTCGTGATCATATGGATATATTTGCTGTACGGGATGAACGCAAATCCGATGAACAACGCAAGAACGCTGTGGGTCAACGCAATTTCTTTCACATAGGTGTTAAAGAATTGAACACCGCCGAGTGTCCAGATTTTATAATCGTAGAAGATCATGTCAAGACCGGAGAAATCGGTAACGCCCGCAACAATGTAGCGACCGGCGTGGGCCACGAATCCGGAAACAATGACGATGATTAAGGTGATCAACAAAACGGAGTCGTAAGAGTTTGTGTTTTGCCGGACCTTGGGGATGAAAACTCTGCGGCCGACGGCGATTAAAACACCGATTAAAAGGATATAACCGAGAATTTGGTTCGGGAACTGAAGCATTTCTCTGAACGCTTCAATATCGAAATGAACACCGAGCATGTGTGTAATTTCCGCGGCGAACATCAAGCCGGAAAGGGCAAAAAGACCCATCCATCCGACGAAAATCAACATGTGCATCAACCAGCGGCCTTTGCTGGCGCGGAAAGTTCTTCTTTGAAGGCAAACGTCTAAAATTAAAGATTTCCAAAACGATTGGCCATGGTGAACGCCTTCGTGTGATGTCAATTGTTTCCAATAGGCTTTGATGAAAGCGATTATGTTTCCCTTTTTTCCTTCTTCCGGTTCAAGACCGTAGCCGGTGGCACCCTGAGCCCATTTCCGGAGGTCTAAAATAAGGCCGAAAATCAGAAGGAAAATCGCAATGGAACAAACGCTCATCATGACGACGAATGTTAAGGAAACACCCGCAATTCCTGAAAAGTAATCCATTATTCATTTCTCCAGTATTTTTTGAAAAGCAAATAAAATATTATAAACACGTTTTTTTATAATTATAAAAACGACAAATTATTTTGAAATTATTTGTAATTTGAAATAATTGTTCATTTCAATTCAAATTTTAATCTCTATCGCTATCGTTCGCCGACTTTGCTTTTACGCGACCGGCGGAAAAAAAGGCCAAAAAAGAAGGCCAACGATAAGAATTGTTACACACTTTTGCACCGATTATATTTAAATATTCTCTTCAAAAATGTTGTATGAAACGAAAACAATAAGCCGAATCGAATAAACAATTATAATTTTTTATGTATAATTATCTTCAAAAATTTGAAATAGATCTATGTTGCAAAAGTTTGGGAAAATGTCTGAAAATGTCTGAAATATTTATGATAAATGCGCCTCTCTCAATTTCTGTAATAAAAGCAAAAAATGAACTGCACAACCTCGTTGACAGATAAAAAATGAGCTTTCCGCTGATATACAAAAATAATTGAATGGATGTCATTCATTTAAATCTTTGATGTTTGGGCTTATCTTTGGTTTTGAGGCTTACTTTGGTTTTAATCTTGTATTTCCACTTTCGTGCCCGTGTAGGAACTCCAAGAACTTGCGTACGTGGAATGATAATAAACGGTCACGGATGGGGATGACATGAAAACAGAAGTTGAATTCCAGGAGGTAGGCTGCGGACCTAAAAACTCAACCCGGGTCAAATTGGAACAAAGCGCAAAAGCATTATTTCGGATGGTGGTAACGTTTTTGGGAATCACAATGGTCGTTAAGTTCTGGCAATTTGAAAAAGAAAGATTTCCAAGCGTAGTGACATTTTTTGGAAGGATAATTTCACGGATGTTGGTGTGTTGAAATGCCTTATTTCCGATTATGGTCAGCCGGCTGTCATTTTCAAATGTCACACTTGTTAAGTAAATACAATCTTGAAAAGCTCCTATACCAAAATCATCGGCGACTTCAATGGTTTCCACATTTTTCGGAATCGTTATCGTGGTCAGACGAGTACCGGTGAAGGCTCCGCCACCGATCACCGTTAAATTCTGCGGCAGGGTTACGGTGGTGAAGTTACAATTAAAAAATGTGTATATGCCAATAGAAGAAACCGTATCTGGGATTTGAACAGAGGTTAAATTAAAATCAAAAAATTTGTCGCCGATAAACCACATCATGCTCGTGTTGTTCAAGCTGATTAAAATCCGCTCATCGAGGTATTGCGGAATATAAACCTCATATTCGGTAGACGGCGTTAAATTATATCTCAAAATATTGATGGTTAACGGTCCGGGCAGGCTGACTTTAAAATTTAATTCCGAGCTGTTGCCACACATCACGGCGTAAAGAGTCGTATCCTGTGAAATTGTGAATGTATAGGACTCAAGGGCGGCAACAGATGTGTTTGTATCAATTACGGCGGTTTCATAGAAATCATCGGTTTCGACCCATTTCATAAATTCATATCCTGGCGAAATTGGGGTTGCGGTTACCGTAACTTCTTGGCCGACATCAAAGGTTCCGTTTCCAGAAATCGTTCCGTAATGTCCATCCACCCCGCTTAAGTACAAAACCGTCAGATTGACTTTTTGACCGGCAGGAGATGTATCCGGACTGCCGCCGCCACTGGTTGTATGGTTGGCAACGATTACCGGGGGCAAAGAAATGTTGTTTTCCGATGGAGTATTTGCCGGATTTTCAGAAGGAATGGATTGAGGGTTAGAAATATCGCAGCTGCAAACAATATCGGTAGTTTTGCCGGCCATAGAACAAATGGTATAAATGAATAAAATAGATAGCAGGAGTACTAAAATAAGAAGGATTCCCATTTTCTGAGGATTGGATGTTTCCGGCATTATTATATTCCTTATATTTTTGATGGAGGCGGATGGTCAATTCATCCATTTTCAGAAAGGATTGGTTAATCAAACGCAATACTTATTCAATAATATATATTAAAATATATAAATATATTCGATATAATTCTCCAAACCCTCAAAACTTTAAAATTTAACGTTCTTAATCTTGATTTCAAATTCAAACCAAAATTCAGAATCAAAAATGCTTAAAAGTTACGTAAAAATCAAAAATGATTAAAAGTTACGTAAAAATCAAATACATCATTCACTTTTTCATTCCTTATGCAAGACCCGACCCCTTCTTTAACATCCATTAATAAAACAGGAACGGATTCCGTTGATTTTGAAAAACGAAATGAATCGGCGGATTTCAATGAATTTAATGAATTTAATGAATTTGATAAATCTAATGAATTCGATGAATTTAATGAATTTGATAAATCTAATGAATTCGATGAATCAGATTTTTCGGGTTTGGAAAAAGACTCGGCCGATTGGACGGATGAAAATCTTCCTCAAATTCGTATCATTCTGGTGGAGCCGCTTTACCAAGGAAATGTCGGGTCGGTTTGTCGCGTTATGAAAAATTTCGGATTTCTGGAACTTTTTTTGGTCAATCCCTGTCCGCTTGAAGGAGAAGCCCGCGCGATGGCATCACATGCGGACGACGTTTTAAAAAATGCCCGAATTTGCAAAACTATGGAAGAGGCGGTTTTGGGATGCGATGTTATCATCGGAACCACCGGGTCGCGCGCCTACAAAAAATGCGATCACATTCGAACTCCGGCGCTCTCTCCGCGAATGCTCAAAGAAAGAATGGATCAATACGCGCCGGATACCAAATTTGCGCTTCTTTTCGGCCGGGAAGATAAAGGATTCACAAACGAAGAATTATCTTTTTGTTCCGTGATTGCGACAATTCCGACTTCTCACATTTATCCGGTGATGAATCTATCGCATGCGGTTGGCGTCATTCTGTATGAACTGTCCGGTGCTGAAATGACCGGTGCCGGAAAAACGGTTGATTTTGAGAGTTTTAATGCGCTATGCACACATTTTGACGCGGTTTTGCAAGATATTGATTTTACGCCGCACAAAAAAGACAAAATGGTTTTAATGATGCGCCGAATTCTCGGGCGCTCAAATTTAACCCCCTGCGAAGCGCAGACGCTTCGGGGAATCTTTCGAAATATTCAATACCATGCCAAAAAAGGAAAAGGGGAAGACGTCGGTAAATTAAAGCTTGAAATAAAAAACCAATTTGAGAAAGATGATTTTTCATTTTTGGATGATTCTTAAAACAATAAAAAATAATTCATTGAAAAATAATTATTGAAAAAAACATTCATTGAAAAATATTATTTAGAATTCAAGTATGAAAAAGATTTATGAAAAATATCATGAAAAATATTATGAAAAACGTAATTGTTGAAAAAAAATGTTGAAAAAGGATTCAGAATGCCGTTGTTGTATTTTCCCGATAAAAAAAACGAAATTCAGGTTTTATCAAATTTTATCATCATAAACGTTGTTTGAATTTTGTGATGGAGAAATAATTCAACCGTTTGTAAACGAATTACCTTTTAAAAAGGCGGATGACAACTGGCAAACAGTTTTTCGTTTTTATCCCCATCACATCATTCTATTTGATATAGTTAGTATAAAGAATTTTTTATTAAATGGAATTTAAAATATAATGATTATGGAGAGATAACAAAGACTAAATAGTAAAAATTTCAATTTGATATTGAAGTTGATTGAATTGTTACAGGGATAATATATTAAATAAAAAATAGAAAAACTCAACCATTTATATTACTATAATTAATTCAAAATAAAAGCTTCAATATTTTAATCTCTGTGCGTTTTTCAATCACCTGATTTCCATATTATCTCAATTATTTCAATAATTTGAATAATTTTAACAATTGCAATAATTTCAATATGTATCTTCCGTATTTACTTCATATTCGTTTTATCAAAATACGCGACCCGGCATGAATTTGCCGGACAACGATCTCGCGGTTATTTTCCACCGGTGTCCGCTTTAAATGAAAAGCGGCAAAAACACCGGAAAAATCCTTATGGATGACAAAAAACGGTTAAGACAAAAAACCAACCGGCAAAACGAAAGAAAAACAAAAAATAAAAAACAACCCAAAAACATCAAAAACAGTAACGAAATCATATAAAAACAACAAGACAATAAAAAAACAAGGAGAGGGATTTGTCTGATAGACTATGAGAAAGCAAACAATAAAAAAACGCCGGTTTCGATATCAATCAGCGAAGATTTATTGTCCAGGATTAACCAGTTGGTCGAAACGGAAGATTTTGCATCGGTTTCCGACATCGTCTTTACATCATTGTGTTCATTTTTCGGGAAAATTTCCATTTATGAAAATGACCCGGGCTTCGAATACAAATCATTATTAACGATTGCAAAAGAAGACCGTACGCCTAAAAAACAAATATCGGTTTCACTCAACCGGTATTTAATCAAAGAACTGAAATTTTTGTCCCAAATTCTGGAAAAAAATCAATCTTTCATTATCCGGATTGCGATTGTAGATTTCATGGATGGATACGCATCCACACGAAAAATACACGAAAATACACTTCAACAATCCACAAAAACAAAACCGGATAAAATGATTTTAATTTCCGAAAAAGAGTTGGAGAAAAATATTCGGGAAATTATTGAAAAGATGTATAAAGCGAAAACTTAAAAAAACACGATGCAGCAAATAAAAACATAAAACAAATAAAAATTCAAAACTAATAAAAATACAAAATAAAAACACAATAAAATACAAAACAAATAGAAATATGAACAAAAAAACAGGTAAAAGAGAGTATAAACAAAAAAATAAAAAACAAAAAAAATAACAATAAAAATAAAAAAACAATAAAAATAACAATAAAAATAAAAAAACAATAAAAATAACAATAACAATAAAAATAAAAACAATAAAAAAGTACAGATCGAACGAAAAAATAAATAATAAATCGGAATCAATTTGAGGCGTTACTCCAGATTGATTTCCGTTTTTTTTGCACTTTTTTTTTCAGTAATTCCGATAAAGCATATAATCGGCAATATCCGATAGAATCTGTTTGGCTTTGCTGTCGGGCAGAATCTTTAATTTGGATTTTCCGTCTTCCACAAGCGAAACTGCCAGCGTTTTGACATAATCCAAAGAACCCGACGCCGTCAAAACACGGATGGCATCTTCAATTTCCGCAGGCGTCGCATCTCCTTTTCCAAATGCTTTTGGGGAAACGCCATGCTCCAACGCATGAATCATCAAAAGCGTGCGTTTGCCTTCCACAATGTCACTGCCTTGTCTTTTTCCAAGAATCTCCGACGGCGTAATCAAGTCCAAAACATCGTCATAAATTTGAAATCCAAGCCCGGTCAAACGCCCAAAATCATAAAGTGCTTGCGCCGTTTTTTCATCCGCGCCTCCGAGAACCGCACCGATTTGAGCGGCGGCGCCAAACAAAACCGCCGTTTTCTTTTCAATCATGTCCAAATATTCTTCTTTGGAAACCGTTTCCCGCTTTTCAAAATCAATATCCAACCATTGCCCTTCACACACCAAAACACAGGTTTTGGACAAAATGTTGGCCGACTTTAACAGACTTTTGGGGTCGGAATCCGATTCCGTGATGATTTCAATCGACTTGGAGTAAAGCGTATCTCCGGCCAGAATTCCACCGGCTTCTCCCCACAGAGTGTGAACCGCCGGAAGACCGCGGCGCACCGGATCGTTATCCATAATATCATCATGCACCAACGTAAACGTATGCATTAATTCCACGGCAACCGCCGCCGGAACTGCCTTTTTTGGATTGCCGCCGACAGCTTCCGCCGCCGCTAATAAAACAGCAGGACGAAGCCGCTTTCCACCGGCTTTGACAATGTGCCGGGACGCTTCATAAAGACCGACCGGCTCTTTGACCGGAAGAAGAGAATCAATCGCTTTATCCACAGGGACAGATCTGTTTTTTATTTCATCAATGATTGTCATTTATCAGACACCCGAATCATGATTTTAAAAATAATTCCAACAATACAGATTAAAATGCAAATTACAAAAAATGCATGAAATTAAAAATAACAAATTATAACTTGAAAATAAATTATAACTTGAATGATTTTTAACCTAAAATAAATTAAAAATCATTGAGCTTAGGGCTCAATGAAAAGAACTTCGCCGTTTCGAAGCAAATGAACCGTTTCTCCAAGGACGTAACCTGCGTCTTCCGCCATTTCAATGTAGGCGCTGTGCATTGCCAAATCGCCATGGGCCGGAATCACGTGATTGGGCTGAACCATCCGGAGTAATTCCCAATGATCTTCCCGGTAAGCATGTCCGGACACGTGAACATCATCATAAATCCGTGCGCCACGCATCTTTAATTTTGTTTCCAAAGCATAGCGGTTGGCGCGTGTCATCGGGCTTGGAATGATATTGGCAGAAAAGATCATACGGTCGCCGGATTCCACTTGGAATGGAGTTTCTCCATTTGCGATTCTGACCAAAATCGATCCCGGCTCCCCTTGATGTCCGGTGACAACCGGCAAATACTTTTCTTTGCCTTCCGTCATGATTTTTTTCAACGCTTTGTCGACATCCTTACGCTGTCCGTAAATTTCAACATTTTTGGGCAGATTGATAAATCCAAGTTCATGTGCCGCCATCAAATATTTTTCCATAGAGCGTCCCATGAAAACCGGGACACGTCCCATTTCTTCGGCAATTTCAATAATCGCATTTAAGCGTGCGATATGAGACGCAAATGTTGTCACAATCATGCCGACGTGGGATTCTTCCGTTCCGAGCAATACATCCCGCAACATTTCTTTCGCGATGGTTTCGGACGGTGTTTTTCCGGACCGGGCACTGTTTGTTGTCTCGGTAATCATGGCCAAGACTCCTTTTCGTCCCAGCTTTTTGAGCGCGTTGAAGTTCGGAGAGGCCCCAATTGTCGGCGCGCGGTCCAATTTAAAGTCGCAAGCGTACACGACCGAGCCGTACGGGGTGTGCAAAACCGCAATCACGCTGTCGATAATACTGTGCGGAATGCTGATAAATTCCACCGTAATCGAGTCGGTGATTTCGTATGAATCGCCGGCTTTGAGCGCCACAAGCGGGTTGTTCACTTTGAATTTCTTTTCTTCCTCTATTTGCTGGCGAATGAGTGCGGTTGTGTATGGTGTGGAAATAATCGGCGCGTTGTAGCGGTGCGCCAATTTCGGGATGGCCCCGATGTGGTCCAAGTGCCCGTGCGTACAAACGATGGCCCGAACGGTTCCATTAATGTCCCGCATGATGGTGTCATCCGGAATCGCGCCCATTTCAATCAATTCAAGGGAGTGCATGCGGTCGATTTCCGCATCTTCGTGAATTTGAACCCGGTCCAGACGAATGCCCATATCTAAAATAACAATTTCATCTCCGACAACAACGGCCGTCATGTTCCGGCCCATTTCATTATAGCCGCCGACGGCGACAATACCTATTTCTTCCATTTTTATGTTCCTCTATGATACGATTTTTTTAATTTTATTTTTAATAACTGTTTCAGATTTTATTTTTTACTGCTTTATTTTAATATTTTTAAATTTTTATTTGGATCCTTTTATTTAACCTGTTTAAATTTTAAGATAAAGGGATGAATGTGAGTAATTGAATGAATACGAAATAAATGAAGAATATGAATGAATGTGAATGAATGTGAATGTTTGAGTCCTAAATATCTTTTTAGGATTTAAAGCATCTCTTTATTGGCGTAATCCCGGACATGGAATCCGCGCTGGTTCAAATATTCGTAAGTCTTTCCGGTAATCGCGATATTTGCGCGGGAAAGGTCTGAAATCGTATCGCAGCCGGTCAAAAACATGGCAGCTTTTAATTCCTGCCGGATCATGTCTAATTTTTGGTAAACCGCGTCTGCGCCATCAAATGCGGCACCAACAAAGGGAAGTGCGGCGCTGCCGACGGTTGCGCCAAGCGCAATGGATTTGGCGACATCAATTCCGGTACGAACTCCACCGGTTGCGATGATTGGGACAGATACTTTACATTCCACAATGCTGGAAACGGTCGGGATTCCAAAATCCCAAAACAGTTCGCCTAAATATTCCCGTAAAGAATCAGCACTGGTTCGGGCACGGTAAACTTCAACGCCGGCCCAACTGGTTCCGCCGACGCCGCCGACATCAATCGCGGCAACTCCTGCTTTTTTAAGCATCAGCGCATCTTCCCGAGAAATTCCCGCGCCGGTTTCTTTGACAAAGACCGGAACGGATGATACGGAACAAAGTTCTTCAATTTTTTCAAGGCATCCTTTCGCGTTTCTGTCCCCTTCCGGCTGGATGGCTTCCTGGAGGAAATTGAGGTGAACCGCAATTGCGTCGGCTTTAATCATATTGACCGCGCTTTCAATTTTGGACAAACTGTATTCCAAAAGCTGAGCCGCGCCGATATTTGAATAAACGAATGCGGTCGGCGCGATTTCTCGGACGACTTGAAAGGAAGAGATTTGAGATTGATCATCAATGGCGGCCCGTTGACTTCCAACACCGATACCGATGCCTATTTTTTCCGCGGCTTTGGCCAAAGCGGCGTTAATGGATGTCGTTTCTGGGTGTCCGCCGGTAATGGATGCGATTAAAAACGGGAAGGAAAGTGTTTTTCCAAAAAAATCCACCGACATGTCAATGTCATTCATGGAAATTTCCGGGAGCGCACGGTGAATTAACAAAACATCTTCAAATCCTGCGCTGATTTTTCTTGATTCAACGTGATTGTGCGCACACAGTTCCAGGTGCTCGATTTTTCTGCGTGAAGTTTCTCCCATTTTAATTGCCCGCTGCTTTTGAATAATGATAACCGTGAATCGAAAAAGATAAAATGATCGCTCATAAAATAATAAACAATCAGATAAATCCTAAAATAAACAATGAATGCGGTGAAATCATCTGAAAAATCAGAGTTTATCATCGCCAAAATATAAAGGTTCATATCGAATTTTGATCTCATCTATTTCGGTAATAGTATATAAACAATATTACACAATTGCAATGCCGTCTTTCTTTTACGGATTTCGATGAATTTTATTTTTGATTTTATTTTGATTTTATTTTGATTTTATTTTGATTTTATTTTGATTTTATTTTGATTTTATTTTGATTTTATTGTTCGGATATATTCGGATTTAATCTCTTGAAATCAGGGTCCCGATATTTTTTCCGCTCAAATACGCGGCAACATTTCCGGGGGTGTTTGCATTAAAGATAGAGGAGTCGATACCGGCTCTTTTGGCCAAATCCAAGATTTCCGACACTTTTCCAAGCATGCCGCCCGTCACATCTGTCCCGGCAGAGCCGCCGATATGCATTTTCATGGAATCAAAATTTTTCGGCGTAATTTTGGGGATGACTTTTCCGTCCGCATCCAAAACACCGTCCGCGGCTGATCCAAGACCCACCCGTTTGGCACACAAAGCTTCCGCCACATATGGTAAAGATTGATCCCCGGATAAAATACAGGATCCGCGAACAGTGTCCATGCAAACGTCGCCGTGAAGAACCGGAACCAGACCGTGGTCCAGCATGAGTGAAATTTGGTCGACAAACATGGATTTTATCCGTCCGTCTTCGCAAACAGAAAAAGAAAACGGATGAAGTGGGACAGCCGGAATATTTTCTTCCCGAAGTCCCTTGACAATCATTTCATTCAAAAGGCGCACCGAATCATGCGTAATTAAGACGCCTTCTTGGTGAAATCCTTTGTCTAGGCCATACGCCTTCGCATGTGTATGACCGAAAGATCCGGCCCCGTGAACGATGACGATTTTGCCGGAAAAAGTCGCGATTTCTTTAAAAATCCGGCGCATTTCCTCTTCTTTGGCCAGCCCGGCTTTGGCATTCTTGTCGGTGACGGCGCTTCCGCCGATTTTTAAAACGGTAATGCCGGAATCCGGCTTGGATGAATTGTAAGGGGGTGTCATAAGCAAAACCTTTGGGGAAAATTTGAAAAGAGGTGGAAATGAATGAAAATGATTAAAATTATGTTAAAATTATGATTAGAATTATGTTAAAATTATGTTAAAATTATGTTAAAATTATTTGTCTTTTTCCACCCGAACGCCCGCATTGGAAGTCCGGCAAATAAACGCGTCTCCGCCGGCTCTTTTAATGGAGTGCGCCACGCGGGATAAATTTTTGTGTTCACACAGCGCAATCATACATCCGCCGCCACCGGCACCTGTGATTTTAGATCCGAGCGCGCCTGCTTTTCGAGAAGCATACACCAGTTCGGACAATTCATAGGAGCCAACCCCGATGGAATCTAAGAGGCCCTGATTAATGTTCATCAGTTCGCCCACGGTGGATAGGTCGTTTACGCAAACGAAATTGACACCGACTTCGGAAATGGTTCCAATCGCATCCATAATTTGATTAATAACCTGCGGATGCCGCTCTTTTAAGGAGGCGACGTTGGAAACCAGTTTTCGGGTGGAGGCAAATTTTCGGGTATTTCCGACAACAATCGGCGCGTCAAAGAAATCTAATTTTTTACGGTCAGGAATCCGGACCAAACCGCCATAGGTCGATACAAATGTATCGGTTGGGCTTGCCATTCCTTGAACTTCAAGCTCCACTTGGTGCCCCATGCGTGCGATTTCGTCCAACGGCAAATCCGTCCCATAAAAAACATCCAACGCTTTAATGGTCGCAATTGTGACCGCCGCCGACGATCCGAGACCGGAGCCGACCGGAATTTCAGAGTGAATATCGATGGCAATTCCTTTTCCGGATTTAGAGGAGGTATTATCGTCCGGCAAGTCCGCAAGCTTTCGGAATTTGTCAACAACCGTGTAAATATAAGGGTGTTTGCGCGGATTTAAATCCACATTGTTTCCCGGACCTTTCATTTGAACAGCGGGAACCAATATCTCTTCGACGGAAACTTGGGCGCGGATATCAATCGCGCAGGCAATTGCCGTTTTCCCGTACACAACCGCATGTTCTCCAAACAAAAATATTTTACCGGGAGCCGAACACGTAATCATTTCAAACACCAAAATCAAAATCAAAATAAAAAATAAAGCGTGAAAAATTAAATGAATGAAATAGGAATGACAAACTTAATTTATAAATCCATTCCCCATGAATGAATAAGATCAGCCGGATAAAATTCATGAATTTGAAGTTGAGAATCTTTTTATCATTATTTTTTCATTCTTCTCATCTTTATTCATCTTTTTTGTTTTGCATTTTTGTTTTGCATTTTTGTATCATTTTTGTTTTGCATTTTTGTGTCATTTTTGTATCATTTTTGAATTTTTGTATTATTTTTGAATTTTTTTGTTTTTACCTTTTTACATGTGTTTTTGCATTTTTTATATACTCCATAATTATATTTTTTAAAAATATATTTCCCTCCCTTGATTTTATATAGAAACAAAGCCTATAGAGTGATTGTTGCGATTTTTATTCTTTTCTCTTTTTGTGAGTTTTTAGAAATGTAAAATCGCATATTGCCGCTTTGACTTCACCGGCTTTTTGAAAAAAACGAGAAAAAAGGTCTGATTTAGTTTATGATTATTACAAAAGCAAAGCCGATTGAGGAGATTTTGCCGTTTTTGGAAGGAAAGGAACGTATCTTCTTGGTTGGTTGTAATGTTTGCGCCGCGAAAATGAAAACAGGTGGGGAGCCGGAGGTTTTGGCTCTTTTTGACTACTTGACGGGTTTGGATTACAATGTCATCGGATGGGCTGTCCCGACCGCCGCGTGCAGCGTCCGCTCTTATGAATCTTTGGTGGAAAAAAATGAAAAATTAAAGGAAGCGGATTGTGTTTTAGTGATGGCGTGTGGCAGCGGAACGTCTGTGATTGCGTCCATCTTGGATTTACCCGTTACCGGAACCAACGACACGTTGTCTTTGGGCGGCCAAATTGGATCTTCCGCCATCAATCATTTGTGTTCTCTTTGCGGCGATTGCAATATCGGCGATTACAGCGGGATTTGTCCCAACGCCTGCTGCCCGAAATCTCAAATCAATGGGCCCTGCGGCGGTTCTAAAAACGGAATGTGCGAAGTTTCCAAAACAAGCGAATGCGTTTGGTATATTATTGAAAAGCGGATGAAAACCGTTCAAACGCTTCCGATTCTTAATAAAATTAAGCCGCCGAAAGACCATTTTGTTTGATGGCCGTTTTTGCAATTTTTTCTTTCTATTGTAATTGATTTGGCTATGATTTGTTTATTTTATCTGACTATGGATTAGTTTATTTTATCGGATTATTGATTTGTTTGTTGCGTCTTAAATACTGATTGGGTGGCACAATGATATTAAAAAGTAAATTTCATGAAAAACTCCTTTCGGAGAAATTTCTCATTACGGGGGAAGTGTCACCTCCCAAAGGAACGGATGTTTCCGATGCTCTATTAAATGCCGAAAGAATTCATTCATTTACGGACGCGATTAACGTCACCGATAATCAATGTGCGACGTTGCACATGTCATCGCTTTCCTTTTCCCGCCTTTTGATTGAGAAAAAATACGGGGAGCCGATTATGCAAATGACCTGCCGGGACCGGAACCGAATCGGTCTTCAAGCCGATTTGCTGGGTGCATCCGCTCTCGGAATTTCCAATGTTTTAATTATGAGCGGCGACCATCCGGCAACCGGCGACCATCCCAAAGCCAAAGCGGTGTATGATTTGGATTCCGTTCAGCTGCTCAAAACCATCGATCAAATGAAAAACGGGACCGATTTGTCCAACAACCGCCTCAATCAAAGTCCTGCATTTTGTGTCGGTGTTGTTTCCAATGCCGACCCGAATGAAAAACTTCAATTGATGAAGTTGGAAAAAAAATTGCTTTTTGATGTCGATTTTATTCAAACGCAAGCCGTCTTCGATATTGAAAAATTTAAAGAATTTTTAGAAATCGTTGACGTTCACGGAATTCCGGTCATTGCCGGCATCATTCCGATTCGTTCGTCCAAAATGGCGGATCACATGAACAACAACATTCCAGGAATTTCAATTCCGGCGGAGATTTCCGACCGCATCAAAAACGCGGAAGACCCGATGGCGGAAGGAATCTTGATTGCGTCCGAGTTGATTTATCAATTAAAACCGCTCTGCAGAGGCGTTCACATGATGCCGGTCGGTCCGCACACCAATACACGGCTGATTCTTGAAAAAACAGGTATATTAAGTCCGATTTATTAACAAGTTTTTTTAACAAGTTTTTTATATTCTTATTAACGATTTAACCGGCATTAAACTACTGTCATTTTGGCGTTTTAAACCTCTGGCATTTATTCAGGCATTTATTCAGGCATTTATTCAGGCATTTTTCAGGCATTTACAATAATTCAGGTCAAATCATGTCTTCTTCAAAACGAATCGAACAAAATTTGCCGCTTACGATTTACGGATTGAAAAGCGTTCTGATTCATCCAAAGGATAATATTTTTGAAATATTATGTGATTCTTTAGATGCGGCCAATCTCTCTTTTGAAGACGGTGACATTTTGGTCATCGCCGAATCCGCGTTGGCCACATCCGAAAATCGGCTTGTTCTTCTGGATTCCGTCTCCCCAAGCGCGGACGCTTTTTGTTACTCAAAAACAACCGGACTTGACGCCCGGGAAGTCGAATTAATTTTGCAGGAATCCGAACATGTTTTTGGCGGCGTTTCCGGAGTCCTTTTAACTCTTTGGAACGGAATTTTGTGCCCGAATGCCGGCATTGATAATTCAAACGCACCGGAAGGGTATGTGATTTTGTATCCAAAAAATCCATCCAAAAGCGCACAACAGATTATGTATTCCGCTGCCAAAAGATTCAAAAAGAGAATCGGAGTCATTATTGCCGACAGCCGGACACAGCCGCTTCGCCTCGGATGCACCGGCGTTGCGATTGGTGCTGCCGGATTTGAAGCGGTTTTGGACAAACGGGGAGAAAAGGATTTGTTTGGCAAATCCCTTCACATCACCCGAATTGCCGCCGCCGATATTTTGGCGTCCGCGGCTGAGGCGGTCATGGGCGAATGCGGGGAATGCATTCCGTTTGCTTTGATTCGGAATTCTTTTGCGGTGATGAATCCAAATGCGGCCGGTGTTTTAACAATTCCGGCGGATGAATGTATGTATTTGGGATGTTTGAAAAAACAAGATTGAGCCGGCTGTTTTTGTTCCGAATTATTATTTGAATGTGTTCAATTGCGGAAATTTCATGGCAATATTTTATGAAATTTCAACAAGATTTATGTAGGATTAGATTTTATTACACATTATTATTCATTAAGTCAAATTAAAATGGTGATAACATGAGTTTAGAAGTTGTCGACTTTTCCGCCACATGGTGCGGTCCTTGCCGTATGCAAAAACCCATTATCGAAGAATTAAAAACGAAGTATGAAGGCCGAGTGAACTTCCGGGTTGTCGATATTGACGAATCTCAGGATTTAGCCCGGCAATTTAACATTCATGCCGTTCCCACCCTTGTTATTTTAGATGACGGCAAAGAAGTCAGCCGATTTGTCGGCGTCTCTTCCAAAGAAAAACTGGAAACCGAAATTGGAAAATATCTGAAATAATTTTTCAAATATTTTTTAATTTTTTTGCAGATTTTTTTGATCCTATTCTTTTTTGTTTTTTTGAGCAGCTGCCGTGCGTTACAGAAATATATTTTTAAAAAAGTTGAACAAAATCAACAGCCGGCTTTTTAGATTTTATGGTTTTGATCATTGCTGCATCTGTTTATGGTTTTGATCATTGCTGCATCTGTTTATGGTTTTGATCATTGCTGCATCTGTTTATGGTTTTGATCATTGCTGCAATTGTTATCCATATAAATTTTCCAATATTCATATTTTTGAGAAATTCGGAAGGCGGTACGCGTTTGGAATTTTCAAGAGGAGTTACCGGAAAAAATAGAAATAAAAAAGAGAAGATGGAAATGAAATAAAATAAGAAGAATGAAAAAAGAAAACTCTTTTTTCAAATACAAAAGAATTATTTCGGAATAAAAGATTTGGCTTTGTCTTTGTCGACAATGATGTAGTCTTTCACGGCGCTGACGGCGCTGAACGGAATTAAGATGTAGTTTTCATCTTTTCTGTATTTTGTCATATCAAGACCGGCGCTGGGAGACAGCACAAGCTCCGTAATGTTTCCGGTTTTGGCATCAATGTAGATGTCTTCCAAAGTTCCAAGTTCTTTGGCATCGGTGGACATGACTTGCTTGTTATCGAGAAGTGTTTTGGCGTAATATTTCATTGAGAGTTCCTCTGAATCGGATTTTAAATGAATTTTAATTGCGTTTAATTAATAGAAAATTGTGTGAACCGTTTTAAAAATATATTTTTCATATATTCTTTTATGGATACTGAATAATCGCTTTTGGTTTATATATATTTTTCATTTCATTTTAAAAATTCTCATTTTTTAGAGCTGATGCATGGAATTTTTGAAATGACGGATGAATTAAAATTTAAATTCAATTGATTTTAATTGAATTTTCGATTGGATTTTATTTCAATTGAAATTCAACCAACGGAGAAACGTTATAGATTAACGATAGGCCATGGAATGATCATCATCCGGCGCGTCTTTTCCGGTAATGTAATCCACAATCATTTTGTATTGGTCGTTGAGATCTTCGCTGACGGTCGGCTTAACAAATTCCAACGCTTCCTTAAAATCCGCCATATGAATGACTTCACGGCTAAAATCGGCGCGAAGCGCGATCATGACCGCTTCCCGGCAAACCGCCTCAATATCGGCGCCTGTATATCTTTCCGTCAATTCCGCCAGCTCATCCACATGAACATCCTTGGCAACCGGTATGTTTTTCAGATAAATGTCAAAAATGGCTTTTCTGCCGGACAAATCCGGCGCGCCGACATAAACCAACCGGTCCAGACGTCCCGGACGCAAAAGAGCCGGATCAAGCGTTTCCGGACGATTGGTAGCAGCAATAATGAAAACATCCTTCAAGCGCTCGATACCATCCATTTCCACCAGCATTTGATTGAGCGTGCTTTCCGCGACCGAACGAGTTCCGGAAACACTGCTGTCCCGAATCGTCGCAAACGCGTCAATTTCATCAAAGAAAATAATGGCGGGGGACGCTTGTTTTGCTTTTCTGAAAATTTCCTTAATCGCTTTTTCAGATTCTCCCACCCACTTGAGCAAAAGCTCCGTACTTTTGACGCTGATGAAATTGGCATCCGATTCATGCGCAACCGCCTGTGCGAGCATGGTTTTTCCGGTACCGGGCGGTCCGTAAAGCAAAATTCCGGTCGGCGGTTCAATGCCCATCCGAATGAATTTTTCCGGGAATTTAAGCGGCCATTCCACTGTTTCCACAATCTGCTGCTTGACATTGTCCAAGCCGCCAATGTCATCCCAGGAAATTTCAGGGATTTCGACAAAAATTTCACGCAAGGCGGACGGTTCGCATATTTTCAGCGCCTGTAAAAAATCATCCCGTGTCACCACCAAATCATCCATGACGGATTCCGGGATTTTTTCATCCAAATCCAAAAGAGGCGCGATTCTTTTGATGGCAAAAAGTGCGGCTTCCCGGGAAAGCGCCGCCAAATCCGCGCCGACAAATCCTTGCGTCTGCGCCGCCAATTCCTTAAACAATCTCTTTTTGTTGATTTCATAATCGCTTCGAAGGTCCGTGATTTCCTGTTGCCGGACAACCGTTTCGTTGGCGGATAATTTATTCTTTTGTTGAATTTCTTTAAAAGCCGCCTCCGCTTTCTTTAAAGCTGGAAAGCCTTCCAGCGGCATAAATCGTGTATGAATACTGATAATTTCTTCCCGCCCGATGACATCCGGCGCGCCGATTTCAATTTCACGGTCAAAGCGTCCGGGGCGGCGAAGTGCCGGATCAATCGTATGAATGCGGTTGGTGGCGGCAATTACAAACACTTGGGATGTGTCCATCATGCCATCCATCACGGTCAGCAACTGCGACACGATGCGGCGCTCGACCTCTCCCGAATTTTCACGTTTAGGCGCGATGGAATCGATTTCATCAATGAAAATAATGGCGGGTGCGTTTTTGGCGGCGTCTTGGAAAAGATTGCGGATCATTTCTTCACTTTGACCGTAGCCGCTGCGCACAATTTCCGGACCTGCGACATAATAGAAATTGGCGCCGATTTCATCGGCGACAGCGCGTGCAATCATGGTTTTCCCGGTGCCGGGGATTCCATGAAGAATCAAGCCTTTCGGCGGCTCAATTTTTAATTTCTTAAAGAGACGCGGCTGTTTCATCGGAAGTTCGACCGCGTCGCGGATTTCTTGAAGTTGTTCGGAAAGCCCCCCAATGTCTTCGTACGAGATATATTTTTTCCGGCACCCATCCGCGTTTTTTTCAAAAGAAATCTGTGTATCGTTGGTTACAATCACGACCGATTTGGAGGGCGTGACTTGGGTGACCATGAATTCGACCGTCTGCTTTTTCACCTCCGGCTCCGAAAAATTGTCGTAAAGCGGAAGTAAGTCTTTTCGGACCGGGAGGATATCTTCCTTGACAATATAGCGTTCCCGGATATTGTATTTGATGTTGTCTTCCATTTCCTTTGACAGCGTTATTTTTTCGCCTTCCAGCGGCGCAATGGTGATTTTTTTGGCCGGAACCGCCTTGACTTTTCGAATAAAAACCCGGTCACCGACCGATACTTTGGCGTTGGAGCGAATAAATGTGTCAATGCGAACGGATTCTTCGGTGCAGCCATCCAGAATATTCGCTTTCCAGACACGTGCCGCCGTTTTTCGCTCACCTTCGATTTCCACCGGCTCGCCGACACCGACACCCAATTGTTTCATAACATCCGACGTCAGCGGAATAATTCCTTTGCCGTATTCGTCGGTCGGATAAGCTTTTTCAACTTCCATTTGAATTTCAAGAACGCGGCCGGATTCTGTTTTATTGCTTTTGCCGATCTGTTCATCCGAATCATATTCCAAAGACGTTTCCGAGTCATTCACCGCGTCCGGAAGTGAAGAGATGTCGTGCGCCTCTTTTTTCGGACCCTGTTTTGCCGGAACTTCTTCTTCCTTTAAACCTTTTTCATACCGGACCAACTTGATTTGTTCCACATTTTTGTCGCTTTTTGCCATAAAATCCCTTGAATTTGAAAAATTGTTACGAATAAAATAATTGTATTAGACTTCGTTATCGGTTATATATTTTCTTTTTTATTATCCTGTTTTCTTCAATTCCCCAGGCTTTCTTTTTGTTTTTTCATGAATTTTCACTTTCATTTTTTCAAAATTTTTTATTTTTTTTCGTTTTTTCAATATTTTCATATTTTTTGGAAAAAGTATAAAACGAACTTCGAATGATTTTCGTTTATGAATTCTCTTTCATCCGCCCACCGGGAAATTAAAAAGCGTTTTTCGCCGGCATCTGCCGAATATCAAATTGTTTCCTTTATTCAAAAAACCGTCCGAAAAGCCGGCGCCAAAGGCGTTGTCCTTGGGCTGAGCGGTGGAATTGACTCGGCGGTCGTTTCCGCGCTTTGCGCCCAAGCCCTTGGAAAAGAGAATGTCTACTGCTTTTTTTTCCATACCGGAAACACTTATCAGTCCGATTTAAATGATGCATTGCTCCTGGAAAAACAGTTCGGCTTTCATTTCCAAAAAATAGATATGGGTCCCATATTTGTCTCCGCCAAATCTGTTCTCAGTGAGACGGATTCGCAAAATCCAAAGAATGCAGCGGAAGAATGGACGAATGAACGGAGAGATAAACGGGTAGATGAACAGGCAGACAAAATAGCGGACGAAAGAGCGAATGAAATGCCCGGCAAAAATTCAATTGCCGACGGAAATTTAAAATCCCGTCTTCGAATGTCACTTCTATACAATTTTGCCAACCAAAATAATTTATTGGTGATTGGTACCAAGAACAAAACGGAAAAATTAACCGGCTATTTCACAAAATACGGGGATGGCGGCGTTGATTTTGAGCCGATTTCGGATCTTTATAAAACAGAAATACGCCGGCTTGCCAAGCACCTGAAGCTTCCGGAATCGGTTCTTACGAAAATCCCGTCCGCCGGATTTTTTGAAGGACAGTCGGACGAGGCCGATTTGGGGCTTTCGTATGAAGAATTGGACGCTCTTTTGTATTTAATGGAGACGGGAAGGAGCAAAGATTGGATTTTGAAAAAATCCGGACTACCCAAAGAAGTTGCTGCATCGGTTTTGAAGAGAATGGACAGTGCAAAACACAAACAAAAAATGCCACCCGGATTGAAATTGAAAAGGTGAAATAAAAACCACCCCTCTTTTTTGTAAAATTTGAAAAAAATGTTGCCGTAACGTGCGCTGGCGGCCTGCCAAAAAAATAGAAAAAAGAAAAAAGTCGTGAAAGGCTTTCACCTCATTTCTTTTGCTTATTTTTGTAACCGATTCCAATCAAAGCAATCATGGCAAGCAAACCCATTGCCAACGTAAAACTTGGAAGGGCATTATTACTTTCATTCGTCTCGTTTTCAGATTTATCGGGCGGCGTTTCGGGCGGCAATTCCACCGTGACCGGCGCTGTTCGGTAGACGACAATCGGAACATTTTCGATTCCTTGCCTTTTTCCGACTTCTTGGACGATGCGCACAACTTCATCCAACTCTTTTTCCGTGATTTCACAATCAATGCAAGTTCCAATCATTATGTGTCCGTCTGCATTCGCCCCAAATCCTAAGTTGTATGGCTTTAGCAGCTGCTCATCATTGATGATAATCGTTATTCCAATTATTTTTTGCCAATTTTCCTTAGTCATTTCCTGTGTCCATTTTTCTCCCGATGTCCAAATGATGCCGGGCTCATGCACGGACAAATCTTGAACGGGCCCGAATGGAGATTCTTTTTCCAATTCTGATTTATTCATTTTACTTAAACCTACGACAATAGTTGTTAGTAAAATGAAAAAAATAAAACAGAATAAGATGAAAATGATAACTTTTTTGTTCATACATCTCACTTATTCCTAATTTTAAAATATTTATGTTCCTGATCTTGTTAATGGCATTACTCCAAGTTGAGATTGAATTTCCTCAACTGCTACGAATAAAGTGAATTTATTTTTATTTCTCCGTTCATTTTTCTCTGGTCTATATTTTTATATTTATAATTTCACAAAGAAATTGTAATTTTACGTCGGCAAAAGAATCACTCTGCCCATGTTATATATAATTATATGAATATAAATGAAAAAAATGTCAAGCACCCAAAATATCTTTGGAATAAAGATTTATTTTTGATAAAACAAATCGAATAAAAATGAGAAAGAAAAAGAAAAAAAGAAGCGAACCCATTTTTCCCGGATTCACTCAAAAAATGAAAGCAAGATTTATTCAAAAAAATAGAAAAAAAGAAATCAAATCTGAATTTAATCGGAATCGATTTCCTTGTTCAGCCACGGCATTTTGGAGCGGATTTCTTTGCCGACTTTTTCCATTTCCAGCTCTTTCTCATACCGCTCCATCGCTTTTAAAACCGGATGGTTAATCATGCCTTCCAAAATGAATTCTTTGGCAAATTCACCATTTTGAATGCGGGCAAGCGCTTCGTACATGGCGTCGCGCGACTCTTCGTTGATAATCGTCGGGCCGACCGTCATTCCGCCGTATTCGGCGGTATTGGACACGGAATGCCACATGCGCTCAAGACCGCCCTCATGAATCAAATCCACGATGAGTTTGACTTCATGAACAGTTTCAAAGTATGCCATTTCCGGCTGGTAACCGGCTTCGACCAAGATTTCAAACGCGGTTTTCATGAGGCTTGCGACACCGCCGCACAAATCCACTTGTTCCCCAAAGAGATCAGTTTCAGTCTCTTCCTGGAAAGTTGTTTCATAAACGCCGGCGCGTGTGCAACCGATTCCTTTGGCGTACGCAAGGCCCAAATCCAATGCTTTTTGGGAAGCGTTTTGATAAATCGCGACAAGACCCGGAACGCCGATGCCTTCCGAATAAGTCCGGCGGACAATGTGACCTGGGCTTTTGGGCGCCACCATGAAAACATCCAAATCCTTGCGCGGGGTGATTTGGTTGTAATGAATGTTAAAGCCATGAGAGAAACAAAGTGCTGCACCTTGTTTTAAGTTCGGCTCAATTTCCGCGTAATACAATTTGGACTGCGTCTCATCCGGAACCAAAATTTGAACAATGTCGGCCGACTTGACCGCATCGGCAACTGTCATCACTTTCATGCCATCCGATTCCGCCTTTTTCCAGCCGGACCCGCCGCGGCGAAGACCAACCACCACATTGAGGCCGGAATCCTTTAAGTTGCGCGCCTGAGCGTGACCCTGACTTCCATATCCGATGACGGCAATTGTCTTGCCTTTTAAGACATTCAAATCCGCATCTTTATCGTAATACATTTTTGCCATATCTGATTTTCCTGAATTCTATTGAATCAACGATTTTATTAAAGATATTTCATAAACTAGAATAAATTAGAAATTGAAAATCTGTTGAATTAATTCTGCCCTGATATTTATTTGATTCCCCAACCGATTGAACTGTCCGAAAATTAAATCATCCGGAAATTAAATTTCCCGGGATTAGTCTTCCCGGATTTTGGAAATATCTTTGACGCCACGCAACAACCCGACCCGTCCGGTTCGTGCCAATTCCTTGATGCCAAACGGCCGAAGGAGTTTTTCCAAAGCCGAAATTTTATCACCGCTTCCGGTGATTTCAATCATCATCGTATTGGTTCCGACGTCAACGACTTTCGCCCTAAAAATTTCCACAATCTGAAGGATTTCCGCCCGATTCTCTTTGTTCGCCGCCACTTTAATGAGCGCAAGCTCCCGGTCCACATACTCTTCCGAACTCAAATCCACCACTTTGATGACTTCAATCAACTTGTACAGCTGCTTAATCACCTGTTCGATAACGGCATCGTCCCCGCGGACCACAATCGTCATCCGAGAAATGGTCGGATCTTCCGTAACACCTACCGCCAAGCTGTCGATGTTGTAGCCGCGCCGCGCAAAAAGAGCGGCGACACGGGTCAGTACACCATAATGGTTTTCAACCAGAATGGAAAGCGTATAATTTTTGATACCGGACATTTACTTGCCCCCGTATTTTCTTTCATCGATAATTTCGTTAATAGATGCCCCTGCCGGAACCATCGGGAACACATTTTCCTTGCGGTCCACCATCACATCAATAATGGTCGGACGGTTTTCCCGAATCGCCCGCTCCACGGCTTCTTTGAGTTCCGATTTCTTTTCGACCCGGATTCCCAAAGCTCCGTACGCTTCTGCCAATTTCACGAAATCGACACTGTTTTGAATGTCGGTGTGCGAATATTTGCGGTCGTAGAATAATTCCTGCCACTGCCGCACCATACCCAAGTAGCCGTTGTTGAGAATCACGGAAATCACCGGAATGTCATTTGTAACAAGCGTTGCAAGTTCCTGGGAATTCATTTGAAAAGACCCGTCGCCCGCCACATCAAAGACAATTTGGTCCGGACAGCCGACTTTGGCACCCATCGCGGCCGGAAGACCAAATCCCATGGTTCCGAGACCACCCGATGTCACAAATTTGCGCGGTTCCTTGAATTTAAAGTACTGTGCCGTCCACATCTGGTGCTGGCCGACTTCGGTAGCGACAATCGCATCCGGCGCGATTTTAGATAAAGTTTCAATCACAAATTGCGGTTTAATTGTGGAGCCGTCATCCAAATAACCAAGCGGATATTCCTTTTTCCATTGGTTCACCCGTTTGAGCCACTCCTCCGTCTTTCCGGCCGTTATTTTTTCGGAAACCGTTTGAATAAGCGCCGCCAGCACATTTTTCGCATCCCCGACAATCGGAACGTCAATGTTGACATTTTTTGAAATTTCCGCCGGGTCCACATCAATATGAATTTTTTTGGCGCCAGCCGCAAACGATGATATTTTTCCGGTCACCCGATCATCAAACCGAACGCCGACCGCAATCAACAAATCGGAATCTTGAATGCTGAAATTGGCGTATTTTGTGCCGTGCATACCGGGCATTCCAATAAAGAGCGGGTGCTCGGTCGGAAACGCGCCCATGCCCATTAATGTTGTGGTGACCGGCGCATTAATCGCTTCCGCCAACTGGTACAATTCAGAGGACGCATTGGATAGCACAACGCCGCCGCCGGCATAAATCACCGGTTTTTTCGCGTTTGCGATGAGTTCCGCCGCTTTCTTAATTTGCTGGACGTTTCCGCGAACTGTCGGCTTGTAACTGCGCAAGTTCACGCTGTCCGGATAGGAAAATTTCATTTCCGCGGCGGTCGCGTCTTTGGTGATGTCGACCAAAACCGGACCGGTCCGGCCGGTGGAGGCAATGTAAAACGCCTCTTTAATGGTTTTTGGGATGTCGTCCGCTTTTTGAACCAGATAATTATGTTTCGTGATCGGAAGCGTAATTCCGGTGATATTGGCTTCCTGAAACGCGTCGTTTCCGATAAGGGAACTGCCAACTTGTCCGGTAAAAGCGACAATTGGAATGGAATCCATATGTGCCGTCGCAATTCCGGTCACTAAATTGGTGGCGCCCGGGCCGGACGTTGCCAAACAAACGCCGATTCGTCCGGTCGCGCGCGCGTATCCGTCAGCGGCGTGCGCTGCCGCTTGTTCGTGGCGTACCAAGATATGGCGCAAATCACAATCATAAATTTCATCGTAAATATGAAGCAAGACCCCGCCGGGATATCCGAATATTGTGTCCACGCCTTCTTTTTTAAGAGATTCGATGAAGGCTTTGGCGCCGTTCATGCGTTCTGTCGATTCTTTTTTCATAAAAATCTCCTGGAGATAAGTAGAGTGTTTAAGTCTGTTATTTTTGAATGAATAAATCAAATATGAATTATTTTATTTGAGTCTTGTTACTCAACCGTATTGAATATTTTGAAAAAAAATAAAAAATTGAATAAATAAAAAATAGAAAAATTGAAAAAAAAACGTTTTTTTTCGGATTTCTTTTTTTTATATTCAAAACCCCGGACATCATACAAGCCGGTTCATGCCGTTAATGACGGCTTCAACGGACGCTTCGATAATATCGGTTCGGGCACCGCGTGCTGTGACGGTTTTTCCATCTTTTGACAGTTTGACCATGACTTCAACCAAAGCATCGGTTCCGCCGGTAATCGCATCCACGTGGTATTCTTCCAAAATAATATCCCCAACAGAAGACACTGCCTTTCGAATGGCACGAATGGCTGCGTCCACCGGGCCGTCTCCCGTATCGACACAAATTTGTTCCGTTCCGGAAACATCCAAAACAACAGAGGCCATCGGAATAGATGGCCGTCCTGAAACCGCCGTAAACGCTTTTAAGCGGACGGTCGGATTGTGGTGAATTTCCAAAACGGCTTCGGCAATGGTCTGTAAATCCGCATCGGTGACATGTTTTCCTAAATCCCCGAGTTCTTTGACCCGGGAAAAAATTTCTTCCTTTTGGGATTTTTCCGCTGAAAATCCAAGTTCTTTGAGCGCAAGCTCAATAGAACTGGTTCCCGCATGTTTTCCAAGAACCACTTTTCGTTCCCGCCCAACAAATTCAGGGCTGATCGGCTCATATGAAGCCGTATTTTTAACCAAGTCATGCACATGAATGCCGGCTTCATGCGTAAATGAGTTGCCACCCACAATCGCTTTGTTGGGCGCGACCGGAATCCCAGTCAGCCGGCTGACCAGCCGGGACACTTTGTAGAGGTTTTCCGTTTGAATGCCGGTTCGGATGCCGTAGAGGTGTTCCAACTGAACGACAACTTCTTCTAAGGAGGCATTTCCGCTTCTCTCCCCGATTCCGTTTACGGTGACATGGGCTTCCGAAGCGCCGGCCCGTAGCGCCGCCACTGTGTTTGCGGTCGCGAGGCCGAAATCGTTGTGGCAGTGAATGGAGAGCGGAGCGCCGACACTTGATGCCAATTCTGAAAAAACGGTAAAGGCCCGCTCGGGTGTGAGCATTCCGACGGTATCACAAAAGCATAACCTGTCGGCGTGATGAGAGACCCCCGTCTTGTACAAGTCTTTGAGGAATTTCAAATCGGCACGGGACGCGTCTTCGGCGCTGAATTCGACAATGAGTCCGTGGGATTTGGCATATTCCGCCGTCTCGCCAGCAGCTGCCAGAACAAACTCCCGGTCGGCTGCAATGGAAATATCTTTTTTCAGCTTCATTTCAATATGAAGCGCGGAGGACGGAACCACCAAATGAACGGAATCGACGTCACACTCAATGGCAAGGTCGATATCTTCTTTTTTCATGCGGCAGTAGCTGCAAATTTCAGCCGATAATCCGATATTAGACACCGCTTTAATGGCCGCGCGTTCTCCGTCAGACGTGACGGCGGAGCCGGCTTCAATAATGCCGACGCCTAAATCATCTAAAGCGTACGCGATTTTTATTTTATCGTCGGTCGAAAGCGCCACACCGGGCGTTTGTTCACCATCACGAAGTGTGGTGTCAAGGATGTTGATTTTTCCGAATAATGTAATCCCCTTCTTTTCAGGTTTCATCAAAAGCCCGATACCGGACTTTTGTGAAGCAAGGAATTCATTAATCGGTTATATATTTTTTCATTAATTTATAACGATTTATAATTAATTTTAGATTTACAAATCTTTAAAATCCCAAATCTTTAAATATTTTTCATCAATAGTGACGCCCATGTTTACGATAAAAGTGACCCCGCGTTTTGGCGATGTGGACGGACTTGGGCATATCAATAATGTTGTCCTCGGCAATTGGTTTGAACTCGGGAGAAACCCGGTTTTCCGCCTGTTTGAGCCGAATCTGAATTTGTCCTACGACACTTGGACGCTGATTATGGCCCATACCGATTTTGATTTTTTGGACGAGCTGTTCTACCAATATGACGTTGAAATCCGAACCTATGTATCCCGGATTGGAACCAAATCCTTTACGACCTACCACGAAGCTTGGCAAGAAGGACGCCTGTGCGTGAAAGGAGAAGCCGTGGCTGTGCATTATGATTTTAAAAATAAGGTGACAATGCCGATTCCGGAACATATTAAAAAACAGCTTTTGGAACACTTCATTGAGTTGCCGGAAAAGAAATAAAAGAAAAAGGAATGATTTTACTTTTTTTACGTTTTCATTTTTACTTTTTCATTTTTTTCTTCGCTTCTTTTTCCATCAGCGCTTTTTTATTTTCCAAAACCCGAAACTGAACCATCTTTTGAATCAGTTCATGCGGAACCGGTTTTTCATACGGAAATTGAATGCCCCCCGGTGTGGTTTTGTATCCGGCCAACTCTTCTTGAAATTCCACAATCGTTTGCGGACCCGGATAAAAACCGAGATGTTTCTTTTGGGCGGCAAATTGCGCGACGTAGCCGCCATCTTGATAAAAAGAAGGCATTCCCCAAGCGATTTTTTCACCGGCGTTTGGCGCGGTTTTCTTCACCGTTTGCCGCACCGCTTTTAAAATGAGTTGAATATCGAGCGGGTACAGGGAGATGTATTCATCAATTGTTTCGGGAACAAGTTTTTCATTCATTTTGACCAACCTCTCGATTTTTTGAATTTTCACCATTTATTTGCGCATTCCCATTTGCTCTTCCATAATGCGGGCGCGTTCTTCAAAACTGATTTCCCGGACAATTTCATGAAACAGCCACAAATATCCAAACGGATCTGAGACCATGGCGTTAATAACACCCATTTCCGGCATTTCATGAAGCGGCTGAATCGGAATACATCCGGCGTTCATTGCGTTGTCATACGTCTTTTGAATGTTTGGAACAACAACATTGATCCACATCGGCTTTGGATCGCCCGGTTTTGGCGCAACCATCTGAAATTCCGGATTTTCATCCAGAAGATGGAAACGGGTGCCGTACACGGAAAAAATAACTTCGTTGAGACCCGTTTCATAATCGGTCATTTCAATTCGCTGCATTTCAAAAATGCTTTCATAAACCGCCAGCGCTTTTAAGCTGTCCGGCACAATCATATCAATTTCAACGCCGATCATAAAATCACCGATTTTTGAGTGAAAAAATTATGAAAAATTAAAAATTAGAGTTTTTCTTCCACAATTTCGCCTTCCGGCTCGACCTCGTGGAAAATTTGTCCTTCAATCCGATATACTTTTGCGCCATATTTCCAGGCCATCGGGATGAGTTCCGCTTTAATACATGTTTGGCACAAAAATTCAACCGGATCAAATCCATGTTCAGTCGCTACTTGCGGAAGTAAAAGCCCTCGGTTTTCCTGGTATTCCACCATAAGCCCATGCTTTCCAATTTGGATTTGGTTCGCGTACGACATAAACGGCGGTTCCAATTCTTCCGGAATCGTAAGTGCCGTCACTTCTACAATCATTTTTTTGAAATCTTTCTTCTCGACCGGGAAAAAACGCGGGTCTTCAAAAGCCGCGGAAATCGCGGCTTTCATAACCGCTTTTTCAAACGACATAATCGGATACGGATAGCCGATGCATCCGCGAAGTTCCCCGTCCAGCGTCAGCGTGACAAAAACCCCGCGCTCCTCTTGAAAGTTGAGCGGTAAATTTTCCATCCGCTTGGGCGTCTCATTGTTTAACATCGCTTCAATGGTCTGCCGGGCCAATTTGACCGCCATAATGCCTTCGTTCTTCAGAAGATGATACTTTGACATAATTCCTTTCCATTCCTTTCCGAGATTATTTTGTTGACCGAAGTATTTTGATTGAAAGTTGAAAGATTTGATAAAGATTTGATTGAAAAGATTTGATTGAAAAGATTTGATTGAAAAAGACTAGGAATAGAAATATCATTTCATTTCCTGTTTTGCCGCCGCTTTTTCCAGCGCCGTAATGCCCGGCAGTTCGACACCCGACAAATATTCAATGCAAGCGCCGCCACCGGTGCTGATGTGAGAGAATTGTCCTTCGATTCCGAGCCGGTTCACTTCCGCGGAAATGTGTCCGCCGCCGATAATTGAGAATTTGGACCGGGTTCCGGCACGGATAATTTCATGCGTCCCGATTGCGAAATCCGGGTTTTCGGAAACGCCGGCCGGGCCGTTTAAGATGACGGTTCCTGCGTTTTCAATTTCATTTGTGTATGCGACAATCGTTTCCAAACCAATGTCGTTGGCTGGATGCTCGCTCTTCCCCATTTCTTTAAGGGACGCTTCCACCCGCTTTCCATTCACATTGAGCGCGACATCCGCCGGATACTTAATTTTTTTGCCGTACTTGTCCAAAAGATCTTTCGCGATTGGAATTTGATTTTCGTATCCGAGTTTGGCAATTAAATCCATATTCGCCTTTCCGATTTTGTAACCTGCCGCCGCCAAAACGACATTACCGACAACACCGCTGAATAAAACAGAGTCCGCACTGCCGGTTGACAAAACGTTTTGCGCGACATGAAGCGAATCGTCCACTTTAGAGCCGCCCAGCGCATAAACACACGGGCGTTCGCCATTGAGACCGCGCTCCAAATTGACAATTTCGGACTCCATTATCCGGCCGGCGCCGCTTGGAATTTCTTCCGTAAAACCGACCACCGACAAATGCGAACGGTGAGACACCGCAAACGCGTCATTTAAAAAGAAATCCACGTAGGGTAATAATTTTTGAACAAAATAAGAATGCGTGTGTTCCTTGGGACTGCGTTCCAAAGATTCCTCCGAAAAAAAGCGTACATTTTCAAGCAAAATCACGTCACCCGGAACCATGGCGGAAATACAGGAGCGGGCATAAGACCCGAAAAGATCATCGACATACCGGACTTCTTTGCCGAGATGTTTGGATAAGATTTCCGCATGCGGTTTTGTTGTCGTAAAGTCCGATTTTCCGGGACGGCTTTGGTGCGCAAGAACAATCACTTTCGCGTCTTTTAAATCCAGAATTGTTTTGACGTGACTTCGAATGCGGGCGTCATCCAAAACTTTTCCTTCCGGACTCATCGGCGCATTAAAATCCACGCGCAAAAGAACTGTTTTTCCGGAAACATCAAAATCGTCAATCGTCAAAAATTTCTTTGTCAATTTAAATCTCCTCTGCCCTTTCATCCAAGATTTTATTGTTTTTAATCATTTTGCAATGTTCTTTTCTATTCAGGTTCCAACATTTATAATCTTATTTGAACCACAATCATCATTGAATTTTGAAAAATTGGTTTTTTGAAAAATTGCTCATTTTCTTTTTTAACCATTTCATTTTTCTTTATTAATTATTTCATATTACTCCGCCAACCGTCCGTATGTTCCCAATATTTTCAGCCGGTCAGAATGGCTTTTTGCTTCTTCGACCGCTTTTGAAACGTGTTCATCGGAGGTACTTCCCTCAAAATCAATATAAAAGCAATAGTCGCCAAGTTCTTTTTTCGACGGTCGGGATTCAATGCGCGTCAGATTTATGTCATTCTTAAAAAACGCACCCAAAATATGATACAAAGCCCCGGGCTTATCATTTTTCAAATAGGAAATAACCGATGTTTTCAGATACAGATGACCGGTTTCATCTTTTTTAAATTCGTTTTCACTCACATATTTAAAAACAGGATTAGAAAGACAATCCGACGGAGAAAATGATTGAAAATCCGGTTGGAAACCCGATTGAGAATCTTGTTTTTTATAAATCAAAACAAACCGTGTCCGGTTATTTTTTTGAGACCCGATTCCAGACTCTAAGACATTGAGACCATACCTTTTCCCGGCATCGGCCGACGCAATTGCTGCCGCGTGGAAATCCTTGGACGCAAGAAGCGCCGCTTTGGATGTGCTTTCCGTTTCAATGATCCGCGCATTTTTGAGACGACCTCTTAAAAACGGGCGGCATTGGTAAATTCCTTGCGGGTGGGAATACACCGCAGTGATTTCATCCATCGAATCGGAAAGCGAAAGCAGGCAATGGTCAATCCGAAGGATAATTTCCGTCGCGATGCAGGCTTCTTTTTCATTCAAAAGATCCATGCTGATGCCGACCGCACCTTCAATAGAATTCTCCAACGGAATGACGGCAAAATCCGGTCCGGTTTTTTCCCACAAACTCAAAACCGTACTTTCAATATCTGAAAAATAAACCATTTCATTGTCCGCTTCTTTTTCCAAGACTTTGGAAAAGAAAAATAAAGCCGCTTTTTCGGAATAAGAACCGGCCGGGCCCAAGACAGAAATTTTCATAGATTTTCCCACACGGACATGATCAAAAAAATAAATTTTTAAAAATATGAAAAAGATTGAAAAATTTGAAAAATTGAGATTTTGAAAAGATTGGATTGAAAAATTTGAAACAAATTTGAAAAACCATAAAAGTCAGACCGTAAAAATCAGGAAGGGATGGCTCAGAGATTGAGCACATCCGACATATCGTAAACAACTCCTTTCTTTTGCGCGCAAACCCATTTGGCTGCCATAACCGCGCCGCCAACAAAGATTTCGCGGGTGTGGGCTTGATGGCGGATTTCAATCCGTTCGGAATTGCCGACAAACATCACGGTGTGGTCTCCGACAATATCGCCACCGCGAACCGCATGAATTCCGATTTCCTTGCCGCGCGGACAGACGCCTTCCCGTCCGAATACCAACTCTTTGCCGCCGAGCGCTTGGCTGATGACATCGGCCGCGGTCATTGCAGTTCCGCTGGGCGCGTCCTTCTTTTGGTTGTGGTGCGCTTCAATAATTTCAATGTCATAATCGCCTAAATAGCCGGCCGCTTCTTTTAAAAGTTTAAAAAATACGTTAACCCCGATGGAATAATTCGAAGAGATGACGGCTGCGACATTATTTTTGGAAATTTCCGAGACAATGTTGGTTTTTTGTTCAGCGGAAAGACCGGTTGTCCCGATAATTAAATTCACGCCGACCGATGCCGCCGCTGGCGCATTGATTGCGGTCGCTGCCGCAATCGTAAAGTCAATAATGACATCCGTTTTGGATTCTTTTAAAACGGCGGCCAAATTTTTCGGGTCCGACACAGGAACCCCCAATTTTCCAACCCGGATGAATTCACCGATATCGGTGCCGATGTTGGCCACATCAAACGCGGCGGACAAGCAAATGCCGTCGGTTGCCATAATTTTTTGAATGATTAAAGAGCCCATCCGGCCGCAAGCCCCAATCACCGCGGCACGCACTTCCGTTGCGACCATTTTAAATCACTCCGGCCTTTTTGAGTTCATTTTTCAGAATTTCCAAATTTGCGGGCATCATGTCGACAAGCGGCAAACGGAGTGGTCCTGCGGCATGACCGGAGAGGCGGGCAGCGGTTTTAATCGGAACCGGATTGGTTTCAATAAATAAAGATTTCATGAGCGGTGCCAATTCATAGTGAATTTTCACCGCTTCGCTAAGATTTCCTTTTTGGTAGGCAGCAACCATTTGAGACATTTTTTGCGGCAGAATGTTTGCGATGACGGAAATCACACCGGTCGCGCCAATGGACATGAGCGGTAAAGTCGCGACATCGTCACCGGATAATAAAATAAAATCATCGTCTTTGGTTTTGTGAAGGATTTCGGTGGCTTTTCCCATATCTCCGGTCGCTTCTTTGATTCCGATAATATTCTCATGTTTCGCCAAATCGGCAATGGTAAAAACTGCCATGTCAACACCGGTGCGGGACGGGACGTTGTAGAGAATTATCGGAATATCGACACTGTTTGCGATTTTTTCAAAATGGGCTTTTAAACCATTTTGAGTCGGTTTGTTGTAATAAGGTGTAATGATTAAAGCGGCAGCAGCTCCGGCGTCTTGGGCGTGTTTTGTAAAAATGATGGCTTCTTCCGTGCTGTTGGAGCCGGTTCCCGCAATGACCGGAACTTTGGAGGATTCAATCGCGATGTCCACCACTTTCATGTGCTCTTCCGCGGTCATGGTTGCGGACTCGCCGGTTGTTCCGCACGGGACAATCGCGCTGACGCCGCCTTTGATGACGAATTCGATATTTCGTCTTAACCCTTCGACATCAATTTGATTGTTGC
Organism: Methanolapillus ohkumae; assembly: GCF_032594355.1. Classification (NCBI taxonomy): domain Archaea; kingdom Methanobacteriati; phylum Methanobacteriota; class Methanomicrobia; order Methanosarcinales; family Methanosarcinaceae; genus Methanolapillus; species Methanolapillus ohkumae. Next base: position 1,397,256 of record NZ_CP131061.1, read on the forward strand.
TTGTAAACGGCGTAATGAGCGCCGGGATCACGCCTTGAAATCTTTGATTCATTTTTAAACCCACCTGCAAACGATTTTAATTTAAATTCGATTTTTAAAAACCCTATATAAACCTGACATTTCGTTTTTTTAAAAATTGGTCAGGATGTAATTAAAATTATTGCTTAAAACTTGAAAAAATAAGGAATCCCTCCAAAAAATGAAAAATGAAAAGAAAGAAAACAAACAAAAACAAACAAAAACAAACAAAAACAAACAAAATCAAGCGGAATTGAACAAAAATCAGTGGAATTGAATATTTATAAAGGAAAAATAAAGAAATAATCAAAAAATAAAAAAAAGTAAAAAGAGTTTAAGGGAGTTTTAAGAGAGTTTTAAGAGTTTTTAAAAGAGTTTTTAAAAGAGTTTTTAAAATAGTTTTAAAAGATTTTAAAAAAAAGATTTAAAAATTAAGTGAAAATTCCAAAAAGTTAATTTTGAAATTAAAAAAATTATTTAAATAATAATATTTTTGTTTATTTCATATTTATAATTTTAAGATTTCTCACGAGAATGTTCTCATTTTTAGAAATTATAAACGAAACATTAAAATCATATTTTCTCCAATATACAAAGAGAATGTAAAATTAAAATACCTTAGTGATATTTTTGGATACAGGATAAAACATCGCAAAGTGTTTATAATATAACTCATAATGGTGGGTTTTTATCAAAGATGCCCAACCGGCATGACGTTGAAAATTTTACATTGTCTTTATAAAATCCGTTTAAAAAAGCGGTCAAAAAACAAAAAACAAAATGAGCGGGAATTTCTAAGGTTGCCTATTTGAGGAACTTTATGCTTGACCGGGGATATTTTTGGAGGCTATATATAAATGAAATCATGTCTTATTGATACGATTTTTCTTTCCGATAAGAGAAAAAACTTACTTCTCCTCCTTCTTGAGGGTCCGCAGACATCGGATGAGATCAAGGATAAGTTAAATGTCAATTGGGGTGCGATGATTCCTCAAATTAAAAAGCTGGAAGAATGGGATTTAATCACAAACAAAGACCGTGTCTATTATTTAACAGACATGGGCCGTGCCATTGCGAACAATTCCAAGCGGTTACTCAATATTCTGTGCGTTTACGAACACAATCACAAATATTTGGCAACCCACGATTTATCGGGAATTCCACCCCACCTGTTGGACCGCATCGGTGAACTCGGTCCGTGCAAATTGCTTGAATCGGATTTAGCGCATGTTTTTGACGCAAATGACGATGTCGTCGACGCGATGATTGACGCGACGTTTTGTGTGACGCCGTCTAACTTTTTCCAGCCGCAATACAACAAAATGTACAACACCATGCTTAAAAACGGGTGCGACATCGGCCTGATTTATTCCCAATCCGTTTACGAAAGAATCGTCTCGGAATATGTCTACGATGGAAAAGCCGAATTGGACGAAGTCCGGTTCTTGGACTGGAAAAAAGTCAAGTTCTTTGTCATTCCGGACGGTTTGGAAATTACGGAAATTACCGTGACCAACAACATTGTTCTTTTAGGATTATTTGACAGTGACGGCCGCTTTGACTCACGATATATTCTCAGTACCGGTGAACGTTCCAGAAACTGGGGACTTGAGCTGTACGAATATTTCAGCCGCAATGCCAAAAGAATCGAGACGGATGTCAAAGATTAAAAAAATAAAAAAAATAACGGGTTGTGACAAAATGTCGCAACTCCTTTTTGGATCCTTTTTTTCTAATTTTATTGATTGCTATGTATTTATTGCAGATTTCGCTATTTTTGTTTTATTGCATTTTATTGCAGGATTATTCTTCTCCGCAACTCTCGCCGGCCATTATTTTTTTGCATTTTTCCAAATCTTCCGCCGTGTTGACATTCATTGCCAGGCGCGGGTCATCAATAATATAATTGTAATCGGGCTGTTCGTTGTAAATGTCCGACGCGTCTAAAATATTGATTCCGGTCGGGACAATCAGTTTCGTGTTTTTATGAAAAACGGTATCCGGACGAATCCCAATTTTTTTGCACAGCGCAATCGGAACATAAACAGAGAGAGCCGGCTCATCACATTCGTTGTATTTTTCAATGACTTTGTCGATAATGTCGGATTCGACCAGCGGAATGTCGCACATGACAACCATCACCGGTCCCTTGATTTTAGCGTCGATGATGGATGCAATCATGTCTTGGACATAATTGCCTTCCGATGCGAAAATGACAGAAATGTCATCATAATTCTGCTCGATTAATTCTTTTGTTTTAGGTGTCGCGCTTGTGACCGATACAAAAATCCGGTCGATTTCCCGAGCGCCTGACAACGCACGGATGATGTAGGAAATGAGTGGATTTCCATTTAAATCAATGCATGATTTTTCCACTCGTCCGAGACGCTGGGCAAGACCGCCGGCCATAATTAAAGCATCCACGACAGACCACCTCCCAAAATCCAAATCGAAATCGAGATTGTACAAATTGCGGCGGCGCGCCCGATTTCATTGGCAGCGCCGATTCCGTCCCCGTTAAGGCCGGAAAAATGTTTGTTGCTGGTTCTTAAAATAAAACCGGCAACCAACGTTGTGACGAAAACGGCCAAAATTCCCAAAATCCCTAACAATCCCACTGAAACCAACAGTGAAAACACAATTCCGATTGCAAAATTTCGGGAGCTCCCGCCCTTAATGGTCATGGATCCCAGTCCTTCCGAAAAGGATTTTCCAAAAGTTGCGATGGTCAACATAGATTGTTTTGCCAAAATTTCGGCAACCCACACGGAAAATCCCATGACCAACGCAACCGATACGGCGGAAAATATTTCCAAACCGACATGTGCCGATAAAGATGAAAGAAGAATCGATAAAAATCCAAACCATAAAAATCCGTTTGCCATGCTGCCCGTCATGCCGATTGCCATCATATTTCCAAAAACATCTGCCCCGGATTCCAAAGCAAGAAGAGATGCATAAAGGAAAAGAAGAGAGAAGACGGTAAACGCAACGCCGCCGATTCCAAGTGCCATATCTTTAAGCGCTTTTCGTTTCTTTTCGAGAGAACCGTGAGCTGTCATTCCATCACCCATATCAGCAATTCCATCTAAATGATTAAACCACGTGAGTCCGTAAATCGCAAACATGATGAAAAGAATGGTCACCGGAGACGGCAAAAATAATTCAAAAATAAAAGCGCCCAGTCCGATTAGAATTCCCAAAAGCGCGCCGACGACCGGATACAAATAAAGACGGTTCATCAACTCCTCAATGCCCTCCATCGTGATTCCGACCGGAAGGACGGACAAGAATCCAAAACCGGCTTTAAGCGCCGACCAAAGTGTCATTTTTTCGCCCCCGGTTTTTGAGATGAAGCCGGAGCGGATTGGGTTAAAGACAATTTCTTTTCAGCCGATTTCTTTCCAACCGGTTTTTTTTCAGCTGATTTCTTTCCAACCGATTTTTTTTCAGCCGATTTCTTTTCGTTTTCAAATTCAAACATGGCACGGGAATACATGTTGGCCGACACCCCTCCCAAGAGGCCGCCGATAACGTCGTCCATAAACGGGCCGAGTGTTTTTAAAATGCCGGGCTTATTTTTGTCAAACCGGACGAATTCAAACCGGCCTTTGCTTCCGGCAATATAATCGGCAACGGCATCTCCTAAAATTTCGTCGGCGATAATAAACGACAAATCTTTTTCAAAAGATTCGCGGCTAACACCGGGAAGTTCCCCGGCCTCTCCTTCTTGTTCCAGCAAAACGCCCGCGTAAATCAACATTTGAAGATTTGGGTCTCCAATCGCGAAATAAAATTCCCGCTCAAAAACAGCTTTGGCTTTGTCCGTCGTTTCAATTCCCGGATGCGGCACATAAAATTCCATCGCCGTGTCCAGCAAATCCACATAACGGATTCCTCGCTTTTCAAGAATCTGCAGAATAGTTTTCGACGACTCCGTCTCAATTGCAGCGGGTTGATTCTTTTTAAACCCGTCGTCAATGTTGGATCGTTTCATCTTGTCCACCTTTTTTACAAAAATCATAAAATAAATCAATAAATAAAATTAAATAAATCAATAAAATAAATAAAAAACAATACTTAGAGCAATAATCCATACAAGAGATAAATCATATAAATAATCACGCAACAAACCACTCCGGAGAAGAGGGAAGTGACCAGAATCAAAACGGAGGCCCGGTCAATGTCTCGAATCACCGGTTCTCGATATTGTTTTCCAATCACATACATGTTCGGCTTTTCAAACCGGACATGCAAAGACCCGGAAGCCGCCGACATCGGCCATCCGGAATTCGGAGACGGCGTTACTTTGTGGTCCGAGACCGCCAGTGAAAACCCGTCTTTTGCATACATTTTTTCCATATCTTGTCCAACCGCGAAATTGGACAAAACGGATCCGGCCGCAATAAAAAGCGGGGACAAACGGGCGGGAATCCAGTTGAGAACATCATCAAAGCGGGCGGAAAACCAGCCGACATGAATGTATTTTTCGGTTTTGTAGCCGACCATGGAGTCTAGCGTACTTGTTGCCTTAAAAACGTAGGCGGCAACCAATCCGAAAGGCCCGAAAAATGTGAAAAACAAAAGCGGTGATAAAATGGCGTCCACAAAGTTTTCCGAAACGGATTCCAGTATTGCCGACATGATTTGGCTTTTGGTTAGATGGGATGTATCGCGACCGACATAGGTTTTAAGTTCGTCGCGGACAACGTCCAAATCTTCCAGTTTTAATTTTTCTTTCATTTCCTTTGCCGGCGACACCATGCACTTAATGGCAAATGTCGCTTTTAAAAACCAAGCTTGGATGATGACACTCACAAAAAACGGCATAAAGTCCAAATGGGAAAACCACACGACAACAAAAGCGACTGTTCCCGAAAAAATCATTGTGGAAAGTCCCAAAAGAATACCGTACAATTTTTGATGGTTTTTAGGGATTCTGCTTTTGAAAAACTGAATCACTTTTCCAATCCAAACCACCGGATGGATTTTTTCAGGCGGCTCGCCGAGAACCAAATCAATGAGCACCGCCAGCAACAAAATACAAATTAATTCTTCAAACGAATAGGAAAACATGCCGGAAAAAAGGGCGGAAATTTCCGAAAATGCTGCCGAAATTGAATCTGAAAATATAACGAATTCCCCTGTCCATTCATATTTACGATAATAAACCAATAACGAAAATTGCAATATAATTATGAATAAAAATTATGAATAATTTAAAAGCCGGAGATGTGTATTTTTTTTCCGGTTATGTTTTAGACATTCTCATCCTGTATTTTTTTTCCGATTATGTTTTAGACATTCCCATCCTGTATTTTTTTCCGATTATGTTTTAGACATTCCCATCCTGTATTTTTTTCCGGTTATGTTTTAGACATTCCCATCCTATATTTTTCCGTCTTTTATTTTCCGGCAATAAGAAAGAACAGAATCGTCATCTTTTTCTTCCAGAATCGGAAGGATGATTTCCTGCCATTCTTTTTGGAGCAATTTGTCCGTCTCTTCGTCTTCCATCAGCCCGTCCAATAATTTTTCCACCACCGATGTGATATGCGGGATGTAGCAGTCGGTACAGCTCCATATTTTTGCGTTGCGTTTGGAACTGTGAACGTATGTTCCGCCGGTCCGCTCGTCTTTGCACGGATAAAACGGGCAGTAGCAAAAGGTGCAATCTTGTCCTTCAAAGTGGCACGGGTAGTATTCACACGTTTCTCGCTCATTTTTCCGCCCTCCCGTCCGTTCACCGGTTTTGTGCGTTTTGAGCGTGTTTTGAAGTTCATTTTCGGCAAACTCTTTGGCCCATTCATCAAAAACTTTGGACACCGTTTGAATGAACCGAATGTTTTCTTCCCGGGTCCGGACAGCGATTCGGATAAAATCGGTGCCCAGTCCTTTAAATGAAATACAATCCCGAATGAGAATACCGTGGCGGGCAAACCGTTCGACCATTTCCGAAGAAGTGAGCGTCCTTTTTCGGATATCGATGAGCAGGAAATTGGTTGTGGCAACGCCGGGCTCAAATCCCCAAACTTTGGACAACTCTTCTTTGAGATAATTGGCTTCCGTCAAAATCATTTTTCGGGATTTCGTTAAGTATTCGGAATGAACGCCGCCTTTCATGGACAAGAATGCGGCGCCGGTTTTTTCTTGAAGCGGACTCAAATTCCAAGATAATCGCGCCCGGTTGAGCGCGTCTGCGACGTTTTTGGACGCGACGCCAAACCCGAGCCGGATGCCCGGAAGCGCGAAACATTTGGTCAGCGACCGCATGACAAAAACAAAATTGTTTTCGGCCGCGATGTCGGCCAAACTTTGGTCCGGGTCGGATAATTCAATAAAAGCTTCGTCCATGAAAAGAACGGTTTGCGCCCGCGCGCATTTTTCCGCCAATCGGAGCAGATCTTCCCGTTTTCGAAGAACAGCGGTCGGGTTGTTCGGATTGCAAATGAAAATAATTTTCGCTTCCCGGAGTTGTTCTTCCGTGAGTGTATACACGGATTCCGTCGGCACATAAATAATTTCCGCATTTTGGAGGCGGCATTGAATTTCGTATTCCCCAAAAGTCGGGTAGGGGATAATGACTTTGTCGCCGTCATTTAAGACACATTGGCAAAACAGACGGATGATTTCGGTGGACCCGTTTCCCGGAATTATGTTGTCGGCGGCAACATTTTTTTGATTTAAAAATGAAGCGGCGGCGCACCTGAATTCCAAGTAGCGGTTGTCCGGATAGTTGACAGACTCTTGCAAAGCTTCCGCTGCCAGTTGGGCGTAATCAGAAAGACCGGCTTGCCGTTCAAACGGCGTCCCGTACGGGTTGAGGTTAGCGGAAAAATCCAAAATATCACGTTCCGGAATGTTGTATTTTTCCGAACTTTCTTTGATGAGCCCGCCATGGAGACAGCCCTTTAAATTCTGAATATTTTCTTTGAGCGGGTTGGATGCTTTTTGCGTCACGGATTATCCCCGAAATATAGCGTTTAAACCTATATTAATCTGTTCGTGTTTGGTTGATTTTCTGTTCATTTTAATTGTTTTATTAATAGCCGCCATTGAAAATATTTGTTTTTTTAGTCCATTCTACTTTACATTTCGTTTTGGAAAAGGATAATAGATATTTTGAATAAATATTTCAATTCATATCTGAAAAGATAACAATAGAGATTTTATTTTTTTGAGCGACATGCATGCTCATCGTGGCAGCTAATTTTAAAAGATTTTACAAAAAAATTCGGGTGAGTTTTTTGCAATCTTCTTTCAATTTCAATTTCACTTTTTTTCCAAGCAACCCCATCCGATTCAAGCAGATGCGGGAACGTATCTGATTGAATCGGATTTTAATTATAAATAGATATTTTGTAGGAAAATGCAGCAGCAAAACAGTAAACAACCGCAGCAACTGCAAAACAGTATATACAGCAGATAAAAAATGAAACTAAACTTTCGGCGACCGGAGGGAGCATTTGCGAAGCGATTTAGAAAAAGATTGTCCCCCCGCCATTGAAAAATTCGCAACCGAAGGGAGCGAATTTTTGATTGTAAACCTTTTTATTGTTCCTCCACTCTTTTTAGATTCATGTCCGAAATTTCCAAAGAGTATTCTGAATTGGTCACCCGTCTTTTGCCGCACCGGGAAAACCCGTTTTTGGCAATTATTTCGGATATAGACGGCACTTTAACGGAAGATGACCGTAGCCTTTCTCCGCCGGCCTTTCAGGCCGTTTTGGATTACGCCAAAAAAATACCCATTATTCTGGCATCGGGAAACACACTTTGTTTTACCCGGACCGTGTCCAAAGTTCTTCGGACCAACGCGCCGGTCATTGCCGAAAACGGCGGAATCGTTTTGCCGGAATACGATGGGACTCCGATCGTCAACGATTCTTTTTTGCCGGAAATGAATCAGGCAATTATGGTTTTAAAGGAGCATTTCGAATTTGAGATTTTTGACTCTTACGATCGAAAGACCGACATCGCTTTTTCAAAAACGCTGGATGTGGAAAAAGCCAGGAACCTCATTTCCGGTTCCGGTTTTTCTGAAATATCCATTGTGGATGCCAAGTACGCCATTCATTTGGTCGGAAAAAAAGTCAACAAGGGAACCGCACTTTCCCAAGTCGCGGAAATTCTCGGGATTTCCCCAAAAAACTTTGTCGCAATTGGTGATTCCGCCAACGATATTGAAATGTTTCATGAAGCCGGATTATCTTTTGCGGTCGGAAACGCGCCGGATTTTGTCAAAAAAGAGGCCGACATCGTTTTAGAGGAAAAGTTCGGCGCAGGCTTTGCACAAGCACTTTTGTCTTTGGACAAAGCCGGCGCGCTAAAATTAAAAAAATAACCGATTTTTACGTTCATTTTTTGTTTTTTTGTTTTTTTGTTTTTTCGTTTATTTTTTTTTGTTTTTCATTTATTGTTTTTTCGCTTGATTGTTTGATTTTTACTCTTTTTAGAACGTGGTCATCATCATGCCGACCGGAATCATGAACATGAAAAAGGCCAAAACGACAATAGCTGCGACAAGGATGGGGAACAAAATAAAGACCAAAACTTCCCATAACTTTGCTTCCGCAAACGGAATTTCGCCTTTGTTCATCTTTTCAGCTTGCGTGTAGGCGTCATAAAGACCGTAAATCTGAATGGCAAGACCCGGGAAAATTAAGAAACAATATCCGATGGGAACCGCAATGGCAAATGCCATTCCGCGCCAGAATTGTCCGTTGTAAACCTGACCAAGACCGGGCCAGAAGAAAGACAAAATCAAGGACAAGAACGGAATTTTCTCGCCGGCAGGTTTTTGGTTTTGATTTTGACCTTTGTTTTGATTTTTGTTTTGCGAAGATGTATTTGAACCGGTGGTACTTTCCGTATTTTTGCTTTCGGATTGGGTATCGGATGAGCCGGATGAAACGGACGATCCGGACGTTTGGGGTTCATAGACGAGTTCCGCGTCCGCTGCCGGCGGGGCGGTCGTTGATGCGGCCGGTTCATCAGATTTCGGCGGCTGCGGCGGAACGCCGTAAGGTGTTTTTTTGAGCGGGATTCCGCAATTTGTACAGATGACAGCATCGGATTTTTCAATTTTGTTGCCGCAATTCGGACAGTAATTATAAGTCATAATATCTCCTGTTTCACTTTTTAAATAATTCATTCTTATGTCGATAAAATTGGATAATTTTGATATGTTTTTTGTTTCCTTTGTTTTTTGTTTGTTTCGTTTTTTTATTTGTTTCGTTTTTTTATTTGTTTCATTCTTTTATTTGTTTCGTTTTTTTCATGAACCCGTTTTCATTCATTTTAAATCAGCGGAGAGTCATTTAATATATGTACAGCCTTTTGAATATAAATTTAATTATGATGAAAATTGGTGATAAATGATGCCGAATGAAACCATTCAAACAATTTGTTCCCGAAAAAGCATTCGAAAATATTTGCCGGATCCGGTTCCCAAAGAAATGATTGAGACAATTTTGGAATGCGCCCGCTTCGCGCCATCAGGCCTCAACAATCAACCGTGGCGCTACATTGTGATTGAGCAAAAAAACACAAAAATTTCTTTGTCCAAACTGACACATTACTCCGAAATTATGTTATCCGCCCCCGTTTTGATTGCCGGATTTTTGGACACCGCCGCATCATATCACCGTGAAAAAGATATTGCCGCTATGGGTGCCAGCCTTGAAAATATTTTACTTGCGGCACATTCTTTGGGTCTTGGTGCGGTTTGGCTGGGCGAAATTCTCAAAAACAAAGATCAAGTCGCAAAAATTCTGAATGCACCGGACAATTTTGAATTAATTGCCGTGATTGCGATTGGATTTTTTGAATCCGGCCCCATGGTGTCTGGTGAGCGAACCGATCGGAAAAATTTGGATGAGATCATATTTTGGGAAAAATATCCGAAAAATTGAAAAATAAAAAATCGGTCCTTGTTTTTGTTGAAAAAATTAAATTCGAGTCACGGTTTTTGTTGAAAAATTAAAGAATTTGCCGCCATAACGCGCGTATGCCGGCTGCTCAAAAAAAAATGAAATAAAAAAATGAAATAAAAAGGAGTTGAAAAACGAAAATTAAAAGATGAATCCTTTAAGTCTCGTTTTTTCAGTTTAGATATTTAAGTTTCAGTAGTCTTTTTTAGTCTTGTTTAGTCCTTTTCGCATTTAGTCTTCTCTTTTGCTTAAGTATTTTCCAAGCATGAAGATGGCGGTTTTGTCGTCGCCGCAGAACTGAAGCGCTTCCACAATCGCTTGTGTTTGAGATTCTTCCTCAATCTGTTCGGTCACATACCATTGCAGGAAAATCTGGGTCGCATAGTCTTTTTCTTTAATGGCGAGATCGGTGAGTTTGTTGATGTAGTCCGTCACCATTTTTTCATGTTCATAAGCCTGTTTGAAGAAATCCAAAAGTGTTTTTCCTTTAATAGCCGGCTTCTCAACCGCAGCCAATTCCACCGTTTCGCATTGGTCATGAACATAATTGTAAATCTTCATGGCGTGCTCGATTTCCTCTTCGGCCTGTTCCTTTAACCAGTGAGCATAGCCGACACGATTCATTTCGGTACATTTGGAAGCCATGCCCAAATAAAGATAGGCAGCATAGAATTCACGGTTGATCTGGTCATTTAATTCTTTTAATACGGTTTTTTTTAACATATTTTACCCTCCTGCAAAAGCAGAAAATGTGCATAAGTGCATTTCTTATTATAATTTATCTTATATATATATCTGATTCGTGTTTTAAACGCCCGTATCCCCGTCAAATTTTTCTTAAAGCTTCCACCGGATCCATTTTCGCCGCTTTGTTGGCCGGATAAACGCCGGCAATAATACCGATGACGGCGGAAACAAAAATTCCGAGAAGAACGGTGGAAACCGGAATAATCGCCGGAAATCCCAAATAATTTGCGCCGACTTGCGCAACCGCCAGCCCAACTAAAACCCCCGCCGCGCCACCCAACGCACTGATGATGACCGATTCCACCATGAACAAAGACAAAACATCCCGGGAAGAATAACCAAGCGCCTTTAAGGTTCCGATTTCCTGGGTCCGCTCCGTCACCGTCACCAACATAATATTCATAATTCCAATCGACCCGACCACAAGCGAAATGCTGCCGATTCCGATTAAGAAATATTCCAGTGTTTTTGTCATGCTGCCGATTTGCTTCAACAATTCCGCCTGATTGAAAATAACGAAAGGAAGATCATCCCCGCCGCGAAACATTTGTGAAACGCCGGAATCATCTTCATACTTGTCCCGGAATTCTCGGTCCGAAATTCCGATGCTTCGTGCCAACCGTTCCTCAATGTCATCCGAAACTTCCGAAACATTATCTTCCGACTCCGTCATCACAAAAATCGTTTGATAATCTTCCCGCCCCGACAATTCCTTTAACGTCTGAATCGGAATATAAATGCCGGAATTTCCGCCATATCCGCCGACCAATGACGAATTTTCAGAACCGGTGATGCCGACGACTTTGAATTTCTTGGTGACATTTTCCTTGGTCACATCGTTATAAATCGTAATTTTGATTGTGCTTCGAGAACCTATTTCATTTTTAAATTCTTCTTCCGCCAATTTTTTCCCGATAACCGCCGAATAGGTATCCTGATCGCTGAAATAGTTTCCTTCAAACATAGGCAAGTTGGCGGCCGTCACATAATTTTCCGTCGTTCCAAAAATAGAGTAATTTTTGGATTCTCCCATGAATTCGACCACCCCTGATTTACTAAGAAGCGGCGACGCATACATGACACCCGGCGTATCCTCCACCACCGTAACCTGACGGTCATAAAAAATATTTTCCCGCATCGCGGAAACCGTAATGTAATTCGATCCATCGCCACGGATTTCACTTTCCATGTAGCCGCCAAAACTGGACCCAAACGTAAATGTCGCCACGACCGCCGCAATCCCGATAATAATACCAAGAGCCGTCAATGCCGACCGCATTTTCGAACTTTTCAAGCTTTCCACAGCCATTTTAGAGCTGTGCGCCAAACTAATCATATCTGCCACCGTTTTTATTTTTGATCTTTGCTTTGGTCCCGGCTTTGGTCTTTATTTTTTGTTTTACGTGCCGCCTTGTTTTTTGCCTTTTGAGACATTTCCTTCAAATAATCTTTCAGCGTCGTATCCTTCTTTTTCTTCAAATAATAATTCGCGCCGACGGAGAGAAGGAGAATGGCCGCTAAAACAAGAATGATATTTCGGAGGGAGAAGAGTCCGGGTTTTTGGGCGGGCTGCGGCATGAAAGCTCCCGAAGTGAATGAAACCGATGACACATCCTCATGTTTGTTGTCTCCGTTGTAATAGATGGTCTGAAACGTTATGTTTTTTCCGCCGGTATCATTCACTCCTGAAAAACCCATGCTGCTGACGTTGAATTTAGCAGTGTACAGATCATCCGGATCCATTTCTCCGATGAAATATTCCGACGGATAAAAGGTCATCCCCTCCGCTTGGGGAACAACAGCAACGCCGCGGACAGCTCCTTGGTGGTAATTGATAATATCCAATTCAATCGTTGTATTGGTCCCATTTGCCCGCGGTTCCCGAGATTGAATGGATTTGATGCCGTCGGAATCCACTTTTATTTCAACATTGCGTTTAATATTGTATTCATAAGAACTGCCGGTGACATTAAGTGTCAACAGGTAAGTTCCATCCGTCAGATTTTTCGGCAAACTGATGCGGAACGGAATTTTAATGCTGTCGCCGGCGGCAATAATTCCCAAATCATTGATAGAATCGCTGGTCACAACGATTTCATCCGCGGAATACAAATCCACGGACTGAATGCGGGCAGTTGTTTCATAGGTTTTGTTTCCAATCGTCACCGTCGGAGCCGTCGCATTGTTTTTCAGCGTGACCCAAACAATTCCCGAGTCTCCCGGCATAAACACCCCGGGATCGCTGGTCACGTTTTCCACAATCAACGTTCCTTTGCTGTTTTGGTCAATCACGCCGCCGACATTAATGGAAAATGTGGTTTCAATCCAATTTCCGTCATCAATCCGGTATTGAACTTTTAAATCCCGTGGCCCTTTGGTCGCGTCGTTTGCAACCGATAAAAAGAATTCGTTGTACACTTTGGAGCCGGAATAGATGCTGCCGTAGGTTTTAGACGCGTCCCCCGAACTGATGGCAAACGGGGCATTGGAAACAACCCGAAGAGTCACGTTTTCAAGGGTTCCCGACCCGATATTTTCCGCCTGAATCCAAACCCGGAGTTGAGAGCCGGGCTGAGCCGGATATGGATCTTGTTCAAGCATCGTTACTTTAAGTGCCGGCGTGGCCGCCCCCGCAACTCCCGACAAGCCGGAAAAACAAACCAAAAAAAGAAGAAGAATAACCGCAAAACAGGAGATTTTTTTCCCGTTCATTTTTTGTTTGGACTTATGTTTTTCAATTACAAAAGAGATGATTTTTAAATCGTTCATTTTTTCACCATTTTTATCAAAAATTAAATTCATCAATAATTTCATCAAATTTTCCCTGATTTTTGAATCCGTTATTGTTTTTAGCTGAAATAAATCCGTATTTTGAATGCATTTGTTTTTTTGTTCATCTTATTTATAGATTATTGTAAACTTTTAAAAATTTTAAGGTAAACAATAAAGTCTATTGAGTTTTTTTATGAATGAAAAAACAGGATGGATTTTGGAGATATTTTGGATACTTTTATCCTGTGAGTTTAAATATTATCAGAACTCTTCTTTCATAAAACAAGGAATGAGGTCTTATTTTTGACAAATGAAACAGCAAATTTAAAAAATTCAGATGCGGGAAAGATTTCCAAACCGGCATCCGGCTCGTCCAAACGTGCCGTCGTCGAAGTGAAAAACCTGTACAAGAGTTACTATTTGGGAAAAGAAGAAGTTCCGATTTTAAAAGGCATCAATTTTAACGTCTACGACGGCGAATTTTTGGCAATTGTCGGTCCGTCCGGTTCCGGAAAAAGCACACTCATGAACATGCTCGGCTGTTTGGACCGTCCGACCTCGGGAACTGTTTTAATGAATCACCAAGATGTGAACATGCTCGACGACAATCAATTGGCTTACTTGCGCGGCAAAGAAATCGGTTTTATATTCCAACAATTCAATCTTGTCCCGCGCCTGACCGCTTATGAAAATGTGATGCTTCCAACCTACGCCAGCAAAAAGCCGGGAATCGACTATCCCAAAAAAGCAAAAGAACTTCTCAAATTAGTCGGATTGGAAGAGCGGATGAAGCACAAACCATCGGAACTTTCCGGCGGACAGTGCCAGCGTGTCGCAATCGCGCGTGCTCTTGTCAACGACCCGACCATTATTTTGGCGGACGAGCCGACCGGAAACTTAGATTCCAAAACAAGCGAAGAAGTCCTCACATTTTTTAGAGAACTGAATCAAAAAGGCGTGACCATTATTATGATTACCCACAATAACGAATTGGCCCTTCGGACCGACCGTGTGGTAACGATTCGAGATGGGTTGATTACAAGCGATGAAAATGTTGAAGAACACGCGATTCACATGAAAGAAGCGCTGGAAGCATCTTTGCAAACGGAAATTCATGTTTAAATAATTATTTTTTGAAAAGCGGCACTCCTCTTTGTTCATAGATTAGCGCCGCATTTTGCTTTTTATTGTTGTTCGTTGTTTTTTATTGTTGTTCGTTGTTTTTTGTTGTTGTTCGTTGTTTTTTGTTGTTGTTCGTTTTTTTGTTGTTGTTCGTTTTTTTGTTGTTGTTCGTTGTTTTTTGTTGTTGTTCGTTGTTTTTTGTTTATTTCCTTTGTTTTACTTTTTTTGGGACCGCTGTGCGCGCGTTATGACAACGAATTTGACAATGAATTGCCACCGCCTTAAAAAATTCCGAAGCGAAGCGAGGGAATTTTTTCTTTGAATCGGCTTTGCGTACTCAATGCGATTTTTACAAGAATCAGCATGATCGGCACTTCGGTTAAAACCCCGACAATAGTTGCCAAAACCACCGGAGACGACGCACCGAAAAGAGCAATTGCAACCGCAACAGCCAATTCAAAAAAATTGGATGCACCAATCATTCCGGCCGGAGCGGCAATGTCATACGGAAGTCTGAGTATTTTGCAGGCGCCGTAGGCCAAAAAGAAAATCAAAAAGGTCTGAATGACCAATGGAACGGCAATTAAAACAATATGTATCGGATTGCTTAAAATGACATTTCCTTGGAAAGAAAAAATAATGATCAGCGTCAGCAAAAGTCCGGGAATTGTGACATGGTTCCATTTCGGGACAAAAGATTCATTAAAATAGGTCTCCCCCTTCCTTTGGATGACAATGTGGCGCGTTAAAATTCCAAGCACCAGCGGAACAACCACAAAAAAACCAACCGATAAAATTAAAGTATCCCAAGGAATAACAACCGAATTCATGCCAAGCAAAAACGCAACAATCGGCACGAAAGCAACCAATAGAATCAAATCATTGGTCGCAACCTGCATGACCGTATATGTCGCATTTCCGCGGGACAAAAAACTCCAAACAAAAACCATTGCTGTGCAAGGCGCCGCCCCCAAAAGCACAGCTCCGGTCAGATAATCTTGAGCCAACTCCGGCGAAAGAAAAGGTTTAAAAAGAACAAAAAAGAAAAAACCGGCAATCACAAACATCGTAAACGGTTTAATCAGCCAGTTAACCGTCCACGTCACATACAATCCTTTCGGATTTTCTCCGACATACCGAATGCTTTTAAAATCCACCTTTAACATCATCGGATAAATCATCAGCCAAATTAAAACCGCAATCGGAACTGAAACATGCGCATATTCGAATTGCCCGAGGGTGTGAGGAATAAGGGGGAGAAATTGACCGATAAAGATGCCGACAGCCATGCAAATCAAAACCCAAACGGTTAAATATTTCTCAAAAAATCCGATTCCGGATTTTTGATTGACATTTTTGCTCACATCAATTCCGCCCAAATTATTTTTGTCCACATCAGTTCTGTTCACCTTGTTTTTGTCCGCATCCGTTTTGTTCACCTTGTTTTCGTTCACACGGTTCTTGTCCGCATCCGTTTTGTTCACCTTGTTTTCGTTCACCTTGTTTTTGTCCGCATCCGTTTTGTTCACCTTGTTTTCGTTCATTTTCAAACACCTTTCTCATGATTTGTGATTTTTGTCAAAAATTGAATCAAGTCCTCCGTTTTTTCTTTATTCAATGTGTACCGCATCCAAAGACCATCTTTTCGACCATGGATCAAATCGCATTCCATCAGATTCTTCATATGGTACGAAAGAGTTGGCTGCGTAATATGAAACTCTTCTAAAATATGGCAGGCACATAATTCTTCTTCCGAAAGCATGCTTAAAATTTTCAGCCGTGTCTCATCTGAAAGAGCCCTGCACAACAAAGCATAATCCGCAAATGAATTTTTCATATGTATGACCTGTGTCTGATTTTTGAATGAATTAATATGTTTTCTAAGTTTTAATCATACATTGATATTTATCTATATATACATCCCCTCACGAAAAAAAAGATTTATGAAAGCACAATAAAATTCAGAATCTAAAACAGAATTTAAAAAAACAAACTGAAAAAGTTTTTGAAAAAACGTTTTAAGATAAAGAAAAAAAGAGAATATTGAGTTTTTCTATTATTTCAAAACTCAATCGCTTCTCAGCGCATCTACCGGATTCATTTTGGCCGCTTTGTTCGCCGGATAAACCCCGGCAATCACGCCGATAAACATAGACAATAGAATACCGACAACAATCACGGATGTCGAAAAGCCCATGGAAATTCCCATGATGGCCGACGCAATATAAGTAATAAGAAGTCCTAAGGCAACACCAATTGCCCCGCCGACCGAGCTAATCATAATCGCTTCCGTGACAAACAAAAGCAAAACATCTTTGGAAGAATAGCCCAGCGCTTTTAGAGTCCCGATTTCTTTCGTCCGCTCCGTCACGGTCACCAACATAATATTCATAATGCCGACCGACCCGACAATTAAAGAAATGCTGCCGATTCCCGCCAAAAACGTTTGAAGAACAGCAGTAATTTCCTGGATTTGTTCTAAAAATTCGGCTTGATTGAAAATCAAAAAGGGAATCAAATCCTCATTGTCCAAATTCCGCTCGGAAACCCCTAAATTGCGGGCTAAATTTTTCTTGACATCATCCGCCACCTCCTGCACATCGTCGCCGGACTCCGTCATCCCGAAAATCATATAATAATCGTCTCGCCCGGACATCCGCTTGGCCACATCCAGCGGAATGTAAATCGCATCATCAATGTCACCACCCGTAACGATATTGGTTTCATTGTAGCCGGCAATTCCCTTAACCTTAAACGATTCCGTCACATATTCATTGGTTTGCACATTATAAACCGTAATCATGATCGTGCTTCGCGTCGTAATTTGGTTTTTAAAATGATCCTCCGCGATATTTTTTCCAACCACGACCGCCGCCGTGTCTTTGTCCGTAATGAAATTGCCCGATTGCATCGGAACCGACGCGATGTCGGCATAATCCTCCGACACGCCGTAAATCGCCGAGATGTTCTTCTCTTCCCCCATAAATTCAACAACGCCGCCAGCCATAGAAACCGGAGACGCGCCGATGACACCGGCGGTGTTTCGGACAACCTGCACCTGCTGGTCATAAAAAAGCTGTTCCTTTTCGGAGATAATCATAATGTAATTAGAACCGGTCGCGCTGATTTGATCGGAAAAATAAGCGCCGAAACTGGCCCCAAGCGTAAAAGTCGCGACAACCGCCGCAATCCCGATAATAATTCCAAGAGCGGTGAGACCGGAGCGCATTTTTGAGCTTTTCAAGCTTTTGAGGCTCATGGTAACGCTATGGGACAGATTGATCATTTTATCTCCTTGAAATTTTTTGGTCTCTTTTTTCTTTTTCTTCGATCTTTTTTTTCTATTTTTATCTTTTTCGATCTTTTTTTCCGATTCTTTTTTTCTTCGAATTTTCTACCCTTAATCACTTCTCAACGCGTCAACCGGATTCATTTTGGCGGCTTTATAAGACGGCTGCGCCCCGGCCAAAACTCCAATCACAATCGAAAGTCCGACCCCGAAAAGAACGCTGGTGAACGGAACCGCCATCGTCAAATCCAAATAACTGACACCGACATATGCAATCGTCAGCCCTAATACGGTTCCGATAAATCCGCCAATTGCGCTGATAATAATGGATTCAATCACGAACAAAAGCAAAACATCTCGGGACGAATACCCAAGTGCCTTTAGGGTTCCGATTTCTTTGGTCCGCTCCGTTACCGTCACCAGCATGATATTCATAATACCGACAGCGCCGACGACGAGTGATATTCCACCGATTCCAAGCAAAAAGAGTTGCAATGTTGCCGTCAGGCTGCTGACCTCATCCAGAATCTCCGCTTGGTTGGTGGTCAAAAACGGAATTTTTTCATCATTGTCTTCATTGATGTCACGGTCAGAAACCCCTAAACTGCGCGCGAGCCGTCGGGTAATTTCATCGTCGGTTTCGTTGAGTTCTTCCCGGGAATCCGTCATCGCGTAAATCGTTTGATAATCATCGGAACCGGTCATAAGTTTCATGGTTTCAATGGGGATGATAATAAACGTATTTTCCTGGTTTTGCGTGAGAAGATTCGTATCGTTTGACCCCAAAATTCCCTTCACTTTGAAGGTTTCGGTGACATATTGTTTCGTATCTTCATTGTAAAGCGTCACATCAATGGTGCTTCTAATTCCGATTTCACTTCGGAAATCCTCAAACGCCACATCTTTTCCGATAACCGCGGAATACAAATCATTGTTTGAGATGAAATTTCCTTCATAAATCGGAAGGGATAAAATTTCGGCGATATTTTCATTCCATCCGAGAACAGACCTGTTTTTTTGTTCTCCGGAATACGTAATCACGCCGGTTTGGAAAATTTCTCCGGAAACTCCCGTGACGCCCGGAGTACTCGAAACAATGTTAAGTTGTTGGTCATAAAAAATGTTGTTTTTTGTCGCGGAAATTAAAACATAATTGGTTCCGGTGGTGTCCAATTCCTCCGAGAAATATGCGCCAAAGCTGCTTCCAAGTGTGAATGTCGCAATCACCGCGGCAATTCCGATAATAATACCGAGAGCCGTCAGACCGGAACGCATTTTAGAACTTCGCAGGCTATGGACAGCCATGTTGACACAATGCGTTAAACTAATCATTTGATTCCCGGTCCTGTTTTATATGTTTTTTCTGAGTTTAGTTCTCTTTCTTTTTGGGGAAACGAGCGTTCTTTTGTTCTTTTAAGTAATCCGTAAGACCGATATCCTTTGTTTTCTTCAAATAAAAGTGAGCACCAATCAATACAATCACCATAAGGACCAGAAGAATTGCGCCATATTTGAGCCAGCTTGGCGTGGACGGCGGAGCGGTGGCATTGACTTTAATATCCGCTTCATCTTCATGCAAATTGTCGCCGTTGTAATAAACGGATTTGATGGTGGCGGTTTCTCCCATTGTTTTGTCTTGTTTAATGGTGAATTTTGCGGTATACAAATCGTTTGGCTTCATTTCGCCGATGAAGTATTCGGCCGGATAGAATTCAACCCCTTCAACCTCTGGAACAACAGTCACGCCGCGAATAAGTCCTTGGTGGTAGTTGACGATATCGATTTCAACCACAATATCTGTACCGTTCATTTTCGGCTCTTTGGAAGGAATCGCTTTGATGCCGGTGGAATCGACTTTGATTTCAATGTTTCTCTTGATATTGTATTCGTAAGAGCTTCCCGTGACGTTTAATGTCAAAAGATAGGTTCCATCTTTGGTTCCTTCCGGAATGCTGATTTTAAACGGCAACGGAATGGTGTCTCCGGCGGCGATGATTCCCAGATCATAAAGGGCCGGACTTGTCACAACCAACGCGTCGGAGGAATACAAGTCAACGGACTGGATACGGGCATTTGTAAGATTGGTTTTGTTTCCGGTTTGTTGCGGTGTCGCATTGTTTTTCAGCGTCACCCAGATGATTCCTTCATCTCCCGGCATAAAAGCTTCGGGAGAACTGGTGACATTGCTGATAATGAGAGTTCCTTGGTTGTCCATGTTGACAATACCGCCGACATAAACAGTAAAGTTGGTCACAATCCAGTTGCTGCCATCCACTTGGTAGCGCAAGGAAAGATTGTGCGGTCCTTTTGTCGCGTTTTCATCCACATACAGGAAAAACTCGTTGTATACTTTGGTTCCTGCATAGAGGTCGCTGTAAGTTTTTGAGGAGTTGCCGGAACTGATGGAGAAGGGATAGTCCGCTTTTACTTGAAGCGTGATGTTGTTGATGGTTCCCGATCCGACATTTTCCGCTTGGACCCAAAGACGGAATTGCTGCCCCGGTTGAGCCGGATACGGAACTTGGTCGATCACAGTGACTTTAACGCCAGGGACCGCCGCCGAGGCCGAACTGATTAAAATTAAGAAAAGAAGGAGTGCCGGAATTAATATTTTGAGTGTTTTAAATGTTGTCAGGAATTCTTGACCTGATGAAGAATGAGGTTTTTGTATCATGTTTTAAATGCTCCTAAAGGCCGCATAATCGGATTTTCAATCGATTTTTAAAATAACAAATGTAAAAATCAAACAGAATAAATTTTAAAAAATGAAAGATTCAAAGTTTTTAAGATAAATTCCAAAGATTTCAAAATATGACCCATATTTTTATTCGATAGGTTTTATTGAATTCAAAGAGTGTTTCCCCTATATAATAATTTCTTAACCTTTTTTTAAAAAACAAGAAGGGGATATTTAAAAAATTACAATGTTAACGTTTTATTTAAAACCGGTTTACAAAAACAAAAAGGCAGCAAAACAAAAAAACA
Organism: Methanolapillus ohkumae; assembly: GCF_032594355.1. NCBI lineage: Archaea > Methanobacteriati > Methanobacteriota > Methanomicrobia > Methanosarcinales > Methanosarcinaceae > Methanolapillus > Methanolapillus ohkumae. The sequence continues at coordinate 1,418,121 of NZ_CP131061.1, forward strand.
AAAAAAAGAAATATATAAACAAAATAAATAAGGGTTTGAGGAAAACTTATGCCGATTGAAATGATTCTCATCCATACGAAAGATCAGTGTATCGAAATCGCGAAACTGGCGCAGGAGATTTGGAAGGAACATTACACGCCGATAATCGGGGAAAAGCAAGTGGATTATATGCTTAACCGATTTCAATCTCCCGAAAAAATATATTCTGACATTTCCGACAACGGCTTTGTGTATTATGCGGCATGCGACGGTCCGAAATTTGTCGGATATTTGGGGCTTCGTCCGGATGAGAAGGGCATTTTTATCAGCAAACTCTATGTCAAAAAAGAAATGCGAAAGAAAGGAATTGCGCAGCTTTTATTTCAGCAGGCTGTGATAGAATCCCGCCGGCTTTTGCCGAAAAATCCGGTTCATCAAACGATTGACCATCCTTGTTTTTGGCTGACTGTCAACAAAAATAACAATGCCATCGGATTCTATAAAAAGATAGGATTTGAGATTTCCGACGAGGTTGTGACCGATATCGGTGAAGGATTCGTAATGGACGATTACATCATGACATGCCCGATTAAAAGGTAATGTGAAAAACAAAATGTGAAGAAATAAAATTTGAAGAAATGAAATGTAAAACCGATTTTTCTTTTTTTCCGGCTTTTCTTTACTCATTTTCTTTTAATTTTTTAGCGGTTTCCCAAGACTTTCGGACGAAATCCGGAAAATCTTTGTTTTTTTGGATGTGAGTTTTTAGATAATCTATCGTTTTGGGATCAGACGGATAACCGCTTCCAAAGTCAATACCTTCTCTTTTTTTGATTTCCTCAATCAATTCATCGCGCCGGACTTTGGCAAGAACGGATGCTGCAGATACAATTGGACTGATACTGTCGGCTTTGTGTTTGGCGATAAATTCAATGGATTGGGCTTGCTTGCATTTTTTGGCGCACTCTTCTTGGATTCGGGAAGAAAAACGTTCTTCTTTGACATCGGCCGCATCCAAAATTGCGACATCGATTTTCGTGTTTTTCGCCAACTCTTCAATCACTTTGGAGAAGCAAACCACCATAATTTCATTCATGGTCATGATGTTGCGCAAGTCATCGATTTTTTTCGGTTCGACTTCCAAAACATACCAGGAAGTGACATATTTTTGAATCAAGGGCGCTAACTGTTCCCGTTTTTTTGCCGTCAATTTTTTGGAATCGGCAACGCCCAGTACTTTTAATTTTTGTTCCTGCGCGTCGGTTGCGCAAACGCCGGCAATACACATCGGCCCGATGACCGGACCTTTTCCTGCTTCATCCACTCCTAATTTGATTTCATTTGACATGATTTCGGTTCCCTCTCAAAAATCCGGCTTTAACTTGAATTTAATTTTCATGATTTTCTATTGTTTTATTCTATAAATAACCGTTTTTTTAATTTCAAATTCTTATAAAATTGAATATTATTGTTTTTAGAATTATTTAAAAACCTTTTTCAGCTTTCGTTTTTTTCTGCTTTTGAAAAATGAATTCATTTCGATGGACGATTTTTTTATTGGAATAATTCATGGAGAAAAGAAAATGATAAACGGAAACAGAAACAGAAATGAAAAACCAAATGAAGACACAAACAGATCCGAGCGGACCGGTTTTCGCCCGTTTCGAAAAAAAGAATCGGGCGAAGAAGATATGGATTATTTGGAATTAAAAGTCATTCGCGCCGGCATGTTTAAGCATGGAGAATTTCCGGTCCCCGTTATCTTTTTGAAAGATTTGTCGGAAAATTTAATGCCGGTTTTTGTCGGATATTTTGAGTATTTATTTATCAAATACATGATGGAAAAAAAGTCTTTTCCGTCGGCCACCATGTATGATGTATTGCTTGCGATTTTTTCCGAATTCAACATATTGCTGGAAGCGGTCGAACTTGAAATTTGTGAAGGAAAACTTTGCTGCGCTTTGGTGACGCGCTCCAATTTTTTGTCTCACTTCGAAATCAGTCCCGGAGATGGAATCGCCTTAGCTTACCGGACAAATACGCCGATTCGGCTGACAAAAGAAAACGTCGATTTGAAATTTGTCAACTTTTTCAAAATTGAGGATTTTAATTTTGACCTTGACCCGAATCTCAATTTCAATCTCTAAAAGAAAAAGAAAAAAAATGAAAAAAATAAAATGAAAAGAAAAGAAAAAAATGAAATGAAATGAAAAAAAATGAAATGAAAAGAAATGATTATATTTGGAGCAAAATGGATTTTTTTAAATAAAAATCCATTTTGCTCAAGAAATAATTTATTCGTAAATGGTGAACACTTTTGTTTTGTTGGATTCGCTCTTGATGCTGAAAAGCGCGGTTTGGTCGTTGACTTTTACCGTGTAGGTTCCATCCGCCAAATCAAATACTTTTCCGACGGTAAACGTTTCATTGGTCCAGCTGATCATTAGCGTGCAGGCATCCCCTTCCACTTTCACCGGGATGTAGACGTCAAATACGTTTTCCGTAAAGTTTCCCGGGGTCGGTGCCGTGATGTTCGCCTTGTCTAAACTCTGGCATCCGCCATTGATGGTGACATTTGCGGTCGCGTAGATTGTTCCGTTGTCTTGAATAACTTTTAAGGATGCGATTTCAGCCGGTTCATATGTGATTTTGTCCGCGTCAGAACCCAAACATCCGGCAGCGGCAACAGCAAAAACAACCAAAACCAATAATGCAAAAACAGGTAATGTAAATTTAAAAATCTGTTTCATTTCGAACCACCCATATTTATGAAGCTTTTGAATTTATGTCTCATTTCGTCTCAATTTAACGTGTTATTCTCATCATTCATTTTTAATACGACTGAATGAAAGAATATATATCATATATTGATTGCTGAATGTATTTAAGGTTGCGCGTCTGTTATTATATTTTTTGAGATTTATATAATCAGGCATGCTTCGGATATTTAAAAGGATTTTTTGTTTTGCATTTTTTTGCATTTTTGTTTTGCATTTTTGTTTTGCATTTTTTTGCATTTTTTTGCATTTTTGTTTTGCATTTTTGTTTTGCCGGTTTTATTCTATTTGTTTTTGATTTTTTGGGGAGTTCTGTTGCGCCGCCGCACACATTGAGTCGTTCGTTTTTAAAAGATGATTGATACCACAGGTCAGACTCTTGGAAATTCTTCAAAAAAAACGATACGCTTTTAATTTTACCGTTTGCCGCAACGATTTATTTTTTAAAGTATTGCCGCAACGATTTATTTTTTAAAGTATTGCCGCAACGATTTATTTTTTAAAGTATTGCCGCAACAATTTATTTTTTAAAGCGTTGATGCAACGATTTATTTTTTAAAGTATTGCCGCACCTGTTGAATAGTTTGCAACTTTTAATATTACGGTTTGCTGTTGCATCTCACCATTCCGATCCTTCTTTAAAAACAGGTATTTTTCCGAAGAATTCGGACGCTGGTATGCGTCCGAATTTTCGGAAGTGTTGACGTGGATTGGAATAATAATTGATTGTGTTGTTTCTTTTATTTTAAGCGACGGAGTCATCGGATTATTGGGTTTGCAGAATTCCTTTCATCCGGTTGGCATCGGTACTGATACTGAATTTCGCTTCAACCCCGTTAATTATGACGGAATAATTTCCATCTTCCATTTGGTCAATGTTTCCCAAATTGAAATCTTGGAATCCCGGGCGGAGTTCTTGTGTGCAAACGCCTCCCTCCGTTTTGAGCTGGACATAACCGGTGGCGGTTTTGTCGGTTGAAACATTTCCGGTCAAGGTCGCATTTTCCTTGTCAACAAATTGGCATCCGCTTGTCAGCGTAATGTTGGCGGTCGCGACAATTTCCCGGCTGTTTAAGTGAATCATCACAGAATCCACTTTGGCGGCCTGATACGTCGCATTATCCGTACTTACCGTATTGGTTGTGTTATTCGTACCGTTGGTTGTGTTATTCGTACCGTTGGTTGTGTTATTCGTACCGTTGGTTGTGTTATTCGTACCGTTGGTTGTGTTATTCGTACCGTTGGTTGTGTTGTTGACCGTCGTGTTATTCGCATCCGTTGCGTTGTCATCCGAACCAAGACATCCGGCAAAAGCAAGAACTAAAACCATCAACAAAAGAAACGCAGCCGATATCAAGAATTTATTTTTCATCTTTCTCTCTCCTTTTTTTGATCATCCGACGTCTGAATTTCATTATAGAAATTTTCATATCCTATTGAAAAATCCCTATGAAAATCATCCTGTGAAAATCATCCTGTGAAAATCATCCTGTGAAAATCATCCTGTGAAAATCATCCTGTGAAAATCATCCTGTGAAAATCATCCTGTGAAAATCATCCTGTGAAAATCATCCTATGAAAATCATCCTATGAAAATCATCCTATGAAAATCATCCTATGAAAATCATCCTATGAAAATCATCCTATGAAATCATCCTATGAAAATCATCCTATGAAAATCATCCTATGAAAATCATCCTATGAAAACGGCGGATTCATCATAATTAAAGATATTATTGTTTTTATTTTATATAATATATTGGATTCCCCGGTTTGGGGAAGTTTTATAATTTATATTTTCTATTCATGTTCGTATTACACACTTCAAACGTAAACGAATCCGGAAAAGCCGGATCCGATCTTGACCGGGAATCTCTTATGTTGGCAAAAGGATGCGAAAAATGGCTGATGACAATACTTTTCATCTTTATATTATTATTTGCAACGGGTGCCGCTCTTAAAAATCCCTATTTGTTGCTGCTCTCCATCCTATTTTTATCCCTATTCGTATTTTTCATCTTCTTTTTCCGAGACCCTGAACGGTATGGAGAAATTTGTGAAACGCACATGCTTTCTCCGGCAGACGGACGCGTCGTCGACATTCGCGGACGCAAACTTTGCATTTTCATGAACATTACGGACGTTCATGTCAACCGGTCCCCGATTTCCGGAAAAGTCATATCCGTCCGCCACATTTCCGGCTCCTACAAGCCGGCATTTTTTAAAGATTCGGACCGCAACGAACGCTTCATTACCCTTTTAGAAACTTCACACGGAATGGTGGAAATCACACAAATTGCCGGAACCGGCGTTCGCCGAATCCGTCCATACATCACGCACGGAGATTCTGTTTTTCAAACCCAGCGAGTCGGGACCATTCTCTTCGGCTCCCGCGTCGATGTGACCATTCCCGAATCCTTCGGAATTCAAGTGAAAAAGTGGCAAAAAGTCAAAGCCGGCGAAACCATCATCGCAAAAATTCCCGCCACCGGAAACTCCCGTTAACAGCGTGAACGGACGAAGAGTTTATAAGTTTACAATCAGTATTGATTCTCGTGTTCAAGCTGATCAAACCACCGGATTATGTTTCATTGGCCAATCTCCTTTTTGGAATGATTGGAATTTTTTTAGCTTTAAGCGATGCCTTCAGCTTGGCTGCCGTTTGTCTGTTACTGGCTGCCGTTGCCGATGGAATGGACGGGTACATCGCCCGAAAAACGTCTTCCGGTCCGTTAGGAGAACACATTGATTCCTTGGTCGACACCATTTCTTTTGGTGTTTTGCCGGCCGTTATAATTTATTCCATGAGCAGTACCGCCGTCACCGCGGTTTTTGCGATATTTTATGTGATGTGCGGCGTCTTAAGACTCGCCCGCTACAACGCGTTTCCGCCGAAAAATCACGAATACTCCGGAATTCCGATTACAGGCGCTGCTGTTTTTGTGGCAAGTTTGGTGATACTCTTTGGGAAACTTCCGTTTTCATTCAATTTTCTGCCGGACCTTGTCGATTATTCCGCAGGAATATTTATTGTTGTGATTTTTGTGCTTTCCCTGTTGATGGTCAGCACGATTCCCTACACCAAAGTGATTCGGGCCAAAGTCTTTCTGTTCATTTTATTTGTGTTCTTTTTAACCCTCTTTTCCGTGTTTTTTACCGGCGTCGTCGCGGAAATTTGTTCCGGCGTTTTGTTCCTGCTCATGATGATTTATTTGATATCTCCCCTGTTCCGGTGGGTCGGAAAAAAGAAATTGGATCTCTGACCCCTGAAAAAACTTAAAAGATGAAAAAATAAAAAAAAGAAGGGAAGAAATGAATCATTCAGAAAAGGACAAAGAGCAGGCCCTTTTTGAAGCTGGGATAAAACTCGGATCTCTTTATCATCAGTTTGTCGGAACCCCGCTCACACTTCAAAATAAAAAAGCCGTTGAAGACGCCATTTCAAAAAGCATTGCGGCACAGCCTTTTGTGGAAAGCATCCGCGTCCAAATCCATGAGAAAATGATTGAAGAAGAACTCAATTCTGTATTTCAATACACGGAACTCAAAGGAAAAATGCTGGACGTCCGGCTGGTTGTCCGGTGCGGCAAATCTAAAGTTTTCGCATCCCTTCAATGGGATGAAAAACTCAAGTATCCGCTCATGAAAATTGATCAAATTGAAGAAGAATGAGACAATAAGGAAGAAGAGCAGGACAAATAAAAAAGAAAAGCTTTGAAGATTATTGGAATTGCTTCAAAGCGTCGATGACTTTTTGATTCATCTTTCGTGTTCCAATTGTGATTCGGATCGTATTTTTGCCGATGTTGTCAAAAGAATCACAACTGCGCACAATGATTCCTTTTTTCAGCAAGAAATCAACGGCTTCCTTGGAATTTTTGGGAGAAACATCCACAATGATGAAATTGCCGTTGGACGGATAGGATTTATAGGGCGTCTTGCTTGCGATTTCTTCTTGCAAAAATTGCCGTCCTTCTTTGGCCGTTTTAATGCTTTTTTGGAGATGCTTGGAATCACTTAACGCCGCAATCGCCGCAATTTCCGAAATCGTGCTGACGGAAAACGGCGGGATGACACTGAGCAGTTTTTGAATGATCCAGGCCGGCGCCGCAGCATATCCGATTCGCATTCCCGCAAGTCCAAATGCTTTTGAAAACGTTCGGCCGACAACAATATTTTCATATTTTTCCACGAGCGGCAAAAGGCTGGGAAAATCCGAAAACTCCACATATGCTTCATCCAAAAACAAAATACACCCCAATTGCGCCAACTCTTCAACGTCGGCCGCCGTCACAATATTCCCGGTCGGGTTGTTGGGCGTGCACACGTAAATGATTTTGGTCTTGGGCGTGATCGCTTCTTTTATTTTGTCAAGATCGATGGAATAGTCGGACTTTCGGCCGACATAAATCGGATTTGCGCCGCCGGCAGACGCCGAAATTCCGTAGTAGGTAAATGTCGGAACCGGAACAATGACTTCATCCCCGGGTCCGGCAAAGAGTTTGTTCATGCCATCGATAATGCTGTCCATTCCGGGACCTGCCGCCATAATTTTTTCTTTGGGAAGACCGGTGTGTTTGGACAGCTCCGTTCGAAGATCCGATGCGTCCGCAATCGGATACAAAGAGGCGGCTTTTGCATTTTTTTGAATTGATTTTTGGACCTTTTTGGATGGCCCGAGAGGGTTTTCATTGGAATTTAATTTGATGATTTTTTTCGGGTCGAGCCCGTATTCGGAAACGATTTGCGCCGTGGATTTCCCCGGAACATATTCGGGAACGGATGCAATGAACTTGTTCATCCGTTTTTGAAAAAATTCCGAATTCGTATTTTCGCTTTTGATGTTTTCATCCTTGTTTTGGGATGGATTCAATGACGGACACCACCTGATCGATTTCTTCTTTTGTAATATTCAGCGGCGGGATGAGACGCAGAACATTTCCGGAAATGACGTTGAGCAAAACACCTTTTTTAAGCCCCTCATCCATGAAATAACTGCATTCGTGATTCATTTCAACGCCGATCATCAAGCCTTTTCCGCGGACGGAAGACACGTCGTCTCGCTTCATTTGGCTGAGTTTATCCATGAAATATTTACCCATTTGGGTTGCATTTTCCAAAAGATTGTCTTCTTCAATCGTTTCGATGACCGCCAAAGATGCTGCCGACGCGAGCGGGCTTCCCCCAAATGTGGTTCCATGTTCACCTTTTCCAAACGTAAGTCCTTCCCGTGCCGCAAAAGCGCCCATCGGGATTCCGCCGGCAATGGCTTTAGACATGGTTAAAATGTCGGGTTGGACTCCGTAGTGGTCTTTACAGAACCATTTTCCAGTCCGCCCAAATCCGGTTTGGACTTCATCGACAATCATCAAAATATCTTTTTTATCGCAGATCTCCCGCACCTCTTTGAAATACTCGTTTTGGGGAATGTGAACACCGCCTTCGCCCTGAATCGGCTCTAAAATGACCCCCGCAATGGTTTTGTCAATTGCCTTTTCAATGGCGGACGCATCTCCATATTCCACAAATGTCGCCGGTTTGACCATCGGAACAAACGGGTCGCGGTACTTTTGATTGGCGGTCGTCCCAAGAGATCCGATCGTCCTCCCGTGAAAAGCGTGCAGTGTGGAAATGAAATTGTCTTTTTTGGTGTGCAATTTTGCCAATTTAAGCGCACCGTCATTGGCTTCCGCCCCGGAATTGCAGAAAAAGACGCGGGACATCCCCGTGATTTGAATAATTTTTTCCGCCAAATTCGCTTGCGGCTCATTGTAATAATAGTTGGAAATGTGAATTAATTTTTCCGCCTGCTCTTTAATGGCGTTGACCAACCGCTGATTTTTGTAGCCGGTCGCATTGACGGCAATTCCGGAAACGCAATCGATGTAATGCTTTCCATACACATCAATCAATGTGGAACCTTGTCCGTCCACGAAAAGAAGTGGCTTTCGGCCATACGTTTGCATCACATATTTGGCGTCCTTTTCGACGACCGATTTGTAAATTAAATCCGGATCCATGTTTTTTCCTTCAACTTTGAGATTTGATTTAAATAATTAATTTAATTGGCATTTCTTTTTATTTTTTAAATTCCTTTCCGATGGAAAAAGCTTTGCCGACAGCGTCTCCAAGAACATGATACATTTGGCTGTCCGGCGCGAAAGCGAGCGGTTTTAATTTGGAAACATCAACTTTTCCATGTTCATCCAGCACTTTTTCTTGTGCCCAAACGTCTAAAATTTCGCCGATGACGACGATGTGAGACCCGAGATTCATCCGGTCTTTTAATTTGCAGGCCAAATACATCGGAAATTCCGCGATGTAGGGCGCGTTTATTTTTCCCGCGCGAACAGCCGTTAGTCCGGCCGCTTCAAATTTTTCGGTCTCGCGACCGCTTTCAATGCCAAGGTAATCGGCTTCTTTGGCATATTCTTCCGAAGGGATGCATACAGTAAATTCACGGTTCTCCAATATGTTTTCATAGGTGTAGCGTCCCGGCCGGATGCCGACAAAAACGCAAGGAGGCGTAGAGTTGGCGATGCCGGCCCAGGCGGCAACCATCGCGTCCGGACGACCCGTTTTGTCATACGTTGCAATGAGCCAGACGGGTGTTGGAAAAGCGGTTGTAGACGCGCCGATAGATTTGAATTCTTCACTTTCCGCACAGTTTTTCGTTGTCGTGTCAATTTGTGTGTCTGTTGTCTTTTTTGCCGGCATATTCTCTTTTCCCTTGCTTATTTTTTAGATTTTGTTATTGATTTTGATTATAGGTCCTATTTGTTTGTCATTTGATTTTTATTTTTAATCGTAAAATCTAATTTTATAAAAACGCTTTTCCTCTTATGGCGCTTTGACTTATTAAATTCTTCTTCCCTTTCGTTTCGTTTTTCCCGTTTTTTCCTTTTTTTCTTTTTTTTCAAAAGAATAGTTTAAATATTTTAAACGACACTTACAAATCCTTCTTTTGTAATCTTTCAAAAAAGCGCCGTTGTGGCTTAGCGGTATAGCGGCTGATTCGTAATCAGCAGGTCGGGGGTTCAAGTCCCCCCAGCGGCTTTGAACTAAAAGTTCAGGTCCCACCAAAAAAGGGAGCGGGAACCATAAAAGAAGATTTTAAAAAACAAAACACACTCACTCTTTTACCGCAGTCGTTTAAATTCCGTAGGAGATTAGACGATGTCGATTTACAATCATGAACATGATTTAAAACTCACTGAAAAGCGTATTCAATAATCATAGTTATAATTCCACTTATTATCCGGAAATATTTTTTAAAAATCATTAACAGGCACACTAAGTTTGCCCAAAAAGAATTCAAAAGATCCTGATTTGGAAAAATTTAAAAATCCATTTTCTATCCATCCCTTCTTTTCTATGTTTTTATTAAAAAAATATTTATTCGAATAATAATATAATGATTTAAATATTAAATCGTTCGAAATAAATATAAAAATAAAAGCGCGAATTCTCATGTTCACCCGGTTTTTGATCACCCTCAAAGATTACAAAAAATCGTATCTCCGATACGATATCGTTGCGGGAATCATGGTCGCCGCTCTGACGATTCCGGTCGCGATGGGGTACGCCCAGATTGCGGGGCTGCCGCCGATTTACGGCCTTTACGCATCGATTTTGCCGCTTCTCGGCTACGCCTTTTTTGCCACCTCCAGGCATCTGATTATTACCCCGGATTCCGCCGCCAGCGCAATTACCGGGTCCGTTGTGGTCAGCCTTGGCTTTGCGCTCGGTTCGCCCGACGTTCTCTCCATCGCGCCCGTTTTAACTTTTTTTGCCGCCGCATTTTTACTTTTGTTTGCGGTGCTGAAAGCCGGACGCTTCGCAAGTTTTATTTCAACGCCCGTCATCAGCGGATTTTTATCCGGACTCGGTCTTTTTGTCATTCTCGGGCAAATTCCAAAGGCGCTTGGAATTGAAATTTCCGGCGGGACTGTTTTTTCCCAAGTCGGAGAAATCCTTTCATCTCTGCCTCTTGTCAATGTTTATTCTGCTTTGCTGGCCGGAAGCACGCTTCTTTTGGTTTTGCTGTCCAAAAAATTCCTGCCGAAAATTCCGATGGCGCTTATTGTTCTGGTTGTGGGAACAATCATGACTTTCCTTTTCGGACTGGACGGGTTTGGCGTCACCATTGTCGGAGAAATTCCGGGTGGGTTTCCAACCCTTGCCATTCCGGATATTTTGAATTTCCCGGACCTTTCGATGGGAATTTTATCCGGGTTTGTGATTGCGATTGTAATTTTATCAGATTCGCTGCTGACCGCCAAAAGTTTTGCGCTCCGGAACCGCACGAAAATTCAAGAAAACCGTGAACTTGTCGCGTTTTCCGCCGCCAATTTTCTCTCCGCGTTTTCCGGCGCGTCGCCGGTCAGCGCCAGCACCTCTTGCACGGCGGTAAATGAACAATATCATGGAAAAACACAAATGGCATCCATTGTCGCCGCCGGAATTATTGCGCTGTTGGTCACTTTTTTTGGAAGCCTTCTTTACTACATGCCGCAACCTGTTTTGGCTGGAATTATCATTGCCGCCGTTTCCGGCGTCGTGGATGTTAAGCGGGCGAAAATATGGGCGGCGGAGAGCCGGAATGAATTTTGGATTTGGATTTTGTCCTTAGCCGGCGTTTTATTTGTCGGCGTCATATTCGGCGTTTTAGTCGGTATTCTTCTGTCGTTTGCCGATGTCATCCGAGGAATTACAAAACCGGAAGAAGCTTATTTAGGGATAATCGATGGCAAAAGAGGTTTTTTCAATTTGAAAAATCACAGCAATGCGCATCCGCTTGAAAATATCATTATCTACCGGTTTGGGGCCCGCCTGTTTTTCGCAAATATTTCCATATTCGGCGCGGCGATTGAAAACGCCATTTTGCAAAATCCCAAAGCCATTATTGTCGACGCGTCCGGAATCAATGACATTGATGTGACCGCGGCGGAAACATTAGAATTTCTAATAGAATCGGCCCAAAAAAGCGGAATTGGCTTCTATTTCGCCGGCATTCGCGCAGACGTGGAAAGCGATTTAATCGACACCGGCCTGGAAGAATTTGTCAAAAGCGGACATACGCAAAAAACGATTGAGGATGCATTGACGATTTCTCAAAGAAATATCAGCGCAGCATAAACAAAAAAATGCGGCAATATGAAAACCATTAATCAATGCGGAATCTTTAAATTTAAAAAATGCCAACCCCGATTTTTATATTTTTTGTAAAAGAGAGGACTCAATCATTTTTGTTGAAAAAAATTAGAATCCGTTGCCATAACGTGCGCGACAGCGATGCAAAAAATAAAATAAAAAAATAAAAATGACAAAACAAAAATGACAAAACGAACAAAAAATTATGAATTTACTCTCTTTTCAAAAAATAAATTATATAGAAATTGAAAGATAATATATATTTTTGAGTTCCATAGAATCCGTAGATGTATATCGTTTTTTAAGAGAATCTATATATATGTTGAAACCCTTTTTTAGCCATTCAAAAATTAAAGAAACAACAATTTTTGACACCGAACATAAAACGTCAATTGACATCGATTATTCAGGTCCGTATTTCGATTTTTTGAAAAAATGATACTTTTTTTGAAAAAGGAGTCAAAGCACGTTTACAAAACAATGTTGGTTCAAATATTTAATACCGGTTGTTCATGTGTTTATTCCAAGATCATCCGTTTATCATTTTTAAATTCATTTCGATTCATTGTTTTTCAATTTACATTGTCACAAATTTATCATTTTTTGACATTATCATGAAATTATCACTGAAAAAAAATATCTGAACAATTCAGGAATTAACCATGACTGACAAAACAAAATATGACGCAAGCAACATTCAGGTTTTAGAAGGCCTCGAAGCGGTCCGAAAAAGACCCAGTATGTACATCGGAAGCACCGATTCGCGCGGCCTTCACCACTTGGTTTATGAAGTGGTGGACAACAGCATTGACGAAGCCCTGGCCGGATACTGTCAAAATATCCAAATGACCATTAACGAAGACGGCAGCGTGACCGTCGTTGATGACGGACGCGGAATTCCGGTCGACATTCAACCCAAATATAATAAATCGGCTTTGGAAGTCGTCTTAACGATTCTTCACGCCGGCGGAAAATTTGACAAAGACACGTACAAAGTATCCGGCGGCCTTCATGGCGTTGGTGTGTCCGTCGTCAACGCCCTGTCCGAATGGTTGATTGCGGAAGTCCGCCGCGACGGGAAACTTTACCGCCAAACATTCGCGTACGGAATTCCGACATCCGGCGTCGAAACTGTCGGCGAATCCTCCCACACCGGAACCACCATTCAATTCATGCCCGACAAAACCATCTTTGAGACCGTCGATTTCCGGTATGAAATTTTATTGAACCGGCTTCGGGAACTCGCGTTTTTGAACAAAGGCATCCGCATCGAAACCGAAGACAAACGAACGAAATCCGAAGACTTCGAAGAACTCAGTCCCATGCCGGAAGAATCCGAATTGGATGCGGATTTGGACCTGCCTTTTGACGGATCGGAAGATGAAGGTGACGATGACGGAGAAAGTGAAAAAGTATCGAAAAAATCCAAAAAATCCGGAACACATTCGTCTCATTCCTATTCCCTCAAAGAAAGAAAGCATATTCTGCATTACGAAGGCGGAATCATCGAATTCGTCAAATATTTAAATGCCGGAAAAGGAATTCTTCATGACAACCCGATTTATTTTGAAAAACAAAAAGATGGGACCGATGTTGAAATTTCCATGCAGTATACGGAAAATTTCAACGCCAACGTTTATTCCTTTGCCAACAATATCAACACGACCGAAGGCGGAACCCATATGGTGGGCTTTAAATCCGCACTCACCCGAGTTGCCAACGATTACATCAAAAAGAACGGTTTGGAAAAAGACGGATCGGGCTTAAGCGGCGAAGACATCCGCGAAGGTCTCACCGCGATTATCAGTGTTAAACTCTTAGAGCCGCAATTTGAAGGACAAACCAAAACCAAACTCGGAAACAGTGAAGTTAAAGGCATTGTCGATTCCTTGGTGTCCGACGGCCTGTCCGAATACTTTGAAGAAAATCCCAAAGTCGCCGTCGCCATTTTTGAAAAAGCGCTTCTTGCCAAAAAAGCACGTGAAGCCGCGAAAAAGGCCCGAGAACTCACCCGGCGAAAAAATGCGCTCGAAGTCAGCACGCTTCCCGGAAAACTTGCCGATTGTTCCGAAAAAGATTCACGCCTGTGCGAACTTTATTTGGTGGAAGGAGATTCTGCCGGCGGTTCCGCCAAACAAGGACGCAACCGCGCGTTTCAAGCTATTTTGCCGTTTCGCGGAAAAATCCTCAACGTGGAAAAAACCCGAATGGATAAAGCTCTGAAAAATAACGAAATTATTTCCTTGATCACCGCCCTCGGTGCCGGTCTTGGAGATGAGATGGACCTTGAAAAACTGAGATACCACAAAGTCATCATTATGACCGATGCCGATGTGGACGGCGCGCACATCCGAACTCTTATTTTAACATTCTTCTTCCGCTACATGACGGATTTGGTCACGGCGGGACACGTGTACATTGCGCAGCCGCCGCTTTACAAACTTAAAAAAGGAAAAGCGGAATATTATGCCTATTCTGATAAGCAAATGAAAAACAAAATCGAAGAAATCGGCGAAAAAGGCGTAACGGTTCAGCGGTACAAAGGTTTGGGAGAAATGAACCCGGAACAATTGTGGTCGACAACCATGAATCCGGAAACCCGGACCTTGCTTCAAGTCACGATTGAAGACGCGATTGTCGCCGACCAAATTTTCTCCATTCTGATGGGCGATGATGTTTTCCCAAGAAAACAATTCATCCAAGAACATGCCAAAGAAGTGGTGAATTTGGATATCTGAGGGAGGCAAAAAAATGGACAAACAACAGCAACCAACACTTGAAGCTTACTTGGAACGCGCACAAAACCCCGAGGATGATATTGGAAATATTGAAGAGATGTCCCCCCAAGAGCTGAACGCGCTGAGAAACAATGAATCCGCAACCGTTGCGGCCGGCAGCGGCAATAATGAAGACAGCAATGGTGGAAACGAAAATAATGACGGCAGTGGCGACAACTTTAATTTTGCCGAAGACGAAGAACGCGTTTCCGTTCGTCCGATTCTGATCAGCGAAGAAATGAAATCTTCGTACATTCAATACGCGATGAGCGTGATTGTCGGTCGTGCGCTTCCGGATGCCCGCGACGGCTTAAAGCCGGTTCACCGCCGGATTATGTTCTCCATGAACGAAACCGGAATCACATCCGATAAACCCTACCGTAAGTCGGCGCGTGTGGTCGGAGATGTTTTGGGTAAATACCATCCGCACGGCGATTCGTCAGTGTACGACGCGATTGTCCGGATGGTTCAGGACTTTTCATTGCGCTACCCGCTCATTGACGGGCAGGGAAACTTCGGATCTATTGACGGTGATTTTGCAGCCGCCATGCGTTATACGGAAGTCCGGATGGATAAAATTTCCAATGAAATGCTCGATGACATCGACAAGGAGACCGTGAATTTTCGGCCCAACTATGATGAATCGCTCAAAGAGCCGGAAGTTCTTCCGGCAAAGCTTCCGAATTTATTGATTAATGGGTCGACCGGAATTGCGGTCGGAATGGCGACGAACATGCCGCCGCATAACTTATCGGAAGTGGTGGACGCGGCCGTCATGCTCATTGACAACCCCGACGCCGACGCGCCGGAATTGATGACGGTCATCAAAGGTCCGGATTTCCCCACCGGTGCCGTGATTTTAGGAAACGAAGGTGCTGCGCAGGCTTACAAAACCGGTCGCGGAAGCGTCCGAATTCAAGCGGTGTCTTCCATTGAGGACATGAAAAACGACCGCCAAAGAATTGTCGTGACAGAATTGCCTTACATGGTCAACAAGGCCCGGCTGATTGAAAACATTGCGGAATTGGTCCGAGACAAAAAAATTACGGGTATTTCCGACATGCGGGATGAGTCTGACCGGGACGGAATCCGCGTGGTTATGGAACTGTCGCGCGGCACAAACGCGGAAGTGTTGCTCAACCAGCTTTACAAACACACCCAACTTCAAACCAGCTTTGGCATCATCAATTTGGCGATTGTTGACGGTGTCCCGCGGGTGATGGGACTGCGCCAAATCTTGAAAGTTTATTTAAAGCACCGGATGGATGTGGTGCAGAAGCGGACCCTTTATGATTTAAGAATGGCCCGAGAGCGGGAACACATCCTCAACGGTTTAAAAATCGCGATTGATCACATTGATGAAGTGATTGAACTCATCAAGGCCTCCAATGACGCGCAAATCGCACGGGAAGGACTGATCCGCCTTTATGGCCTGGACGAAATCCAAGCGAAAGCGATTTTAGAAATGCGGCTTCAGCGGTTGACCGGCCTTGAAATCCAAAAAATTATCGACGAACTCGACGAACTCCGCCAAAAAATCATTGACCTCAATAAGATTATTGAAAGCGAGGAGATCAAATACGGAATCATCCGCACCGAACTTTTGGAAATCAAGGATAAGTACGGAGATGAACGCCGCTCCAAAATTATTCACGGCGGCTTTGACGTTGACAACGAAGATTTAATCCAGCGGGAAGATGTCGTCATCACGATGACGAATCACGGTTACATCAAACGCATCCCGGTGAGCACTTATTCCCGGCAAAACCGTGGCGGAAAAGGAATTATTGGAATGGAAACAAAAGAAGAAGACATTGTTGAAAGTTTGTTTGTTTCATCCACGCACAATTATATTCTCTTTTTCACGAACAAAGGACGTGTTTATTGGAAGAAAGGATATGAGATTCCGGAAGGAAGCCGGACATCCAAGGGCAAATCCATTGTCAATTTCTTAGACCTTAAAGAGAATGAATCTGTCACGGCAACCATTCCGGTTTCCAAATTCAGCAGCGACCGATTCTTGTTGATGGCGACCAAAGAAGGAATTGTGAAGAAGACGGCGCTTTCGGAATTCTCCAACCCGAGAAAGACCGGCATCATCGCGACAACTTTGGCCGACAATGATGAATTGGTGAATGTGGTTTTGACAAACGGAAACGATGAAGTCGTCATGGTTTCCCGGGCCGGAAAATCCGTCCGGTTCCACGAATCCGAAGTTCGTGACATGGGGCGTTCCGCCCGTGGTGTAATCGGCATGCGCCTGTCCAAAGAAAACGATTGCGTTGTGAGCGTGGATGTGGTTAACCCGTCCGAAGCGCTTCTCACCATTACGGAAAACGGCTTTGGAAAAATCAGTCCGTTTGACGCGTATGTCACAAAGCACCGGGGCATTCAGGGCGTCATGACCATTGTGACCAATGAAAGAAATGGTCCGGTCGTTGCCGTCAAATCGGTCGGCAAACAAGATGAACTGATAATTACCAGCGCGGAAGGAATTGTAATTCGGGTCGGCGCAGGCGACATTCGAGAACAGGGACGAAATACACAAGGCGTTCGCATCATGAAAATGAGTGAAGGCGACATGGTTGTCGGTGTGGCATGTGTCAAGCCGGCGGAAAAAGAGGAAGAGGCAGACTCGGAACCAAAATCCGAATCTGTACACGGCATGAATTCCGATTTAAAACCGGAATCGGACCCTGAGATTTTGGACTTAAATAATGAAGAAGAATAATTCATTTTTGAATACTTCTTCTCATTTTTATTTTTATCCGTTTCTTTTTTATTTTAGTGCCGCCGTCGCGCGTTATGGCGGCAAATTATTCTGTTTTTCAAAAAAATCGAGAAGCCGGTTTTTAAATATACTTTTTAATTTTTCATTTTATTTTTTAATTTATTTATTTCTTCATTTCATCCCGTCTCATTTTATAGAAATATTATAATAAAATTTATATCATTTTGCAGATATTTTGATAACTATAGGTTTATGAATCCGATTGAAAAATGATGGATTAAATGAATTTGGAGGGAGAATTATGGTTGATTTATCAACTCTTCGTTTTGGAAATGAACTCATTCATCATGGTTTTGAAAAGCTGGGAGCCGGCGGCGTGATTATGGGCGTCAGCACGCCCGAACAAGCATTGATTGCACAAGACTGTGGCGCGATTGCGGTCATGGTGACGGATTCCATGTCGGCGGATTCACGTGCCAGAAGCGGTGTCATGCGTATGGCCAATGTGGAAACGGTGGAAGCGGTTTTAGCGTCTGTGTCCGTTCCGGTGATGGGCATGGTGCGTCTTGGTCATTTTGTGGAGGCGGAAATTTTGCAGGCGCTGGGCGTCGGCATGATTGACGAGTCGGAAGCGTTGTCGCCGGTCAGTTTTGATTCCGTCATTGATAAAACAAAATTTTCCGTTCCGTTTATTTCCGGCGCGACCAATTTGGGTGCGGCGCTTTGGTCGGTGTCCACCGGCTCCATGATGATTCGGGTGTCGGGACAAGCCGGCAGCGGCAATATTTCCGGCGTCGTTCAGAGTCAGTTTCAAATCATGAAACGGTTGGCGGAGCTTTCCGAAAAAACGGAAGAAGAGCGGGCGGCTTATGCGACGTCTAAAAAAATCCCGTTGGACCTTTTGACGGAAGCCGTGAACATGCGGCGGTTGCCGGTTCTTAATTACGCGGCCGGCGGGATTGCAACGCCTGCGGATGCCGCGCTTATGATGAAACTCGGCTGCGACGGGGTTTTTGTCGGCTCCGGAATTTTTAAAGCGGAAAATCCGGAATGGATGGGAAAAGCAATTGTGGACGCCGTGAAAAATTATGACAAGCCGGCCGTCTTGGCAAAAATATCCAAAGGAATCGGCAGCGGAATGCGTGGTGCCGAGCCGGAAAAGAAAGGATAAAAGAAGTGAAAGAAAGAATTTTTTAAAAAAACCGCTTTTCATTTTTTTGGGAAAATGGAAGCGGTTTTAAATCAAAAGAAGCAGAATTATTTTTGCAAAATACGGGTCTAAGATATGGGTGAATTCTTTGAGCGCAAAAAGAATTGCCAGGATGACAATGATTATTTTTGTCGACAGAAAAATGGCCCAATAAAGAAGAGGAACTTTGACTTTTTTCCCTTGAACTCTCATTTTCGGCATAATTTTCACGTAAAATTTAAAATATTTTAAAAAAAATGATGAATTTTAAAAAAATAATGAATTTCAAGGGATTCATGCGATTGAAAAAATTTATAGATTTCATTTAAAAGATATTTCATGATGAAAGAATCTGAATGATTTAATTTTTTCCGGAATCAGAGTAAATATTGACCAACATGCCTTTTGTCAATGAACACTCTATTAAATCGCGAAATTGCTGTTTGTCAAGATGCAATTGCTTTTGCATGGAGGATAAAAGACTTTCATCATATTCATGAAGACCATGGCTGATTTTTGTTTGAATTTCCGTCCGGCGGCCACCTGAATCCAAATAATAATAGTTTTTATGGTCGTCTCCCAAATCTTCTTCAAATCCTTTCCGTTTTAAAGCGGAAGCTATTTTTCGAGTTTTGTAGATCATGCTTCCACCGCATAAGATTGAATGAGTTTTTTGAACCGAAGACCACTTGGAGACAGTCTGTTTTCATGAATTAAAACATAATTTTTCCAAAGCGAGAGGAAATATTGTTCCATATCCAAAACCGCTTTTTCAAAATCCGAATCAAATGAAAACATTTTCAATTCATCATTTTCAAGGATGTAGCGATTGTTTTCAAATCGGACATTTAGTTTGAGCGGTTGAATCAGTTTCAACGGAATGGAATCTGAAAAATCTTCCAGTTCAAATGAAAACGGTATTTGTTGAACTTGAAACATTTCCATAATATTTTTGGTCATTGTATCTTGCATCATAATTTTTACAAAATATGTAAATTTATAAATACTTTCTGATTTTCTTTTGAAAATATATAAAATTATTTTGATAAATATGATTCATTAATTATGATTCTTAATTATGATTCATTAAAAATCATTATTTAAAGACAGAATAAATTTCAATCAATTTTTCTTTTGTCAAGAAACAGTGAATTAAATCTTCAAATTGATGATGATTCAGTCTCAATTGTTTCTTCATTTGACTCAATAAATCCCGGTCATATTCCATATTTCCATGACTTGTGTATGTCCGAATCATCGAATTTTCACTAAAATAATAATATTTGTGTTGGCCGCACCTTTTTTCTAAAAAACCTTTCCTTTTTAATGCGGATTCAATCTCCCTGGCCTTATAAGACATCGTATTCCTCCGCATAAGATTGGAGTTTCATTTTAAAATCAATGTCAGTTGGATGTAATTTCTCTTCGTTTACTTGGACAAAATCCTTCCACAATTCACAAAATTGAAGTTCTATATCTAAAACTGCCGATTTCAAATCCCGGTCAAACGAATATAACTTCAATTCTTCGTTTTTCGCATAATAAACGCCGTCATTTGACATGATGCAAATGTTAAGTGGCCGGATGAATTTAAGCTTTTTTGAAGAAATGAATTCATTGAGTTCGAATATGAATACCACCGACAAACTGTCGGAGCGAACGATATTGTTTTCTTCAACAAAAGATTGAAGCAATTTTTTGTATTCTGCAATTCCCGGTATAAGCTTTTCATTTTTTTCCAAGACATAATGTTCCCACATGCAGTAAACATGAAATTCCAGATCCAAAATGGCGATTTTCAAATCTTTGTGGTGGGAAAAGAGATTGAGTTCCTCATTTTCAACAATGTAATACTCCCCCGTATGGATGATGTTGAGTTTGAGCGGTTTTTTTAACCGAAGCAAAACGAAGAGATTGGAAAATGTTTCGTGTTCAAACGAAAATGAGACGGGCTGAATTTGAAACATTTCCATCGGGACTTGTGTCATTGTATCTTGCATCATAATTTTTACAAAATATGTAAATTTATAAATACTTTCTGATTTTCTTTTAAGAATATATAAAAATCATTTATATTTATAGTTTTCATAGACAAACAACGGCAAAAAGAATCATTTTTGCTGAATCGGAGTTAAAAAACATATTTTGTATAATTTAACGGTCTAAATTTAACATCGTTGTTATCTAGGAGATAAACAAAAATGGTTTTGTTGGATTTTAACAGATTCGTTTTTAATCATAAATTAAGTTCCAGGCATATGAATCTGAAATGATTTTAAATGAATTAAAATGAAAAAAATCATTGAAAATTGCAGGAGTTGACAGATTATGAACCTCTATCGAATATGGACAGGTATTTCATTTCTTGTATTGTGTATTTTCATTTACATTTGTTTAAGCGATAAGTCGGCTTTTTATTATCTGCCACAGTTGTGCATGATTGTTTTAATTTTTGTTTCTTCTTTCTTTTCCGGCAAAGAATACAAATCATCCGTTTGGACAATTATTTTCAATGTGACTGTTGCTTTTTTATGGATCATTTTCATAACTTACATCAAGCATTCAGATCTGTTGGATCCAAATGATCCCTATTCATTGGAACGGTTTGTTTATGTTTTAGGAACCGTGGCAATGACCGGTCTGATTGTATTTTTGCTCATGATGAATACATATTACCCGAAAAAAATAAGAAGCCTGAAAATAAAGATATTGAAACAAGAAAAACAGGATCAAGAAAAAGTAAATCATAAAACTGAATGTGAAAAACATAAAACTGAATGTGAAAAACATAAAACAAAATGTGAAAAACATAAAACAAAATGAAAAACATAAACAAAATGTGAAAAATGCAGAGGAAGGGAGTCGAACCCCTGAACGCCTACGCGAATAGATCTTGAGTCTATCACCGTTGACCACTTGGTTACCTCTGCAAATGAAAAAGTTTTATTTTTCTAAAAAAGGCAATCCAAATTGCAGGTTAAAAAACGATTTTTAATATAAATAAGTTATGATGGGCGGACATTTCATTTCAATCATTTTTTTAAAATTTCCATATTTTTTCATATTTATTCATATTTATTCATATTTTTCCCCAATTTTTCATCTTTACATGAAAAATTGGAGAATGAAATACAAAATCCCGGAAAAAAGCCCGCCAATTCCGGTTGAAATAAGATTCACACTGCTGTTTGTTAAAATTCCTTTCTTTTGCAAAGTTGCCCCAAGAAGGCTGTCGATATTGGTTCCCAAAAAACCGCCGACGATGGCAACCAAAAGAGCAAGCGGTAAGGATTCAACCATTCCGAAAAAGAAAGCCAAAAGGCCGATAATTCCGGAACCTAAGAAAGCTGCGCCTTCCCCAAGCAAACTGACGCCGCCATCTTGCCCAACTTTCGCGCGCTTGAATGTGGTAATCATGTATGTCGGTCCTTTGGACGTCGTTCCGATTTCACTTGCCATCGTGTCTCCCGTGGCGGTCGCAACCGCGCCGATATACGCAAAAGTGATGGGAACAGACAGCCAATCATAAGCCGGATACTGTGTCAGAACGCCAAACATCACGGCGAGAATGAGCGCGAAAAAGCTGTTCGCAAAAACATTTTCATAACTCCTGATTCCATTTTTGGATTCGGCCAGCCCGATAGATGCTTTGTACTTGATTTTGTATTTTGTAAATCCACCGCCGAGAATGAAAAACGCAACTAAGAGGATGTACCATTCAATCCCGCTGAACAAGATGATGAGAATGCCTAAAATCGCGGCGCTGAAAAGCGCGGAAAGGTCCGCAATTTTGGAGCGGTAGGCTAAAAAAGCCAACACAACCGAGAAAACGGCAGCGATGAGGGTTTGATTCCAAGGCGTCTCGTAGCCGAAAAGAAACAAAAGCCACATGGAAAAAACAGAGCCGAAGAACATGGAAACATTTTTGTCCATTTTCGACGGGATGGACTCAAACAAACTACCGACCAACGCGCCGATGAGCGAAATAAAAAGCAAGTGATTCAAAAGTTCAGGTGCCATTCCACCGAAAAGATCAAAACCACTGCTTGCGCCACCGGTAATGTAGAGAATCCACCAGCCGGTCAAAAAGGCGGCCGCCACGCGCAGAACAATTAATGCCAACTCATAAAGAAGAGACGCGTTTTGGAACCGTTCCGAGTGATCCCAATCAAAAGAAAGCGTCACCGGATGTGTCAGCGAATAAAAAGAACGTGAACTCAAAAGAGCAATGGCAAATCCTTGAAACAAAAGATAAGATTCAAATGAAAAATGAAATAAATCAAATGCCAAAACCGCTAAAAATCCAAATGTTAAAACGATGACGAAAGACTGGAAATCATTTCTCATCCTTTTGATTTGAGAATCATCCGTAATTCCAAAAAAGTGAGCCGTAAATTCTATGAACGGGGTGAGGGACAAAACGGAAAGCAGCAAAAATAACAGAAAAAAGTTACCGGCCGACAAAAATGGAGCCGCGAAAATGAGCAAAAATCCAAACGCGTATTTCATCCCGTAAAAAAACTTACAGGACAAAATATCTCTTTTTGAAAAAACGGGTTCGCTCATGTTCTCACTTTCGTTTTGATTTTTGGGTTCCATTCGTTTTAATTTGGCGCATTTTAAATTCGTGCATTTTAAATTCGTGCATTTTAAATTCGTGCAAGATTCGTGCAAGATTCGTGCATTTTAAATTCATACGAAAATTCATGCTTCTGCAAGATTCATGCAGAAATTCACATTTAATAAAATACTCAAATTCTGTTTTTCCTATTTATAACATTGCAGGAAAAAGAAGATTAAAGGCTTACCATTTTATTCTATCAATTCGTTTAACGAAATCAAAATCAAAAATCAAATACACAATATTTATCAAAAAATTTAAAAAATCATATTTTCAGGGATGGGGGGAATATTTTATGACAGATTTACGGATGCCGGAGAAAAAACCGGAACTTCTAGCGCCGGCCGGGACGCTGCTTGCGTTAATCGCCGGCGTTGAAAATGGCGCCGACGCGATTTATTTAGGTGCGTCTCGGTTTAACGCGCGCGCTTATGCCGGAAACTTTTCGGACGATGAAATCCAAATCGGGATGGATTTCGCGCATGCGTTCGGGAAAAAAATATTTGTGACATTAAACACGCTTTTTCGGGACGACGAACTGGACGATGTCATGAAATTATTTTTTGAGCTGTACGAGAGAGGTGTTGATGCCGTTATTTTGCAGGATTTGGGATTTTTGAATTTGCTGCAAAAATGTCCGGACATTCCCATTGAGCTTCACGCCAGCACGCAAATGACCGTCCACAACTCTTACCACGCTTCTTTTTTGAAAGGAAAAGGAATTTCAAGAATTGTTCCCGCCCGGGAAAATACTCTTTCCGAACTGTCCTCCATAAAGGAATCCGGTATTGAAATTGAAACATTTATTCACGGCGCACTTTGCATTTGCTACTCCGGACAGTGCTTGTTCAGCGGAACCGTTGGCGGTCGCAGCGGAAACCGCGGACAGTGCGCGCAACCGTGCCGGAAAAAATACACTCTTGCGGCGGATGGCAGAAATATGGCAACCGACGGCAAATATCTTATCAGCCCGCGAGACCTCAACGCATCAGAGGAATTGCATCAGCTCATCGACATCGGCGTCGATTCTTTTAAAATCGAAGGGCGCATGAAAAAATCGGAATATGTGGCAGGGGTTGTCTCCGTCTACCGGAAAATCATCGACCGGTACATTTCTCTGGATCGGAATTTTGACTCCAAAAGAAAAGAAAAAGGACAAGCCGTCAGACAATCCGCCGGACCAACTGCCGGAAAAACCGCCGGCCCGACCAAAGAAGAAAAAGAAATATTAAAGAAACTTTTCAACCGTGATTTTACGAGCGGATATTTTGTCAAAAATCCGAAAAACGAGCTGATGAGCCGGAGACTTCCGTACAATAAAGGAATTCTCATTGGAAAAGTCACCGCAATCGACCCGGATCGGGAACAAATCAGCGTTCTTTTGTCGGCATCTTTGTCGTCCCAAGATGGAATTTCCGTCGGAGATGTCGGGCGGGAAACCGACTTTTCAAAAGACCCGCGGCAAGGCTTTTTAGTGAAAAAGATGTATGTGTCCCGAAAAATAGTCAACCTTGCAAACGATGGCGAAACGGCCAATATTATCGCGCCGGTTCTTTTCAGCGGCGATGAAGAGGATTTCCCAAAAATCGGGGATTTCGTCTACAAAACATCGGACTTTAATCTTCAAAAGGAAATCCAAAAAACATTGCCGGAAATGCAAGAGGAAGACATCCGAGCCGGTATCAAAAACGCAAACCTCAATTCCAAATCCGAGCCGGAAAAAACAAAAGCAATTATGGAATGGATTGAAAAATTAGCGCCGCCGATTCCGATTCAAATTCCAATTCATATCAGCTGTGAAATCCGGGTCGGTGTCCCGATAAAAATTGCGGCAAAGGACGAAGACGGAAACGAAATTCAAATCGAATCGGAATATATTGTGCAGCCCGCTCAAAAAAATCCGTTTTCAAAAGAGCAGGCGGAGGACATTTTGTCCAAACCCGCAAGTCCCATCTACTCCGTTTTATCAGCCGCTGTTGACCTGACCGGAGATTGTTTTGTTCCGGTCGGTGTTCTCAAAGAAACACGAAATAAAGCACTGATGGAACTTTTAAGCGCACGGGTCGGCCGGTCAAGACCGGACCAGCAAAGTGTTTTGGAAACACAAGCTGTCTTTTTCCAAAAAATAGAATATGAAAATCAAACTCAAAATGCAAATCAAAATGCAAACCAAACTCAAAATGCAAATCAAAATGCAAACCAAATCAATTTGGAATTGAGCGGTCGGTCTTTGGAAAAACCGCTTTTGCTCACCGTGTCGGCCTACACAAAAGAGGATGTAAAGGGTGCACTTGCCGCCGGCGCCGACCGGATTTATGTCGGAGGCGATATATTTTCCGATCCGCTGACCGGAGAAAATTACGGGCTGAGTCCCGATGACATCCGAGAATTGATTTTGGAAATAGACCCGCAAGATGTTGAAAAAATTTGGCTCAAAACATCGTTTGTCACCAAAGAAGAGGACTTTGATGTCCTTTACAAAACCTTGTTTGAGTTCTCCGGCCTTGGAATTTCCGGAATTTTAGCGTCCAATCCGGGTGTCTATTATTTTGTCCAGACCAAATTAAACGAAAAATTCAATATCGGAACAGATGGCGCATTCAATATATTCAATGCCCGTGCCGCGGAAATGATGTCCGACGAAGGTGCTTCTTTTATCACACTATCATCCGAACTTTCCATAAAAGACATTGCAGCTCTGTCGGAAAACTTAAAGATGCGGGGAAAATATGCGGATGCGAATCTGGAATGCATTGTCCACGGCCGCGGACGTTTGATGGTGACTGAGCATCCGCTTTTGGAAACTTTGCTGAAGGATAAAGAAAAGGAAAACGAAAAAGTCCGCCATAAAAATGACCGGTGTTTGGAAGACCAAAAAATATTCCGGTACACGCTTGCGGATTCTAAAGACTTTGTCTTCCCGGTTTTAGCGGATACGCATGGACGAACATTTATTTTTAATTCCAAAGAACTCAACGCATATGATTTGTTGCCGAAATTAAAAAAATCCGGAATCACCGCCTTTAGAATTGACGGCGTCGGACACACCCCGGATGAAATCAAGGAATTGGTCACCCGTTACAAAAAAGAAATCGAAAGAATAGAAAGCCAGGTCGAAATTTTGGAAACCGGAAATGATTCGGAAGAATCCAAGGACGGCGCCGAGTTTACCCGGGGAAATTTTATCCGCGGGGTTTATTAAATAGATTTAAAAGAGAAAAAAGAAGAAAACAAAAGTAAAAAAACCCGATTCTCGAGCTTTTTTACTTTCATATTTTTTAGTTTAAGATTTCATCTTTAATTTTCTTTAGTTTTTTTATATCATATTTTATTTTCACATTTTTTATTTTCATTTTTAATTCTTCATCCTTCATTTTTGACAGGATTTCCACAAGTCGAAGGCTTCGACCACTTCGTATCCTTCAACAAAAACAAAGCCGTGTTTTTTCCCGTAATTTTTCGCGTCTTCTTTTGATAGCGCCTGCCCGTTTGTATCGTCCAGCATTTCACAAACCACCATCGCCGGATTGGCGCCGGCCATCATTGCCAAAGCAATGGAGAGTTCGGTTTGTCCGCGGCGGACATCCAAAAGACCCTCTGCCGCACGAAGCGTCGCGGTATGTCCGGGCGTTCGAAATTCGGACGCGAACTCTACCGAGTCTCCTGCATCTGTTTTTTTGGTCATTTCGCCGAGACGGTTGATTGTAAAGGCCCGGTCGTTATCGGGAATTCCGGTCCGGTTTTGCCGGTGGTTGACCCAGATTGAAAAGGAAGATTTTTTGTCATATTGAATGTCGCCTTCCCGCTCCACAACGGTTCCGATATCCAGTTTTGCATTCGGGTTTGTTGCCGCCGCATTAACAACGTCCGCCATAAACGGAAGTTTCATCGTTTTTGCGGCATTCGGGCCGATGGCGACACAAATAAGACCGCCGCCATCTTTTCTCATACGGCAGACATCCGCGGGTGTCACGGCGGTTGCGCTGATGACAAAATCAGTTTCCCCTTCCCGTTTATCAGAATCATAAAGAAGGAAAAAACGGCCTTCTTGGACAGCGCAAAGCGCTTGCTTTATGTTTTTGGAATATTCCGGTCCCCATAAATTCGGACAGCAGCCTGCGGAACCAACATCTGAAGATGTGGAAGATGTAGATTTTTGAACCATATTTTTTCCTTCTGATTGAAAAATGAAAATGAAAATGAAAATGATAAAATTGAAATGAACGAAATTGAAAATTAGAATCATGGACAAGCAGATTTTCCGACGAACACGGAGACGTCGTCCCCGTCTTTGAGGTCCAGCGTTTCTCGCAGGTTCACCGGCGCAATGATTTCAAGCAAATCTTCTTGGTAATGTGTCCGTTCCGGAACAATAATGGCGCAGCTGACACCTCGAATTTCGGAGGGATAGCAGTAACCCTCTCCAAATGTTCGTCCGCCGTCGGAAAATCCGTTGATTTTAACGGACGGCATTTCTTTTAATTTTTTTCGATGCGGGAGACAGTATTCCCGGACGCGGACGTTGAGCGTTCCCGGATAAGGCTGAAAACATAATTTTTCTTCAAATTGTTTCCGGTACCCGTCAATGGAAATATAATATTTACCTTCCCCGACTCCGGAAACAATGGTGCCGTCGATATCAATGGTTTGTACGGCATCGAAAATTTTCTTGTAGTCCGCAAATTCCAATTCCAAAAGCTTCAGGCCGCCGGGACGAATCATGATATTTTGTCCGGTGCCGGTGATTTCGCGGCCGATAAGACCGTCGTCTTCTAAAATTTTCAAGTTGCGGGAAATGGTTTTATCGCTTGTCTGCAATTCATTTTCCAAATCTTTGACCGAAATTTTGACGGACTTTTTGCCGCAACCGAGAAGCGCAAGCATTTTTAAATATCTGATTTGGTCCAAAGGATCGTCCCTTCTTTAAAATAATTGAAATAATATTTTAGAAATAATCTCAAATTTAAGATGTGTCTCAAATATGAGATAGGCATTCTATTAATAGTTTTATATTTGAAAAATCGGCAAAATCAAAAAAATAGAGATTTTACAATTCAAATAATATTTCAACATATTTCAAAAGGATTTCAAATATATTTTCAAATAATATTTCAAAAGGATTTCAAACAAGATTTCAACATATTTCAAAAGATTTCAATATATTTTCAAATAATATTTCAAAAGGATTTCAAACAAGATTTCAAATACTATTCGTGCAATTGTTCTGTTTTAAAATTGATTGTTCAATTTTTCAGGTGAATTCACAATGATAAATACAAATACAGATGACTTTAAAGAAGAAGTGGACAGCGTTGAAGAGGTCCAATCGGAAGAAAATATTTCCGAAGAATCCGGATCCGATTCGAATTCAGAATCCGAATTCGGAGAAATTGAATTAAAATGCCCGTCTTGTTCACCGCAGGATGAGACGTGGCACCAAATCATTAAATCGGGGCAGAGTCCTGTGGCACGCTGCATGGATTGCGGACAAATTAACAGTTACCGGATCAGCCGCCCGAAGAAGAAAACACTCAAAATTATTGTCAGCCAGATGGAAAACACCACTGTCTTTCAAACCACTTTTAACGAAGAAGAGCGGTTTTTCGTGGACGATGAAATCATTGTCGATGACGACATTTCCGGGACAGCGTATCCGATTGTGATTACGTCGCTTGGAATGAAAGAACAAAAAAGACCGGCCGCCTTTGCAAAAGATTTAGATACGATTTGGGGACGCGCAATCGATGAAGTGACCGTGAAAATTGCCATTCAGGACAAAGACATCACCAAATCATTTGACCAAAAGGTGCCGGGAGACTTTTCTTACATCGTCGGGCAAAATGTCAAAATCGACGGAAAAACCTATCCGATTGTCTCCATTAAAATCAGAGGCGGTGGATTCCGCTCAAAAGCGGGGGAAACGGTTTTGGCAAAAAAAATCAAACGGGTTTACGCCAAAAAACCGCACCGCATGTACGACAGCGGGAAGCGGGAAAACCGGTAAAATAAATGGATGAAAGAAATATTCAAGAATCGATGGATTTCATTTTTTCATATTTTTTCTTTCATATTTTTACATTTTTTTCTTTCATATTTTTACATTTTTTTCTTTCATATTTTTACATTTTTTTCTTTCATATTTTTACATTTTTTTGTTTTTTCTTTTTTGTGTTGTGCCACCGCGCGCGTTATGGCGGCAAATTCTTTAAAATTTTTGACAAAAACGATGAGGCGGCTTTTTTTAATTTTATAATCCCGGCGATTGTTTACTATTTTTAGGATTGCTGCATTTCCATCAACATATCTATTCGTAATAACAATTCCGAAAAATTCGGACGCGGGAACGCGTCCGAATTTTTGAAAGGGTTTGTTTGATTAGGATTATAATTGCTTTTTTGTTTTGCTTTTTTGAAAAACAGCCGATTAATTTTGCTTATTTTTGACCTTTTGTTCCGATTTTAAAAACGGAACGAATTTCATCGGTCACCAAATCCCAAAGGCCGGCAGCCATGTCCATTGTTTCGGGAAGCAATTTCAAGGTAACGTATGCCAAAACGATGAGTATGATCATGGATCCCGCTTTTGCGATGTAGTGGTGCGCAATAACAAAACTGTCCGCGCCAAACCACATGTCTCCGTAAGCAATCACCACAAAAACATTACGCAGCAGATTAAGAATGTAAATCACCGGAACGGTCAGCAAAAACGCAAATACTTTGTTTTTCGTATTTGAGGTCCGGACCGACAAAACAAGTCCTGTAAAAAAAGCAATGCTTTCAATGGCGGTGCATGCCAAAATAATAGTCACGGAAATGCCGTTGTATGAAATGGAATTGTATGCCGTATGAATCGCACCGTAGCCAAGCAGATTCAAAAGAGCGGTGGTCTGCGTTGCCACCATATCAATTAAAAAATAATTGACAGGCTCAATCATTTTAAACGGCATATAGATGATGCAAACCAAAGCGACCAGCTTGGTAACGTCAAAGAACAGGCGCACTTTTTTCTCCAATTCTTGGGAAACAGGATTTTGCGGGTCGGCCTCCCGGATTTTATTTTTAAAAGTCCGGCCGGCAAAAACCGCTAAAATCATACAGAAAAGGAAAAGGAGAAGGATGAGAACGATATTGGTAAAGTCTGAAATTTCATAATAATGCGAGATGAGAGACAGCCAATAAAAGCCGAATAAAATCCAAGCGACACCACAAAGAACCTCAAAGATCTTTTTTTCCTTGTACAGCAAAAGGGAAACAATCATCAAAGCGATTGAAATCCAAAATAATTCGTTTTCCAAGATTATTCTCCTGTTTTGTTTTTAATTATTTAAATTTCGTCATATTTTTTTAAGATTTCCTCAAAGGTGTCCGCCACATATTTTAAATTTTCTTTTCCGACGCCAAACGTACTGATTTTGAAATTTTTGGTCAGCCCCGGTTTGATGCCGTGAATCTTTTTTTCTTTGAGTTCTTGATACAAGAAGTAGCGTCCCTTTTTGATTTTTTCGGAAATGCTGTAAAACCCGGGCGCCTCAAAGAATATTAAATCGTGTTGATGTGGTTTTTGTCCGTAAAGAATAAACTTTCCGGTATCTTCCAGCCGTTTAATGAAATATCGGGCGTTTTCCACTTCTTTTTCCCAGTTTTCCGGTTTTGTCCGCCGGACAATTTCGGGAAAGGACGCCATTAAAGTCATAATCGGAGCGCCGCGGGAGGTGCATCCCAAAAGCTCCACTTCTTTAACCTTGTTGTATTTGGATTTTTGAAATAAATTTTTCGCGTAATCACTGTCGGCGTCCACGATCCCCATAACACCAACCGGACCGCATGCCGCCATGGATTTATGACCGCTGCCGACAATGAAATCTACGCCCAACTGTTTCGCATTCACCGGCATCCGGCCGACCGAATACGCACCGTTAAGCAGCACCGGAATTTCATATTCGTGCGCGATTTTGGAAATTTCTAAAACGTTGGCCAAATTTCCATAATTTCCGTCCGGATACGTAATTTGAACGGCGAGCGGCTTTTTTCCTTTTTCGGAAATGCCCGCCTCAATCGCATCCAAAAAATCATGGGGACGGATCAGATAATCCGGCTTCTCCGCGGGTTTTGTAAAAACGATGTCCAAGCCTGCACGCTCCGCCGCCACCTTGCTGGAATAGTGCGCCAAAGAATCCATGACAACATAACCGGACTTGGGACCGGATTGTCCGGAGGCCATGGCCAAAGAATGATAGATTGCGAATTTAGATTCGCGGGCACCGTTTGTGACGCGAGCGGCGCCGACTCCTAAAAATTCAGGGAGCATTTTGTGAACAAATTCTTCAATCGGCGGTTTTTTAATCAAATCCAAAACCCCGCCACAATAATCGCAAACGGAATAACCGTCCCCCCATTCCAGTAATGCGTCTTTGGCCGCGTCCGTGAGTTTTCCGCCGGTTTGGAGCGGGTCGATATTAATCGAATCCAACGCATCCCGTTTAATAAATTGAAACATTTGTAAAGAATTATCATCTAAAGACATGATTTTCCACCTGAACTGAAAATAAAACCGATTTGATTCGAAAAGATATTGCCGCTAAACTATAAAAATATGAATCCAACCCAAATAAAAGAAATGGATCGCAAAGAAAAAAAATAAAATCCATCCAAGATTATGGGGTTATTTTTAAAAGGCCGACCCGCTGTTTTTTGGAAAATTAAAAAAATGTTGCCATAACGCGCGCATGCCGCCGCCAAAAACAAAATAAAAACAAAAAACTGAAAAAAATAAAAACAAATCAAAAATAAATAAAATGAAAAAAAGGAGGAGAGGAGGAAAATACATAAAAGATTTTAAAAATAGAGGAAAAAGATTATTCGTAAACCGGAATCCCGTGTTTTTTGAATTCTTTTTTCACGTCGCCAACCGTGTACTTGTTAAAGTGAAAAACACTGGCCGCTAAAACGGCATCGGCTTCTCCGTCAATTACTCCTTTGACCATGTGGTCAATCGTTCCAACGCCGCCTGACGCAATTACCGGAATGGAAACCGCCTCAGCCACCGCACGCGTTGCCGGAAGGTCATACCCATCACAAGTGCCATCCCGGTCTTTGCTGGTCAGCAAAATTTCACAGGCTCCCAGGTCTTCCACCTGTTTCGCCCAGTCCACCACATCCATTCCGGTTCCGGAATTGCCGCCCATCACAACCACTTCATACCAGAATTTCTTTCCACCTTCTTCATAAACATGAACATTTGGGACGGAAACATCCGGATTTCGTTTGCAATCTACCGCAATCACGATTTTATCCGACCCGAATTTTTTCACCGCTTCCGCGATAAATGCCGGATTTTTGACACCGGCCGTATTGATTGAGACTTTGGACGCGCCTGCATCTAAGTTTTTTTGAATGGCGTCCAGTGTTGAAATCCCGCCACCGATCGTAAACGGAATGGAAATTTCAGACGCCGCGCGTTTGATGACGTCCAGAAGCGTTTCCCGTCCTTGAACGGAAGCCGTAATGTCCAAAAAGACAAGCTCGTCCGCACCTTGCGCTTCATATTTTTTGGCAAATTCAACCGGATCTCCGGCATCTTTAAGTTCCTCAAATTCGATGCCTTTCACAACTCTACCGCCTTTTTCGTCCAGAAGAAGGTCAAGACAGGGAATAATTCGCTTTTCCTTTGACATAGTTTTTCTTTTAAATGGAGATGGTTTATATACTTTTTTGATGAATGAATCACGCTCAATCGTTACATTTCCAAAAAGGATCTTATTTCCTCAAAAAAGGTTGTTTTTTGAAAAAGATACTTCTGCTTTTCGGATATTGACCCTTTTGAAACAGAAGTTTTTTATTTATTTTTCACATTTATTCGGGAAATTAATCTGATTCATCCGGATTCTTGAAAAACTTAAAATCTTTGGCAAAAAAAAGAATTAATTTTTAATTCCCGCCTGATTTTTCAGCTGACTTGGCGGATTTGACGGGTATTACATTTATATGATGAAAGTAATACGGTGTTTTGCAAATTTTGTTTTTCAAGATTTTTTAAGGATCATTTCAATTATTTTTTCAAAAATTAACTTAAAACCTTTTTAGAAAAACGGGTTTAAAAAAGTTAAACGAATTAAAACAAATTGTTTAAAAATTGTCAGGCTGTTTAAAACGGATTTATTCATTGAATCGAAAAATTAGGTGGATCGTTTTTCTATGAATGAAATTTCAAGCATGATCATCTCTCACAAAAAAGCCACGGTTGCCGAAATGGAATGCGCGTGGACGCTGACGGCCGAAGAGATGCTTCAAAAGCTTTATGAGAAAGAATTCGTATACGAGTGCGTTATTTTAAAAACATGCAACCGGGCTGAAATCTATGTCGTTTCCGAAAAAGGAAGCAGTGTTTTATTTAATTTTTCAAAAGAATTGGAAGTCGAAGCCCGCATTGTTGATTTTTATGACCATGAGGAATCGCTTATTCATCTTTTAAAATTAGCGTCCGGTCTGGAATCCATGATTGTTGGGGAAGACCAAATTTTGGGACAAATCAAAGACGCATACACCCTGGCGGTTAAACAAAAAACAATCGGCCGCATTTTGGACACGGCTTTTACCAAAGCGATTCAAGTCGGAAAACGGGTGCGGACCGAGACCAAAATCAATAAAGGTTCGGTTTCTATTGGGTCGGCAGCTGTTGATTTAGCGCAAGAATGTTTGGGCGGCCTGGAAGGAAAATCCATTATGGTTGTCGGCGTTGGAGAAATCGGCGTTTTGGTCGCGCGCGCGCTGGCCGATAAAAATCTGGACGCGATTTACATTTCCAACCGGACATTTAAAAAAGCACGGGATCTGGCGTATGAGCTGGGCGGAAAAGCCATTCATTTTGATGAAATTTTGTCTCATTTGGAAATCGCCGACGTTTTAATCAGTGCAACCGGTGCGCCTCACTATGTTTTAACAAAAGCGACCGTTGAAAAAAGCCTTCAAAAAAGGAATGGAAAACCCCTTTTTATGGTGGACATCGCAAATCCCCGAGATATTGAAGAATCCGTCGGAGAACTTCCGGGCGTCACGCTTTGCAACATCGACAACTTACGCATTATCAGCGAACAAACTCTTAAAATGAGAAACGAGGAAGTCAAAAAAGTGGTTGAAATTATTGACGAAGAACTCATTCTTTTAGATAAACAATTTAAACGCCAGAAGGCCGACTTTATCATTTCCGAATTGTACAAAAATGTTTACGGAATTCGGGAAGAAGAAAAATATAAGGCGGTCAACAAATTCCGTGTCAAACACACCATTGGTGAATTTGAGGAAAACATTCTTGAAAATCTGACCCATAGCATCGCCAATCAAATTCTGGCCGAGCCGACAAAGATTCTCAGAAATGCCGCCGAGCAAGACAATGACGAATTATTGGAAGCCGTAGCGCGCGTCTTTAACATCCAAACTGATTTGAAAAACGGAAAATGACTTTTTTGGTGAAAAAAAATAAATAATAGAAAAAAGAGTCAACATGAAAAACACAAATAAAATCTTTGTTATTTAAAAATATTCTACTCATTTGAATTTGTCAACTCGATAAAAAAGCAAAATCTATTTATAATTTTTAATGTTGGGATGGGACATGGACGTCAAATTAAAAGAGATCATAAACGAACAGATGAATGTTATTATTATTTCAAAGCGGGATGATGAGGATTACGGCATTTCCATTTTGACGGTTCAAGACGAGGACCCGATTTATCAAATCAAACTTTATCAGAATGCGTTGGACTTAGACGGCAAAAACTTTTCCAAAGCCATGGACGAACTCAACGATTATTCCAAAATATTTACCGAGGAATCCAACGACGTTTATGAAATTTTAAATGTTCATCGGGATTTTTGGCTGCAACCGGAAGCCACGCCGGACGAATTGGATAAAATCAGTGTTAAAGTCCTTCAAAATAATGCCGAATTTGAAAAAATATTGAAAAAAGGATTAAAAGGAATATTCAATTATTTCGTAATTGAAAGCATTTAATGAAAACGAATTTCAAATAATAAATCCGGAAATAAATCTTGATGCCGAATTGTTTGGTAACGAATTCATGAACAGATTCATTGAAAAAAAATTCGTTGAAAAAAACAATCTCTTATGCTCATTTCTTTTTCATTTTTTCTTTTTAACCTTTTTGATTTTAAGGATGACTTTAAGGATTTTTTTTGCAAAGGATTCGTTCATTTAATATCTGTTCAGTTCATTTTTATTTTCAAATCTTAAAATTTCAAGAAATCAAAATCCAAGGAGATTTCAAATGCCTTTTCCAATCCACCGCATGAGACGGCTTCGAACCGGCCTTCTGAGAGAAATGACGCGGGAAAACACCTTATCCATATCGGATTTAATCTATCCTTTTTTCGTAGATGAAAACGCGACAAAAAAAATTCCCGTCTCGTCCATGCCCGGCGTCTTCCGATGGCCGCTTTCTATGGCGGCTGACGCGGCAAAAGAAGCGTATGACTTAAAAATTCCGGCTGTTTTGATTTTTGGAATCCCCAAAAATAAAGACGCTGCCGGAACAGCCTCTTACGGCGACCACGACGTTGTCCAAGAAGCGGTGCGCCGTATCAAAGAAAAATTTGGGGACAAACTGCTGGTCATCACCGATTTGTGCATGTGCGAATACACTGACCACGGACACTGCGGCCTTGTGGATATGGATACGCATGAAATTCTTAACGACCGAACTCTTCCGATTCTTGGAAAAATCGCAGTCAGCCACGCCAAAGCCGGTGCCGATATTGTGGCGCCGTCCGGCATGATGGATGGCATGATTGCGGCGATTCGGGAAGCTTTGGATGAAAACGGTTTTAAAAACACGCCGATTATGTCTTATTCTTCCAAATACGCGTCCGCTTTTTACGGGCCGTTTCGAGAAGCCGCCGACTCCGGATTTAGTTTCGGCGATCGGTCCACATATCAAATGGATCCCGGCAACGGAAATGAAGCCGTCCGCGAAACACAGCTGGATGTTTTGGAAGGTGCCGACATTCTCATGGTCAAGCCGGGCATGCCGTATTTGGATATCGTTTACCGGATGAAACAAGAATTTCAAATGCCGCTTGCGGTTTATCAAGTCAGCGGAGAATATTCGATGATTATGGCGGCGGCAAAAAACGGTTGGCTGGATGAGAAAAGATGCTTTTATGAATCCATGCTTTCCATGAAGCGGGCCGGTGCCGATTTAATTATTACGTATTACGCAAAAGAAATAGCGGAAATGTTATCTGATTTATCCAAAAAATAAGGGGCGGTCTTTTTGAATTTTGATACATCCAAAGAACTCTATGAAACGGCAAAAACAATTATCCCAGGCGGTGTCAGCAGTCCGGTCCGCGCGATTAAGCCGTTTCCGTTTTATGTGGAGTCTGCCGACGGGTCCAAAATTTATGATGCGGATGGCAATGAATTTATTGATTATTGCATGGCGTACGGCCCGGCAATTCTTGGGCATAACCACCCGGTCATCAAACAAGCGATTGTCCGGCAATTGGACAAAGGCTGGCTGTATGGAACACCGACCGAATTGGAAATTAATTTAGCGAAGCGAATTTCCTCTTTTTACCCCTCCGTTGAAATGATGCGTTTTGTGTCATCCGGCTCAGAAGCGACGATGAGCGCGATTCGGCTGGCGCGCGGGTTTACTAAAAAGAACAAAATCATAAAAATCGAAGGCGGATTTCATGGCGCGCACGACGCGGTTTTGGTGAAAGCCGGCTCCGGCGCGACCACGCATGGCGAGCCGAATTCTCCGGGAATCCCAACCGATGTAACAAAAAATACGCTTCAAGTGCCGTACAATGACATTGAGGCGATGGCAAAAATCATTGAGAAAAACAAAAATGATTTAGCGGCCGTCATTATTGAACCGGTTTTAGGAAACATCGGACCGGTTCTGCCGGAAAAAAATTATTTAAAAGAATTGCGTGCGCTCACGGCTGAAAATGATTGTTTATTGATTTTTGATGAAGTCATCACCGGTTTTCGATTGGCGCCGGGCGGTGCTCAAGAATACTATCAAATTAAACCGGACCTCACGACGCTTGGAAAAATTGCCGGCGGCGGCATGCCGGTGGGCGTTTTTGGCGGCCGAAAGGAAATATTGGAACTTATTTCCCCGAGCGGTCCCGTCTATCAAGCCGGAACGTTTTCCGGAAGTCCGTGTTCCATGGCGGCGGGAATTGCCGTTTTGGATTACATGAAGCAAAATCGTATTTGGGAAACGCTCAATAAAAAAGGCGACGCTTTTAGAAAATCCCTGTCCGAAATTGTTGCGGACAAAAAACTCAATTATTATGTCAGCGGCATTGCGTCTTTATTTGTCGTGTTTTTCGGGGAAAAACCAACGAATTACCAAGAAGTTTTAAAGTGCGACGCCGCCGGTTATATGGAATTCTTCAAAAAAATGCTGGATGACGGAATCTTTTTGCCGCCGTCTCAATTTGAAACAAATTTTATTTCAACGGCACATACCGAAGAAGATTACGAAAAAACAATTGCGGCCTTTGAGAAAAATCTGCCGAAGAAGAAATAATTCATAATAAATTGAAAAAATAACAATAATTAAAGTAATTAATTAAAAAATAATTTTCAATATTTTTCCTGACCCTTAATTTGAATCAATACACAAGGATTTTCATGATGATTATCGGAACCCGCGGAAGTAATCTGGCTTTGGCTCAAACACGAAAAGTAGCTGGTTTGCTCAAAGAAAAAGGTTTTTTGACCACGGAAAAAATTATTAAAACGGATGGCGACCGCTTTGTCGACCGTCCGCTTTACCAAGTTTCCACCGGCGTTGGCGCATTTGTCCGGGAACTGGATGACGCGATGGTGGAAGAAGGCATTGAAATCGCTGTTCATTCGATGAAAGATTTACCGACACTCCGCCCGCCGGAACTCATTACGGCCGCCGTTCTTGTGCGGGATTCTCCCTATGATGTATTGTTGACCAAAGAGGGACTCTCCATTGACGAGCTGCCAAAAAACGCGATGATCGGGACCAGCTCCATGCGGCGCCGCGCGCAGCTGTTGCGTTACCGTCCGGATTTGCGGGTGGAAGAACTTCGAGGAAATATCGACACCCGAATCCGAAAATTAAATGAAGGACAATATGACGGAATTCTTTTGGCGGAAGCGGGCCTTGAAAGAATGGGCTGGGACGATATTGTTCGGGTTCGTCTTCCGATTGATGATTTTTGCCCATCTCCCAATCAAGGAACGGTGGCCATTGTCGCTTTGGCAAACACGCCGGCGGTGGATGCCGTTGCGCTTTTGAATCACCGCCCGTCTCAAATTGAAACCCAAATTGAGCGGTTGGTTGTGAAAGATTTGGAGGGCGGCTGCACGACGCCGATTGGTGCGTACGCGAAATTTGAGCTGGACGGCAAAACAATCCGGGTGCGGGCGGAAGTTCTTTCTTGTGACGGAACCAAAAGCATCAAAGCGGACCAAAAAATTTCGGCGGACAATTGGAAGGCGGAGGCGGAACAGATGGGAAAAGAATTGGCGTCCTCCGGTGGAAAAATGCTTGCGGATGAAGCAGTTTGCTACATTCAACAACTTCGGAATCAAAAATTGTGAGGCGAAGAATTTTGACATATTCAGTTGCGGGAATTACACTGCCCAACCCAACGCTTTTGGCCGCCGGTGTTTTAGGAACAACGGGCGCGTCGATGGTCCGCCAAATCAATAACGGCGCCGGCGGCGTTGTTACAAAATCGATCGGACCGACCCCGGTTTTCGGACATTCGAATCCATCGATGATTGCTTTAGAACATGGTTTTATCAACGCGATGGGACTTCCGAATCCTTCTTTTGAGGAATTTCGCGGCGAAATTTCGTTTGTAAAAAGCAAAACCAAAGCACCAGTGGTGGCCAGCATTTTTGGTGGAGATTCTTCGGATTTTGTCAAGGTCGCAAAAGGACTTTTGCCGTCAATGCCCGATGCTTTTGAACTGAATTTAAGCTGCCCGCATGCGAAAGGATATGGTGCGGATATCGGCAGCCGGCCGGAACATGTGCGCGAAATTATGGCGGCGGTAAAGAATGCTGTAAAGGATGCGGCTCAGCCGATTCCGGTGTGGGTGAAATTAACACCCAATGTGGCAAACATTAAAGAAATCGGTCTTGCGGCACAGGAAGGCGGGGCGGACGCGGTGGTGGCGATAAATACAATTCGGGCGATGGCCATTGATATCCATTCCGGCTGGCCGGTTTTAGGAAACCGTTCGGGCGGTCTTTCGGGACCCGCCATAAAACCGGTTGCGATTAAATGTGTTTATGATTTGTATGAAGCGTTGGACATTCCGGTGATTGGAGTCGGCGGCATTTCCAAATGGGAAGACATGATTGAAATGATGATGGCGGGTGCGTCCGCCGTTCAAATCGGCTCGGCGGTTTATGAAAATGATTTTGTATTCCGAGATGTTTGGGCGGGTGCCGAGCGGTTTA
Organism: Methanolapillus ohkumae; assembly: GCF_032594355.1. NCBI lineage: Archaea > Methanobacteriati > Methanobacteriota > Methanomicrobia > Methanosarcinales > Methanosarcinaceae > Methanolapillus > Methanolapillus ohkumae. Next base: position 1,457,830 of record NZ_CP131061.1, read on the forward strand.
TGAAAGAGAAAGGATGGGATGTATCGGAAATTATCGGGCTGAGCCATACGAAAAAACCGGCAAACGCCAAAAAACAAGAATCCAGCTGTGGTTCTTGCGCCGGAGGAAAAAAATAATGGACAACTGTAATTGTTTTTCAAATTTTACGGGGCGCCCGAAAAACGCCAAAATCGTGAAAATAATCGATGAGGCCAAAAATAAAAAGCGGACTCTTCTTTTTGATTCCGTTTTTGCGGGAATGACCCCCGGACAATTCTCCATGGTTTGGATTCGGGGAACGGATGAAATCCCTCTTGGATGTTCCCATTTAAACGGCGTGACGTTTCAAGTGGTGGGAGATGCAACAACCACCCTTTTTGAATTAAAAACCGGGGATTCGGTCGGCTTACGTGGTCCTTTCGGCCGTGGATTTTCAATCCCGAATGAGTTGGAAAATATATTAATTGTTGCCGGCGGAATCGGCGCAGCGCCGTTGGCACCACTTGCGGAAGCGGCCAAAGAAGCCGGTGCCCGTGTGACAACTCTTTTGGGCGCAAAAAGTGCGGATGATTTGATTTTTGAAAACCGGATGAAGAAGGCGGGGGAAGTTTATTTAACCACCGACGACGGCTCCTTGGGACGAAAAGGATTTGTCACATCCGTTTTATCGGAAATGGATTTGGAAAATTATTCCAAAATTTATGTCTGCGGTCCTGAAATGATGATGAAATTCGTGATGGATATTTTGATTCAAAAAAATGCGGTGGAAAAATCCGAATTTTCCATGGAACGGTATTTCAAATGCGGAATCGGTGTTTGCGGTGCCTGCTGCCTGGATGAGACGGGTGTTCGCGTCTGTAAAGACGGACCGGTTTTTCCGGGAACGGTTCTTTTGAACTCGGAATTTGGAAAACATCATCGAGACGCGTCCGGCAAAAAAATCAAATACGGATAAAAATCAAAACCGGATAAAAATCAAAACCGGATAAAAATCAAAACCGGATAAAAAACAAAACCAGATCGGAAATAAAACCGGTATTTTTCAATGAGACTGGCATAAGTTTTGAATTTTTTTGGAAGATTTATTAAAATACTTTTTTACTTTCACCCTGCTTGCCGGACCTTTATATTCTTTTTTTTCGTAAAGAGCGGTATGATCACGGAACCGAAACAAATGTCTTTTGTTTCTTCAATTCAGACTTCTCATCCGAAAGACAATCCGGAGAATGAAATGGTTTCATCTCTTCATTTGCGGGACATTGCGGGAATCGGGCCGATTCTTGAAAAACGGTTGATAACTCATTTTAAAAGTGAAGAAAAGGCGCTTTTTGTTCTTTTAAAAGGGGAAATCCGAGAACTTTGTTTGGTTGAAGGAATGACAAAAAAAGCAGCGCAGTCGCTGATTTCCAATGTTGTCAAAAGTCAAACAGGTATTTGCGCCGGGGATTTCTTAAAAACGAAGGAAGCTGAATCGTTGTATTTAGGCATTTTAAAGATTTTGAAAAAATATTGCCACACGGCTTATGCGTCGGATTACATGGACCTGTTCATCCCGTACCCGAAACAAAAATCGAATCGAAGGGAAGAGGTTTCTGCCAATATTCAAAGTCACATGGACTTGATTCATTCGTTTTCCGAGGATGAAATCGAATTGATTTCAAATTTATTGTCTCAAATCACTCCCGCAAGAACCGCTGCTGCCGCAAAAATTAAAGATAAAGTCATTTTAACATTTACCGAAAAAACATATTTGTCCGCCAAGGAAAAATTCGGCAAAAATCTGGCGGTTCATTGGGTTTTGGATCCGCAGGAAGCCGCGGATTTGTTGAGCGCGTATCCGTCTGTAATTTTGTTTGAGTTTCCGGAATTCGATATTCCGGACGGTTATGAATATTTCCGAAATTTTGAGAATTTAACATTGGAGCAGATTGTTCCGGAAATTGCGCTGGACTTTTTCATTCAAAATCAAAAATCGATTTTGGCTTCATTAAAATTAGCGGAAATTATGGCGGCGGGAACTTTGGGCGGCGTTTACTCCAAAATGACGGCGGAGGCCGCTTTGTCCCTTCGGACTCTTGTGTCAAAAATCGATGCGTCCGGAAATTTTGCGGCCGGGTTTGACCCGGAATCCGACCGGCTGAATTTGATTTTAAAAAATTGCGAGGAGATTTTTTTAAAATCGGCCGGCACGTTGTCCTCTAAAATCGAACAGTCGTTGTCGTCTTCGACGCTGACTTTGGATGGCGCTCAAATGATGAAAGTGATGTCCGGCATTGATTTAAAAGAGATTGTTTTTGAAAAAGTATCGAAAAACTGCCGGGGATTTTTTGCGGAAAGTTTAGCGGAAATATCGGAAAAATTAGCGTTGAAAAAAGATGAGGACATGCTTCTTTGGGATGTTTTTGGGGATGAGATTTCCTGCCCGGTTCAAATTCAGCCGGATGTTTTGTCTCGATTTAAGAAACATATTTCTTCAAAAATTACCGAGCGGAATCATTCTCACAAAAAATCTTTGTCAAAAGAATTGGCCGGACAAAAAGAGATGTGTGAATCATTAATTACCGCTTGTTTGGAATCGGATGTTTGGTTTTCGGTGGCGGCCTTTGCTTTGGCGCATGAGATGACATTTCCAAAATGGGAAGAAAGAGATGAAAAGGAGAGCAGAGGCGGCAAAGAAGGTAAAAGCGGCAGAGAAAATGGAAGCGGCAAAGGGGACAAAAATTTGTCATTTTCGATGGATGCCGGCAAAAATTTGTTTTTGTCTCAAAAATATGGTTTGTCTCATGTTGTTCCTGTTTCGTATGCGACAAATTCCGTGACAATTTTAAGCGGAGTGAATTCGGGCGGAAAAACATCGCTTTTGGAACTTTTGGGTCAATGTTTTATTTTGGCGCACATGGGGTTCCCGGTGCCGGCTCAATCCTTTTCCATGTCGTCCTTGGATGAGTTTTACTACTTCGGAAAATCCAAAGGAACGCTGGATGCCGGCGCTTTTGAGACAACGCTTCGGAATTTTGCGGCAGTTTTTAAAACAAAAAAACCTGAAAGAGAAAAGGCAGGTTTGACTTTTGATAAATACGAAAAGAAAAAAGCGGTTTTTGCCGATGAATTGGAAGCCATTACCGAGCCTGGGGCTTCCGCGAAAATCATCGCGGGACTTTTGGAAGCGTTTTGTGCCGACGGAAACGCTCTTTCCCTTTTTGTATCCCATTTGGCGGAACCGATCATGAAAAATTGTTCCATTCCGGTTCAAGTCGATGGAATCGAAGCCAAGGGCTTAGATGAAAATTTGAATTTGGTCGTGGACCGAAATCCCGTGAAAAATCATATCGCAAAAAGCACACCGGAATTGATTGTGGAAAAGTTGTTCTTATCGGCATCAGGAGAAGATGCGGCATTTTATGAAAAATTAAAAGCCAAATTTTAAAATTTAAAATTTAAAGTTTTTTAATTTTAATTTTTGGACTGCCGTGTCTGTTTATGGTTTTAGTTTGCCGCGTCTGTTTATGGTTTTAGTTTGCTGCAACTGATTCTGATTTTAGCTTGCTGCAACTGATTCTGATTTTAGCTTGCTGCAACTGATTCTGATTTTAGCTTGCTGCAATTGTTTACTGTATAATATCTATCCATAATTACAATCCGAGAAATTCGGACGCGCGTGCGCGTCCGAATTTTTGGGAGGGTTTTCTTGGATTGGGAAAATAGTTATTGTGTTTTTGTGTTTTGTTCCATTCTTAAAATACCGCCTCCGTGTTTCGAATAAAATTTTAAAAATCCGTACCATGTTCTTCTCAAATGCCGCCGCCGCAAAAAAATCCTGCTGTCCGGACTTAATAAAGAATCAGACAAAAGAAAAGAAAGAAAAAAAAGAATTTAAAAAAAGAATAAAAAAGAAAGCGGTGAAGCTTTCTCATTAAATTTTTAGAATTTATCGTATTCCTGTTCGGTTTGTTTTCGGTTGGCTTTGATCGCTTTTAATGTTTTGCGGTGCAAGGTGGCGTTGATGTCTGCGACAAATCCGGCAACAAGAAGCATGATTGCAACAAACATAAACCATCCGGTTCCCATCAAAAGCAGGTCGTTTTCCACATAAAACGCGTAGCCGGCGATAATGGCGGTAACAGCCGTGAAAAATACGGACCAAATGCCGAAAAAGAAAATCGGATTGTAAAAGCGGGAATATTTGTAAACGGCGGTGCTGATCCGGTATCCGTCTTTGACCGGATTTAATTTGGTGGCCACTTCTTTTTGCCGGGGAAGATACGTAATCGGAACCTCTATCAAGCGCTGCTCTTTCATTAAACACTCAACCGTCAACTCGGTTTCAATGACAAAACCGTTTTGTTTTAAATCTAATTCACGAATCGCCTCGCGGGTGAACGCACGGTAGCCGGTTAAAATATCATACAAGTCGGCATTAAAAGCGCGGCGGAAAATCCAATTCATTAACTGGTTTCCAAACAAATTGACCGGCTTAAACGCGTTTTTGGTCCGGCCGGCAATCCGATCACCGGCGACGTGATCGGCTTTTCCTTCCAAAACCGGATTTAACAGCAAATAAATTTCAGATGGAAGCTCGGTGCCATCCCCGTCAATCATCACAATATATTTTTCGTGGATCATGGAAAACGCCTGAATCATCGCCTGGCCTTTTCCTTTTCCGCTTTGAACAACCACACGGGCGCCGGCGTCTTGCGCAACTTCCCGGGTTTTGTCTTTACTGTTTCCATCCATGACCAAAATGTTGTTGAATCCTTCTTCTTTAAAGCCGCCTATCACTTCTTTGATGGCGGCTTCCTCATTTAAAACCGGAATAAAAATACAAACATCATTTTTGTCAAAAATCAGATTGTTCTTTTCAGAAATTCTCTCAGAATTATTTTTTTTCGATGGCATAAAAATCACTAAAATTACTCAAATGATAAATGCAACTTTTAAAAATTTAAATATTACAACAATTACAACAACAATTCAACGACAATTACAACAATAATTCAGCAACTTACCAATGGCAGATATTAATAAAAATATTTCGATAAAAACAACGTGTAATCGTAACAACAAAAGTTACATATTATCAAAAAAATATTATATTGTATAAAAAGGTATTGAATTTATTCCATCTTTTTATACAAATGACCATTTGAAAATTAAAAAAATAAAAATGATTCAAAAATGATTCAAAAACGAATCACGAACGGATCATTTTTGAATTTTACAAAAGCCCCATGTTATCGAGTTGTTCGCGAACAACTTCAACGCCGCGCTCGCAATCTTTGGGAGATTTTCCGCCAGTAACGACAAGCTTTCCGGAACTGAAAATTAAAACGACGACTTTAGGGTCATTGATTCTGTACACAAGTCCCGGGAACTGTTCCGGCTCGTATTCGATATTTTCAAGACCCAATCCGATTGCGATTGCGTTTAAATTTAAAACAGTTTTTAAGTCGGCGGACGCGACGATGTTTTGGACGGAAATTTCCGGCTTTGCAAGAGTTGCGATTCCGATTCCGTTTAATTTTTTAGCCATGTTTCCAATGACGGTGTGAACGTCTTCGACATTTTTCGCGCCGGTACAAACGACTTTTCCGGATGTAAAAACCAGGAAAGCCGCCTTCGGATCGGAAACACGATAAACGAGTCCCGGGAATTTTTGTTTGTTGTATTCGGCGGTTTGGAATTTCTCAACAATTAAGTTTAAGTCAAATTCATTCGCAAGCTTCGTCGATGCGACGACATTTTCAATTTTAATATTAGATTCGCTCATAAGGATACGACCGTTCAATCATTTTTAAATAAATTTATAAAATGCATAATATTGATAAATCTACAAATACAAAAAATAAATTCCAAATAATAATTTTAAAATAACTAATTTTAAAATAATTAATTCAAACAATTAATTTCAAACAATTAATTTTAAAATAACTAATTTTAAAATAATTAATTCAAACAATTAATATTAAATTAATTTACATTAAAATAATTAATTCTCCCGATATATAATATATCAAAGAGTGGCAAGGTTTTGCCGAAAATAAAAATCACAACAGTAATTCATATTTTTGCGGTGCACATGTAAATGTTTCACCACCTATATAAAGGTGTATATAAAATTTATATACTTTTTATACATTTTGCCTCTCTTTTTGGGAAGTTGCACAAATCCAGCCGCATTCTTTTAAATTTATTTTTAAATATTTTTAAATATTTTTAAATATTTTTAACGGTTCCGAATTTTCGGTTTTCATTGGTTTGAAATCATTTTTAAATCTTTTAAATAGGAGAAGCCCCTTCTTTTCTTCATGGAAATTGAAGATTCATTTTGTTCACTTGATGAAATTGCGGATTTACTTTCAGCCGGCGGTTTTTCCTTTAGAACGGGCTTTGATGATGACTTTGATGACATGGGAGATGATTTTGAGGATAAAAATGAAATGTTTCGAACCGGTTTAAATAAAAACACCGCCGATACGCAATTGTCCGCCGCTCAGTTTTCGGTCGAACTTTCCCCGGAAGAAATCCAGCGGCTGGAATTGGAATTGCCCGAACCGGACAGCGAAAAAAATGATGAAGAGGAGGAAAATGAAGAAAACGAATGGAACGAAAATTCTGATGAAAAATATCTTGAAAATTTTGAAAAATTCAATGCATCCTCATTTCAAAAAGAATTAGAGGCTGCCGAAATTGTTTATTTTGATTTGTTCAAATCCAAACGATATGTGAAAACGCTAATTTTTCAAAAAGAAGAGAAGGCTTATTACCTCATCGGATTTTGCGAAGCCCCGATGTGCCGGGTTAAAAATTAAAACAAAAAATGATTTTACACATTTTTCACAATTTCATATGCTTTCTTTTTGGCTTTTTCAAAATCCGCATCCGAATCACTTTTTAAGAGTTCCCAAATTTCATCGGAATCCATAATTTCCCAAAGAACCGCTTGCCGTTTCTTTTGGTCCGGAATTGTCTTTTTGAGTTCTTCCCGCATCTCATTTTGAATCAAAATCATTTTTTCAAAATCGGAGCCGATTGTTTTTTCAATTTGAATGCGGACATACTTCGTAACCGCAGGACTTTCCCCGCCGGAGGAAATCGCGATTGACAACCCGTTTTTTTCAATGAGGGACGGAATGACCACCGCGTCCGCACCGCCCGCGTGGTTGACCAAAATGCCGGTGGATTTCGCAATTTTGGAAATTCGGTCGTTTAAAGCGTTGCTGGGTGTTGCGGCAACAACCAAAAACACACCTTTCATAAGTGTTTTTAAATCGGCGTCGGACATTTTGGAAATATCTTTTTCAAGAATTTGAATTTGACCGGATTGGGCATTTTTTAAAAGCAGATCTGTAAATCGAAGGCTGACGACCGTGACAGGCGCACTCTTCATAAATCGGAGAGCTTTGCGTTCCCCGACGGTACCGCCGCCAAAAATGAGGACAGGCTTTTCGGAAAAATCAATAAAAAGAGGCAGATATGGATTGGAAATCTCTTTGTATTCATTCATATTTTCATTCATATTTTTCTCTCTTTTTTGTTCTATTCAGGATTATTAATCCGAGTTTCCATTCAGGATTTTAATCCCATGTTCTTTTTCATATACGAACCCCTGTTTTTTTGAATTCTTTTTCACTGAAAACAAGTTTGTAGTCCGCAATACCAACCGCTTCGGAAATTCTAACAGCGACCGCTTCACATTCCTCGGTGCTGCGTCCATGAATCATCGTGTACATATTGTACGGCCACTCCGCCGTCCGTGGACGTTCATAGCAATGACTGACTTCATCAAACGATGCCATGATTTTCCCCGTATCTGAAACTTTGCTTGGCGCGACATCCCAAACGCACATTGCGTTTGCGGTAAACCCGATCACCAGATGACCAATGGACGCGCCGAAACGGCGGATTTTTTTTTGTTCCGCAAGAGTCTTGATTCGGAAAACGACCTCTTCTTCGGAAATGCCCAGCACATTTGCGTATTCCAAAAATGGAGCGTGAGTAAACTCAATTCCATCTTGCATCAGCCGGATTAACTTTTCATCCGTATCATCCAACCGGGCAGACGGATTTTCTTTTCGGACTATGAGATTCTCCGCAATTTCTTTTGTGTTTTCCGGCACGCTTTTTTCTCCGAGGGATTCATGAATGGGATGGAATTGAATAATAAATTGTGATGGAATTATAATTTGGATGGAATTATAATTTGGATGGAATTGAATAATAAATTGTGATGGAATTATAATTTGGATGGAATTGAATAATAAATTTTGATGGAATTATAATTTGGATGGAATTGAATAATAAATTGTGATGGAATTATAATTTGAATTTGACTTGGATTTTAAATTGCCGGACCGTCGGCAGATTCAAAAGCGGACACTTTAATTTTTCCTGAATTTCCGATAAGATGGTATCCAGCCGTTCTTGTGTCGGCGCAGACACGGTAAACCAGATGTTGTATTCCTCATTTCGAAGATAATTGTGGGAAACTTCAGGATATTTGCTGATGACCGCTGCCGCTTCTTCAATTTGGACCGCCGGGACTTTAACGGCGGCGAGCGTATTGGAACCGCCCAGCCCACGCGTATTAATCACGGGACCTATCCGCCGGATTGCTTTTTCCTGCTGTAGCCGCTTTAATTTTTCAATCACGACATCTTCCGTGGTCCCGATTTTTTCGGCAATGATCTCAAACGGATGAACCGTCACCGGAAAATCCAATTGAATGAGGTTGATAATTTGTTTGTCGATGTCATCGAGTTCAATCGGGGACGCCGATGAAATCAGCGGTGTTTGTTCCATAATCCGTATCTCACGTTTTTTCATTTGCATTTTCATTGTAATCTGTTTTTACAATTCTGCAATCCATTTATTTTTATAATTGTTTGGAAACGACCATTTTAATTAATAAATATTTTCATGGTTCGGGTCGTTCTGTTTTGAATTCGGATATTATTTGCCGGTTTTGCGGGCTTGTTTTAAAGCATAGCCGGGCGGCACATAAGAACAGAGCGGCTCTTCTTCCATGTAATCGTTTGTCTCATGGTATGCGCGCGCCCGACAGCCGCCACAAACCGTTTTGTATCCACAGTCGCCACATTTTCCTTTGTAAGCGGCGTAATTTCTCAAATCGTTAAACACTTTTGCATTTTCCCAGATTTCCTTAAACGGTGTTTTTCGGACATTTCCTGCCAAAACCGGCAGGTAACCGCACGGGTTGACATCACCGATGCTGGAAATAAATCCGAAAGAAATACCGCCGAGGCAGCCTTTTGTCATGGCGTCAAGACCATGCGTTTTTGGCGTGACTTCAACGCCTTCTTCTTTGGCTTTTTGGCGTAAGATTCTGAAATAATGCGGTGCACACGTCGGACGGATTTGAAGAGTTGTTTTTTTGGAAATGCCGTAAAGCCATAACAAAGCGGTTTCGTATTCTTCCGGGGAAATTTCAAATTCGCTCAGTTCCGCCCCTCTTCCGGTCGGAACCAAAAAGAAGAAATGATGCGCTGCCGCACCGATTTCTTTGGTAAAAGCATGAACATCTTCCAGCTCCTCCACATTGAACCGGGAAACGGTGGTATTGATTTGAAATTCAACGCCCGCGCTATTTAAATTTTGAATCCCGCGCATGGAATCTGAAAAACAGCCTGGAATACAACGAAACGTGTCATGCGTCCGTTCCCGTCCGTCTAAACTGATGCTGACTCTTTGGATGCCGGCCTCCCGTATTTTTTGAGCGATTTCTTGGGTAATCATCGTCCCGTTTGTCGCAAGCGTCATCCGAAAACCCAGATCTGTCCCATAGCGGGCGATTTCAAAAATATCGGGACGCATTAAAGGCTCGCCGCCGCTTAAAATAATAATCGGAGTTCCCGTTTCCCGAATGTCACGAAGCATTTTTTTGGCTTCGTCCGTTGTCAATTCGCCGGTGGCAGAGTTGAGAGTCGAAGACCCTCGGCAATGTTTACAAGCCAGATTGCAAGCGGCCGTGGTTTCCCAAGCCAAAATCCGTGGCGGCCGGACGCCGGAGGTGTCATCGGCCGGAGGCAATCCTCCCGAATGTGTATTTTCGGAAGTTATATTTTTGGAATGCGCGGTCTCAGGATGTGTTTTTTCAGATTGCGGATTTCCCGGATGTTTCGATTGTTCCATTTTTCCCCCTCATTTCAATATGAAACCATTTTTATTCGATGTCTTAATTTTTTTTATCTCAAAGTTTTGTGATCTAAGGCTTTACGTCTCATGAAATGGTCTAAAATAACAATGGCTGCCATCGCTTCGCAGACCGGGACAATCCGGGGCGCAATCACCGGGTCGTGCCGTCCGGAAATTTCAATGATTTCATTGTCTTTTGTGTCCAAATTGACGGTGCGCTGCGGCCGCGCAATGGAAGGCGTTGGCTTCACCGCCGCCCGGAACCGGATTTCTCCGCCGGTAGAAATGCCGCCTAAAATGCCGCCGGAATGATTCGTTTTCATGGAAATTGTCCGGCCGGTGCCGTCATCCGTCCATTCCATTTCATCATTAAATTGGCTTCCCTGCGCGCTCCCGGCCAAAAATCCGTCTCCAATTTCAAATCCCTTGACGGCACCGATACTCATGATGGCTTTGGCCAAATCGGCGTCAAGTTTGTCAAAAACGGGTTCCCCAAGCCCTGCCGGAATGCCGCAAATTCGTCCCTCGACAATTCCGCCGACAGAATCTTTGTTTTCCTGCGCGGCTTTCACTGTTTTTTCCATGGCGGACGCGGCAGCAAAATCGGCGCACCGGACCGGATTTTCCTGAATTCTTTCTTTGATTTCGGGGAGGGAAAACTTGTCCAAAACGCATGAATCGGCATGAACCATTCCGATTTGAACGACATGGCAGACGACTTCGATTCCGGCAGCCGCCAATATTTTTTTGGCAACGGCACCGGCCGCGACACGCCCGACCGTTTCCCGTCCTGAACTTCGGCCGCCGCCACGGTAATCATAATTCCCGTATTTTTCAAAATAGGCCAAATCTGCATGACCCGGGCGCGGAGTTTTTTGAAGAGATTCATAAGCGGAAGAATGGGCGTCTGAATTTTTCACCATCAACGAAATCGGCGCTCCGGTCGTTTTTCCCTCAAAAACCCCGGACAAAATCACCACCGTATCCGGCTCTTTTCGAGGAGAGGACACGGTGCTTTGCCCGGGTTTTCGGCGGTCCAGCTCTTTTTGAATATCCGCGTCCGAGAGCGAAATGCCCGAAATGACGCCGTCAATAACAACGCCGACCGCATCACCGTGAGACTCTCCCCACGTCGTTATCCGAAACAATTCTCCAAAGCTGTTTCCCGCCATATTTTCGCCTGTAAATTTTTGGTTGGCGTCAAGTTGATTGGCTTGACGATGCCTACGAAATAATTCTAAATCCAAATAAAAATCATTTTGCTTGAAAAACCTAATTCTTTGGAAGTAGAAATATGTTTGGGATACGGATCGGATGATTTAAGCAACATTTCATTTTCAGCGTTTTTTCCAATCATTTCTTTTTCCAATCCAAGCAAACCTTCCGATTTTAGGATTGTTGCGACGGTTTATGATTTTAGGATTGCTGCGACGGTTTATGATTTTAGGATTGTTGCGACGGTTTATGATTTTAGGATTGCTGCGACGGTTTATGATTTTAGGATTGTTGCGACGGTTTATGATTTTAGGATTGTTGCGACGGTTTATGATTTTAGGATTGCTGCGACGGTTTATGATTTTAGGATTGTTGCGACGGTTTATGATTTTAGGATTGCTGCGACGGTTTATGATTTTAGGATTGCTGCGACGGTTTATGATTTTAGGATTGCTGCAACTGTCTCACTACACCCATTTCTTTTAAAATTCATATTTCGATTCAATCAGATGCGACCGCATCTGATTGAATCGGGATGTTTTGCCTGTATTTTTAAGGAGATAATTAAGAACTAATTTTGAAATTGTATTTTTTGGATTTTTGCCACTTTATTTTGGATGGAATTTTGGAATTTGATTTGTTTTGAAATTTTGAAACTTTTAGGAATTTTGGATTTGAATTTTGGATTTGAATTTTGGATTTGAATTTTGGATTTGAATTTTGGACTTGAATTTTGGATTTGAATTTTGGACTTGAATTTTGGACTTGATTTTTGTTTTAGATTTTTATAATTTTGATTTTTGTTTTAAATTTTTTATATATTTGAGTTTTGTCCGATTTTTGAAAAAAACTTAAATTTGAAAAAATACTTCTTTCTTTATTTTTCAGAAAAACCGGACTTTTTAAAATGGACTTTCTCTCAGAACATAAGAAAAATTGTGACCAATGCGGTCTTTGCATTTCGGTTTGCCCGAGCTATGGCGATTTGGGCATTTTGTCCGATTTGTACGGCTACTTGTCCGAATCCCCAAAATCAGAATCCGAACCGGTGTCGCTTCCCAAAAATCCGGACCATGACATCCGGTTGTGCTACACCTGCAATGTTTGCACTGTCACGTGCCCTCAAGATCTGGGCATTCGAAAACTCATTTCCCTGGCGCGCGAGAAGAAAACAAAAGAATTCGGGATTTCGGATGAGCAAAGATTGGCAGACCCATTTTCGGACAACAACATGTACAAAAAAATCGGAGAATGGGAAAAGCCGGTTGTTTTCAAAAATGAAGGAAAAGCGTGTGATGTAATCTATTTCCCGGGCTGTGCCGCATCCTGCATGAACAAAGTGGTCGGAAAATCCACCGCCAAAGTGTTGGATGCGGCCGGCGTTCATTATTCCGTCATGAGCGGAATTGATTACTGCTGCGGGTCGGTTGCCTTTGGCGCCGGAAACAAAGAACCGCTTCTTAAAATCGGACAAAAAAACATAGATGAAATCACCCGCCGGGGCGCCAAAATTTTGGTGACGACCTGTCCCGGATGCTATCGCGCCTTTAAAATAATTTACCCATCGCTTTTTGGAGAACTTGGCTTTGAAGTGCTCCAAACATCGGAATATTTCCTCCGGCTGATTCAGGAAGGAAAACTGACATTTAAACGCGATATGACGCAATATTTAAAAAAGTCCACGCCGCTCATTCTTTATTATCAAGATCCGTGCCATTTGACCCGGGCAGCCGGCATTTACAATGATCCGCGCCGTGCGCTCCAAGCTGTCCCACACGTATCTGTTGCCAACCCATCGCCTCAAGACTCCATTTGTTGTGGATTTGGCGGCGGCGTTCGGACAGTTTTTCCTCAAAAATCTCTTTCTCAAGCCGCAAAAATTCATGGGGCCGCTGAAAATTCAAACAGTGATGTCATTATTACCAATTGCGGCGGATGCATGAAAAATATTATTGAAAGCGGGTACAATTCCAAAAGCCGTCTTTTGGTTTACGACTTGGCGGAATTTCTATCGCTCGCGTGCGGAAACCCGCCAACTGAGCGGGATGATCAAAAACTCATCCGGCTGTCCAATACGGCACTGATTCATTGCCTTTCGAATTATGATTTTAATCCATACGATGGATAACGTCATAAATTAAAGCATTTTCAAATTATAAAAAACAAATCAAATATTATTAAGGACATTTTCAAATACAAAAGAATAAATCAAATTATAAAAGAATAGATCTAAGAATTCTTTGGAGGAAAGAGTCCGGAAAAGTCTTTTCCTCCTCATGACAAAGTTTTAATAAAAAAGAAGAGTTAGTCCCCTAAATTAATCCGATTTCATATAATCGCCGTATTCAAATTTAATTCAAATTTAATTCAAATTTTATTTTTTTCAAAGGTATTAAAATGACAGAAATTACACATTGGGCAGACGTTGTTGCAGAAGAAGTCGCCGCCAAAGGCGGCAAAAATATGATTTCCACCGGAATCACGCCGTCCGGTCACATTCACATCGGAAATATGCGAGAAGTCGTGACGGCAGACGCTGTTTACCGGGCCGTCAAAGATCTCGGTGAAAACCCCGATTTTTATTATATTGCGGACAATTACGACCCGCTCCGAAAAGTCTATCCTTTTTTGACCGAAGAAGCTTACGGCGCCCACGTCGGTAAACCGATTTCTGAAATTCCCTGTCCGTGCGGCGCGCACAAAAGCTATTCCGAACACTTTTTAGAACCGTTTTTACAATCCATGGAAACACTTGGCATTCACCCCAAAGTTCTCCGAACAGATGAACTCTACAAAGCCGGTGCCTTTGTCGAATCCATCAAAACCGCGCTGAAAAACCGAGACAAAATCGCAACCATTCTCAAAGAGGTTTCCGGAAAAAGCGTGATGCCGGAGTGGAGCCCATTTAATCCGATTTGTGAAAACTGTTTAAAAATCAATACCGCCAAAGTAACCGGATTTGACGAAACGGCGGAAACTGTCAACTATATCTGTTCCTGCGGCAAAAGCGGACAAGTTCCCATGAAAGGTGGCGGCAAATTAACGTGGCGGGTGGAGTGGCCGGCCAAATGGGGAATTTTGGGCGTGACGGTCGAGCCTTTTGGAAAAGATCACGGCTCCAGTGGCGGCTCTTATGATTCCGGCGTTCGAATCGCCCGCGAGGTCTTCGGGCACGAACCCCCGTATCCGATTGTTTATGAATGGATTATGCTGGGCGAACAGGGGGCGATGTCGTCTTCCGCCGGCGTCGTCGTATCTATTTCCGATATGCTTGACGTAGTCCCGCCGGAAACACTGCGGTTTTTGATTATGAAAACCAAACCGGAAAAACATATTAAATTCGACCCGGGACAGCCGCTTTTGAATTTGGTGGACGAATATGAACGTCTCCGGGACAAAGAGGACCCGACCGGTCTTGAAAAAAGAATTGTCGAATTGTCCAAAGCGGAAGGCGTTACACAATCTCAGATTCCATTTAAACAAATGGTCACTATTTACCAGGTTGCCGGTGGCGATTTAAAACAAATCGAAAAAATCGCGAAGCGCTCCGGCTTTAACGAAGATTCCGCCGTCATTCACCAGATGGCCAAAAATGTCGGCATTTGGCTGGATAAATACGCGCCGGTTTTTGCAAAATTCGGTGTGAAGGACACGGTTCCGGTTCAATGCGCCTCCCTGACAAATACACAGCGCGCATTCTTAATTGCGTTTTCGGATGAATTATCCGCACTTTCAAGCGAACTGACAGCCGAGGATGTCCAGCGAATTGTTTATGAAACAAAAACAGACGGCACAAAAATTTCAAAAAATATGATAAATTATGCCGGCGGGGCTCTTCCCGCGGATGAAATGGACCCGAAAAATTTCTTTGCCGCTATTTATTTGGCACTTCTCGGGCAATCATCGGGACCCAAAGCCGGATGGTTTTTAACATCTTTTGACAACGCTTTTTTGGTCCAGCGGTTTAAAGAGGCTGCAGCTTACCGACCATAACCGATTAATGAACATTTTGATTCAATAGATTTTAATTCATTCAATTAAAATCATTCCAATTTAAATTTAAAAAATCATCTGAATTTATAAAAATATTCGGAAAAAAAAGAGGTGGGACAAATGCTTGAAAAACTCAAACAATCGCTTTTGGAAGCCCCGGTCATTCAAAAGGAATCCGAGGGACAAATTTACAATTATTTTGTCCACCCGATTTCGGATGGCATTCCGGCGATTCCTCCTGAAATATTAGATGAAATTTCTGATTTTATCCTTCACTCTTTTTCCAAAAATTTGCCGGCCGATTTGATTGTAACGATTGAATCCATGGGAATTCCGATTGCAATTCCGCTGTCCATGAAATCCAAAATTCCAACCTGCATTGTCCGCAAAAGAAAATACGGGCTCCCTGGTGAAGTCGAATTATCGCAATCGACGGGATACTCCAAAGGAAAATTGTATCTCAACGGCTTGTCCAAAGGCGACCGCGTTTTGATTGTGGATGACGTCATCAGCACCGGCGGGACGCTTAAAGCGCTGCTCAACTGCCTGGATGAAATGGGTGTTGTCGTCGCCGGCGTGTTTTGCGTGATCGGGCGCGGAGACGGACAAAAGCAAATCTTTCAAGAGACCGGTCATAAGGTAACGGTTTTAGTAAATATCGATGTCACAAAAGATGGCGTGATTCTTCTTGGAGGAAACGAATGAACAACCGTCCGGCGGATTTGAATCAAGCGTTTCAAAAAGACAAATCCGAAAAACCGGATTTCGTCTCTTCCAATATTTTTGATTTAAGCCGCTTTTCTTATGATTTTGAAATCAATCAAATATTTGAAAAAATCAAAGAAATTCAAATTCGGAAGAATTAGCAGAGCCATCAAAACAATATTCAAAATAATAAAATTCAAAACAATATTCAAAATAATAAAATTCAAAACACATCCTCTAGTCCTGTTTTAATCGGCCTTCAATTTCCGGAGGGACTCAAAAAGCATGCGGTTCCGTTGTCCCTACTCTTGGAAGAAAAAACCGGCGCACAGGTTCTGATTTCCGCCGACCCGTGTTTTGGTGCCTGCGATTTAGATGTCTCTCTTTTGTCCCAAGTGGATTTGCTGTTTCATTTCGGGCATTCACAATTGGAACAAACCGATTTGGAAAAGAAGGTTTTTTTTATCGAAACCCGGTCCAAAGCGGATGTCGGACCGGCCGTGACAGCAGCACTGCCACTCCTTCCGGAAAAAAAGATTGGAATTCTCACAACCGTTCAACATGTTCATCAACTGGATACTGTCCGCCGCCTCTTGGAAAATGCCGGAAAAGAAGTTATTTTGTCCCGAGGAGACAACCGGATTGCGTATTCGGGACAGGTTTTAGGCTGTAATTTTTCTGCCGCCCGATCATGTGAAAATTCACCCGATGCCAAAAAGTGTGAGGCTTATTTGTTTATCGGCAGCGGTCGATTCCATCCGATCGGAATTGCGCTGTCCGCTCAAAAAAAGGTGGTTTGTGCCGATCCATTTTTGTCGGAAGCGTTTGAATTGGATTTTCGCAAATTTTTGATGCAAAGAAGTGCCGTCATTGGAAATTCGATGGAGGCCAACCTTTTCGGGATTATTGTGTCCACAAAAAACGGGCAGTGCCGGAAAAAATTGGCAAAAAGGCTGAAACAAAAAGCGGAGGAACATGGAAAGAAAGCCGTCATTTTGCAGATGGATTTGGTAACACCAGACCAGATGCTGAATTTTTCGGTGGACGCATTTGTCAACACTGCTTGCCCGCGGCTGGCGGTGGACGATTCGGGACGGTATCCGGTTCCCGTTTTGACGCCGCAGGAATTTGAAATTGTTCTGGGAGAACGCTGCTGGGAAGATTTGGTTTTGGATGAAATCCTGGAAGGTGAGCGGGAATAAAACAAAAAGGAAAGTAAAACCGGACCTCTATGAAACTGAAAAAATTAGAAATGGCTCTTGAAAAAGCGGAAGGGTTTGTTGCGCCCAGCCTCGCTCTTGAGCAATACAAAACCCCGGCACCGCTTGCGGCGTCTTTTCTTCATATGGCGTATATGAGCGGCGACATTGAAGACAAAACCGTCTATGATTTCGGTTGCGGAACAGGAATTTTGTCGATTGGTGCCGCTCTTTTGTCTGCCCGGCAGGTAACCGGTTTTGATATTGACAAAAATGCGGTGGTCTCCGCCATAAAAAACGCCGAAAATTTGAAAGCCGGGGATTGTGTCTCTTTTTTAGAAGCGGATGTTTCCGACATCCCCGAATGGATTTTGTCCAAAAAATTGGAGCGTGCCGACACAATTGTTATGAATCCGCCATTTGGGGCGCAAGAAAAAGGAAATGACCGGCCGTTTTTAAAAGCGGCGGTTGCGGCAGGTAATATTGTTTATTCAATTCACAACAAAGGAAGCCGGTCTTTCATAGAAAAATTTATAAGACCCGCAACAATTACGGATTGTTTTAAAGCGGAATTTCCGATTCGAAAAACATTCGATTTTCACCAAAAGGAAATTGAAACGATCGATGTGGAAATCTACCGGATTGAAAATCCAATTTAAATCAAAAGTTATTCATTCATCCCCTCATAATTTATCATTTATTCAATTGAATTGTCATTTTTCATGGTTGAATTTATCAAGGTTAAATTCCATTCATAAGATGTTTCAGAAAAAAAGTATCGTAATTTTATTTATTCACACAAAAAGGGATATTATGAGCCGTGTTCAAAAAAAACCGATTCGAAGAAAATTAAAGGACGTTTCTTCCGTTGCCGATGAGGCAAAAGACGCGCAGAATGCGCATATTTCAGAAAATGATTGTGCATGTGAATCCCCTGTTCGGGCTTCTCCCAAATCTCAAATTCCAAGAAAGCCGAGACCGCCTATTGAAAAGTCTTCCGAATCTGTATCGGATTTGGAAAGCAGCTGCCGGCCGGTTCGAGAACGCAGCAGCGAAAGAACGAATGACCGTGGTGGCGAACGTTATGTTGAGAAAAGCAGTGAACGCGGTGGCGAGAGAATGAGCGAAAGAGATGGAGAACGTGGCAATAGATATGATGAACGTAACGGTGGGCGCAGTAATAGCCGGTATGTCGAGCGCGGCACCGGAGAACGCAGCAGCGGAGAACGCAGCAGCGGAGAACGCAGCAGCGGAGAACGCAGCAGCGGAGAAAGAAGCCGATTTGGTGAGCGGAGCAGCGACCGTAACGGAGAACGTGGCGGGGACAAAAATCGGTATGGAGACCGCAACGGCGGCAAATTCGGCGACCGAGACAACCGCGGCAGAAATGACCGGGGCGGACGCGGCGGACGGGATGGCAGAGATGGAAAACCGCGTGAAAAGAAAAAGCGTCCGGAAAAAGTTTTGTTTGAGAACACCCGGCAGTTTACATTCCCAGGAGCCGTTATCGGAACTGTCGAAGAATACGGTCCGAGTTTTGGAGCCATCAGCGATGGCGGCTACATCCGGGCAACAGTGTCCGGTTTTGTCGGCATCAACAATGAAAAGCGATTGATTACGGTCATCCCGACAACCCATACGCCCAATACGATTTCAGACGGCGACATTGTGATTGCATCGGTGACGGACATTCGAGAATCCAGCGCGCGCGTGGAAATCGTGGCGGCGGAAAAGAATTTGGACGGCGAAGTGGTCAACAACGGAACCGCTGAAATTTATGTATCCAACATTCAAGACGGCTTTACAAAAGCGGTTTCCGATGAGTTTGCGGTGATGGACATTGTCCGCGCCAAAGTGATTGACAGTTCCAAAATCGGATTGTCCACCGTCGGAGGCGAATTCGGTGTGGTCAAAGCGTATTGTTCCAAATGCAAGGCATCGTTGGTTCGGGATGAAAACCGCCTGATTTGTGCGGTTTGCGGAAACAAAGAACACAGAAAGCTTGCCGACACTTACGGAAAAGGAATTTCCGGAGCGCCGAAAAAAGTTCTTCAAAAATAATCCGAAAAAAAAAAAAATAGATTCAGCCGAAATAAAAAAGAAAAAATAAGACATTCCGCTGAAATAAAAAAGAAAAATGGATAAAAATCAGATTTAAATGGATAAAAAAGAATAAATAGAGTATCTATGTTTATGTTGAAATCTATTATTTTTCAATTTTATTCAACTTTATTCAATTTGTCTTTATTTCATTTATTTCAATTTTATTCATATTTATTTTATTAAAAAATCAGAGAGATTTTTATGGAAATTACAATTCTGTCCCAGGGAAAAGACGAAATGGAAATTCTCGTCAAAGGGGAAACCCACACATTGATGAATATTATTAAGGCGACGCTTCTTGAAGATGATCGTGTCGAAACCGCTTTTTATGACATGAAACGATTGTCCAACTCTGTTGAGCGTGAGCCGGTTTTGTACATCAAAACAATGCCCGGCGAAAAGCCGCTTGAAATCTTAAAAGACGTTATGGCAACCATCGTGAGCATGTGCGACGAGTTCGCAGACGCATTCACAACCGCACTTTCAAAAAATTAAATCCGTAAAAAACGGATTTGCCATTTTTTTAATGGTTTTATGATTTTTTCATTCTTTTCTTCGTTTCATCTTTTTTTTCATTTTTCTTTCTTCGTTTTTCATCTTTTTTTTCATTTTTTTATTTTTTGCCGGAGCGGCATATGCGCGCACGATATCGTCTTAAATAATTTCAATAAAAATCGACAGTTGGCTTTTTTAAAAATCACTGATTTGTTTGATGATTTTTTCTGTTTTTGGTTTTTCTATTTTTAGTTTTTCTATTTTTGGTTTTTCTATTTTTGGTTTTTCTATTTTTGGTTTTTCTGTTTTTTTGAGATTCATATCTTTAAATTCTGTTTTTTTGAGATTCATATCTTTAAATTCTGTTTTTTTGCTTGCCATTTTCTTATTTTTCGCATCTTCCGTCTCGTGAATCACCTTTTTCATCAGCGTCGAAAACGGATAATCTTTAAAATCATTTTGGGGTACAAAACTTCCACCGGTCTTTTTTTGAAAAACCAAAAAATCGGGATCTTGTTCATTTGTTTTTGTCCGGTAAATGAAAAGACTCAACTGAATGTGCGTAAATGTATGGCGAATCGATTTTTTTGTAAAAATCCAATCGGACTCAAACGGGAAATTAAATGCCGGCGGCATATCTTTGGTTGTTTCTTCCGCCATCCACGGAAATTCCCAAAGCCCGGACAATAATCCTTCATGTCTTTTGCAAATGTAAACGCTGCCGGATTCATTTTCAATCCAAAAGAGAGGACCGGATTTTTGAACTTTTTTGAGCGGGACAATTTTTGGGATTTCCCCGACTAAATTTTTTTGCTTTGCTCCGCAATCCGATTGCAACGGACAGCTTTCACATACCGGATTTTTTGGCGTGCAAACCGTCGCGCCCAAATCCATGATGGCGGACGTGTAATCGGCCGCCCTCCTTTGAGGCATCATCTGCCGGGCACGCTTGGAGATTTCGGGTTTGATTTGGTCAAGTTCTTCCGTCATCGAATAAAGCCTCGAAATGACACGAATCACATTCCCGTCAACAACCGCTTCCGGCTTATCAAACGCAAGCGATGAAATGCTGGCCGCCGTGTAGGGACCAATTCCCGGAAGCTTGAGCAGTTCGGCATAAGTTTTGGGGAATTTCCCGCCAAAATCGGATACCACCCTCTGCGCGCATTCATGAAGCTTTTTCGCGCGCGTGTAATACCCAAGTCCCTGCCACAAAAGAAGAACATCCTCAATATCCGCGTCCGCTAATATTTCAATGGTCGGAAACCGTTCCATGAATTTGTAAAAATATGGAATTACCGTCTGAACCGTCGTCTGCTGAAGCATAATTTCAGAAACCCAGACGACGTACGGATTCGGATGCGCGCCAACAACCCGCCACGGCAAATCCCGTCCATAAACATCGTACCAACTCAGCAACTTGGACGAAATATCCAAAACAGAAGCCGAATCCGAAACGCTTGAAGTTGATATTGATTTTTTTGCCATAATCCATTCGTCTCAAAATTCCAACAAAGGTAAATGAAAGCAATGAAAATAATATGAAAACCTTATGAAATAAAATGAAAGCGAAATGAAAATTTATGAAAACGCCAAGAAAATGAAAAAGGGCGATGACCCGAAACAAGAGTAATATTTCAATATCTCAAATGATTCGGATTGCACACGTTTTCCCGCCGGTCATCCAAAATTTCGGGGGTTTTGTACCGGTTAAATTTGTCAAGCAGGTTTTCCGTCCCGTACTTGAGTTTAAATTCCAACTCTTCCGGATACAACGGGATTGCGGAATACACGTGAATCGTTTTGTCAGAAAGCTCGATTCGGACAAAATTATCAGGAACCGTAATCGAATAAACCAAAAGAGAGCTCTCAAAGGAAACAAAACCGGAAAACGGTGTCCCTCTATTGGAAATCGAGTGCCCCCACGAAACCCACGTATTTTTCAAAAACGGCAGCTGTGCAATCGTTTGAAGAATCCGGACCGGCCAATTGTTTTCATCCCGCTTCAATTCCTCCGGCAGCAGCGGCCAGTATTCCGGAAGAATCATCATCACTTCCGCATACTTGAAATCCTCACAGCCTTTTGGCGCATCCATTTGAAAAATGCTCATGCCGGCGGTCATTAAAATGTGGTACGGACGATCTTTGTTTGCCCAAACCACATAAATCCGGGAGAAATCAGAAGCGGTTTCGCGGATTAAGGAAATGTCTTTTTCGTCGTAAAACTGTTTCAAATGGTCCATAATTGTCCGGTCAATGGCGGATTTGGAAAAATCAAAGTCGGAAAAATCAAAATCCGGGAAATCCGTTTCTGGAGATTTGGATTCCGGCGTTGAGGAGAAGGATGACCTCTGCGTGCTGTTTTTGGCTCTTGCGTTTTCAGCGCCGGATACTTCAGCAACGATTTTTTCGGCAACAGATACTTCAGCCCCGGTTTTTTCAGCAACAATTTTTTCACCAACGGTTTTTTCACCAACGGTTTTTTCACCAACGGTTTTTTCACCAACGGTTTTTTCACCAACGGTTTTTTCACCAACGGTTTTTTCACCAACGGTTTTTTCAGAATCGTTCGCCTTATCGGTTCCGGCCTTCACCTCAATTTTGTCGCTACCGGATTTTCCACTTTTACCGATTTTGTTGTTTTTACCGATTTTGTTGTTTTTACCGATTTTGCCGCTTTTACCGACTTGTTCATTTTTTCCATTCTTATTTGTCATTTTTACAATCCGGACAACGTTTCATAAAACTTATCAAACAATTTCGGGCAAATGCTTTTGAGCGTTTTGGGATCATCTTCATCCCAATTTAACTCGATTTCCAAAATCATAAAATCATCTTCAAATGAATCAATGACTTCATAAAAATCATTTTTACCGGTTGCTTCTTCATAAGCGTCAAGCCCGGCGTAAAGGATTTCCTCGTTATCCGGAAACGTGTCATGTTCCGGGTCACCGAAAAGAGCGCACAACGAATCCGGGTCGGCAATCGCCTGCTCATAGACACTTTTTCCGCGGGAAATTAACCATGCCCGGAAATAATCAAATTCGTCATCGGAACATCCGCCACAAATAATGCAGGCTGCCGCCCACAAATCCGGGTTGTACGATTGCTCCAAAAATTTGTCCAATCGATAATCAAATCCTAAAATTTCCTCAACCGGACGGACACAAAGATCCGCAACCAAATTATCCAATTGGTCTTGCGGGTCATCACATTTTGTTTTTTCAATAATTTCCCAAAATAAGTCCTCCGACATCATATCTTTTCTTGAGACCATTTGATTTCCCCCGATTTTAATTTTAGTTTTTATTAATTGTTAATAGTTTATTAAAGTTTTATTAATAATTTCGTCAACAGGTATCAGATTTAGTTTTGCTAAAATTGTTAGAGATTCGTTTTGCTAAAAATGTTAGAGATTCGTTTTGCTAAAAATGTTAGAGATTCGTTTTGCTAAAATTGTTAGAGATTCATTTTGCCAAATTATCAGATTTAGTTTTATTTTTGGTGATAAATCATATTTTCCATAGCATTTAAGCTTACGTTTTTGAAAACCCTGACAAATAAATAAATTTTCATATCCGTTTGTTATTTTTTAAGTATTCATATTCATTTTTTGTTTTTTTATAATATAGCCGGGATAAAAATTTAATCCAATTCCAAACCCCACGGCAACGTTAAAAAAGGACTTTCCGGGCGTTGCGTCAAAAGCGTGTGATTTTTAAGAACCGCTTCCTGTTCCCGGTAAGAATTATTCCAAATGATGGCGCCGGTCAAATAAGAAACAGACAAATCTTCCCACGATTCAAACTCTTCTTGAAGAATCAATGCCGCCGGCATGATGCTGTCCCAAGCTTCTTCCTCCCGGATAAATCCGGCCGCAAAACCAAGCCGGCAGACATGAATAAAACAACCCAAATCCCATGCCAAAACAGACGGAACCGTTTCCGTTTGAATGATTTTTTCCTGTTTTAAAATGTAAAACGCGGTTTCCATGGATTCCAGATGGGGGATGAGCGTAAATGTGTTTTCCCCGTCTTCATTTTCTTGCGTAAATTTTTCAATTTCCGATTTCCATTCCGGCCACGGCAGATTTAAAACAGATTCCAGGACAAGATCATAATTCAGATGCTGCCCTTCATACCAAAGAGAATCCAGCGTTTGAATCAATTCTTTTCGGGATTCGACTTGCCAAAACATGGACAGATCCGCCCGTGCACGCTCTTCTCCGCCTTTCACTTGAAGGGAATCTAAATAAAAACCGTCCCGCAAAGAAATCGGAGCGGCGCAAGCAAGCGCCCAATATTGGGCTTCCCGAAGGGAAAAATCTTCCGCAAACAAAAATTCGCTTTTCGGATCCTTGTCCGGCAAAACAATCCACGCGTTCATTCTTTTTTCAATTTTTTGGAAGGAAGAAACGTGGCTTTTGCCGGAAAGGATCGTGTCTTCCAACCGGTCCAAATTTTCGGACACATCGCCGGAAGATGCGACAGCCCACTGATTTTTGCCGGAAATGTCTTTGAAAAACACAATTGTCTGCCGGCATCCGAATATTTTTAAAAGAACGGTCACGGGAAGAGAAAAAACCGGAGAATTAAAAAAATGAGCGCTGTCTTCTAAGGACTTCAAACTGCCAACGACCAAGGATTTTAAGAAATCATGGAATTCTTCTTTAGTCATCGACGGACCCACCGCGATATCATCCGTCCAATCTAAAAACAGTTCAGACGCCAAAAACAATGTTTCGCTGTCGGCATTTTGATCCATATACTCTTCAAAAAGTTCATCCGATAAATATTTCCGAGAAATATACCCGCCGTTTTTGACTAAAATGTTCATAAAACCTTCTTCGTAGCAAGCGAAGATTTCAATTTCATTGACCAAAAGGTCCGCATGATCCGTATTTAATTTTAAAAACATTCTCTCAAAAACATCTTTCAGCTTTTGGGAAATCATAGATATGTCAATCATAACTGTTTTTCCGGTTTTATTAAAAATCATGTTTATTTTTGCTTTTTTGATTTTGCTGCCGCTTCGCGTGTTATGGCCCCAAATTTTTTAAAAATGAAACAAAATTAATGGACCAAATTTTTTAAGAATGAAACAAAATTAATGGACCAAATTTTTTAAAAATGAAACAAAATTAATGGACCAAATTTTTTAAAAATGAAACAAAATTAATGGACCAAAATTTTATTCAACTCGTTTTGAATCCGAACATGTTTTTGAAACTTTTTTTGTTTTTAGGCTTTTCCTTCTTCAAAAGCTTTGATTTTTTGGTCGGTGCCGCTTAAAACATTTTTGAAATCCTCGTCATCCAAGAGTGATTTATAATCCACGTCTTCTAACGCCCACTCTTTTGCTTTCGGATTTGCCGTAATAGCCTTTTTCAAATACTTCAAACTTTTTTCCTTTTCGCCGACGACCGCCAAAATGCCGCCGATTCTAAACCACGCGTCCGGAAGGTCGGGAATTAATTTCAGCGTCATACTAAACGCCTCTTTGGCATCTTGGGTTTTTCCAAGTTTCATAAGCAATTGACCTTTATCGTACCAAGCTTCCCGGTTGGACGGATCGATTTGAATGACCGTGTCAAACGATTGAACCGCCGCTTCATACTTTTCCATTTCAACTTCCGTCAACGCTTTGTTGTAAGCCGCACCGAAATTCTTTTTGTCTTTTTTCAGGACAATCTCAAAAGCATTTTGTGCCTCTTCATATCTTTTAAGAGACATAAGAACGACCCCTTTGTTGAAAATTGCGTCAATATTTCCCTCATCCGCGAAAATGGATTTGTTATAGCTCTCCAAAGAATCATCCAAAAGCCCGAGTTCCGCTTGAATCAAACCTTTGTTGTAATAAGCGTCGCTATCTTCCGGATTGATTAAAACCGCTTCATCATAAGCGTCCATCGCTTCATAAAAACGGCTGAGCGAATGAAGCGTCAATCCCTTGTTGTACCAAGCATCTCCGTTTTTCGGCTCTTTTTCAATAACACTTTCATAATACTTCAACGCTTTCTCACGCTCTTCCATTTGGGAAAACATAAACCCCTTGTCTGCTGTTGATTCTCCGCCTTTGTTGGGAATCGATTGTTTAATATCACCATTGGAATGACATGCTTCCGAATGACATGCTTCTTGCTCTTCGTTGTTGGGAGATTTTTCGTTCATCATTTTTTCCTCGACCTCTTCATACATAAATTTCACAAAGATATAAAAAATATAAAAAAATAAAAATTAAAAATTGAAAAATTAAGATTACCGTCTGAAATTTATTTTATCTTCCAATTAAATGTAACCTTTTAATCCTTTTGGGTCATTTCCTTTTTCCATGAATATTAACAAATTATCAACAAGTTATCGACACATTTAAAAATTTGATTTCACTTGTTTTACCGATTATTAATTATTTTTTGTATTTATCGGAATCGTATTTCAAACCCTAAAAATCACAAACAGGAAAGACACTTTATGCTTATTGTCATGTCTCTTGGCGGCTCAATTCTTGCGGGCGACTTAGATGCCTCCCGCTTTAAAAAATATGCGGATGCGCTTTTGGAAATATCCAAAGAACACAAACTTTTAATCGTGACCGGTGGCGGCGTTTACGCGCGCAAATACATTGAAGCCGCCCACGGTGCCGGTGCTGACGAAGCCACTTGCGATTTTATTGGAATTGACGTCACCCGCCTCAACGCGAAAATCCTGATTGCGGCGCTTGGTTCGGCCGCGTACCCGGAAGTTCCGGTCAATTACAATGAAGCGGCAGTTGCGATGCAATTTGGAAAAATTGTCGTAATGGGCGGCGTCCTTCCGGGGCAGACAACGGATGCGGTTTCCGCCGCTCTTTCCGAATATTTAAAAGCGGACCTCCTTCTCATCCCAACATCAGTCGACGGAATTTACACAGCCGACCCAAATGTGGACAAAAATGCCAAAAAGTATTCCACCATGACCGCCGCCGAATTGGTTCAATTGTCCGCCGGAACCTCCCTCAATGCCGGTTCTAAATCCCCCGTCGACCCGATTGCCTGCAAATTAATTGAGCGGGGCAAAATCCGCACCATTGTCCTGGACGGACGAAAAATTGAAGATTTAATCCAAGTCATCCGGCAGGAAGCAAAAAAACCGCAAACCGCATGCTGCGGAACAATTATTATTCCCTAAAAAAATATTTCCGGCGGGAAGCAGCCGATTTTTCCGCCGGATTCTTTTTTTATTTTTCACTTACTGCTTATTATTCGCTCCGCCTGCCATTTATCCCTATTGTTTACATTTTATCATCAGTTGCTTGCGTTTTATTGTTTGCTGCTTGCATTTTATTGTTTGTTGCTTGCGTTTTATTGTTTGCTTCTTGCGTTTTATTGTTTGCTGCTTGCGCTTTTAAGCTATTGCTTGCGGGATGTTACGCCGGCCGATTTTGATTCCATTCTGCCGGCAGGTTTTGGTCCTGTCCGATATGTTTATATTTTCTGAAATGTCCAAAACAAGCAAGAAAAAAGGAAAGAGGAGAAAAAAATATGAAACCGGATTTAAAAACCGTCGCCATTATTTGTTCTTTATCGGATGCGGCCAGCGTCAATATTAAAGACAATCTTTTAAAATGCGTCCCGTGGGAGGAGAAAAAACGGCCTCCGATTGAAAAAATGACAGCCGCCCTTTTTCGTTTTCCACCATCGGTTCCGACCCTTGAGTCCATGCCATCAGCATCCGATTTTTTGGGAACAAATGAGATGACCGGCATTTACGAATTCAAAACAAGTGACATTCTTTTCCACCTGATTCTTCTGGACGGAAAGCATATCTTTCAAGACCGTCTGGATTGCCGCCTTTCTTTTTTAGATCTTCCGGCGGACTTGATTATTTTTGCGTCCAAGCATCGGAGCAAAAGCGAAACAAAAGCACTCACCGTCCATCCGACCGGAAATCCGGAAAAAAGCGCGCTTGGAGGCGAACCCTATTCTTTATCCGTTCCGGCACCGCTGGATATGAAAAAGATACTTTGGACAATGAATGTGTTGAATCAAAAAATGGGACTCGGCTTTGATGTCACCTTGGAAGTCACGCATCACGGACCGACCGAATTGTCGGTCCCATCTCTTTTTGCCGAAATCGGAAGTACAGAAAATGAATGGGGAATTCCGCTGGCCGGAGAAATTGTCGCAAAATCCATTCTGTCTCTATCGGTGGATTTTTCAGAAAAACAAGCCGAATCCAAATACGAATCGGAATCCAAATGCGAATTGGAATCCAAATGCGAATTGGAATCCGAACATGAATCAGAGCCCTCAAATTTAATTCCGGCAGAACTTCTTTTATCGGACCCGGTATTTGCGGTGGGATTTGGAGGCGGACATTATGCGCAGCGGCAGACCAAAAGCCTGTTTCGGACAAGACTGGCATTCGGTCACATTTTTCCGAAATATCAACTTGAATCTTTGCCGGAATCCGTTTTAAAAGACGCGTTTTTAAAAACAAAAACCCGGCTTGCTTTTTTTGACAAAAAATCGATAAAAGGAGAAGACCGAAAACGGCTGACGGAAATGATTGAAGCGCTGGGCTTTCAAATATTGAATGATAAAGATGCGGTTTTAGAGTACGGTTTTAAAGATTTTTCAGCGGGAGACGACGATTAAAAAATTAATGCCGACCATAAAAATCAGGTCTGTCCGAAAAAGAAAAACTATTTATAAAATTCCGAATTTTTATAAATAGAGTATTATTTATAATTTATAGATATATATTGGAATTCACAGGATAATTTGTAATTTTATAATTTTATAATTTGTAATTTTGCAATTTTGTAATTTTGTAATTTTGCAATTTTGTAATTTTTGATAACCTGTAAAAACCAAAGACAATTAAATTGGAGGACTTGATTTGACAATCAGAAAATCAACCGTTTCCGGCCTTTTTTATGAAGCAACTCCAGACGGTCTTTCAAAAACCGTGGATGCCGCCCTTTTGAAAGCTAAAAAAGAAGTGACTCCGTCCGATAAAACTTTTGGCGCAATCAGTCCGCATGCCGGATATATTTTTTCAGGAAATGTATCCGCGCTTGCCCTTGAATCCTTGTAGGATGCCGACACCTACATTATTTTGGGACCCAATCACACGGGACTTGGCCACCCGCTCTCCCTGTCCACCATTTCCTGGCAAACTCCTCTTGGGACGATTGAGGCAGATACGTTTTTGGCGTCCTATTTTGAGGGAACCGATGTTGTCGTCGACGAAGCCGCTCACACGCATGAGCATTCCATTGAAGTGATTTTGCCGTTTTTGCAGCGGAAATTGAAAGGACGCAAATTCAAAATCCTGCCGATTTGTATGGGTGATCAGAGCTCGGATGCGGCCGAACTTGTGGCATCGATTATTACCAATATTCTCATCAAAGATGTGACGGTTCAAAAGAAAGGATATTCCGAAAAATTAAGAATTGCCGTCATCGCGTCCAGTGATTTTTCCCACTATGTTTCACCCCAAGCCGCCCAAGAAACTGACCGTAAAGTCATCCGAAAAATAGAGGAGCTGGATGTCGATGGTTTTTACGAAACAATCGAAAAAGAGAACGCAAGCCTTTGCGGATATGGTCCGATTGCCGCTTTGATGATGATTTCAAAAAATGTATCCGCCAGCCCGAAATTTTTAAAATATATGACCAGTGACGCGGAAACAGAATCACGAACAAATGTGGTTGGATATGCCGCATTCAATTTTACATTGAATGATAAAAACAACTGCAAATGTGATTAAAAGCAGTTGTTAACAAAATATGAAATTCAAATTATGAGATTCAAATTATGAAATTCAAATTATGAGATTCAAATTATGAGATTCAAATTATGAGATTCAAATTATGAAATTCAATTATGAGATTCAATAAAAACGAATCTAAATTATGAAATAAAAATTATGAAATTCAATAAAAACGAATCAAGTAAATGTGAAATAGAACATTGGTTTAAAAACGAATCTGAAAAAAGCCGCTAAAAAATAAAGACAACCGCCGGAAACGGCGGTTGTTAATTTCTACTTACTTTTTATTTTTCTCTATTTTTTATTTTTCGCTATTTTTTATTTTTCTCTATTTTTTATTTTTCGCTATTTTTTATTTTTCTCTATTTTTTATTTTTCGCTATTTTTTATTTTTCGCTATTTTTTATTTTTCGCTATTTTTTATTTTTCGCTATTTTTTATTTTTCGCTATTTTTTATTTTTCGCTATTTTTATTTTTCGCTATTTTTTCGTGGTTTTAAAGCATGTTTGAGCTACTTGAATGATGTTTAAGATTACTGTTTTCGTCTCATGAACATGAGTCCGGCAAGGCCGACACATGCAACAATTCCCAAAAATCCGATTCCCGGCGCTTCTTTTTCATCCGCAGCTTCGGCACTTACCGGAAGAACGAAAACGGATTGGAAGTTGTCGCGGTCTTCGCCTTCTTCTTGGTTGACGGCAACGATTGCCCAGGCTTCTCCCATGTCAAATGTGAAGGCGTGAGTCATGTTGGCATCGACGTGAGCGGCAATTTCCGTGCCGGTTGTTCCGGCCGCAACCTTGGAGGGTTGCGCATAAGCTTCCGCGAAAATCGGGAACGGAGACTTCACCGGGACCGGATCTTCTTTTTCATTTAAGAACCAGTTCAAATCGCCGACGACCTTAAAGGCGAGAGAATCATTCACCGAAATGTCTTTGGGGCTGGCCGTCGGAACGACCATCACATTTGCGCCGGCGGTTTGTCCGTATTTTTCAAGGTTGTCCCATCCGGTTGTCTTGTTTCCGACAAACAGCGGAGAGAAAGAAAATCTTTCACGGGTCAACGTTCCGTTTTCATCATAGCCGCGCTGGGCACCCATCACATAATAAACACCTTCTTGGTCCAAAGTGACATTTCCCATGTACCAGTTGGCGGTCATCGTGGTGTTGTTGCCGACGTCGTAGGAAACATTTCCGGCGGAGCGGACAGCATCCACGGAAGTGATGGTGCCGTCGGGCGCAATGAGTGTCATGTTGATTTTAAAATTGGGACCGATTTCGGCAAATCCGGCTTCGGGGCTATGGATGATGTAGAGGTAAAGATTGGTGGAATCGCCGGCATTAAAATAAAAGTTGCCTGCGGTGACATTGATAGAATCCGGCTGATTGTCGGCCGGAAAAATGATTACGTTGTGAGCGGATGCAGGACCGGTCAAGGCCAATAAGAATGCCAAGACAAGAAAAATCGGAATTATTTTTTGGATTTGAATCATAATTTCACCTGAAGAATAATTTATTTGTTAATTTTTCGTATCCCATGTTTTTGCATAAATGATACGAATTTTTAAAAATAAATTTGAAATAGAGAGATTCAAAAAACTGAAAAAGCAATAGATATTGAATCGTTTTTAATTTTTCATCGTTTTTGTTATCTTAAAGCGAATTATTAAGATAAATAGATACAAAATAGATTAAATTTTAACAGATATTTTTAAATTTAACATATTTCGTATTACTTTCCATTCATAATTTATTATTCTTATATATATTTGACGACTATTAAAAAATAATTCGAATAGATTAATAAAAAGGATTAAATAAAATTATGATAAATAGAGAAAAAACAAAATTGAACGAATGCCGCATGTTGTCAAAATGAGCAACAAGTAACGACATATGATAGACACGATTTGACGATAATTTACGTCAATTTACATAAATTTACATCAATTTACGTAATTTACAACAATTTACATCAATTTACATCAATTTACATCAATTTACAACACAATGTAGGTGAAAAAAATGTCAGAAGAATGCAATTGCGGTTGTGTTTCCCTTCCGCTGATTGGAGACGACGCGCCGGCCTTTCAAGCCGAAACCACAAACGGTCCCTTAAATTTTCCGAAAGATTACAAAGGAAAGTGGGTCATTTTATTCAGCCATCCGGCGGACTTCACACCGGTTTGTACGACCGAGTTCATCACGTTTGCCAACATGGCAGACGATTTCGCAAAAATTAATGTGGAACTCATCGGGCTTTCCATTGACAGTATTACGTCCCACATCGCATGGCTCAAAGAAATCAAGGACCGGATTGAGTACAAAGGCTCAAAAGGCGTTGTTGTGAAATTTCCGGTAATTGCCGATATTAAAATGGATGTCGCCAAGAAATACGGCATGATCCAGCCCGGTGTTTCCGACACCAAGGCGGTTCGTGCGGTTTTTATCATCGACCCGGATGCCAAAATC
This sequence comes from Methanolapillus ohkumae, assembly GCF_032594355.1. Classification (NCBI taxonomy): domain Archaea; kingdom Methanobacteriati; phylum Methanobacteriota; class Methanomicrobia; order Methanosarcinales; family Methanosarcinaceae; genus Methanolapillus; species Methanolapillus ohkumae. The sequence goes on from NZ_CP131061.1 coordinate 1,489,898, forward strand.
AAAGCGATTTTGTATTATCCGATGTCGGCCGGTCGCAACATGGAAGAAATCAAGCGCTTGGTACAAGCGCTTCAGGTGAACTACAAAGATAAAGTGTCCACGCCCGCCAACTGGCAGCCCGGAGACGATGTGGTCATGGGCGCCCCGCAAACCTTTAAGGAAGCGCAGGAGCGCGATTCTTGGACGTCGGACGAGACAAAATGTTGCGCGTCTTGGTTCTTGGTGACGAAACGGTGCGGAAAATAAACAAAAACTGAAGTTTGATTTAGAAATCAAAATTCGCCGACGAATTGTTCATCGGAAAAGAAATCTTTTCCGATTCTTTTTTTATTTTCCATTTGTTCTCTTTTATTTTTCATTTGTTCTCTTTTTTATTTCTTTCTCTTCTTTTTTCAATTTCGATTGATTTTAATCGGCTCTTTTTGATTTGGATTCGATTTTATCCACGATTTTATCTAAATAAAAGCTGCAGCCAATACAAATCAGCCCGTAAACAAGACCAAAGAGCGCCATTCCCCAAACATACAGAAAGGCTGTGACCGGATCTGTAATGGTTGATGCCAATGACGGAACACCGTTCCACCAGCGGTAAGTTATGAAAAAGAAGAACAAAAGGAATGGAACGAAAATGATGATGAATCTCAAAAGTTGGTGCTTTTGTTTCGGTTCTTTTTTTCCGGCGAAGAACTCGGTCGCCGACCCAAATCCGAGGGCAAACGGTAAAAATGAAATACCGGAAAGCTCTGTCGGATTTAAGTACGCGTAAATACTAAAAGCGCAGATCAGCAAAATAAAAATCATGCCAAAAATACGCATGAGTGTTGTTTCTGTTTTTTTATCCATGAGATATTCCTCCAAAAAGCAAAAAGTTGTGGCAATTTATTTCGGAGATGACGTGAGTTAAATATTTCTTGATGGTATTTCTTGATGGTATTTCTTGATGGTATTTCTTGATGGTATTTCTTGATGGTATTTCATGTTATCTGATGTTAGTTCATGTTATCCGATGTTAATTTTATTATATTTTAATTTTTGTGTTTCTCATTTTTATTTGAATTCTGAAGGCTCGCTTTTATTTGAATTCTGAAGGTGCACTTTTGTATATTATTTTTCAAAAAAATCACTCAAATATCCACACCGTAAATCCGGCTCGGATTTTCCTGATGGATTTTCCAAAAAGGCTCTTCACCATAGATTTCAATGAGTTTTTTTGTTTTCTTCGGAACCGTTTTCGGGCCGAGAACAAAACCCGGACGGTTCGGATCGTCTACATAATCGGTTTCCATTAAGAACCGAGTGCCTTGTTCCAACGCCTTTTCAATAAAATCCTTGCCCGACGTCACGCTCGGGAAAATCCCGACTTTTTTTGCATCGGATACGAGCGGTGTTGCATGATGGTTGACAATTTTTTCCAGATTTAAGCCGACCGACTTTGCAAGCGACGCGATGTCGGACAGGCTTTCATGTGTCATGTCTTCGACATGAAGCTGAATCGCGCATTTGAGGTCTTTTGCGAGCTCAAACGCGTGACACATGACTTGGTTGGAGGCTTCCCAAATTTCGGGCGTCACCGGATAATGCGGGCGCCCGCTTTTAATCGCGACGGCTTTTCCTTCCAGCACATATTGGGCCGCCAAATCAAATCCGCCGCACATGACATCCACCGCTTTTTGGATGCCGACTTCTTCGGACAAATGCATGATTTCCACGGGATGAATCCCAAGAACCGGAAAAGCGGTGACATTGGCTTCTTTAATTTTGTCCGCCGTTCGAATGGTTTCTTCAAAAACAGAGAAATAGTCATGCTTATCTTTCACATGCACGCCCAAATACCAACTGGGAAGCGTGACCAAAAACATATGCGTTCCGCCGGCATTTTTAAATTCGGAAACAGCCGAAAGGCCGCGGCCGCGAACCAGATCGATATGAATGTGGTTGTCCGTAATCGGAAGAGTGGAGATAGGCATAATTATTTTCCAAAGAAGTGTTTTCCAAAGAAGTGTTTTCCAAAGAAGTGTTTTCCAAAGAAGTGTTTTTAAACATAAGTACTTTTAAACATAAGCAAAGGATTGCGGGGCTGAATTTAATCCAAAATCCTTCAATTCTTTCGGCTTTTTATATTTGCTGATTTTTCCCAACCGGTAAGCCACCGCCATCTACCGGTTCAAATAATACCGGTCATAATTTTTTTTTGAAATTCCGGCTTGGGAAGAAGTTAATTCCCAAACATGGCCCGGATTATCAACAATAACTTCCAAAACTTCGGCTTCTCCAACAACTTTCATGACGGGAGATGTTGCATAGATTATGATTTTGCTGACGTTTTCCCGACAGCGCACCTTTCGAAACTCAAATTGCTTCCGTCCGTTCATGATATTTTCCACATGTTCCGGATGAATCGATAATAACATCTTGCACACAAACATCACCCATTTCTAATATTTTGATAAATTCCGCCGGAGAATATTGTATTTGATAGGGATAGCCCTCAAACAAACCCGCCTCTTTTAAACGAATGTAATTAACATTGTGGCCTTTTCCAAAATAACCATTATACAGAATTTCAATGAGTATCAGATTTTTCTTCTCATGATACAATTTTCTTAAACCTTCTTCTTTAAAAATTGTTTTGTTACCAGCTAATTTGATAAAACCTTCTAAACTCATAACGGTTTTGCCGGATTTTTTAACCAAAGTCAAATTTGCAATCGTACAAAATGAAGTTGCTGCGGACTTAAAACTTGGACGATCTTTTCCGGTATATTTTCGATAAATAATCACCGGTTCCCCGATGTTGTAATGAAGAGAGGATATGGGAGATGCAATAAATACCTTCAAAACCCCGTTTCCCGCCGTTTCTTCCTCAATTTCAGTTTTATTTCCCTTAAGTTCAGAATAGGGAAATAAACTGTCATGAAATCCATCTTCAATTGGAATCATGCCCGCTTTTTCAAATTTCGGACAAATAAATGGAAATGATTTAAACGGATCAGAATAATCTATCTGTTTTTTGCTCCTTAAATATACTTGTTCTCCACGAAGATTTTGTCCTGCAAGTTTGAACCCAAATCGTTCAAATAAATGAATCAATTCCTGATGTTTTTCAAATATTGTAACATAAATTTCATCGGCTTCCGATGCTTGCCACTTCCACAGTGAGACCCCGAGAGCTCCTTCTCCTAATCGTTGTTTTCGGATTTTTTCTGCCAATCGAAAAGTTCCAATCTTAATTCGTGGAATGGGAGGTAATGTCTTGTCTGTTAATCTTATCTCTTCTTTTTCATTTTTAAGATAAACAAATGATTCGATTCCACCACGGTCCTAAAAAACCAAAGCATTTTCTTCCAAATTTCTTTTTTTCAAAAACCAATCAGAAAACTCTTCATAATCCTCTTTCAAAGGAGTAAAAAAATCATCATTGAGGTCAACTTCTGAGAATTTACACCATTTAAATTTTTCCGGCATGATTTCACCTAATTTCTGTTATCCCAATATAAAATGGGAACAGTTAAAATATTATAAATATTTGCCGATTTTATTTTGATTATTAATGCAAATTCTTGGTTTTTCGTTTCTCGGATTTCTATCGCAAACATTTAAATGAAAAAGTGTTAAAAGCCATGCATCAAATTTTTATTCTTTCAATTCTTTAATTTACTAAATATTATAATATTTAAAATTTATAATAATCTGAAGGTGAAATTTTTGAAAATTATAAAAACAATCGGCCGAATCACCCTCGTTCTGGAAAAAAAATGCGTCGGAGAGGACACTTTTATTTTGCTCACCGGCGGCGAGGAACACATCGGCGCGGTCGCCTTGGGTCATTATGATAAAGAAACGGATATCGCGAATTCATCCGTCATCAGTGTCGCCGGACACCGAGAAGAACAAATCGCCTTGGAAGGCGCCCGCCTCATCAGCAAGGAAACAAAAAAGACAACCTTGTTTACGGCCGGCATCCACCTCAAAAACATCACGCTGGAGGAGATTTCAGAAATTGAGAAAGCCTGCTCGGCCATGATTGGAGAGTGTGCCAAATACATCCGGGATGAAACAAAACTCAACCCAAAAATGGCATAATGTTGCGAAAACATGACGTTTGTGGAAAAACAAAGAAGGGAAAAGATCGGAAATGACCGTAGAAATCGTTATCGGAATCAGTGGCGCCTCAGGTGCCGGATATGGAATTCGTTTGCTTGAAATTCTCAACCGGATGAACAAACAGGCGAAAATGAATGCAACCCCGGCGGAAAAAATAAAAATTCACCTGGTGATGACGAAATCCGCGGAAGACATTATCCGGATTGAGACTGACAAAACGCCGGAAGATATCAAAAAATTGGCGGATTTTGTGTATGATGAAAAAGATTTTACCGCTCCGATCGCCAGCGGTTCTTACCGGGTTTTGGGCATGATTATTGCGCCGTGCAGCATGAAAACGCTCGGGCAAATCGCAAACGGCATTTCCGACAATTTACTTGCGCGCGCTGCCGATGTTTGCTTAAAAGATGAGCGAAAACTGATTTTAATGACGCGGGAGACTCCCCTTAATTTAATTCATTTGGAAAACATGGTGACCGCCAAAAAAGCCGGTGCCACCATTTTGCCGGCCTCCCCCGGATTTTACAGCCGCCCGCAAACGATAGATGATTTGTATGACATCATGACCGGACGGGCGCTGGATTTAATCGGAATTGAAAATGACGTCTACAAAAGATGGAAACACCAACCATAACTAAGAAGCATAAACGGCAACCATAAACCACAACGATTAAACAGCCAAACCTTAAAAAAATCACAACTCAAGCGTAAAGCAATTATTCCATCCTTTTTTGAAAAAAGACCAATTCGAAATCTTTATAATGGATAATGTGTTTTTATGTCCACTTGATTTGGGATTTACCATAAAAAACGAAGGGCAAAGAATCCATAATTCATAATCTATTATAAATATCATATCGGGGTAGTAGGGTAGCTTGGTCCATCCTTGAACGTTTGGGACGTTTAGACCGCGGTTCAAATCCGCGCTACCCCATCCATATATTATAAATACAATCATTTGCTTTTCGTTCTGAATTAAATTTTCAATTCATTCGCATCGTGGGATAGTAGGGTAGCCTGATCCATCCTCGGACGTTCGGGACGTTCGGACCGCGGTTTAAATCCGCGCTATCCCACCATAATTTTTTCAATCTTTTTAAATCTATTCAATCCTTCTCTGTATCATTTCTTTTTTCTTTTGTGATTTTTTGCGTGCGGCATCGTGTGCGCGTTACGGCGTCAAATTTTTAAAAAAAGGTTTTTCAAAAATCAGCGAGCCGTTTTTTTAGAAAAATATAAAAATCCGAACTTGACCTTTCAGGAATTATTATTTTTTATTTATGGATTTTTGTGAAGCGTAGGAATTTTTTTAAAACAACATTTATATCCAATGATTAAATTTGTACATAATAGATTTAAAAAATACATTATAAATGGAATGAATATATTAAATTTATTAAAATCAAAAACGACTAAATCCAAAAAATCAATCGGGAATAAAATGCTCAACATTACGACTTTTTTAGATGCCAATGCTTATCGCCTTTCCAAGCCGGTTTTTCATTGTCCGGAAAGAAATTTGTTTTACACATCATCTGAAATTCTGTCAATCGCGTCCGGAATCGGGCAAGATTTGCTCGGCATGGGCGTTCAAAAAGGTGACCGGATTTTGATTTATTTGAATAATTCTCCGGAATACTTATGCTCTTATTTCGCAATTTGGAGAATCGGCGCAATCGCCGTTCCGGCAAACCGGGTATATACAAAATTCGAACTGGCCTACATGATTGAAAATTCCGGCGCAACCGTGATTATTACAGATTTGGATGGCGCCGAATTTTTAAAACCGATGTTAGAAGGGCATGACATCGATATCGATATTTGTTTTTCCGGAAAAGTCGAAATTTATATTTCGTCCGAAATTGAAAATTTAAAAAACGGACCGGTTCTTCCGCCCGCTTTTGTGACAAGTGATGATTTGTGCCAAATCCAATACACCTCCGGAACGACCGGAAAACAAAAAGGGGCGATGCTGACGCACGGAAACTGGATGGCTGCGATTTCCAATGAATGCGATGTGATGGGCTACACGGAGTCCGACATCTATTTAGGAATTTATCCGATGGGACATGTCGGCATCAGCTGGGGAATTTCCGCACTGCGGGCCGGTGCGCTTTATATTATGATGGAACGTTACGAATTGGAAAAATATTTGCATCTCATAAAAACCCATCGTGTGACGGTTCTCTCCGGGATGCCCCCCGTCATTCATTCTTTGGACAGCTGCCCGCCGGGAACGGAAAATAAAATCCGAACCGTCCGGGAAATTATTTCCGGCGGCGGTCCACTGCACCATGAAATATGGAAGCGGTTTTACCTCCGGTACAATATTCCAATTGTCAACGCATACGGACTTTCGGAAACGATTGTCATCGGGACAGGAACAGCTATTCGTCCGCCAGACTACGCTTTTGCGGATAAATTTCAAAGTGTCGGGCATCCGGTTTGTTTTTCCGAAGTGAAAATTGTCGATGAAAATGATTCTGCGGTCACGTTGTCTCAAGGACAAATCGGAGAAATCGCACTTCGCGGACCTGCCGTCGCCAAGGGTTATTTTGGATATCCGGAAGAGACGAAGCGGGCATTTTTGGAGGACGGCTGGTTTTTGACCGGTGATGTCGGTTATTTGGACAAAGATTTCCGGCTGTGCCTGACCGACCGCAAAAAAGATATGATTGTCATGTCCGGCTGGAAGATTTATCCGACCGAAGTGGAAGAAACCCTCTACCGTTGCCCGATTGTCCAAGAAATCGCGGTCTTTGGCATGTCTCATCCGCACCGCGGAGAAGTGCCGGCTGCCGTTGTGATTTGGAAAGACGCCTGCAAAAATCCGCAGGATGAAGAAGAAAAAACCAAAATCCTTCTGGATTTTTCAAAAGAGCATTTGGCCGGCTATAAAATTCCCCGAAAAATCATTACGGTTTCGGATTTGCCACGTGCCGGCGGCTGGAAATTGCTTCGCCGGGAATTGCGTGAAAAATACAACTAAAAATTCGCTCCCTTTCGGTCGCGAATTTTTAAAAAGGCGGGGGGAACAACATGTTGCTATAACATACGGCAATACTAAGTTGTAAAATTAAAAAACCGTGTACCCGATTGCTAAATATAAAAAACCGCCTTTCCTTTTTGTTTAACTTTTTTAAAAACGTGTTGCCATAACGCGCGGCGGCGGCGCAAAAAATAAAATTTAAAAATTTGCAACAACAAAAAGATAAGAAAAAATAAGAAAAAGATAAGAAAAATAAGAAAAAGAATTGCTTTATTCCATGAATAAAGCAATCTGTTGTTTTTGATGTGAATATTATTTATTTTAGAATTTGTATTGCCGTTTCTTTCTGTATTGCATCAGGAAGTATGCGGATGCGGCCAAAAGGGCAATGACGACAACGGCAACAATGACATACCAAATCCAAGAGACTTTGTTTCCGCCGTCATCCGGCTTCTCGGTGTCGGTTTCGTTGGGCACGGATGGATCGGATTCATTGTCGGCCGGACTGGGTTGAGTCGGCGTCCCGGTACTTGTTCCCAAAACCGAGAGTGCCGGGTTGCTTGAACTGGAATTCAAAGCCACAGTGTAAACGACGGCCTGGCTTGTTCCGGCACGGTAGCCTGTGTCTTTTGTCAATGTCGGGTAACCGGACGATGTGTCAAAGACTTGGTCGGCGGTAATTCCGGCTGCGTCCGTGCTTGAAATCGGATATTTGCCGGTTCCTCTATAAAGACCGACCAAATTGTTACCGGTGCTTTGAACGGTTGCGTTTTCCTCGCCAAAGTCCACACTCTTAGGGTCCTTGTTTCCGACAATCACGTTGTTTCCTAAAACCGCATGTCCGCGGGAAACATTTAAGCCGCCGCCGGCGGATTGGTTGGTCCCGTTTCCATTGGCGGTGTTGTTGGTCAGAACGGTTTTGGTCATGTCGGTCGAACCATCATTCCAAGCCGCGATTGCGCCGCCAAAGAGTTTTGCGGTGTTGTTAATCGCGGTACAGGAAGTGATGGTCGCGTTTCCGATGTTAAAGACCGCACCACCATATCCGGCACTGTTGTTGTCAAAGGTACAGGTGTCCAACGTCGCCGTCGCGTTGCTTCCGATGTGGACGGCGCCGCCGTCATCCCCGGCTTTGTTGTTGGAAAAAATCGAATAGCGGATGGTTCCATGGGATCCGGAATCCAGCAAAATCGCACCGCCGGAGCCGACGGATTTTTCGCTGTCAAAAAGACAGTTGTCCACATTTACGGTCCCCAATGCGTAAATACTGCCCCCTTTTAAGCCGCTGTTATTTGCAAAGGTACAATACTTAAAAGTCAGAAGGGTTCCGGCCGCGCCGTTGATGGTTGAGCCGACATCGCTCACGGTGTTGCTGTTGAAATTGACGGCGTTTGCGTCAAATTCTCCTTTGACCACTTGGATGGTGTTGTTTTTTGCGGTGTGCGCCTCAACAACGCCGTTGGACATGGTGACGGTTCCGTTTTTAATATAGAACGCGCCGCCTTCCGTGATGGCGGAGTTTTTATAAACCGTTGTCGACCGCATGGTCACATTTCCACCGTCCAAATAAAGGGCGCCGCCATTGACGGCTTTATTTCTTTGAAGGGTACAGGATTCTAACGTCACATTGGCTTTTCCGGTGACCAAAAGAGCGCCACCGTTTCCGGTCGTCGTGGAACCGTTTTCAATGTTGATGCGGTTAAAAGTCACATTTCCGGCGGAGATGTTAAAGACCCCCATTTCCTGAGTAGCCGAACTGTTGCTCCGTCCGATAATGACATTGGCATTGTTTCCGGAAATCGTTAAGTCCTTCGCAATCGGAATTTCTCCGTAAATAATGTTCACGGCGGAAATATTGCTTGCAAATGTGATGGTGTCTCCGGACACTGATTTTTCAACGGCCTGGCGGAAGGTGAAATTGGCGCTGTCCGTGATGTTGGTATTTTTCGCGGTGTCTCCCGGTGTGGTGACCACCCATTCTTGCGCGCCGGCGATGCCAATCAGCAAAAGCATGGCGAAGAGGAAAATCATCGTGATTTTTGTCATTTTTGAATAATTCATAGTCTGTCACTCTTTTTTTGAATCAGAATTACTTTCTTTTCAACAGGCAAGAAGCCCGATTATATCAATAATTCCTTCAAAGATATATAAAATATTTGAAAATAAAAAATGTTATCAGTCTGATAACAATGCGTCAAGACAAACAATATCCGACAAAAGATTTAAACATTTTTTAGAAAATCTGCCTTATTATTTAAATCATAAAAAATAAAAGCCGGACAAAAAATATTGAAAGATGAAAATAAAAATCTGAAAATAAAAATGCAACAAAAAATAAACACAACAAAAAACAGTCCGTCCTTTTTGTTGATTTTTCCAAAAATGTGTTGCGATAACGCGCGGCGGCGGCGCTTAAAATAAAATAAAAAACAAAACAAAAAATAAAAGAATAAATCGACAAGAAATAAAAAAATGAATATTGAATAAAATGAATGTTGGATAAAATATGAAAAATGAAAAACAGCTTAACCGTTATTTATTTCCGGCTGCCGTTTTTTCGATGATATCTAACACTTTTTCAAAATTATTTTTCCATTCGGAATTTTGGGTCATCCATTCAATCATTTTTCCGCTTTCCTGCGCCTTTGAAAATTCAGGATCCATTGGAAGCCGCGCTAAAATTTCCGTGTGGAAATCTTGGGCGGCTTTGGCAAGTCCACCTTCGCTAAAAAGAATAATTTTTTCGTCGCAGTGTGGACAGATGATTCCGTCCATGTTGCTGACAATTCCAACCGGTTTGACATTTAACTTCTGAAGGAAGGTCAGAGATTTTCGAACGCTGGTGAGTGCGATGTCTTGCGGGATGGTCACGACGATTGCCCCGTTGAGGTTTTGAAGAAGCTGCATGATTCCAAGCGGCTCGTCTCCGGTTCCGGGCGGCAGGTCAATGATTAAGTAATCCAAATTTCCCCAGGCGACATCTTCAAAAAACTGGCGGATTGCGCTGGTTTTTGCAGGCCCGCGCCAAATGACCGGCGTGTCGTCGTCCGGCAAAAGAAGACCGATGGATATGACTCCCAAGTTGAGATTTTCCGCCGGCCGTGCCGGAATAAGTTTGTCGCCCGCTGTGGTTAAATCTTCTCCGGAAATTCCAAAAAGCATCGGGATGCTGGGACCGTGAAAGTCACAGTCCGCCAAACCGACATGGTTTCCGCGAAGCGCCAAACCGGTTGCAAGCGCCGCGGCAACCGTACTTTTTCCGACGCCGCCTTTTCCGCTCATGACGACAAATATATTTTTGACAAGCGCCAAATTTTCATGGAGCTTGTCTTCCTTTTCTTTTCCGGCCGGGTCCGGTTTTTTTTGAACAACATGAAGAGGGTCCGCCATTTTCTTTCTCCGTCATTTTAAATGTATGAAATGAAATAAAAACAAAAATAGAAAAGAACTTGAATTTTTAAACGGATTAGATTTCCTGAATCAATGAAACAGAATCGCAATCCGGATATTTGGAACAGTTGACGCAGTCCGCCCAGATTTTCCAGGGAAGTTCTTCCCGGTTAATTTCATCAAATCCTTTTTTCTTGAAAAACAGGGGACTGCTTGTCAGAACGAAAAGGCGGTTGAGTCCGACGGTTTTGGCATCTTTGATGCACGCGTTGAGAAGTTGTGTTCCGATTCCTTGATGCGTGCGTCCGCGAACGACCGCAAAAGAGACGACTTCTCCTAAGTCTTCCCAATCCGGATGGATACCGCAGCACCCAATGATTTTTCCATTTTCTTCACAAACCATAAAGTCACGAATCGTCGTGTATAGACTGTCTAAGGACCGCGGAAGCATACATCCTTCCGACGCATAAGAATTGATAAGCGCTTTGATTTCAAAAACGTCGCTCATTTTGGCTTTCCGAATCATTTCCTGACCTGCCTTTTTTGGTTTTTGTTCATTGAGTTTTGAATTTTACATAAATTAATGGAGGTATTAAAATCTCCAGTTGATTTTGAATTTAAGCGGGCGTGGGAGGATTCGAACCCCCGGCCTGCAGCTTAGGAGGCTGCTGCCATATCCGGACTAGGCCACACGCCCGAAAGAAACAATTTCAAAAGCACAAGCACATTCTGATTAAAATATATTCCGATGCGGTTATGAATAAATGAATTGTAAACATATTGTTCAGATGTTGACACAATAAAAATAAATACTATTTCATTTATTGTATACCTTAAATTTAGACCAGGTTTACATATTACAAAAAACTTAAACGGACAAAACGAAAAACGAGTCTTCCCAATCAATTTTCAAAACATTGATTTTCCAAATCAATTTCGAAATATTTATTTTTCAAAATTTTCAAAACAATTTATTCCAAATCTTACAACAATTTCATAAAAAAACAGATTCATAAAAACAATTTCATAAAAACAGATGTCAGTTTATCACAACGGTGAAAAAATGGATTCTTCGGAAGATATTAATCTTAAAATTAAAAAAATGGTTTTAGCTGCTCTTTTTGCGGCATTGATTGCGGTTGGCGCTTATATTTCCATTCCGATTACACCCATATCGATTGTCCCGATCACGCTTCAGACTTTTTTTGTCGTGCTGACACCGATTGTTCTTGGAAAAAAATGGGGAACCATCAGTGTTTTTGTCTATCTGCTTGTCGGACTTATCGGTTTTCCGGTGTTCAGCGAAGGACGCAGCGGAATCGGCGTCCTTTTCGGACCGACCGGCGGCTATTTGATTTCTTTTTTGATTGTTGCCTACGTCGTCGGCTTTTTGTATGAAAAATCCAACAAAAAACCGTTCAGCGTTTTTTGGATTGCGCTTTTCGGATGCCTGATTACATTATTTATCGGCTCCTTGTTCATGGCATTGACCCTTCATTTGTCTTTGGAAAAAGCTTTCCTCATCGGATGTTTGCCGTTTTTGCTCGGCGGACTTTTAAAGACCATCGCCATTGTTTTTGTCGCGCCGGGACTCGCAAACAAAGTCAATTTGAACACAACCTATCCGAACCCAAATGAAGATTTAGACGCAAGCGATTCAGATCAGGTAACCATTACACCCGAGGGATGAAATTGATTGAATCTGTGAACGAAAATTCTGGACCGATGAGCGAAAACGCTGAATCCATGAATGAAAATTCGGAACCGGTGAGCGAGAATGCGGAGCAAACAAAAGAAATCGCGTTTGAAGCTGTCAATCTGTCGTTTCAATACCCGGATGGAACCGTTATTTTAAAAAATATCGATCTTAAAATTTACAAAGGTGAATTTACAATCATCGCCGGCCCCAATGGTTCCGGAAAATCTACATTCGCGCTTCATCTAAACGGCCTTTTAAAACCGACATCGGGAAAACTTCTTGTTTTTGGAAAAGATACAAAAAAACACAAAAACGTATCCGCGATTCATAAAGAAGTCGGAATCGTTTTTCAAAATCCTTACACGCAATTTGTCGGAAATACGGTTTCGGAAGACGTTGCGTTTGGTCCCGAAAATTTAGGATTTTCGCGCGGGGAAATCAAAACTCGGGTGGATGCCGCCCTTTCAGCCGTTCGGATGACCGACCTTTCCGCCAAAGACCCGTCGTCGCTCAGCGGCGGAGAAGCACAGGCGGCGGCAATTGCCGGAATTTTGGCAATGGGAACCGAATGCATTGTGTTTGATGAAATCACCTCTATGCTGGACCACAACGCCACCGGCCGGGTTTTAAATTTGATTCAAGAACTTCGGGAACGGAAAAAAACCGTCATTTACATCAGCCACGAACCCAAAGACATTCTGAGCGCGGACCGCATTATTGTTTTGGACAAAGGGTCCGTGACGTTTGACGGAAAAACGGAATGCTATTTGAAGTCCGGAATATACCCGCTTCCGGATTTGGTTCAACTCATGAAATTGCTCCAAGAAACCGGCGCGGATGTTTCGGAGGCCGTTGCGTCCCCTCAGGAGGCCGCCGATGAAATCCGAAAATGGATGGATAAAAATTCTCAAAAATAATAAAAATAATAGAAATAATGAAAATGACAAAAACAGATATAGCCAACTAAAAATAATAAACGGACACCTCTATTTAAAAACAATTCATAAAAAACATGCCTCTGTTTTTTAAATATTTTAAAAAATTGCTGCCATAACGAACGGCGGCGGCATCAATATAAAAAACAAATGAAAAAATACCGCAAATAAATACAGCGAATAAAAATCGCAGCAATAAAAATCGAAGCAATAAGAATCGAAGCAGAGGAAATAGCGGCATAGAATATGGTATACAAAAAATTTTTAACTTACGAATCCGGAAAATCTCTTTTTCATAAATTGGACCCCCGGACGAAAATCATTGCGCTGATGGTCATCAGCCTGATCATCTTCAGCCAACGCTTTTTCAGTGGGCTTATTTTTATTTCCATTTTGCTTTTGATTTGCGTTTTTGTCTCCCGAGTTCCTTTCCGGAAATTGATTTTGTCCGTAAAACCCATGTTCTTTTTCATCTTCCTGGTTTTTTTACTTCATTTTTTGTTTACAAGCGATCCATTTGCGTTTCACCCGTTTTATGACATCCGTCCGGCGGAATTGATGGCCTCCGGCCATAATATTTATGTCAATCCGGATATGCCGCTGACGGTCTCTGTCGTTGCCGCGCCGGTTGTTACATTCCGATTCTTGTCCCCCAGTTTTTACAGTTTCTTTACCGGTCTTGGTGTTGCGCTCAAATTCTTGCTGTTGATTTTGTTTGCGGCTTTGATGACCGCCACCACGAAAGAATCCGACATTATTCAGGGAATCGACAAATTGGTCCGCCCGCTTCTTCCCAAAAAAACAGGTTTGACCTCTCACGATTTGGCAGTGATGATTTTTCTGTCCATTCGATTCATTCCGCTTCTGATTACGACCGGAGAGCAAATCACAACATCGGCATCTTCGCGTGGTTTTGAAATCAAAAAACATCCGGTCAGGTACATCAGAATTCTGTCGGCGGGACTCGTGTCATCCATTATTCGTTTTTCCGACGATGTCTCGTTTGCCATGGAAAACCGCGGATACACCGGCACCCGGCGCACCTACATGAATGAATTGAAAATGAAACCCAAGGATGCCGTCTTTTTGACGATCTTTGCCGTCATTTGTTTTTTGTTTTTCGCGTTTGCGATTCTGTTTTTCATTTATTCCGCCGGATATATGTAACGCCATGACCGGATACAATGGGTGATGTATCGGTATACAGATAATTTTATATTGTAATTTATATATTAGTATGTTGTCGGAAACATTTTATAGAACGAAACATTAGTATCTTTAAGATACTTTGTTTGAGTTCTTATTTTAATCAAACCGGCCGTCATAAATCGTGAATCGTGTTTTGACCGCTGATCGATTTTTGGTTTTTAGTTTTTAACCGGTTCGATTTTTGGTTTGATTTGTATCGCCTATTGATTTCGATTTTGTCAATCCTACTCGTTTTTTAAAAATCGAAAACATACGTTAATTCAAATATTATGAATTCAATCTCATCCCTTTAATATTTCAAGTTCAAAAGTACTCAGGAGTCAAAAAATGCTTCAAATTGAAGATTTATATGTGGATGTTGCGGGGCGTCCGCTGCTTAAAAATGTGAATTTGGTCGTCGAAAAAGGAGACACCAACATTTTGTTTGGTCCAAATGGCGCGGGAAAATCCGCGCTTCTTTCAACGATTATGGGATTTTCCAATTACAAAGTCACATCCGGCCGAATTTACTTTAAAGGAAAAGATATCACGGACGCGCCGGTCAATGAACGGTCCAAAATGGGCATCGGAATAATGTCCCAGCGTCCGCCAAATATTGTCGGCGTCAAACTCAAAGAACTGCTGGAAATCGAATCGCAGGAGAAATCTATAGATATTGACAAAATGGCGGAATCCATCGATATGGCCCGCTTTTTGAATCGTGACATCAACGTCGGCTTTTCCGGCGGCGAAATCAAGCGGTCGGAACTTCTCCAACTCCGGGTTCAAAAACCCGATTTTTACTTGTTGGACGAGCCGGAATCGGGAGTGGACCCGGTGAATATGGCGCAGGTGGGAACGACCATTCAAAGAATGTTGTGTGCTCAGGGGGATTGCCGCGCCAACCCAAAAATCCGGAGCTCGGCATTGATTATTACCCACACGGGAGAAATTCTGAATTATTTGGACGCGGATAAAGCGTACATTTTGTGCAATGGAACCATCATGTGTTCCGGAAATCCGAACCGGTTGTTGAGCGAAATTAAATCAAAAGGGTATGAGGAGTGTATCCGATGCAAACTGGCAAATCCGATCAATCTGTAAAAAGTGTGAAAAACACAAAAAAAGAAAAGACGGACGACGTGATCGTTCGTCAGTCTTTGGACAAAGAGGCCATGTACGGCACGTTTGTAGACATGAAAACGTTTCAAATTCCGGATGAGTCCATTCGCGTAAATAAATTAACGGATTTGGATGACGTGGTCAAAAAGTCGCTGGTGAGTGCCGGAATTGCGCCGGACGGCAAAAACAAAAGCGGCAGCTTTTTGATGTACAACAACACGGTTTCCCATCACTCAACCGCGGTGGATGGTTTGGAACTCATGCCACTTAAGGACGCTTTTAAAAAATACGACTGGCTGGCGGAATACTCTTGGAAATTGGTGAGTCCGGAGGCGGACAAATACACGGCTCAGAGTTATTTGGAAGACTCGGACGGCTATTTTATCCGGGCGCTGGCCGGCAAAAAAATTCAATTTCCGATTCAATCTTGTCTGATGATTGGTTCTGAAAAGACGATGCAGACGGTTCACAATATTATTATCATTGAGGAAAATGCCGAATTGGAAGTGATTACCGGGTGTGTGACGCATGACGACATCAAGCGTGCGCTGCACATTGGTGTCACGGAGATGTACATTCAAAAAGGCGCGAAGCTGACGTTTAGCATGATCCATAATTGGGAGGAGGAAGTGGAAGTCCGTCCGCGCACGGGAATTCAAATTGAAGAGAATGGGCAATTGGTCAACAATTATGTTTGTTTAAAGCCGGCTCGTTCTATTCAGACGAATCCGACCGCCCGTTTGGTCGGGGAAGGCGCAAAAGCCTTTTTCAACACGATTGCCGTTGCCCACCCGAATTCTGTTTTGGATATGGGCAGCCGTGTTTTCTTGGACGCGCCCCGGACGAAAACCGAAATTATTTCCCGGACGATTACGCTGGGCGGCGAAATGATTTCGCGTGGCGACATTATCGGAAACGCGCCGGAAGTTTATGGTCATTTGGAATGTAATGGTTTGGTTCTGAATGAGAAAGGAAAGCAGCGCGCGATTCCCGCGCTTGAGGCGAACGCGATGAATGTGGAAATGACGCACGAGGCGGCAATCGGCCGGATTGCCCGCGACCAAGTGGAATACCTCATGTCCCGGGGCCTGGAAGAAGGCGAGGCGACCGGTCTTATTGTGCGCGGATTTTTGAGCGCCGGCATTGAGGGCATTCCGGATGAACTCAAAGCGGAAATTGCCGACATTGTCAAAAAGACGGAAAACGCTTCTTAATTCTCCAAAAAATTCAGGGACTGAAAAATTTTTGAGTGAATTATCGGATTTGCCAAACGTGGGCAAAGTTTTGGAACGAAATCTGCGGCAAGCCGGCATTGAGACGCCGGAGCAACTCAAAAGAGCGGGTGCAAAGGAGGCTTTCCTTCGCATCCGCCTCCATGCTGACCCGGACGCCTGCTTGCATATGCTTTACGGCATTCAGGGAGCGATTGATGGTGTCCCGGACAAGCTTTTGCCGGACGATATCCGGCAACAATTAAAAGCATTTTACAAAACGTTATAATTTTTAAAATTAAAAAATTAAAAAATTAAAACAATTTCAAACTTTAATTATTCTCAAAAAACAATTCTTCAAAATCAATAAAAAAAGCCGGCATTCCTGCCGGCTTTTTCATTTTTCATTCCGTTTTTAAAAATGAATCCCCAAGTTCATTTTTTTGATGAATCGTTTTTTCGTTTTTGTTTTTTGAAAAATATTGATTGGATAATAATGGATGATGAAAATCATTTATTTCTTATATTTTTTCTTTTTTTCCTTTTCCAATTCTTCCTGCTGCCTTAAATAATCAGCTTTGATTTCTTCGGGCGTTCGGACAATATCTGTTTTTCCGATAAATCTTTCAAAAGCGGTCGCGTTTGTGAAAACTTCTTCCCGCGTTCCTTTTTGATTAATCATCAGCCCGACAAAAATCAGGGCAAGACCCAAAATATCGTTCACGGTCGGAATTAGAAAAATACCGATTAATACGAACGTCGACGCGATAATCCCTTTTAACGCGCCTTTGCGGTAAGAAAAGTAACCGGTCCGCCGAAAAATCCGAAGGTCGCGGTAAGTCAAATACAAAATCGCCACATACGCAAAAATGCCGATGACGATATACATTGTGATTAAGTCAAAACCTGCCATTTTTATTCTCCGATTTTTGTTTTTTACATTTTTTATTAGTTTTTTCGTCTCTTTGAAAATAAAATAAAAGAATACAAAGAAAATAGAAAAATAGAAAAGTAAATATGTAAAAGACATATAAAACCGTATTTAAAAAAACAAAATAAAAAATCAAAACAAAAAACCAAAACTAAAATAATCAAAATAAAAAATCAAAACTAAAATAATCAAACATTTCAATTTTCATTTCATTTTTATTTTTCAATTTTTTCTGTTTTTCAATAAACGAGTGTGAAAAGACGTGGACATTTCCGCCGGTTGGTATTTGCTGCTTGTTGTTTTATTGGCTTTTTCCGCCTTTTTTTCGTCAGCGGAAACTTCTTTTTCCTCCATTCACAAAATCCGTTTTAAAACAATGGCGGAAGAAGGAAATGACAAAGCGAAACGTGTGCTAAAAATCACCGACGACTACGATAAATTTATTTC
This sequence comes from Methanolapillus ohkumae, assembly GCF_032594355.1. NCBI lineage: Archaea > Methanobacteriati > Methanobacteriota > Methanomicrobia > Methanosarcinales > Methanosarcinaceae > Methanolapillus > Methanolapillus ohkumae. The sequence continues at coordinate 1,507,914 of NZ_CP131061.1, forward strand.
CACCGTCCTCATCGGAAACAATTTGGTCAACATTGCGGCAGCCACGGTTGCAGCCATCATTTTCGGGCAACTGTTTCCCGAAGAAATCGCGGCGGCGGTGTCGACGGTTGTTATGACGCTGCTCGTTTTGACGTTTGGCGAAATTTTGCCCAAGAGCTTTGCCAAAGCCAATGCGGACAGCCTGGCGGTAAAATTCGTGGTTCCGGTGGAAGCCATTTCCATTCTTCTGTCGCCCTTTGTTTTCGTTTTTGCCAAAATGGCATCCTTTGCGGGACGGTCCGGCAAAAATGAGATGAAGCAGCCGACGGTTACGGAAGAAGAACTCAAATACATTATCGAATCCATTGAAGAAGAAGGTGTCATCGGGGAGCTCGAAAGCGAACTCATCCAATCCGCGATGGATTTTGACGCGACCGAAGTTCAAGAAGTCATGGTCCCCCGCGTGGACGTGGTGGCGCTCAATGTCGATGACAGTCAAGAAGCCATCATGAAACAAATCGTTGAAAAGGGATACTCGCGAATGCCGGTGTACGAAAACAACATTGACAGCATCATCGGCGTGGTTCACGTCCGGGATGTTTTAATAGAATGGGCAAATGCCCGGCCGGCCAGCTTGCGGGAATTGATGAAACCCTGCAAATTTGTCTACAAAACCATGAAAATCGAGCCGCTTCTTCATGAGTTCAGCCAATCCAAAACGCATTTTGCGGTGGTGGTGGACGATTACGGCGGAACCAGCGGTATTGTGACGATGGAAGATGTTTTAGAAGAATTGGTCGGCGAAATTTGGGACGAAACCGATGAAATCGTGAATGACATCGTGAAACTCGAAGATGGCACGTATGAAGTCAGCGGCAATTGCAACATTTACGACCTTTTGGAACATTTGGACGTGGATGAGAAAAATTTCGATTGTGACTACAACACCGCCGGCGGATGGACGCTGGAAGTCTTTGAACGGATTCCCGAAGTCGGCGAAAGCTTCGATTACAAAAACCTTCAAGTTACGATTCTGGAAGTCGACGACCAGCGGGTGACGAAATTAAAAATTAAAAAAACAAATTCGGCAGAAACGGAAAATATAAATTAATGGTTTTTTCGTTTTAGTCCTCGGTGGCGACCACGTGCGTTACAGCAACAACTTTGTCCTCTCGTGTGAAAAACCGGCAGGACGGATTATTTGAGACAATTGCTAAATTGCTAAATTTTTTATTTTCGTTTTATTCATAAAAAAGAACGTTTTCCCGTAATTGGTTTTCCGCCTCTCCTTCTTTGTTTTATAAACATGCATCTGGCAACCTATATATAGAAGTTCTAACATTAATTTATCCTGAATCATCTTCATCACCAATGCTTGATATTGATTTTCAATTCATGATTCTTACAATGAATCTTATGTAATATTTTTATGTAATATTCTTATGTAATATTTTACTCTTTCAAAAATCAGGAGGATTTACATTTGTCTGGACAAACAGGACAACCGATTTTTATATTAAGTGAAGGAAGCAGAAGAACCCGCGGTTCCGACGCTCAAAACAACAACATTATGGCCGCAAAAGCCGTTGCGGAAGCCGTCCGCACAACCCTCGGCCCCAAAGGCATGGACAAAATGCTGGTCGATTCCATGGGCGATGTCATCATTACCAACGACGGTGCCGCCATCCTTCGGGAAATGGACATTGAGCACCCGGCCGCGAAAATGATTGTCGAAATCTCCAAAACACAAGATGCCGAAGTCGGAGACGGAACCACAACCGCCGCCGTTTTGGCCGGAGAACTTCTCGCGAACGCCGAATCCCTTCTGGACGAAGGAATCCACCCGACCATTATCTCCGCCGGCTACCGGATGGCCGCCGAAAAAGCGCAAGAGATTGTCAAATCCATCGCGATTGATGTGTCCGTCGACGACGTGGAAACCTTGACCAAAATCGCCGCGACCGCCGTCACCGGAAAAGGCGCGGAATCCCACAAAGACAAGTTATCCGACTTAACCGTCCAAGCCGTCCGCTCGATTGTGAAGAAAGACGCGAGCGGCAAAATGGTGGCCGACACCGACAAAATCAAAATCGAAAAGCGCTCCGGCGGAAGCATCGGAGACTCCGAATTGATTGACGGTGTCATCATTGACAAAGAACGTGTTCACCCGAACATGCCCAGCCGCATCGAAAACGCGAAAGTTTTGCTTCTCAGTGCCGCGATCGAATACAAAAAGACGGAAGCCAAATCTGAAATCAAGATTACATCTCCGGACCAAATGCTCGGCTTTATCGAACAAGAAGAAGCCATGCTCAAAGAAATGATTAAAAAAGTCATTGACTCCGGCGCAAATGTTGTATTTTCCCAAAAAGGAATCGACGACCTCGCCCAGTATTACCTTGCGAAAGCCGGCATTTTGGCCGCCCGTAGAATCAAGAAAAGCGATATGGATCGCTTGTCCGAAGCCACCAACGCCAAAGTCATCATGACGATTGACGAAATCACAAAAGCCGACCTTGGAACCTGCGGCCTTGTGGAAGAACGTGAAACCTCGGGCTCTAAAATGATTTATGTTACCAAGTGCCCGGGCACCAAGAGTGTTTCCATTTTCCTGCGCGGCGGAACCGAACACGTTGTTGACGCGCTCGACCGTGCGATGGAAGACGCGATTCGCGTGGTCGGCGTTGCCATCGAGGACCAAAAAGTGGTTGTCGGCGGCGGCTCCCCGGAAATTGAAATTTCCCTCCGGCTCCAGGAATTTGCGTCCACACTTTCCGGACGGGAGCAGTTGGCGGTTTCTAAGTTTGCCGAATCCATGGAAATCATTCCGCAAACCCTTGCCGAAAATGCCGGCCTTGACCCGATTAATATGCTGGCCGAAATGAAATCCGCGCATGAGAAAGGCAACAAAAATGCCGGCTTAAACGTTTACAAAGGAAAGGTTGAGGACATGTACAAAAACAATGTCTTAGAACCGCTCCGGATTAAGACGCAAGCGATTAACGCCGCGACCGAAGCCACCATCATGATTCTTCGAATCGACGACGTCATCGCATCCTCCCGGGCAGCTCCGATGCCGCCGGGCGGAATGGGTGGAATGGGCGGCCCAATGATGTAAAAAACAAAATCAGAACGTAAAAATCAAAACAAAATAAAAACATAAAATAAAAATAGATGAATTTTAAAAAATAGATTCACTCCAAAAAAAGTAAGCGGGCGGTTTTACCGCCCGCTTTTTTTATCGATTTTTTCATCTTTCAAAGATGTTTCTTTTTTCAAATTCATTTCTTTCTCATGACGAAATACCAATAAGCAATTCCGCCAATGATGAGAAGTACCAAAATACCGCCGATTATCCAAATCCAATGGTTTCCGCCGGATTCCAGGCCGGAACCGCTTCCGTTGCCGGAAACATTATTGTTTTGGTTTTGGCCGGTTTGACCGCCGTTTTGATTATTTTGTTCGCCGTTTGAACTTCCGATTTGCGGCGGTTCGCTTGAAACATTTCGGCCTCCGGTGATTCTCACGTTTTCACCGCCAAACCCGCCGCTTGAACCGATTTCGTTAACCGTCAAAGCTGCGGCATCGGATTCAATAGAAACACCAATTCCGGTACCGGTTACCTGAACTTTAAACAAATAACCATCCATATCCAGCGTTGACGTGAAGCTCAAAACAGCATTTATTCCATCCGGTGTCCATTCTTGGAAGACTCCGCGGCCATCGTCATAGAACCATTTGTAATTAAATCCGCTGACATCCGTTGTTTCAAAGGTTGCCGTCACTTGTTCTTTAACTGTGACATCCATCGGATTTTCAAAAACCATCAGCGAAGCAGATTCCGAAGACGTGACGATTCCTTCATCCGAATTTACAACAACTCTATATTCTCCGGCATCGCCGCTTGTCGTTGTCATTGAAAGGGTTGCTTCGTCTTTGCCGGAAATGTCTTCAAAAATTCCCGAATTGTTTTTCTGCCATTGGAAAGAGAAAACGGTCGGCAGCGTTCCCGTCACAGAAAAAGTGGCTTGTTCTCCAATAAAAGCAATCGTGTCTGTTGGATTTGAAACAACGGTCAGCGAAGCAGATTCCGAAGACGCGACGATTCCTTCATCCGATTTTTTGACAACAACTCTATATTCTCCGGCATCGCCGCTTGTGACATCAGAAATCGTATATGAATTTGTTGTCCCGCCGATTCCGGTTGTCACATTAGCCCAACTTACAGAAGTGTTTTTCTGCCATTGGTAAGAGAGACCGGTTGGCGACGGTTCCGTCACAGGTGAAATCGAAAAAGTTGCTGTCTTGCCAACAAAAGCAACCGTATTCGCAGGGTTTTTAAGAACCGTCAATGTGAACGTATTAGACCCATCCCATTTTTCAGAAGTCGGATCAATCACATTTACATAATAGTTCCCGTTCGTAGATTTATTGCCGGTCAATGCAAATTGTGAACCACCAGAGAAGATAGGAGAGGACGTATCTACCCTATACCACTTATAATCCAATTCATTCGTGCCGCCGGATTCTCCGGTTGCTTCCACTGAAAAAGTGGCCACCTGTCCGTCAAAAACAATCTGGTTTTTAGGTTGAGTTGTAATTTTTGTTGCGGGCCGGACAGTCAATTTGGCCGGGCCGATGAAATAAGATTCCCCGCCTTTCGTGATACGGCATTGATATTGATTTCCATTCATGTTGGTTTTGACATCATTTAACTCCAAAGAAGAGGAGGTTTTCCCGTCAATCACCATAAATACATTACCGGGATTCGGTCCTTTCTTATACCATTGGTAAGAGTCCGCAGGTGAAATTCCGCTGTTCCATGTAAAAAATTGTCCTTCAAAGGCAGTTGCGTCGGGAAGTCCGGTTCCAAATCCTTTTCCGTCCACTTGGTACAAATACAAGAAGCCATTCTCATCCGTTTTTGACTTAAAGGAAACATCAGTTACTTCATTGTTTGTCAAGGAATACAAAGAATTTGCTGTCAACCCTTCGATTTTCTTTTGAAACACAGGGTTTCCGGCACTGTTGTTGATTTTATTATCAGCTTCTATATCAGAATATCCCTGAATATTTGCAAAATTGTTGGACGTTCCCGGTGTGTAAATGCTTCCGCCATCAATGATAATCTTTGAAAATCCGTCGTTTCCGGGTGTTAACCCGCCGCCACCTTTTCCGCCGCCAATTGCGTAACCGCCGGATGAGGTGACTTTTATGGTTCCGCCTTTTATTGTCATTTCTGTAATACTGCCACCGCTGCCGCCGCCGAAGACGCCGCCATCACCACCCGTTGCTGTAATCTGTGCTGAATTCGATACTGTCATTTCTGTAATACTGCCACCACTGTTACCGCCGCCGCCGCCGCCGCCGCCGATGCCGCTGCCGCCGCCGCCGCCGAAGACGGTGCTGCCACTACCGTTACCACCCGTTGCTGTAATCTGTGCTGAACCCGATACTATCATTTCTGTAATACTACCGCCGCCAATGCCGCTGCCACCGCCACCGCCAATGCCGCTGCCACCGCCGTTGCCTTCGCCAACGCTGTCGCCGCCTATTGCTTCAATTTTTACAAAACCCGCAATAATTATTGTACCGGCAGATTCTCCGGCTTTTCCGCCGATTCCGGCACTTCCCGGACCGCCGTAAACTTTCAAATGGTTGGAATCTTTTACAGATTCATTGGCGGTAATTGTCAAAAATTGATCGGTACCGACATGGATTCCGGTTAAACTGAAAGTGGCATTAATTTCGTTGTTGCCTTCCACAAAAAGAGTTGTGCCTTCGGCACCGTCGATGTCAATTCCATGTTTTCCGGAAGGCGCAGTGATGTTTAAATTTTGGATTGTTAAATTTAACGGTGCTGTTCGCGTCGCTGCTTCAATATTCGTATTTGCCAAATTCACGCCGTCACCGACAATTTTTAAATTGGTAATATTGACAGGAATAGTGATTGTTCCGCAGCCCCAGCCCGTGCTTGTCAAACTTAAAGTATGACCATTGGGTTGGCTGGATGTATCCCATCCAGATAATATGTTATTTGCCTCAGTTGCGTTATTTGCCTGTGCTTCTGCTGCGAACGCCACGCTTGGGACAAATACGAAAAAAATCGCCAAGGCGATAAGGATAATAAAAAATAGATTTGATGATTTTTCTTTATTCCGATTCATTTCAGATTCCCGATTTTGATTTTTTGGTTTTTATTTATGATTGGATTTTATAAAACTTTTACCTGATTATGTTTTTTATTTCGGATCAAATGATTTTAATGTAGCAACCGATAAACATTATATATCAATCATGAATTATTATAAACTTTATTGATTTAATTAAACAGAAGATATATAATTGTTTTTTAATAAAAATTGATTTGGTCTTGTGAATTTTTAAAAAAGAAGAAAAATAAAAAAAAATAAATGCGATACATGAAAAATAAAAAAAAAAATTTCAATCTCAGTTGCCTGAATTGAAAAATCTGATTTACTGTTTTGCAAGTTGTTTATTTATTTATTCAGTTATTTTGTTTATTTCAGTTATTTTGTTTATTTTGTTATTTTTGTTTATTTTTGTTTATTTTGTTTATTTTGTTTTTTTCCGTTTTTTTTATGATTCTTCGATCTCGTCGGGATCATTCATGGAAATGACTTGGCATTCACATTTGTTTCCCGCCATCCTTTCGATTACCTTTTTGACACAATCCGTACAGTAAGTCATGATTTCTTCCAAGGAACATTCGGCATCAATTCCGGCCGCGCCGCTGTGGCCGCCGCCGGTTCCATTATACTTGTCGCCGATTTCTTCCATGATTTTTCCAAGATTCACGCCGGTCGCAATCATGTCCCGCTTGGCACGCCCGCTGACACGCACACTTTTGTTGTCCTTCGTCGAGCCGACAAAAGCCACATCCGCTCCGATATTGGTGAGCATGGACGCGGCGGCGCCGCCGTAAGAACTGACATATGTGGTCGCAATCAAACGCTCATCCACACGCTCCAACTTGCACCGCATGGCCGCTTTGAGCATGGCAATCCGGATGGAAATATCTTGCGGCGTTGCCGCCATCAATTCCAACGCGTCATAATAATCCACATTGCTCTGGATCATGATTTCGGACAACGTCTGAAAAGTACCGGAATTCGCGTGTTTTAAATGACCGGTATCCGTAATGATTCCGGTAATCATCGCAAGTCCCATCTTTTCAGAAATCGGTAAGCCCGCCCGGTTTAACATCCGAAAGATGATTTCGACGTTGGACGTCGATTCTTCGTGAATGAAAAACTTGGCGTCTTCCAAAAGCGCAATGGTCGCGTGGTGGTCAATGAGGCAATACTTGTCCAGCTTCATGTCGTTGAGTTGACCACGGGTGGACGTATCCAAGACAACGGTAATGTCGTAGTCTTTCGGGTCGGGGCAAAGAACAACCGGAATGTCCAGCTTGTCAATTAAGTTGCTTGCGACCCGGTTGCATTCATCCACAATACCAATCGTTCCGCCGATTGCTTCCGCCAACGTAAAAGCGCTTCCAATCGCGTCCGGATCCGCGTTTCTGTGACAAACGTAAAGAATGTTTCGATAATCTAAAAGGCGACCCAAAAATTCAGTGTCTGTAACCCTCATAGATGTCACGGCTGTTTAGTTAGAGCCATCGGGTTCAATCATACTTTGGAGCTGCTCTTGAAGTTGCTTAAACCGGGAATTGAGACGTTCTTCCTGGCGTTCGATGGATTGAACGCGCAAAGAAAGCGTTTCTTTTTTCTCGGTTAAGGAATCCAAAAGTGATTTTTTGTCCGTCCGAACCATTAATTCGCCGACGGACTTGTAAACAACAGCATCATCCGCCGCTTTATTCAGTTCTTCCATCGCCATTTCCGTTTCTTTAATCATGACATCGGTTTGGGACTTTTGCATCGCAAGCGTTTGAGCCTGCTGTTGAACTTGTTGAATTTGTGCAACTTGGTTTTGCACCTGAGGAGATATTTCTGAACTCATAGTTAGGTTTCACCTGAAAAAACATAAGGGAACTGAAAGATTTTAATTGTTTCTACTCAAAAAAAAGAAAGGTGTTTTTAAAAAAACAAATATAATGATAGCTGCGTTAAAAAATTAAAAATTAGAAATTACCGTTTGGTTTTTTCAAAAAAAATAAAATTTGTTGCCGTAACGCACGCGGCGGCGCGGCACAAACCATAACAAAAACAAAATATGAAAAAATGAAAAACGAAAAGGAAGCGAGATACATTTTTTTATGCAAGTTCCGGCGCGTTTCTGATTTTATCCATCAGGCTGTTCACATAATCGGCCAACGCAAACATTTTTTCTTTGGACGGTGATTCCGAAACACCGGCAATCGCTTCTTTCGCACGGTTTAAGTAGGCTTCCGCTTCCAGGATTGTCTTTTTGGCGGCCTCGGCAAACGGCATCGTCCGGAGGTGAATCGAAAAGAGACTGTCCGACAAAACCCCCGACTCCTTGTCTTTGTAAAGCCCGAAATCTTCCAAAAGGTCGTCGACAATTTGGTACGCCATTCCGAATTCATAACCGTACGTTCCAAACGCTTCGATCGCGTCTTCGTCATTCGAATGCGCAATTCGGGATCCGATTTTGGCGCTGATTTCAAAAAGGGCGGCGGTTTTTTTGTAAATGCATTCCAAATATTCTTCCGCTTTCATTTCCCCGCGCTTAATGCTCGCGTCAATGATTTCGCCTTCGGAGAGTAAGACGCCCGAGTGCCCGAAATCAAAAACCACTTGCGGATTGTAGATAGAAATCCATTCGATGGACTTCGCGATCAAAAAGTCGCCGCACAAAATCGCCGCGGTCAGTCCGTATTTTTCATGAATGGTGGGTTGGTTGCGCCGCATGGTTCCGGCATCCAAAATATCGTCATGCGCAAGAGATGCCGTGTGAATCGCTTCGACAGCAAGGCACGCGTTTGTGGTGGATTTAAAGTCCCCGCCGGCCGCGCCGCAGGACAGCATAATAACAAGCGGGCGAAGTTTTTTTCCGCCGGTGTTAAAAATGTATCCGGTCACTTTCGTGAGCGCCGGCGAAGAAGATATGCTTGCGAGCGACTCCGTGATGGCATTAATAAAATGCTTGTATTCATCCCATTCTTCAATTTTCATACTAACCCTTCAATAAACATAAAGCATAAGCAACCAACATCAAAACAGTTGTTTGTTTTACTTTTTCAAAGTAAAAAGATAGATTTTATTCATCATTGAATTATATATTTGTTTTGAATAATAACTGGGTCAAAATAATTCTAATTTCCTGACAAAAGAACATTCTTTTCGAGATACTGCTTTTTGTGTTCCCTGATAAATAAATCTGATGATTGAATTTGTATTTTTATCATTTTTTCAGAATCAATGTTTTTTCATTTATTTTTAAAAAAATATAAATGAAAAAATATATATATTATAGACTTAATAATAAATTGTATGCATCATTCGCTGATGAAGTCTTTCATCTCTTAAAATATGTACTAAATTTGAATGTTGCATAAAAAACAGGTAAAAATAGGTGAAAAATGATGAAACGAAAATTAATTAAAAACACAGCACTTTTGGTTAGCACTATTAACTTTCAGCATGGTTTTTATTCCTGCTGTAAATGCACAAGCTGATAACGCAAGAAATGAAGCTTTAGAACAAGAACTTGAATATTTAAGAAACAATTCCGAAATATTAATAGAAACTTCCCATGAAAAAATTATCCGGTTTAATACAGAAGACGGATATTTCATGTACGGCATTGCATGGCGGGACATGGAAAATCCAAACCGAGTCTATTTTGCAACGGCAACTGAAGAAGAAATGGAATCAAATGGATTTTTTGATGCCATGTCTAATGTAAATTCTGATGCAAATAATATTTCTATATTGGCTTATTCCGGTTTTGGAAATGGAAGTTATGCAGAAACATATGGAAACTCCATTACGGGTGGAATTCATGTTTACTTTTCACCAGATGATGCTGAATTAGCTGCCTCGGGAAGCGTTGCCATTTTAACTATAGCCGGAGGTGCAATCGCATTAGCTGCTCCTGTAGCCGGACAAGTAATTGGTCCTCTTCTTGTCATTCTTGCAGGATGTATTGAATTATATTATACAGTAGCTAAAAATTCAGATGATAGTTTAGATATAAACATTCCTTATGTTGCCCTTGCATTTATGGCCAGCGGACTTCCTGATGCAAGCGCTTTCATTACAATTGGAACTATTAATTATTTCTTTAATGATTAATGGACTTTGACGATTGATTGTTTTTCAATCAATCGTTTCAATTTTTGGAGGGGACCGAAAAATGAAAAACAAAAGAAAAACCTACCTTGCTTTAAGTCTGTTTTGCATTTTACTTGTGTTCATCATAAGCCTTGGGATTTATGCGTCGATTCTGCCCAAAGATTGGGCAATATTTTTAAGTTATATTGCAACTCTTGCCGCTATTTTCTTCGGGCTTTTTGTTATAAAAGAAAAACCTCAAAACTGGAGAATTGCGCTCTTCCTTTCCTTTGCTCTTATATTTGTTTATATGGTGATCTGGTATTATGGACGGAAAAATATCTATTGGATTCAAACGGAAATATTCGGCATATCCATCTGGATTTGGGCAAATATTTTAACCAGTTTTGTATTGGTGATTTTGTTTGTATTTATTGCCCTTTATATCGATAAAATTGTCAACAAAATCAAAAAACCAAAAAGCTCTTCCTGAAAAAAAGAGTTTTTCTTATTTTTTAGTTTCCTGTATTCATTTTTTTATTTTGTTTCTTGTTTTTTAGTTTTTTGTATTCATATTCTTGTTTTTTTAAATTCGGTTCTTTTTTCAAAAATCAGTTTCACCGCGCGTTCAGCAGATTTAAATAAAAACATGTTCTTTTGACTGTGTATGACTCTTGAGCCTGTCCACATGAAAGAAATCGAAGAAATCGCTGTGGGGATTGATTATTCTTTCACGAAAAGAGAGACCACGGATCATCTTGAAATTTTCAAAAACTTGTCGGAACTCAAAAGCGGCGGGAAAACTTTGCTCAAATCCGCCGGCCCGCTGTTTCGCTCCAAAGTGGATATTTCCAAAATAAGCTTGCTTGAGGACGATTTTTCAATCACCTATTCTTCCGACAGCGGCAGCACCAATCCGATTCCGTTTGAGAGCGGACTTTTTTTAGACATTTGCCACTGCGCGATTGCGGCGACACCCACCGACTTAGACATTCAGCGGATGCGAACCATTGTCTGCGCCGGATTTACGCCGGGAAGAAGCGCGTCTTTTCAAAGCAGCACGGACTGGAAATATTTTGACGACGGATATGGCCGCAGCAAAATGATTCAAATTGATTCCTCCCTCCTCAAAATGCGGATGGCCAGAATGGTTCATGACATGGCAATTTATGCGTCGGAATCGGAACACATTTTGTGGTTCCAAGAGGAATTAAAAAAAGAAGAAGAGCGGGACAAAAACATCTTTTTCATGATGGACGGACCGATTTATCCGAAGCAGTTGATGTATTGGATGGGAACAGACTCCGACGACATTCTCATCCGGCACGACCCGTCCGCGCAAAAAGTTCTTCAAAATTACATCAACATCATGGATTTTCATATGGAACATGAAATCCCGGTCATCGGTTTTGTCAAAAATCCGGCGGAGACGCAAGTCATAAATGCGCTGCGTGAAAAAATAAAATCGGAACACGGGTTTTCAGATTTGCCGTGGGCAACCGACTCGCAATTATTCAAAGCGTTTTTAAAAAATCCGGACGGCAAAAAAGAAAGTGCGGCCGGCGTATCTGGCAAAATTGGCATGTCCGGCGCTCCCGGAACATCACCAAAACCGGACCCGCAAAAAAAATATTTGACATACACCAATTGGTTTTTGCAGCCCAACCAATTCTATGAAAAAGAAATCAAAACCGGATCCCCGTTGATTCGGGAAACGCTTTCTCATCAATTTGAACCGGAAGATTACACACTCTCCTTTTTCATGATTTATGTCCCGTTTGAATCAGACGGTCTTTTGTTTAAAATTGAAAGCCCTTACGGGCTCATTAAAAATGAGGAAATGCGGGCAAAAATTACCCGAAAAATGCTTTATGAATTATCGGGCGGAATTATTCCATTCACGCTTCAAAAAGCCGATACGGTCGCAAAAATCGGCATGGACGAAAAAAAAGAAATAAAGAATTTATTTGCACAAGAGACCGTGGACAGAACATACAACAACGTCCGGTGGGGGGATTTAGATGAGTTTTGATAAATTTGAACAAAAAGGCCAAAAGGATTTTGACGACATCAAGGAAAAATTAAACGCGCTGAAACAGGAAAAAACAGAAGAATCCGGCGGAAAAGATGGAAACAACAAGAACGGTGAGGATAATAGAAACGATTTGCCGTTTTTGGAATGGGAAGATCCCTCCAAACAAAAAAATAAGATCTCCGCAGCTGAAAAGTCCGGAGCGGTCATTCAAAAAGCATTCGGTATTGTCACAACCGGCGTCGAACCGCTTGAAATCGATGAAACGCATGCCAAAATTATCGGATACATTTCCGCGTCCATGCGGGAACAAATCCGTCTCGGTTCTTATGTGATTGTCCCGTACAAAGATGAAAAACTGTTTGGGAGAATTTCCAAACTTCAATACCGTCAGGAATTTTCAACCGACGACGCCACCGAAATTCATTCCCGGCGCATGCTGCACAAAGAAAACCGGCGGGAAATCAACGAAGAAGATTACAAGCTTTTGGCGATGATTGACCCAATTTGCATTTTGTATGAAAAACACGGTCATGAATTACAGCGTCGGATGGCGGACCGCATCCCAAAACCCAATACCCCGATTTTGCCGGTGACCGACAAAAACATGGTGCAGACGGGACTTAACATTCCAAAAGCCGGTATTTTTTTGGGACATTTAAGTGTCGGCGGCGAATTGGTCAAAACCGATTCTATTCCGGCAACCGTTGCATATTACCTTCGAAATGATTATTCCATGGGAGACCCGCTTATTTTCCGGCACTTACTTGTTTGCGGCAGCACCGGAACCGGAAAAACATTTTTGACCAAAAATATTCTCCGGCAATTCATCGCAAAAAACAGCTGTTACAGGCAGCGAAGCGATCTGCGGCTCCAAAAAAATCCCTGCCTCGTCATCATGGACCCGCAAGATGAATATTCTCAGCTTTATGAAGACAATCGGTTGTCCGATGACGAAAATTTTTTGTTTGAATCGGAAAGTGTGGCGTTTGGCGGAATTTCCAATACGAAAACATTGACCGCCAAAGTGGACGGCGAGCGTTACGCCGGAAAATCCAAGGCGCAACAAGTTGATTTTACGATTCCGTTTTCTTTTGTCCGGCACAATCCATGGATTTTGGAAGCGGCAGAAATGCCGGAAAACCAAAAAATCGGATACGAAGTTTTGATAGACGATTATTTCAAACGAGCCGATTTCAAAAAAGAAACCCCGACATATCTTGGTTTTAAATCGTTTTTGGAAGACGATTTGAACAAAAACTATTATACCGAAGAGACCGGAAAAATTCATGAAGCCACTTACGGCGGAATTGTTCGAAAAGTGCTTAACAAATCCTATGAGCGGATTTTTGACAAGGACGCAAAGCCGATGACCGAACTTTTTGACACCATGTTCAAACCCGGACAAGTATCCGTCTTCCCGACCGAATACATTCAATCCTCCCGCATTCGGGATTTGATTGTTCTGTCCATGATGTCGGTGATTGTGGACAACAAGCTCAGCACGTCCGGAAACGAAATAATCAAAAATACGCCGATTATTCTTGTTTTGGATGAGGCCCACCGCTATCTTTCAAGAGCGTCGTCGACGCAATCCGGAAAAATCATTCACAAGTTTTCGGAAGCGGCCAAACAAGGACGAAAAGAGGGATTGGGTTTGTTTTTAATCACACAAGACCCGCAGGATATCGAAACCGAAATCCTCAAGCAAGTGAACACGAAAATTGTTCTCAATCTCAACAATGATTCCGCGATTTCATCCGTGAAGCTTCCGCCAGAATATGAAAAACGTGTCCCGTATTTGAAGAAAGGACAAATGATTATTCACAGCCCGGACAACGGCGACATTGTTGAAATCACCGGCTTGTCCAATTGTGTTGTAAAACATCAATAAAAATCCGGTTTTATGCCTCTGTAAAACCGGTTTTTTATGACCGGTTTTTTTCTGTTTCCTCTTTTTTTGTTTTGTTTTTGAAGGCAAGTCGCCGCACGCGTTATGGCAGCGAATTTTTAATGTATTCATCAAAACCGCGGTTTGTTTTTGAAGTTTTTATTTAGATTTTGTATGTTACTTTTTTATTTTTCATTGAAAAACGATAGCGGCAATACTTTCACACCGCTTGGATTTTTTGTTTATATTTGGACTGTCTAAAGGAATATTTGCCTCCCTCCCACCCAAAAATAAAATTGGAGGTCTACGGACATGATGAATATGACGAATAGAAAAGATTCGATAAATGCAAAAGATGCAACCGCAATTGAAAAAAGTAAAAAGAAAGACAATATCAACAATTTTTTTGTTGCTGAAACGCTTGAAAAATACGAAGTTGTACCAAACTCCGCTGAAATTCAAGTGCCCCAAAGCCCAAAACAAGGTCAGAATTCGGAGGACACAGACCGGATTTTGGAAAGCGCCGAAAAAATTCAAAAATCGTTCTTGGAAAAAAACATCGATTTGACGGAGGAAGATGTTTACGCGAGGCTTTTTGAATGGATCACGGTATACAAAGTGCCGCCGGCTGAAGCGGAACGGACGGTGACCAACGCGCTCATAAAAAAATATAATCTGCCGAAAAATGGTGTTTTTGCCGGACGGGGCGCCAAAAACATGAAAATTTCGGAAATATTGGAAATCGGACAAAAGCCGGATGATCAAAACCCTTCCGTCGGTTCTGTCGGCTCCGCGGGTTCTGCCGGCGTCGGATCTGCAAGTGCAGGCACAAACGGCGGCACGGACACGGCGTCTTGGGCATCGTTTGACGGAAAAGTCATTCAGCTGTGGGAAAATTCACACGAAAGCATTGCGCAAGCCGGCCTTTTAGGAGATGAGACCGGCGTCGTTAAGTTTACTCTTTGGAACAATACGGACCTTCCGGTTCTTGAACTCAATCAAACTTACACTTTTAAAAATACACTCATCAAAAATTGG
The DNA here is from genome assembly GCF_032594355.1 of Methanolapillus ohkumae. Lineage (NCBI taxonomy): Archaea > Methanobacteriati > Methanobacteriota > Methanomicrobia > Methanosarcinales > Methanosarcinaceae > Methanolapillus > Methanolapillus ohkumae. The sequence goes on from NZ_CP131061.1 coordinate 1,523,077, forward strand.
AATCAAAAAGTTCAAATCGAAATGAACCGGGCAACAACGTTTGAGTTGTCGGACAAAGAAATGAAAGTCTTGCCGTCCGAATCCGGCACATCCGGAACAAGAGGTGAAAAACACAATGATGTTCGAAAGATTTCGGAGTTGACCAAAGACGGACTTTGGACGGATGTGTATGCCAAAGTTGTCCAGGTTTTTGAAAAAACCCATGAAAGCATCATCACTGCCGGAATTTTAGGGGATGAAACGGGGACCATTCGGTTTACGATGTGGAAAACGGCGGAATGTATTCCGGTGGAAGCGGAAAAAACATATTTGTTTTCCAATGTCATCGTGAAGGAATGGAATGGAAAATACGCAATTGAACTCAACCGGTCCAGCCGGGTGGAAAGAGTGGATATGGAAATTGAAGTCAAATCCGCATCCTTTGAGATGACCGGCTGTGCTGTCGATATTCAATCCGGTTCCGGCCTCGTGAAAAGATGTCCGGAATGCAGCAAGGTTTTGTCCAAAGGCAGTTGCGGTGACCACGGAAAAGTAAAAGGAAAACATGACTTGAGAATCAAAGCGGTTTTTGACGACGGGAAAGTGGCCCAAGAAGCGATTCTCAACCGCGAATTGACGGAAAAAATTCTGAATATGACATTGGAAGAGGCGGTTTTGCTCACCACCGAAACTTTAGATCCGGAATCCGTCAGCGATCGGATTAAAAAGGAGTTCTTGGGAAAATATTACACGGTTTTTGGCGCAAAAACAGACCGCTATGTCATCGTTGAGACCATTGTTCCGGCGAACCCTGTCAGTCTTGCGGCCGTGTCCGAACTCAAAAGTAAAATTGAACTGGAACAGCTGGAATACGAACTTTTCGGAAACAAACTCGGAAACACAAGCGAAAATGCATTTGAAAACGAATCCGAAAACACAAGCGGAAATGCATTTGAAAACGAATCCGAAAACACAAGCGGAAATTCAAATGAGAATACAAATACGGCTCAAAAACAAAACAGCGTAAAACCTGAAAAAGATGCGGTTTTTGAAAAACCCGCGGATTATTCCTGCTTGGAGGAAAACGATGTCGATGATTCAAAATACAATCCGGATTTCGGCCCGTTGTCTGACCAGAGATTAGAATTTGAAAGTGTGTTTGAACTTGAAAAGGAAGTGATTTAAATGCCCGGATATTTCAGAGAAATTGCCGTCCGTTTGTTTGCCAAAGAATTGCGCGACTCCTGTGTTTTTTACCGGGAGGAAGGCGACCAATATGCTCCGCAATATGTTTTAACCCCGACGGGCGCGCGTATCAACCGCGTTTTAATTGCGGGAACGTTGACTGAAAATGAAAATATCGGAACCGATTCCGAATACTACCGGGCAAGAATTTCCGACCCGACCGGAACGTTCATGGTTTACGCCGGGCAATACCAGGCCGAAGCCATGCGGATTTTATCAGAGATGGAAACACCGGCATTTGTAACCGTTGTCGGAAAGGTGAGCGCCTTTAAAGCGGACGACGGAAATATTTTAGTATCCGTCCGCCCGGAATACATCCAAAAAATCGACCAAAAGGACCGAGACATCTGGGTCTTTGAAACCGCTCAAAAAACCCATGAGCGCATAATGGATTTGGAAAATGACACGGCAAAATCAGCCGATGTGTTGAAGCATTACCTTCCCGATTTTTTCGGATACCGGCAAATGACGGCAAACGCGCTTGAAACCATCCGGTAATTCAAAGAATTGGGTTTTTCAATCATTTCCGTTTTAGCGGAAATGATTGAAAATATTGAAAAATTCTTTGAATTTTGAGAAAATCAGCCCGGAAATATAAAAATCCAAAAGTTTTTATTTTTCCCCTTCTTTTCTTTACTCATGTACAACGTTAAAAAAATCCGAAAAGATTTCCCTGTCCTTGAAAAAACAACTTACCTGGACAACGGAGCTACTACACAAACGCCCAAGCCCGCCGTTTTAGCCATGTGTGATTTCTATTATGAATATACCGCCAATTACGGGCGAAGCGCGCACAAACTTGGTTTTCGAGCAACGGAAGCTTACGAAAAATCCCGGGAAAACGTTGCCGAATTCTTTGGTTTGCCGGTCAAAACCATGGAGGACGCCATGAAGAAACCGGATGAAATCCATCAAAAAAACATTATTTTTACGAAAAACACGACAGACAGCATTAATATGGTTGCCAACGGCTTTGATTTTAAAAAAGGCGACCATGTGATTACAAGCATTGCCGAACACCATTCTAATTTTGTTCCTTGGCTGCGCCTGATCAAAACAAAGGGAATTGTTGTCGATGTCGTCGATATTGATTCCAAAGGGCGCATCCGTCCGGAAGATATTCAAAAAAACATCACCGAAAATACCAAGATGGTTGCCATCACCCACATTTCCAATGTTCTTGGCTCCATTCAAGATGTGGAGGAAATCACAAAAATCGCACACGACCACAATATTCCGATTCTGATTGATGGTGCGCAGTCGGCCGGCCACATGAAAATAAATCTTAAAAAATTGGATTGCGATTATTTCGCGACCGCCGGCCACAAAGGTCTTTTGGGTCCGCAAGGAACAGGGGTTTTGTATTTAAAAGACAAAAGTTCCATTGCGCCGGCCAACCTCGGCGGCGGAACGACCTGCCATGCCAGCCGAGATGGGAAATATGACAGCAAACTTCCGCCGGAACTATTGGAAGCGGGAACTCCAAACCTTCCCGGTGTCATCGGTCTTGGTGCCGCTGTCAAATATTTGAGCCAATTTAATTTGGACGATATTGAGAAGCATGAAAAGAAATTGGCGCAAAACGCCGCCAAGCGCCTTTTGGAAATAAAAGGCGTGGAGGTCTATGGTCCCGAGGACCGGTCAGGGCTTGTCGCATTTAATATCAAAAATATGGCACCGATTGATGTTGCCGGCCATTTGAGTAATATGGATATTTGTGTGCGCAGCGGATGCCACTGCGCAACACCGCTTCAGGACTTTTTGGGAATTCCGGATGGTTCCGTTCGGGCATCGTTTGCGCTTTACAACACAAAAAAAGAAGTGGACATACTCATTGATGCTGTTTCAAAAATCGCAAAAGCTCAAAGCAAAAGGCAAAAAGACGCGAAAAAGAAAGATGAAAAAAAACAAGCCGATAAAAAAGAAACGGGATGTTGCGGCGGTGCATGCTCCAATGAAATGTAAATAAACGGAAAATAAAAAGAGATTATGAAAATAAACAACAAATAATTATGAAAATAAACAACAAATAATTATGAAAATAAATAGCGAATGAGTTAAATTGAATTGAATTTTTGAGGGATTGATTGCAATGAAAACATATCTTTTGATTTGGTACAACAGCGGCAGCGAATGTTCCAATCCGTCCGAAGTCAACAGCCGACTCATGTCTTTGGGATTTAAGCCGGTTCAAGGTCCGTACGATTATGTTTACGAATGGAATAAAAACGCGTCCATTGAAGATGTTTTAAGGTTCGGGGACAAAATCCATCTATCTTTGATGGGAACCGGCGTTTTTTTTAAAATAGAAACCGATTGAAAAAACCTTAAATTAAAAAATGAATGAAAAACTAAAATTGACATTGAATTGGACTTACCTTTAAAATTAGACTTGCATTTAAAAAACATATTATTTAAAAAATAAAGCGGGAAAAACAATGACAAAATGCCATGTTTGTGGTAAGGAAGAATCAGCGCAGCCGGTCTGCGGCGTCTGCGGAAAAAACTATTGTGACGACCATATTTCTCGAAACAATCATGTTTGTTTTCAAGACCCAAGAGGCGTGAATGTCGGAGCCGGAAATTCCCGTATTTACGTCAAAACGTACGGAACGGGTGCCTCTAAAGGAACAAATCCGCCCAAGGCCGATTATTATGACCGGGACAATTTTGAAAAAAAATATGGCTATGCGTCTAAAAGAAGCGAAAGCCTTTGGAAAACAATTTTTTCAAGCCCAACTTATGTGATTATTCTGATTTGCGTCTTGATGCAAATTGTTGCGTTTTTGGGCTTTATATTTCATGTCGAAATTTTCTACATTCTGTACAATATTCTGATGCTGCGGGCCGATTTTGCCTACATTGCCCGATATCCCTGGACATTAATCACCCACATGTTTTTGCACAGCCCGTACAATATTACGCACATTTTGTTCAACATGATTACGCTGTTCTTTTTTGGGACATATTTGGAAAAAATCATTGGCAAAGGACCATTTGTTGCCACCTACATCTTTTCCGGAATTGTCGCAGCGATTGGATTTACATATTTTGAAGCCGGGTCCGGCATCGGTTTGGTCGGCGCAAGCGGCGCAATTATGGGAATTTTGGCGGCGATTGCCATAATTAACCCAAACTTGCAAGTTTACATTTATTTCATTCCGGCAAAGATCAAGTATTTGATTGTTCTGTATGCGCTGATGGACTTCTTATTAATGAATTCGGGCGACTCGATTGCACACGTCGCTCACCTGAGCGGTCTTTTTGTCGGCCTGCTCATCGGCTACCATTACCGGAAAAAATTGAGAGGAAAACAGCCTCAGGAGTTTTAAGTGGCAAATAGAGATTGGAGGGCGGATGAACAGGAAAATGAATCTGAAAATGATTCAGCAAATTCCAATCCGGCGGACTCCAATTCAGAAAATTCCGATCCGGCGGACTCCAATTCAGAAAATTCCAATCCGACGGACTCCAATTCAGCAAATTCAAATCCGGCGGATTCAAATTCAATGGATTCCAATCTGGTGGATTTCAATTCAACTGATTTTTCCGATTTGTCCGGCTCTTCTTCATCGCCGGTCATCGGTCACGGATATTTAAAACCGTCTCCGGATGAGAAAATTTTGATTCATGTTTTGGATTTTAAAAAGATGTATGCGTGCTGGCTCCCAGGTCTTCGCTATACGCTTTATTTTGACAAAGAGCCAAAAACGCCTGCCTTGAAGCGTGTCCGAGAAATTGTTCTGTTGGAAGTGTATGACGGAACCGGCAAAAAGATAATTGAACTCACCGATGAAGAATTCAATCAATTTGAAATGACATACGATTTGTTTTCCACGTACGGCGGAGAGATTTGGTTTTACCGAGAAAAAAGCGGCCGCCGCCAAAAAAATCAATTTTATTTGAAACAAAAACCATCCAAATCGGAAGAGCCCATCCGAAAATACCATCTGTCGGATATCGTTTAAATAAACCTGAAAAATTTCGAAAATTATTAATAATTCGGGGAGCTTCATACACATATCTGATTCATTGAAATGAAAAAGAAAAAATGAAATTCAACGATTCAGAGAAAATATATATTATTAAGAAGATTTATATCATATTGCTTGCGGTTGCAAGGTTTTAATGAGTGTCATTTTGTTTGCGGTTCATTGGTTTGTTTGTTGTGAATTGTTTGTTGTGAATTGTTTGTTGTGAATTGTTTGTTGTGAATTGTTTATAATATGTATTTTTACATGTCTGTTAATTTATTTGTATTCATTTTGTGTTTTTAATTTTATTTTTTATTAATTTTAGTTTATAACGATTGCATTTATCACATTCATGAATGGAAAAAGGTCTTGAAAAATTATGAAGACAACAAAAACCGGACTCGGGTCCATTACAAAATATTTGTCTTCCAAAAAAGAGGTCGAAAGGAGACGAATCGGTCTTTTGGTGGATGGCCCCAACGTTATCCGCAAGGAATTCAATGTCGATTTATATGAAATTAAAAACGTTTTAAAAGAATACGGAAATGTGAAAATCGGGAAAGTTTTCATCAACCAATACGCATCCGATAAATTAATTGAAGCGATTGAAAATCATGGTTTGGAACCGATCATTTGTTCGACGGATGTGGATGTGCGTTTGGCGGTCGAAGGCATGGAACTGGTCTACAATGAAAACATCGATACGATTGCGATTGTCACCAGAGATGCGGATTTTAAGCCGCTTCTCAATAAAGCCAACGAAAAAGGCAAAGAGACGATTATTTTTGGAATCCAGCCCGGCTTTTCAATTGCGCTTAAAAATTCTGCCGATTACGTGATTTTGCTCAAAGACGCCCAAATGATGTATGAGGAAGAAGAAGAAGATGAGCCACGTTATTTGGGCGTCGCCGAAGAAGAAACACATGAAGATGTGGAAATCACCGGAAAAGAAAAAGCGGAAATTTCCAATGAAAAAGCAAAACCGGACAAACGATTTGAAGTGATCAAAAGCAAAGACAACAAAATTACGCCAACGGCGACGGATGATGAAGTCAAAAAATGAGAAATCAAAAATTAAAAAATTGATTTCCCGAGTTTTTCCCCGGCTTTGAGACTCTCTTTTTCTTTTTTTGTTATTTTATTATTTTTGTTATTTTGTTATTTTATTATTTTTGTATTTTGTTATTTTTGTTTTTCATTGCCGAACGAATTTATTTCATTAAATTTTTCCGCCACGAGTTTTTCCCCGAGTTTTATGAAACTTTCCGCTTCTTCTTTTGTTTTGGATTCGGTTGCCACCCGAATCATGGGCTCAGTTCCGGAGGGACGGATGAGAAGCCAGCCGTTTTTGAACCGGAGTTTGACGCCGTCGATGGTTTCCGCGTCGACATATCCGATTTCCTTTTTCTTTTGCGGGGACATTACGTCTTTTGTGAGTTTTTTCATCACAATTTTCGGGTCGACTCCGGGCGTTTTTATTTTGGATTTCGCATTGTGGTATTCGGGAACCATTTTCTTAAAATCAGATGCTTTTAAATTGTTTTTTGCCATCGCTTCCAATACAAAAGCAATGGCCATGGCACCGTCCCGGCAAACCTGATGTTTCGGAAAAATCATGCCGCCGTTTCCTTCGCCGCCGTAAACCGCACAGGTTTCCGTCATTTTTCGGCCGACGTCAATCGATCCGATTTTGGTATAAAAGATATCGGCACCGGCTTCTTTTGCGACATCGGTCAGACGGCCGGACGTGCTGACGGTTGTGACAACGGGGCCGAGTTTTTCCCCGGCTTTGAGACTCTCTTTTTCTTTTTGGAGGACAAATTTTCCGATTGTGGCCAGCATGATTTCTTCGTCGATGAATTCGCCGCGCTCATCCATAAAAACCGCGCGGTCGGCATCTCCGTCTTGCGCCACCCCGAGGTCGCCGCCAAACATCCGAATCAGAACCGACATTTCCCCCAAATATTCAGGAAGAGGCTCCGGGTTTCTCCAAGGAAAAGTTCCGTCCGGCTGGGCACCGATGGTCAAAACCTGGCAGCCGAGCTTTTGAAGTAAAACAGGAAGAGTGAGCGAACCCGCACCGGAACCCGTGTCAACGACAACACGAAACTTGCGGCCGGAAACGGTTTGTTGATCGGTCAAGGAAAGAATTCCATGAATGTAGGCATCGTTGGCATTGGAATCCACGTGAAATTCCCCGGTTTTTGACCAGTCCGACCACTCAAATTTTTCAGAAAAATAAATATCTTCAACGGCCTCCTCGTCTTCGCGCGAAAACTCGGTTCCGTCGCCGGCAATCAGTTTGATGCCATTGTATTCCCGCGGATTATGCGACGCGGTTACCACAAGACCTGCGTCAACACTCTCGTTTTTAACATAATATTGAAGAGATGGGGTCGGTACAATTCCCAAATCAACAACAGAAATTCCGGAAGAGAGCAGCCCGGAAATGACGGCGTTTTTGAGCATGGTTCCCGTGATGCGTGTATCGGTCCCGACGGCGACTTTTGGCAGGACGGAAAAACGATTTTTGTTCACCAAAAATGTGCCGAAACTGCGCGCCAATTTCAGCGCCATCTCCGGAGTCAATTCTTTATTTGCAAGCCCGCGAACGCCATTTGTACCGAAAAGTGCCAAAATAATCCATCCTTATCATGAATATGAAATAAAATGAAAGAAAAAAATGATATTTATTTTGATAATAAGAAGAACAAGGAAATATAAAAGTCCTGCAGACAAAGATAAGAAGGATGAAAAGTGGAATAAAAATAGAGATGGATAACAATATTAAATATTTTTAATCCATTCATATGTTGGAGCATACCGTTTCAGAAGATTTATTGCGGACCTATAATTTTCATTTGGAATACAATAATCATATCGATTTTGAGTTTTATAAGAGTGAATAATCTCTTTTCTTTCCAATTCTTTAAGTGCTTTTTTCACAGAACCGATTTTATCCGATCTCACTCCTTGACATAGATTTTCCCCTTCAATATGACGGTTGCAAATTCGCCCACGAAGGCAGATTTTATAAATAATATGTAATTCATATTCCGAAAAATTGTCATTCCAATCAATTGTCATAATTCTTACAAGATTTTAATATATATGAATTTTACAATGTTCAATTAAATGAACAGAATTCAAAAGATATAAATAGATATTTTCCATATTGTTCAATCAATTAAACAGTTTTTGTAAAAGGAAATGGATAAAATGGCACTGCAAGATTTTTTAGGAAAAACCATAGAAATAAAAATTATTGATTTTTTATCTCAAAATTCAATTTCTAATTACAATCAAACCGAAATCAGCGATTGCTTGAATATATCTCGGACATCGGTCAACCAAAAATTGCCAGAACTTATTTTTAACGGAATTGTCGAAGTAAAAGAAAGAAAAGGGAACTCCAACTATTACCAACTTTCCAACAACGGTGTCGTCAATAAATTAGTGGGAAGTGTATTCGAAAATGGATTATTTATTTCAAAATATGAAGATAGCGATGAAAATGAAATTAAAAAATTAAAAAAAGATATTGTTGAAATCAATTACACTGAAGAAAGTGAATTTGGTATAGACCAATTGGTGTGTAAAGCCCCAAAAATCCAATATTACAAAGACGATACAAAGTGCTCAAATGACATTCATCTCATATCTGCATAAATCGGTGGTATAACCATGACTCAAGAAAATTCTGTTTCATCTCAAAAAAAAAAGATAATTGAAAAAAACTCCAAGTTAATTTCAGAGAAATATTCCATCATTCGAACTCCCCTCTTTCATAAAACTTATGCGACAAATGTTTCCGTTAATCGAACAGATGTTGATTTTAGAGTGGAATTGTTTAATGAGAAATTCCAAACGGAAGATGAATGTGTTTATCACAGCGATGGATTGATGATATTAACAGCTGAAGCCGCTAAAATTTTGTCAGATTGTCTAAGTGAAAAAATAAAGGAATTTGAAAAAGAAAATGGAGAAATCATCGTATCTCGTAAAAAAATAATTTGAGATTGATATATTTTGAAGTTTATATCTTACAAAATCCGGACATCCAGACAGATATTGTATTGGTGCGGCGCATACGAGCGGACTGTTTTCTTTTCAATGACTTGAATCTCCCGATTTTGTTTTTTTGCCGCCGCCCGAATCTTTTTAATTTCGCCGTCAAAAAGATCATCTTCTTCCGTCATCGCATAATAATGAAGGATGCCGCCCGGTTTTGCCAAAGCGACTGCCGTGTCCAAAAAATCACATGCGTTGTGCGGTAAATTCATAAGGATATGGTCGCCGCATCCGGCATATTCTTTTTCCAAATCAAGAGCATCTAAGTTGAGCGGAATGATATTTGTGACTTTGTTGAGTTTCATATTTTCCGCAAGAAGTTCAACCGCCGCTTCATTTTTATCATTGGAAACTACCGTTGCGCTTTTTTTGTTTTTGGCGATTAAAATGCTGTACGGACCAACGCCCGCAAACATGTCGATGACAAAATCGCCGTCGGAAATCTGAGACAAAATCCGGAAGCGTTCGGTGGACAGCCGCGGCGTAAAATAAGCACGCGCCAAATCAATTTTGTAAGCGCATCCATATTCTTTGTGAACGGATGAAGTTTTGGGATTGCCGGCAACGAACTCCAAATCCCGGACCCGAAATTCGCCGGACACCGGGCCTCCGGATAAAAGAACGGTTTTTATGGAGGGGTGAGCGGACAAAATCGCGGATGCGATTTTTGAGACGGTTTTTGAATTTTCAGCGATAGTTTGCGGATTTTCGGCAGCAGTTTGCGGATTTCCAAGAACGGTTTGAGGATTTCCAAGAATGGATTGCGGGTTTTCAATGACTGTTTTGTCATCAATGACCGCAATATCGCCAATCATTTCATAGGCCACAGAATAACCCAGAATATCGGGGACAGTCAATTGTTTTTCCTGAAGCAGAAATTCGGCGACGGTAATGAATCGGAGAAAGATTTCCTTCATTTCGGGATCTAACGAACGCATTTCAAGATCTGTCCCAAAATTCATATCCATATCTGTTCCCAAATCTGTCTCAAAATCGATTCCAAAGTCCGGTTGGTCGGTTGTTTTTAATTCCGCGGGCCATTCAAATATCATGCTTTCCAAATGCGAAAAACGCTCGCAAAAAAGAGATAATTCCGATTTATTCGGATATCTCAGGAGCGGAAAATACAAAAAAATGTCATCGGCGTACGGCCGGCCGGAATGATTCAAAATGCCGATTTCATCCAAAAAACGGCGGCAAGGCTCGCCGTCTTTTCGAAGAATCCGAAAAGCAGGAACAATCAAAGAAGGAACTGTGGGAACCGAAGGGTTTGAAGATTTCAAAGTCACATGAATCGCTTTATTTCATGCGTTTTTGATATTTAAGGTTGAGGTTTTCTTGAAAAAAAGAGATGAAAAGAGCAAAAGAGCAAAGAGATGAAAAAAGAAATAAGAGATAAAAACCAAATCCGGCTGAAATATTGCCGGATTTTCATTTTTGAAAGAAAAACTCTTTTGTATTTTCTTCATTTGATCGAATTTTTTGATTTTATTTATCTTTTTCATTTTATTTTTTAGTTTTTTACTTTTTATTTTCCCACATTCAATGGAGAAGTGCATAATCTCCGAAAAAATAATGTGGGTGCTTAACTTATCTAATTCTTGCACAAAAAGAAGAGGAAAGCACCCATGATGCAAAACACATTGAAAGATAAAAAATATTCGCACCTAGAATTAGAACAACGAATAGACATTGGAATGTACAAATCATAGAAATGTACTCAAACTCAGATTGCAACCGTGATTGGCTGTTCACAATCAACTGTTTCCCGGGAATTAAAGCGGAATCAACCACCACATAATGATGTGTGCTATAATCCTCTCCAAGCACATAAAAGAAGCGAAAAACGAAAGTATGATGCTGCAAAGAAGGAAATATTGAAGGATAGATATATTCGCCGGTACGTTCATGAAAAATTGAAAAACCGATGGACGCCGGAACAAATTGCTAAAAGAATATCCATGGATTATCCAAATCTCAAGACCAATTATGAATCAATTTATCGATACATCTATTCTGTCGGGAAAGAATTAATTCAGTATCTGCCAAGACATCATCGAATCAGAAGGAAAAGAGGAAAGGAATCAAAAAAGCATGAAGGAAAGATATCAAACAGAGTTTCAATTGAGGATAGACCCGAGTTTGTAAATCTCAGAATCAGAGTGGGCGATTTTGAAATTGACACTTTGGGGTCACAAAAATCTAAATCATGCCTTCAGGTAATTGTGGATCGGGTTACGCGATATACCTGGATTAATTTGTTGAATGATAAATCTGCTCATGAAATGATGGAAAAGGCGATTGCTACTTTAAAACAACTGGATCCGGCATTCAGAAAAACAATCACTTTCGATAATGGGACAGAGAATGCTGCTCATATGAGATTGAAGGATGAGTTGGATATTGATACTTATTTCTGTCATACCTATTCCAGTTGGGAAAAAGGAACGGTGGAAAACACGATCGGGATAATTAGAAGAATATTCCCTAAAAGTACAAATTTTTCATTGATTTCAATAAAACAAGTGAAAGAATTAGAAGAGTGGCTGAATAACAGGCCAAGAAAGTGTTTAAATTTCATGACTCCTTTGGAAGTCATGAAATTATGCACTTCTTGATTGAAGATAAGTTTTGCTTTTTTTACATTTTATTTTTAATTTTTTACTTTTTACTTTTTACTTTTTAATTTTTTTACATTTTATTTTTAATTAGCTTTAATTTATGTTTTTTAATTTTTTGAACTCTTTTATATTTCTTGTGTTTTTCACATTTTTTATGCTTTACTTTTTTTGATTTTTATTCTGAAAACAGAATAGAGACGACATTTCGAAGAATTGCCTCAAAATAAGTAAAAGGACTAACGTTTTTAAATATATTTAATTTAATTAAATATATTTTAATGTAAAAAACGTGGAGTTGAGGCGGTTTTTATTTTTTTAAGTATTTCAAAAAAACGTATAGTTTTAAAAATCAAAAACATAATTCAGTTCATGTTTTTTCTATTACGGCAATTTTAATATAGAAACCAAGATTAAAAGAAAGCCTATGATTCAGATTTCAGTTCTTGTTTCCGGACGGGGAACAAACCTTCAATCCATCATTGATGCGATTGAAAACGGGCAAATCCGCAACGCAAAGATTTCCTGCGTCATTAGCGATAAAAAGGATGCGTATGCCCTGGCTCGTGCAAAAACCCACCATATTCCCGGAATTTTTATTGACCCGAAAACATTTTCGTCCCGGCAAGAATTTGACAACCGGCTGCTTGAAATTTTAAAGGAAAACAAAACCGACCTCGTTCTTTTGGCCGGCTACCTTCGAATCCTCAGCGACGGCGTCATTTCGGAATATAAAAACAAAATGTTAAACATTCACCCGTCGCTTTTGCCGGCTTTCCCCGGCCTTCACGCCCAAAAACAAGCCTTGGAGTATGGCGTCAAAGTGTCCGGCTGCACGGTTCATTTTGTGGAACCGGCGCTTGACAAGGGTCCGGTAATCCTTCAAAAAACCGTTCCGGTTCTGCCGGGCGACTCCGAAGAAACGCTGGCCGCACGAATATTGGTGGAAGAAAATAAAGCATACCCGGAAGCTGTCAACCTTTTCGTAGAAAACAAAATCAAAATAGACGGGCGAAACGTGACGATTTTGGATTAACAACCAAAATTATTTCACCCTCGCGACCTTTTTTTTCAATATTTCCCGTATTTTTTAAAAAAATACAAGAAAAAGGTTTTCTCTCTTTTATCAGACAAGCTCGCCGATAAAATATCCGGGTGTCGCGTCAACAATTTTTACTTTTGCCGTGTCGCCGGGTTTTAAATTGGTGTTGTTGACAATCACCGGTTTGTAATCGTCGGTCCGTGCCAAGACACCGCTTTCTTTGCCGTATTTGGACACGAAAATATTTTCAATCCGGCCGATGCGTTTATTTTTATCTTCCAATTTGATCCGGTCGGTGATTTCCGACAAAATTTTTGATCGCTCCACCATGATTCGGGAATCCAAGTTTCGCAAATCATACGCTTTCGTTCCGGGGCGGGGCGAATACTTGGAAATGTTGACTTTGTCCGGACGGTATGTTTTCACCCAGTCTACCGTCTTTGAAAAATCATCCTCCGTCTCCCCGCAAAATCCGGTAATGATATCCGTAAAAAGTGTCAGGTCCGGGAACCGGTCTGAAAATGTCCGGATGATGAGGTCGACATCACTCATTTTATGATTCCGATTCATGGTCTTGAGCACATTTTCGGAAGCGGACTGAATCGGCAAATGCAAAAATTTAAAAATTTTCGGGTCGGAAAAAGCATCGATGAGCTGGGGAAGAATCGGCAAAACCGAAAATGGATTCATCATGCCGACACGGATTTTAAAATTTCCGGGGATTTGAACAATCCTCAAAAGAAGATCAGAGAGACGCATTCCATAGTATGGCGAATCTTTGAGAAAATCCATGCCGTATTGGCTGTCATCCTGAGAGGTGAGCCAGATTTCCAAACAGCCGTCGGCAACCGCAGCTGCAATATCGGAAATGATTTCTTCCGGCGGAAACGAAATCAATTTTCCGCGGGCAAGGCGGACAATACAGTAAGAGCAGCCGAAGTTACAGCCGGTGGAAATTTGACAAATATGAATGTTGGAATTGTACCGGACTTTGGGTAAATTCAAAAAACCGTCCGGTTTTTTGGAAAAAATCCGAACCGGTGACGGAAAATGATTTTTTGAACCAGACCCGGAATTCAAAGCGGATAATGAATGAGAATCGGAAACAGAATTGGAAACAGAATTGAAGTCGGAATCGGAAACAGATTCGGAACCGAAGTCGGAAACAGAAATAAAACTCAAATCTGTCCGGATTTGAGACAAAACGTTTGAGAGGTCCAATATGGAATTGATGCCCAAAACATAAGCTTCCGGATTGGCATTTAAAATCAAATCCAGCTGGACCTCCGGCATGCATCCCGTAACAACCACCCGGCGTCCCAGCTCTCCAAATGTGCGGATTTTGTGAAGGATTTTCTGTTCGGTCGTGTATTTGACCGTACACGTATTACAAATATAAACATCGGCATCCTTTTCGCCGGAGAGTTCAAATCCCATGGACCGGACAATTCCAAGCATGGTCTCGGCCGATGCTTGATTGGCGGAGCAGCCGAATGTTTCAAAATAAATCTTCATGATGATCAAAATTGCCAAAAAAATAAAGCGAAAATATTCAAATGGAAAAAACTTAAAGCGCCAACGCTTTTTGTTCTTTGTCCCGAACATAAACACTTTCGATAACCCGGACCGTTCCCGAGATTCCGATACAAATGCTGGTCATGCATGCGTCACCGTCTTTTAAAAGCCGGGTTCCGTTCATAAACGGACCATCGGTGACTGCCGTTGCCGAAAAAATCACATCTTTTCCCGGGACCAAATCGTTTGTTTCCCGAATTTTTCCGATTTCGCTTTTCGGAATTCCCATTTTCATAAGTCTTGGCAACTTTTCATCAAGTTCTTTCTCAATATCTGCCGGAGATTTGTTGTTGGCAACACTTGGAAGAACCAGCCGTCCTGTAATTTTTCCGCCAAGACACTTAACCGCACTGGCCGTTAAAACGGCTTCTCCCGAACCGCCGGCTCCCATCACCATGTCCACGCCCGACTCGGAAAAACAAGTCATGACGCCCGGCATCAAGTCGCCATCCGGAACCAGCCGGACCCGTGCGCCCGCCGCCCGAATTTCCGAAATGAGTTTTTTGTGCCGTTCGCGGTCCAAAATAACAACCGTCAATTCGGAAATGGGTTTGTCAAGAGCGGCCGATACCAATTCCAAATTTGAAAGGAGGGGGGCGTCAATATTAATTTTTTTCCCGGATTTTTTCTCATAGGAAACTACTTTCGGACCGACGACAATTTTATCAAAATAAATATCCGGTCCATGGAAAATGCCACCTTTTTCCGCCATCGACATCACGGCAATGGATCCGTTGACATCATCGGCTGCCAAATTTGTGCCTTCCAAAGGATCGACGGCGATTTCAACTTCAGGACCCTGTCCGGTTCCGACCGCTTCTCCGATAAAAAGCATCGGCGCTTCATCACGTTCTCCTTCCCCGATTTTAATAGTACCGCAAATGTCAATTTGATTCAGCATGCGCCGCATGGCTTCAACCGCGACGTGGTCGGCATATTTTCGGTCTCCGCGTCCAATTTGGTAAGCAGAGGCAACGGCTGCCGCTTCCGTAATTTGAAGAAGGGAAAGCATCACATGTCGTTCAATCGGACCGGCCGAATTCATCATTTGTTCTACGGTTTTAGGGTGAGGCATAACAAATCACTTAGAGAAGGGAAATCAAAATAAAACGAAAAATATCAAAATTTCAAAATAATCAATAAACAATAGGTCAAAATAAAATCATTCCATTTAAAGAGAGGCTTATTATTTAAGCATTTAATCTTTTGAAAAACACGCTATCAAATAAAATATTTAACGGGTGATATCCACCAAAGCCACCCGCTCCATAATTAAATCCTTTAATTTATCTTCGCCGACCGCTTTGAGTTCTTCATTCGTGATTCCGAATTGAGCCATCAAATAGGCCTTTTTTTCAGAAAGCGGCGAGAGTGTTGTCCGACGCAGTTGGAACTCATCGACAAACATGGATTTAACAATATCGGGTTCCGATAAATCACCGAAAATGGCAAAAACATATTTGTTATCGCCAACGGAAAGTCCCATGGAAAACGATTTGTCGATTTGCCGCTGTCCGGACGCAAACCGCATAATTTCAAGCCCGGGATCCTTGGCGACATTGGTATGGTTTGCAAAGGATTCCTTCGCACGGTGAATCGCAAAAAGCAAATGATCCATATCCATGATTTTTCGCTCATCAAAACCTTGAATCGTCAAATTAAATTCCTGACAATAGGAATTCAGCGTATCCAAAAAGGATTTCAAATTTTTGATTGAGAGGCGGCCGAGTACAAAACAAACATCATCTAAATCCGGTTCCATGAGAAGAAAAAGAAATGATTCAGATAAATATTTTTCCAAAAAAATTCGCTCCCTTTGGTCGCGAATTTTTCAAATGGCGGGGGAACAACTGAATACCAAGATTCGCTTCGCGAACAGCTCCCTTTGGTCGCGAAAATACAACAAAAACAATGATTGTTCCGACCCGGACAAATACGCTCGAAAGTTTTGAAAAAATCATATTGTGTCTGAATTTCTCGGAAAAAAAACCAATTTGATAAGAAATGTGTGGGAAAAGGCAGCAAATCGCAAAATAGTAAACAATTGCAACAAATTGCAAAATAGATTTAAAAACCCAATTTTATTCATTCTTAAAAAGCGACCCTACGGATTTTATTGCATTTTTTTAAAAATGTGTTGCCATAACGCGCGGCGGCGCTAAAAACAATGAATTAAGTGAGAAAAAAGAAAAGAGAGAAAGCAAAAAAATAAAAAAAAACGAAAAAATGATATTATTTATGAAATATATAATGCGGGGGATGGGATTCGAACCCACGAACTCCTACGAGACTAGGCCCTCAACCTAGCGCCTTTGACCGGCTGGGCAACCCCCGCACTTGTTTTATATTAAAAAATAAACCAACACATTTGCCGGTATAGTCTTTGAAAATACGATTTATCGTATATAAAGATGTTGTTTAAAGCGGATTTTGCATTCATTTTTGAAAACAAGAAAAACAAAAAAAAACAAAAAAATATATTTATTTTTAAATTGCTTTGTTTTGTTTTTCGTTGATGAGGCAATTACAAATCCTGTAAAATACCCGCAAATTCTTGCGCGCGTTCCTTAATGACATCGGCTGCCTTTAAAATCAATTCGGACGACGAATAAGAACCATCGGACTCCAGCGTGAAAATAAAGGAAGTTTCATCAAATGTCACTTTTAAGGAGGCCGGGTCATTTAAATCGCCGACGCGCTTTTGAAAACCGCATTTGGCACACTTCAAGATATCATCATCGGAAATACGGGCTTCTCCGTCAATCAAATAAACAATTCCATCCGGCGTTTCATAAATTTCGTTGCCGCAAGATTCACATTTTTCCACCGTTAAAATCGGGATGTTTTTGTAACCGCACGCAACGCCGGCTTGCCAGCGGACATGGTCGCGTCCGTATCCGACATGTGCGATAGCTTCAAGCATGATTCGCTGCCCTTCTTTTAAGTCAACGATTGGGATTTTTTCATCGGCGGGACGAACTTTCGGGTCGGCGGCAATGAAATCTCCGGAGTAAACCATTTTCGGACCTTCAACGTCCAGACGAAGCGTCACTTCGCACGCCGGACATCCGATGCCGCCGCAGGTACAATCCGCTTGCGGGACATACTCGGAATCGGTTGACAACGGAACAAGCGCCAAGCGGAGTGCCAACTGTTCGTCATAAAGAACGGACGTGTTGTCGTTTAAATTCAAAAATTCAATGGCCAGCGTCGGAACATCCGCAATCATCGCTCTTCGGATACCGTTTGCGAACGCTGCGTTTGTTCCCGAAAGGACAAACTTGGCCGACCCTTTCGACACTTCAATAATATCAATGTCCATCTTACTCACCTTGGTTTTTGGAAATGAAACTGAAAAAAGACAATTCTGAGGCTTTACGGAAATGATTGATTTTAATAATTTTAAAATAATCAATAAGAAATAATCAATAAAAAATTCAAGAATCAAAATAAAAAACGAATTTTTCAAAGACCGGAAAAATGATTTTTCCGGTTTTGAAATTTTGTTTTAAAATATGAAACCGTTAAATGCGGTGTTTTCCGCCTTTGGGGCGGGTTCCATCATGGGGAATCGGTGTCACGTCTTCAATTCTTCCAATCCGGATGCCTGCACGCGCAAACGCACGGATGGTGGCTTGGGCGCCCGGTCCCGGACTTCTTTGTTTGTTTCCGCCCGGTGCTCTGACTTTGATGTGAATACCGGTGATTCCTTTGTCTTTTAATTGTTCCGCCAATTGGTTGGCCATTTGCATTGCCGTGTAGGGTGAACTCTCATCCCGCGCGGCTTTCACAATCATGCCACCGGATGATTTCGCGATGGTTTCGGCACCGGTTAAATCGGTGATGGTGATGATTGTGTTGTTAAATGAGGATTTGATGTGAGCAACTGCCCATTTCATTTCAGCCATAATTAGTTCCTCCTGTTGCCGCTTGCGCCGCCTTTTGGACCGGAGCCGCTGCGTGGAGCGCCGCCCGGAGCATTACCACGGGGTGCGCCGCCCGGAGCGTTACCACGGGGTGCGCCGCCCGGAGCATTGCCACGGGGGGGCCGGCCGCCGGGACCGCTTTTTCTGCCGCCCTTCTTACCGTCATTTCCTTGAGTGCGTGCCTTTTTGTTGTTTTCGGCCGCTGTCCGGAGTGTGACGCCGTCCGCAATGGACGATGCGATTTGAACCGGTCTCTCGGGGTGAGATTCGGTGGTTAATGGAGATTCGCCGTAGTAAGCGATGTTCATTTCATCTTCTTTGGAAATGAGCATGCTCGGGATTGTGGCTCTTCTGCCGTTGATGGCAATGTGCCCGTGTGTGATAAATTGGCGGGACTGAAGAACGGTTCTTGCAAGACCGAGTCTTAAAACTTGGGTTTGGAGCCGGCGTTCCAAAATGTTTTCCGGTTTAAGTCCCAAGATATCGTCGATTTCGGAATCGGGTTTTAAGATTCCGTAGCGGATAAGTCTTCCCAAAATTTGGTCGGCTTCCGTCTTTGCGTTTCCTTTTAAATCCCCTTCGGATGCGGCCAAGTGTGCCAAAAGGTTCATGGCATCAGACCTGTATTTTCTCAGAGAACTTTCCGCTTTCCAGACTTCTCTTTTGTTACGAAGGCCATAAGCCTTAATCAATTCAACTTCTCCGGCCATTCTGGCTTCTTGCCACGGATGATTCGGAGTTTCATAAGTTTTGTGTTTTTTACCCGGATATACCATTTAACTCACGCTCACTTCTTCTTTCTGACACCGACGATCGAACCACGTCTGCCCGTGGATTTTGTTCTTTGTCCTCTGACTTTGAGTCCTCTTTCGTGCCGGAGGCCTCTGTAAGCGCGCACTTTTTTGAGTGTGTTGATATCTTCTTTGAAAGTCAATTCAATGTCGACACCCAAAAGGTGTTTGTTTTCACCGGTAACCAAATCTCTTTGGCGGTTTAACATCCATGTCGGAGCGGACTTTTCGATGCCTGAAATGGCTGTGTCGAGTTTCGCGACTTCTTCTTCCGACAAGTAACCGATGATGGCGGTGGGATTAATTCCCGCGTCTTTTGCGATAATTTTGGAGATGCGAAGACCGATGCCGTCAATACCCGTCAAAGCGTATTGAACTTGCTGTGCCCCTTTTAAGTCGGTGTTCATGATACGAACAAGGTGGCGGATTTCGTCTTCTTCCGGTTTTTCTTCAACCGGTTGACCCTTTACGTTCTTTTTGTCGACGTTTTTATCGAGATTCTTGTCGACATTTTTCTTATCGACCGGTTTATCGACACTCTTTTTATTTTCTTCCGATTTTTTGGCCATATGTTTTCCTCCATTTGGAAAAACGCATTCCTTTAGCCTGAAACCTAAAAATTTCAAAAGCAGATGGGGGTGAACACTAGAATTATAGATAATTGTAGGAACACTATTGCCCTAATAATCTGCGAATATGATCTGCAAAACTCAAATGCTTATTTATTTGATTTTGAGAACTTAATCGGTTTCAAGCAGCCCGTTAAAAAGTAAAAGGCTTTCAATAAATGCTCACGTCCCAAGGTATTCATCTTATATAACCTTTTCAGGTCCAAAGATTTCGGGTTCTTTTATTTTTCAAAAACTTAAGAAAAACCAAAAATCAATTCGTGAAAAAACCAAAAAAAACCAATTCACAAAAAAATGTTTAAAATTTTGAATCGGTTCTTTTGTTTTCAACAAACGGTAAAAACCCGGAAACTTTGGATTTATAAGCGGTGTATTCGTCTCCAAACGTTTTTTCAAGAACCGGCTCTTCGATGTGTTTGTGATAAAAATATGTGGAGATGCCTGCAAAAACAAATGTAAATAAACAGATTTCAACGGACCCGGAAACAAAAAACAAAATCCCGATGTAATAAATCAGGTTTCCAATCGCCAGCGGATTTCGGGACAAAGCGTAGGGCCCAGATGTCACTAATTTTTGCGGCGGCGCACCCGCCGCCGGGGAACCTGCCCCGTAAATCCAAAGTTCGCGTATGGACCAGCCCATGAGAAGAAAACCGTAAAAAACAATCAATACCGATAAAATCATAAGGGTTTGAAGCTGGCGGCCGGAAAAAGAAAAAACAGATTCCGGGAAAAGATAATTTCCAATTGTCAGGAAAAAAAGCGGAAGAAAAATGAAATAAAAAAAGGACTCCCCTGCAAAAACCGCAATTGTAAAAGTTTTTGCATATTTTTGCCGATGCCGGTCCGACAAATAAAAAATGATCTTTTTGTAAACCGATGAAAAAACAGAATTCATGAAAACACCACCCGATTTTTTAAAATTCGTCAATCAAAAACTTACAGCACACCTCTTTCAGTAATTATAATTCAATTAATATAAATTTTATGAAATGATTTTTTTGAATAAGTTCAATGCCGTTTCAAAAGAAATAAAATTTCAAAACCCCCAAAATTTGGTCCCGTAAAAATATTCCGGCAGAAAATAAGATGGAAAATATGTTTTTGTGAAAAAAGAGTAACAACGAAAGTGAAAAAAGAGTTACAACGAAATTGAAAAAATGTTTCGGGAAATGAAGAAGAAAGATTTGCAGCAACAAAAAGGAAATTTACAACAATGAAGAAAGGTTTACAATCAAAATTAACGGATAAAAAGAGGAAACCAGATCGAAACGTTGTGTTTAAGAGATGGTTGAAAAATCATGCCGCGTAACTTTTAGACATGTCTTTCATCATGCAGATGGTCAATGCATCAGCATCATCAATCCGATCCAAAGAACCCTTGTGGATCATATAATAGATCACTGAGTTCTGCAGCCGAGACAAATCTATGTCATTCATAATTATAAAATAACAAATTGAGAATATATGTATTTCCATTGACAATAAATGGCGTGCTGTGACATGGCGAGTGTTAACTTGTATCATACATACCAAACAATAAAAAATTAAGATAAGAGATCCCCAAAAAGAAGAAAAATATATATAATACAAGATATATTTTTTTTATTTTTAAAATATAGTTTATAAAAAAAGAGATCGGAAGCCGGAGTAAAATATATTTGAGATTGTTGAATCTATGCTTAAAAATCATTAAAAATATACAAATCATTAGAGAAATGTAATAAAAACTGAAAA
Organism: Methanolapillus ohkumae; assembly: GCF_032594355.1. Taxonomy (NCBI): domain Archaea; kingdom Methanobacteriati; phylum Methanobacteriota; class Methanomicrobia; order Methanosarcinales; family Methanosarcinaceae; genus Methanolapillus; species Methanolapillus ohkumae. The sequence continues at coordinate 1,544,664 of NZ_CP131061.1, forward strand.
GGATGAGAGATTCATAAAAAGATAAAAGAAGTAGAATATTCAAGTCTTAAAAGAAATTAACAAAACTCCGGTAAAATTACAGAACTAAATGTAAAAAATAAACACACAATAAAATTCAAGGCACAATCTCAAAAAGCGTCTTGCGAAGATGCCATGAAAATATTTGCGGATATTTTTGCGAGAATTTTTGTTAAAACCTTTTGTCAAACATTTTTGACGATAAGAAAGTAAGAAGATTAAAGAAAATAAAGAAGGGGAAAACCGGTTAAGAAAGTAAAAAGGTAAAAATAAAGCGCCGAGAGGGAGACTTGAACTCCCGAGGGGCTACGCCCCACAAGCTTTCCAGGCTTGCGCCCTACCACTAGACTACCTCGGCATGAAGCAGGAGTTATAAAATAGATTTATTGTATATATTCTTTGTTCTTCGAGCAAGTGTTTTTTAATATTTTATGGGATTTTTGCCGGATTTTTGGGGATATTTTTGTTGGATTTTTTGAGATTTTTATTGAAAATTATGATTCCGGGAGATTCAAATTTTATTTTTGGACTCTTTTTTTCGATTCTTTTTTGGATTCATTTTTCGATTTATTTTTCAATTCATTTTCGGATTCAACCGATTTATTTTCCCGATTTTTCCAAAAAGCCGGATAAGTTCCTTTTTCCATCAAAACCGCCTTTGGGCGAGCAATAAATCCTTTTTCGGACTTTTTGATTTCATCCGGCGACATCAAGGCAACGGACAAGGAGATAATTTCGCCTTTTTGTGAAAAAATAGCGGCCATTTCGCCTTTTTGAATACTCGTCTCATAACTGATAACTCCCGCGCGCGCCAAAAACGCACCCGAACAAAGCGCGTCAACGGCCGTGTCGCGCACCACAATTTTCGGCAAGTGCGCAAAGGCCGACTCCATCGGCAAAATCAGCCGGCGGAGTTCAGATTCATCTCCGGATTCTTTCCAAAGCGCGTAGGCGTCTTTGAGCGCGTAAAGCGAAACGGATTCAAAATCCGTAAACGGCCCGGCTTTGGAGCGAACCAGTTCCTGCATGTGCGCGCCGACGCCAAGCGCCATGCCGGCATCGTGGCACAATTTTCGGATGTAAGTTCCGGCCTCGCAGCCAACCCGCATCAAAACCAGCGTGTCGCGAATCTCCAGCGGTTCAATATAATAGATATGGCGGACCCGGACCGCGCGTTTGACGGCGGAGCGAACCGGCGGCATTTGATAAACGCCACCCGTAAATTCCAAAAGAGTGGATTCAATCTTTTTTTTCGGGACCGCACGATGAAGTTTCATGAGGCAAATGTATTCTTTTCCGGACAAGCGAAGCGCGGCAACCGCCCGCGTGGCTTTCCCGATCATGACCGGCTGCGTTCCGGTAACGCCCGGATCCAAAGACCCCGAATGTCCCGCCACCTTAACTTCTAAGATGTCCCGCACAAAAGCCGCAATTTCATGGCTGGTCGGACCGGACGGCTTGTTGATGACAACCACGCCTTTTTCAATATATTCCCGAATCGGCCGCTCGGCCGGGCTCATGCCGGAAATTCCAGATTTGCCGGGCACGGCGTCCGCTAAAAAAACTGTTTCTCCTTTATCGGAAAAAAAATAGTCATTTCTGAAAAGTTCGCGCTTTGCCATTTGAAAAGAAGAGGCGCATCAAAATTAAAAAGATAGCGATGAAAAAACAATAAACAAAATAAACAAAAAAATAATAAACAAAAAATAAACAAAAAAAACAAAACCCGACCGTCGGTTTTGATGAAATAATTAAAATTCATTGCCATAACGCACAGCGACGGCGCAACACACACAAAAAAAATCAAAAAAAAATGACCTGCCGGTTTTATTGAAAAAATTAAAAAACCGTTGAAATAGAAATAGTTGGTAAAAACCGTCGGTAAATTGTTACAGCAAATTTTTCGCAAATCCTTCAAAAATAAAAGTTGTCTGAACCGGAACCGTTCCTTTGCTAATAAAAACATTCTCTTCTTTCATTTTCAATTCAACTTTGTCCAAGGGAATATTTTCCCGGCGCATGTACTCCTCAATCAGGGCTTTTCCGGTTGATTTTGCAAACTCGACGGCCGCGTCTCTCAAATCAAAAGCACGCCGGCCGCCCGGATAATGTACCAAAATGCCTTGCGTTCTTAAATCATATTTGGAATCGATATGAACCGTCCGAACCGTCACCTCAATTCGCTTGGACACTTTTCCGACAAGGGATCCAACCGCGTTTCCAACTTCAAAAAAATCCGGCGTTAAAATTTCTGCATCGAGAAGTTCATGGAGCTCCGAAACAAAAGCCTTGACAGGTCCGCCGATCATGACAATCGGAACATTGATTTTAAATTTCACATATGGTTTTGGGAATGACAAGAATGAGCGGATGAATTTTTTGGAATCTGCGGTCGATGAATACAACTCCAAAGACAAAACGCCCGACGTTGAATGATTGAATAAGGATTTGGAGCAGAACAGATCCGACATCCCCTTCTCCGCCAAAAAATAAACAATTTCAAGTGCCATCTTTTGAGTGATTATCTGTTTCAAATGCCGGCAAAATTCAACCGGACTCATGTCCAAAAAAGAAGCCAGGATGCCGGCGCCGATCATGGATGCTTCCGTACAAAATTCACCATATTCGCCTAAAACATGTAAAACATCGGTCGGTGTAAAACCAATCATGTTCACCGCTTTTTTTGAGACCAGACGGGAAAGTGCGTCGGATGGCAAATATTTCATTCCCCAAAAAATATCATGAAGCGACGTCGGCGTGTTTTGAATGCGGTCATAAACAAATTGTTCTTCGGACGTCAGCGAAACTTCGGCACCACTTCGAATAAAAAAACGGACCGGCTGAATGTATTCCGTCATATGGAGTTTATTAAAATACCGCCGATCTTGGAGAAGAGACAACATTTCCGGAAATTGCGCCGCGGCCCGGCAAAGCGGAATAACGCGACGTGGCCCAATTCTTATTTTTTCAGAATTCAGATCGGAAATGGAAGGCGAATGCAGCCAAATCTGGCTGTCTCCGCCCAATGCCGACGTTTCCATCCGAACCGCCTGCACCTTTGTTTTCCAGCCGCCAACTGTCGCCCCAGACTCCGAAATGTCTGCAAAACCACCCTCCATCATGGAAATGTCTGTGCTGGTTCCGCCGACATCAATCATCAGACAAGTATCCCGGCCGGATAAAAACGATGCCCCAAGAAGACTTGCGGTCGGTCCGGAAAAAATAGATTCAACCGGTTTTTCCATCGCCTCCAAGATTCCGGAAACTGCGCCGTTGCATTTAAGAATTTTAATATCTGCCGACAGATTCCGGCGCTTCATTTCGGAAAGGACCGATTCGGCAAAACGGCGCGTCACCGGAAGCAGCATGGCATTGAGGTAGGCGGTCACCCCACGCTCATAAGCACCCAACGACTGTGCCAATTCGTGTCCGCAGACCACCGGATGAGAATGGCCGGTCTCTATGTCCCGAGTCAAATCCGTAATCAGTTCCTTGATAAGGAGTTCATGCGCCGGATTTCGGACGCTGAAATAAGAAGAAACCGCAAAAGCTGACACTTTTTCCTTCATGGAAAAGACAAAATCCCGGACCGCTTTCGTATCAAGCGGTGTTGCTTCATCGCCGTTTTCATCGTGACCGCCACGGACAATGATATAATTTTGGATCGGATGATTTATAGATTCAAGGGAAAGATCCGTATTTTTCAAAAGAACTTCATCACCGACAAGAATTAAGGCGGCGGCATCCCCCGTATTTTCAAGAACCGTATTTGTCGACAACGTGGTGGAAACTGAAACGGATGACACCAATTTCAGCAAATCCGGTGACAACGCGTCTAAAACAGAAGAAATGCCTCCGATCGGGCTCGGGTAAGTTGTCAGCGATTTTTTAGACTCCAAAACCGTTTTTGCTTTCGCGTCCATAATCACAGCATCTGTGTAAGTTCCACCCGTATCGATTCCTAAACAATAAGTCATTTCAATTTCCTCGCTTTTATTTTTAGATTCAATCGATCAGAACGGCACCGAAAAAAAGCATTTAGTAATGTCCGGTAGGATGTTAAGCAGCAAAGCGATTGTAAAGAATCACGCACAAATTTAAAAAAAAGTAAAAGAAGAATGGACTCCTTCTTTTACTTGAACGGAAGGTAAAAACAGACGGGATTAAATGCCTGCTGCGGCTTTAACTTTTGAAACCGCATCGGAAGCACTTTCTCCATAGATATTGGCGCCGATTTTGTTGGCCCAGTCTTGGGTACATGGGGCTCCGCCGATCATTGTTTTGACATTACCGCGGATACCGGCTTCTTTGAGTTGTTCTTCGATTTGGATTTGGTTGACCATGGTGGTGGTCATCAGGGCAGAAGACGCAACAACAACCGGGCTGTGTTCCTTTGCTTTGGCAACGAATTCCTTAATCGGAACATCACGGCCAAGGTCAATCACATCAAAACCGGCAATTCCAAGCATGGAAGCGACGATGTCTTTTCCAATGGAGTGAATGTCACCCTCAATGGTTCCGATAACGACTTTTCCGTGGCTTTTGGATTGGGCTTTCACTCTTTCCATTTCCGGCTTTAAGACCTTGATGCCGGCGTTCATGGCTTCGGATGCGGCTAAGACGTGCGGAAGGAAGAGTTTTCCCTGCTCGAATTGAGCGCCGACATCGTTCATCGCGGCGGTAAAGCCGTTTTCAATCATATCCACCGGGTTGATGCCGGCTTTGATTGATTCTTGTGCTGCTTCTTCTGCCATTTCACCATCGAATTCCATAATGGATTCTCGTGCTTTTGCAATAATTTCATCTCTGTTTGCCATATTTAAAACCTCTTAATGTTTATTAAAACCGTTTTTGAATTGTATAAAATTTTAATTTAGATATTAAATTTGATACTAAATTGATACATTTGATACTAAATTGAAATTAAATTTGAAATATTATTCAAAAATTTTTCAGTGGATAACGAAAAAATAAAAAATCTGATAAAATCAGATTTTGAATTCTTTGTCTGCTTTGTCAACAAGTGCCTTCATCGCGGCGTAGATGTCTTTGTCCACCGGCGGAACCACGTGGTTCTTCATGACATCGACATAGACATCGTGTGCACGGGAAGCAATATCCTTGCTGCCTGCAGCCGCCCAGTCGCCAAACATCATTCTGTCGATGAGCTTGGGGGAAGACGGAAGATCCACAAGTTCACGTGTCTTTTTCAATGCCAAGAAGTTGTTGCCGATACCGACTTTCTTGATTTGGTCGACACCCAGGGTTTCTTCGGAAACCGGAATGCCTTCCATCGCTTTTTTCACCATTTGAATGATATCGTTGTCGATAATGAGTTGTTCCATGGAGAAAGTCATACCAAGTTCAAGCATACCTGCTCCGTAGATGCTGTTGGCGCCGCCGAGAGCCGCCATCATGGTGGTGATGGTTTTCTCGTGACCGGCTTGTCCGTCCGGAACTTTCGCGTCGGTCTATGCACCGGCGACGAAGGCCGGAAGACCGTAGAATTTCGCGAGTTTGGACACACCGGCACTGATTAAGCCGAGTTCCGGGGATCCGACCGGTGCGGTTCCTTTCTTTAAGTCAAAGGTTGTGGTGGAGCTGCCGTAGAAGACGGGTGCGCCCGGGTTTGCGATTTGTGCCAAAACAATTCCGGCGAGAACTTCGGCATTGTGGGTCACAAGGGTTCCTGCAAGGTAAACCGGAGCGGACCCGCCGGACATGGCCATACTCAGAACGTTGACCGGCATGTTGTAGCGGGCACCCTTCATGATCACTTGACAGGCGTTGTTGCTGAGTTCAAGCGGGCTGGTCGGGCAAACCAACAAGGACATAATCGGTTTTTTCCGGGCCTCGTTTTCATTTCCGCCGTAGTAGGCTTTGATGATTTCCCAGTATTTTTCGACGTTTTCGCCGACGGGGTCAATGTCGTGGTAGTGTTTCTCGGTGGAGGTGAGTGGGGTAAAGACTTCGTGAACGTCTTGCGCGCCTTTTCCGGCCCAGTCTCTGGCGGAAACCGGCAAGGAGAAGTAGTCAATGTTTTCAGCCCAGTCACAAAGCTTGGCGATGTCGGCAATGTCTTTCTCAACAGAGTCGACGGTTTGGTATTTTCCCGGACCGACATAGTTACACACTTTGACACCGGTACCGAAACAGGTCCAGTGGACTTTGCCGCCGCATTCTTGAACGGTGTTGTATTTTTTGTTTCTGGCCCAGAGAGTGAATCTGGACGGTGCGGTTTGAAGAGCTCTTCGGACAACAAATTCCGGAATTTTAACAACTTGGGTGGCTTCATCAACGATACAGCCGGCCTCTTTGAAGGCAATTCTGGCATCAGCGTTGGAAACTTGAATACCCGGGTCGCTCAAAACGTCCATGGTTGCTTCATGAATGGCTTTTAATTCGTCCGGCGTGAAGAGCTCAAACTCGACACCATTGAGTACTTTGGTTGCAGCGAATGCATTGCATTTTGACATAATTTAAAACCTCTATGTATGAATTAAAATAGAACTAACATGGAATTGAAAAAAATCGTTTTTGAGATGATTTTGCAATAATTATGAAAATTATTGAAAATCCCGTTTTTGAGATGATTTTGCAATAATTATGAAAATTATTGAAAAACCCGTTTTTGAATGATTTTGCAATAATTATGAAAATTATTGAAAAACCTGTTTTTGAGATGATTTTACAATAATTATGAAAATTATTGAAAAAACCATTTTGAGATAATGGAAAAATACGCCAAAAATTTTGATTATTGGCGGATTTTTTTAAAAACTGTTTTTGATTCAATTTAAATTTGTCAACGGATCGCCGGAAAAATGAATCCGATGAATTGCTTCATACGACATTTTTTTCCGGCGGTTCGTTTTTCAAATTAAATTTTTAAATTTTTAAATTTTAAATTTAGACTTTTTCAAGAATTACTTTTTGAGTTGGTTTCTGAAGAAGTTACAGCTGTTGATCTTGATGTCAAGAGCTTTTTCGATGTTCATTTTAGCAGGGATTCCTTTTGGGGTGCCCGGCATGGATGTGATAACACCGATTCCGAGTTCTTCACGAACTTCTCTCATTGCGTATTCGTCGGACAAGTCGTACGGGTCGACACCGACTTTTTTCGCGACATATTCCTTGGCTTGCTTGATCTTCATCTTTTTGGTGAATTCCATACGGGCAACCAAGTCGCCGCCGGCGCGCATACCGGTCATACCAGAGGCCATAATGTGGGCAATCGGCATACCGAGCGGGTCACCGACACCGATCTATATACCATCAACGCCGGCCATTTCGACCATGGCTTTGCTGGCGCGGGTCACGGCGTCAATCGGCGGGGTTTCAAGCATCGGGATACCGCCGACACCCATTCCCATGTCGACGTGGACCGGGAGTTTGGAAACTTTGGCGGCTTCTTTGATGAAGGTGATGGAGCGGGCGAGGTTCCACGGGAAGGTTCTGCTGGTGTTGGTGTTCACGACAGGACCAAAGACGCTTGCACCTGCTTTCTCGACGATCGGGGCTTGTTGTTGGGGCCAAAGGCCGGCCAAGTTGTGTCCTTCGAATTCGAGCATGCCGTGCATACCGATGATGCTTTCTCCGGCCATTCCGACTTCGATGTACATGTCGGGGAATTGTTGGCGAAGTGCTTTGACCGCGGTCAACGTACCGAATGCGTCACCGTCTCCGGCGGCAGCGGTTGTGTCGAGGTTGACTCCATCTGCGCCGCTTGCCCAGAGTTTTTGCATAATCCAGACAATGTCGCGGGAGAGGTGTTCTGCGGAGTGCTCAATGGAGGCAAAGGCTTCTTCGAGTTTGAAGGCTTTCATCAAGTCTCCCGGATTTTCGAACGGCCCGTCCGGGGTGTAGTAAAGCCCCATGTTCGGCATGGCACCGTAGAAAAGAGGGATGGTGGTGTTGGCCTGGCACATTTCCATGGTTTGGCATTCTTGGGAAACGATCGGCTTGACCGGCTTGTAGCTGTAGTCAATGTGACCGAGTTCCATTGTGTCGGCACCAAAGGCGCGTTCGTGGGTCAAGATACCGACCAAACGGCTGGACGGGATACCGACACCGCTGTTGCCCTGGTCACCGTCGAGGCGGATGGTTCCGATGTCGTGTGTGACCGGGACTTCCATACCGTATTCGACACTGACGGATTTTCCGGGCATGGTGATGATTTCAATCAATTTTTCGACTTCGTTGGCGGTCAGGTCCGGGACCTCTCCGTAGTCAACTGCGTTTCCGGCACCGGCGAGGATGTCTTCTTTGATTTTGTCTTTGGTCATGAAGACTCTGCTGCCGTCACCCATTCTTAATGCATATTCTGTTGCCATTTGGAATCACCTTAGAGTAAAAGGGCTTTTGCTTGTGCGACGGCTTCGCTGGCGTTTTCAGCATAGCAGTCGGCGCCAATCTTTTTGGCCCATGCGGTTGTTGCGGGTGCGCCGCCAACCATGACTTTCACTTTGTCGCGGAGGCCGTTGGCTTTGAGGAGCTCAATGACATCTTTTTGACCGTTTAAGGTTGTGGTCATCAAAGCGGACAAGCCGACCATGTCAGCGTTGTATTCTTTCACGGCTTCGATGAATTTGCTGATCGGAACGTCGCGACCAAGGTCGTGAACTTCGAACCCGGATGATTGAAGCATGGTAGACACGATGGATTTTCCAATGTCGTGAACGTCTCCTTCGACGGTTCCGTTGATAATGACTTTCTTGACAGTTGCGGCACCGCCGGTTTTCCCGAGGTTAAGAGAGTCAACGGCTGCTTGCATGCCGGTTGCGGCCATCATGACGTGCGGAAGGAATAATTTTCCACGTTCAAATTGGTCACCGACAGCGGTCATGCCTGCGGAAAGACCGTCAATGATTTCTTCGCTGGGCATGCCTGCGGCTTTTGCTTTTTCGACGGCGGCCATAATGTTGTCCTTTTTACAGGTAACCATGGCGTCAGATAAGTCTTTTAAAATTTGTTGTTTGTCCATTTATTTACCTCCGTAAATATGTTATATGAACGAATAATCCAAAAATTGTTTTTTTTGATTCTTGGAATCAATTTGTCAGGAATATTCATTTCACCATAGAAAGTGGTTTTTTAGATGCAAAAACGACTTTCGCATCCCCCCTTGTACAACAAAAAACCTCTGAAAAAATAATTGTACGGGCATCCATAAGGTATGAAAAATATATAGCATAACCGTTTTTTATTTTCATCTTCAAGAAAAATAAATCATGAACCAACAAGTTTCAAGATAGATTACAAGATTATAGCTCGTTATTAAATCAAAGTCCGACAAGATTTCAATATGGAATGAAAATCAAGAGAGGGAAAATATACATCAAAACCGATAAAGAAGACAAAAAATAAAAAATCAAATGGCATCGAAAACAGAAAATGAAAAATAAAATTAAAACATAAACAAATTAGATTGATTAATTCAAAAATAATCTGAATAAAAAAGAGAAAAAAAGAAGAAATATAAAAAAATGTGAAAAAAAGAGAAAAAAAGAAGAAATATAAAAAAATGTGAAAAAAAGAGAAAAAAAGAAAAAATATAAAATAATGTGAAAAAAGAAGAAAAAAATGAAGAAATATGAAAAATAAAAATCAGAAAAAGATTTTTGAAAAAAAATTAAAACTATCATCAAGATTAATCCATACAAATAGACGGTCGGAATCGGCGAAAAACTCAAAAAAACAGGATTGTAAAAAACGAAAATGATAAATTGAAATGACAATTGGAGGATAAAACAAGGATTTTGGAATAAAAATACAGATAGTAGAGCCGGAAATTATCGCACAAATAAATTGAATTATATAAAAATGATTAGAATTTTATACAAAGAAAAATCATAACCTCTTGTGAAACCATTTAAATCCATGCAGCTCAAAATTGCTCTTTTCATTGTCGGAATGGCTTTTTTGCAGTTTTTGTCCTACTATTTTTCGGAATTTCGTTCCGTTTATACTCTAATCGGCGGACTTGTCAGTACATTTTTCGTCGGAACGGTTGTCTCTACCATTATCGGAACCTATGCCGGAAGAATTACCAAAAACCAATACAAAAACAAATATTACGTTGTGAATGTGTTCGGTTTTAAATTTTCGATTTCTGCTTTCATGATTTTAACATTCATGCTGACTGTTGTGTCCATGACCATCATTTACTATTTTTCCGACATTGATTCCTACATGAGCAGCCTGCATCTTTTCGGAAAATAAATTCGGGTTGAAAAAAAGAAAAACAACAAGACATAAAATGAAAAAACGAACCATCCGAAATGAAATTAAATAAAAAATAAAAAATAAAAAAACCAAAAAATAAAAAAACAAAAAATAAAAAAACAAAAAATAAATAAAAAGAAAATAGGAAACCGAGTAGGGTTTCTTATTTTTACTTTTTGTGATTTTTTAAAGAATTTAGTCCGATTCGATTCTCGGCGCAAGCAAAAACGTCACATGGCAAACCGCCGGCGCAATATCGAATTGGATCAAAATCGGGAAATCGCAGCCGATGGAAAGCGACACTTCACTTGCTTTTCCGGCCGGTTTGATGATATCCAAAAGATAGTCCAACGAAAAGAGTGAGTTGGCTTCTCCAGATTTTAAATCAATCAATTGGTTGGCGTCCATTTCCAGGCGGACTTGGTCGGTATCGCCCTTGGCTTCCATGAAAAACACATTTCCGGAAACACCGAGAGTCATGTGATCGCTGATTTTTTCAGCCGCTTTGACGGCGCGTTTGAGGTCTTGTCCATTTAAAACGACCCGGGCCGGAAGATCCAGCTGCGGAACACGCGGTTCGGAACGAATCGTGGACGGGTCCAGGAGCGAAAGCGTGTAGGAAAGGCCGCCGAAATTGAGATGAAGCTTTTGGGCAGCGGTGTCCAATTCCATGTCAACCAATGTCTTCTTTTCCACAATTCCCAAGATATCGTTGAGTTTGACCAAATCCAAACCAAGCTCGGTATCTTTGGCATCGAATTTGTCAAAAGCAGACGCTTTTAAATCAAAAATAACCATGGCAACGTTCGCGGCGTCGACGGCTTTCACGGAAAGGCCGGCCGGTGAGACTTTCAAACGAATCTCATCCACAATAACGGACAACGCTGCAATGGAATCCCGAAGAAGATCAATATCAATAGAAGCTTTAAACATGAAATCACTCCTGAAACATCAGAAAATATAGAAATTATAAATTAAATAATGTAAACAATATGTAAATTATAAAGGACGATTTGAAATAAAATGATTTTCGTAAAAATCTGATGATATAAAAGAGTTCAGATATATAATATTTAATATTTTGAAAATTCCAAAAAATTTAAGAAGACAAGAACGGTGACAAAAAAAGGAATAATGAAAAAATAAAATAAAATAAATTATTTTTAAATGCCGGATGCCGGCTTTTTGAAATTTTAAAAAACTTGCTGCCATAACGCACGCGATGGCGCCAAAAAAAGAAAAAAGAGAAATAAATCCATTATTTTTTCCAGCGCTTCAGATGAGGATAATATTCCTGCATCATTTTTCGGGCGGCGTCTGCCGTCATATCGGGGTTGAAGGTAACCATGTGCGGCACACAAATTTCAATCATGTCGGCCATGGAAACGTCGGCTGTAAATTTTCCGTCTTCAAAGCAATACGCACAATAATCTTTGCTCTTGCTTCCGTCTGCATTTTTACCGTACATTTCATCCGTATCTCCCATCGGCATGCCGCAGCTCTGACAATTATTTTCGCTCATTTGGATTCCCCTGTTGTTTTTTATTTTTTGCAGGACTCTTTATTGTTCAATTAATCGTATTCCCGCCAGGTAAAAGCGCACTTTGTACACTTGAAAAAACGGGTTTCGGACTCGTCGGCAGAACGCAATTGGCGCAGCCACCAGTAAGCAGTTCTGTTTTTGCATTCCGGGCACATAACATCCGTCGTCGGAAGACCTTCTTGAATGTCGCCCTCCAAAACAACAACTTCCCGCTCTTTAATTTCGGATTTAAAGGTCGTGTTGGACGATTGGTCCATCTCCGCGGTACATCCGCATTTTTTACATTTGTACGTTCCGTTCGCGGGAAGCATCATACTTTTACATTTCGGACAAAATTGCATATGAGGTCACTTTCTTATAATGTTGAAATAGGGAATTGATAATGAATATGGTATGATATGAATATTGAAATGATGAACCAATGAGAAAATAAAATACGACTTCAACGGTCAAAATAAAAATCAGTTCCGATAAAATGAAGGAATTTCAAGAATGCATCCCATACATTTAACTATTTCTATTCATCGACGACAAATATTGAAAAAAAAGGAAAAAAGTGCGGTTCCAAAAAATAAACAAAAATAAACTCAAATATGCAAAAATAAACGAAATGGTTTTATTAAAGAATAGAGTTTTTCCATCCGATTGATTTCAAATCATTTTATTACAACTTTTTTTGTATTTATTTTCAAATTCATTCAAAACCATTATCATAAACCATAAACTCAACTTCAAATCGCAAGGTGAAAAAATGTCAAAAACTGTAGCCGTAATCCGTGGAGACGGGGTCGGACCCGAATTGGTCGACGCCATGATGAAAGTATTAAAAGCCGCCGGAACAAAAGCGGATTTTGTCATGTGCGATGCCGGTGAAACCTGGTGGAAAGCGCATGGCGGAAACTCATTGGTTCCCGACAAGACCTGGGAAATTTTAAAAACCGCCGATGCCTGCTTTAAAGGTCCGACCACAACACCCGGCGGAATCGGATCTCCAAAAAGCGTTGCGGTGTCCATCCGAAAAGCATTCAATCTTTATGCCAATGTCCGCCCCATTAAATCCGTTGATGGCGCCATTGGTCCGTTGGGAAAAGTCGAACACGTCTGCGTCCGGGAAGGAACAGAAGGACTCTACATCGGCGAAGAAATCGAATTATCCGACGATATGGTGATTGCCATTCGAAAAATCACAAAAAGCGCCTCTCGGAAAATCGCGATTTACGCCTTTGAAGAGGCCCGCCGCCGTGGATACAAAGCGGTTGTCCCGATTCACAAAAGCAACATCCTCAAAAAGACATGCGGCACATTCCTTGCTGTGGTCGAAGAAGTCGCCAAAGATTACCCCGACATTGAAGTTTGGGAATACCACATTGACAATGTCGCAATGCAGCTCATTAAAAACCCGCAAACCTTTGATAAAACAGTTCTTCTCTCAACGAATTTGTTTATGGATGTAATCAGCGAAGAGTGTTCGGCCTTGGTTGGCAGCATCGGCATGATTTATTCCGCCAACATCGGCGACAACTACGCCATGTTTGAGCCGGCACACGGTTCCGCGCCGAAATATGCCGGTATGGACAAAGTGAACCCATATGCGACAATTCTCGCGGGCGCTTGGATGTTGGATTATTTGGGTGAAAAAGAACAATCCAAAAAGATATTTGACGCTTCCGAAAAAGCAATTGCGCAAGGATACGTGACTTACGATTTGGGCGGGGATAAAAAACTCAGCGAAGTCGCCGACAAAATCATTGAAATCATGAAAAAGAATTAAAATATTTGAAAAAACCGATTTTGAAAAAAAATGAAAAATCGAGTTTCTCGATTTGAATTCAACTTGAATTAAAAGAAAAATATAACAATAAAATAACAAACAAAATGCAACCGCATTTTGTTATTATTTTTAAAAACAGAAACAAATCCTTGTTTTTTTATTTTTTGAGTGTAGTTTCAAAAAACATTAACCCGGTTCTATTTTTGGATATTAGTTTCAAAAAACATTAAACCGTTTCTGTTTTTTCGACTTTTTTTGTTTTTCCCGCCTTTTCTTTTTTATTTTTTTTGCTTTTCTTTTTATTGTCACATCCGCATATTCCATCGAGGCAGCCACATTCTCCCATATGACCTTTAATAAAAGAATACGCTGCGGCGGCGGCAAAAACAACAAGGATGATTTTGAGCAATTTTTTGAATTTCATAGGGACTCTCCTTTTTATTTTTAAGTAAGATATCATAGATTTGACTCATATATAAGAGCTAGGGTCCATGAAATTACATTTATAAACATATTTACAGTTATTTTATAGATATATTTATATAATTTAATGAATATTTTTATCCCAGATCGTTGAAAATTCAACTGATTCACCAAAAGGAGGAACATCTCATGAGAAAGATGATGAAAATATTAAAAATCGCTGCCCTTGTTTTAATTCCGGTGGCAATCGTTGCCCTGGTAAAATACCATCACATGAACGGCTTGTGCTGTTGCGGAATGTGCAGCAAAGACAAGAAGAAAAAAGAAAAATAACCAATTTGTTGCATGTGTTTTTGTAAAACCATTTGAAAATAATTTGAATAAAGAAAGCAAAAACAAAATGAATTCATTTTGTTTTTGATTTTTACTTTTGATTTTTACTTTTGATTTTGAGTTTATATTTATGTTTGACAGATCCGACATTGTTTTTAAAAATGTTCTTTAATTTTTTTCGGATTACTTGTTTTTTCGGGACGCTTCCCGAGCGAAAATAAATTCACGCATGAGTTTTGCCGCAATGTTGGCCGACATGCCGTTATCGTATTCAGGTGCAATTTCCATGACGTCAAATCCAACCGTATACGGCGCGATTTGCCGGAGAACTTCACGGACTTCGCGGTCGGTCATCCCAAACGGCTCCGGCGTGCCGAGTCCCGGACAGAAAGACGGATCGAGCGCATCCATGTCAAGCGAGAGATAGATGTGGGTGCTGTCCAAATATTCAAGAGTTTCCTTGATCACGTTTTGGATACCCATTTCAAAAACGTCGTCGGCGGAGAAATATTTCAAACCGGTGTCGCGCGCGTATTCCCATTCTTCCTGCGGACCGCTCCGGATTCCAATCGAAACATATTTTTTGGTGATGTCGTCGATGATGTGGCGGGACACGCAGGCATGATTGTTTTTAAGGCCTCTAAATTCGGTTCGAAGGTCGAAGTGGGCATCCAGGACAACCACCGCAAAATCATCTTTGTCATCGCAGGCTTCGTAGCACGCTTTGACCGGCGCGTATGTCATCGTGTGTTCGCCGCCAAGCATGATTGGGAATTTGCCATCGTCGACAATTCTTTTCGCGTCTTCGTAAACCCACCCCAGCGTTTCGTCGGAATTGACGGAAACTTCGGAATTTCCGGCGTCGTGGACCAAAATGTCCGTCATGTTGAGATTATATTTTGGGCTGTACGTTTCGAAATTAAAAGCCATTTTCCGGATGGTATCCGGCGCCCAGCGGCTGCCGGTTCGAAAAGAGGATGTGTTGTCAAATGGGACGCCGAAAATAACATATTCAGCATCGTCATACTCGTAAATCGCGTCATACATCGTTGGTGGGAGAATCATTTTTATGCCTCGATATCCATCGTTTCAATAATTTCAATAAGTCATTTCAATTTTTCAAGAATTCAAAAATTAAGATTTGAATTGTTATTCAGAAACATAAATATTTAAAAATTGCTACGGAATATTTTATGGAACGGACATGCGTATGTCACAAAAATTCATTTCCAAAGACAAAATCGCAAGCGAGTAAATTTTTAGAGAAATAACGAATATTTAAAAATGTCAAAATAGAGGAATAAAAAGAGGAGAACAGAAAGAGCCGGCTGGAATGTTATGCCAACTTTACAGCCATTCGTATCCGAAAAATGATTCAAGATTATAATTATTCATCAAAGTCAGTTCGTAATATCCAAAAAACTGGCAACCGTCACAAGTCTTTATTTTTTCCATCCGCTCAGCTTTGCTTTTGTTCCAAACTTCAGTGATTCCGTTCTTTTGAATGGTTCCATAATCATCCAAAACGGAAGCTTCGAGAACATTTCCAAGCGGCCGGTTGTGAATGCGGCAATTGTACATATTTTCCTGAGAGTCAATCGCCAAAATTCCGGTATCCACCCGGCAATTGGAAATCGGCTTTTGGTCGCGGATTTTTTTTAAATAGGTTTTAGAATTAATCAGCGGATACCCTTTTTTCTTCATATCGATGAGTTGATTCATCAACCCGATAAATTTTTCCCGCTGTGTCTCTTGAATCATGAGATCGTCCCAAGAGGTGTCATTCATCCGTTTAAAAAGATAAATGGGCTCGACCGCCATTTTGACATTCAGTTCCTTTGCGGTCTTTAGCAAATCCGCCACCTCATCCAAATTTTTGGAGCTGATGACACAATTCATCAAGAGCGACCGGTTGAGCTGACCGCTTTTTGCCGCAAATCGAATGCCGTCCATAATCTTTTCATAATTCGCCCCCCGAATTTCACGCGTGGATGTCGGACCATCCATCGACACCGAAATGTAGTCCACGTCTTTTAATTCGTTCAGCCTTTTTTGAAGCAAAATTCCATTGGTGATGAGAAAAGTTGTCATGCCTTTGGATTTGGCGTACGCCATAATTTCCGGCAAATCTTTTCGAAGAAGAGGTTCGGTGGACCAGGCATTGTAAGACAAAATTCCAAAATCACATGCCAGGTCAATAATTTTGAAAATGTCAGAAAGAGATGCATCGGAATAAGAATCCGCGGAAAAACAATCCAACGATGATTTCTTTTTCCACTCGTCGCAAAAAACGCACCGTAAATTGCAATCCGCATTAATGGAGTGAGACAAAATAGACGGGCGTCGTCTTACTTTCATTTGCCAAACGTTCTTGGCCATAAAAACCGGGTCAAACTTGGACACACAAGGAAAAAGCGTTTGCCTGTTCAAATAGTTTGTTCAAAAAAACAGAAATTCCCGAATTTTTCCGATTTTTTTTCAAAAAAAGATCCGTCGTGCGTGCGACAAAGCGAAAAACATCCTGCCGTCTTTTGATTGAGTTTTTAAAAAAATGCTGCCGTAACGCGCGCGGTGCAGATACAAAATAAAACGAAGAAAGAAAAAAAATTAAAAAAAATTAAAAAAATAAGAATAAAAGAATAAAGAAGGACGAATTTAAGATTCGTCCGCTTCATTCACATCAGCGGCAACTTCAACCGTGTTTGCCGGAGCGGCAACAGCTTCTTGTTGCGGAATTCTTCTTTGGCTCGGGGTCTTGACGACTTCGGTCTTTCTGACTTCGACACGTCTGAGCGGGTAGATGTTTTTGGTTTGTTTGTAAATCGCGGAAGACATTTTTCCGGTGACGATTTCTTGAATCAAGTCTTCAAAATTGGATTTGACAGCCCGGCGGACAACGATTCTGGTCATCATGTTGCGGATGGCTTTGATTTGGCTGGTTCTGGCTCTTTTGACAGTAAAACAGGTCGGCTTGATGTTGATAATGTAGCCGTCAGCGGTCCGGACGGTCAAAATCGCGTCGATTTTGGAGGTCTGGCGTTTCACAATGGAGCGGAGGTAGTCGTTGGTGAGCATGTGTCCCAAAAAGGCGGTTTCCGCGACATCGCCGTTGACGCGGACGATTCTGAATCTCATTTTCATGTTGTTTTTGGACATGTCGTTGGTCATTTCGCCGACGGTCGTCTCAATGATTCTATCCATCATGAGAGCCGGGTCGGATGCGATTGTTTGACCGACTTGGGTTCTGTTTAAAAATTCCGGCGCAACAATGTTGTACCATTTCTTTTCTTTCCAGCTGTCCACTTTCTTTTGTTGTTTTCTTGCCATAATTCGTTCCTCCGAGTATGAAATTTAGGATTTATTGAATGAGTTGATAAATTGAATTAAAATTATTATAAATTGAAAATTTTGAAAATAACGATTCAGACGACTCAAAAAAGATGCAAGCATCCGGGATAAATAAAGAACACAATTTTTTTTTCAGAATTTGAAAAAAACAAGGTTGACTTTAAAATCCATGCCGATTGGACAAAATACAATCATTTGAAGTGATAGATCAATCAAAACAAAATTGCGGACTGTTGTCCCTTGGATTTACAAGAGTCGTTTTCGATCCCAAGAAATGGAAAATCGAGATAAATAAGAAAAACTTGGATTGGCGAAAGAAGAAACCCTTTTTTGTATATAAAGAATATGGTTCATTTGGCTTAAAAACAGGAAAAGAAAAAAACCGGAGAAAAAAATAAACAAAAAAATAGAAAAAAGAAGTGAACTGAAAACTTCAATTACACTTCTTCCGCTTCAAAAAACTCTTTTCCTTCCCCGCAAATCGGGCAGCACCAATCATCCGGTAATTCCTCAAACGGGATGTCACCGTCATAAACATATCCGCAAACCGTGCAAACGTATTGTGTTGCCATATTTTTACACCTCAATTTTTAATATTCTTATCTTCAATCAAGAAGTGCATAATTTCATGACTTCCAAAGGAGTCATGAAATTTAAACACTTTCTTGGCCTGTTATTCAGCCACTCTTCTAATTCTTTCACTTGTTTTATTGAAATCAATGAAAAATTTGTACTTTTAGGGAATATTCTTCTAATTATCCCGATCGTGTTTTCCACCGTTCCTTTTTCCCAACTGGAATAGGTATGACAGAAATAAGTATCAATATCCAACTCATCCTTCAATCTCATATGAGCAGCATTCTCTGTCCCATTATCGAAAGTGATTGTTTTTCTGAATGCCGGATCCAGTTGTTTTAAAGTAGCAATCGCCTTTTCCATCATTTCATGAGCAGATTTATCATTCAACAAATTAATCCAGGTATATCGCGTAACCCGATCCACAATTACCTGAAGGCATGATTTAGATTTTTGTGACCCCAAAGTGTCAATTTCAAAATCGCCCACTCTGATTCTGAGATTTACAAACTCGGGTCTATCCTCAATTGAAACTCTGTTTGATATCTTTCCTTCATGCTTTTTTGATTCCTTTCCTCTTTTCCTTCTGATTCGATGATGTCTTGGCAGATACTGAATTAATTCTTTCCCGACAGAATAGATGTATCGATAAATTGATTCATAATTGGTCTTGAGATTTGGATAATCCATGGATATTCTTTTAGCAATTTGTTCCGGCGTCCATCGGTTTTTCAATTTTTCATGAACGTACCGGCGAATATATCTATCCTTCAATATTTCCTTCTTTGCAGCATCATACTTTCGTTTTTCGCTTCTTTTATGTGCTTGGAGAGGATTATAGCACACATCATTATGTGGTGGTTGATTCCGCTTTAATTCCCGGGAAACAGTTGATTGTGAACAGCCAATCACGGTTGCAATCTGAGTTTGAGTACATTTCTATGATTTGTACATTCCAATGTCTATTCGTTGTTCTAATTCTAGGTGCGAATATTTTTTATCTTTCAATGTGTTTTGCATCATGGGTGCTTTCCTCTTCTTTTTGTGCAAGAATTAGATAAGTTAAGCACCCACATTATTTTTTCGGAGATTATGCACTTCTCCATTGAATGTGGGTTTCATTTATTTTTAATTTATTTTCATTTATTTTACATTTATTTCTTTAAATTTTAAATTTCCTTTAAAACGAAGTTTTCCTTTCCTTCCCCGCACGTCGGGCAAACCCAATCGGCCGGCAATTCTTCAAACGGAATATCCCCGTCATAAACATGTCCGCAAACCCGGCAAACATATGCTTTTTTCTTTTCCGTTTTGGATTCGGACTTTGTTTCCGAACTTGTTTTCAAACTTGTCTCTATCCGGTCTGTGTTTTGTGCCGATTCCGCGGGTTTTGTCGGATCCGCCACATCCGGATTGAGATGAGTCGGAGCGTTTTTCGGAGCGTTTCCTTTGACCACATGGTGGTAATAAGCGTAAGTCATCGGCGTTTCCCGTTCAAGAATGCCGCTGTCTGAAACTTTGGAGATGAAAACAGTATGTGTTGGAAGTGAAACGGTTTCCATCACTTCACATTCCATCCATCCGCACATTTTTTCCGTAACATATGGCAAGCCGGATGGCAAAACTTTGTAGGAGACGTTTTCAAATTTGTCGGTCTTGCGTCCGGTTCTAAATCCGAATGTATTAATCACGCTGACCGGTGTATTTTCAGAAATTACGGAGGCGGTAAATCTTTTTTCTTTCATGATTAAATCATGCGTATAATTGTCTTTGCTGATGCTGACACCGATTATCGGTGGCTCGGATGTTAATTGAAAAACCGTATTCACGATACATCCTGAAAAACGGTCGCCATTTTTAGTTCCAAGAACATACATCCCGTAAGATAATGTTCGAAATATGGATTTGTCCATGTCTTTTCCCTCTCAAAAGTTAAACAATTTGCTTCGTTTTTTTGAAAAATAAATTTATGAAAAATAAATTAAGAAAAATAAATTATAAAATAGATAAATCTATAATTAAATCAGAATTTATTAATAATTATTCCGACGAATAATTATCATAGTATTAATTATATATTTTTAATGCGCCATTTTACAGTTATATAATTAATCTTGCGATTATTTAGATGAAAAAAAAGAGAGAAAAAAGAGAGAAGAAAATGGCTTCAGATTCGCTCCAAACCTTTTACTTTGCTTCCGGTTGTTTTTGGGGAACAGAGTATTATTTTCAAAAATTAAACGGTGTCGTGTCAACAACCGCCGGATATACCGGAGGGTGTGTTTTCTTTCCGACTTATCTGCAGGTTTGCACCGGAGAAACCGGACACGTCGAAGCGGTTAAAGTGGTTTATGATGAGAAAATCATTTCAGAAGACGCACTCGTCCGGCTTTTTTTTGAAACCCATGATTTTACTCAAAAAAACGGACAAGGCCCGGATATCGGTTCTCAATATTTGTCTCGCATATATTATACGACGGATTCTCAAAAAAAAACCGCGGAAAAATATGTCAAGCAGCTTGCCGAAAAAGGATACAATGTCACAACTGAAATTTTGCCGGCCGACCTTTTTTGGGAAGCGGAAGAATATCATCAGAAATATTATTCCAATAGAAACAGCCGTCCATACTGTCATTCCTACAAAAAAATATTTTAATACATTATTTTTAAGATTTTTAATAGTTAGGATTTTAAGGATGGAAAGGACGGGCACTGCGCCGAAAATTCACACCACCGGCAAAAATTCCCGACAGATGCGGGAAAATTGTTTTCCCAAGACGCTAATTCCACCGTTTGGATCAATCCGACAATCTTCTTTTTCAAGTCTTCCAATTCTTCTTCCGTTTTTTGAAAGCGAATTTCTTTTTTATATTTTAAGAAATGATAAACAATATCGCAATCTTTACCGTCAAAATTGTACTTCCTTTGAACCCCGATTTGATAAAGAGCCAACTGGCGGTCTTTTAAAAGGTCCGAAACTTCCGGCAAATTTCCCGACGTTTTATAATCATGAATTTCAAGCCGGCCGGTTTCCTTATTGACGGAAACCCTGTCAATAAAACCCATCAATTTAAATCCTTCAATTGAAATGTCAATCCGCTCTTCAACCGAAAGCGTTTCGTCTTGGTCAAACGGCTGATAAGTATGGAAATATTCCGACAAAATCAATTTACCCTGGTCCAAATAATCAGCAGCCGTCATTCCTTCTTTGATTACTTTCACGTCGTCCGACCATTTATTTTTCCATATGAAAGTATAATAATTCAGGATTTCGGACAGCGTAATCTTTTCAAGAGGGGATTTTTTGCGCTGTTTGTACACATATTCCAATGTTTCATGAACGCGGGAACCCATAAACATTTCAATTCCAATAAAACCAACTTCCGGCTTGATTTTGTCAATGTAGCGGAATTTGTAGGCCAGCGGACATTTTTCATACAGAGCCAAGCGGGTATGGGAATAAACAGTCATCCGATTCACCTGATAATGAAAACAAACAAAATGAAAACATGAAATAAATAAAAACTAAACAAATGAAAACTCAACCAAATGAAAAACATGAAATAAATAAAAATGAAATGAGATAAATGAAATGAGATAAATGAAATGAGATAAATGAAATGAGATAAATGAAATGAGATAAATGAAATGAGATAAATGAAATGAGATAAATGAAATGATAGAATAAAGTAATCGGATGTGTTCGCTTTCATATTAATCTTTGCCATCCGGGGTGAAACTAAATATTTTTGCATTTCAGAGGTTATATATAAAAAGCCGATTTAATGTTGATGAAAGAACAAGTAAGCTAAAAGAATAAAAAAACAGAGAAAAAAGATAAGTAAAAATGAATTTGAAGTTATCGTAATATTCAAATGAATTGATTTGATTTTTATGAGAAGTTAACAAATTAAATCAACCCAAATCCCCGTGTTAAATCAAAATTATCGTTGGAAACAAGTATCAATCATTTCCGGCGACTGAAAAGAATAAAAACAGGATGAAACGTATGAATTCAACGGAAGAGAGAAACGGCGCGCAAAAACCAAAATCAAAAGACCCGATCGTTGCAGACGCACCTGACGGTGAATCCTTTGAAGAGTTTGATGCAAGTAATGTCATTATTATCCCGGTGAATGACGATTCTAAAAAAATCCGGCAAATTTTATCAAATGAAACCTCCATGAAAATTTTAGAGACGCTGAAAAAAGAAAGCATGTCCTCCAGCGAGTTGGCGGAAAAATTGGGCCTCCCGCTGACGACCGTCAAATACAATCTGGACATTTTGGTGGAAAACGGATTGGCCAACGTCAAAAAAATAAAATACAGCGAGAAAGGACGTCAAGTCAAAATTTATGAAGCGCCGGAAAAAGTAATTGTTTTCGCGCCGGAAAAAATCAGCCGCATTTCCATTATTTCCATGCTTCAGAAATATGCATTCTCATTTGCTTGTGCCGTTTTTGCAGGACTGGGTTTGGGATACATTTCCAAAATGCACAGATCCGGCGTCGAAAATGCAACCAATGCCAAAATCGCAAATGATTCCGGTCTTTATTATGATACGGTTTCTCAAAATCGACTCATGGAAGAAGCATCTCAGATGGCAACCACCGTTATGGAATCCCCTGCACCATCATCTGTGCCTTCCGCCATGGTGCCGGAGAGCGTGTCAATCGCCGGAGCCGGAAGTACGTATCCAAATATTCCCTATGGCGGAGAAATTGACACCTCCTTTATTTCCGAAATTCACAATTTGCACCCTGCGGCACTTATGAGTCCGGCGCCGATGGATCCCACTGCCCTGCTGAATGAAAGTACCTATACTTATGTAAGTGAAAACATGTCGGTTGCCACACAGACAGCGGTACAAACCGTCGCCGACGTCGGAAACAGTACAGACATCCATGGCGGTCTTGCGTCGCTGAGCACTTGGATTTATGATACCATCGGATACCAAGCCTTCTGGTTTATCTTAGGCGCCCTTTTCGTCTGCGTGATTATTTGGCTGGCGGAATATGTTTCCGTTTCAAGAAACCGGCACCAAGATGGAAATCAAGGATGAGACGGTGTAATGCCAAAAAGGAAATGAACAAATCTGCGTTGGGAAAAAATGAAAATCGCTTTAAAAATCGGGTACGAAGGAATGAATTTCTCGGGTTCTCAAATTCAGCCCGATAAAAGAACGGTTGAGGGAGAGCTTCTGACGGCCCTCAAAAATGCGGGCGTCATCGACAATTTTGAATCGGCAAATCTATCTTCCGCCGGAAGAACGGATGCAGGTGTTCATTCTTATGGCCAAGTTGTTTCTTTTTTTGCCACCCGGCCGGAACTTGCGCTTCCCCGTGTAATTAATAACAAACTACCCCGTGATCTTTGGGCGTGGGCATCCGCAGAAGTTCCCGATAATTTCGACCCCAGGCGGCATGCTGTCCGCCGAAAATACCGCTACATTCTCACCGGCGACTATGACATTTCTAAAATGCGGGAAGCTGCCAAACTGATATTAGGTGAACATGATTTCTCCAATTTTTCCAAAAAAGATAAAAAATGCCAAAAAACAACAATCCGCCGGATTGAAAAATTAGACATTCGGACCGGAAATGGAATCATCCGAATTGATATTGAAGCCAATGCGTTTTTATGGAATATGGTTCGAAAAATTGTTACCGCATTAACCTACGTTGGAAGCGATTACCGGTCAGTCGAATGGATTGAACAGATGCTGGACCCGGAAAATTATGAAGAAGGAATTGAACCGGCGCCGGCTTACGGTTTAACGTTAACGGAAGTTGGGTATAATCCGGAACCGGAGTGGAGTATCGACGGTTATGCCATCAAAAGCATCAGCGATTATTATGCCAAAGAAGCCGAACAGCACAAAATCATGTCAACCGTTATGGGATATGTTGTAGCTTTCGGAAAACAAAAAACAGAATAAGGCGAATAAATGAAACGGTCTTTGAACTGATTTTTCTTATTTTTTTTCCAGAACCGTAATGGTCCGCGTCAGACTTCTGTGAACCCGTTGTTTGTATGTGTTTTGGATTTCAAAACCGGCATTTTTCGCAAAAACCTCTACTTCAATTTCTGAAACGACGACCGCTTTTTTATTTTTCTTCAGCAGCCGAAACATTTCCAAAAATGAATCTGAATACAATCGTTCTAAGGATTCGGCTTTAATCGCTGCCGAACGGCCATATGGTGGATCTGTGAGGATCACATCGGCGATTTCATCTTTAAAAGGCATCCGACAAGCATCTCCGGCAATTAATTCATAAACAATATGGCTGCCGACCGGACCGCCGCTTCGTTCTTCTTTGGGCAGCAGTTCTCCGGTAATGGAGTAGCCGCTCATGTTCATGTCGGCGCCGGCAATTATTTTTTCTTGAGCGTCCGTTCCAAAAACTCGGGCGCCTAAAAGTCCCGCTTCCAGCAAAATTCCGGCGGTTCCGCAAAACGGGTCAATAACAATGGAATCTTTGGTCACGCCCGCCATATTGCAAAGCACGCGGGCAACCCGGGGCATGAGGACTCCCGGATAAAAAAACGGTTTTCTTTGCGGGGAACGAAATTCATAAGAGCCGCGGTCAACTGTTGCAACCAAAATCCCAAAAACCGCTTTGTCCGAAAGTGTCAGCCGGAAAACAACCTCCGGATTTTTTAAATTGGCGCGAAAACCGCGGCGGAAAATACGTCCCCCGATCCGGCCTTCGATGTCAAGGGATTTAAGAGCGGAATTGTCCCCCAGCCGCCGGACCCGGACCGCAAACGTCTGGCCGGCTTTTAAGTAATCCCCAACCGGAAATTGTTCGGCAAAATGAAGAACTGCCTCTTCATCCACCTCCGTTATTCCGATAACTTGAGAAATCGAGTGGGACATCGCCAACACATTTGCAACGTCATCCTTTAAAAGAGAAAAAATTTCAATATCCGATATCGATTCGGAAGAAATATCCAAAACCAAACATTGTTTGTATTCGGCAAAAATAAAAGAGCGTAACCCCCGAGATTCCAAAACACCTAAAATTTCCGCAACCGGCAAAGTTTGATGTTCTCCGGAAAGCTCAAACGTGTACAACATGAAGCATTAAACGAAAATCGGGTATAAAAATGTACTTAAAAATTCGCTCCCTTCGGTCGCGAATTTTTCAAAGGGCGGGGGGACAACTGCCGCCAAAAAGTTTGCTTCGCAAACAGCTCCCTTCGGTCGCGAATTTTTCAAAGGGCGGGGGGACAACTGCCGCCAAAAAGTTTGCTGGCGCAAACAGCTCCCTTCGGTCGCAATTCGGTTCTGTTTACTATTTCTGTTCATGATTTTACAGTTCGCCGCATTTCTGTTCATGATTTCACAGTTTGTTTCTGCCACATTTTTTGCCGCTGCCACCCGCGCGCGTTATAGCATCATATTTTAGACGAAGGCAACAAAAAATGAGAGACGGTTTTTTATAAAAAATGAGAAGGATGAAAAAAATTCAAAATAAATTCAAAAAAAAACCAAAAAAAAGTCCCGCAGGAAAAACCTGCGGGACTTGGGAGCACTGAAAAAAAAACGCTCTTTAGAATTAGCCGAAGAGGGCACCAAGGCCGGCCATTCCTTCTTCTTCGGAGTGGTCTTCTTCTTCAACAACCGGAGCTGCGGCGGCAAAGGCTGCTTTGGAGATCGCGTCTTCGATGTCGATGCCTTCAAGCGCAGAGACGAGTGCTTTTACACGGGCTGCGTCAACATCGCTTCCGGCTGCTTTAAGGACAGCTGAGACTGATTCTTCTGTGATTTCTTTTCCGCTCTTGTAGATTAAAAGTGCTGCATAGATGTATTCCATTTGTATTCACCTTTTGTTTAATTTTATTATTTAATTTTGAAATAAGATTGTTTGAACAATTTGATTGATTGAACAATTTAATTTAAAGATTTTTCAATTCGTCATCAACGGCATTGGCGTCTTTTGCGGCCACGGCGGACGCAACAGTTGCCATTTGCATGTTTGCTTTTCCGATCAACAACTCAACGACATCCCCTTCAAGAATGACGGCTTCAACACCCAAGTTGACCGCTTCTCTGTGAGCCTTACCGAGGATGGCTTTAATGGTGTCTTTCGTTGGAATGGCGGCATTCACCGACAAGTTGTTGGCCTGCTGAACAGCAGCAATGATGTTGTTAAAGATCTGGTCTTCATCCACCGCCAAGACGTCCGGCAAATAAATGGTTCCGTTCTCGTAAACAGCTCTCAGATTTAATCCGACTTCAAGCGGATAAATTTCAAGCTTGTTGAGCGCGGCCGCCAATTTTTGAGAAACTTTCTCTCCGGCCTTACAAACAACTTTTGTTTCCTTAATTGCAATTTTTCCGGCTTCGACAGCGGTCGGGATACCAGCGGATTGGAATTCTCCAAGCAAAGGTCCCGGCGGGAATCCGGTCGGACCCTTGGTCACACTGATGTCGGCCGGGGCGATAGCTCCTGCTTTAATCGGGGAAGGGGTCTTTGTTTTTGAAAGGGTTTTGTATAATCTGAATGGGTTGTCATTGGTAAAAATCAGAGCGCTTTGCCCTTCAATGTACTGAACCATGTCCGGAACGTTACCATCGCTTTCATTGAGTGCTTTGGCGTTTAACGTGTTTCGGGTCACTTTCAAAACAGACGTTTCTTTTAAGTCCCGTCTCATCTTTTGAAGCTGATCCGCCATGATTCCTTCAAAACTGACAACTCCGAAAATTTTGTAGGATTTGACCAAGTCTTTCAACGTGTTGACTTCGTCCATTTTCCATTGCGGAATTTGTTCTGCGCCACGTGATTCTGTCATCAGATCACCTTCTTAGAAGTTCCCATAGTCGTTGTCACATAAACGGACCGGATGTTGAACTTTCCTTTAACCAAAGAGCGTTCAATTCTTGCAATCACGGTTTCAATGTTTTGTGCCAACTTCTCAGGCGGCATGTTTTTGCGGCCGATCGCGACGTGGAAGGTCATTTTGTCTTTGGATCTGATTCGAACAGCGCTTTGTTTGGTTTGAATCATGTCAGCGATGCTTTTTCCCGGAAGAAGCGGAACCGGCATTTTACCGCGCGGACCGAGGACCGTTCCGAGGGTTTTACCAATTACCTGCATGTATTGCGTTTCCGCAATGAAGAAATCACATTCTTCCGCGATTGTTTTAGCGTAAGATTTGTCGTCTTTCATGGCTTCAATGGCTGCGTCATCAAAAACATAAGCCGCACCGGCTTGTTTTGCTTGAAGACCAACGTCTCCTTTTGCGAAAACTCCGATTTTTAAGTCTTTTCCAAGACCATTCGGAAGAAAAACCTCTTCATCGATTCTGTTTTTTGGTTGGTTTAAATCGATGTTTTTGAGGTTTATCGCAAGGTCGACGCTCTCCATAAAGTTTCTTTGAGGCGACTCCTCTAATAATTCTTTTACGATTTCTGCGATAGATACATCTGCCATTTTAAGGCCTCCCCGTAGTCTTCTAAATTTCATAAATTTGGCCGGATTAATATTGAATTGACAACAGTAAAAACAATAAGATCCGATAAAATTTCCAATTTTTAGACGCAGCCGATTTGGCTTTCTACGGTTATTTTAAAATAAAAACAATCCGATGGATTGTTTTTATAAATGGGATAGGGAATGATTGAGTAAATGAATCATGAACAGAATCATGAACAGAATCATTTACCGGTTTTTTCATTTACCAGCTTTCTTTGCTGAGAATATCGTCGTATTTTCCGGCATCAACAGCCTTTTGGAAATCGCGAACGTCCATGCCTTCCACCGTCACGCCGACGGAAACACCGGTTCCGGTGACTTCTTTGATGGCGGACTTTAAGTCGTAAGACAAAATGGCGTCTTTTTTCATGCGGGCGATTTTCGCAGCTTGTTGAATCGTAATGTTTCCGACTTTTTCGGCGTTTGGTTTTCCGGAGCCTTTTTGGACGCCGGCTTCTTGAAGAAGAAGAGAGGCGGTCGGCGGGGTTCCGACTTCGATTTGAACGCTTTTGTCGTCGGCGACGATAATTTTAACCGGAACTTGCATTCCGTTGTAGTCTTTTGTTTTCTCGTTAATCTGTTCGATAACTTGTTTAATGTTGATACCGAGCGGACCGAGAGACGGACCGAGCGGCGGACCCGGTGTTGCTTTTCCCCCGGGAACTAATGCTTCGACAACGCTTACCATTGCAAATCACCATTTTTTGGTTTTAATAATAAATAAGTGTAAATAAGTTAATAAATATCATTACAGTAACCGATAATGAATTACGGTAATTATTTTTCCGCACGAACGCACGGAAAAGTTTGGGGTTCTTAATAAATCGGATTATTCGATTTAAACTTTTCTCATGAAATCTTGGTCATGCCTTCTTTTCAGATATTTTGTTTAAACGATAAAAATAAAAAACAAAATGAAATAAATGAAATAAAAATCAAAAAAGAACCAAAACAATTTTTAAAAATGAATTGAAAAAAATTTAAAAAGATTTAAAAAATATTTTTACTTTTTTAAAAGGATTTAAAAAATATTTCTACTCTTTTTAAAAACATATTTAATTATTTTTAAAAAATTTTGGTTTTTTAATTTTATTATTTTTTTTAATTAATTCTGCTTCATTCTTTTTTTCCAAATCATTCTTCTTCCTTTTTCAGAACCCGGACCGTGTCGCCGCGAATTGTAATCGGGATCGGCACGACCGCATCAAAGAGTTCCACCGTAATTTCATCATGTTGACCGGTACCGATACGTTTGACTTTAGCTTTTTCGCCTTTGAACGGACCGGATGTAATTTCGATGATGGAACCTTCCGTAATGCCGGTTGAAATCGGCTTGGGTTTTAAGAAGTGTTCAATTTCGGCAATAGAAGAATGACTTTTGAGCATGGATTTGGCATGAGGAACCGCTTGGATCAAGCTGTCAATAACGGCGGAACGCGGCGTTTCGACAAAAACGTAACCTTTCAACTCTTCGGGAGCTAAAATGGCACGTACGTCCAAATGTTCCTTTTTGGCAACCATGGCCATGGACTTTGCCACGGACTTTTCCTGGTTGACGGTTGTCTTCACAATGAAGATCTTCGTTTCGTCATTCTCTTCGTATTCGCTCATATAATCATCTGCGGGAAAACATCCATTAACACATAGAAGAGGAAGCCCAAAATACCGATGGCCAAAATGCCGACGGCTGCGACTTTCGCGATGGTCATGAACTCCTCACGTGTGGGTTTTTTTGCCAATTTCAAAATTCTGAAATAAGAACGAATGGTCGGAACGATGTTTGATGCCGATTCCTTAATTTGTTCTGTTTTATTGCCTGCTTCCGACAATTTTTCACATCCGATATTATCAATCAAAAAGTAACGTGTGTTACTCTCTTATCATATATAATTAAATCCTTTTTATTTGCCAAAACCGGCTCATCGGAAAAATCCGAAAAAGCGAGGAACCTCACAGGTATCCGAGCAAAAACTCAAAAAAGATATTCCCGTTAAATACGTTTCTCCTAAATATACCTTACCATATTTAAAAGAAAATCAAAAAAATGAAATGAAAAAATCAATCATCAAAAAATCAAAGCCTGACCGTCGCTTTTATAAATATTTTTAAAAACTTGTGACCATAACGCGCGCAGCGGCACAATACAAATAAAAAAAGAAAGAAAGAAAGAAAGAAAGAAAGAAGAGAAATGGGGAAAATTCCCCATGTCCAGAATTATTCAACGAAATCGATGCCGTATTTCATGGCGATGGATGTACCGCTGCCTTGTCCGTAGATTTGAGAGGATTTAACGCCGGTCACAATAATCATGGTTCTGATTTTGTTTTCCAGTTTCGGGTCAATCCGGGCTCCCCAAATGAGGCGGGCGTTGGGGTCAATCCGATTGTGAACTTCTTGGACCACGGTTTGCGCTTCCTCAATTGTCATGTCGGGACCACCGGTTACGTTGACAAGCGCGGAAGTCGCGTCGGAGATATCCACATCCAAAAGAGGGCTTCGGAGTGCCTTTTGAATGGATTCGACCGCTTTGTTTTCGCCGGACGCTTCGCCCAGGCCAATCATGGCAACACCGCCGTTTTGCATAATGGTACGGATATCGGCAAAGTCGACGTTCACAAGTCCGTCTTCGGTGATGGATTCTGTAATTCCTTTGACGGCCCGCATGAGAACCTCATCACAGACTTTAAAGGCTGCTTGAAGCGGAAGTTTGGGAACCATTTCAATCAAACGGTCATTTGGAATCACGATCACGGTGTCGGCCACATCGCGGAGGCGTTCAAGACCGGCTTCCGCATTGGATCTTCTGACACGGCCTTCGACCGCAAACGGCAAAGTCACAACAGCAATGGTTAATGCACCAGCTGCCCGTGCGGCTTCGGCAACAACAGGCGCGGAGCCGGTTCCGGTTCCGCCGCCAAGACCGGTTGTAATAAAAACCATGTCGGCAGAATCAACCGCTTTTCTGATGTCATCCACACTTTCTACCGCCGCGTCTTCTCCGACTTGCGGCAAGCTTCCGGCGCCCAACCCGCGTGTTTTCTTTTTGCCGATGAGAATTTTTTTGTTGGTTCCGATTTTTAAAAGGTGCTGAGCGTCGGTGTTCACGGCATAAAGTTCCGCGCCGGAAATGCCTTCTTCAAGCATCCTTTGGATGCTGTTGGAACCGCCGCCACCGCAGCCGATTACTTTAATATTGGTTTTTAAACCTTCCAAAAAAGCACGAAGTTCTTCATCAACATCTTCTCCGGTGAGATTGGTGTTGGTGTTGTAGGAGTAGCGGGAGGATTCGCGGTCCTCTCTGGCGGTACGAGCTAATGCTTCTTCAACGATGGATTTCATGTGTGAACCTCTGGTTTTTAAATATCCTGATTTTCTACCAAAAAAATTGGTACAAAGTGGGCAATCAGTTTTGAAAAATTAATCGAATAATTAAAATTATGTTAAAAATTATGTTGCAAATTAATTTTGGATAATTTATGATTAATTTTAATAAATTTTAATTTTAAATCAGCGTAAATTGACTTAAAAATTATTCTGAAATATTGGGTTATTGGTATTAATACTTTTTATTCACCGTTTGAACGAATAAAGTAATAATTTGGATTATATATTTCCATGGTATAATATATGTTTTTTGATACAAGAGTCCATTTTATCAAAAAAAAAGAGATTTAACAGAGAATTAAAAAAGAGATTTAACAGAGAATTAAAAAAGAGATTTAACAGAGAATTAAAAAAGAGATTTAACAGAGAATTAAAATAAAGAATAAAAACAGAAAAAGGAAATCATTGAAAAAATAATAGACATTCTCCTATTTTTTCAATGATTTCATGGAAATTACGTGTGTTTTGAAGTTATAAAAACATGTTTTCCGGAACCGGAGGAATGTTTTCTTTTTTCTTGGAACTCATCACTTTTTCTTTCGCGCTCACGAAATCGATTTTTCCGATCGATTCTTTTTCTTCGCGGACGGCAAACATGCCGGCTTCCGTCACCATCGCTTTTAAATCGGCGCCGCTTGCCCCTTCCGTCATTTTGGCAATTTCTTTCAAATTGATATCCGGAGACATTGTCATTTTTGAGGTGTGAATCTTTAAAATCGATTCCCGGCCGGCTTCGTCCGGAAGCGGCACGTAAACCATCCGATCAAACCGTCCGGGCCGAAGAATGGCCGGATCCAAAATGTCCAGCCGGTTGGTCGCAGCAATAATTTTCACATTGGAGCGACGGTTAAACCCATCCATTTCCGCCAAAAGCTGCATCAGTGTCCGGTGAATTTCTCGGTCGGCGCTGGTTGTGTCATCCAAACGCTTCGACGCAATCGAATCCACCTCATCAATGAAAATGATGGAAGGCGCTTTCTTTTGAGCCATTTCAAATAATTCATGAACCATTTTTGCGCCATCGCCGATGTATTTTTGAACCAATTCGGAACCCACGACCCGGATGAATGTTGCATGCGTCTTATTGGCCACCGCTTTTGCAATCAATGTTTTTCCGGTACCGGGAGGACCGTAAAGCAAGGCGCCTTTGGGCGGCTCAATGCCGATACGCTCAAAAATTTCCGGCTTAATCAGCGGCAATTCCACAACTTCTCGAATCTCGCGCAGCTGGTCGGAAAGACCGCCGATTTGGTCATACGTCACATCCGACGCCTCAATCAATTCCAAAGCCGACACTTCCGGCTCTTCCAAGACCGGAATCACTTTCGCGATGGAAAAGGTCTGCTGGTTGAGAGCGACATTTGCTCCGGGCGCCAATTCTTTTTCCGTCATTTCAAGCGGTGCGCTCACCACAAGCTGCGGGCCTGCGGAACTGCGGACGACGACGTTTTCATTGTCAATCATTTTCACGACTGTTCCCAAAAGGAGCGGTGTTGTTTTCATCCGGTCCAATTCCGCGCGAAGGCGGCGGGTTTCCCGCTCAAAATGAATGCGTTCGTAGTCGGCGGTTTTTTTGTCCGCTTCCAAATGCTGAACTTTTTCACGAAAAAGCGTGTTTTCTTCAGCGGTTTTTAAAAATTCTTCCCGGCTTTTGGATAAATCATTTCGGACGTCTCCTAAAATGTCTTTAATCGCCGAAATTTCCTTTTTAGACCGTTCCAGCGCCCGTTTTAAATCATCTCTTTCTTCCAAAAGACGGTTGAAATCTTCTTGGATTTCACGGGAGACCGTATTGTTTTTTTCTATTTCGTCTTGGAAAATTTTACGTTCAGTTTCAAAAGTTTCCTTGAGAATCTTGACTTCTTCCAGTCGTTGTGCCGAAATTGTTTTTGTTCTTTTCAGCAAAGTTTCCGTCTTTTTCAATTCATTTTGGAGACGGCTGATTTCTTGACCGGAGATATCTTCCGATAAGGGTTTTAAATTACCGGATTCTGAATAAATGGGTTTATTTTTCGGGTTGACCATGTTTTCCATTTTTATCCCCTTCGTCACTGTTTTTATTAAAAGTTGAAGTGTTTCAAATGACTTTTCAAAATTTGATTTTGAATAAAATTTAGGTATACCAAATAAATTTGGTAGATATATATTCCTTTCTCATTTATTTTCCTTAAAGAGATGAATTTATGCCAAAATACAGCGAAATTGGTGGACATACCACGAACAGAAACGCAATATTAAAAAATATTATATTTAATATATTAAAAAGACAATAATAAATATCTTTTCCTTGAAAAAACCGGGAAAAAGTTTGCCCGCAAGAATTAAAACCGATCCCTCGGCGGAAAAAGGCAAAACCAATGACAAAACCCCAACCAATTCAACAAAATCAATTAATTATCAAATGCGAATCGAAATAGATATAATCTTTTAATTCCACATTTGCAACTACTTAAAAACTCTTAAAACGCCTATTTTTTTGAATAAACAGAAAAGAACAAATCAAATAATAAAAATTAAAAACAAATGGATGAGTGATGATTTTGGAAACAAACGAATGTGAGATTTGCGGTAAAAAAATAAGAGGAGAGACGGTTGCCGTTAAAATTGAAGGCGCGCAGTTCAACGCGTGTCCGGAATGTGCGAAACTCGGAGTTGTCGTCGTTAAAAAAACAACCATTGCACCTCTTAAAAGTTCAGGCATACCGACCAAACACGTCAAGAGCCCGGGTTCGGGTCCGACCGCCGGCCGGCCTCCCAAAAACTACTTCGCCGGCCTTGACAATGAAATCATCGAAGATTACGACATTGTCATTAAAAAAGCACGCGAAGCCAAAGGTTTGACCCAAGAAGAATTGGCGCTTCAAATCAAAGAAAAAGCGCCGCTGATTAAGAAAATTGAGAGAAAGGAAATTCACCCGGAAGAAGCCGTCATTCAAAAATTGGAAAAAGCGTTGGGCATCCAATTGATGGAATCAACCAACACCGGTGAAACCTTTAAAAGCCACAAAAGCAATGAAATGACCTTAGGAGATATCGCTTTCGTGAAAAGAAAATAAGGCGGACGAACTTTCGTCACATGTCACCTATTGAATAATAAAAGATGATTTTTGAATCATGAATCCATTTCCTAAAGATTATTAATAGAAGAAAAACATAAACAAATTTCATGTCTCGCATTATTCCGGAAGAAGAACGTTCGGCGGAGCCGTTGGATACGGAAAACATCATCTATCACCCCGACATGATCCGCGCCAACGAATGGATTGTGACCGAATACGAAATTCCGGTCCGAAAAATTTGCATTTTTGTTCCGTGTTCCAAGAAAAAACCATATCATGAGAGCCCATCCCATCGTCAGTTCGACAAAGTGATTTTTTCCATGCTGGAGCAAGATGACGTCCATATTGTGACGTTTGGAACCTGCGGGGTAACGCCGCGGGAATTGGATACGGAATATCCATTTATGAATTACTCATTCATGATGGGAAAATGCAATGTGACCAAAATCAAAAGCGATTTTTTAAAAATCGAAACTAAACGGCTTTCCGAATATCTTCTCCGGACCAAAGACAATTATGAGTACCGGATTGCGTATTGCATCGGAGATTTCCGGGAAGCGATGACGCGGGCGACTCAAGAAACCGGAATTGACGTCAAAATTGTCCCCGATGAGGAAACCATCCAAAAGAACATCCAGCCGAATAAAAAATTTGTTTTTAGCAGCCTATCTTGCCCGGATTATTTAAAAGACTTTAGAAACGCGATTCGAAAAGGCATTAAAAAAACCGGCCTGCCGCAAAAAGAAAAAATGAAAATTGATTCGGAAGGAGATACGAACGACACGGAATGGTACGAGTTCTGATTTTTAACTTTTTTTCATTTATTTTTTCTTTCTGCTTTTTTCTTTCTGCTTTTTTCTTTCTGCTTTTTTCTTTCTGCTTTTTTCTTTCTGCTTTTTTCTTTCTGCTTTTTTCTTTCTGCTTTTTCTTTCTTCTTTTTTCTTTCTGCTTTTTCTTTCTTCTTTTTTCTTTCTGCTTTTTTTCTTTCTGCTTTTTTTCTTTCTGCTTTTTTTCTTTCTGCTTTTTTTCGTTTGATTTTTGCTATAATTCTTCCGTGTTTTATATTTCATCATTTTATTTAAAAACAAATAAATCCGGCATAAATTTTTACCCAATATGTTCTCAGATTATTTTTTCATAAAAACCGTCCTTTGTTTTTTGTTTTTGACCGCCGCAGGATATCAAGACATTCGGACGCGGACGGTTCCGGATTCACTTTGGGGAAAGTTGCTGCTGCTGACATTTCCAATTTTAATATTGGAAACCATGAAAATCGGAGCAGAAATCGGGATTGGATCCGGATTTCAATATATTTTTCAAATCTTTTTTTCCGGACTTTTGATGTTTGTGGCCAGCACCGGACTTTTTTACATGAAAATATTCGGTGGTGCCGACGCCAAAGCACTCATTTGCTTGTCTCTTATTTTTCCGGTTTCGTTTGCGGACATTTTCTCCGCTTTGAATTCCATCGCTTTGGCAACGCTTTTGAATTCCGTTCTTTTTGTGTCTTTCTTGCCAATCTTGTTTTTTTTGAAAAATCTATTCCATTTAAAAAATCAAAATCAAACTCAGAAAATGAATTTTGACCTGCTTTTGTGTGGAATCGGATTTAGAACCGATATCCCAAAAATAATTCAAAAAAGTAAATCCGGGAAAGATTTTTATTATTTGCTGCTCCTGGAACGGTATGATTTCTCAAGTCCGGACCCAGCGTCAACAAAAAAAATCCGGCTGCAAGGAATAGATTTTCGAGACGAGAATGAAACGGTGTACACTTGCCGGCTTTTGGAATCCATCCAAAGCGGAAAAATCAGCAAAAGCGGATGGGTGACGGTGGGATTGCCGTATTTGGTTTGGATTGCCGCCGGATTTGTTGCCGCCCTATTTTTTGAAAACTTAATTTTAAAAATTATTTTAAAAATCA
Organism: Methanolapillus ohkumae; assembly: GCF_032594355.1. Classification (NCBI taxonomy): domain Archaea; kingdom Methanobacteriati; phylum Methanobacteriota; class Methanomicrobia; order Methanosarcinales; family Methanosarcinaceae; genus Methanolapillus; species Methanolapillus ohkumae. The sequence continues at coordinate 1,580,749 of NZ_CP131061.1, forward strand.
TTGTTTTATTTTGATTTTTTGCCGGATTCATTTTTTGCCGGATTCATTTTTTGAAGAAGAAAAGCTTTGACCAAGCGGGTTTCGCCGTCAGAACAATCTTTGCCGGACCGCTCGACAATGACGGAAGTCTCCAACCGTTTTAGAAATTCCAACTGAAGGCTTTGGATAATATTTTCAATTTCCGCCTGCCTCTTTTCAAAAACAAGACCGGATAAATGAGTAATCCGGCCGGCCAAAATCAACGCTTCCAAATGAGCCGTGATTTTAGAGACGGAAAGACCACGAATCTCAGAAATCTCACCAGCGGATAAGCCTTGGGAATATAATTTGTAGGTTTTATTCAAATCATCTTCGGAAAAAGACTCACCCGATGCGAAATTTTTTTTCAAATCCATGCCCAAATCAGAATCGGAATCCAAATTCATATCCGAATTCATGTCCGAATTCATATCAGGATCAAACTCAATTTCCGAACTCAATTCCAGATCTGAATTCGATTCAGAATCAGACCTCGATTCCAAATCCGAATAAGAATTTGAATCAAAATCCGAATCCGGTTTTGATTTTTTTATTTTGGATTTGCTTTTATCCGAACCGGAAACATTTTGTGAACTGCCGGTAGCGGATTCCTCTCCCAAATAATCGACGATTTCCACAATAAACAGGCGTCCATACTTATGAAGTTTGTATTCGGCAACGCCTGAAATTTTCAAGAAGGAAACGTCATCCGTCGGAAAATCAGTCGCCATCTGGCGCAAACTGGTGTCCGCAAAAATGATGTACGGCGGAAGATTCTTTTCGCTTGCGATTTTTTTCCGAAGGATTTTGAGGCGGTCAAACAAAACCGGATCAAAGCTGCCTTTTTTAACTTTTCTTGCCGGCGGCTTATCAAAAGAATCCAAAGCGGAAACCTTTGTCTTCGATTTTGGTTTTGAGCCGGATTTCGGAGAAACGGGTTCCTCAAAGGACACCGGACCTTTTTTAGAGGCGGGAACCGAAATCTGATTTTTCTCCAATTCCTCCGACAAAAGAGAGCGTTTGCCGTTATAGACCATGGCCCCGCCGGATTCATCCGCCCCATCTTCCGATTCATTGTCAAAGCCTGCATCAAAATCAGAATCGGATTCGTTGAAATCAGCCTTAAAATCAGAGTCCGGTTCTTTGGAATCAACAAGTTCGCCGGCAAATTCATCATTGTCAAAGTCAAGCGGTTCAGATTCAAAATCCGACGGGTCGGCGTTAAATACGTCCGGCTCGGGTTTCTTCCCGGCTTCGGAAATATGAGAAATCAGCGGCTGTGTCAATTCAACCGTCAGCGTTCCCGCCGTAATTTTTCGGCTCTTTTCATTCAATTTGACAATCGGGTACCGCTCCCCGCTGACACTTAAATATCCGGACTGAATGAGTTCATTTCCGACACGTTTCCACTCGTCCTTAGAATAATTCTTTCCGGAACCATGAGCGTCCAACCGGTCGTGCCGAAATTCTTTGACTTTTTTGGTTTTGGCGCCGTACAATACATCAATCACATGCGACAGCCCGAATTTTTGACCGGTCTGGGAAATACAATCAATCAAAAGACAGGCTTGCGCCGTTCCGTCAAACTTTTTCCGGGGGCGCAGACAAGAATCACAATTGTCGCACGGCTCCGTCCAATTTTCCCCGAAATATCTCAAAAGTGTATTTCTGCGGCACTCCGTACTTTCGCAATAGCTCATAATTTGAGACAGCTGTTGGAAAGCCAAATCGCGCTCCTTTTTGCTCGGCTTTTTCTCAATGAAAAAACGGATTTTGTGCCAGTCCCCGCGGTTGAAAAAGAGAATACATTCGCATTCCAACCCATCCCGACCGCCGCGTCCTGTTTCCTGATAATAGCTTTCCAAATTTTTCGGCAAATCGTAATGAATCACGAAACGAACGTCGGGTTTATCAATGCCCATTCCAAAAGCGACCGTGGCAACAATGATATCCACATCGTCGCGGATAAATTTTTCCTGGTTTTTGGAACGTTTGGAATCCGCAAGTCCCGCATGATACGGCAAAGCCGAAAAACCGGCTTTCGTAAGCCTTTCCGCCAACCGCTCCACCGTCTCCCGGCTTTGACAATAAATAATGCCGGATTTTTTGCGGTTTTTTTTCAGATAAGAAATAATTTGTTCGTTGGGATCCTTTTTTTCAATAATTTTGTAAGATAAATTCGGGCGGTTGAAACTGGAAATCACCACAACCGGATCTTTCAGGTGCAGAACTGATACGATATCCTTGCGCACCCTCTCGGTTGCGGTCGCCGTCAGCGCAATCATGCTGACATTTGGAAAATGAGTCCGCAGTTCGGACAGTTTTCGGTATTCCGGGCGGAAATCATGCCCCCATTCGGAAACGCAATGCGCTTCATCAATCGCAAACAAACTGATATTGATTTTTTGAAGCAAAGAAAGAGTTCCCGGCATCATCAGCCGCTCGGGCGCCATATAAAGGATTTTGAGTTTTCCATCCGTTAATTTTTTTCGGACTTCCACAAATTCGGAGTCGGATAGCGTACTGTTCAAATACGCGACGGAAATTCCGTCCGCCAAAAGTCCGTCCACTTGGTCTTTCATGAGTGAAATGAGCGGTGAGACCACAATTGCCGTTCCTTTCATCATCAGTGCCGGGATTTGGTAACATAAAGATTTACCACCTCCGGTCGGCATGAGAACAAAAACATCTTTTCCCTGCAAAACGGATTCAATCACTTCTTCTTGGTTCGGGCGAAAAGAAGTAAACCCAAAGTTTTTTTCAAGAACCGTTTTCATTTCAGTCCGAAGGCTTGTCATTTCAAAACCATTAGAACATTACTCCTAAAAGGGCTTTTGGTTAGCGCAGTGAAAGTAAAAAGTAATCCAATAAGAAAGTATATGCGGTGAATTGCAATAAATTGCGGTGAATTGCAATGAATTGCGGTGAATTGCAATAAATTGCGGTGAATTGCAGTAAATTATGGTGAATTGCGGCAAATACCCAAGAAAATAGGTTTTATAGATTTAAAAGTATAATATATGAAAATAAAAATAAAACCATGAGTCAAAAAGGTTTTTTCAAATGAAGAGGAACGGAAAAAAAAAAGGAGACGTTAAAACGGCAAACGCATTGAACAGTGAAATGGTAAAAGAATATGGACTTAAGGCCGGAGCGCATGTCGTTAGAATTGCCGCTGCCAAAGATTTTGGTTTAGCGCCGGACGGATTTAAACCGACGGACGTTCTGGAAGGATTCCTTTCTGTGATTGTTTTTGGTTCCCCTTTTCCAAAAGAAACTCTCCTCGGCGATTCAGACTCATATATTGACGTACGAACCGCAATGAATGAAAATGTGTTGAAATGTGTCCGTCCGGAGCACTTGACAATCCGGCCTCATTCGGAAAGAAAAGTTGTTCCAAAACGATTGTTTAAGATGGTGAATAAAAAGTGGAAAAATAAAGTGTTATTTATGCCGTACTGTGTGCCCCCATCGTTTTGGTAAAATGGGCTGATCGCATTTATAGAACAGTTTCATCGAGTGTGTTATTATGGAAAATATGGAAAAATCAAAACTTGCAATATTTCTGACATTTTCGGGACAGGCGGAAGAGGCGATGCAATTTTATGCGTCCCGCCTCCCGGATGCAAAAATCACAACGCTTGTGCGTTACGGAAAAAACCATCCCTTTGCCGGAGACGGTGACGAAAATAAAATTCTTCACGGAGCTGTGTCTTTTATGGGACAGGAAATAATGTTTTTGGACATGGACGCTGCCCATCCGGCTCCGAATTTTAGCTGGGCGTCGTCCATCTACGTGAATTGCCAAAGCGAAGAAGAGTTTGATGCCGTTTTTGCCGGATTGGCGAAAAGTGGCACAGTTATGATGGGACCGGAATCGGTCGGACATATTCGCAAGTGCGCGTGGGTGACTGATAAATTTGGAGTGACCTGGCAGCCGGTTTGGGAATAAAAAAACCGGATGGATCCGGTTCTTAATTTTGCAGCTGCTGTATTTACTATTTTATTGCCGCATCTCTACGGTTTTAGTTTGCTGCGTCTCTACGGTTTTAGTTTGCCGCATCTCTACGGTTTTAGTTTGCTGCGTCTCTACGGTTTTAGTTTGCCGCATCTCTGCGATTTTAGTTTGCCGCATCTCTGCGATTTTAGTTTGCCGCATCTTTACGGTTTTAGTTTGCCGCATCTTTACGGTTTTAGTTTGCTGCAATCCGCATATTATTTTCAGCATCGCTGCGACTGTTTCCATCGACATATCTATTCATAATTGCAATCCAAGAAATTCGGACGCGGGAACGCGTCCGAATTTTCGGGAGGGTTTGTACGGAATAAAAAAATGAAATGAATCGAAATGAAATGAATCGAAATGAATCGAAACAAATAGAAAAATGAAAAATCGGATTTTAAAAAAATTAAAAAAAGCTGCCATTCAATCTTGTTTATCTTTTCAAAATTTGCGGTCGTAACGCGCGCGGCAACGCCTCAAAACAACAAACAAAAAAAATACCCGCCGGTAAATATTTAAAATAAAAAAGAAAAGACGGGCTTTTGAAAAAAATCAAAAGCCGAATGAATGAATAAAATTAAAATACTTTTTTAAAATCAGTATTTGGGAGCACGTCTGACTTTTCGGGTCACATAGCCGGCCACTTTGTTGCGGATGACTTTGCTTTCGATGGTGGTGTACTTGGACACGAGCAATTTGTTTTCGTCAAAGTCACCGGTAAAAGCGTCACCGTATGTGTTTAAAAGTTTAAATGAAATCGTTTTGATATTTGATTGTCTTATGTTTCCCATAATATCTCCTTCTGCTAGTGTTTAATTCAAATTTAATATTATTTTATTTCTTCTTTTAAGTCGATGAAATGATCAATAAAATGAAAATGTTATCTTTGGATTTACATTTGAATATCTGATAATCTCCGTAGAGGTCATCCAAATGATTGTCCTTATTTAAATAAATTCCGTTTCAAATCAAAACTCAGAATTCAAACTGAAATTCAAAATTCAAAACTCATCCCATCATATGCCAGCGGATAATTTTTGCAATCAATATCGTACGGCTTGTAATAATGACTCAAATGTGTAAAAACCGTATTTTTAGCGCCGATTTTTTTGGCCGTCTCAAATGCGTGATCCGAATTCATATGCTTTTTCACATCCATAAATTCGGGAACAATCGCGTCGGCAATAAAAAGATCCGGATTTTGAATGTAATCTAAGCTCTCTTGCGGAATATCTACCTCACAGTCACCGCTGATCACAATTTTATGCTTCCCGTCCGAAATAACAATTCCGGCAGGATGTTTTTCCGGAAAATGCTTGACCTCAAACAACGAAAATTCAAGTCCGATAAGCGAAAACGGCTCATAGAATTTCACATAATTTTTAGAAGCCGTCAAGAAAAAATAAATGTTTGTAATGTAGTCGACCGTCTCTTGAATGCCATAGACGGGAACATTCGACTGAACCCGGTAAAATTCGGCAAATCCGCCGTAGTGGTCATAATGGCCGTGCGTCCAAACAACCGCGTCGACACGTGAAACATTCGAGCGGAGAAGCTGTTCGCGCATGTCGGGACTCGTGTCAATAAGAACATTCCCAAGATCGGTCGAGACCAATATCGAAAAACGGGTGCGTCGACTCTTACTACCCGGATTTTTCGCATCTGTGCAAGCCGGACAAGAACAATTAATCGTCGGCGTTCCCGGAGCATCCCCGGTTCCAAGAAGTGTAATTTTCATGAAAAAGCCACCCGCTTTTTTAAATTATTTATATTTCTTTTTTCATACTTGTGAATTGAATGAAATCAAATTCTTTCGATGTAAGACGCCGATTTTAAGCCGGAGCGCCGGTCAAAGGATTTGATGGCGTTGTCCAAATCCGTCTGGATGAGATTGTACCGGTTTTCCAAAAGTGCCGACAAAACAGCTTCCCGGACAACCATACGCAAGTCGGAGCCTGTGTATTCTTCCGTTTTTCGGGCAATCGATTCCGTGTCGATTGTTCCTTCAATTTTTTTGAGAATGGAATCCAGAATCTGGCGTCTCATTTCAAGCGTCGGGCGCTCAAAGTCGACGATTTCGTCAAACCGTCGCCAAACCGCATCATCCAACCTTTTGGTGTGGTTGGTGGCGGCAATCAGCAAAACCCCATCTTCGACCAAACTGATGTTGTCAATCGCTTTTAAAAGTGTGTTGACGGCTTGTTTGATGGCGGCATGCTCATCGGCGGAACTCCGCGACATGGCGATAAAGTCAAATTCATCAATAAACATAATGCATGGATTGAATCTTTTGGAAAGCGCAAACACCCGGTCGATATTTTTGGACGTTTCGCCCAAATATTGATCGGTGATCATGGACAGATGAACTTCAATAATCGGAACCGCAAACCTTTTGGAAAGCGCGCGCGCGAATGATGTTTTTCCGGTTCCGGGCGGACCGACGAATAAAACTTTTCCGATATCGTAAAGGCCGATTTGTTTCAAATGTTCTTTGTTTTTAATCGCCATTTCGATTTTTTGAAGCTCATTCTTTTGCCGCTCGGTTAAAATCAACTCTTCCATCGTCTCCCGAACTTCTTCCGGTGCCTTGATGTATGCTAATTTCAGCCACTCTTTGCCGTTTCCTTTGTCGTCCTCCAATTCTTCAATAATGGATTGAATCCATTCCCGAGATGCTTCTTTGGGCGGATTTTTGGACGCCGTATCTTCATAATTGACGTTGCTGCGCTTTAAAATTTCTTGGAAATAATAGGCCAAAACCGGATTTAAATTAATTATTTCCTGTGCCCCCTCTTGTTTTTCAAACCATTGGGCCGCCGCCTCAAGCCCGCCATCGGTCAGCCGGACGGTGCCCGAATTTTCGTCGATGATGGCATAGCTGAATTTTTTGCCGTTGATTTTTAAAGCCTCTTCCACGTTGTCGATATCGTAAATCTTTTTGACCACCGCTTTCGTAACCTTAATCGGTTTTTGGATACCGCGGATTTTGCTGTCCCAAAACGAGCGCCGGATTTCGGACGGGATGTCGTTGGCAAACAAGCGGTCTTGTGTGTTATAAATCTCAGCCGTCAAAAGCAATTCGATGACGCTTAATGATTTTTCAGTCATGTTTTTTCCCCGGGTTCTCTTGAATTTGGATTCGAATAAAATTGAAAATTTTCAAATTGATTTGAAGTCAATAGAAAAATCAACCTAAAGATTACCGATTTTTTCAAATTCAAAGGTTTTAAAGTGAATAAAGGATTATTTTTTGAAATAACACGGTATATACTTAAACGTAATAAAATTTTGCTTTCGATTTTGCAGTTTTTCTGTTTTCAAAATAAAAAAATCAGTATCAAAAAAAGATCCAAATGATTGTCGAAAAAAATTAAATTCTGACAAAATCATCCATTAGCAATGGAATAATTCATCCATTAGCAATGGAACAATTTATTCATTCACTATGTAGAGACAGAAAGATGATTCGGCACATGAATACATGAGCGGTTAAAAAAATATATAAGAACCAAATCTATTCATCCATCAATTCATCAAAATAATTTTATCCAACATATCAAATTAAAATTCAAATAAAATCAATCCGATCAACTCAATAACTACAAAATCAATAAAAATATCAAAAACAGGAGCAATCATTATGGTGTCAAAAGACCTGCCGTTTAGCCTGGAAAAAATCGAAAAAGTAATTCAAACCTATCCGACTCCGTTTCATATTTATGATGAAAAAGCAATCCGTGAGAATGCAAAAGATATGTTGCGCGCCTTTTCGGCCGTGAATGGATTTAAAGAGTTTTTCGCCGTCAAAGCGCTTCCCAACCCGTATATTTTAAAAATTCTCAAAGAAGAAGGATTCGGCGCCGACTGCAGCTCACTTGCGGAACTCCTGCTTGCGGAAGAGGCAGGAATTACCGGCGAAAACATCATGTTCAGCTCCAACGATACGCCAGCGGATGAATTTATCAAAGCAAAAGAACTGGGCGCTATCATCAATTTAGATGATATCAGCCACATTGAAGTGCTTGAAAAAGCCGCCGGCCTTCCCGAAATATTGTGTTTCCGGTACAATCCCGGACCTCTCAAAGAAGGAAACGCACTCATTGGAAAGCCGGAAGAAGCAAAATATGGTTTTACCCGCGAGCAACTCTTTTTGGGCTATTCGATTTTGAAGGAAAAGGGTGTTAAGCGATTTGGCCTTCATACAATGGTTGCGTCTAACGAACTGAATCCTGATTATTTCGTGGAAACCGCCCGCATTTTATTTGAAGTCATTGTTGAAATTTCAAAGAAAGTCGGCATTGACTTTGAATTTGTAAATCTCGGCGGCGGAATCGGAATCCCGTACCGCCCGGAACAAGACCGTGTGCCGTTTGATAAAATCGCCGGCGGCATTCAAAAAGCCTATGAAGAAATCTTGTCCAAAAACGGCTTAAACCCGAAAGTTTATTTGGAATGTGGCCGCGTCATCACCGGTCCTTACGGCTATCTGGTTACAACCGTCCGCCATCTGAAATCCATTTACAAGGATTATGTCGGAACGGATGCCTGCATGGCGAATCTGATGCGCCCCGGAATGTATGGAGCCTACCACCACATCACGGTTCTCGGGAAAGAAAACGCCCCCCGAAATTTCAAATACGATGTCACCGGATCCTTATGTGAAAACAACGACAAATTCGCGGTTGACCGAATGCTTCCAAAAGTAGAGCGTGGCGATATTCTTGTCATTCACGACACCGGCGCTCACGGCTACGCCATGGGCTTTAATTACAACGGAAAACTCCGGTCGGCCGAACTTCTGATGCGGTCCAGTGGAAGCATTGTCCAAATCCGCCGGGCGGAAACCATTGCCGATTATTTTGCTACGCTGGACTTGAAAGGATTGAATCATTTCAAATAAGAATCCGTCGCTGTTTTTGTTGAAAAATTTAAAAGTTGTTGCCGCCGAACACGGCGGCACAACACAAAAACAAAACCAACAAAAACAAAACCAACAAAAACAAAACCAACAAAAACAAAACCAACAAAAACAAAACCAACAAAAACAAAACCAACAAAAACAAAACCAACAAAACCAACAAAAACAAAACCAACAAAAACAAATTAAAAGGTATTACACCTTTTGATTTTTGTATTTGCGTTCTTTTTTAAAATATATATAAAATTATTCGTATTGTAATATTCTTAGGGATTTGTTTTTATCTGATGGGGAACTTTGCTTATCATTCACTCTTTTTTCTGAGTATAATAATCAATGAATAAAGATTCCCGGAAAAAAAAATGGCAAGGACAGTGACCTGCCGGGAATTTACGGAAAAAATAAATCCGGAGGAAATTATGGTTGAAATGAACATTATCGAAGAGGTGGTTGTCGTTGATAAAGACAAAATGGATGTCGAAATCAGCATAGATGCGATGATCATCGATGATAAAAATTCCGAAAAAACGCAGGAAGAAGCCGAAAAGAAAAAGGCGTTTGAGATGGAAAAATGGTCAGCGCTTTCAATTCGCCACAACCAAATCGATCCGGAACTTTTTGTCAAATATAAAGTAAACCGAGGCCTTCGGGATGTGCAGGGAAACGGCGTTTTAACCGGACTGACCGAAATCAGCGAAGTTCTTTCCGGCCGCGCCAAAGATGGGGAACCGGAAGGACACGGCCGCTTGTTTTACCGCGGAATTGAAATCAATGACTTGGTCGATGGTTTTGTTTCGGAGCGGCGGTTCGGATTTGAAGAAGTCACTTATTTGCTTTTATTTGGAGAACTGCCCACTCAAGAAGAGTTGGAAGAATTTAAAAACCGGCTCGGTCAAAACCGGACACTTCCGATCAGTTTTGTTCGCGACATCATCATGAAAGCGCCCAGCGACGACATGATGAATACACTTGCCCGCAGCGTTTTAACACTTTATTCTTACGACAAAAACGCAAACAATACCTCCATCCCAAATGTTCTCCGCCAATGTTTGGAGCTCATTGCTCTTTTTCCACTTTTGGCAGTCTACGGTTATCAAGCCTACACACATTTCCATGACGGCAAAAGCCTGTTTATTCACAGTCCGAAACCTGAGCTTTCCACCGCGGAAAATATTCTTCACATTTTACGCCCGAGCAGCGAATACACCTTCTTAGAAGCACAATTGTTGGACTTGACACTGGTTCTTCATGCCGAACACGGCGGCGGAAACAATTCAACCTTCACCTGCCGGGTGGTCAGCTCATCCGGAACCGATACATATTCCGCAATCGCGGCCGCATTGGGAAGTTTAAAAGGCCCAAAACACGGTGGCGCCAACATAAAAGTCGTCCAAATGTTTGATGACTTAAAGAAAAATGTCGGCGACTGGAAAAATGAAGAAGAGGTCGGAAATTATTTGCGTGCGCTTTTGAACAAAGAAGCGTTTGACAAAGCCGGTTTAATTTACGGAATCGGCCACGCCGTTTATTCTAAAAATGATCCGCGAGCGGATATTTTCAAAAAATTCGTCCGGGAACTATCCAAAGAAAAAGGTTGCTATGAAGAGTTTTTGCTGTATGATTTGGTGGAAAAACTTTCCCCAATCATAATCGGTCAAGAAAAACGCATTTATAAAGGCGTTTCCGCAAACATTGACTTTTACAGCGGTTTTGTGTACAATATGCTGGGGCTTCCCGCGGAACTGTATACCCCGATTTTTGCGATCAGCCGCATTTCCGGATGGAGCGCTCACCGCTTGGAAGAACTCATCAATTCCGGAAAAATAATCCGACCGGCCTACAAAGAAGTGTGTGCACGGCGCCCGTATGTGCCCTTGGATCAAAGAACACCACCGGGCGAATGATTTAGAAGAATAATATTTCATTTTTATTTTTTGGGATCTTATTGATCTGATTTTGTTGTTTTTACGCTGCTGTCGCGCGCACTATTGCGTCGGTTTTTAATTATGAACCACAAATCAGAGAGCGGTTTTTTTTTCAGTTTTTATTTTAAATTGTTTCCATTTTTTAATTCTGTGCAAATTTTAAAAAACTTCGTTTTAAGATATATTTTTTAAAGTTAATTTTTCATTTCAGCTGGTTGTCATTTTTCATACATCCTTTTTATAATTATTTGTTAATAATTATAAAACGATTATTATTTATAATATTGTCAAAAATAGTTTCTTGTGGAAATTCGTGATTGATTTGAAAAAAAGAGTCATGAATTCTGCTGAATGAGGTTCATTTTGAATAAAAATAAGCACTCACCATTCTGATTATTGTCAAGTAGAAGTTGGCAATAATCACTTGTTTGATGGCGAGTTAATTTTTCAGTGCATACCGAAAATTCACTCCTATTTTGATTTTAAGGTATATTAAATAAATGTTTGTAATTGCCGATTGGCAAGAAGGAGCTACTAGAAACCTGATCAATAAAACAGCAACTTGTTATGGGGGAGGTGAGTTTGGGATTGCACCTTATGCTTACAAATCTAATATAAGAGTAGAACTAGTATGTAATGCAAATGGAGTGGTAACTCCTATTATAACTCCCCAATGATTAAGGTATTGAATAATAGATTTCAAATCTATTATTCATTTTTTTAATGGATGTGATAAAATGGATCTTACATATGAATCAATTTATTCTCTTGTTGAAGCAGGTTTTATTTTTTTATTTATTGTTGGCATTATTTCGTTTGCTCTTTATATCCTAATCAAACGGATGATTCAAAAAGAGCGAAAAAAATAGTAATTTTTTTATTTTAATCAGCATTTCATTTTTTTATTCCAAGCAACCCCTCCCGAAAATTCGAACGTGTGCCGTGTTTCAAATTTCCCGGATTGTCATTTAAGGAAAGATATATTGGTGAAAATGTAGCAATGCTCAAATGCAAATGATTGCAGCAGTTGTAAAATAATAACAGATTACAGCAGTTACAGTATCAGCAGTTACAGTATCAACAGTTACAGTATCAGCAGTTATTGTGAACAAATATGGCTTTGTTCATGAGAGCTTGAAACATTTGGTTTTAATAATCAAGTTCCGTCAGCTTGAATTGCTTGGTTTTCGGTTTTTTAGAGATACCAAAAAAGTCATAGGCCGCCTTGGAAACAACTTCCAGATGCTCTTTGGGAGAAAAAACACCCATGCGCCAAGCGCCGGCCTGTGCGGTTTCCATGACTTTGACAAAAGGAGACGCGTCGGAAAGCCTCTTGACCGTCCGGTCCATAATAAGCGCTTTCATTTCGGCCAGTTCCGGTTTTTGCGGGATGTCCACCATAACATATTCCGGATCGACGCCGGCATTTTCAGCAATCTCTTTTTCAACACGGGGAATGTTTTTCCGGTGTTCAAAGACACCGGTCCCGACAACTTCCAGTCCATCGTAAAGCGCCCGCTTGTATAAATTCCGGTTGTCAAGGCGTTCGGCAATTTCGCCGGGGAAGCCATCTGCGTTTCGAAGGACGCACATGAGTCCCAAATCATCCAGCCGGGAAAAATCGGACGGCCGAATCGCACCCGATTCCAGCAATCGTCCGCATGCCCGCGAACACATGGTTTCCGAAATCCGGGAAACGTGGTGATAGTAAACGGATGAGTTCATCCAATACCGTGACACCAATAAGGATTCCGCTGCCCGGATCGCGTTGTTGGACAGCACCAATTTGTCTTCATAATAATTCATGTGGTTTAAAAGCCGCATGTAGTCCACGCTTCCGGAAGAAACACCGGTGTAATGCATATCACGCGCCAGATAATCCATTTTATCGACATCGATTTCGCTGCTGAGAATTTGACTTTGTGGCGTGTCGCCGGCGATATGCTTTGCGATTTTGGAGGGCGTAAACCCGAAATCTTTTAAAACGTCTCCGACTTCGTTTTTAGAGATCAGATGAAACACATCGTCGTGCTTTTTGTGGGTATAATTTTCAATAAGTTTTTCGGTCGCATGCGAAAACGGCCCGTGTCCGATATCATGAAGAAGGGCAGAGACAACGATTTCATCTAATTTGCTTTCGCCCACGTTTTCATCCAAATTTTGAATTTTTAAAAAGAGAGAAGCAAGATGCATCGCACCCATGCTGTGTTCAAAACGGGTGTGATTAGCACCCGGATACACCAAATTGGAAAAGCCGAGCTGTTTAATCCGGCGCAGACGCTGCATTTGCGGTGTATCGAATAAGCGCTGCTCCAACTCATGAAATTCAATGTAGCCATGAATCGGGTCAAGAATAACGCTTTTTTCCATAAAATAACATCCAAATTTTTAAAACATTAAACAATAATGGGAATGAATAATGAAAATAGATAAGCGATGTATATGAAACGATGTATTTAAAGGTTCATTTTTTGAACCGGATAAATCCGATTTTTTCGCAATCAATGTCCATATTGTTTACCGGCATGATTTTACGGCAAGTGAACGATAAATTAACTATATATAGGTTTAGAATTTTGAAATAGTCGGAGATTTCCGATGGATCCAAATAAATTCAAAAACAAAGAGATGTCAAAACGGGAATGTTTAGAACTGTTTGAGAACGATGCGATTTTTTTTGACACTCTCCATGCGGCCGACAGTGTCCGCCGGGATCTTTGCGGAGATGTTGTTACCTACATCCTAAACGCCAACATTAATTTCACAAACGTTTGCACCGGAACATGTCAATTTTGTGCGTTTAAGGTTTCCAAGAATCATCCGTCCGCGTTTTTTTTAACGCCCGAGCAAATCGGACAAAAAGCCTGCGATGCGAAAATGGCAGGCGCGATTGAAGTGTGTGTCCAGGGAGGATTGCTTCCGGAAATTGATACGCATTATCAGGTTGAAATTCTCAAAAACATTCGCAAGCAAACCGGTCCGCTCGGCGGAATTTCCATTCATGCGTTTTCACCCATGGAGGTTTTTGCCGCTGCTGAAAATGCCGGCCTGGATTTAAAAACCGCTCTGACGATGCTCAAAGAGGCCGGATTGGATTCTATCCCGGGGACCGCTGCCGAAATATTGGTAGACGATGTTCGAAAAACATTGTGCCCGGATAAAATTTCAGCGGACGAATGGGAAAAAGTAATTACTGCCGCGCACAAAACAAAAATTCCGACCACCTGCACCATCATGTACGGTCATATTGAAGAAAATGAAGACCGTGTGGAACATTTATTCCGGCTTAAAAAGATTCAGGAAGAAACCGGTGGATTTACAGAATTTATCCCGCTTACGTTTTTACATGAAAACACGCCGCTTTCCAAAAGAGGACTTGTGGAAAGCGGCTCTTCCGGGCTTTTGGATTTGAAAATGTATGCAATCCCCCGTCTTTTGTTTAAGGAAAAATTGCCCAACATTCAAGTGTCGTGGGTCAAATTGGGAACCAAGTTCAGTCAAGTCGGGCTTTGCGCCGGCGCCAATGATTTTGGCGGAACGCTAATGGAAGAGAATATATCAAGAGCGGCCGGCTCAAAATATGGATCTTCCATGACCCGGCAAAAAATAGAAAATTGCATCCGGCAAATCGGACGTGTTCCAAAACTTCGAAACACGCAATACAAAATCATTGATGAATCTCAACAAAAAGGTTCGATTCCGGTCTATTAAATCAAAACCAATCGTAAAATGAAATGAAGAGCGACACGAAATGAAAAACGACACGAAATGAAAAAGGCGTAGAATTAAGATTAAATAGAACTTCCAACTCAATGGAAAATCCTGTTTATTCAAATGAAAATTATTCAAACTGCTTCAATCGTGATTTCATGGATATTATTTTTGTCATTGTGATTTTGATTTTACTGGGTTTTTTTCTCAAATATTTCGGCATTCTTTCCGAAAAGGATAAAGTGGCACTGAATAATATTGTGATCTATGTGGCGATTCCCGCCACGCTTTTTTTGTCTCTTCTCAGAAATGTCGACGCGAAGGATTTGGGTTCTTATTTTAAATTAACGATTTTCATTTTAATCATTACCCTTGCCTGTGCTGTCCTCGCTTATGGAATCGGAAAACTTTTAAAAATGGATATTAAGTCGTTGGCCGCCTTTATTTTGGTGGCGTGTTGCGGCAACACAGCCTTTATGGGATTTGCCATCGCCACCGGATTTTATGGCGTCGACGGCTTTATCCGCGCGATTTTTTGCGACACCGCCACTCTTTTTGTCATCATCATTTTAGGAACGTACCTGGGGATTAAAGTGAGCGGGCGAAAGGTCAGTCTGCTTAAACAGGTTGTTCGATTTCCGCCGATGATTGCTTGGGTCGTGACAATTGTTTTGGTGATTCTCGGATTTCAAATCAGCATGCTTCCGGCGTTTGTCGTCACAACGCTTGGGTATTTATCCGGAATTATGGTTCCCTTGATTATGATTTCATTGGGACTGTCCTTGTCTCCCAAATATCTCAAAGTTGCCGCCATTCCGGCGATTCTTGTCACCGTCATTCAATTATTTTTCGCGCCGGCTCTTGCGGTTATTCTTTCCAATTTTTTTGCATTATCGGGATTAGACCGAAACGTCGCCATTTTGCAAGCCGGAATGCCGCCGGCAATGACACCCCTCGTGTTTTCCGAAATTTATGGCATGAATTCAAAACTCATCTCCGGTGCCACTTTTTTGGCGACGGTTGTGTCCTTGGTTTCAATTCCGGCTTTGCATATGATGCTGGATGCGGGATGGATTTAAAAAACCAAAAAAAAACAAAAAAACTAAAAAAAATGAGGACAATTAAAATAAGAGGAGCCAAAATTAAAATATTTTGACAATTTATTTGAAATGAAATTATTTTTTTATCTTTAAAAAAGGTTATATTAAAAAATGACATTGTGAGGCATTTTTTCAAATGATTGTTCTTTCCGGCGGAACCGGCACCCCAAAACTGATTGACGGCCTTCGGGCCTGGCTTCCCGATGAGGAAATTTCCGTGATTGTTAACACCGCCGAAGACATTTGGATTTCGGGAACATTTGTCTCGCCGGATGTCGATACCGTTTTGTATCTTTTTTCCGGTGATTTGGATAAAAACCGATGGTGGGGGATGACAGATGAAACGTACACGACTTACAACCAACTCAAAAAGATGGGAAAGCCCGAACTTTTGATGCTTGGGGACCGAGATCGGGCAAACAATCTGATCCGGACCGAACTGCTTAAAACCAAAACGTTATCTTACGCGACCTTGGACATCGCAAAAAAACTTGGCGTGAACGCGAACATCATTCCCATGTCGGATGACCCGGTCAAAACCCGGATTTTTACGCCCGAAGGCGTTATTCATTTCCAGGATTTTTGGGTCGGAAAAAAGGGCGCTCCGGATGTTTTTAATTTCAGTTACTTTGGCATAAAGAATGCGAAAATTTCTCCAAGAGCGAAGACGGTCCTTTCCAAAGAGAACTATGTGATTATCGGTCCCAGTAACCCGATGACCAGTATCGGTCCGATGTTAGCGCTTCCCGGGATGCGGGAAATTTTGAAAAATAAAAAAGTGATTGCGATCAGCCCGATTATTGGAACGGAACCGATCAGCGGGCCGGCGGGAAAACTCATGAAAGCCAAAAAAATGGATGTGACGGCAAAAGCCGTTGCCGAATTTTATCAAGATATCATTGACATTTTCGTGTATGACATTCGGGATACCGTCATCAATCCGGAAGAGATTCGAAATATGGGAATCAAACCGGTTGCGTTTGACACGTTGATGACAGATTTTGAGAAGAGAAAAGATTTGGCGGAAAAGGTTTTGGAATTGTTGGATGTATCCAAAAATAAAAAGCAGGCCCAGGCTCATCAACTCAACCGGCCTTTGAAAAAACCATCCGGCCGAAAGCCGTGTCGCCGAATTGCCTGATTTTGAAAGAGAAAAAATCCGATTACATATTTAAAAAATACAAACAATGATGAGGATTTTGAAAAATATTTGGATTTAAAAATCTTCCGATTTGAAACAAATCAATATATTTTTAAATTATTAGGTTGTGGTTCTAACAAAAGTGACGAGGTTTTTAAAAATGGACGACAAAATAAAAGAATTGGGAAAGGACGCTTTAACAGTCATCGCGATTGTCACTGCTTTTCTGATTTTTTGCCAACTCTTTTTCGGCCTTTGGACACCTATGTATGTCGTCCAATCCGGAAGTATGGAACCGCATATGAAAATAGGGGATATTATTTTTGTCAAAGACAGTGACCGTGTCACCATCGAAACAAATGCCCAAGCCGTTTTATCTGAAAACTCGAAAATAAAATTTAGCGGATATGGCGATGTGATTTTATACCGCCCAAACGGCAATAAAAACGCAATTCCGATTATTCACCGTGCGATGTATTACGTGGAAGCGGGCGAACCCATGTGGGAAGGCGGCCCTGCGGCTCCACATGCCGGCTACATTACAAAAGGAGACAACCCACAGACAAATCCGCTTTTTGACCAGCAAACCATGATCAGCTATAACACCCCAATCAAAGAAGAATGGGTCATCGGCGTCTCAACACTCAAAATTCCATACCTCGGGAAAATCCGGCTGATTTTCTCGTAATCTTTTTACTTTCGTTTTTATTTTTTTACTTTCGTTTTTATTTTTTTACTTTCGTTTTTATTTTTTTCATTCTTGTTTTTGTGCCCGCCCGCGCGCGTTACAGCGGCATATTTAATTTTTTCCAACAAAATCCGGGATTGGCTTTTTCTTTTTTCAGGATGAGAGCAAAATCAATCAAAACAAACATTTGGCACTCAAATCGTGACCATACGGAGGAAAATGGTCAGAACCATTTCTTTTTTTTGAAATAAAGAAGCATCCCCATAAAAATTAAAAACATGCCGCTCAGACAGATATAGTATCCGTATCTTGCTTCAAGTTCCGGCATATAATTAAAATTCATGCCGTAAATTCCGACAATAAACGTCAGCGGAATGAAAATGGTGGAAATGACGGTTAAAATTTTCATGGTTTCATTCAGCCGCTTGGAAGTTCCGGAATTATAAATGTCAAAAATACCAGTGACGGCAACCCGTCCGGATTCAATGGATTCAATAATTCGGACCACATGGTCTTGAACGTCCCGGAAATAAACACGGGTTGACTTTTTAATGAGCTTGGAGCCGGATTTTTCCCAATTGTCCGCCACGTTGGTGAGCGGCCAGACCGATTTGTTGAACCGGAAAAGTTCGGAACGCATGTGTATAATTTCACCGACAGATTCTTTTTCCGGTTGATTGATCATTCTTTTTTCGACTTCGTCAAACCATTCTTCAAATTCTTCCAAGACAAAAAAATAATGATCGACGACAATGTCCATCAAAGCATATGTCAGGTAATCCGTTCCGTTTTTTCGAATCCGTCCATCCTTTTTGATTCTTTTGAGGACCGGTTCGAAAATATCCGCCTCGTTTTCAAAGAACGTAATGACTGTTTTTTCCAGGGTCACAATGCTGATTTGATTGTCTTGCAATTCTTTTTTCGTATCGTCAAAAACAGTATGCTTTAAAACCGTATAGAAATAATTGTCAAATTCTTCCATTTTCGGACGCTGCTTCATGCTGAGAATATCTTCCAAAGTCAGCGGGTCAATATCGTATTTTTCACCGATTTTTCGAACCGCTTCCGGGTCATTCAGTCCGGCCGCATGAATCCAAGAGAGAGTATCCGGAGAAAATTCCGCACGAATCAATTCATCCACCGTTGCGTATGTTTTCTCAGAGAATCCGGATTCGTTGTACAATATTACAAAAAACGGATTCATAAATACCGGGACCGATTCAATATTTTGTGGTTCTCCGTCATTTCCGCCGGCCGGGTCATTTTGATCTCCGGGAACATAAATTAAAGAACCCGGCGGCAAGCCGGCTTTTTTCGATTGTTTAGATACGGCAGACAGATTCATAATCGCATTCATTTTCATATGTCATCCCCATTTTCATACCCATTTATCTTTATTTTTTTACTTTTCTATTGTTCATTTAATCTCATTTTCCAATTATAATTGAATAAATATAGATATTCAGATATATTAGAAACTTTTATATAATTATAATCATATATCATCGGTAAGCGCATAATAAAAAATTGTGCGTGTCCAGAGTTGTTATTTTTGTGTATATTTTTAAAATGAGTGTGAGGATATCAATATGGATGAACAACAAAAGAAATACTTAACTTATGGCGCCGTTGCGATTGTCATTATTTTAATCGTTGCGCTTGCGGTTTATTATTTCTATTACATGTAATATTTTTTTTCCGGTTTCTTAATTTTGATTTTACGTTAATATTTAAACCGGAGTTTTTAATATTTAAACCGGATGGTTTTATTTAAAGGAATTGTCTCAAAAATCGAAACGACTAAACTCGTTTTTGATTTTTGTTTCTTTTTTATTCAAATTCAAAATCAATCAACTTAATGCGATGAAAGGCACTTGGTCGATTGATCCGTCCGGCCCGTGTTCCTATGTTTTTGATGTGGACAATAGCGAGGAGGACTTAAAAGCAAAAATGGTTGGAAATGTTCTTGTTTTTGAACCGTTTGATTATTCCGGTAATAAAGAATGGAATGTGAAAGAATTCGTTTTGAGCCATCCAATTATCTAACACTCAAATCATTAGCGAACAAGCACAAATTTGGATTTTGAATTGAAAATCAAAATCAATTCAAAATCTTTTTTTATTTTTTCATAAATGTGAAGCGGTTTTTCATATATTTTTTGATGTTTCTTGATTTTTTTCTTGTTGAAACAGCATTATCTACTAATTTTTATAAGTTTGCGGAAAAAAAAATGTGAAATTGATTTAAAATCCGCGTAGTTGTTGTCATTGTCTCATTTTTCTGATTTATAGTAATATTTGTGTAAGAACTTGTTTTTTGATTATATATTATTAAAAATATTTATATACCGTTTTGACAATCTATTGTCGATGCATAATGATTTTTGCATCAACAATATTTACAGAATAATGAGTTAAATTGACATTTATGGGGCGATATTTATGAACTCGAAAAACACAAAAACATTATTCGCAATTGCGTTGATTGCAATTGTTATTTTTGCGGTCGCCGCAAGCGGCTGTACGACCAAACCCCCTGTCGAAAATGAAAGTTCGACACCAACCCCTCCGGAACAACCCAAGAATGAGTCAAATGGTTCCGGTTCAGCCGATGGAAATGGCTCATCCGATGGAAACGGCTCAACGAATGAAAGCACGCCGGCCACGGGTAGCAACACCGATAAACCGGTCATTCATGTGATTCCGTCAACCGGTGGCGGCGGCTCTTCTTCGGGTCCCTCCTCCATTGTCGGATTTTGGAAGGTGAACAGTTTGGCTGGAACGATTGGTGAAACAGATGTGGATGAAACGGATGTGAGTGGTGGAAGATATTTCATTGTTTATCCGGACAATACCTGCGACTTTGAAATTGGAATAGAAGAATATGTTTCAGGAGATACGGGGACTTGGGAAACAGGTGGTTCCGGCTATGTTTTCACATTTGGCGGAACGGATGTCAATGCCATATTGAATGCGGATGGAAATTTGGAATTTGTTGACGGTTTTAATTTCCACGATGAAGGGATTGACGGTGAAGTCACCGAACTCATTTTGGAAGAAACTCTTCCGGAAAATTGGAAAGTCATCACAATGAACGCAACTGTAACAACTCCTGTGGGTGACGATCTTGACCTGACTGAAGAAAACATTAGTGAAGAGGGCAGTAACTTCTTCACATTCACGGTTTCAACACCCGATAACACATTTACTGAAAGCCTGGACTTGTCCGTCGACCTGGACGGGGAAGGAGAAGATGGTCCGACTGAAGGCAATATCGAAGTGAGTGACGGAACCTGGGAAGTAGACAAATCGACCCGCGATTCCGGAGATTTCATTTTGAAATCTGTCGATGGAGCCGTCATAACTAAGGCTAAATTGACATATGATTCAGAAAGCGAAGAATCCTATCCGTGGATTTTAACATTTACACCATATGACTTCACAACCCCTGGAAATTATGTGTTTGATTTCGAGGAATTTGTTTTGAAATTCTTGGGTTTTGAATTATAAATTCAATCAAAGTGGTTTGAATTGATTTTTAAAAAATCAATTCAATTTTTTATTTTTAAATGTCGTAAATATCATTTTTTGAGCATCTTGTTTTTGTTTTTGAGTGAATATTTTTTTCTGAATGCAAATTCTTATTCTTAAAAAAAATCAAAAACGGAATTTACAGAGGTGAAAAATTATGGATTATGAAAAATTAAAAGTTCCTATCGGGGTCCTTATTATTCTTCTTTTTATTATTGCCGCTCTTTTTTTAATCAGTTCAAGCGGCTGCTTTAACAGCCCGGAAAATGAGACAATTAATGAAACGAATGAGACCGGCGATGTAGCGCCGCCAAAACCCGACCCTGAGCCGTCCAATGGTACAGAGAATAGAACAGAGAATGAAAAACCGGTCATCCAAGTGATTCCAACGATTGGCGGCCGGTCCACATCAGACTCGGCATCCATTATCGGATTTTGGAGAGTGAAAACCATTGTTTTTGAAGAAACGCCGGATTCTTTCCACCAGGGTCAAATTATTGCCGTTTATCCCAATAACTTGTGGGCTCGCAATGAATACGACACCCCCATGTGGGCCTGGAGACAATCAGGCTCGGACTATATTTTTACGGTTGGTGAAGGAGAAGGATCCTTTGATATTACTGCAAAACTGAATGATGATTGTGAGTTGGAATTTGACCCCTATGACGACTCTCCCGAAAACCCGGTGACAACTCTTGTAATGGAAGAAACACTTCCGGAAGATTGGTACGTTGACTCTTTGGAGGCAATGGTCGAAATTCCGGATACCGGTGAGATCTCTATTGGTGAGGGAAATATCGTGATGGATCCAAATTATTTTACTTTCGACGTTGACATCTATTTTGATCCGAGCGATTTTTCCGGAAAGTTGGGATTAAAAAAATCAGTGGAGGGGGAGGATCCAGACGGCATCGTTGAATATGGCGGAACCTGGGCCGTTAATAAATCCACCCGTAATTCCGGAGATTTCATTCTGACCGTGAGCGAAGGTTCAAGTGCGGGAAATTACAATGTGAAATTAGAATGTGATATTTCCAATGAAAACCCCTGGTCATTGGTATTTGAAGAACATAAGTTTACGACGCCTGGAGAATATAAATTCGATGTGGATGAGTTTATTTTAAAACTAAAATTTCCGGAACCGGAATAATGATTTTTGAATTGATTTTTTCAAAAATCAATTCATTTTTTCTTTTTTTAACTTTCTTTTTTTAATTTTTTTAACTTTCATTTTTTCTTTTTTTAACTTTCTTTTTTTAATTTTTTTAACTTTCATTTTTTCTTTTTTTAACTTTCTTTTTTAATTTTTCAAATGAATTCTTTTTTCATTTTTGACTCTTTTTTTCCGCTCGCTCTCATTGTTTTTATATTTCAGCCATGAAATAAAAAAATGAGACTATTTTTATTTATTTCAATTCATTTATTTAATATATTTTATAAAATTTTAGAGGAAGTGCAAAAATTATTATACAATTATTCCCTTGAAATAATTATCACACAATTATAATTTTTCATAAAAATTATAGATGTGATTAAACGAGTGAATATTTTTTATATGGGGTTGACATTATGGACAAAAATACACAAAATTATCTGATTGTGGGTGCCATTGTTGCCATCGTAATTGTTGCCGCTTTATTATTCTTTTTCTATTCCGGCAATGACGACAACACACCGCCCGCAACAAATACCACACCAAACACACCATCCAACACATCAAATACATCCAACACATCAAATGCGACAAATGAAACCGCAAACACAACAAACAGTACGGGAGCCGGTTTATCGAGTTTGCCGCCGATTGTTGTCACGCCATCTCTTGGTGGCGGCGGTTCTACGTCTTCCAAGGTTTCTCCGGTCGGATATTGGAAAATCAACGATGCTGACATCTCCGTCACATATGGAGAGGAGGGTTCAGAAGATTTGGATGAAGGCGATTATACTGACCAATATATGTGGATAGACTATGATGGCACATGCTATATGGAAATTGAAGCATTTGGCATATCCATGGACAGCGACGGCACTTGGAACTACACCGGCTCGGACAGCTATGAATTCTATATGGAAGACTTTAATGCCACCGCCCGTGCAACAATGGACAGTGAGGGAAACTTAGTCTTTGTGAGCGGCATTCATTTTGAAAATTCCACCGATACTGATTACGGAGTAATCGAAGGAACCATTTCAACGCTCGTTTTGGAAGAAACGCTTTATAATGAATGGTATCTGAATGAATTAGAAGCAACGGTGACCGTTGATGAAGAACCGAGAGATATCACTGATTCCGATGTTGGATTTGATATTGATATTTTAGAAAGTACATTTGATATTGATATCAACACGGACTTTGGATCCGCGACCTATGCCGGTGACTGGCGAGTCGATAAAAGCACACGCAATGCAGGAGACTATATTTTTATAGCCGAGGATGGTATTGAACAAAAAGCAAAATTAAACAGCTCAGACATTCATTGCATAGAAATTGTAACACCCTATGAATTCGAGATTGAAGAGGGTTATTTCATCAAAGTCAATAAATGTATTTTAAGTTGGGCAACTTGAATAAGTAATCCATTGAATTGATTTTTTTTCAAAAATCAATTCTTTTCTCTTTTTTAATTTCTCAAAATTTATTTTTTAGATTTTGATTTTTGTAATTCATTTTTTAAGATTTTCCATTTTTTCAAAACCCCCCTCAATATATCTTTTTTAAAAAATATTTCACATTGAATAATATTTTGGAAATTTTTTTATATAAATCCATGATTTAATTAACATGCATAATGCCAATTATGCATACGTTAAAAAAATCAAATTTATGTGTTTTAAACGGTTTTAGGGGTTAAACTTATGAACGCGCACCAAAAGAGAATATTATTGACCGCTGCTGTCATCGGGATTGTCATCTTGTCAGTTTACGCCGGCGGCTGCATTTCGCTTAAAAATTTCACCGGCCCGGATCCCACACACGGCGACCTGAACGATACAAACAATACCGACGCAAACAACACCAACAACACAAGCAATGTGACCGGAAACCCGGCATATAATGAATCCAATGTGAACAACACCTCCGACAATATTACCTTCCAATACACAAAATTCCCATTCGGCGGATGGGTTGCCAGCATTGACCAAACCCTTGTTTATCTTTATGTGGATGAATACGGAAACGGCTTTACGACAAGAAACTTGCAAAACACGCCACCGGACGAAACCGGTGTGGAATACAAATTCAAAGACAATGAAACCGTCATTGAAGTTTACGACAATTCTCCGCTCAACAACTATCCCAACAGCTTTGATACCACCTATTTGAATTTCATCGGAACCGCCAAATTTTTGGATGACGGCAGCATGCTGATTACGTTTTTGACAGGGGACACCGCCCTTTACTATCCGGCCCGGTTCCCGACTCTGCAAAACGCTGTCCCAAAAACAATTACAGTAGATGGAAAAACAGTGACAAATCTGTCGGACATCCGTGTCACGATCGACAAAACCGGAAAGGGAAAAATTGTTCTGAACGCAAACACGACCGACCCGGCATTAAAACCCGTCGTAAACGGACTTGAAAAAACAACCTTTGACTTGGAATTGATCTACACCCAAGATTTCTACAAATTCAATGGAACCTGCGACGAAACAAAAGTCAAAGATATTGCGCTCTTAGATTCCCCGCAGAAAAATTATATGACGATGAAACTCACACCGGTTGGCATGACGTTAAGCGACGTTACCCTGACGTTTGACCATTACGGCACCCTTGTACCGTCGTAATTTAATAATTTCATCAGAATCAACTGTTTAAGAACAAATAAAGCTCAAAAACAAATGTGAAAGGCGATTTTGAATTCATCCGATTCAGTAACCGCCTTTCTATTTTTCTGATTTTGCGTTTTATATTTTCTCTGATTTTGCGTTTTATATTTTTTTCTAAGTTTCATTTTTTATAATTTTATATTCGTTTTACGGAAACTTTTATATTCTTTTCAACTCAGTGAGCGTATCTTCTTTTTTTGTAATGCTTCTTTTATTTCTCTCTTTTTTGTAAAAGGAAATTCCTTTTATACATCGTTTGTGTGTTCTTCTGTCCTTTTGACTTTTTGAGGCAAAAAATGCCGCCGGTTTTGCCGGCGGAAAAAAACTAAGTTGAACTTAATTATTCGAGGTGGACCTTGTGGATTTTTCAGAGATTCTCATGTATGTTTTATTTGTTTTCGGTCTTTTGTTGATTACAAAAGGAGCGGACTGGTTTGTGGATGCCGCCGTCAGTATTTCAAAACGCAGCGGCATTCCAAAAGCCGTCATCGGCGCGACCATTGTAAGTTTTGCGACAACAGCTCCCGAATTTTCGGTCAGTTTTATGGCGGCGATTTCAGGACACGCCGACATGGCGGTTGGAAACGCGGTCGGGTCCACCATCTGTAACATCGGAATCGCGATTGGTTTTATTGCGGCCATGCGGGCGATTACCGTAGATGACAAAGCGTTTAACGTCAAAGCCATTTTACTCCTTTTGTCCGGCGGCGTTTTGGTTCTCTTGTGCTTGGATGGAATTATTACAGCCTTGGACGGAATTATTTTGCTCATGATTTTTGCCGCCTACATGATTTACACCTACATCGCTCAAAAAAAGAACTCGGATAGCAACGTTTGCGAAACGCCGGATGAGAAAAAAGGAATCTGGGCGAAATTGCCACTTTCCGGCTATCCACTCGATGCCATCATTTTTTTGGCCGGCGCAATTTTTGTGATTTTAGGAAGCAAATTGGTTGTAGACAACGGCATTTCCATTGCGCAACACATAGGCATTCCGGAAATCATCATCAGTTTGACGGTCATATCCGTCGGAACGTCACTTCCGGAAATTGTGACTGCCATTACCTCTTTTCGTAAAGGATGCCAGGAACTTTCCATTGGAAACATTGTCGGCGCCAACGTTTTAGACATCACCATGATTTTAGGCGTTTCATCCATTTTCGCACAGCTTCCGATTAATCACCAGCTGATGGATTATGATTTTATCTTTATGATGATTTTATTTGTTCTGCTTGCGGTTTTTGGCTACAAAAAAAGAATTACCCGAGGACAAGGCGTATTGATTGCCGCAATTTACATTGTGTATGTCATCGGACTTTTTGTTTGGTATAAATGACCGGACTCTTATTTTTCCGGCATTTTTCTTATTTTTTATTCTTGTTTTGCTGCGTTGTTGTTTGATTTTTTGGATTTATGTGTTCGCTGTCGCGCGCGTTACAGCATCATTTTTTTAAAAAAATCAACAAAATCCATCGTCTGGTTTTTTGTTTTTTTTGTTTTTTTGTTTTTTTGTTTTTTTGTTTTGTTTTTTTGCTTTGCCATATTTACTCCCGACAGTGTAAATATTTTACAATCCATAATCATTAATAAAATAAGGCATAACTGATGAGAAAAGGAGATATTATGAACAGTGCCGCATCTTTAATCGAAAAATCAACAGGCGCCACGGATGAAAAAATTCAAAAGTTGCAAGACCTGGCCAAACAGGCGGCGGAACTGATTCAAAAACATTCTTTTGTTTACCTTTTTACGCACAACGATGCCGACGGACTCACCAGCGCTGCCATTATGATTCAGGCATTGACGCGGGCACGCATTTCCTACCAACATTTTGTCGTTGCCAAACTGGACAACGGCATTGTTTTTGGATTTAAGCAGAACTTGAAAAAAGACGCGCTTTTGATTTTTTGTGACATCGGAAGCGGCCAATCCCGGGCACTTGAAATTTTGTCAGAAACAAATCCGATTCTGGTTTTGGACCACCACGTTCCCTCCGGAAAATCGCCCGCAAAAATCGTCGTAAGTCCCATGGAAGTCGGACTTGAGGGCGCCAATATGATTTCGGGCGCCGGTGTGACGTATTTGACCGCCAAAGCCATGAATCCCATTAATGTGGATTTGTCAACGCTGGCCGTCGCCGGAATGATTGGAGACCGCCAACTGATGATTTCCGCCAACGCTCTTATTTTGCAGGACGCAAAAGAAGGCGGCTATTTAACGGTCCGAAACGGCTTAAAAGTCGGAAACGGATCTTTGTTTGACATATTTATGACGACAACTGAGCCTTATTTAGATATGACGGGAAACCCTGAAAAAATCAAATCGTTTTTGTCCGGCTTTTCATTTTCGGATAAAACCATCGAAGAGTTGACGGACGCGGAAATGAAAAAACTAACGGACGCAATCCTTTCCGAAATATCGGCGCATGGCAGCCCGGACGCGGTGGAAGCGGCCGCCGGAGAAATATATTATTTAAAAAACAGGCTGATTGAAAATGTTTTTGATTTTGCCGGCATTTTAGGCAGCTGCGGAAAAGACGAGGAGTTTGACATCGCCGTCGCGCTTTGTTTTGGAGATGCGGCTGTTCTTGAAAAAGCAAAAGAAATTCATTTCAAAAACCAAGAATATTTAATCAAAAGTTTGAATGAAGCCATCCCGCAAGTGCGAAGTTTGGACAACATTTCCTATATTCACGGAAAAGATTTGCAATCCGCCGGAGAAATTTCCACGACATACATTCGCTATATTAATCCCGAAAAACCATTTGTTTGTCTCAATGAGAATGATGACATCATTAAAATTTCAGCCCGCGGAACTCGGGATTTAATTCAAAAAGGACTGGATTTCTCAACCGCTGTCAAAACGGCGGCGGAGTTTGCCGGCGGGAGCGGCGGCGGGCATAATATTGCGTCGGGCGGAGCCATTCCGCTGGGGACCGGAATGTTCTTTTTGAAAAAATTAGACGAACTGGTCGGTCTTCAGATGAACAGAAAATTAATTAAAAATTCGAAGTGATTTTTTTGCCTTCCATCAAAATTTCAGGAACAATCCGCTTCATCGAGGAAACAGATGATGAAAAAAGAGAAAATCTTTCCCAAAAAGTCATGAATTCTTTAGCCCCTGACAATTTTTTGGGAATGACCACCGTAATGGAAGAGGAGTATGCCGAAATCCACTTAAAATCCGAAAAGATCGGATCGGTTTTGGCAACGGCAGACGACCTGCTTATGAACGCGGACGGGGCGGTTCGCGTTAAAAAGTCCTCCCGGAAACAATAAATAACTTTTAATTTTCTTTTTTAATTTCATCCCAAACTTTAATTAAAGGGAAATGCTTTTTTCTGACTCATTTATAATTCATTTATAATTTTACATTCATTATGAAAACCAGGTGTTTTTTCATGGAATTTTATCTCAAATGTTCTTTAAAAACAAGCGCGAATCCGGCAGCGGCAAAAGCTGCTGTTGAAACAATTATGAACCAAGCCGAAACCGGACTTTTGGCAAAAGGAGCGCCGGCCGGTGAAGGCGCCAAAATCAAATCCTGGTCACTCGATGACAACCGGATTCATATCGAACTGACTTCCGGAAAACATGTCCGGGTTCATGACGCCTTGATGCGCCTTAAAAAATCCATTTCTGAAGCCTTGGGAAAAGAAAAAATCGGTGTCCGGGGCGTGGAAGTTGAAAAATTCACAATTGTCGTATCGTCCGCCCATGATTTGAAAAACAAAACCATTCCGTATGTCAAATCCGTTTTCTTTGACGAAATCCAAAAAATCCTTTGCTTGGAATTGGACGTTGGGGAAGCCGAGATGAAAAACCAGGTTCCGGACCGTATTTTGACATTGATTGAAGATAAATTGGAACAAGGCGACTATGGCGCAAAAGCCGAGCACTGGAATTTGCTTTGGGAAAGTGAAGACCGTCCGTTTTCTTATACGGCTGACCCAACCGAAGACATGCTTAAACTCGGCTGGCTCAAACGCGGCTCCGGACGCGGACAATGGATTCACGGACCGGTTTCCACCAAATTGTTCCGGACATTTGAAAAAATCGTCGTGGACGAGATTTTAAATCCGCTCGGCTACAATGAAATGATTTTCCCCAAGATGGTTATGTGGGATATTTGGAAGCATTCCGGTCATGCCAAAGGGATTTACCCGGAAATTTATTACGTCTGTCCGCCCAAAACCCGAGACCCGGCTTACTGGGAAGATGTGATGGACTACTACAAGGTCACCAAAGAAGTTCCGGTCGAATTGATTAAAACAAAAATCGGCGACCCGATCGGTGGCATGTGTTACGCGCAGTGTCCGCCCTGTTGGGGATTTTTCCAAGGAGAAACAATCTCAAAAGACAGTCTCCCAATTGCTGTTTTTGACCGTTCCGGAACGTCACACCGCTACGAAAGCGGCGGCATTCATGGAATCGAACGGGTGGATGAATTCCACCGGATTGAATTGGTGTGGATCGGAACCAAAGAGCAAGTGGTTGAAACAACGCAAAAGTTGCACGAACGCTACATGCATATTTTTAATGACATCTTGGATTTAAAATGGAGAAAAGCCTGGGTGACGCCTTGGTTCATGGCCCAGGAAGGAATCGCAGGCATCGCCGCCGACGAAGTCACCGGAACAACCGACTACGAAGCACCGCTTCCGTACCGTGGAAAAGATGGGGAGTGGCTGGAATTCCAAAACGTCAGCATCAATGGCGACAAATATCCGAGCGGCTTTAATGTGAAATGCCAAACCGGCGAACAGCTTTGGAGCGGTTGCTCCGGCGTTGGTTTGGAGCGGTGGACCGCCACCTTTTTGGCGCAGCATGGACTGGACCCCGACAACTGGCCGGCGGAATTTAAGAAACGATTTGGAGAAATGCCGAAAATTGTGAAATTCCTGTAAAAAAAATCGCTCCCTTTCGATTGTGAATTTTTCAAAGGGCGGGGGGACGAAACATAACTACGGGCGCTTCGCGGGAATTTCTCGCTGCGCTCGAAATTTATTTTTTGATTTACTTTTTTCATATTTCTATCTTTTTTTTCAATTTTTCGCTGCGCGAAATTTAGGCTCGCAACACTTGCAAGGACTGTTTGCGCGAAAAGGCGTACGCGCGCGTTATGGCAACACATTCGTTTAAAAATCGAAAACCTGACAGCTGTTCTTTAAAATAAAAATGAACAGACGGCTGCTTTTTTTAAAAAAATAGAAAAACCCGCAAATGTTGCAGGTTTTTAAAAAAACATTCAAAAAATCGAATTTAGGTTTTCTTGGATTTGGCTTTTGCTTCCGGCTGAGACTGAATCATTTTAAATCCGCGGAAAACCAATGCAGCCAAGGCGCCGCCAATGAGCGGGGCGACAATAAAAACCCAAACTTGCTGAAGAGCGACACCGCCGATGAAAATTGCGGGGGCAAGACTTCTGGCCGGGTTTACGGAGGTTCCGGTAAGCGGAATTCCCATGATGTGCACAAAGACCAAGACAAGACCGATAACAATTCCGGCAACAGCCCCGTATTTTTCGCTTTCGGTCACACCCAGAATCGTGAAGACGAACACGAAAGTTAAAATGATTTCAACGACAAGCGCGCCGACCATATTGAGGCCGACGGCGGATGCGGCATCAAAACCGTTTTGTCCAAGACCGGTGGCATGAAATCCGCCAAGGTCGGCGGAATTAATGAGGAAAGCTAAAACGGCAATTCCGGCAATGGCTCCCAACACTTGGAACACGAGGTAGGCGGCAAAATCTTTTACGGAAATGCGCTTGTCAATCAACATGGCGATGGAAACAGCCGGGTTAATGTGGCATCCGGAGATTCCGCCGATGACATAAGCCATTGCAACAATTGAAAGACCAAAAGCCATCGCAATGCCCAAGGTTCCAAGGGTGGAGCCGGCAATTGCCGCGCTTCCGCAACCGAAAAGAACCAAAACAGCCGTTCCGATGAATTCGGCAAGATATTTTTTCACATCCGACATTAATAATTCTCCAATTATTTTATAAAATCTTTTGAATTGAAATAAAATAACATAATAATTTTTAAAAATATTACAAATAGTCGTTAGAATATTACAAATAGTCCGTTAGAATATTACAAATAATATATAATTGGTTCATGAGATTTATTTTTTAGAAATAAGCTTCTTGTACCGCTTTTTAAAGAGGCAAATGGAGTATATATAACTTTCACTCCCCTCTGAAAATTTAAAACTAAAAAGATTTTGCAATAATTTTAAGTTATATTTTGTAAATATTATATATATCAACTCATTATTGACTATATATATAAATAATTTTATGATTTTTTTTAAAAAATTTGCTTCCATTTTGTGTTCACTATTTTTAACACCCGATTCATTTTATTCATCAATCGTCCGATTTTTTGATTTTTTTTCAAAAAACTTGAGAGTAAAAAAGGATTTTAATCTTTTTTCCGCCTCTTTTTTTAAAATTTCAAAAAAATAGACTTAAATATGATAACTTCTTTTAGATTCAAAAGTTCAGGACTTATTTTTATGGTAGTTACAAAAGAACACATTTCCAATATTGTCAAGTCATACGATCTTGAAAATATTACAATCGCAACGATTTGTTCCCACTCCAGCCTTCAAATTTTCGATGGCGCTCGAAAGGAAGGCTTTAAAACTCTCGGGATTTGCCTTCGGGAACCGCCGAAATATTACGATGCCTTCCCGCTTGGAAAACCGGACGAATTTCTCATTTTAAAAAGATATGATGAACTTTTGGATCACATTGAAGAACTCAAAGCCAAAAACGTCATCATCATCCCGCACGGATCCTTTGTTGCCTATATGGGACCGGACACATTTGTCAAAATGGACCTCCCCACCTTCGGAAACCGGTTGGTTCTCGAATGGGAATCCGTCCGCAAAAAAGAAAGACAATGGCTCGTCGGCGCCGGTATTCACATGCCGGACGTCATTGAAGACCCGCACGACATCGATGGTCCGGTCATGGTGAAATATGACGGCGCCCACGGCGGAAAAGGATTTTTCATCGCCAAAACCTATGAAGACTTTATGGAACACGTGGACTTAACCAAAACCTACACCATCCAAAGATTCATTGTCGGAACCCGGTATTACATTCACTATTTCTATTCCCCGGTGAAGGAAACCGGTTACACCCTCAGCAAAGGCAGCCTGGAAATGCTCAGCATGGACCGCCGCGTCGAATCCAACGCCGATGAAATTTTCCGTCTCGGCTCCCCCAAAGAACTCTTAGAAGCCGGCATCATTCCAACGTATGTGGTGACCGGAAATACGCCGCTTGTCGCCCGCGAATCGCTCCTTCCGTTGATTTTTGAGCTCGGTGCTCGTGTGGTCGAAGAATCCATCAAACTTTTCGGCGGCATGATCGGATCTTTCTGTTTGGAAACAGTCTTTACCGACGACTTGGAAATTAAAGTTTTTGAAATTTCCGCACGAATCGTTGCCGGAACCAACCTTTATGTTTCAGGCTCGCCCTACTCCGATTTATTGGAAGAAAACATGTCCACCGGACGAAGAATTGCCCGCGAGATTAAAAACGCCAAGAATATGGATAAATTGGACGACATTTTATCGTAAAAAAAATTCGCTCCCTTTCGGGACCGAATTTTTCAAAGGGCAGGGGGACAACTCATAACTTACGGGCGCTTCATGGGAATTTCTCGCTGCGCTCGAAAGTTATTTTTTGGCTTTTTTGACTATTTTTTCCCATATCCTCTGTTTTTCACTTTTATTTTATTTCTGTTTTTTATTTTTCCGCTGTGCGAAAACTTACGACACTTGCTGAGGATTTGGAGCGGCGGCATGCGCGCGTTACGGCACCCGTCATTTAAAATCGGAAAAATCCAAGGGATGATTTCTTTTAATCGGAAAAATCCGATGGATGATTTTCTAAAATCGGGAATTAAAGACAGATAAAAATGCCGCCTTAGATTTCATCGAATGTGTTTGATATATAATTATATATAATTTAGTTCTTTATTATTTTTCAGATTTATTTTAATTTTAATTTTATAACAAGGAACGTTATTTTTTTTGGATCCGAAATTTGGTGTTTCATCATGTTTACAATAATTGATTTATGGGCCGGAGCAATGACCGGAGCCTTCTCTTATTGGATTATCATTGCGATTTTGGCGGTCAATTTCGTCTTTATCATGACCCTGATTTTTATGGAGCGGGCAGACCCGCGCAGTACTGTGTCGTGGATTATCATTTTAGTCTTGGTGCCGATTCTTGGATTTATTGTCTATTTGTTTATCGGGCAGACCTTTTACCGGAACAAACAATTCCAACTGAAAAAGAAAGACGATGACCGGCTCCTTTTAGCAAAAGAAAAGGTTATTGAACTTCTCCGGACTCGGGAAAAGGAGGATATGCCGGCGGAGGAGCGAGAAATTTACCGGGTCGGCGAATCATTGATGAATGCCGGCGGCTCTTTTTTTACGGAAAACAATGACGTTGAACTCTTTACGGAAGGAGAGAAAAAGTTTGAGCGCATGTTTGATGACTTGCGCCGTGCGAAAAATTTCATTCACATTGAATACTACATTATCCGAAATGACCTGCTGTCTTATGAATTCATGGACATTTTGATTGACAAAGTCAAAGAAGGTGTGAAAGTCCGGCTGATGATTGACGCGGTCGGAAACAACAAAGGTCCCAAGAAAAAAATTATGGAATTTAAGAAAGCCGGCGGAGAATTCGCAACGTTTCACAAAACAGTCACCGTTCTTCTCAGTCCGAAGAAAAATAACCGCAACCATCGAAAAATCGCCGTCATCGATGGAAAAATAGGATACGTCGGCGGATTTAACATCGGGGATGAATACCTTGGAAAAGGGCCGCTCGGCTATTGGCGCGATTCAGCCGTCCGGGTGGAAGGAATCGGGGTCTACACCATGAATCTTCGGTTTATGATGGACTGGGACTACGCCACAAAAAAGATGCTTTCCGCGGATGAAAAATATTATCCGGAAATGGAACAAAACCCGGCTTGGACCCAAAAATTCCAGCTCATTTCCGGCGGCCCGGACACGCAAAGAAATCCGATTCAGACGGAATACTTAAAATTAATCAACATTGCCAAAAAATCCATTTACATTCATACACCTTACTTGATTCCGGACACAACCATTCGAGACGCTTTGATTTTGGCCGGTTTTTCCGGCGTGGATGTTCGAATCATTATGCCGGACAAGCCTGACCATCCGTTTGTTTATTGGGCAGGACTTGCCTTTGCCGGACAATTGATTAAAGACGGCTCCGTTCGTGTTTATAATTACAACCGCGGATTTGTTCATTCCAAAACAATGGTCGTCGACGGCAAATATTGTTCCGTCGGATCCGCGAATTTGGATGAGCGCAGCCTGAAATTGAATTTTGAGACAAACGGTGTGGTTTATTCCGACGAGATCGGAAAAGAAATGATGGACGCCTTTATGGAAGATTTAAGCTACTCGTCCGAATACACGGAAGAAATGTATGACCACCGCAGCCTTTGGGTTCGGATAAAAATGGGTGTTTCAAGGCTTGCCGCCGGTTTGTTGTAAAAATCCCCCCATTTTGAAATTTTTCAAAAGGGAGAGGACGTTTGGTTCTAATGTTCACGATTGAGATCCTTTTTTTGGTCTTTCAAAATTACCAAAATAAAAAAGAACGGGGAAATGCTTTTGGATATGCCATCCAAAAAAACATTTCCCGCTTTTTGTGATTTTTATGAATCGATTGCCGTAACGCGTATATGACCGCCGCAAACCATCCATCAAAATACGATGATTTGATCAAATGGTTTGGTCAATAAATCGATCAATGGTTTGGTCAATAAATCGATCAATGGTTTGGTCAATAAATCGATCAATGGTTTGGTCAATAAATCGATCAACGATTCAAATTACATGAAGCGCTTTTTGTTGATTTCGGCAACCGCGCGTTCCACATTTTCATTCAAGCGGGCAATGTTGTTCTCCAAATCCGCTTCGACTGTCATGATACTGACCCGGATGGATTTGTCCCGGGCTTCCATGCGTCCTTCCAATTCTTTGAAGCGGGTGTTGATGGACAAAATCATCAGCGAGAGAATTCCGATGACAATTAAAAGGCAAAGAATGATCACCCAGTTAAACGGGTTGTAAACGAATCTTTGGAACCAGGCGTATGCCATAACAAGTGTGGCGACTTCAATTAAAATGAAAGCAATAATGTCTTTTGTTTCCATATTGTTTCCTCAAATGTTCTTCTTTTGAAAAATTGTGTGTGACGAATGAAAAAATGGATATTTGTGTGACAAAACCATCCAAACGATTTTGAAAAAGATTGTGACAAAATCAAATTCAAACAGCTGTAACGTTATTTGAATTCAATAATAATATACAACACAAAATAATGAATAAATCCCGCGAAACTATATAAATATTGACTCTGTATTTGATTTAACATTTGCGGAGTTTTTCACGTGGAACAAAAACAATCTTCCGATTCTCTTTTAGAGCGGCTCAAAGAAATCATGCCGATGATATTCATGGGACTTTTGATTTTGACCGTTCAGCTTGGCTCTCTTTGGCTGTCGTCGCGGGAATACATAACAGAGCAGCCGGTTTTTGAAAATCCGGAAAGTATCGGAAACGCGATTTATTACATTTTGGTTTTGCTGATTTTTTCCGCCATTGTTGTTTTTGCCGTCAAGAAAAACAAGTCCGGATTTATTCGAGGCGTTGTTTACCTCTCGATTACGGTGACTTTTTTTTATGTCATCAATTCCATCCTGTCCGAATTTGTGCCGCCGGAAGGAATTTTCCTGCTTTTGTCCGGAATTTTAGCGGTTCTGCTGTCCGTTGTTTTGTACAAGCATCCGGAATGGTATGTGATTGATCTCGCCGGCCTTGTGATTTCAATCGGTGCCTGCGCGATTATCGGCGTTTCTTTGTCTATTTTGCCGATTTTTATTCTCCTGCTGGCACTTCTCATTTATGATTTTATTTCCGTTTACAAAACCAAACACATGCTCACGCTGGCCAGTGGCATGATGAATCTCAAACTTCCGATTCTGTTCGTCATTCCAAAGCACTTGAATTATTCTTACATCGATGACGATTTTTTAAAAGAAATCGATGGGGAAAGTAACGAAAAAAGTGAAAAGAAAGCCGATAAAGAAAGTGATTCAACAGATATCGAAAAAATGAATTTTGATGAAACGGCTTCAGAAAAAACAGGTTCTGAGAAGACAGATTCCAAAAAAATAGATTCTGAGAAGATAGATTCAGAAAAAACAGATGCGGATAAAAAAGAGCGAGGCGCTTTATTTATGGGTCTTGGCGATGCCGTCATTCCAACGCTGCTGGTCGTTTCCGCCAATTATTTTATTCCACACACCGGTTTTATTTCAACACCCGCGCTTTTGACAATGATTGGGACGTTTGCGGGTTTTGCGGGTCTTATGTATGCGGTCTCCAAAGGAAAGCCGCAAGCAGGGCTTCCTTTTTTAAACACGGGGGCCATGGCCGGATTTTTAATCGGGGCGGTTGTGTCCGGAATTTCTCTGATGAGTTTTTTGCCGATTTGATAAATTGAACTTTTGCCGTTTTAATAAATTGAATTTTAGTTCCGATTTTGTTAATAGGTTTTGAACGTCAAAACAAATTCAAGCAACAAAATGACAAAAACACAGGCGGCATAAATTAATTTTTGAACTTGGTCATTTCCTTTTTTGGCGGCGAAATATCCCGAAAAACCCCAGACAACAGAGAAAAGAAGTGTTTTTGGAGCGAAAAGAAAATCCAATCCACCTGCAAAATTCGAATCAATCATTGAAGAAATAATAAAATCAAATATTTCCATTGCTGGAAGAAGTAAAAATCCGAAGAGGAATGATTTGATTGAATTTTTTGAAAAAAAACCGAAAACAATCGGCGCAAAATACATGAACAAAAAGAGAACAACTCCAAAAATTCCGGAAAAGTAGCCGATTCCGAGAATAAGCAAGACTAAAAACACATAGGATAAAACAAATAGAATGTTGTTGGCTTTTTCATTTTGATTCAATAAACGAGTCATACTATCCACTCGAATAAATTAAAAAAATAAGAGTTTATAA
This sequence comes from Methanolapillus ohkumae, assembly GCF_032594355.1. Taxonomy (NCBI): domain Archaea; kingdom Methanobacteriati; phylum Methanobacteriota; class Methanomicrobia; order Methanosarcinales; family Methanosarcinaceae; genus Methanolapillus; species Methanolapillus ohkumae. The sequence continues at coordinate 1,617,720 of NZ_CP131061.1, forward strand.
TATAAGTTATAAACTCTCGAAGTTATGCATATTTATATGTATTGTTCTCGCTCTACCCAGTCTACTTTCTCTCCATATGAGTTAACAATAGTATCATTGTCAAGTACAAGCAATTCCCCTTGAACAGGATAAGCGAAATAAAATTCCGATTTTGATACTTTTGTATTTTCAATGTCTTTATATAAATAGAGAATCACATCATCATTTTTTTGATAGTTGATTGAATCTAGATTTATTCTAATTGTATTGTCTACCGCTCCCCCGATCTGTCTAAAAATAACAGTTTTATTTTCAGTTTTTCCCTTGTAAATCTCATTTATTTCAATGACAACATCATGATAAATTTCATATTTTTGTGATTCTTCCCCATATTTATCTGAAGGAGCAAAACCATCATCTGTATTCCAATAGGCCGGCAGAACGTTGATTACTTTTCCCCTCACGATCAAATCAGCATTATTTGCCAAGTCTTCTTTAGAGATTGGTTGATATGTAAATGTAATTACCACAATATCATCAAAATTTTCAAGATTCTTATCATTTAGAGTACTGCCATAAGATTTATTAAATTCATGATTTAAATTCAATTCTAAGGTTGAATCTAATCCAATTGATTTTAGAGCACTACGGACCCCATAAATATACTTAACTCCGTTTTTATCATCATTACCTAAAGTTCTTTGGGTCCAAAATGGTGGTGGTGTCATCATAATTGATCCAATTGCATATGATTCATTTAACCCCAATGTATGACCAAACTCATGGAGAGTAACTGTTTCCACATCATTTTCAAAAAATTGTATTAAACCAGGATTTGTTGTCCAATTTCCAGATGAATTTAAAGTAATAGCACATCTATCGAATTGAGACCGATTAGAGGCATTTAACCATCGAAGTGTTACAGCTGCTATGCCGGGATATTGTTGTGTTGATTCAAAAGCAACGGTAATATTTGCATTAGACGCACTTGATGTGTTATAATAAGAAAAATTTGCACCCGCTTGATTCCATGTAGAAGAGGCATTTCCCATTGCGGTTTTGTATTGTGAAGGTACTGATGATTTATAATAAATTGATGCTCTATGATCGGACCATTTGCAACCAAAGGGGACGTACCCAAAAACTGATGGTGTTAACAAACAGACAATAAGTATCAAACAGAACGAAATTTTTAAGACAGATTTTAATTTCATAATATTTTCTCCATATCTTTATATATTTTTAAATTAAAGATCGGAGCGAATTCTATGGCAACTACCTTGAATTCGCTCACAAAAAACATTGAATTTTGATAGTATCAATATCAAAATTCAATGGTGAGGTTTCGTCTTTTTTAACGAAAATATTCACAAAACAAAATTAATTATAATGTATAAATAACTATGGTTTTGTTGAATTTATTAATATAATTATGAATAAAAAATACATATGAATTGAATTTTTTATCTATGTTTTAAAAAAAGTCGATAAAAAAAGGCGCATTCCAGCGCCTTTTCTTTTTTAATTAAAGAGGTAAAAATATTCAATTTAAAAACAAAAATTAAAATAAAATTAAAATAAATTTAAAAAATCAATCCATTGAAATTAAACACGGATATCGATTTTAGTTTTCTCAAGAGCGGACAAATACTGAACTTCTTCGCCTTCCTTGACTTTTCCTTGGTATTCTTCCGGAATCGGAATTTCAAAGGTGGTGAAATCGGCAAGGTCCATCAGTTGGGCCATGGTGCCGGAAATGGAAAGCACTTGAGCGCTTTTTCTCTCGACAATCGGAATGTAAACTTTGGACGAAACCGAACTCACAATGGAACGTTTTTGATTGTCAAAAACACCAATCGCGTCAATTCTCGCTTTGGCAGCGCCGTGTTTTCCGGGCTTCGATTTCGCAATGCTTTTGATAATACATGCTTCATCGTCAATGATAACATATCGTCCTTCTTTTAATTCCTTCACTTCAACTTGCTCTTTCATTTAGGATTCCTCTCAAATATACAATAGGATGCGTGATAATTGAAAAATAATAATTCAAATCTCATTTCAAAAAAGTGATTTTTGTATCGCGAAAATGATAAAAATGATAATTTTGAAATTTAATTACCTTAAAACAGAAGAAGGAGTATATAATGCTTATTCTGAAAGGTAAAATGAAAAATGCGGCAAACGGTCATATTTTTGGAAATAAAAACGGTCTGCCAGCCTTTTTGAAAAATAAATCTAAAAATTACCGCCATAACGCGCGCCGCCGCCGCCAAAAATAGAAAAAAATAAATGAAATAGAAAGAAAATAAATGAAATAGAAAGAAAATAAATGAAAATAAAAAAAAAGTTGAGATTTGATTTTTCAAATCTCAAACCCGACTTCCGATTTTGGTTTTATTTGAACCAAAATGTAGTCGTTTAGTTTTGATTTTGTGATGTCCGCGATATCGGAAAGCTTAGGTCCCTCGTCAAATTCCACATTTTCCACTTTCTCATGGAACAAATCATATGGCAATTTGACCCGGATGCCCGTTAATTTCAGAGATAGCGGGGCCGGCGCCAAACTGCGCGTAATTTCCGGAACCTGGTTTTCAATTTCCTTCATCGCCCGGGCAGGAAGCACAGCCGGCGGGTCTTTCGCAATGATGTCGCGCAATTTATCGGTGAGTTCCGACACCTTTTCATTTAAAACATCCAGAGAACTGATTTCATCCGCCCCGCGCCAGCGGTGGGAAGAACGTCCCAAATGCCCGACATACAAATCCGCGCCGTCAATTTCTTCCGTTTCAATATCTCCGGGACCGCCTGTTGCGACAATCGGAACCTCAATGCCCTCAAACAAACGGATTTTGTAATTCATAATGCAATCCCGAAACGATCCGAGACAAAAAACCGCTAAGTCGTGCTCGTTAATCAGCCGCCGCTCATAATCATCATTAAGCGACACACGTTTCCCCATCCCGCGGGCGAGTCCGATCATGGTGGTTTTCGCACCCGGATGACGCAGATATTCCGCAATGTCACACGCCGAGTGCGGCAAGTGGTGAGAAGCAAGCGTCGGGGACACAACAGCAATTTCCACACCGGTGAGCGGTGATTTAGTAAGTGTTCCAAGCAAGCTTTTGGCCAGCGCCTCCAAAAGCGGCACATCCTCGCGTGGAACCATCATGTCCATCGTGACTTCCGCGACCGACACGATTTTGCTGACCAAATAACCGCCGACGTCCTCTAAAAGCTCAATTACAAGACCATGCTTGTAAACGCCGCCGTTAAAAACATAAGGCTCAAAAACAGTTGCCATTCTTTATTCCTCCGACCGTCCCGGACGGTATTTGTAGGGTTTTTTCACATCACTTTCATTGCCGTTTGGCTTCTTATCCAAATCCGCCCGGATTCCATCCTCAGCGTCCGCCCCGATTTTCATGGTTTTGAGTTCCGCAACCATCGCAACCCCCCGGTCCAGCCATTCTTTTTCCAAAATGTCTTCCGACGCGACAAACATAAAGGCGTTGTTTTCAAACGTATGATACCGCACCCGAAAACCTTCCGGAACGGACCGGATGGAAAACTCAATCATGTTGGCATGCAAACTTTGAGAGGGGTTGGCAATAATTTCGTTTTGAATTTTTCCGGCACTTTCCACCGGATCATCAACGGTGACCAAAATTGTCCAGCGATCCGTCTGATTCACATTTGCCGGTGTAAACTGTTTCCACAAAAACCGCGTAAGCTCCGGCATGTATTTTTCCCGCTCAATCGTCAGGCGCACAAATCCTTTCCCGCCTTCGTAGACGGTATCCACTTGGGCGGCATCCGATACCCGGATTGGAATTTCAATATCCCGCAAAAGCGCCGCCAGAATAAACAGCGCCTTTTTGGGAACAACTTCCACATGAATGCGACCGATAGCGGACGCAAGCCTTAAATCCGACATCACATCGGCGACAACGTCCTTATACACCTGCGCTTCGCTGGGAATTTCCGAGTCCACGACAAAATATTCCAGCGGCTCCATGACAACCATGACGGCTCAATCCTCCACAAATCCGGATGACAAAAGCGCCGCGCCGACGGCGCCGATATATTGAGAGTTTTTCGGAACCACGACTTTGACGTTAAGCAAATTTCCAAGTTCTCGCGGCACACCTTTAATGAGAGAGGAGCCGCCCACCAAAATAACCGGCTCGCGCACATCCACTTCTTGAAGCTGCTGCTGGAAAATCTGCTCGACGACGCTGCGGCAGGCGGCGGCAGCAACGTCTTTAGGAAGCGAGCCTTTCGCAAGCGAATTGACCAGCGACTGCGTTCCAAAAACAATACAGTAACTGTTCATGTTCACTTTCGCTTGGTCGCCCTGCATTGCCAAGTCACCCAGTTCCGTAATGTCGACATTCAGACGCTTGGCAACGGTTTCAAAGAACCGGCCGGATGCGCCCGCGCAAATGCCACCCATCGTAAACATGCCGGGAATTCCGTCTTCGACCGAAATCGCTTTGTTGTCCATTCCACCAATATCAATGACGGTTGCCGGACCTTTTTGACAGTCCGCCAGATAAACCGCCCCTTTGGAGTTGACCGTGATTTCTTCCTGAACCAAATCCGCATGAAATCCTTCCCCGACCAAATACCGGCCGTAGCCGGTCGTCCCAAGTGCTTGCACGTCTTCCCGCCGAATTCCGGCCATCGTCAACGCAGCGGAATAAGCCGCTTCGGCGCTGGCCAAAACTTCATTGGTCGGCACCCAGCCAAATCCGACAATTTGATTGTCCTTCATTACCACCGCTTTCGTGGTCGTCGAGCCGGAATCAATGCCGGCCGTAATTCCATGCTGTGTCTCCCGGGCCAGTAAATGACGGCGTTTGGCCACGGTGGTCAGCGCCTCAAACCGGGTATACAGCGTGGCCGCATCCGTCTGCTCCGTAAAAGAGTAACTGATGACCGGAATGTTGGAATTTTTGTGAATATAGCGCCGCACCTCATTTCGAACAATCGCTGCTTCCGCGCACCTGAAACACGTGGTCACGAAAACACCATCGGCCGTAGTTTCCCCCCGAACGACCGCTTGCGCGCGCGCCATCATCAGCCGAAGGTCGCCGCTGGCCGCTTCAATTCCAAAATCCTTGCCGATCGTATCCAAGCTTGCGATATTAATTTCCGGATAAATAAACTCGGCGTTGACTTTCGCCGCCGCCGCCTCAAACGCCGCCTGAACGCCGCCGTATTCGGTTCCGCAGGATACAAGCGCGATTTTGACTTTAGCTTCCTTTTTTTCTTTTTTCGGAGCCGGCGGAACGGTTTCCGGACCTTTTTCAAAATTTTTCGGCGGCTCGGAATCCAAACACAATTTTTCCTCGCCGGCATTGGCCAATTTCAACGGAATTTTTTCACTCATTTGGGGCCCCCCCCATGTTTTCGCCGGCCGGAAGCGTCTTTAAAAAGTCCAAAATCACGTACACGAATTCATGCATCTGCTCTTCGTTTTCCGGATATTTGATTTCCAAAATTTTTTCTTTCCCCACAAGCGTCCGCACTTGGTACTTGGAGAGTTCATTGGTCCGGTTGCAGCCGGAACAACCGAAATCCGCGGGCGCGCCTTCGACAATGATGGCAGCCTGTGCTTTTTCCGCAAGCGGACCCAAAAGCGCCATACGTCCTCGAACTCCAGCCGGAACCTCAATCGCCGCGTATTTTAAGCCAGCTTTGGGGTCTTCCGCCGTAATATTCAGAGGCGGAGAATCCACACTCAACTTTGTCACTTTCTCCCGAACTTGGTTCATGATGACCAGCGGCTCATGGCCGGCACGGGTGACCAAATCCGCCAAAATAAAACTGTTGGTCGGATACACGAAAACTTTTACCAAAACTTCCACCTCATATCGAAAAATTTATTTTTTGATTTTGTTCATTTGTATAATTGATTGATAAAACATAAAACGAATTGAAAAAAACAAATTGCAAACGGTTTGAAAACCGAATTGAAAGCCGGATTAAGATCCGTTTCAACCGAGTTATTCTTCAGCCGTGTCCTTTTTTTCATCCAATGTTTGATGAATGAAATCCTCCATGTCAAAAGACGATGGTTTTTTGGGCCATTTCGCCGGCGGTTTCTTGACTTTTGCGTCGTAGTCGTCTAAGGCGTCGCCAACCATGCCCATTCGGGAAATTTCGGCGTGCAGCGTATAAAATCCGGGGCGTTGTCCTCCGTTTCGGGCCGCGCGGCAGCGTCGTTTGTCCCCCGCCGGAAAACCGCGGTCTTTGACAAAAATATGATTGTAATCCAACGCTTGAACCGCTTTGACGACGGCGTTGACATTTTCTTCTTTTCCGGTCACCACAAGCCCGTAACATGTTTCTTTAAGAGATACCGGATACCCGGACGCAAAAGCTGCCCGGGCGGCATCGGCCGGAAGAACACTGTCGGAGCTGACCGCGATAATTTTTGTAATTTCACCGGATTTTTGCTCAGGCATTTCATCACTTTCAGATGCGGATAACATATTTTCCGGATTTTTTGGAGTCGGAGTTTTTATTTTTTCCGTTGATTTTTCTATTGACTTTTCCATTGACTTTTCCGTTGGATTGTCCGCCGATTGTTTCATCATTTCATTACTCCCCCGCCGGTTTTTGTAAAGATTCGTTATCCAACTCGTCGCCGATTTCCGAGTCGTCGCCGGTTTTTATTCCCAAAATTAACCGCTTTGCGCTTTCGCCGTACACTTCTTTAATGTAAATCCTGTCGCCTTCTTCCAACGTTTTTAAATTTTCAGGATTGAGCACACGTCCGATGATGTTGGTCGCGTCAAATTTCTCGCCGGTCGGACCAAACATGCTTTCATCCGCAAGCCGGACACCGACGTAACCCATTCTTTTCGCCGACTGGTTGGTCACCCCCAAATCACACGCTTTGACTACGTCTTTGGGTGTGTTTTCCGGCATGATTTCCTTGTATTTTTCCGCCTCTTTTTCCGCTTTGAAAATGTAAGTATCCTCATAAATCATGGACGACGGCAAGGCACCGATCGGCTTTGTTTTAAGCTCAATCGCATGCCGGAAAAATTCAATCGTTTTTGGGGCTAAATCGTAATAAAATTCAACTTCAATTAATTTCGAGCGGGGAACAGCTGTCACAAAAACTTCTCCCTTTTGCAACACTTCCAAAGTGGTTGCCGGATCCTGATCCACAATAACATTGTCCGGACCGTCGTACCCATCATGTAAAAATTTCACGTCGACCGTATCCAATAACTCTTTGGACTCTTCCAGCGTGTGCCCAAGAAGCATTATGTGCGGTGGGCTTGTTTCCACCGAAAATTTGCCACCGGCACCGGAAAAGTAAGGCAGTTCCATGCCGTGGACCACATGCCCGATGACCGAATGCAAAAGACTGGACGCCCGATTGGCGGTGGAAATATACACCCGGCCACGTCCGGTTCCAGCCGTCCGGATAGAAACGGTACCGGTTTTGCGCGGCTCAAAATTTTCATAGTCGCACGGCTCGCCCTGGAGCGTGTCATCCGACCGAAAAGCAAAAGCTGTGGAATGAATTTGATAGGTTCCGTCTTTGGTGAGCGCATAAAAAGTTTCGGCGCCTTTGGGAGAATGCGGGGAGAGTTCGATTTCGGCATACGTAATTAAACGGTCACCGTCCTCTAATCGAACCGACAAATCCGACGTGCAAAATCCCTTCAAATCAGCATCGTCTTCCTTGTGCGGTTCAATGGATTCGATCACATCACCGCGTTTTAATTTTTCCAAATTCGTCCGGCCGGCAATCAACGTCGCAAAAACACCGTCCGCCGGAGTCCCGTATTCTGCATAATGTTCTTTTTTACAAAAAATCAGAGTCGTCTGCGCCGGATCAAAACCGCCGGCACCCAGAAGCACATCAAATTTCCGGAAACGTTTGTTGGCTTTTTGGACATCGTAATCGCATTCAAACGGGCCAAAGGAAACCGCATTTGAATTTTCCAAAAGGACCGGGAATTTCAAATTTGAATAATTTTTCATCCAAATTTGGGAAGAAATCGAATTCGGGTCCTTGAGTTCAATCACCAAAACACCTTTCGACGTCTGAATGGTAAATTCTTTTGTCGGGGCGGATTCTTCTTTTGTTTTCTTTTTGACAACACAGACAGACGCGCCGGACGCATACGGATGTCCAAACAACGGAACAGCGTCGGAAATGGTTGATTCCGCCTCCACCGCGCAAACCAACCCGTCAATTTCGACATTAATTTTTGTCATCTTCTCAATCCCTCAAACTTGATTATGCCGGTTCATGACCACCTTTATGACCACATTCATGCCGATTTTATCAGATACAACAGCCGCCGTCTGTCTTTACGTCGCCCTTTGCTTCGTCTTTTTCGGACAAATCATCCAAATCAATACCATCCGGTCCTTTTTTATCACCGTTGTTTTTGTCCGTCTTTTTCTTGCCGGTTGTTTTCTCCGATAAAAGCTGCGCCACAATGTCTTTGGGGTTCCCGGTCGAGACGATTTTGCCGTTTTTCATGAACGCTGCCCGATCACAAACCTCTTGGACGAAATCCATGTCATGCGACACAATGATGAAAGTTTCCCCGAGTTTTTCACGGGCGTTTAAAATGGAATGTGTAACCGCCGCCCGCGTCAGCGGGTCCATGGTTCCGGTCGGCTCATCCATAATCACAATGAGCGGCTCTTTCATCAACACTTGCGCCATGGCGACGCGGTGCCGTTCTCCTTCGCTCAGCTCAGAAGTTTGTTTTTCCAAAATTCCTTTGGCAACTGCTTCCGAAAATCCGGCAATTTTAAGCGCTTGAATCGCTTTTCGGACGCCGAGTTCATACGGCAAATCGAGGCTGATAGATTCCGTTAAATTTTCAATGATGCAACTATGCGGGTACAGGCTGTACTCTTGATACAAAATGCCCATATATTTCGTTGCCCGCCCCTTGTGGTCCACGCCGGGAACCGTCATGTCCACCCACTCTTCGCCGATTCGGACATTAATGGACCCGCTGGTCGGTGGCACGGTTCCAATCAGCATTTTGGATGTTGTCGTTTTTCCGGCACCGGAAAGACCGATCAGTCCGAAAATTTCCCGTTCGTAAACATCAAAAGATATATTTTCAACCGCTTTGACAACACCACGGTCGACCGACACGAATTTTTTGGTCAAATTTTCAACCTTGATAATCGGCTCGCCGAATTCATTGGGTTTTTTAACGTCGATGCCCGTATAATTTTTCATGAATTTGCCGACGATTTCTTGGGGATCCCCGGTGTCGACAATTTCGCCGTTGTCAAGAAGCACCGCTTTATGCGCAAGTTCTAAAATGACATCCGGCCAATGAGAGGTAATAATCATGCTCATATTGCGGGTTTTGACGGCATCCATAATGACTTGGTGAACCAAATCGGCGTTCATCGGGTCTAAGGTTCCGGTGGGCTCGTCCGCAAGCAAGATAAGCGGCTCTTTCACAAGCTGACGCGCGAGAACCACACGCTGCTTTTCGCCACCGGAAAGTTCGCGGGCGATATGAATCATGCGGTGGGACATGTTGACTTCTTCGAGAAGGTCCGCCGCTTTTTTGACGGTGTCCGTTCCTTGGTACCCGACTTCGGTGAGCGCATTTAAGATGTTTGTCAGAACACTGTCATCGCCGTAAAGCGCAAATGTGCGCTGAATCATAATAGAAACACGTTTGGTGACGTCTTTTCGCTCTTCGTCGTAAAGACCACATTGGACAAAATCAACCGTATATGGTTTTAAAACGTCGCCGCAGCCACAAGTACATTTCTTGCCGGCAAAACCGGGAAATTCCACGCGGTGGCAGCCGTCGCACTTGGCGATGTGATACAAAACTTCGCCGGTTGCGTGTCCGACGTTTTCCGTTCCTCTCAAAATGTGCATGAGAATTGTTTTTCCGGCACCGCTTTTTCCGAGAATGCCGATGACTTCTCCTTCGTTCACCGTTAAATTGATGTTTTTGAGGACAGCTTTTCCGTCAAAGTCGACAGATAAGTTTTTGACCTCAATAAATGCTGACATGAAAAATTTCCTCCATCTCTATCAACCCGCCCTTTTCTCCGAAATTTAATCGGATGTATGCGTTTTGACTTTATTCTGATGATTTATGATGATTTTATTTGACTGAAATAAAACTAAAAAAATGGATTCTAAAATTAATTGGTTCTAAAATGTAAATTAAAATATAAATTGTAAATTGTGTTTATTTATTGGTCTAAAATGTAAATTAAAATATAAATTGTAAATTGTGTTTATTTATTGGTTCTAAAATGTAAATCTAAATTATAAACAGTGTTTATAAACAGTGTTTATAAATAATGTTTATAGATAGTGTTTATAAATAATGTTTATGAGAAATACCGGATTGGAATAACCATATCATTTTAGCAGAATTATATATAATTAAGATTATTAATATTATAAATTTTGGATAATTTGATAATTTATTCATTTAATGCATATTTTTTCTCATTATCAGATTCAGCTTATATATTTCATTTACGTTTCCGAAATCTTCTAAGAGGTTATTATTGATAATTGTTTTCATTTAGAAGTTATAATTATTAGTTTTTTATAATTTCTTAATTTTAATGTAATTTTTTAAATTAATGTAATTTCTTAATTTTCCAATTTAAACTTCCCGAAGAATCTCCACACATTGTCCTAAATCGCTGAGAATGTAATCGGAAACTTCTTTGAGTTCGTCGGGCGTGTAGTAATTGTGCCGGCTGATTAAAATTCCGCAATCGGATGCTTCCAGTGCCAATTTGTCGTTGAGGCCGTCACCGACCATTGCGACATATGGATAATGGTTTTCCAAATCCAGGACGATTTCCAGCTTTTTTTGGTCGTTGCAAAGCCCAAAGACATGATCATCCGGAATTCCTAATTTTTCTGCCACCCGGTATAAATTTTCATAATTGTCACCGGACGCGATGAAAATATCAAATTCATCCCGAAGCGCGTCCATGACTTCCCGGGCGTTGTCAAACAGTTTTCCGCCCGTGCTCATGACATAGGAAATTTCTCCGGCGTTGGAGTCGGCGACGAATCCGGAAACTTCGTAGATGATGTCTTCAAAAAACGCAACGGCCTTTTCATTGGTTTCATGGAAATGACATATTTTTGTCATATCGGAGAGAAGAATTCGAGAGATATCACTTGTTTCAAAGCCTTTTGTCGCGTAGGCAATTCCAAACGGAACTTGTTCCGTACGCAGGAAATCCGATAAAAGCGCATCCGGGTCTTGAGATTTAATGAGGTCAATCGGGGTGTCTAAAATAATCAGTCCGCAACGTTCCACTCCGGAAACCAGCTGCAAATTGTCCGCATCGGAGAGAACAATTCCCGTTTTGAGTTCCTTTGTCACACGGTACATTTCAACAAGCGTCCCCGCACAATCAAAGACCACGGCTTTTTGTTTAAAAGATTCCATAGAGTCCATAATAGGAGAAAGAAATCCATACCTAAAAACCCTTTTCATAGGAGAAAAAAATTGCCGGTTTTTTAAAAAAAGAACACATTTTTTAAACATCAACAAAAACGGTCTCCCGAATTTTACGGAGAGGTTTTTTAATTGATGCGTCCGAATCGGCTTTTCAGTTTATGGATGCAAAATTCATGCACCGACAAACACACGAACAAAATTCATGAAATCGTGTTTTATTCCTTTAAAATCAAGTTTTATTCCTTTAAAATCGTGTTTTATTCCTTTAAAATCGTGTTTTATTCCTTTAAAATCAAATTTTATTCATTTAAAATCAATTTTACTTGAGTTGATATGAAAAAGTAATTTTAAAAATAATTTAATTTTAATTTTTAGAACTCAAAACATTATTTGAAGAATGAATAATCAAAATTAATTGAGTTAAAAACAATTAAAATTTTTGAATATATTTATAAATAAGAAATACATTTTATTTTTACTGCTGTGCCGGAAAAATAATTTCCATTGCGCTTTGCTTTCTGAAATGAAGATTTTGAAATGAAGATTTTGAAAAAATAAATAAATAAAAATGGTTTTTCCACGAATCAGGGATGAATCAATGAATCAGAATCTTGTCCGGCATGTCTTTTTGATTCGATTTTAAGTAAATGAGTGGATTTAAAAAAAGGAGTGTTAAAATATGTCGATTGTTACTGATGCAAAAGCCGGCAGAATCACGGAAGAAATGAAAATCGTCGCTGCCAAAGAAGAATTAGATCCTGAATTTATCCGCCGCGGAATTGCCGCCGGCAGAATCGTCATCCCGCTGAGCCCATACCGCAAGGTCAAATACGGCGGAATCGGACAAGGATGCCGGACTAAAATCAATGCTTCCATCGGCGCGTCCTCCGACATCGTCGACATGGAAATGGAAGTTGCAAAAGCCCGGGCCGCTGAAAAAGCAGGCGCCGACACCTTAATGGAACTCGGAACCGGCGGCGACTTCTTGGGCATGAGAAAAGCGGTTTGTGACGCCATCTCCCTTCCGGTCGGCTCAGTCCCCTTGTACCAAGCATTCATCCAAGCCGCTGAAAAATACGGCTCAATCGTTCACATGACCGAAGACGAACTCTTTAAAGCCACCGAAGAACAAGCCAAACTCGGAACTTGTTTCATGGCAATTCACACCGGAATTAACCAAGTGACCTTAGAACGGTTAAAAAAGCACGGCCGTTACGGCGGACTTTGTTCCCGCGGCGGCGCTTTCATGAGCACCTGGATGCTCCACAACGAAAAAGAAAACCCGCTCTACAGCCAATTCGATTACCTGTGTGAAATTTTAAGCGAGCACGAAGTCACCCTTTCCACCGGAAACGGAATGCGTGCCGGCGCTGTCCATGACGCGACCGACCGGGCTCAAGTTCAAGAACTTATCATCAACTCCGAATGTGCCGAAATCGCGCACGACAAATACGACCTCCAAGTCATTGTCGAAGGCCCCGGACACGTTCCGCTTGACCAAATCAAAACCAATGTCCAATTAATGAAAGTCATGAGCAATTACAAACCGTTTTACATGCTCGGACCGCTCGTCACCGACATCGCGCCGGGATACGACCACATCACGACCGCTATCGGTGCAGCTGTTTCCGCATCCTACGGCTGTGACTTCTTGTGCTACGTGACACCGGCCGAACATTTGGCACTTCCAAACTTGGAAGACGTTATTACCGGCGTGAAAACCTCCAAAATTGCCGCCCACATCGGCGACATGATCCGTCTCGGCAAAAGAGACGAAGACTTGGCCATGGCCCGTGCCCGCCGTGATTTGGACTGGGAAAAGATGTACAGCATCGCGATTGACGGCGAACACGCCAGAGCCGTCAGAAACAGCCGTGCTCCGGGCGACGAAGACGCTTGTACCATGTGCGGTGACTTCTGCGCTTTAAAAATCGTCAACCAGCACTACGACCTTGCGAAGTAAGGCAAAACAAATCAATCAAAAATAAATCAATAAATGCAGACGCATCAACCAATATCACAAAAATGAATTTAATAAATAAATCGTCTCGCCGTCAGAATAATTCGAGTCAAACGGGCCGGTTTATTTATTTCAAAAACGATCCCCAAAAAACGAAATTCCCGAGTCGGGATTCTTAAAAATTAAAAAATCCCGATTTAATTCCCTCCTCAACAATCGACCCTGTTTTTTTCAAAAACGGATGGTTTTTACAAAAACATTTTTTATTTTTTTCAGATCTTGTTTTCATGCCTTGTTTTCATATCTTGTGTTCAGATCTTGTTTTCATATCTTGTGTTCATGCCTTGTGTTCATATCTTGTTTTCATATCTTGTTTTCATGCCTTGTCATGCCCTGTTTTTCATTCCAAAGCACATGCGTTCGTTTGGATGGCAATTTTTTAAAGATACAGAAAAAAGATGCCACACATTTGATATTATGAGTAAGAACCGGATACCATAAACATGCACATATGCCATTCTCAAAAGTGAAATGAATGAGAATAAATGAATGAGAATAAAATGGAAAAAAAAGACTAAGTAGAAAAGAGAAAAGAAGATAAAAACAGAAAAGGAGATTTAATAATAAAATAAAAAAGGCAACCACCTCCGACTAAGGAAGAAGTTGCCTTTAGTTTTTCAAGCGTCCAGACCGGGATTCGGACCCGGGTCGGGGCCTCGACAGGGCCCCATGATAGTCCCCTACACTATCTGGACAGGTTGGACATATTGATTATTCAAGCAAAGAACGCTTAAGCGTCTCTAAAAAGAGACTTTTGCTATATATAGATTTCCCGAAAAATTCTCTCTTCAGAAAGAAAGTAACTCTATTTTGAACAGAGAAACCTTCTTACTGAAATTATTGAGTCCCGCCTCCCAGACTCGAACCGGGGGCATCGCGGTGCCTGCGCGATTTTCGCGAATAATCGCAAAAAGACCAAACTACAGCCGCGCACTCTACCACTGAGTTAAGGCGGGAAACTGAAAAGAAAAACTGTGAATTTAAAGAAATTCAAAGGATTCCAATCATTCCTTAACTTGGGAGCCGTACGGGAAAAACCCATACGGGACGATTCTCTGAAAAGAGAAAACGTACCCTTTCCAAAGGATTCTTCATACTTATATATTTCGCTGAATTTTTCGACAAAACGACACACCAGAAATTACATCGAATCCGGCGCGTCGATTCCAAGAACAAAAAGCACGTTTGAAATCGCGATTTTCCCGGCATAAACCAAAGCCAATCTTGATTTTCTTAATTCCCAATCATCTACATTTAAAACCGGAACATAACGATAGAATTGGTTGAAATCATCCGCCAGTTCCCGCGCATAAATTGCAATCGGATGTGGTTTTAATTCACGGGCACATTCCATAATCACATGCTCAAAGCGCGCGATTCTTTTAATGAATGCGATTTCATGCGGCTCAATCAAAAGATCAAAATCAACCGAACCGTCGCACAAATCGTTTTCTGACCGGATTAAGCCTTCCTCTTTGGCTTTGTTTAAAATGTTGGACGCTCGGGCATGAGAATATTGAATAAAAGGCGCGCCTTGTTTTTCAAAATCAAGCGCCGTTTTCCAATCAAAAACGGTCGATTTTTCCGGCGACACTTTGATAATATCATACCTTGTCGCGCCGACGCCAACCATCCGGGCGACGTTTCGCTTAAATTCTTCCGACTCTTCCGGCCGCCGCTTTTGGATTTCCTCATACGCTTTATCCATCATTTCTTCCAACAATTCGTCGGCGGAAATGAAAACGCCGCGGCGGGTACTCATAGACCCTTCCGGCAGCGATACGAATTCAAAAATAACGACTTCGGGGATTTTTTGACCCAATAGGTCCAACGCCGCACGCAATTGTCCGGAAATGAGTTTGTGGTCTGCTCCAAAAACATCGATCATCCGGTCGCATTGCGGACCTTTCCATTCATGGTAAGCCAAATCCCGGGTAGTGTAAAGCGACGTTTTGTTAGACCGCTGGATTACCAACGTTTTCTCAAAGCCGTAGTCCGACAAATCCACAACCAACGCCCCGTTTTCATCCTTGGTTTTTCCGGTCTTTTTCAAATCATCAATGATTCGCCAAACGTCGCCGTTTTCGATAAATTTGGATTCCCGTATAAACTTGTCATGTTTGACATTTAAAAGCGTCAGCGTCTCTTGAATTCCGGAAACGGCCAAATCCACGGCGGTTGTAAAGCTGTCGATGGTTTCCTTGTCCCCCGATTCCACTTTTTTCATCAAATCCTCAATATGTTTGTTGATGGATTCATCTTTGGACAAATCAGCATTCGCTTGGATATAAACGTCAGCGATCGCGCTGTCGGACTTTTTGGATGTGTCTAATTTATAGCGGGAACACGCCCACGAAACCACCGCAATCTGGCGGCCGATATCGTTGACATAGTATTGAACTTCCACGTCATATCCCGATTTTTTAAGAATTCGAGAAAGTGTGTCCCCGATGGTAGAATTTCGGATGTGTCCGACGTGAAGCGGACCATTGGGGTTGGCTGACGTGTGCTCCAATAGAATTTTTCCGGAATTTTTGCCGGTTCCATACTTTTCCTTGAGCATGACCGTGTTTTCGACGGTTTTGGACAAATAAAAATCAGATGCAAAAATATTGATATACGGACCGGTTGTCGTTATTTTTTGGACCAGACGGCATTGGGAGAGGTCCTCGGGCGTGATCGCCGCGACGATTTTTGCCGCCAATTTCGCCGGATTTTCTTTTTCTTTTCCGGCTTCTTTGGGTTCTTTTTCACTTTCCGGGCGGGCGGACATTAATTGAAATGCCAGGCGGGTGGATAAATCCGCATGTTCCGACACTTCAAATAAAATATCATCACGAGAAAGGTTATACCCTACGGACGCAGCCGCCTTTTGCAGAAGAATCTGAACCTGGTCTTTAAGCTCAACAAACAAAAATCATCACACCTTGACATGAATTATAAATGAGTTTGAAATAATTATAAATTAAATGAATATGAACGGATTGAAATGAATCAGATCATAAATGAAATATAAAACACAGTTACTTGCAATTGAAGAACTAAATTGAATATTTGGACTTAAAGATTTCTATTTTAATCTGATTCAAGAGAATTCTGAAAAAAAAAAATACAGAAAAAAATTAAACATCTTATAAAACGTTCCTATAAAACGTTCCTATAAAACGTTCTTAATTAAATGGACTTATAAAACGCTCCTATAAAACGTTCTTAATTAAATGGACTTATAAAACGTGTTATAAAGCGTACCTAAAATGAGCTATAAAACATGTTTATATACCTCTTGTTCATAATTGCATATACCGATTTCATTTTTATGCTTAAACTCACTTTTTAAAAGGATACTATGCCGATTTCGACAAATAAAAATGTGTGGATTGCGCTTTCCGCAATCTTTTTGCTTCTTTGTCTGGTCTTGGTCACGTTATTTTATTTTCAAGATATTTTTCTGATTTTTCTTGCAGGTCTTTGCCTGATGGTGATTGTTGACAAATGTGTTCGTTTCTACAACAAACATACCACCCGGCTGACGTATCTCCAACGCATTACGGGCGCCGTCGTTGTCATTATATTTTTGGCAGTCACCCTCTTCTTGTTTATTTCCTTTCAAATGGAAAGTTTTGCCGGCATTTTTTCCGACATGTCTCAAGTTCAGGGCATGATTGACGAGGGAACCAATCTTGTTTTTACAACATTAAATATGCTTCCCGAATCACTGTCCAAAATGCTGGAAGATTACTTCATCAATTTTACCAACAACATATTTTTATCGCTGACACAAAGTTTTTCCGGATTATTGTCCCGGGCATTGTATTATGCGTTTGCCGCAATTTTGTTGTACCCGATTATGTTTAAACTTTATTTTAAGGACGGGGAACAAATTCAAAAAAGAATTGAAAGCTACATCCCCAAAAAATTTAAAGAAACTTATACATCCGCATCCAACGCAATTTTGACGCAATCCAACAATTTCTTTGTGTCCAAAATCATTGAATCCATTTGTATCGGTGTCATGTCAAGCATTGGTTTTTATCTGGTCGGAATCCCCGGATGGCTTTTCTTTGGCGTTTTGTCCGGGCTCTTGAACAACGTTCCCTACATCGGTCCGGCCCTTGCGGCAATTCCGCCCGTTTTAATCGGATTGTCCATCAGCGTTGAAACCGCAATTTTAGCCGGTGTCGTCTCCATTATTGCTCAGGCCGTTGACAATTTTTATTTGATCCCATACATGATTTCCGACAAAATGGATGTCAACCCGCTGACAACCGTTTTAGTGGTTTTGGTTTTTGCTCAAATATTCGGTGCCGTCGGCATGATTTTAAGTATTCCGATTTATGTGATTTTTAAAATCATTCTCAAAGAATCCTATAAACAGCTTGTGGAAATGTTTCCCGACACATCCAAACAAAAAGAAAACGCGTTTGAATCGGCAAACGGATGAAGATCAAACTTTTTATTTTATTGCTTTTGTTTTGCATTTGGTTTACTGCAAGTTTTTTTTGTAATGGTTTACTGCAAGTTTGTATGGTTTACTGCAAGTTTGTATGGTTTACTGCAAGTTTGTATGGTTTACTGCAAGTTTGTATGATTTACTGCAAGTTTGTTTTGTATTGGTTTGTATTCAATAATTATTTTTATATATTAATGAGAAATATATGTCTTTGACATTTTGGATAAACAAACCATTTTTATTTTTATTTTTATTCTTTTTCGTTTTTGGAAAGATGTGACAACATGCCGATTTCAACCAATAAGAACGTATGGATTTCCATGACGGCGATTTTTATTATTCTTTGTTTGATTCTTGCCACGTTATTTTATTTCCAAGAAATTTTCATGATTTTGTTGCTCGGACTTTGTCTGATTGCGGTTGTGGACAAATCCATCAAATTTTACAACAAACATACCGTCCGCCTGACCAAGACACAGCGCCGGATCGGTGCCGTTTTGGTCATTGTTGTTTTGATATTGGCTGCGTCTTTTTTCGTGTCCACTCAAATGGAAAGTTTTTCCGATTTGTTTGCGGATATGTCCGACATTCAAACCATGATTAACGAAGGAATTCAATTTGTTTTGACCGCCCTGAGCATTTTGCCGGATTCCATCATCAACGCGATTGATAAATTTATAACCAGCCTCCTCAATTCGATTTTTGCGGCCCTGGTGCAAATTTTGTCCCAAGCGTTTTACTATATTTTCGGGATGATTCTTTTGTACCCAATCATGTTTTTGCTGTATTTTAGGGACCGAGAAAAAGTAAAAAACATTATTATCAGTTTTGTTCCGGAAAAATTCAGCGCGTCTTTTACAAATACGTCGACTGCTATTTTGACGCAAACCAATAAATTTTTCGTGGCGAAAGTCATCGAAAGCATTTGCATGGCAACGATTACAAGTGTCGGTTTTCTCCTGCTCGGAATTCCCGGCTGGCTTTTTTTGGGAATTTTATTCGGACTTCTCAACAATGTTCCCTACATCGGGCCGGTGATTGCGACCATTCCACCGTTTTTAATTGGGCTGGCAATTGGTTGGCAGACTGCGCTTTTGGTCATTGTCGTGTCCATTATCGCCCAAGCCGTTGATAATTATTACTTGGTACCGTATATGATTTCCGACAAAGTCAGCGTCAGCCCGTTTACCACGGTCATTTTGGTGCTGGTTTTTTCCCAACTGTTCGGAGCACTTGGAATGATTTTGAGCATCCCGTTCTATATTGTTTTTAAGATTATTTTGACGGAATCTTACAATCAATTGATTCAAATGTTCCCGGACAAAAACATAAAACCAACCGGCACAGAAAGTATTTCAGATTAAAAATCAAACCTTGCAAAATCAAACAATTACAAATTCAAACAATTGCAAAATCAAACAATTACAAATTCAAACAATTGCAAAATCAAACAATTACAAATTCAAACAATTACAAATCAAACAATTGCAAAATCAAGCATCTTCACATGATTTATTTGTTTTTACATTTTTGGCAAATATTCCCGGCAGAAGTTGTGTCCTGTAAAGTTGTTTTTCCGCATCAGTTTTTTATCTTCTTCGAGTTTTCCCAGCAATTCAATCACGGAATACGCCGCTCTTGTCACGCCCATGCTGCGTTTATCGGTATCGGTTCCCGCCATATACAGATTTTCAATCGGCGTCCGGTTTTCCGCGAATTCACCGGAAATCGTAATCGCCGCTTTTTCGGGAATGGTCACTTGTTCATGACGCATGACCACATGTTTTTCAATTTTCGGCGTCACTTCAAAAATTTGGTCGTACGCGTCTTTCGCTCGCGCTTTAATATTTTTTTGCGGCTGCGGAATGAACGCAAATCCTGCTACCATTCCGCCCGACGGCGCTAAATTTTCATCATACGTGCTGGTAGGTCCGCCCCAGTACGGCATTTTTTCAAACTGAACTTCCGACCCGACATAATCCAAATCGGAAACCTTCTCATCCAAGCCCAGCCAAACACTTAAACTAATGGTATGGTCGATGTGTTCTAATTTTGAGAGATATTCCGGCGGCAATTCCATCAAATGCGGGAGTTTGCTTGCAAAAGCCGTGTAAATAATCAAATCCGAATGATATGTTTCGCCATCCGCGACAACACCGATTGCTTTTTGTTTTCCAAATTCCTTGGCCTCTGTCAGGATTTTTTGGACGGAACAATTGGTCAGGATGTTCACTGATTCCGGCATGGACGATAATACAGAATTCGTAATTGCCTGAATGCCTCCCGTCGGATATCCTTGATTGACAAAACCGCCGCTATGCGTCATCATTTTTTTCGTGATGGCCAAAGCGGATATTTTTGTTTGATTTGCTTTTTGTTCATTGGTTTGCGTTTTGTTGGTTTGTGTTTTGTTGGTTTGCGTTTTGTTGGTTTGCGTTTCAGCCGCTTGTACTTCATGGACTTGTTCTTCGCCGAATTTTAGTTCGTTCGATTGTGTATTAAGATCGGAATTCCCTTGAACAATCGCTTCAAATTCTTCCATGCTCAAATTTTTTTCCAAAACCACGCCGCTTCCCGCCAGCATTCTTTGGACGGATGTTTCTTTCATGCCGCGCCCGGACATGAACATGGAAAACGTATTCGCAAATGCCAATGTTTCCGGCCCCAGCTTTTTTGGCAAACATTCGTAAACTGTTTTTTGAGAATAATCGGTGCCCATTCCGGCTTTGGCAAAAACGGTTGCAATCGTTGACGTCAGTTTGAGCCGGTCGGAAAGCGGCAAATATTTACAGCTGAGAAAATCGCGCACATTCGTAGGGCAGCGAACCAATGATTTTTTAGTCCGGATGTAATAATCGCCGTACGGATGAAAAACAGGAACAGAATCGAAATATTGATTCATAAGATGCGGAAGCGGCCCGTTTCGAAGTGCCGTAATCGCATGTGGACCCGTGTCCACCATAAATCCGTCCACATTGTAGGACCGGCAATTTCCGCCGACAACGCCATCTTTTTCAAGAACCAAGACCCGGTTTCCGTGTTTGGACAACACCAACGCCGACAAAAGACCGCTGATGCCGCCGCCAACAACAATTGCGTCGTAATTTTCATTTTTCATAAAGAAACACCAATAAAAAACAATAACAATAGCAATAACAACAAACAATAACAATGATCTCAAACAACAACAATAACAACAAACAATAACAACAACAATAACCATAAACAATGATTGCAATAACAACAATAATGAAATTAAGAATAATAAACAAATTATATGATTTTTTGAATGAAAAGGAAAAGAAAGAAGATATATAAAAATGTGAAGAGGAAAAAGGAGAAAAGAAAAAGGAAATGACTTTTATCACATTGAAATAAATATATTAAAATTATTATATATATATATTCGTGTCACAAAATAGATTTTGAAAAATTAATTTCGACATGCATTATTTAAAAAAAATGGAGGAAAATGATGGGACTCATAATTGAATTAATCATTTTTGCTATTCTGATTTTATTTGCCGTTACTTTCTTTGGGATACTATATATTATCATAAAAAAGCAACAGCTTCCGGTATGAAAAGACAAAATGAAAAATTGTAACACATCAAACAAAAAAGTAAATCAAAAAAAAGAAAAACGATTGAAAAGAACATAATTAGATTTAAAATGAGTGACGAAGTCACTCATTTCTTATCTAATCTACTTATGAATCCATTTTGAATTTTTCATTTAATAATGGTTTTAGAAAATTTCCGGCACCAATTTACGGGCGACGATTTCATAGGTTTTGGACGGATCGCCTTTGTCAAACCGGAAAACGTCTTTGTCCAAAGATTGTTTGGTTTCTTTGTCCCAAATCCGGCAGGTGTCGCAGGAAATTTCGTCCGCGAGAACAATTTCTTTGTTTGCGCCGCGCCGCCCGAATTCTAATTTGAAATCCGGAAGCAAAAATCCGTTCTTTTCAAAATAGGCTTTAAGAATTTCATTGATTTGGAGGGCCATTTTTTTAATTTCCGCCATTTCCTCAAAAGTCGCAACGCCTAAGGCATATGCGATGTCTTCGTTAATCATTGGGTCTTGGTACTCGTCGCTTTTGTAGTCAAACGCGACAATTGTTTTTTCAAAGACTTTTCCGGGCGGCATCGGATACTTTTTGGTAATGGAGCCGGCCGCGATGTTTCGGACGATGACTTCCAATTTCACGATGTCGACGACATCAACGACCATGTCGACATCGGATGCCATTTTCACATAGTGTGTTTTAATGCCATTTTCTTGCAGCATTTCAAAAATTTTCCTTGAAATTTGCGCGTTGTAGTAACCTTTTTTGGGAGCTTCGCTTTTTTTGCCGCCGTTAAAAGCGGTCAAGCTGTCCCGAAATTCGGAAATGAGTTTCGTCGGATCATTGGTCCTGTAAAGGGTTTTTGCCTTACCGGAATAAATTTGTTCAAGCTTTTGAATTTCTGTCAAAATATCACCAAAAATTCTGGTTCATATGGATTTGTAATTGATTTGTTAAGAATAAAGAAAATGTCATTTAATGAATGATAGTATTTAAAAAGATTGTTAATATCAAACATGAAAAAAATGAGAGATAAAAAATAGAAAGAAGAAAAATAGAAAGAAGAAAAAGTTGAAAAAAAGAAATGAAAGTTGAAAAAATAAACAAAAAAGAAGAAAAAAATTAATCTCCAAAAAATAAAAAATAGAAAAATAAATTTTTCAAATTTTTGTCATTTTCATTTCTGCTTTGCTTCTTTGTTTCCGTCCCGAACTGCTTTTTTGATAATATAGTAAAGAAGAACAAATGGAATACAAATCATTAAAAGAACCATCACAATTAAAATGAGTTCCATCGGGCCCAATCCGCCAATCATGTTTATCACTCCTATTACGTGTTAATGAAATGTTTTTCAGATTAAAAATTATAAATTATTTGGATTCTCTGATGCCGTCGCGAACGGCCGCTTTAATGACATAATAAAGAATCACAAAAAAGAGAATCGGTGCCGCAATATAAAGGATTGCTGCCAAGACAATTAAGATATTTGAAAACATATTTTTCTCCAACTTTTTTATTCATTTGTTTTTTCATTTGTTTTTTAATTTGTTTTTTAATTTTAATTTTTTTAAATTTCTTCATTTTCCCAAAAACTTGAATTTTGTCAAAGTCTTTTATTCCGTTCTCTTTGAAATCCATTGGATAATAAAATAAAGAATTGCCAAAATAATAACAATAAAAATCAAAAGGAGAAAAACAGCCGTCCCAAGAGCGATGAGTGATTCATATGTCAGGTCCATTTTATTCCTCAGGGGGTTTGTTTACACCGGTAAACTTGCAAATGCTAAAAAAATAAAAAACCAAAAAGAGATTCATCCGATGGATAAATAAAAAAATTCCCATGCCGGAGATTCGTCATGATGTACTTTTTTGATGGCCTATATCAAGAGGCATGACCCCATAATCACGCCTAAAAGAGAGAAGAAACCAAACACTCCAAGTAAAGATGTAATTGAAACCATTGATATTTCCTCTTTCATTGAGCGATTTTTTATGTGAATCGCGTTCGTTCCTGTTTTTTAAGCCTTAATATTTATTTTTTGGATTCATATTTCAATTTCCGATGGGACCCACATAATATGTTCTATTCTGTACAATTTGATTTTCAAATCCATTGACCGCTTTTAAATAAACCGGATCCGCTTGGATTTGCGATAAATCCGAAACGTCGGTGGTTTGGATTTTTTGGGTAGATTGAGACCCGGACGCGAGCAGCTTTCCATCCGGCTGCGCATAGATGTAGAAAACATAAATGCTGCCGGGTTCCGGCAAAGAATCATTGACATACAAAGTAAGTGTTTTTCCGTCCCGGCTCAGTCCGCCGTCTTTCAAAACAGAAACTTGCTGATTCAAAACCAAATCGCCTTTGATGTTATCCAGAACCGTAACCGTGTAGTTTGTGAACGGATCTTCAATTGTTTCACTCCAACCCATTCCGTCAATAACGGCGACCGGTCTGTAATTTGTGCCAATCAATTCATCGACGTTTCCGACAAAAACATAATCAACCGCTCCAACCAATTCAGCCGGATTGTAAATATCAATAACCGAATCTTCCGGCAAAAAATTAATTTCCACGGCTACAACATCTTTGTTCATTTCATTCAAATAAATGACAGCTATTGCTGCTACGATTAAAATCAAAAGAACGGCGGTGACAGACAATAATATTATTTTTTTGTTGGCGGAAGTCATAGTCATAACGATTTTTCCACTTTTCGTTCATTATATTTTGAATTCATTCTGAATTCGTTTTTATCGTTTCTGAATTCATTCTGAATTCGTTTTTTAATTGAAATAAAATATTTGAAAAGTAAGAATATCCCAACATATAAATATTTTTCGAATTTTTTTTAAAATTCTAAAAGGTACGGTTTTTCCTGCTCCGCATCAGGCTGATGGTAATAGGAAATGAAAAAATTAATGCCGCCGTCTTTTGGCATGATTCGGGTTGTATAGATGCGATAAGATCCTTTTCCCGATTCGTAATATTCACCCGAAGCGTCAAGTGTGTGAACAAGAACAATCGGACCCCGGTTGCCTGAAAAACGAAGATTTTGGTCAAATACTTCCCAGGATTCGTTGGAATAATTTGCCGGAGGAATTAAATTGTATTTTCTATCTCCTACAAAAGAATAGGGACTGGGTTCCCATCCCTGCATTTTGACAATTCCTTCTTTTGTCAACCCGGAAATCGGTTTTGTATTCCAGAAATATTCATAATGAACAACAGCGGATGACTCTTCTAATTTGCCAAAATAGCCTGAAACCCGGTCTATCCGGATTTGAATGGTGCATTCGGCGGCGGCTTTGGACAAGTCCGGATTTTTATCCAAATTCCGGATGACATAAATTCCTGCGTCGGTGTAACCCAAATTTTTCAAGTCATCATCCGTGCAGGATGAATTCAACTCTTTCAGCTGCTTTTTGAGATGAATTTTGTAAAAATACAAGTGATACAACTCGCTCAAATTATAACGCTCATCCGCCAATTTCAAAAAATCAAATTTCATTTCATGAACAAAATCATATTCATTCACGACAACCGTAGACACGGTAATGGAATCCGAATCCGTCACCATCAACCCTAAGGGAACATATGGAGCCGGATTTGGATTTTCATTGGCAGCGGCCGGAAGAGTAAAACTAATCCAACAAATTAAAATGAATAGAAGGAACAAAATGGTTTTGAAAATGGATTTCGTTTTTGACTTCATTTTTGATTTCATTTTTAGCTCCTTCATTGTTGAGTCCATTGTTGAATCCATTGTTGATTTATTCATTGTTGAGTCCATTGTTAATTTATTCATTGTTGAGTCCATTGTTGATTCCTGCGTTTTTGACTCCTCCGGTTTTTTTAAAAAAATCAATTCAAATAAATCTCAAAGTTTCTTCCCGCTTTTTTTATTCATTTTGATTATAACATAAAAAACAAACAAAACAATTGCAACAAGAATCAAAAATGTTAAACCGGCTTTGACAAGTGCATAAGTTGATTCGTAGGTCAAATCCATTGTTCTCCCCTAAATTTCAAAATACATAGAATTGTTTTTGGATATAGTATTAATAATAATCGTTTTATAATTTTTAGCAGATAATTATAAAAAAGATTAGAAATAACATTCAGCTGAAATGATTTATTCATTTTAAAAAATACTGCAAAAAATTAACCGCCGGCTTTTGTTTTTCACAATTAAAAATTTGATATCATAACGCGCGCGAGATGCCGCCACAAGACGAAAAAAATAAAAAAACTTGCGTATCTCCACGATATCCGAGTGTTTTTACCAAGGTTTGTAAATAAAAAAGCGGAAGAAAATGAATAAGAGAATTAGGATAACAAGAACATAAGCCACAGTTTTCCATTTATTTTTGTAATCATTGGCCATATAATATCCAAGAAGTCCCAAAAAAACAGAAAGCAGCAGAGTCCCTTCCACGGAAAATAAGTTAACCTCCGAATTCGAAGGGAGAATAAAAGAAAAAATTAACACAAATATTTTAAGAACCGGAGCCATTAAAAATCCGAAAATAAGAGACTTTTCCACATTTCGAGAAAACAAACCGTAAATAGTTGAACTCAAAAGCCAAAACAAATACAAAACAAAAATAAAATATCCACCATTTAAATAAGAATAACAAAAGTAAGAATAACAAAATGAAAGAAAAATACCCAATAAGTAAAGTCCGGCAAAGAGAAGGTTATCATTTTTCTCATTTCTTTGGAGCATGTGAATCATTACGACCGCCTCACTGAAAAATAAAAAAATGACATAAATCAGATTTTACTCATATTGTTTACCATCGCTTATTTTTGATGATTTCAAAATTAAAAAATGAAAATAGCAATGAATGAATTCATTGCTATAATTAATTAGGGAGCAGGCAAACTTGCAAATACCATGAGAATCCAAAACCAAAAACAGAATGTGCCGACAATTAAAAGTAAACATTCTAACAAGCATTTCTCTAATAAACACATTAAAAGTGGTGATGTATTATTGATGCACTTTTTCATTATCGATACGAATAGAAATGGTATAATGAACATTGCGATGAGAGAGACGATCGCAAATATCGAAAATGCTGTTGCTGAATCCATGTTATCAAATCATTGTTTCTCAAAATTAATTTCCATCGTAAATATCATAAGTTTCTTGTTTTAAATCTTTTCTGTTTTTGAAAAACATTTTCAGGCTTAAAAAACCAAAACAAATGACAGAACACTTAAAAAGAAATAAATGAAATAGTAAAGTCCCCTCACATCGCTTTGTTGTTCATTTGTTGAAGCGCACCAGCCGGCCAGACCACCTAAAAATCCTGCTGTCAAATAAAGAATCATATAGAATTGCAAAAAATTAGCTGAATCATACCCGACTAGAAAATAAGAACACACAGGCATTAAAAACCCCAACAAAATGGATAAAATTCGACTTTTGGTTAAGACCCCAAAACCAAAAACGCCGACATAAAACAAAGAGTACTACAATATGAAAAGGAGAAGGGAGACTGATGAATATAAGAAATAACTGTCCAGTAAAAATAACAGAAAAATAAAGGATAAAATAAGCACAACAAAAAGGATAAGGTTATTTTGGGGTGTAGGAAAATATTTCATTTTGATCAAACGCCTGTAATTTCAATTATTAATAATAATAAAACAAAAAATAAAAGAGATAAATGATGAATAAACTAAAACATCATTTAACTCATTTTCGATTTTAAATATCATTGACCAAAAATAATATGAATCGGATTTGCATGATATGCGTCAGCTGCATTTGCATCAGGAGTCAAGCTAAAACCCATGCCGATTGAAGGAGTTGGAATACCACCAAACGAAAGCCCAATACTTCCTGTTACATCATGCTTTTGATGAATATATGAAAAATAAATATCCATGATTCCATCATCCGGCATTAATGCAGAAGCGCGTAGACGTATTGAACCCTCCCCTTCTTTTGCATAACTTCCAAGGGGTCCCGGTTGATCATTTTGGACAAGTGGATAGAATATACCTCTAGTATACATACCATCTACTTGAGACCAATTGTTATAATAAAACACTTCATCCCATTGAGATAAATCTTCAATCCAATACCATATTTCTGCTGTAATATTATAATTGGGATCCACATGAAAAGTCGAAGGAGAACTTTCCCATCCAATTCCAAGTGCTTCAGTTAAATTTGAAAATGGTTTAACGTTCCATGAATACTCATAATAAAGAATTGCAGAAGATTCTGGACTGCCGTTTGGATAATATCCACGAATCCAATCTGCATGAGTTTGGATTGTACATGTGGCTGATGCAATTGACAAATCTTGAGCTGAATCCAAGTTTCGAATTGTTTGAATAGCTTCATCACCATATCCCAAACTTTTCAATTTATCGTCAGAATAGGAGGAATTCAAATTTTCTAAATGTTCTCTAAAATTATCCGCATAAGATGAAAATTCTCGGATCTCTTCCAAGTTGTATCCTTCTGATACTAATTGATTTGTGGATTTAGAAAGTTGCTCTTCAATGAAATCATATTCATTAAAAACAACTGTTGATATTTCAGTCGTCCCTGAATCAATAACCGTTAAATTTTCGGGGACGTACATTTCGTCCTCTCCCGCAAAAGCAGGAGCAATAAGGGCCATTAAAACAATTAAGGCACATATTAAACTCACAAATTTAGTTTTCATATTTAATCTCCTTAATGATTTTATCAAACATTTATTTAATATACCTTAAAATCAAGATAGGAGCGAATTCTACGAAGACCGTTTGAATTCTACTCACCATCAAACAAATGGCTATTGCCAACTTTGACTTGGTAATAATCAGATGGTGAGTGCTCATTTTTATTCAAAATAAACCCACACATTAAGCAGAAAAATTCATGATTTCTTTTTTTCAAATCATTCATGAATTTCCACAAAAAATTATTTGAGGCGATTTTATAAATAATAATCGTTTTATAATTTTAGAAATATAATTATAAAAACGATGTATTAAAAACAACATTCGGCTGAAATGAAAAATTTACTTTAAAAAATATTATTTCAAAAAGAAGGTTTTTTAAAATAGTATTTTTTCAAAAACAAAAAACAAACGAAAAACAAAAAATTAAACAAATCAAAACCGAGCGAACGGAAAAATCAAATAACACAGAAAAAAACCACCCTTAACTTTTTTGTTTTCACGAAAAAATCTGACGCCATTGCGCGCGCGAGATGCCGTCCCAAAACAAAATGAAAGAAGAAAAAACAGAAAAGGAAAGAAAAAACGAAAAAAGAAAAGCAAAAAAAAAAAGTAAAAAGTTAAAGAAAACTCTTTAACTTTCGGCATCCGCCATTGCTTTCTTTTGTTTAATCTTTTTCAAACTGGACATGCTTTCACGTTCCATTTCCTCAAGACGGAGGCGGATGAACTTGACCTGCTCTTGGAATTCCGGAATCACCTTAAATTCCAGCGCGTTCACACGGCGCTTGGTTTTCTCGATATCATCCAAAAGTCTCTTCATGGTGGTTTCAAGTTCCACGGCGACGATGATTTTTTCCACGAGAACTTCGTAGGCGTCGGCCACCTCATCAATGTATGTGTCCGTTCCGAGGAGACTGTAGCCGCGTTCATGGAGCGGTTTTTTAACCGAGCTCGTAAATGAATTTATTTTTGTTCATATTTTGCACTCTTTGATCTAATTATAAATTCCAAAATAGAAACAACAAGTAGAAGAGGAAACGAAACAATTGCCACAACGAGTAAAAAATTTTGTAGAGGTTGAGGCAAAACAAAGTTTTTGCCGATCAGGACATGACCGATCATCAAAAACGCACAGATAAACAATAGAATAACACATATTTTTCCAATTGTGCTTAAAATCTTGATCCATTGAGAGAAATTACTCATTGACGGTCACATCTCTGAAAGAAATTAAAAACTAACAACAATATTCGAATACTTTACGGATTCTCCGTTGTTATCCATATCCCATGGACCAAAATCAGATCCGGCTTCACCAGCTCCATACGTCGCTGCACTTCCAGAAATCTTTAAATATGCAATATATTGATGGCCCCCTTGTAAATTCACAGTGACACCGTTGTTGAAACTACGATTTACTTCAGACCATGAAACTGCACCACCTGATTGTTGATAAATGGTTGTGGAGTAAGACGTTCCTGTTGTTTGGTCCAATACAACTAACTCTACAAGAGTGTTACTTGATCCACCACCAAAAGCTGTTGTAAGCCCATAAAGCTGACCACTCATTCGAATATTTGCTGCTTTTGACCCCGTACCATTCACATAAAAAGATTTTCCAACCCAAGACCATGCGCCACATCCACCAGCTCCAGCCGGTCCAGACATTGCGACTTCTCTTGCTTGCCTGGATGAGAGATTGTAGTCGGAACCATTGAACATTATAGATGACCCCCATCTTGATTTTCCAAAATCCCCACAATCAGCCGTTGTAAAAGTTACATTAGTTCCCAATTTAATAGGAGTGGCGGTAGTAACCGCTGCCAATTGAGATTTTTGAAGAAATTTTTGTGAATTAACATTTACAGACGATTGAATCTCTTGTTCATTTTGTTTTTCAATTGCCCATGTAATTTTCTGAGCCATTTTAAATGCTTCTTGTTCTGAGATATTCTGTGTATTAGAAACACTAATTACAGATAATTCAGAAAGATCAAATTTTTCATTATTGCTGATTTGAGCCATACTTGGAACAACCAATGCCATCAAAACAATGAGAGAAATGATTAAATTCATAATTTTTTTCATATTTATCTCCTTATCTTTTATTTTTTTTTAAAACGTCCTATTTAATATACTTTTAAATCAAGATAGGAGTGAATTCTACTAAGCACTGAATTCACTCACCATCAAGCATAAGATTATTGCCAATGCAACTTGTCAATAATCAGATGGTGAGTCCTCATTTTAATTTTATTGGATTTTCACAAATCACTAATATATTTGAATGTATAAATATTTTATGGGCATTTTGAAACTAAAATTACCTACATGAATCTGTCCAAACGAACATTTTTCATGTCGACAATACCATTTTTCAAAAAAAAAAAAAAAGATATACAAGTATAATTGATTTTATCATCAAATCAATACACAACCGTAAGAATTTATATTCATTCAAAAAAAGAAAAATTTAGAAAAATCTAAATTTTTAAACAAACAAGAAAATGAAAAAAGAAAACGAAAATAGTTTGAATGAGATTTCTCTCATTCTGAAACTTCAATTGCCGCTTTCTTTTGTTTAATCTTTTTCAAACTGGACATGCTTTCACGTTCCATTTCCTCAAGACGGAGGCGGATGAACTTGACCTGCTCTTGGAATTCCGGAATCACCTTAAATTCCAGCGCGTTCACACGGCGCTTGGTTTTCTCGATATCATCCAAAAGTCTTTTCATAGTGGTTTCAAGTTCCGCGGCGACGATAATCTTTTCAACAAGAATTTCGTACGCGTCAGCCACATCATCAATGTAGGTGTCCGTTCCAACGAGACCGTAACCCCGCTCATGGAGCGGCTTTCGGACACGGCTTCCGTGGATTTTCGGAACGACGACACCCATAATGTTGGTGTTCTTGAGTTCAATGGTCGGGACAGCATCAACGGCAAAAGACGCGGATTTGAGCGTAAACGAACCATCGACCGCGCTGGCCAAATTTGATTTTTGGACAGCGAACGCATAGGCTTTGTCTAACTCTTCTCGGACGCCTCTTGCTTGATTCAGAATCTTGAAAAATTCAAGAATCAAACCGTCCCGCTTCATTTTGAGCAACTTGTACCCATTCTGAGACAATTTGATTTTTTTCTGAACGTCCTGAAGCTCAGAACGCGTCGGCTTTACATCTTTAACAGCCATTGATATCACTCGGCTTTCTTCGGATAGTACTTGTCAATGTATTTGTTATCGATTCTGTGCAAATACTGTTTTGGAAGGCTTCCTAAAATTCCCCAGCCCACATTGAGGGTGTCCTCAATCGTTCTGTTTTCCATTCGTCCCTGGCGGACGAATTTGTCTTCAAAGAGGTCGGCAAATTCCAAAATCTTTTTGTCACGGTCCGAAAGCGCTTCCTTTCCAACGATTGCGACAAGCCCGCGGAGGTCACGTCCTTCGGCATAACCGGCATACAGCTGGTCGGAAACCGCCTTGTGGTCTTCCCGGGTCTTTCCGTTTCCGATACCAAGGTTCATCAAACGGGAAAGAGACGGCAAAACGTTAACGGGCGGATAAATTCCTTTTCTGTGCAACTCACGGGAAACCACAATCTGTCCTTCGGTAATGTATCCGGACAAGTCAGGAATCGGGTGGGTGATGTCGTCGCCCGGCATGGTCAAAATCGGAATCTGAGTGACAGATCCTTTGTTTCCTTTAATGACACCGGCACGCTCGTAAATACCGGCCAAGTCGGTGTACATGTAACCCGGGTAACCGCGGCGGGCCGGAACTTCTTCACGGGCCGCACCCATCTGACGGAGCGCTTCACAATAGTTGGTGACGTCCGTTAAGATAACGAGAACGTGCATATTGTGTTCGTAAGCCAAATATTCGGCAGCGGTGAGCGCCATTTTCGGCGTAATCAACCGCTCGACCGCAGGGTCGTCGGCTAAATTCAAGAAGACGACCGCCCGTTCCAGAGCGCCGGTCTTTTCAAAGTCAGCCATTGCGTATTGAGCTTCTTCATTCGTAATACCCATGGCGGCAAACACCACGGCGAACTTCTCTTCAGAACCCGGAACACGGGCCTGACGCGCGATCTGAAGCGCAATTTCCATATGCGGAAGACCGGAAGCGGAGAAAATCGGAAGTTTTTGGCCACGGACGAGTGTATTTGTCCCATCAATGGTCGAAATACCGGTTTGAATGAATTCCTTGGGTTGCGCCCGAGAGTATGGGTTCATCGCAGCACCGTGGATATCCATCACTTTTTCCGGAATGATTTGCGGGCCGCCGTCTCTGGGTTGACCGGAACCGGACAGAATTCTGCCAAGAAGATCAATCGATGCCGGAAGCTTTAACGTGTCGCCGGTAAAGACCACACTGCAGTCCGAATTGAGACCGCCCGTACCTTCGTAAACCTGAACGACCACAACATCTTCGGACGTATCCAGAACTTCTCCTCTTTTGACGGAACCGTCAGCCAATTTAATGTTCACGAATTCACCATAGCCGACCGGCTCTGTTTTCTCAACGAAAATCAACGGACCAGCCACTTGCGTGATTGTCTTGTATTCTTTGACCATTTTAATAACCTCCGCCGATGTTTGCGAATTCGGTTTCCATCTTGTTCATCACTTTTGTGAGCAACTCATCAAAGTTTTCTTCGTACTTGACTTTAGCCAATTCCGATTTGGATTCCATGTTGATGAGCGTTTTAACCAACGCGCCGTCCGCCAAGCGGGCTTGAGCGGTGTCGCCGTAGTACATAATGCTCTTGAGAAGCTTGTACTGGTGGTCAAAAGAACAATAGGTGTCGACCGGGTGGAAAGAGTTCTGTTGGAGGAAAATTTCCCGAATCATACGGGCCGTCTCAAGCGTCACCTGTTGGGATTCCGGCAAAGCGTCGGAGCCGACCAACTGAACGATTTCTAAGAGTTCGGATTCCACTTGGAGAATTTCCATCGCTTTGTTGCGCAAATCATTCCATTCCGGAGCCACGTTTTCCGTGTACCACGGGGCCAACGTGTCCATATAAAGCGTGTAACTGTTGAGCCAGTTAATCGCCGGGAAGTGTCTTTTCTGAGACAATTTGGAGTCCAAAGCCCAGAACACTTTTACGATACGGAGCGTGTTTTGCGTCACCGGCTCAGAGAAGTCGCCGCCAGCCGGAGAAACCGCACCGATAACGGTAATCGAACCGGTTTTGTTACAAAGCGATTCGGCCACACCGGCACGTTCATAGAATTCGGCAAGCCGTGCGGACAAATAAGCCGGATAACCTTCTTCACCGGGCATTTCTTCAAGACGCGAGGAAATTTCTCTCATCGCTTCGGCCCAGCGGGAAGTAGAGTCTGCCATTAAGGAAACGTCGTATCCCATGTCACGGAAGTATTCGGCAATCGTAATGCCCGTGTAAACGGAAGCTTCACGCGCTGCCACCGGCATGTTGGAGGTGTTCGCAATCAAAACCGTCCGTTCCATCAAGGGGCGTCCGGTTTGCGGGTCTTCGAGTTCCGGGAACTCGTTTAAAACTTCCGCCATTTCATTGCCACGTTCACCGCAACCGATGTAAACCACAATGTTTGCGTCACTCCACTTTGCAAGCTGCTGCTGAGTGACGGTTTTTCCGGAACCGAATGGACCCGGAATAGCTGCCGTTCCGCCTTTTGCGACCGGGAAGAGCGCGTCAAGAACACGCTGACCGGTAACGAGCGGAGTTTTCGGAGCCATCTTTTTGCTGACCGGACGCGGTCTTCTAACCGGCCACTTGTGGGCCATTTTGAGTTCCGTGCCGTCTTTTAATTTACCGATAACATCCACAACCGTGAAGCTACCGCTTTTAATTTCAGCAATTTCGCCACCGGCAAGGTTGGCCGGAACCATGATGCGGTGTTCAATGTTTGCGGTTTCTTGAACCACACCGATAATGTCTCCCGGTTTGACTTTGTCGCCTTTTTTGACGGTCGCTTTAAATTCCCAGAGTCTGTCATGGCTCAAGCCGTCAGCGGAAACTCCCCTGTGGATGAAATTTCCCATTTCATCTTTAAGGACGCTGAGCGGTCTTTGAATACCATCATAGATACTTTCGAGCAATCCCGGTCCAAGTTCAACCGAGAGGGGAAGACCTGTGTTTTCAACGGGTTCTCCCGGTTTGATTCCGGACGTATCCTCATAAACCTGAACGATGGATTTGTTTCCAACAATTTTAATGACTTCTCCCATAAGCCCTTCGTGACCGACTTTCACCACGTCATACATTTTTGTGTTTAAGCCGATAACGGTAACCACGGGACCCGCCACTCGATAAATTTTACCTTTTACTTCCACAGATCAACACCTACCGCCTGTTTGATTTTATCCCTTAAATTCGTTGAGCCGGCCCCCGCGCCACCCAAAGCAACAACTGTGGGCGAAACGGAATTGTTCAACATGACTTTTAAAGAGTCCGGCAGTTTTGAAATATCATCATTATGCATCACCAAAATGCCGACATCCTTGTCTTCAAGGACGGTTCGGACGGCGACATCAATGCCGACATTGTCGGTATCGTAAATTTTCCGGATACCGGCAAGACGAAATCCCGTCACGAAATCACTGTTTCCAACAACCGATATTTCCATCAGAGAATCACCAACTGGTCCTTGATTAAATCATTATCCATACCGACCGACTTACCGCGAACGATGATTCTCAAATTGCGAACCTCGTTGGATTTGTAAATAATGTATTCTAAAATCGGAATAATTGAGAGCAAATGACGACGAGAATTTACCGTCGCTTTCGTCAAATTGTACCTTAAAAGGCGGGTTTCAGCTTCTGTTAAAGAAACCGAAGTTCTGCTGTCAAGAACCGGCGCAACGGCACCCCAGTAAGGTGTTTTTTGAAGAGCAACAATAAAGTCATCATAACACAATTTTTCAAACTTTTCCGCATCAAAGTCAAGTCCGTTTGGAATCAACATTGAAGAGACATCACCGATAACACATGCGTTTTCCGATGCGTTGCCCGCCGCTTTTGTGTCATGTTTTTTGACACGGAGAAGGAGCAATAAGTTTTTAATATCAATTTCCCGCCGGACAAACTGGTCAAACTGTCTCCGGTCGGCCGAGCCGGCATAGCCGATGGCTTCAAAGAGATGGTTATAATAAAATTTGTCCAACTCATTTTCGATTTCCGGAAGGTTGGATCCGTCAAACTTTTTCAAAATCGGTGCATAAATCGAGTCGCTAAAAGCCGCCAAGATTTCTTCCATGGATTTTGACACAAGCCCGGACAAAAATGTGTATCTCAGCATGCCGCCTGTGACGAGGGATTCTAAGATTTGTTCTTCGGAAATATGGTGAACTTTTCCGCGGAGAATGGTTTTGATATCATCGATATCGAAATACCGGAGATATTCTTGGACAAGTTCGTGCGGTTCGCCTTCGGTGATCCGTAAGATTTTCTGATAGGAGACCGCCATGTTTCTGTTCAGGGCGTGTTCAATCAGGTTGACGCCTTTAGATTCTCTTGAGAGGTCATCGATATCTTGTTTGTACTCGGATTCCCCGATTTTGCGTGTGATTTCATCCAAACTCATGTTAAGAAGTCTCGGATACGCATCGCGCGGCATGAGTTTTACCCGCATGGCTCGAATACGTGTCACAGCATACGGATAATTGGACGAGCCTTTTCCAAAGGACGGAAGACGCGTTGGAACGTATTTGGCGACGCTTTCCGGAAGTTTTTTCCGGGCGCTGACCGCCCATTCCTGAATCTTTTGCGAACTCTGACCCATTCAAATCACCCGTTGAGAATGTCCGATATGGATTTTAAGGAGCGGTCATAAACGGTTTTGATCATTAAGTCGTACGTAAAATCCAAGCGAACGTTGCCTTCCTTGTTTTCAATGACGATCCCGCCGATACAGTCGAGGTTGCCGCCATATTCCAATTTGGATAATTTTTTGACGATGTCTTCGGATTTTGCGTTGGAGTAAATTTTGTAACCGCCCTTCTCATGATTTTTAATCAGCGTTTTGAGATATTTTTCATTCTCATCGGCAGGCATGTTTTTAATTTTTTCAAGAGCCTGATCATAAACTTGATCCAAAAGGGCTTTGCGTCTGTTTAAAACAATCCGTTTGACCTCTAAGTTGGCACTTGACAATACCTGCTGGCGCTGCTGCTCGAGTTTTTCTTCGACCTCTAAAAGACGGGACCCCAATGCTTCTTTGGAAGCCTGACGGGCTTCGCCGATGATTTGAAGAGACGCAGCATCCGCTTCTTCTCCAATTCTTCGGACATCTGCTTTGGCGCCCTCAGTAATATCATTTAATACGATTTCCAGTCCCATTGCTAACACCTTTAAAAAATGAAGAGCAGAAAAAAATCTGCTCTTAACTTTTGTTTTCTTTTATCGATTCGAAATTACATCATGAGCGCAACGACGAGCCCGAAGATAACGATGGTTTCCGGGAGAACGGTTAAAATGAGCGCTTTACCGAAAAGACTTTCATTTTCAACCATGGCACCGATTGCGGCTGCACCGATGACTTTTTCGCCCCAGGCGGTGGCAAGTCCTGTTCCAAAGATTGCAATTGCTTTTGATAATGCGACGACTGATTCTGTTGTAAGTTCCATAAAATTATTCCTCCGTATATTTCTTAATATGTCCAAATGGTTTGTAAATTCTGCCCCCGCCTGTGTAGAATTTGCTGAACAATTCCACATACTGCAATCTGAGTGCGTGTAAGCCGGGAGCAATAATACTCAAAATGCAGTTTAAAGAGTGCCCGAGAATAAAGATCAGGAATGATACGATAATCATCAGGCTGAATCCGTCACTTGGCGTCCAAATGAAACCGCCAAACGACATATAATTCACAGTGGACGCGATATAGATGGAAGAAAGACCCACCGCAATAATACGGGTGTAGGACATGATGTTTCCGAGAAGTCCCGGAAGTTCGATCGGTCCTTTGATTCCTTCTCCTTTGTAAAGCATAACCAATCCGATCACTGTGACGAGTGCAAAAACGACCGTAAGCGGTAGAGATCCGAGTAAAACATAGGATGCCGCTGCGGCAATTACGCCAATCTCAATAATGACCCAGCTGAGCTTTTCGTTGGCGGCATGCATGATACCGTGTTGTTTTTTCACATTAAAGAATCCGACGATGAACCCGGCGTTAATGTGTAAAAATCCGAAAGCGGCTGTTGCGATTAAAAGTGTCATAATCATGTGTGTTCTGTGAATCGGGAACATGAAGGGTTCGCCCGGAACCAATGCGAAATTGGTAACGAGGGTGTCCCATCCCGGAATAAGTCCGGGCGTATACACGCCGTGCGATTCATATCCCGCAAGCGGGAATCCCATGAACTCACCATATATGATACCAAAAATCAAGGCTGAGATTTGACAATAAATAAGGACGTACATTAATGGTTTGATACCGTCTGATTTCATGAATTTTAAAACCAGGAACGCAACCGACATCAAAATAAGAGCGTATCCGATATCCCCAAGAATCATACCGTAGATGAGGGGGAAAGAAATCGCTAAAAGTGATGTGGGATCGATTTCGGTGTATTTGGGCCGGGAATACAAGTCGGTGACTGTTTCCATCGGGCTTGCCACTTTTTTGTTTTCATACGCGACCGGAACTTTCGCCGTTTCCTTTTCGTCGTGCATGTCAATTTCTTCGGTGGTAATAAAAACGCCGTTATCGGTTTTTGCGGCGATGGCTTGGACAAATTTGTCGTAATCATCGGCCGGGACGTAGCCTTCCAGTAAAAAAGCGTGTTCAGACGTGGCGATTCTTAAAGGCAGTTCGGATTTTTCGCTCAAAATACTTAAGAATTCATCGCTGGCAAGGATGAAATTTCCGTATTTTTGGTTGAGCTCTGAAATTTCCGCAGATAATGTCTCTATCTGTGCGTGTATGTCTGATTTTTCAGAATCAAGCTCTTGAACTAAGTCTGACGGTTTTCCGACTTTGTCCGGTGCCTTGGTTTCTTTGAATCCCATATCGGCAAGGAGTGATGCCACTTCTTTTTCGAATATTTTAGAGACAAACAAAACAATGAATTTGGAACCGGGTTCGCTATGAAGTTCATAAACGTCAGTAACTTCCCGCAGACGGGATTCGTTAAAAGAGGAGATTGTTCCGGAAAATACGGCCAAATTGTCGTATCCGCGGTAAGCGCTCAAATCAATATCAAAAGCCATGAACGGTGTAAGTTCCCGTTTGGCGGCATCAATTTCTTTGACACGTCCGTCGAGTTGGGACATTTTGTGGGTATTTTGGGTAATCTCGGCATCTATTTTATCAAGTTTTGTGTCCAGATCGCTTTTGACCGTCGATGTTTTCATCGGAACGGTTTCATCAGTCGGCTGAACGTTTAAAACGTTGGAAATAGAGCGGACTTTAACGAGTTTTCTTGAGACTTCTTCTCCGTATTCAATCGGGACCCCGATTGTAAAATCAGATTCGTCACCTTCAACGAAATCTTCGACGTGAAAAATATCCAGATCGTGTAAAACGTCAATCGTGGGTTGAAGATTTTTCTTGTGACCGGCGATTAAACACTTGGTCATTCGTTTCGAGTAACTCATACGCGTATCTCCCTCTCAAATTCCTCGAGTAAAAATGAAACTGCTTTTGGAATGTTTGATTGGGATTTCACAGCTACAGATTCAGCTTCACGAAGGCCTTCGTTGATAATGGCAGTGCGTTTGGCATCGAGTTCTTGCTCGCCTTTTCTTTGGGCTGCTTGTGCGGCTTTGACGGATTCTTCTTCTCCGTCTTCCAAGATTTGGCGGGCTTCGGCGCGTGCCTTTGCGATTTTTCTGTTCTTATCTTCGATAGCATCGCTTGTTGCTTTTTTTGCATCTTCTTCTGCCCTTTTAATTTCAGATAAGATTTCATTGTTAGCCATGCGAATACCGTCTCTAATTTTTAAAAAAATGACTCAATCAATCATTTCCAATCATTGAAAATAATTCAAACGGCAAAAACAGCTGTCAAACAGCCATTCATCTTGCCGAATTGTTTTTTGGACTTGCCGTTGTCAACCGCCGTTTTAAAACAAGCTGTTAACAATGAAAATCGTTGTCAAACAATCGTGATGAATTTGATCGATTTAAACCTAAGGGTAAGTAGACAATAATTACCCAATATATAAGCACATTGGTTACATTTTTCAGGCAACTTTTCGAATTTTTTGGGCCGTCTTTTTCACGAAATCTTTTTTTGGATATTCATGATTGTTCATGATTATAAAAATGATCAAAAGAAAAGCCGGAGATTATTGGTTTTTAAAAAAGGTGCCTGAATTCAAACGGATAAAAGACCCGCTCTGTTAAATACGTTTTGGAGAGGGAAAAATTAAGCTGAATGAAAAAATCATTTATCCTTTCCGAGAATGAATTTATATGTACCGAAAAGGATTGTAAAAAGCCCTGAAAAAAAGATAAAATCCTTGTGATACGGGTAATTTTGATCCGGATCGATGAAATGAAAAACATAAATCGAAACGGCCAACAGTATGAAAAAAATATCCAATCCCTTTTGCGTTTTAGCCGGAGAAAGTGAAAAGAAAATCATGAACGGTGCAAACATAATAATATCCATATTGAATTTTTGATCGATCAGATAAGAGTAAATAAGTCCACCAATGATTAAAATCAGTCCGATAAAACGCGCCAAAATTTCTTTTTTCATAAATAACACCTCGATTTGAAAAATTAAAATGGCAAGTATAACTTACCATTAAAATTTAAGAGATATAGTAATCCAATTCGAAATAGGCACACACAGGAGGAGGGAACCAAATCCCATAGGCGTTTGAACATGTTGGCGTATAAACTGGCCACAAGTAAGTAGAACTAAAGACATCTACAAAAATATCAGAATATTCCACACTACCTGCAGAAGCCCCGCTCAACAGGTAAAGCTCCATACCAAGTCCTACCAAATCAAGTGGAACAAGCCCTGTTAACAAACCAATAATTCCTAATGCCAGTCCCGTGTAAGAGATCATTTCTTCTACGGTGACATCATTTACAATTAAATTTGAATTGGATGGTGGACAACTTGCAAAATCGTGTACCTGATTAATCCCCGTAATCATTTCTGAAGAGGATCCAATTGTATCAATTTGTTTTTTACAGGAAAATGTTTGGATCTCTACATCTGAAACCCCATTTTTAATATAAGTTTGTTCAACTCTATATTCAACCGACTTTTTATTTTCATCCGTCTTGTATATATGAGTATTGAAATATTGTGAATCAGACTTGGAAAATATCTCGAATGAATTATTCAATGTATTCTGAGAAACATAAATTTCAAGTTTTTGGGGACTGTTGTCGATGCTAAAAGTTAATGATCCCGCAAAAACTGTATATTGATTCTCTTTTAAAACATTTAATTTGCTCACATCGAGATTTGAAATCTGAATTCCTTCTGCTTTTAAGAGTAATGTAATAATGTTTTCAAGATCCTTCGTTTCATCTTCATTCAATGAAGACATTTGAGACAAATCATACGCAGGAATAGCATTATTAGAGAAGGGGCTTTCATCTTCTTTCGCCATGGCAACCGGAACAAAAATTGCACAAACCAGAACGAATGCCATAAGGCATGACATAAAACTTAGTTTTTTCATAATTGTGGCCTTCTTTTTATTTTCACATATTTATTAACCTCTAATCTATTTTTGACAAGGATCAAGTTTCAAATAAGGATGTACAGAACTTGGCAAAAAATAGAACGTTATTGAGATATATATATAACTATATATTTTAATTAATATTTAATAAAAATAAAATATTTGATTGAATAAAGATTACAAGAATCTAGATTTAAACTTTTGAAATGAAAAAAGGAATAAACAAAGGGTCTTATCCCCATATTTTGAATTTTTTCCGATACCAACCTTCATACAAAACGAATCCGATAAAAGAAAGGAAGATCAAGAGAATTGTTGCCAGTTGAATTTTCGGATACCAATCAGCATCCATAAAATAAAACGCAAACAAGAACATGGATAATAAAATAAACAAGCATTTCCATAAAATAGAAATTTGCGGGACCACCAGAATGAAAGGGAGCACCGCCCAAGATATAACAAGCATGTCAACGGAATTGCCGGCAATATCCATAACATAAGTATCATACAAATGAAGGAGCAAAAAAGCAATTCCAAAAAAACTTAAAACCATTATTCGTTCTTTTTTTTCGTGGTTCATAAAATTCACCTGAAATTAAAAATAAAAAAAATAATTGCCAAGAGGCAATTATTAATATATATCAAACTGGAACATATTTATAATAGTGTGTTATTTCCAAATATATTCCAGGTGTTACAAAACCAGTAGGCATTGATACTGACATCCCATAAACACCTGACCCAGGATGATACATAAACCATGAAACCATTCCATAAAGAGAGGTATAAATGTCGGAGGTGTTGACATCTGAAAAATTGTTGAAGAAAATATTAACTATTTCTAAAGCAAGACCAACTATTACTAAAGCTACCGCAGTGGTAAGACCGCCAGAAAAAACTCCTGATAAAATAGTAATAACTGATGCTGCAGATAACAAATTTGAAAGTTTGATATCCTTTTTTAATAAAACACTAAAACGTGGAGGGTTGCTTGGTAAATTAAATTTTTTAAAAACATATTGAGTTGCATATAATAATTTGACATTATCTTCCTTATCTAAATTGACACTTTGCTTTAATGAATTCACATCTTTTTGCTGAGATATGTATTCATTTGATTTTTGAATAATACCATTTTCAATCAGAGTGGATTCTACGTTATATGTAATCAAATCATCTGATTCAAAAATTTGACTAATCATCACATTTAAGTAATCATTTTTTGATTTTGATATTATTTGGAAAGATTGATTTTCGAAATCAATATTTGTGTAAATATCATAGACTTTCACTTTTGAATCATTAATTTCGACGCAAGACATTATACCTGCCATAATAAAATTAGTTCCATCTTCTTGAATTTTTATATTGCTTAAATCAAAATTTGAAACTGAAATATTATCCATTTTTAAAAACATATAGACTAACTCTTCAACCTCAGCTAAATCTTCTTCATCCAAAGAAGACATTTTTGAGGTATCAACAACAGGCATTTTCATTTCAGCTAAAACTGCTTTTTCATTTTCTTTTGCCATAGTTACCGGAACAAAAAGTGCACAAAGAAGCACTAATGCCATCAGACATGACAATAAACTTATTTTTTTCATATGAATATTCCTCTTTTTATGTTATGCAAATAATTTATCAAAAATTCCGGAAAAATTTGACATATCCATATAAATTTTTAACATATATATATATATTATTGGGTGTAAAATAAGCGAAATCAAGCAATAGTTAAACATCCATAAAATTTAATTTATTCAAAAAATAATAAATTCATCAAAAAAATTCGGAGAAAATATTAAATATGTATAGATAAAACAATATTTTTTAAAGAAAGATATTTTAAAAAAATGTGTTTTGCAGTTAACAAAAAAAAATTATTAAATTTGAATTTACTAAAAAAAATACAATGGTTTTGCCAAACATAATTTGGATAAAATAAAAATTGTTTTTATTGAGAAAAAGAAAAAGAGGTCAAAGCTCCTTTTCACTTTCATAATTCATTTTTTAATAGAAAGAACCGGATTTGAATCCAAAAATAATACAACCCGCCGCCCCGGCCAAATAAATTCCAAGAAGCGGATAATGAAGGAAATCCGGTAAGAACGGATCTAAAAGCAATACGCAAAAGGCATAAGCACCCACGCTGAAAATAAACATTTTCCATGAGTCGGACATGGAATTTTTAGAGAGAATAGATTCACGAATGAATGCCGGCCACAGCGCATAAAATATACTGTATGATGGGAAGGATATGTAATCCGTGTAAAGGTCCAAACAGACCAAATAGGCCAGGCTGATGAAAGTAAAAACAAGATAAAACAAATTTGCAAACATTTTTTGGTTCATGATTTTGATTTCTCCTGTTATTCTCTTTTTTCAAATCTTTCCTGTTTTTCCTGTTTTTCCTGATAATATGCAAACGCGATTAAGAATAAAATAACAAGCCCCGTATAAACCGCGACCAGATAAAAACTCCAATCTTGCCCGAAAAAATAAAGGATATAAAATCCAGCCGCTGAAATTGTAAACCCGAAATACCACGCAGGAGATAATTTGAAACCGGACCCTAACCAGAAGAGAACCGGAACAAAAAATATAACGATTGTGTCATAAGGCAGCGGATGATTCAACAGATTTGTTGAGAGCGAGGGAAATAGAAAACCAAGAATAACAAAAAAGGAAGGAAAAAGGACGGATTTTTTAAAATTCAAAGAAAATTCCAACGAAATTTGTAAATAAAAAACCAAGAAGGTTAAAACAAACGCAACGATGAAACCGAGAACAACACAAATAAATCCGGATGGCGGAGGTTGTTCATAATTTAATGAAAAGGAGATTTCTGAAGCAAAATATCCCAACAAAATTAAAATAGTCGGGAGAAAAAATCTTAATTTTTGATAGATTGTATTTTGATTCATGTTTTGATTCACCGTCATTCTCCAAAAAGTTTACC
The DNA here is from genome assembly GCF_032594355.1 of Methanolapillus ohkumae. Classification (NCBI taxonomy): domain Archaea; kingdom Methanobacteriati; phylum Methanobacteriota; class Methanomicrobia; order Methanosarcinales; family Methanosarcinaceae; genus Methanolapillus; species Methanolapillus ohkumae. Next base: position 1,661,499 of record NZ_CP131061.1, read on the forward strand.
GCAATTCTCGGACGAAAACGGATTCTCCGACATGATTTGTATACTTTCCTTCGCCGTCGGCATTAAATTTGGCGTACGGATACACTAAAACGTAATGATTCGGACCCAAATCCGGAGCAAGCCAAGAGTCTTCTTCCACATAAATCAAATACTTCTGCCCGACCACATAATCTCCCGGACCGCCGTTTTCCGCGCTCCACCATGTAAAATCCCCGACCGTCCCGCCGGAAGAACGCAAAAGAATGTATTTGGAATCTTTGAAACCTTTGGAATCTTTGGAATCCAACTTTCCTTTGTGAATTTTATTTACTTCAAGGACAGTATCCCAGTAAATAAACTCCCCGGGTCCGGTTATCGTTGAAAAATCAACAATCTCATCCCCGTTTTCATCCGTGTATTTTGAAATAGAAATACCTTTGGGCAGCGTGTTGTCCGGCGTGCTCCACCGGGCCGGCATTTTTTCCATGACCGTCACTTCCGCGACAATTTCTGCTTCGGTTTTCATCATGTCCGTTGACATATAAATCAGAGAAAACATCGGCCCGATCACCGGCACTTCCGGCAAACCCATTTGGGTCGCGATGTCGGAGCCGGAATCAGCCGCATCGTTGGGATAAAATGACAAATACTTGTCCAGATGGGAAACATAAGGAGTGTTTGGGTCCGTTTCTGAAAAAAGGTCGCGGGCCGGGTCAAAGGAAGAAACTTGCGCATCCTCTCTGAGGTCCAAGCCCGAATCGGGGTCTGAAAAAGAAACATATTCGGTATATCCGAGATATCCGATTCCGACGATGACAAAGAAAAAAATCGCAATAAAAATGGAATAATGAATGAGTTGCCGGTTGTCCACAATATCACACACCTTTGCCGCGGTTTTAAATTTTGATGAAATTTCGACGATTCCTGAGCATTGTTGTTTTGGTAGTTTTTTGAGTTTTGAGTTTTGAGTTTTTGAGTTTTTTAAATCGGTCTGTTTTTGAAAAAACAACCTGTAATATTTTATCAGACTTGATCCCTATAAATAATAATTCTTTTATTATTAATTTTAAATTATAAATTTTTAAATATGAAATTTTTATTTTGACAAAAATGAAATGAAAAAGAAAGAAAAACAAAATAAAAATGAAATAAATGAACAAAGAATTGAAAAATTAGGACTCAAAGTCCTTAAATTTTTTGAGATGGACGCCTTCATAAAAAACATAAATCAAAAAAATGATTGAGCCGGCAATTGTTATTACAAGCTGGGCATCCGAATACCAATTTTTTCCCATAAAATAAAAAACATAAAGAACAATGGAGAAAAAAATAGTTCCGATTTTCCACCCGATGTGAATGTTATTCAAAGGAAGCGTACCAGCCAAAAGAATTGGGACAAGAAGAAAAATAGAAAAACTGCTACGCATAGGATCATCCAAATAATAGGAATAATATCCGAAAATAAGAAGACCGATGATTAAAAAAAATGTGTAAACCGCAAGATATTCTTTTCTTTTTGCATTCATAAAAATCACTTTTTCTGAAATATTTTATAGGTTTTATAGGATATATACTTGTAAATTTTTAACTGTTTTTCTATTTTTCTTTTAATTTTTCATTTTGTTTCATTTGTTCCATTTTGTTTCATTTGTTCCATTTTGTTTCATTTTGTTTCATTTTGGTTTCATTTGTTCCATTTTGTTTCATTTGTTCCATTTATATTTTTGTGATGTAAAAGAAAATCTAACAAAATCAATGGTGTTGGACGCAAATGTAAAAAATGATAACATATTTCAAAGATTTTTCTGAAAAATATGTTAACATTTTCATTATTTAATGGCTACAATTCTTTGATTATTTTGTTTGATTGTTTGTTTTTGTTATTTTATTACTTGTAGTAGTAGTCAATTTCTCCGTAAAGCGGAACAGTCGGGTGTGCAAATCCCCAAGCCGGTGACGAGTTGTAACCGATGCGCGGGTAAATCGTAAAGAAGAAATCAATGTAGACATCGCGGGTTGAAACCCCAACTAAGCGATACATGAATTCATCAAACAATAATTCAGCGATCCAAAGAACAACTGTTGCGGTAATTCCCGTTGCGGTTCCGCCGGTTGCTGCTGCAGATGCTGCAACGCTGACAGCCAATGATGTTCCGGCCAAGAGATAGTAGAGGGATGCATCATTGTAAATTTTAATAGACCCGGAAGGGGCTTTAGTTGGCAAATCATATTTTGTCGCTTTTGCTCCAAAAGCCGGTGACGAAGATGTTATTTTCGGCTGCGAAAATGTTTCAACATTTTTTTGTGTTTGCCCGTTTTTGGTAATGATTTCCTCCATTTTGTATTCAACCGACGTCAAAGATTCCGAAGTCATGAAAAGATTCATTTCATACGTTTCGTCAGCGGATGTTGAAATAACCGTTGCGGATTTGTCGGTCCGGCTGAAATGCGAAGAAATTTCACGTTCGTTGGAACTGGATTTTAAACTTTGACCCGAAACATCATAAGTGATTTTGCCGGTTAAAATGAAATCCGTTTCATTTTCCATAATTCGGATTTGACTCAAATCAAGATTTTCAATTTGAATGCCTTGCAATTCAAGCATAGAATATGTCATTTTTTCGATTTCTTTTCGGTCGGTAGAATTTAAACCAAACGACACAGAACCCGCTTTTTCATTTGCTTGTGCCATTGCCATGGGTGACAAAAGTGCACAAAGAAATACCATGACCATCAAAGCCGATACTAAATTTAATTTATTCATGTTGGACCTCTTTTGATTTTTTTAATTTTTTAATTTTTAAGTTTCTACGTACTTTATTTCACAAAAATTTTGCAAGAAATTTTTTCCGGAAAAACACTTGACAAAAACCAAAAGGAGGCAAACTTTTATAAATACTTTTAATTTTACAAAATCAAAAGACTTATTACCATGTTTTTAAAAATAAGTCTGTTGATTGCGAATTATGTCTAAAATTGATTTCGTCCAAAAAAATGAAAAATTATTTTTCAATTCATTTTGTATACAATTGTTAAACAATATTAAAAATGAATGATGATTCTTAAATCTTTTGTTCCTGTTAAAAAGTTGAAAGCATGCCCAAAAAAATAAAAAGGGAGAAAAACCACCGGTTTAATCCGTTTTGAAAAAAATGTGTTGCCGTAACGCGTGCGAGTGCCGCTGCAATAAAAAAAAAGAAAAGAAAAGAAAAGAAAAGAAGAGTGAAAGACGGAAGATGGATTTGTTTTTTAAAACAGATCTTCCACCTTTAATTCATAAAGCGCAACGCCTTCCTTGGTCGGCGGCGCCAGCCACTCAATCACTTTGGCAAGACGAGCCGGCGAATCCGCTTGAATTTCAAGCTCAACCGAGCCAAGCGGTTCGGCATCCGCCGGAAAATTCAACCGCTTCACATAAGCCACCTGTTTGTTCAAAAAAATCACCGTTTTGGAAATTTCATCGCCGGAATCCGACTCCTCCAAAATTCCATGCTCCAATTCCGACCGCATCGTATCAATAATTTCTTCTCGCCGGACCAAATAATGAATTCCAAAAAGTAAATCAAGACCTCCAAAAAGACTGAGCTTTTGAACCAGAATCCCATCCGCCGTTGCCGGCGTACAAACGATCGTATTTTCCAAAACCGGAACTTCTGTTTTCGGGCGGCCGTAATTGACCAGATTTAAAATGGAACGCATGACTTTTTCCGGGTTTTCCGTCGGGAAAACAAATGCGGAAAAAGAAATATCGAATGGAGAATTTTGTGATGAACGAGAAGATAATTGAGAAGATAACTGAGAAGACAACTGACTCACTCCCTTTTTACAAATTTTTCCGGCCTTCATCCATCATTTCTTCGAAAAGCTTTCGGATTTTTTCTCGGTATTCGGAAAGAGAAGACTTATTTTCAATCACGCGGTCGGACGCCAAAATCGCGTCACCCATACCCCACCCGATTTCACGGTCATCACGCTCTTTAAGCTTTTCAATGGAATCCATATCATCTTCACGTTTTCGAATCACAATCCGCTCAAACCGCTCTTCCACAGGAGAATCAATCGCAATGGACACCAGCATAAAACCAGCGCCTAAATGTTCTTTGAAATAATCCACTTCCGCGATTCCGCGCACCCCATCAATCACCAAAACATTAGAACCGCTCACATTCATTTTTTCCTGAATCATAACCATGCAGCGTTTCGCAATAGCATCCATGCCTTCCGTTTTTCGAAGTTCCGTCGCGATTTTTCCGCCGTCGGCCGGATCAGCCCCGCGCAATTCCACTTCCCGGCGAATGACATCACCCATGGTCACGACCGGAATTCCCATTTCCCTCGCGACGTTGGACGCTTCTGATTTTCCTGATGCCGGCATGCCGACAAATGCAATAATTTTCAAAAAAGATCCCTCAAAAAGATAAATGGAGTTTTAATCCGAAACCCTCGGATTTATTTCACAAAGTAAATTGTGGATTACTTGTGGATTAAATCTTTTCATCCATTTTAAACCTATTCATTCCTTTTTCCCGTATTTAAAAAACCGCCGAGTTGCATTCCGGACAGAAAATAAAAAATATGGAAATGAAAACGGAGAAAAAAACAAAAAATAAAAAAAATGAAAAAACAAAAAATGAAAAGCGAAAAATGAAAAGCGAAAAATGAAAAACGAAATATCAGAAAATTATATATTTTTTAGGTCCCCCAATTTCATTTCTTTAGACCGTTCCAGATAATATTGGAATAATTTCTCCCCCCACTGAATAGACGATTCTTCAAAACTCATCATGGAGTGATTGTGATAGACTCCGTTGTTGTTAAACAGTGAAAAGGAAAAGAAATGGTCGGTCACAACACTTGACGCCATTTCAATCGGTTTTTCATAAACATAAATTTTCGCATTCGGGCGCGACAAATATTCTTCCAAAAGGAACGGATAATCGTGACTGAACCGGTCAAAAACGGAGACGGGAATAATAATGGAAATTTCTGTTCCTTTTCGAGCCAATTCCAAATAAGCGGAATGGTAAGACGGGCTGAAAAATGATGAAATTTCCCGAATGTATGCGGATTTAAATAAATTTTCTTCAAATTTCAGCGGCAATTCATAGAGGCGGTGAAGTTCCGGCTCCACCAAAACACAATTTCTAAGCTCATCCATCCGGTCTAAAAGGTCCGATGGAATCGCAGAAAGTTTATGGTCGCTCCAATAAGTTTTGTTTTCAGAATACGTATCCAGCATATTCAGAAGCGGCAACATTTTTTGAACAATGACGCTACCCATGACCGATAAAGAATAAAGATTGTCGGAATAAACAATTAATCCCTGGTCCATTAAAATTTTCATTTGAGTCATCAGCGCGCTCGTATTGACATTCAGTTCGATTTTAATCTCATCGATATCCTTTGGACCCGACAGCAGAAAAATCAAAACATTCTTTCGTTTTTCCGATAAAAAGAGCGTGCCGATCAATTCGGTTGTCATTTAAATCCCTCCGGATTTGGAAATATTAAATTCTTGGGTCCGTTTTTGATCTTGTTCTTTGTGTTGGGTTTTTGATTGTTTTTCATCTTGTTGGCGTTGGGTTTTTGATTGTTTTTCACGAGATGTGTCTCGCTTTTCATCGTGTTCTTCGTGTTTCTTTTGGCCGGAAATTTCTTCTTTTTCCGAATTTTTCGAAACATTTGTCTCATCGGCCGAATCCCTTAAGACCGGCAGCCGAACGATAAAAGTCGCGCCGGATTCGTGCGTTTCTCCCCAAATTTGCCCTTTGTGCGCCAAAATGATATTTTTCGCGACATAGAGACCGGATTCCACCCCTTCCATGTGATTGGAGTACGAACGATTCGAATCAATAAACGTAATGCTTTGGAAAAGATAGGGAATTTCCGACTCCTCTAACGGTTTTCCGGAATCACTGATTTGAATTTCGACCGCTTCTTCTCCTGTTTTCCCGTCTTTTAAAAAAGAGATTCCCAAAAAAATTTCTCCGCCCTGCGGCGTGTTAATACAAGCATTTTCAATCAATGTCGTGAAAACAACCAGCAGCCGTTCCGGGTCGCCAAGTATCGCCGGCATTTTTTCCGGAATCTTTTTCCGAAGACAGATTCCCTTGTCCTCGATAAATAAAATTGTATTCAACCCCACTTGTTCAAAAAGAGACCGAAGATCCACCCGCCCGAACCGGTAATACAGCATTCCACTTCTTTCCATGCTCATGTAAAGGAGAGAATCCACCAGATGTTTGACACGGTTGGCCAATACCAACCCTTGCTCGATGACGCTTTGTTGTTGCTCATAAGACATCAGAATGAACTCATCCGCCAGAATATTCTTGTATTTGTAAATGTTGTGCTTGTCTGCGATTTCTACGGATTTTTGAACGTCGTCCAAAAATTCTTTGGACATGACCGACATGGTTCTCAGTTTCGCATAGTGGTCGGAAAGCTCTTTTGAGCGCCGTTGAAGTGCTTCTTCCAACCTCTTTTTTTGAATCAATTCCCAAAGCCCTTCCATCAAAAGGGTCAGATGCAAAACGTCGCTGTCGTTATAATCCGTTTCTTTGTTGCCGACACCGGCGACAATAACAACGCGTCCGCCATCCATAATGGGAACGTGCATATAACGGTAAAGTGTCACGTGCCCTTTTGGATATCCTTTTTTGAGCGGATTGGACATCGTGTAATCATTCAGAATCAAAGGTTTTCGTTGTCGAACAGCCTCCCCCCAAATACCGGTACTGTGCAGCGGATACACATAAGGGCGGTTATTTTCATCAATAGAACACTCTTTGACAGATGTTTGGGACCAGGAATGCATAATCAAAGTTAGTTCGTCCGGCGTCGGAAACGCCAAATACCCGATTTTACTCTTGGATAAACGGACCGCTTCTTCCCGGACAAAATCAACAATTTCCTGAAGCGGGGACGCGCTCATTTTTTTGAGCGTCAACAATACTTCCTGACGGGCGACATTCAGCGCAAGTTCCTCTTCCGCTTTTTTTTGCTCCGTCACGTCAAAAACAAGACCCTGATAATGTGTAATGTTTCCGGCATCATCGCGCCCAATAATCGTTCTTTGTTCAACCCACCGAACGGACCCGAATTTGGTATAAATGCGGTAGGTAATCGTAAACCCAAACAAACCCGATGCTGAAGAATATTTTTTAAAACTTTGGCGGACGTTGTCCAAATCATCCAGATAAATGATGTTTTCATAATTGTAATGGTAATCCGAAAATTCTTCCGCCGGATACCCGAGCTGAATGACGTTTTTTGAGATATATTCCACCGGAAGTCCCGGTGCGGCCCGGAACCGGAAGACAATAACCGGACTGCTATTTAAAATAAATTCAAGTTCATTTTCCATATCGGAATCTGTCATAAATCCCACCTTCTTCACAAACTGAGCATTAAAGGGTTTCAAGGTAAATAAATTAGAAGGAATGGAAAAAAAAAAAAAAAAAAAATGAAAGATGGAAAATGGAAAATGGGAAATGGGAAATGGGAAATGGGAAAATAAAAAAAAGGAAAGCAACTTGCATGATTTTTTTTATTTTAAAAAAATGTGTTGCTGTAACGCGCGCAGCGGCACCGGCACAAAAATGAAAATGAAAAAGAGAAATAGAAATAGAAATAGAAAGCCGTTATTGCCTTCCACTTTCTTTTCCCATTTCAAAAGCTTTCAAATTGACCTCTAAGAATTTGGGCGGGACCAAAGCCCGAATGCATTCTTTAAACGTCTGCTCCGGAATCGGAATAAAATTCGATGCCGCCCCGATCATGATAACATTGGTCGCTTGTCGGTTTCCGGCTTTTTCCGCAATCTTTGTCGCGTCCATCGGAATGACTTTGAAATGAGCCGATAACTTTTGAATCATTTCAAAAACATCCGGATAAGACGCTTTTCCGGTTGTCACTGTAAACGGATAAACCGGTTCCGTGTTCAATAAAATGATACCGTTTGGTTTCATGAGGTGCGCATACCGGACGGCTTCCACCGGCTCCAGCGCAATCATAAGATCGGCGCTCTTTTGCGGAATCAGTGACCCGTAAGCGCTTCCGATTCGGACATGATTTTCCACAGAACCGCCACGTTGCGCCATCCCATGCGTCTCCGCCGCTTGAACCGCCATATTTTCATAAGTCGCCGCTTTTCCCAAAATGTCGGACGCTAAAATCGCACCCTGCCCGCCAACGCCGCAAATCACGATATCATACTTCACATCCGTCCGCCCGTCATTGGGAACCGACCCAAAACATTGAATATTATTGTTCACCGGAATCATTTCGCCACCTCCGAAATGGCATGGAACGGACATATTTGCGCACAAACACCGCAGCCGATACACTGGGAATTGATGTGCGCTACCGCACCTTTCACGTCAAATTCCGTTGCCGGGCAACCGAATGAAATACATTTTTTGCAGCCTTTGCACAATTCTTTTGAGACCGCGTACGGATTCTTTTTTGCCCCGGTTTTTTTCGCGACAATCGCACACGCTTGCTTGACGATGACCACAGAAACCCCGGACACGGAAAATGCTTTTGCGTCTCTAAAAACATTTTTGAGTTCGGCATAATCGTAAGCATCAACCACTTTGACAAACTGAGCGCCGACTGCTTTGCAAATTTCTTCGAGGGAAACGGATACCGTTTCTTCGCCTGTTGCCGTCAGCCCGACATTCGGATTGGGCTGGTGGCCGGTCATCGCCGTAATCCTGTTGTCTAAAATCGCCACCGTGATATGAGATTTGTTGTAAACCGCATTCATGAGCGAATTCACGCCGGTATGCAGAAAAGTGGAATCCCCAATCGTACAGCAAATCGGCTTTTTTTCGCCGGCGGCCGACATTCCGGAAGACATGCTGATGCTGGCTCCCATGCAAATGGTTGTATCGACGGCGCCGCTGTGAATTCCAAGCGTGTAGCAGCCGATGTCGCTTGGAAAAACCGCGTTTTTCCCAAAAACTTCTTTTATGACCTGAAAAGCCGAGCGGTGGGAACAGCCGACACAAAGCGCCGGCGGCCGTGGCGGAAGGATAATTTCTCCCAAGTCCGGAGGAACCAAAGACGCATTCGGCACCACAATGGAACCGATCCGGCTGGAATCAAGCGTGGAAATCACTTCCGGATCACAATATTCTTTAAAAGCGGAAAGGACAACGTTTCGGCAGATGTCAAAATTCAGTTCGTTCATGCGTGGAACCAATTCTTTGCCGATGATTTCCGTCTCTAATTTGTATTTTTGCGCAAGGACACGGACACTGTTTTCCACAATCGGTTCAAGCTCCTCAATCACCAGCACTTTTTTGCACCGGGACAAAATATCAAGAATCAAGTTTTTTGGAACCGGATAGGCCGTAATTTTTAAAAATGATGCGTTGACGCCCAAAAAGTGAAGCGCTTCTTTGGCGTAAACGGACGCGATGCCGGAGGAAATGACACCGATTTCGGAATTGCCGCACATTTCAAGAACGTTCCAGGGGGATTTTTCAAGCGCTTTTTCCATTTCCGGCTGCTTTTCTAAAATGATTTTGTGGCGCACACGTGCGTTGTTGGGCATCATCACCCAGTGTGCCGGATCTTTGACAAAGTCTGCTTTATTGGAATTGGGTTTGAGTTCGCCGAGAACAATTCCGGATTTTCCGTGGCTGATGCGGGTCGTCGGCCGGAAGAGAACCGGTGTTTCGAATTTTTCCGAAAAATCAAATGCGTATGGGATCATATCTTTGGCATCTTGCAGCGTTGCCGGGTCAAAACAGGGAATTTGAGCAAATTCCGCATAGCGCCGCGTGTCTTGTTCGTTTTGGGAGGAGTGAAAGGACGGGTCGTCGGCCGATACGATAATCATTCCGCCCTTGACGCCGGAATAAGAAAGCGTCATGAGCGGATCTGCCCCGACGTTGAGTCCGACGTGTTTCATTGTTACCAAGGACCGGACACCTGTGAAAGCCGCGCCGATCGCGACTTCAATAGCCACCTTTTCGTTGACGGACCACTCCACATAAAAATCACAATTTTTTTGTGCCCGCAAGATGTCAATGATTTCGGAAGATGGTGTTCCCGGATAGCCGCAAACCACCCCCACCCCGCTTTCCAAAATACCACGTGCGATGGCGGCATTTCCAAGCATATATTCTTTTGTCATAAGACAGACTCCGATTTTTAATCAATTATTATTTTTAATCAGTTATTATTTATAATCAATTATTATTTTTAATCAATATTTTTTAATCAATATTTTTTAATCAATATTTTTTAATCAAATTTTTTATTCTGAACTAAAAAATGAAGTATTCCTTTTGAAGTTTTGTGATGATTTTTGTGATGATTTTTGCGACTTTTAATTTTACAATATTCCGACAATAAAAGCTAAAAGCGCAAGCAACATCGCAACTTTTAATAATTTGGAGGATTTGGAATAATTTTTTTCCCGGAGGAGAACATAAACCGTGTACAAGAAACACAATTCTACCGGAATCAACGCATAAAGATAATAAACCCCGAATTCGTCCATCCAATACGGAAGCGGGCTGAGAATCATTGCGACAATTCCAAGGGCGGCCGCCAGATAAGAAGCGGTTTTTGTGCCGAATTTAATCGGAAAAGTAATTGCGCCATCCCGAGCATCTCCTTTCATGTCTTCAATGTCTTTGACGATTTCTCGAGATGCCGTCGCAAAGAAAGCTAAAATGGCGAGCGGCAAAAGCGCAATAATTCCGTCCCATCCAAAAAACGCCGCTCCAAAGAGAAAAGTCGAGCCGGTCAAATAGGCAATGGAAAAATTGCCGATGAGAATGGTCCGTTTGAGGGATTTGGCGTACCAAATCAGCATGAATACATTTAAAAATCCGAAAACGCCGGCAATCGGATTGATGAAAAAGGCAATCAAAAGCGCGATGGAAAAACAAAGAATTGCCAAATAAACCGCTTCGGTCAAACTGACCCGCCCGGACGGAAGCGGGCGGTCCGGCCGGTTGATTTTGTCAATATCGATATCATAGTAGTCATTCAGAACATTTCCGGCGCCCGACGCTAAAAAAACCATGATGAAAATGTCCAGCAGAATAAAAATATCATACAAAGAATAGATTTCACTCAGCGAATAATCTAAAATGGACATGGCAATAAAAACGGCGATGACCGATGAAAATCCGGCCATGACACAGTTTTTGTACCGCATTAATTCCAGATAATCCATTCCTTTTTGAACGATATTTCGTGCCATTGCAATCCTTTCAGGTTTTTGATGATGAACTAATGATGAATTGATGATGAACTGATGACAAATTGATGATTGAATCAGATGACAAATTGATGATTGGATCAGATGAATTTTATTTTTTCGGAAGAACTTCCAGCATGCGGTCCAATGCATATTTCGCGCGCATTCGGATGTCTTCCGGAACCGTCACCGCCGTGTTTTCGGTTTCCAGCGCCTTTAAGATGGAGGGCAGAGTTGCCATTTTCATGTTGGAACAGTAGGCGTATGGAGACACCGGATAAAAAATCTTGTCCGGACTGTCCTTTTTGAGTTTGTGAATCATCGCTTGTTCGGTTCCGATAATGAACTCTTTTTCGTTGGAAGCCGCCGCATATTTGATGATTCCGGCCGTGCTGAAAATGCCATCGGCCAACTCCAAAACGTCGGGACGGCACTCGGGGTGTGCCAAGAACAGGGCATTGGGGTGTTCGGATTTTGCGTCGAGAACGTCTCCCTGTGTGATTTGTTGGTGAACCGGACAGTGCCCGTTCCAAAAATGAACGGTTTTGTCGGTATGGAGAGAAATGTAGCGTCCGAGATTTTTGTCGGGAATAAATAAAATTTCATCTTCGGAAAGGGAAGCCACCACTTCTTTTGCATTGGCGGACGTGCAGCAAATGTCGGACTCCGCTTTGACCGCCGCCGAGCTGTTGACGTAGCAAACCACCGCAGCGTTTGGAAATTTTTTCTTTTCCGCACGGAGAGATTCAACCGTCACCATGTCCGCCATCGGACATCCGGCATCGGCGTCGGGCATCAACACTTTCTTTTGGGGCGACAAAATATAGGCGCTTTCCGCCATGAAATGAACGCCGGCAAACACAATGATGTCGCAATCCACATCTACCGCCGCTTGGCTGAGTGCGAGCGAATCGCCGACAATGTCGGCGATGTCTTGGACTTCCGGCCGGGCATAGTTATGCGCGAGAAGAAGCGCGTTTTTTTCCGATTTGAGCGCGCGGATGCGTTGAATGATTTCCGAATTGTTCATGAGAATCACGCAAAAAATACCAAAATAAAATGAATGTTAGAACATAAACACAATGATTCAGCTTTTATAAATTAAGCCGTCGACTCTTTTTTACCGTGTTTATCAAACTTGGTATTCATATTAAACCATTTCGGGAAAAATAAAAGTGGAAAAAATAAAAAAAGTTGGAAGTGGAAAATATTTTAATGTTTTAGAAATTAAACCAACATCAAATTGCTAAAAATAGAATAAATTCAATTGTTGGAGGAAGATATAGAAAAGCAGCAAGAATAAAGATGATAAAAACAAAAAAATAAAAAACAAATGAACAATAAATATCTTTTTTGCTCGGCTTGGATTGAACAAATTAGATAGTTTATTTTCATTCTCTTTTTTTGCTTAAAAATTATAACTCATTGTTTGAATCATAATCTGAAACAAATCGTTCCCTTGTGGAAATTTTTTGATTTTTATAGGCATTCAATGTATCTTGGTATTCAGTTGTGTTTTGAATACTATCTAAATCAGTATTCATTGTTGATTTGATTTCAATATTGGAACCGGGTCCCGTGACTAAAAGTGAACCATCTGGTTGTGCATAAGCATAGAAGATATAAACTTTACCAACTTCTGGCAAAAAATCGTCTTCTAACACTGAATAATAACGTTTATTCTGACTGATTCCTCCTTCTTTAAGAATGGGGATTGATTGATATTGAATAAGATTTCCTTTCATATTTTCAAGAACGGTAATTGAATAATTTGTAAATGGTTCTTTTACTTCTTTTCCAACAATCTTTCCACGTTCTTCCGTTTCAATCATAATTGGATATTTATACTCGGTTTCAATAACCTTATCAATTTTCCCGATAAAGATATAATCTGCATGACCTGCACGTTCTTCTGAATTGTAAACATCAAATACATAGGAACCGCGACTATAATAAAGTGGAATTTCAGTGTCATCTATTTTGTTGGCATTGTAATAAGTCATTGCACATAATGCAAATAGAAAAATTGCTCCAATTGCAAATATAGAAAATATTGTTTTCTTATGAAGAATTATTTTTTTCATGGATTTACACCCTTAATAATTTGAGTAAGCTGCATCATAAGATGCTTTGTCGTTTGCAGATAATGTGCATACAGATGTTACTTGAGAATGCATAACATCACCTTGCTGATTGTGATCTAGCCCTAGTGCATGCCCTAATTCATGAGTACAAACATTTTTCCGAACATTTGTATTAAAATCGACCATATAATATTTATTAAATTTCAATGTTCCACTTGAAGATGTAACACCAGCTTTACCATCGACTGCTGAATAATCTGAAATTGTAACATCTTTAAGGTTTAACACACTATCTTTCCTGATAACTCCTGATTTGTAATTGTTCCAAGTTGTAACAGAAGAGTTAAATTCTGATTGATATGCAGTGCTGCCACCCCAATCGAGATGTTTGCCAGAATCAACCAAGTCCCAGTTTTGAAGAACAACAGTAGCCCCAAAAGTCGGAGCAACCATCGAAATCATAAAAGTTAACAATAATAGTACCAAAATAATTTGATGATAATTTTGCTTATAGTTCATATTTATCTCCTATTCATTTTATTTAAAGTTAAACATTTATTTAATATACTTTAAAATCAAGATAGGAGTGAATTTTCGGTATGCCCTGAAAAATTCACTCACCATCATAAAATGATTCATTGCCAATTACGACTTGACAATAATTCAGGTGGTGAGTCCTCTTTTTTATAGAAAAAATTTCACTAATTTCACTATTTACAACTAGAATCGGAGTGTTTTTTACTGCATATTTTTGAGAATAATGATCAACAATATTTTTTTTCAAAAGAAGGCATTTCCGCCTCAATGATTTACAAAACGAATAAAATATTTATTTTCAAACAAAGGTTTAAAAAAACCAAAAAATGAATGATAACGACTTTCCTTGAGTTGATATTTATCATCCGTCCCCATGACAATATTGAGACAGCCGTTTACAAAAACAATCGGAACATCCTCGATTCCTTCTTCAATTGCATATTTTTCAATGACTTGTTTCATATTTTCGATGTCTTGAGATGTTTTTAAATCCGCTACATTCGGATTTAAATAAACCATAAGAAAGCCATTGATGCCGGCCGAATAACCGCAAATCGGACCACCATTTACAGCCAGATATTTTTCAAATGCTTGATCTTGCTGAATGGATCTTGAGATTCTTTGTAAGGAAAGACCCCAATCATAAGCGTCTTCTCCGGTTTTGAGCGGAACGGTTCCGTAAGAAGCAAGAGCACTTTGTGATTTTGAAACCTGTTCAAAGTATTCCGGATTTGTCGGCGGCGTTTGATCGACAGATTTTTGGATTTCACTATCGTTAAGAGGCATTTCTGTGAAAACACGAATATCTTCAACTCCTCTAACATCTTCTTTTGCAAAACAAATGCAGGTCATTCCAAAGAAGATAAGGAAAAGAACCAAGAGAAAGCAGATTGTTTTTTCACTTTGATTGAAGAGTCCTGTCATTTGAGATTTCTCCGATTGAGATTGAAAAAATAAAAATGAGATTTAGAAATTATTTTAATGATTTATTTTTGATTTTAAGTAGCTGCTAAGTGTGTAATGTTTTTCAACAGAAACAATAAAACATACTTTTTCATCTGTAATCAAACTTGAAGGTGTTTCTGTGATAAAGATAACCGGGATTTCTTCGACTCCTTCTTTTTTTGCATATGCATCCACAATTTGATAGATATTTTCCATGTCATCCTTTGATGTTTGTGAATCAAGTATTATTGTCACAAAACCGTAATAATTTACATTATGACTAAATAAGGAACCTTTGTTTTTGATCAAATACGTGTTGAAATGTTGGTCTCCCTTCAATGATTGATCTATTTTTTGGATGGAATTCCACCAATTTTGGACATCTTCCAGTACTATGGAAATGAAAGTACCATCGTAAGAGGAAGGAGCTGAAACTTCAACATAAACTGGAGGGAAAGAAGGAAAGCAACCATAAACTTCAAGATTGTGTTCATTGCCTGACATGCTTTCAAACCTGTTTTGACCTTTGCCCCATGTATAAAACATCATTTTACCCGTGTCATTGAGTGAACAGGGCCATTCCTTTTCAATTGCGGTCCAGCCATGAATTTGTAAAAAAAGAAGTCCTGCTAAAATAATAATAGCAAGAAGAACAAATAAAAAAATATATTTTGGATTTAGTTTCATGATATCACCTATAAAAAATAAAAAACAATTGGATTTTTTCACTTTTTAAATTATGACCATTTTAAAGAAATAATGTCTCAATATTATATATTCAACGAATGGAATAGATTCCGGCCGGCATAACTTTGTAAGAGCCGTCCGATTCGTCCAAATACAATAAATACCGGTCTCCTTTTTTAAAATCCCAGGCCGTCGGCATTTCCAAATCATTTGTAAAATAAAGTTTTGTCCCATCGTAATTGCCGGCATAAACCTCAACGGAAATGGCCTTATTGACCGGTCCTTTGATTTGTTCGTCCACCGTAAAAACCACATCGGACATGAGAATCAAGCCGGATTCCGTTTTATCTTGAAGTAAAATTTTGGATGCTTCCTCTTTGACCGTGCCATAAAATACAAAATCCGAATGAACAATTAAATCGGTTGCAACTTCGTGAGCGGACGGAAAAGAAGGAACGGCAGGGGCAATATTCGATTTGGATTGAAGGGATGTATTGGTTGTTGCATTACCCGGTGAGGAGCCTGTTAAAGAGCCTGTTGAAGAGTTTATTGAAGAGCTCGTTGTGGAAAATGTAAAATCTTTTTGAATCAAAGAAAGAGTTTCTTTGGAGATTCCCGACAGTCCGGCGGAAGAAAATTGCCCGAGTTTTTTATGAGACGGATTGAGTCCGTATGTGGTCGGGTCCATGCGTGATGACAAAATAAAATCCTGACCGGGCCGAGATTCCAACAATCCGATTGGCAAAGAATGATACAATTCTTCGTAGGTGACCGATTCATTCAAAGCGTTCACCTAAGTTCCGTTTTGGCAGCGGATTTGACCGCGCGGTGTCATAATCAGATAATGCATTGGGCCGACATCTTTTGTTACACCGGGGTCTTCAATCAAATAGAAAACGAAAAAGTCTCCCCAATTATAATTGTCATAAAAATTGTGGTCAAATATGCGAATAACAGCAAAATCCGAAATGGACGAGCCTTGATAACATTGGTTCACCAGAATGGTCACATCTGAATAAGAAGATCCGCCGGAAATAAAATCGTGGGAAGAAATTTCGGGAGACGTTGAAGTGGACTTGTTGATCGGAATCGGGTCCGCTACATGAATGACAACGCCGGAAAGAACCACATCGCTTTTTTGGCTCAATTCAGGATACGTGATATTTGAAAAAGTATACGAATAAACCGGTGAATCGGAACCATTCGGATTCAAAGATTGATAATAAACAATTCCGAGAAGAACAAGCAATAAACAGCCGAGAAAGACAATAATAGTAACTTGCTTTTGATTCATGTTTTCACCTTAAAGTATTATATAATAAAAGAGGGGTATTCCCCTCTAAAAATTAATTCGCCGTCGCAAATAGAGACAGAATATCTTTTTGGATGTCGACAGTCTCACCCAAGGCATTCATTGCTACACCATTGCTTTTAACATAAATTTGTCCTTGTTCATTTAATTCAAAATAATGTTCAGGTTCATTTTTTGATGTCAATGGTATAGTATCTTTATTCAAAAACAAAATCACTTCTTGTCCTTTTTGATAATCTGGCGTCATCGTTCTACATCGAGTATTTTCAATGACTCCTCCAATTTTTCGAACATGAATTTCATTCTGTTCGTTATTCAATTTTCCCTTGTAAACATCATCAATTTCAATGATAACGTCATGGAAAATGTAATAATCAGAATCTTCAGAAGAGGGAGCTTGACCATCTGGAGTATTCCACAAAGCTGGTAAGATTTCCCTAACCTTTCCGTGAATAACGAAATCTGAAAAATCATCCATCATCTCTGTTTGAATAGGCGCATAATCTGTGATAATTAGAATTTCAGTTTCATACATTTCGTCTGAAATGATTTCAAATTCAGATGATAATGCTCTATTGTTTTGAAGGCTTTTTGCTAAAATTTTATTATAAATTTCACGCAAATCGCTTTCATCGTTTGGAGCGGGATTGGCAAGCGTCCTGATTGCTCCAGGATACATGACACATGATTCATAGAATGTTTGTTTAGGGGTATGACTTAAACCGACACAATGACCAATTTCATGAAATGCAATACTCTTAACATCATATCTGCCCCAATTTTTTATTGTTCCATTGGGATATGAAGTTGGCTTTTCCATTGTTCCGTTTGTACTGAAGTTGTGATTGGTGTTAAAAGTAACTCGAGTACTGTCGATATATGTTCTACCACTTACTGTTTTTTGTGTGTAACTCGTCTGAGCTATTGCACTTTGGGCTGGTAAAGAACCTTTATTAAAAGAAATCTAAAAAAATGTACAAAATGAGGTATTAAAATGGTCAAGCTGGTAAAGAACCTTTATTAAAAGAAATCCCAACACTTTGGTTGTAAGTACTTGAATTGGAAAAAGAAAGTTTTCGCGCATTAATTTGACTGTAATATCCCCATGTATTTGCTGCAGCCATAATTTCAGTTTTCCAAGTGCTATTATAATCACCTGAAAAACTCACATTGATACTGGTATTGTAAACTCCATTTGGATAAATCGGTGCAGCATTTACTGGAATTATTGATATTAAAAACATCAAAACCAATAAGTATGGTACTACTTTCATATTTTATCTCCTATTCATTTTATACAAAGTTAAACATTTATTTAATATACTTTAAAATCAAGATAGGAGTGAATTCTACGCGAACGTTTGAATTCACTCACCATCAAAAAATGATTCATTGTCAACTTCTACTTGACAATAATCAGGTGGTGAGTCCTCTTTTTTATAGATAAAGATTTTTCACAATAGACTAACATAATTTACCCCTATAAATAATCGTAGGTTTTTTGAAACTATATTTTATAGAAATGAAGTAGTTTGTTGAACCTAAATAAGATAAATTGATTACGTTTTTTCCCAAAAAACAAGTAAATTTGTGCAATAGGCAAAAGTAAAACAGGTGCATAAGGATTTTTATAAAGATAAAAAATAATTTTTGAATAAAGATTAAAAATTTGGAAACTTAAATTGATAGAAAGCCAAAAACACTTAAGTTTATTTTTTGTTTTTTGAAAAAACAAACCTGAAATTAAAAAATAAAATAAAAAAAGTAAAAAAGTCAAAATAAAAAAAAATTAAGGATTCAAATAATCCTCAATTTCCGATTCAAAAAAGAATTCTTTTTCCCCAAAAGCCGGCTTGAGCTGGTCAAACCAGGTCGCTTCCGGATCGTATTTCGCAAAAAATGGTTTCGCTACCCAATTCGGATTGCGGCCTTGCAAAAAGCGCAGCACGAATATTTTTTCGCCATATACCTCGCTGGTTCCGAGAATTTGAATTTTTCCGGCATGGTCGCTCATGCTGGGACCGCGGACGGTCCGGCAAATCCCGCTCACGCTTTGATACGCTTCCCGAAAAACCTGTTGGGCGCGCTCAAGCGGAACTTCAAAATAATGCTTAGCGCCAGTGTCACGCGCGACAAACATGTAATACGGAATACAGCCGAGATCGGCTTGCCGCCGCCACATGCGTGCCCAAAGGGCGGGGTCGTTGTTGATGTGGTTGAGAACCGGAGATTGTGTCCGGATTTGTGCGTTTGTGCATAAAATCCGGTGGATGGCCTCCTTGACAGCCGGCGTTTCCATTTCTTTGGGATGATTAAAGTGCGCCATGACCGCCAAATGCTTTTCCGCGGCCACGATTTTTTCAAACAATTGAATCATGCCATCGGCATCGTTGTCGGTCGTAAACCGATACGGCCAGTGCGCCAAAGATTTAGTGCCAATCCGGATAGTTTTGATTTGCTTCATATCTTCTTCCAAAAGACGATCGACATACTTGGAAAACACATTCGTATTCATGGTCATCGGGTCGCCGCCGGTAAACAAAACGTCGGTGACATCGGGTTTGGATTTGATGTAGTCCATATACATTTCATAATTTTCCCGAATGGAAAATTTGTCTTCGCCGGCCATTTTTGAAAATTGCGGCCATCGGAAACAAAAAGAACAATAGGCGTGGCAAGTTTGCCCCGGTCCGGGAAAAAAGAGAACAGTCTCCCGATATTTATGTTGCAAGCCGGTGAGTTTAACGCCGTCTAAAACCGGCATGTTGTGGGATTGTCCCGATGAATGCGGGTTAAGCGACATTCGGATTTGTTCCACCGCGTCGTCCAGTTTTTGGCGGACGGACGGGTCTTCCGACTTTTTAAATTCAAACAAAAGAGATTTGACCGTTTCATATTGTTCAGGCGTCAGCATGTCCCGACGCGGAAAATGAAGCGTAAACATCGCGTCGGACGACACATTGTCCCAGTCGATTAATTCATGAGCGGCATAATTATTTGTTTTAAATGGCAAAACTTGGCCGACCACCTCGACTGCTTCCAAGTCTTCTTCGGATAAGTGCCGTATTTCATCCAAATCATTAAAATTACGTAATGTATAGGCTTGATATGCCTTTTTGTTTTTTGAGTCCATCGATTGACCTCCTTTCATCTTCATCGAAATTTCAAACGCTTCATCTTTAAAGCTCACCTTTTATAAGTTTTACGAAATCTTTCAAAAAAAAGAAGACAAGAAATAAATTGAAAAGGAGGGTGCTTTGACATTAAAATTTATATTTTCATAAAATATTTAAATATGAAAGTGAAAATGAAATGTAAAAATAAATGTAAAAATAAGAGATTTTAAAAATCAAAACTTTAAAAAAACAAATTTTTAAAAAAACAAATTTTTAAAAAATTAAAAATGAAGCTTCTTAAAAGAAGCTTCTGAGGAAAGCCGCTTAAAAATGAAAAGAAACCCCGTTTAAATATAAACGATTTTATTTTTCATTTTTACTGTTTTTCTTTCATTACGTTTTTCGTGATTTTATGGTTGTTGTGGTTGTTTTTATTTTTTGTATTTTTTATTTGTTTTTTATATTTTTTTGTTTTGATTGTTTTTGTTTTGATTGTTTTTTTGTTTTGATTGTTTTTTTGTTTTGATTGTTTTTGTTTTGATTGTTTTTTTGTTTTGATTGTTTTTGTTTTGATTGTTTTTTTGTTTTGATTGTTTTTTTGTTTTGATTGTTTTTTTGTTTTGATTGTTTTTTTGTTTTGATTGTTTTTGTTTTGATTGTTTTTGTTTTGATTGTTTTTGTTTTGATTGTTTTTTTGTTTTGTTTGGTTTTTTGTTTTTTTAATATTTCGCTTTGTTCGCTATTGTTTTCTATTTTTTGTTTTTGTTTTTATATTACGGATTTTGTCGGAACGTAAAAGATGTGAGTGTTTTACTCAATCATGCCGATTTATTCGTGTTTATTCGAAAATTCGGCCAGTCCCCCTTTTTCAAATCCATAACTCTTGAGTGAATGTCCCATTATCGGGACCCGAGCCGCAAATATGGCCGGTGTTGATAAACATAAAATCATAAAACGTGTGTTTTCAGATTCAAAATGAACGAAACCGGAACCGAAATGGCTGGAACCAAAAATGTCGGAGTTGGAATTTTTAGAATTAGAATAGCCGGACTCCAAATCATCCGATTCGGAAGCGTTGAATTCAAACCCGCTGAACGTTGAGTTTCCGGGTTTAAACAATTCATCCGCCGCATCTGTTCCTTTCAGGGAACGGATATAAAAAGTATAGGAATAACCCTGCGGATTTAGAATTTCGTGTCCGCTGTCAAACAAATCTAAAACAGGCTCTTGTATTGTTACAAGATAAGTGTTTGTTCCCGAAAATAATTCAAAGGAAACGTGACTGCTGTTTACAAAGCCGCCGGACCCGGGGAGAGTGTAATAAACTTTTAATTCTCCCGGGTGAATGGTTTCACCGTTATCGGGGGTGAGCAAAACCCTCAGATAAGAAGTAGATTCACGTTTCTCATAGTCATAAAATGAAACGGTAATGTCAATCGGATCGGCCGGAGGCGGATGAGCCAACGTGGTTGGATTAATTTCGCCTTCCAATGAGACCTTCGTTTTGGAAGGAAGACTCAAAGAGGAGTAAAAGTCACCGGAAAAGGAAGCAGATTCCACGCTTTGGGGATGTTCTTCCTCGTAAAGGTCGTTGCTGACCGTTCCTGCCGTAATCGTACAATTGTGACAGGTAAATTCATGAGAAGGATCCACCGGATCGGAGGCCACATACAGGACCAAAAACAAAGCTATCAAACTCAAAAGTCCGAGTCCAATTTCGTTTTTAATCAAATTTCTCATGAAGGCCGCCTCGAAACATATTGAAATGTTTTGTCAAAAGAATACCTGTAAAGAATTAAATGATAATTATTATTAAATAGAAATATATCAAAATATATAAAATTTTCTGAAAAAATCATAGAAAAACAAAATTTATTTTTAAAGTTAAACCGATAGATAGAGAGGCTAAAGTTGAAAAGTTTTGTTTATTTTTTGTGAAAAAGATATATCAGACAACACGAATAAAAATTAATTAGATGCCTGAATTTATGGAACCACTATTTAGATGCCTATATAGAATAAATTGTTAGAAAAATGCCTGTTATTTAAAAACCAGAGTCAGAAGAGATTTCAATAAAACCGGTCAATAAAACTGGTCAATAAAAACAAACAAAAAAAATAAAAAAAAATAAAAAAACGAACAAAAAAAATGAACAAAAAATAAAGAGATGGCAGAAAGATTTATTCTGCCGTCAGATTCCGATCTGAATCGGATTGGTAATTCTTTTCAGCATGGAAATGGTGGACAATGCCGCCAGATAACTGGTTTTCGGATTTTGCGGAGAAGGTTTGTTTTCAATGGTCATTTTCATGTGTCCGAACTCACCGAAAACCTCCAGCTCGTGAATGTTTTCATGAATATTCGGGTCGGCAATAATTCGAACGACCGTTTTTTCAAAACCGATACCGCAAAGACTGATTGTCGCACAGATGTTGACGTTTTTGGGAAAGGCCACCACCGCATCTGCCGCCTTTCCTTCAAAAAGAAGAATCGGTTCTTTGATTTGAGACAAATCGATTTTTTTCTCCAAAAGGTACGGAGAACCAATGAGTCCGGAAACTGGCTTTCGTGTCGTGACCGTGACGGAATTTAAGCCGGCGACAGCTGCGGATTTTAAGCCGTCTGTTCCCGCAATGGCCCCGGACGGAATATAAACTTTACAATCATGTTGAAGCGCCGTCTTTTGAAGCAAGGCGTAAAAATCCCGGTTTTGAAGAGCGCCGGCGCTTAAAATCATCAGGTCGCATCCGTTGCTTAAAATCGGCGGCGCGTACTTTAAAACCGCCTCTTGGGATGCACATTCGACAATTAAATCACATATTTCAGATAATTGTTCCGGATTTAATTTTTGGGGAGAGGCATTCTTTAATTCCGACAAAACGGAATTCACTTTTTCGCCGGAAAAATCAAAAATTCCGGTAAGCTCGGCCTCAATAAATCCGGAATCAATAGCCATGCAAATTTGAGAACCGATAAAACCGCATCCGATCACTCCGATTTTAATCACGAAATCCTCTCCAAAAATCAATTTTTACGAAATCAAAAACCCCATTGAATAATTTGAATTTATTTGGATTTATTTGAACAAAATATTGAACAATATACAATGACAAGATATACAAACGTTGTATAAAACAACGTAAAACATCACAAGCAATGTACAATAATAATATACAAAAAATAAAATGATTCGGTTTGAATGAAAAGAATAAAACGATTAGATATACTTTTTGAGTGAGAACTAAAAGTTCGGAAATGAAGTTAAAATCAAAAGGATTAAAAAGATTAAACGGATTGAAATATTGATTCAACTCAATCATGATACTTTTCGAAAAAAGAAGGAATGAAATGATATTCACAAAGGAAATTGAGATTTTCTTAGAAGAAGACCTCAAAGATGACGATCTTTCTTGCACGCTTGTTTTCAATAAGCCGGTCAATGCCGTCATATTCACAAAGCAGGAGTGTGTGGTTTCCGGAATTGAAATTGCAACGGCTGTTCTGGATTACCTGAATATATCTTACAGTGTGAAAAAAAATCCGGGAGACTGCGCAAAACCAAACGATGTTTTGTTGGAACTGGCCGGAGACTCGGTTGCGATCTTACGGGCGGAACGCCTGGTTTTAAATTTCCTGTCCCGGCTCTGTGGAATTGCAACCAACACCCGCAGCTATGTGGAAATTGTTGAAAAAAGTGTTTCAACGTACAATATCCGGCAAAAAACTAAAACCGGCTCACCGAATCCATCTTCTCAAACGAATCAAACCGCTTTGCCCCTTCTGCCGCCCAAAATTGCAGCTACCCGAAAAACCACACCCGGAATCCGCAAATTTGAAAAGAAAGCTGTTGTGGACGGGGGTGGAGACGCGCACCGTTCCAATCTGGCGGATTTGGTGATGATTAAAGACAATCATATTGAAATTATGGGATTGGAAAATGCTTTTTGGGAAGCGAAGAAAAAAGCATCGTTTTCTAAAAAAATAGAGATAGAAGCCGAAAATCCCGAACAAGCACTTTTGGCCGCATCCTTAGGTGCCGATATCGTAATGTTGGACAACATGACTCCGGCGCAAATCCGAAAAACCGTTTCTCTTTTGACGGAAAAAGGATGGCGGGACAAAATCCTGATTGAAGTATCGGGCGGCATTTCAAAAGAGACCCTCAGCGAATATGCCATTCTTGGTATAGATGTCATTTCGCTCAGCGCCGTCACCAACGACGCCAAATGGGTGGACATCAGTCTGGAAATTCAAAAAAAATGAGACGTCTGCAAATTACCTTTTACAAATAATTTTCATTTCATAAATATTAAATAAAATAAATTGGTTTAAGACATATACAACAATATTTTTAAAGGAACTTGAAAAATTGTTTTCACCTCCATGTTCCTGTTTTTAAATTTGTCGTGGATAAATTCTCATTAAATATTCTGAAATAAATTTGTCGTGGATAAATTCTCATTAAATATTTTTGAAATAATCCATTGAAATGACGCGGAATTATTGAATGATTACGGATGATTGTGGATTTTGGTTATTATTGAAAAGAAACTATTCTTAAAAAACGAAAAACAAAAAAGAGAGGAATCACTTTGAAAACTAAAAATGTTGCCATACTGGCTGCACTTCTTGTATTATGCTTTATTTTTGCGGCAACGCCGGCGACAGCCTATGAAGTTACGGATTGGATCAATAGCGGTGACGGGTACCAAATGAATAATATCGTCATTGATGCGATTGTCGGGGTTTCCGATGACGATGTCAATGACAGCAGCGCTCAAATATCCATTTGGGAATGGAAAAATGACAAATGGACACAAATCGGCAGCGCTTCCAAACTTCAAATTAACGGAACCGCCAACTTCACCGCCACCGATGGAAACTATACCATCAAGGCCGAAGATTTCCGGGCCAGCGGCCGTGGAAGTGTTAAATTAAACATGTGGACAAATGCTGAAGTGACCACCAACCGGTATGTAACCGGCGGGCACACCAAAGTAGAAGGAACCGGAAAACCGATTTTGAAAATAACAAAAATCGCGAGCCCAACCACGATGAGTGTGGACGGAATCGTCACTGTGACCGTGTTTGTGGAGAACACCGGAAAATATGAAGCGTTGAATGTCACCGTGTCGGACCCGTCTCAGGAAATGTTCGTGTTAACCGGAACGTCCATCAATAAAACCAATATCAAATCCATTGATATCGGGGAAAATGAAACCGTTCTGATGTATACGTTAAAAGCGACGGCGCCCGGGTCTTATACGCTCAAAAATGTGACAGTATCGGCCGCAAACTCTGCCGGAACCCGGTATGATTACACGCCGAATGGAACGGTAACGGTGACCGTTGAAGAACTTCCGGCACTTGAATTTAATAACAGTTTCAGCGGAAATACGGTGGACTATCAAACCCGTTCCAAAATTGACGGTGTTCTCCGGATTCGAAATATTGGAACGGCGCCGGCTCAATTCGTCAGTGTTGAATTTATTTTGCCGCCCGGAGCGACCGTGAGCGGAAAAAACATAACGGAAGCCAATGGTAAATCGACGGTGTACATCGACCAGATTTCGCCCAACAATGAAAAAGTGATTGAGTATTCCATCGGTGCGACATCGGAGGGATATTACAATATCACGGGAACGTATAATTACACCTACAACGGCGCCGCCAAAAGCGGTAATTTGGGAACCATCACATACACCGCGGTGGGCAACAATGCCATCCAAACCGTGACAGACCTTCCCGGATACCCGTATATTTTCATTGTTCCGGTCATACTTGTTTTGGCTGTCGCGTTCTTCTTCTGGAGACGGCACAGAGAATACAAGTTTTAACGACCCATGACAACGTTAAATTAAATTTTAATTAAAAAACGAACTGCTCCCAAAAAAGGAGCAGTGATTCCTTATTTTTTGCGGGATATTATATTCTAAGTAAATATATATAATTATTTCAACTTATTATTTAGGAACGTGAGTTATTTAACCGAAAAGTTTCCTTAAAGTATAAAGTAACTCTAAAGTATGAAGTCCCCTTAATTCAACAGCCATATAGAAATCATAATCACATAAATTACAAATTATCACAATTTATGATTAACTCGTTTTACCTTTTTGGAGGAATTTTTTTTGCTGAATGTTTTAATTATCGGAAACGGTCAATGCGGAAACCGGATTTTAGACGCGATTAACAAACAAGCGATGAATCGCGGATCTTCCGCCAAGGAAGCCAGCGGCGGACTTGCGAAATATATCTCAAAGCACAAATATCACAGCAATGTTCAAACGGTGGCCATCAACACGGCCATTAACGACTTAAAGGAAATGAGATACACCAAAGCGAAAGACCGGATTCATATCAAGAACCTTCACGGGGTCGGTGCAAACCGGACTTTGGGAAAGGAAGTTTTTGAGCAGCAAAAAGGAACCATTTTAAGAAACATTGAAGAGCGCGGCAATTTCGATGTGGCTTTTGTCATTACATCCGCATCCGGCGGAACCGGATCTTCTTTTACGCCACCTTTAATTGACGAACTGAAAAAAGTTCATGATTTCCCGATTTATGCTGTTGTGGTTCTTCCGTTCCGGGAAGAAGGGACGCTTTATCTTCAAAACGCCGCATTTATGCTTAAAGAGTTGCGGGACGGTCCTTGCGACGGTGTGATTTTGGCCGACAATCAATATTTAAAATCCATCGGCGGAAATGTTCAGGACGCGTACGACGGAATTAACGCGATGATTGCGCGCCGTCTCATTTTCCTCTTAGATTCGTTGGACAGCGAAATGATGATGGTAACGGATTTGGGAGACTTTAAGACGGTGATGAAAGGTGGCGCAGGTCTTGCAACCATCGGATATTTCAGGCCGGAAAGTGAAATGCCGATTCGAAATGTGATTCAAAACGCATTGTCTCCGCGTGGTCTTTTGTTCTCTACGGACGTTTACAAGGAAGCGGGCCGTGCCATGATTATTTTAAAGGGCGACAAAAAATACTTGGGAATGGATGATGTCTCCGCCGAAGTTGAAAAATTAACCGGCGCTGTCGGCCATGTCTTTAAAGGATTGATTGTCGAAAACGGAAGCCTTCCGGAAGCCCTGTGTGTTTTGACATTAAATTCCGCCGAAGAATTGGAATCTTTATATGAAGGCGCTGTGACAGCGATTGGTATTGAAAAAGACAAAAAAGACCGTGTGAAGAAGAAAAAAGAATTGGAATCCACATTCATGACAATTGATGGAATGGACCCGGAATACTAATTATTTAAAGTATTAAGAGTCAAAACAAAAAATAATTTTTCTCTTTTTTTGTTTTTTTCCGTTTTCTTTTTTTCCCGTTTTCTTTTTTTCCCGTTTTCTTTTTCCAGTTTTCTTTTTTTCCCGTTTTCTTTTTCCAGTTTTCTTTTTTTCCCGTTTTTTTCTTTATTCTCTCATTCTCTTTTTTTAATTTTTTTGTTCAGCGGCATGCGCGCTCGATGATATAAGTTTTTAAATTATTTTTCAATAAAACCACGGGTTGTTTTTCAAGATTTTATAAAACAGAGAGTTATTTTTCAAGATTTTAAAAACCAGGGGGACTATTTATGATATTTTATGAAAAATGTGGTCAATCTTGAATATAATTTCAAGACCGATGCTGGCTTTTAAATATAATTTCAAAAAAGAAGAATCGAATAAAAAAGAGAATTTTTCAATTCACGGATGAGGTGAATTGAAAAATATGATTATTTTTGATTTAAACTCGAAAAGAGTTTGTTTGCGGTCTTAAAAACCACGCAAATTATTTCTTTTTAGAGCCGCATGCTGATTTACAGTCTTTCTTTGCATCTGCTTTTGCCGGTGCTGCTTTTGCGTCTTTCTTTGCTGGTGCTGCCATGGAGATTCACCCCCGCATATTTCTGCTTAGTGCAGTAATTTGTCAAAGAATTCAGAGGTATAAAACCTTTTCGGGAAAAAGGATGCAAGACCCTTGAAGAAAAGGACATTCGGATAAAATTTATATTTTAAAGTGACGATACCGATAATTAATTCCATCCTAAAAAGAAAAATGAAATAAACGGCTCCAAAATGACCAAAATATTAATATGTTTGATTTGTGCGTATGCCAGCCCATATTGAAAATAAAAACCCGACAGAAAAAGAAATGAAAAACAAGAAAATGAAATAAAACAAAGATGAGATTAAAAGAATGAAATAAAAACAAGAAGAGAAGAATGAAAATGTTTTTCAAATCTTTTTCGACCCTTTCTTCATACTTCCTTTTTTCATTTCCCGTTCCACAATTTTCATCGCGCATAAATCCCCGCACATGGAACATGCACCGGATTCCGAATCTCGGGATTCTCGAACCGCCCGGGCATGAGCCGGATCAATCGACAAACTGTATTGCGTCTCCCAATCCAAATTTTTTCGGGCTGCCGCCATTTGGTTATCTACAATTTTTGCCCGCTCCCTTTGTCCGTCTTTGACCAAATCCGTCACATGTGCCGCGATTTTTGTTACTTGCATTCCGGTTTTGATGTCGTCCGCGGTCGGAAGTGCCAAATGTTCGGACGGACTGACCATACACAAGAAATCAACACCGGAAGCGCCTGCAACGGCGCCGCCGATTGCGGATGTAATGTGATCAAATCCGGGCGCAATATCGGTCACAATCGGCCCGAGAAGATAAAGAGGCGCGTTGTGACATGTTTGTTTCATGAAAGAAACAATCGCCTGAATTTGGTCGATCGGAACATGTCCCGGTCCTTCGACAAAGGTTTGAACATCTGCGGCACGCGCCCGAAGAACCAATTCTCCGAGAACCAAAATTTCCTCATACATCGGTGCGTCTGAAGCGTCATGAATGCAGCCGGGACGCATGCCGTCGCCGAGACTGAGCGTTACATCGTATTCGCGGGCGATTTCAAGCAAATAATCGAATTCTTGGTAAAACGGGTTTTCAAGAACATTGTGAAGCATCCACGCAACCGTAAAGGAGCCGCCCCGGCTGACAACATCGGTAAGCCTCCCGGATTTCATCAGCTTGGAAACGGTATTTTGATTGATGCCGGCGTGAACGGTCACAAAATCCACACCTTGTTTTGCGTGGCGGCGAACCGCGTTAAACAAATCGTCCGAAGTCATGTCAACGACGACCGACGCGGTCGCGGCGGCATCATAGATGGGAACGGTCCCGACCGGTACGGAAATTTCCGATAAAATCCGGGAGCGGATGGCTTCCAAATCGCCACCGGTGGACAAATCCATGATGGCGCCGGCCCCGTACCGGACCGCTGTTTGTGCTTTGAGGATTTCATCTTCCAAATGAACATAATCGCGCGAGGTTCCGATGTTGGCGTTGATTTTGGTGCTCATCATTTTTCCGATGCCGACCGGCTTTGTATTTCGGCGCACATTTACGTTTTTGGGAATGGTCACCCATCCTTTGGAAATAAAAGAACAGAGTTTTTCCGGATCAACTCCTTCATCGGCTGCGACCGATAGAACCGAATCACTCAAAATTCCGTTTTTACAATCTTTCATGAGAGTCATGGAAAACGCCTATGCTTTTGGGAATATATATCTTTTCGTATCAAATAAATGTCAACGCCGGATAATGAAAGAAATAAATCAAAAAAACGAAACGGAGGAAACTGGCAAAAATCAGAAAAGCGGTACCCGGATTGATTAATTCATAGTTTTAAAAAAAGCCGCCGTTTTTGTTGAAATATTAAAATTTGCGGCCATAACACACGCAATGGCGGCACAGACCCGGAAAAAAAGAGATCAGAAGAGAGGAAAAGAAAAAGGAAAAGAAAAATAAGAAGGAAAAAAAAAAGGAAAAGAAAAAGGAAAAGAAAAATAAGAAGGAAAATAAGAAGGAAAATAAGAAGGGGAAGATTCATTTCTTCGTTTGTTCTTCCGAAAGCCGAAGATTTTCATCCACATTTTCATAATCCGGAGAGATGAATTTTAATTCTTTAAATATTTTTGCCGCATCGGCATATCGCCCCAAATTAAAAAGCGCCCTTGCGTAATTGTCCAATATTTGCGGATTTTGAGGGTCTTCCAAAAGTGCTTTTTCGAAAATGGGAACCGCCTTTTCGTATTCATTCGTTTTCACCAAAATAAGCGCCTTGTTAAAATAGGCCTTGGGATTGAACGGGTCGGCGTGAATCGCGCGGTCAAATTGCATCAGCGCCGACTGATTGTTTTCCTTTCGGGCATAAGCGATGCCAAGCATATTCATAATTTCATAATTAAACGGATCGAGATTTTGCGCTTTGGACAAAACGGCAATGGCCTCATCCAATGCCGGCGAATCTTTGTTGTCCGCAAGCTCCAACTTTAATTTACCGATTTCCTCGTACACCGGAATAAAAGAAGGATCCATCTGCAAAACATAATTAAAAGCGAAAAGCGCCTTTTGCATGTCATTGAGATACAAATAAATTTTTCCCGATTCATATCGGACACTCAAATTTTCAGGCTCGACCGCCAGAATCGAATCAAAAACCAAAATCGCTTTTCTCAAAGAATCCTTGCCGTTCTCATGCATTTCATGCACCCCCCATTTGGAAAGCGCAAAACCCAACCGGATACGCGCGTTCATAAATTGAGGGTCAAGCTCGGCCGCCTTTTCAAAAGAAGCAATCGCTTGCGAATATTTGCGGGTCGCGTCTTGCATGAGACCCAAATAATAATAAATTCCGGCATCGTCCGGACAAAATTCCAGCTCTTTTTGAAGAACCTGTTCAGATTTTTCAAAAGCGCCCAGCTTCATAAAAGCAAAAGACTGATAACTGTACAGCCGGCGGATGTCGTCTTTTAAAAGAGGCATATCGGAATCTTTGCCAAAAAGCATCCCTTCCCGGTCTTCTTTACTTTCATCCGACACCAACCCTTCGAAGCGGTCAATAAAAAGAATGCAGGAAGCTGCCAATTCATCATAAATTCCCAAAGACATCAGACAAACACATTTCAAATCCGCGGCCGAAAATAAATACGGATCCAGTTCAAGCGCGCGGTCAAAATACGCAATAGCCTCATTCAATTTCTTTTGCCGGTACAAAATAAATCCTTTGGAATAGAAATATTCGGCATTTTCCGGACCATATTTCAATGCCTTTTCAACCGATGCCAAAGATTTGGAAAAGTCACCGATTTTTTCCTCCAAAACCGCCTTTTGATTCCAAAAAACATGGTCTTTCGGATAACGAATCAAAATTTCCTCATAGCATTGAATCGCTTTGTCGTACTCATTGAGCTGAACATAAACATAAGCCAAGCTTTCCCATGCCTTTTTGAATTTCGGCATTTCCTGAGACAGCTGCGTAAAAATGTCTTTCGCCTCTAAAAATTGGCCATCCAAAAGAAGCGTCCTTCCTTGCTCAAAACGATTATCCGGCGGATTCATTTCTAAAACCTTTGTCATTTGTCAAATCATTTTAAAAAATTATTCACCACAATACCTGATTTGGCACTTGATCTTTTTTTCCAAAAATCAAAATGGGCCACGAAACATTTTTTAAAAAAATTTGGAAAATCTTACGGATAATTCACAGGCTTCAAAGATTGATAAACATTATTGTCCAAACCCTTCTGAAATAGCCGAAATTTTTAACCGGAGTTTTTCAAATTCGTAACACAAAGTTTTTATTTTATGATTTTCCTCTTTGATAGGTTTCGCATAATTTTGACAGAACAGAAAAACAAATCAGAACAAAACAAATTAAGACAAGCAGATCAGACAAACAAGTCCGAACAAACAAATTAAGACAAACAATAATTTTTCAAAATTGTTGAAAAAGGCTGTTGATTTGTTTTTATGTATACCATTTAAACATACCATTTATACATACCATTTATACATATCATTTATGCATACCATTTATGCAGATTGATATTATTTTTTCCGTACATTCATATTTTTTCGTAGTCATATGATTACTGTATTTTTCATGGATTGTAATTGATATTTAAGAAATCCGAATCGGATTTTTGAAAAAAATAGTGGTGATTTTTTTGGTCAAAAGAGCACTCATCAGTGTTTCCGATAAAACGGGCATCGTCGATTTTACAAAAACATTAGTCGCTCACAACTTTGAAATTATTTCAACCGGCGGGACTGCAAAAACCCTTCGAGAAGCCGGGATTTCCGTCATGGATATATCGGACGTCACCGGATTTCCTGAAATGATGGATGGGCGCGTCAAAACCCTTCATCCGAAAATTCATGGCGGCATCCTGTATTTAAGAGACAATTCCCAACATGTCAACCAAGCCGGAACTCACGGAATTTCCCCCATAGATATGGTCGTCGTTAATTTGTACCCGTTTAAAGAAACCGTTGCAAAAGACGGCGTGACACTCAACGATGCCATCGAAAATATTGACATTGGCGGACCGACACTTCTTCGGGCGGCTGCAAAAAATTACACCTTCGTAACCGTTGTATGTGACCCGGCCGACTATTCCAAAATTGAAAATGAATTAAAGGCGGGAGAAATCACCCTGTCTTTAAAAGAAAAATTGATGGTCAAGGCTTTTCGGCACACCGCGGATTATGATGGCGCGATTGATACGTATTTGAGCCGGACGCTTCTCCAAGAAAAGGTCAAACGTTTCTCGTTTGTCGGCGGCGAAAAATTGCGCTACGGAGAAAACTGGCATCAAGACGCATCTTTTTATAAAGACGTACGGTGCGGCGGCCCCAGCCTTTCCAACGCGACACAGCTTCACGGAAAAGAACTTTCCTATAACAATTACATTGACATTGACAACGCACTCCTGACATTAAAAGACTTAAACAGTGAAAATCCAAGCGTTGTTATTGTCAAACACAACAACCCATGCGGTCTGGCCACCGGAAAAACCCTTAAAGACGCCTTTTTGGCGGCTTGGGACGGGGATCCTGTATCGGCTTTCGGAAGCATTATTTGTGTCAACCGGATTTTTGACGTGGAAACTGCAAAATGTTTGGAGAAAAAATTTATTGAAATCATTATCGCACCCGGTTTTGACAAAACCGCCCTTGAGATTTTGAAAAACAAAAGTGAAAGCCTCCGGTTGCTGGAACTCAAAGATTTTGAAAAACCGTATGATAATGAATTTACATACAAACATGTCACAGGCGGCCTTTTGGAGCAAACGCGAGACATCGGTTTGTTTGAAAAATGGGATTGCGTCACAAAAGCTCAATTCCCGGATTCCAAATCCGGACTTTCAAAATTCGCAATGAGCGCCTGCAAATGCATCAAATCCAATTCCATTTCCATCGCATTTGAATATGAATCGGGATACTACATGCTTCTCGGAATGGGGGCGGGACAACCCAACCGTGTCGACTCCATTCGTAAGCTGGGCGCGCCCAAAGCCTGCGCCAACTTAAAAATCATGTACGACCGGATGAATGCCGTAACACCGATGAAAATTTCGTTTGACGAATACAAGACTCAAGTCTTTTCGGAATGTGTCATGGCGTCAGATGCCTTTTTCCCGTTTGACGACAGTGTGGTTTACGCAAGCGAGGCCGGACTGAAATACATTTTGTCACCGGGCGGATCCATCCGGGACGACGAAGTCATTGCCACCGCCAACCGTCTTGGTGTTTCGCTTGTGTTTACCGGCATGCGGCACTTCTTACATTAAATGGACCGTTGCTGATTTAAGATCGAATGTTTATTTTTTCGATTTTTAAAATAATCCCCTGAATCGCTATGACCAACAAACTGGATTTAATGGAAAACGGAAGCGTCAAAAAAGCACTGGCTTGGCTGGCCGCACCGGCAATCATCGCTTTGGTGATTCAGACTCTTTATGGGGTTACAGATACTGTTTTTGTCGGCCATGGTCTTGGAGACAACGGTGTTCTCGGACTGGGAGCGCTGACGATTGCATTTCCGATCGTATATCTGATTATTGCCGCGTCTTCCGGTGTCGGTGTCGGTGGATCTTCTTATATTTCCCGTGGTTTTGGCGCGAAAGATTTGGACCGCGTCAAAAAGGGTGTCGGGAACATGATTATTTTAGGATTGGTTGTCAGTTTGATTTTTACCGCCGGCGGAATTTTCCTGTTGGAACCGCTTCTCAACCTGTTTGGAGCCACCGAAAGCATTTTGCCGTTTGCCAAAGAATACATGTTTTGGATCTTGCTCGGATGCGTGTTTCAAGTCATGACGATTGTCTTAAGTGCCGTGGTCATGGCGGAAGGGAATTCAACATACATCATGGTCATGTATATTGCCTCCAGCCTGACCAATATTGTTTTAGATTACGTTTTCATCTTTATTTTCGACTGGGGAATTGCCGGCGCCGCAATTGCAACTGTTATTGCCCAAATGCTCAATTTTATTATTTTGATCGTATACCTGTATTCTGTCAGCAGCTTAAAATTCAATATCCGATGGATTGTTTTTAACAAAATTGTTTCGTTTGATATTGTAAAAGTAGGCGTTTCCGAGTTTGTCCGGGAAGGATCTTTGTCCATCATGTTTATTCTCATCAATCACAATTTGGTGGTCTACGGGGACGATGCCGCAATTGCGATTTTCGGGCTCATCAACCGTATTTTCGGAGTCGCGATTTTGCCGGTCATTGGCCTGATTCAGGCCATGATTCCGCTGACCGGATTTAATTACGGTGCCAAAAATTATGAGCGGGTGCGTGAGTTTTTCAAAACGGCAACTTTGTGGGCTGTGGCCAGCAGTCTTGTTTTGGGAATTATCAGTTACGTGTACACTGCCGAAATTTTCGCGCTTTTTACAACCGATGCCGTCCTCATTGAAGAAGCTGTGATTGCGTATTGGATTGCGGATTTGAGCATTCCGATTGTTGCATTTATGATTGCCGGATCCGCATTTTTGCAAGCGCTTGGAAAAGCCAAAGAGTCCTTCTTTTTGACAATTGCGCGTCAAGTATTGATTTTGCCGGTCATTGCCGTCGTCCCGATTTTTTTGGGACTGATGGGCGTTTGGGTGTCATTTCCAATCGTGGATACGCTGGCCGGGATTTTGACATTGTGGTTTGTCCTACGGCAATGGAAAATACTCAAAAAAGAAGAAGAGGAATACAAGGAAAAGAAGGCATCCGTTTTGTAAATTTTTGAAATCCTGCCGGATTCTTTTTGTTTAATTTTTGTCTTTTTGGTTTAATTTTTATTTTTCAGTTTATTTTTCTGTTTTGTTTTTCTGTTTTGTTTTTCTGTTTTGTTTTTTCTTGCTTTTAGCGGCGGCACGCGCGCGATGGCTGCAATTTTTTGAATTATTTTCAATAAAAACGACGGTGAATTTTACACATTATTTTCAACAAAAATAGCGTTAATTTTTTACTTTATTTAGATTTTGTCTTTTGAAAAAAATCGTAATGGATATATAGGAATTCTTCCTTTTTTTTAAAAGAAGAGGGGAAATAATGATTCGAATAAAAGTTAAAGATTTTGTTTCCACCGCATTTTCGTATAGCGACGCTGAAATTGTTCGTTTGGAAATGGATAAATATCTAAAAGCCGGAGAAAACGTAACCGTCGACTTTTCCGAAATCGATAATTTTACAGCATTGTTTTTAAAAGTCGCGTTAACCGAGCACCTCAGTTCAATGTCGGTTGAAGAATACAATCAGCGGATTCAAGTTGAAAATTTGACGGATCTTGAAGAACTTGTGTACACCCAATGTTTCAAAACGGCCGCCAAGTTTTACAGTTTGACGCCGGAAGAAAAAGAAATACGATTGCAATGCATTAATGAAGCTATGGAAGAACTGGGGGGTTCCTATTGATTTACCCTATTTATCCGGTTTCTGAAACTAAGAAAAATGAAAATTTTTTTATCGATGCGAATGTCCTTTTATTTCTTTATGTGGATGATATGGACCAATATCAAAATGCTCACAAGATTCAAGTGTATTCGGATTTTGTGAAAAATCTTCAAAGAAATGGGAACTCTTTATTTGTTTCCGTACTGAATTTACAAGAAGTGCTACATGTCATTGAAAAACAGGAATATGTGAACTATTGCAAAATCAATCATTCCAAAATAAAAATGAAAAGTTACCGCCGAAATGATAACGAAAGAAAAGATTTAAAAATCAAATTGGGTTCCGTTCTTCAACAAATTGTGAAAAATTATTCCATTCAAGGGGGCTGCGTAACACTCCAGGAAATCGATAAATTTGTTTCAAGCTTCGACACGCACCTGTATGACCCGATTGATTTTTTTGTCATTGATGCGCAATGTTCCAAAACACAATGTTTGGACCAATATTTTAATTACGTGACGGATGATTCCGATTTCAAAAGTAATTTTATTTTTAAAACGAATCCGTATGTGAATTTATACACCTTAGGAGGTTAAAACAAAAACAGTAAATAAATTTATTTTTTCAATTCTTCTTTTCAATTCTTCTTCCAATTCTTCTTCCAATTCTTCTTCCAATTCCTCTATCATTTATTTTCAGTTTATTTTTTATGTTTAATTGCATCTTTTGACCGATTCATCCAAAGATTCAAATCTTTTCTTTTTCTTTTTATGCTCATGACAAATATTTCCAACAAGAATGATTTTTCTCAAAAATCACCCCTTCTTCTTATGATTTTAGATGGCTGGGGATTTAAACCGGAGGAGGACGGAAACGCTGTTGCCGCCGCCCGCACTCCAAATCTGGATTTTTACGAACAACATTATCCGGTTTGCCTTTGCGAAGCCTCCGGCGAAGCAGTCGGACTTCCGGCAGGCCAGATGGGAAATTCCGAAGTCGGGCACTTAAATATGGGTGCCGGCCGCATTATTTACCAAGACTTGACGCTGATTCACAAGGAAATCCAAGACGGAAATTTCTTTAAAAATCCGGTTCTGCTCAAAGCGATTGAAAATGCCAAACAAAATGGAACCGCCCTCCACCTCATGGGTCTTGTGTCCTATGGCGGTGTTCACAGTCATTTGGACCACTTAAAAGCGCTCCTGACGCTTGCGAAAAAAGAAGGACTGGACCGCGTTTTTGTTCACGCGTTTTTAGACGGGCGGGATGTTGCGCCGACGTCGGCACGCTCGGATTTACAAGATTTGGATAATTTTATGGTTCGAGAAGGCGTCGGAAAACTCTCGACCGTCATGGGAAGATATTATGCGATGGACCGTGACAAACGCTGGGAGCGGACAAAAATCGCGTATGATGTCCTGACCATGGAAAAACCAATAAGTCCGGTAAATGTTGTTTACACAGATGATTGGAAAAGCGCACTCGAACAATCTTTTGAAAAGGGAGAAACGGATGAATTTGTTAAACCGATTGCGTTAACGGACAGCGCCAAAAAACGTATTTCCGCGATTTCAAACAAAGATTCCGTCATATTTTTCAATTTCCGCCCCGACCGCGCCCGCCAGTTGACATACGCTATGACCCTCCACGATGATGAATTTACAGGTTTTGCCCGGCAAAACCGTCCGGATGTGTATTTTGTAGGCATGACTCAATATGATGAAGAATTAAAAATTCCGATTGCGTACCCTCCAAAAGACATTCAAAACACACTTGGAACCTATCTTTCATCCTGCGGCAAACACCAACTTCGGATTGCTGAAACCGAAAAATACGCACATGTCACTTTTTTCTTTAACGGCGGCGTAGAAGAGCCAAATCTTTTGGAAGAGCGGATTTTGATTCCGTCCCCCAAAGTGGCAACTTATGATGAAAAACCGGAAATGAGCGCCTACGAAGTCACCGACACCCTTCTCTTGGCCATAGATGAAAACAAATATGACTTTATTGTCCTGAATTTCGCCAACATGGATATGGTCGGACACACCGGGATTTTTGAGGCGGCCGTTTGCGCGGTGGAAACTGTAGATATTTGTGCCGGAAAATTGGTAAAAAAGGTTTTGGAAAAAGACGGCGCCGTGATTATTACGGCCGACCACGGAAACGCGGAACAAATGGTGGATGAAAAGAAAAAACCACACACCGCCCACACGACAAATCCCGTCAAGATCATTTACATCAATGACAAAAATAAGGATGAGAAGGGCTGTCCGGTTCAAACTCTCAGAAGCGGCGGTAAATTGTGCGATATCGCGCCGACGCTTCTTGAGATTATAGGACTGGAAATCCCGAGAGAAATGACGGGGACGTCGCTTTTGAAAAAATAAATTTAATATTTTTTATTTATTAGAGCTGAGGAAAGATGCATGAGTAAGAGAAAAATGGTTATGAATAATCTGCTGAATAATTCTATATCAGCTTATCACCTCATTATGCAAAAAACAATCTGTATGGTCGTTGACAACGCCGACCGCTTGCAGATAAGCATAAACGATGGTGGAGCCGACGAATTTAAACCCGCGTTTTTTCAATTCTTTGCTGATTTTGTCGGACAAATCTGTTTGTGCCGGAATTTCAGATATGGATTGCCAACTGTTTTGAATGGGCTTGTTATCCGTAAAAGCCCATAAAAAATTGTCAAAGCTTCCAAACTCTTCTTGAATTTTCAAAAAAGCTTGCGCGTTTGTTACGGCTGAATTGATTTTGAGTCGGTTTTTGATGATTCCGGAATTGGTCATGAGCGCTTCGATTTTTTCCGAATCATAGGTTGCAACCACAACCGGATCAAAGTTGTCAAAGGCTTCCCGAAAGGTTTCCCGCTTTTTTAAAACCGTGATCCAACTCAGACCCGCTTGCATGCCTTCCAAAATCAGCATTTCAAACAAATGGCGATCGTCATGGACAGGTCGGCCCCATTCATTATCGTGATAATCCTGATACAAAACATCGCTGTTGACCCAAGCACACCGAACTTTATTTTCCATATTTTGCCGTCCTTGTTTATTTTTTATTTATTTCATACATTTCCATCTTTTGAAAGCGAAACTTTAAGAATGAACATTCATGTAGAGATAAAAATAAAACATCGGATGTTCATATAATTAATCACAACTCAAAAATTTAAATTTTTGAAAAATTCCAGAGTTTGAAAATATGGAAAATGTTTTAAAAACGCTTTTGATTACCGCCAACGAATGCGATTACCTTGAAGAGGGAACGCTTTTCAAAATTGGCGGCCATATTTCATTCATCCAAGAATCCGGAATTGAAAACGTTATTTTCCACGTCGACATTTTGAATGAGATCGGCGGCGAAGACCGCAAACGGTTGATTCGTTTTTTTGAAACGGAAATTGACCGGCATTTTGGAAAACAAGCGGTAATTGTCAGCGGTGACACAAATCTGCCAAAAAATGCCATCCGGCCGGATTTTCCGGTTTATTTCGTCTTGGGACTTGACGGCCGTGCGGAGCTGAAAATGATTTTGTCAAAAATGATTCAAGAAAGCCGGGACAAAACTCTTGACGTTGAAAACATGACAACGGAAGACGTTCAAAAATTCATCGCCGACCACCTGATTTTGCCGATGGAGCCGGATTTGATTTTATCCTGCCATGAGGAAACGTTGACCGATTTTATGCTTTGGCAGACGATTTATTCAGAATACGGTTTTGTTCAAAAAAGTCTGGGCGAACTGACGAAAGCCGATTTAGAAAAAGCGTTTTCGGATTTTAAAAACCGGCAACGGCGCTATGGTGTTTGAAAATTATAGAGGGATTTCATGTATCTTGTTTTTGTTTGCCCAAAATGTAAAAGAAATGCCCAATACTTGATTCCGGGTCATAAAACTGTTGGATGCCAACGCTGTAAATCTATCCTTAAAACGCAATCATTGAATTGGATAGATTCATTCGAAAAAGTTGAAGATGCTCGAAATTTAATGTCAAAACTGCAAGCTGAACTTGATAATCAACCAGACGGAAGCTTCGTTGAAAGAAAAGAAGATGGGACAGCTTACAGAGCATCAACATTTTCATATACAGACCGGCCAAAAAAAGAAAAAATTAAAGAAAAAATATCATTATTAGAAGAACTCAAAAAATACGATGAATTCAAAGAGGATAAAAATTACGAAAAATACAATGATGAGAGTAGCCTTGATGAAGCACAATTTATTGAGAAAAGAAAAATTGAGAAAAACATTAGAGCATTGGAAATAAATGAAGAAGAAATCCAAAAAAAAGATTTAAATAAAAAAATAAGGAAACCACATGAAATATTTTGCCAGATCCTTCTGGAAAAAGGACCTATGACCCGAGAAGACTGTGAAAATTACTGCAAAGAAAAGGGGATTGAACCTGAAAAGTTTAGGATTTTGGAACAAAAACTAAAAGATGAAGGAGAGATCTGCTTTCCAAAAATCAACACGGATGAAAAGAAAACAGTTATCGCTCACGTTTCCAAAAGACATTAATTTTACTTCGCCGTCGACACGATTTTAATCACGTCACCATTTTTCATTTCATGCTTTTCCGCCAGTCTCATTTTCGTTCGGGCGTCGACCGCATACAAAAATTTGTCGCCGATTTCCGAATGGATTTTGTACGCCAAATCTTTACACGTCGATCCCCGCTTGACCAAATACGCATCCGGAAGCATTTCCCCAAGCTTATTCGCCCACTTGCCTTCGTCTTCCACCGGATAGACCACAATCATATCCAAAAGCTCAAAAACCGCATGATGAATGCAATTTTGAACGCCGGTTCCGCCATTTACTTCCAGCAAATGCTCAACCGCTTTTAAGCCTTTTTCCTGAGCCGGACTTAGTGCCGTTTTAATTTCAAACCGGCAATCTCCCGGAATGTAGTTGATGATGCCGGCTTTTGACGCGGATTTTAAAGCCAATTCCGCTGCCGCGCTGATAAAAACAACCGGCTTTTCAATACCGTTGAGTTGATTTCTTGTTTTTTCCGG
This sequence comes from Methanolapillus ohkumae, assembly GCF_032594355.1. NCBI lineage: Archaea > Methanobacteriati > Methanobacteriota > Methanomicrobia > Methanosarcinales > Methanosarcinaceae > Methanolapillus > Methanolapillus ohkumae. Next base: position 1,702,151 of record NZ_CP131061.1, read on the forward strand.
CGCAACATCGCATTTGTTGGCCGCAATCATCATGGGTTTGCTTTCTTTTCGGATCGCTTGACATACCGCAATCATATCGTCTTCCGTCCAATTTTGAGCTTCCTTGTTGCCAAGTTTCGTTTCATGAAGCGCAAAAAGCGCATGCTCTACCGTCACACCGGCCCCGCTGAGCTGGTCGGCAATCACGTCTTCCAATTTCAAATTCTCCGCCTTAATTTTCCGGGAAAGCTTTGACCAATTCCGGTTGAGAATTTCAAAAAGCCACATTTCAAGTTCATAATCTAAAAAAGCAACATCTTCCGCCGGATTTCGAGACCCGATGTCCACCGGATTTCCTTCCGCGTCGGTGCCGCCTGACGCGTCGACGACATGAATAATTGCCTGTGCCTGCCGGAGGTCATCCAAAAATGAATTCCCAAGGCCTTTTCCTTTGTGCGCGTCTGGAACCAAACCCGCGACATCAATGATGTCAATCGGGACAAAACGAAGGCCATTATCGCATTTGTGACAACGGGATTCTTTTTCCAAACAAGGACACTTCACTTGAACATAAGCGACTCCATGATTGGCCTTAATTGTCGTAAACGGATAATTCGCAATTTCCGCCTCCGCAAGAGTTGCGGCTTTGTAAAATGTTGATTTTCCGGCATTTGGCTTTCCGGCAAGTCCGATGATCATTGACATGTGTCATAAAACGGACTCCAAAGATTTAAACTTTTTACACTTGCATCTATTACAATTTCCAAAAAAAGCAAAAAACTCTATAAATTCGGTCAACAAAAAATTATATTAAATAAATTAATATATTAAACATGAGTTAGGATATAAATAGATAAATAGAATTAAGTGATTCATTTCAAAATGATTTTTAATTTTTAAAATTTAATGGTTGAACAATTTTTTAACGAAACTGTTTTGGTGAATTCAAATGGAATTATCGGTCAACAAAAAAGTTTGGCAATACATGTTCCTTATTTTTGTGCTCTTAATCATTGCAGTCTCGTTTTTGTTTTACCTCAGAGTGGTTTTCATCTCTCTCGTCATTGGTGTTTTGGTCATCATTTTCATTGAGCGTTTGTCCAAAATATTCAACCGGGTCACGGTCAACTATTCCCCGTCCAAAAGAAAAATCATCGCATTCAGCCTTTTTACCATCACTCTGCTATCTGTCGGCGCTGTTGTTGTCAGTCAAGCCTCTTATTTTTCAGATTACTTTAACAGTTTTACAGAAAGTTTGGACAAATTAGATGCGGATTATAACGATACGGCCGGCGAAATCGCCGAAAATTTGACAAATATTTCCGTCGGAGAATTGGGCGAAATGGTTCCCGGAATTGAAAATAATTCCAATTCATCCAAACCGCCGCCGATAAAAGTGAATGAAATTAATAATTCAACCGCCAGCGGTAATGGGAGCAATAATGTCAGCAATAATGGGAATAATACCGCAACCGGAAGCGGCAATGTGAGCAGCCCCGCCGCAAGTAATAACACAACCGGCAGCAATGCGAGTAATAACACAATAGGCGGCAATGCAAGCAACCGCACCGCAAATGAGACAACGCCGACAATTCCCACATTTGATTTTGCAATTACTCGGCAGGATTTGATCCGGTCCATTTTAGTTTCCGGAAGCGGCATCCTTTCTATGACAAAAGAATCCGTCTCCATGTTGATTTCCATTCTTTTCGCGTCATTTTTGATCATTCCGATTATGACCGGCTACTATTTCAAAAGAAAAGGAAAATTCGGAGATAAAATCATCTTCTACACGCCGGACCAATACAAAGACGCCGCCACCCAAACCATCAAACGGATTTTGAAAGACTTGGACACATACGTGTCCATGAAAATTTTGGAAGTTTTTGTTGTATCCTTCCTCTACTGTGTCGGATTTTACATTGCCGGACTGCCGCACTGGCTGATTAGCGGCATCCTGATGGGAATATTTAATACCGCGCCTTACATCGGATTTATTATCCCGGCGCTCCCCATTATTGTTTATTCATATACATTTGGAATGCCCACCATGCTGGCCGTCATTGGAATCATCATTGTCATCCAACTGTTTGACTACTTCTTTATTTTGCCCAACATTGTCACATCGACCATTAAAGTCAGCTCGTTTACATCTGTCATTTTGGCCCTGGCCGGCCTGAAACTGTTTGGTGTATTCGGTCTAATTTTTGCAATGCCGCTCTATATTTTCTGCAAAATTATTTTGATTTCCTTTTATGAGCAATTGGTCATTTTGTACCCGGATCCTACCGATTCTGAAAAATCAGACCTCGTCTCAAAAATAAGTCCGCCCGGCGATGAAAAATTGTCGTCTTAAAATCAAAAAATAAAAACAAAAATAATAATAAATAAAAACAAAATAAAACAAAAATAATAATAAATAAAAAAAACAACTTAAAAATCCATCTCGCGTCAAAAATGACCTGAGACAGCAAAGACCGTCTTTTTTTAAACATGAAAACAAGTTAAGAATAAGATTTATATCATAGATTGCCTATTTGTTGCTCTGTGTCCTGATAGGGTAGTGGATATCCTGGAAGCCTGCGGAGCTTTCGACCTGAGTTCGAATCTCAGTCGGGACGTTCATGTGCGGATTTTTGTAACGGATTTTTAATGCAAAAAAATGTATTAAATTTAAAAGTTGTATTAAAAATCTAAAAATTAAAATCCGCCAAACACCTTTAAAATTAAAATGATTTTCTAATGATTTTTTTATTTATTTAATTCATGTATTCATGTCCCGATAGGGTAGCGGATATCCTGAGAGCCTCCGGAGCTTTCGACCTGAGTTCGAATCTCAGTCGGGACGTTGATTATTATTTTTCAAAGGGTTCATTTTATTCTTAAATTTCTTGTTTTTCGCCGATTTTTGAAGAATTGTATTTATATTTGCGAATTATTTTTCTCATTTTTCAGATTGGTTTATAATTTATGAGTTCATTTTATCCAAAAATTCTATAACGAATCTTTTATTTTTCAACATAATTTTTTAAAATCATTTTAATCATTAATCATTCATAATTTTTCAAAACCCAAAACATAAAATTCAAATTCAAAATTTAATTACTTATTCGGAGTCTTATTCATGGCAGAAACGTCAGCGCATGACAAATATGAATTCAAAAAAACTTTAGAAATTATCCGCGACAAACACGGACGCGGGACGGAATTGGTATCGCTTTATATTCCGGCGGACAAACAGATATCGGATGTCACTGCCGACTTGCGGGAAGAGCACAGCCAAGCGTCAAACATCAAATCCAAATTAACAAAAACAAATGTCCAAGGCGCGATTGATTCTTTGCTGTCCCGCCTGCGCTATTTGGATAACGTTCCGGAAAACGGCATCGTTTATTTCACGGGTGCCGTCGACGTCGGCGCAAACAAAACCAACATGGAAAGTTACGTTATTCATCCACCGGAGCCGATTGTCACTTACAAATACCACTGTAATTCCGATTTTTACCTCGAACCGCTGGAAGAAATGCTCAAAGAAAAAGGAACGTTTGGGCTCTTAGTCATGGATCGCCGGGAAGCCACCGTCGGGCTTTTGACCGGAAAGAAAATCGATTCATACCGACGGTTGACGTCAACCGTCCCCGGAAAGCAGAGAAAAGGCGGACAGAGTGCACAACGTTTCCAAAGCTTGCGTTTGATTGCGATTCATGAATTTTACAAACGAATCGGAGACGCCGCAAGCGAAGTGTTTTTGGCGGTCGAGCCAAAGCATTTGAAAGGAATTTTAATCGGCGGACCGTCCCCGACCAAAGAAGAATTTTATGATGGGGAATTTTTCCATCACGAATTGTTAAAAAAGGTGATCGGACTCTTTGACGTTGCCTACACGGACGAATCCGGTCTTCATGAACTTGTGAACGCTGCCAGCGAAAAATTGACCGATTTGGAGCTCATCGAACAAAAAAACATCATGAAAGGATTCTTTAAAGAACTCATCGCCGAGTCCGGACGGGCATCTTACGGCGAGCGGAGCGTTCATGACAATTTGGAAATCAATGCGGTTGAGACTTTAATTTTATCGGAGGATTTGCGGGCGGAAAAAATGTCGGCCGTTTGTCAAAACTGCGGAGAGCAAAATCATAAAACAAGAATGTGGCGGCCCGGAGAACATGTTCCGGATATCGGTGCCTGTTCCAAATGCGGCGCCGTTTTGGAAAATATTGAAATAAAAGACGTGGTGGATGAGTTGTCCGAATTGGCCGACAAATCCAACGCGAAAGTGCATTTCGTGTCCACCGATTTTGACGAAGGAAACCAGTTGATGGCAGCTTTTGGCGGAATCGTCGCGGTCCTCAGATACAACACCGGACAGTAATTCGGCGGCAAAACATGAATTTCAAAAAACCATTACAATTATTTCAAATAATTATTCCAATTACAAATTCCAATTACAAATTTCATATTAATTATTCCAATTACAAATTCCAATGAAAAGCGAGAGGAAAAGATGACGGCGGCGAAAACACCGGTTCTTTTTGCAACTTTTAAAGACCCGCATCATCCGGACAATGCGGACGCGTTGGAAGATGTCGTTGAAAAAGCCACAACCGCTTTAAAAGCCGGAAAAGTTGTCGCTTTTCCGACCGACACGGTTTACGGTCTGGGCGCAAGTGTTTTTAATTCGGAGGCCGTTGAAAAAATATATCAAATCAAAGAGCGTCCATCCGAAAAACCGCTCAGCGTTCTCATCGGATCGGCCAAAGAGATGGACAACGTCGCTGCAAAAATTCCAAATGCGGCGGTTTTGCTTGCAAAAACTTTTTGGCCGGGACCACTGACCATTATTTTAAATAAAAATTCAAAAATTCCGGACACGGTCACCCGCAGCAAAAAAACAATCGGTCTTCGAGTCCCGAACCATCCGGTTGCTTTGGCGCTCATTCAAAAAGCCGGGCCTTTGGCTTGTCCAAGCGCAAATATTTCCGGCAAAACCGATCCGACATCCGCTCAAGATGTTTTGGCAGATTTGGACGGAAAAATTGATCTTTTAATTGACGGCGGAGAGACAAAAATTCAAATCCCGTCAACCATTATTGATATGACAGAAAATCCCCCCAAAATTTTAAGAACGGGCGGCCTTTCTATTGATGAAATTAAAAAATGTATTGGAGATGTCCAATGAACGCGGAAAAGAAAGCAAAATTAAAGACCCGGCAGCAAGAAAGGCAACTGGGCGAATCGGTTCGGATTTTAAACATTATTAATCTGGTGATTATGGTCGGCGGTGTGCTTTTGTACATGCTCAACATCAGCCCGCTGATGACACAAATCGGAACCGGACTCATTATTGCCGGATCGGTGATGATTGTTGCCACCATCGCGATTCAACTATTGACGGCATCCAAAATGAGAAAAAAGAAATGAGAAGAAGACACTTTCTTCTTATTTTTGGTTCCGCTCTTTTGTTTTTTTAATTTTTAATTGTTTTTGAATTAATTATTTTTGAATTAATTATTTTTGAATTGAAAAGTGAATATTCCCGGGTTTTGGACATGGAGAAAAAGGTAGCTGTCAGCGATGAAATGGCGGAATATTTCAACCGCTTGGAATCCAAACTGCTTTTGGAAATAAATGTCGCAAACGCTGCCCGCGCCAACGGCGAAGACCCCAAACCGCATGTCGAAATTCCGCTTGCGAAAGACTTGGCGGACCGGGTGGAAAATTTAATCGGTGTGAAAGGGGTTTCCACCCGCCTTCGGGAAATTGAAGCGGACGGAAAAAACCGAGAGGAATCCGCCCTTCAAATCGGAAAGGAAATCGCTGAAGGAAAAGTCGGCAAATTTTTTGACAAACAAGATGCTGTGGACGCTGCAATTCGAGTATCGATGGCGGTGCTCACCGAGGGCGTCGTTGCGGCGCCCATTGAAGGAATTGCCGAAGTTAAAATTGACAAAAACCGGGATGGGACAGAATATCTTCGGATTTATTATTCCGGACCGATTCGAAGCGCCGGCGGAACCGCGCAAGCACTTTCTGTTTTAGTCGGCGATTATGTGCGCCGAAGCATTGGGCTGGATCGGTTTAAGCCCGGAAAAGAGTTAGTCGAGCGCTATGCTGAAGAAATCCGAATTTACAAAAGAACAGCATCTTTGCAATATTCTCCGACCGATGATGAAATTCGGTTGATTGTGGAAAATTGTCCGGTGTGTGTGGACGGCGATGCGACGGAAGACGCGGAAGTTGAAGGCTACCGGAATTTGCCGGAAATTCCGGGAAATCGTGTCCGTGGCGGAATGGCTTTAGTCGTTGCGGAAGGCATGATTTTAAAAGCGCCCAAAGTCAAAAAACATGTTGATACGCTTAAAATGGATGGCTGGGAATTTTTAGACAAGCTTATCGCCGGAACAAAATCAGGCGATGGCGACAAAGATGCCAAATCCGATGCCGGGAAAGACTCCATCATCAAACCGGGACAAGTCACCAAAAAAATAAAGCCCAAAGACAAATACCTTCAAGATTTGATTGCCGGGCGCCCCTTATTTTCTCATCCGTCCCGCCCGGGCGGTTTTCGGCTCCGATATGGCCGAGCTCGAAACACATCATTTGCCGCCGCGGGAATCAGTCCCGCATCCATGTGCCTGTTGGGTGATTTTATCACCAACGGGACACAATTAAAAGTCGAGCGTCCCGGAAAAGCCGCCGGAATGGCCGCCGTGGATTCTTTGGAAGGACCAACCGTTCGCTTAAAAAACGGAGATGTTCTGCGTGCGGATGATGACGAAATCGCCAAAAAAATCAAACCGGATGTCGAATATATCATTGATCTCGGAGAAATTTTGTTTAATTTCGGGGATTTTTTAGAAAACAATCATCCGTTAATGCCGTCTCCTTATGTTTTGGAATGGTGGATTTACGATTACGAAGACGGATACCGCCGGGAATCGGAAAAAGAAACCTCTGCAACCGATTTTAATTTTTCAAAATATCCCGACCCGAAAAAATTGTTTGAGGGCGACGCGACGGAACTGTTGAGGATGCTCAAAAATTTGCCGGCACAAGATGCTGTGGAACTGACCCGATATGGCATCCCGCTGCATCCGAATTACACGTATTTGTGGCACGACATCTCCTTGGAAGAATACAACCGGCTTTCGGATTTCGTGGCGAAATATGGAAAAATGGAAACGGTGGAAGAAGCCGGAGAATCGGGTGAATCCGGCGAGCCGGACTGCTTGACGCTTCCCTACGATTCTGCCGTGGAAAATGGAATCAAGCCGATTCTGGAAATTCTTTTGATTCAACACCGCATTCGAGAAATTAAAACTTCGAACGGTGTCCCTGAAAAAAGAATCATTATTTCGTCCCCTGTTCCGTTTTTGTGCTGCCTTGGAATTTGGGAAGGAAATTCGATTTTCCCGCGGGACTTGAAAAAAGATTTGGAGTTATTGGAAAAAAACAATGCGGACACTTGCCTGGAAGCCGTGAATCTTTTCTCCGGCATGATTGTTAAACCGCGTGCCCCATCTCGAATCGGTGCCCGAATGGGGCGGCCGGAAAAATCGGATATGCGCAAAATGTCGCCGGCGGCACAAGCGCTTTTTCCCATCGGAGAGCATGGCGGAAAAACCCGAAACATTGTCAACGCCTCCGAATATCGGGAAAACATGAACAGTACCACCGGTCAATTCAAAGTGAAAATGGGAACTCGAACCTGCCCGCGTTGCGGCCGGGAAACCTACAAATGGCGCTGCGGTTGCGGTGAGCATACGATTGAAAAATTGTATTGTCCGCGCTGCACCCTTGAAACATCGGAAGAAAAATGTCCGAAATGCGGGAAACCAACAACAGGAGTTCGTCTTGGAACGATTGATTTTCGGCCGATTTACAAAGAAGCCATTGAGCGGCTGGGGGTTCGGGACAATTTCGACATGATAAAGGGTGTCAAGGAACTGATGAGCCGGGCAAAAACGCCGGAACCGTTGGAAAAAGGAATTTTACGGTCGCTTCATGATGTTTACATGTTCAAGGACGGAACGGTCCGGTACGACATGTCCGATATCCCGCTCACCCATATTCGGGCGGATGAGCTTGGAATTACGGTGAAAGACCTCCAAAATGCCGGATACAAAAATGATATTTACGGAAGAAATTTGGAATCCGGCAGTCAAGTGGTTTGCCTGTTTGTTCAAGATTTGGTCATATCGGTGGATTGCGCCGAATATTTGCTGAAAACCACACGTTACATCGATGATTTGTTGGTCCGGTATTATGGCGTGGAGCCGTATTACAAATGCGAAAGACGAGAAGATTTAATCGGCACGCTGGTCATCGGTCTTGCACCGCACACATCAGCCGGCGTTCTTGGACGGCTTATTGGGTTTACCAGCGCGTCCGTGGGTTTTGCACATCCGTATTTCCATGCGTCCAAACGCCGGAATTGCGATGGGGATGAGGATTGTGTGATGTTGCTTTTGGACGGAATGTTGAATTTCTCCCGGTCCTATTTACCGGACAAACGCGGCGGGCAGATGGATGCGCCGCTTGTTTTGACAACACGGATTGATCCGAATGAAATTGATAAGGAAGCGCACAATATTGATGTATGTGCCCGCTATCCGCGGGAATTTTACGCGGCGGCTGAGAATTACAAAAATCCGGGAGAAATTTCAAAAGCCATGGATTTAATCAGCAGCCGGTTAAAAACGCCGGAACAATATGAAAATTTCATGTACACGCATGCGACTACGAATATCGCGAGAGGTCCCGCGTATTCCGCATACAAAACATTGGAAAGTATGACCGATAAAATGGAGGCGCAATTGAATTTAGCGGAAATTATCCGAGCGGTGGACGCGTCTGATGTGGCCGAGCGTGTTTTAAAATCTCACTTCTTGCCCGACATTACCGGAAACTTGCGGGCATTTTCCAAACAGACATTTCGATGCATCAAATGTGAAGCCAAATTCAGGCGTCCACCTTTGACCGGGTCTTGCCCGAAATGCAACGGCGGAAATGTGGTTTTGACCGTTCATGAAGGTGCTGTTCGAAAATACATTGAAGTATCGAAGCATGTTGCGGAAAAGTATCATGTGTCGACCTATACCAAGGAGCGGATTGAACTTCTTGAAAAAGACATTGAAGATACGTTTGAAAACCACCGGATCAAAAAAACATCATTGTCGGACTTTATGTAAAACTTACAGAAATGGGAAAAAACCAAGAGAAAAGAGGTTATTGTAAATGGATGTCGCCGACAAAAAATATTTTATGAAATACAATGATGCCACAGGCCGGAAATTGCGTCCGCTTATTCATGATTTTGAAGAGTTTTTTCAGACCGGATCCGACTTGGAGGAATCCGATTTGGAAATATTAATGTCCCTGGCTTATTATTTATGGAATCTGGATGGAAAAACAGATGTCATTTCGGAGAAAACGGATACAACCATAATGAATGAGCCGACGGTGGATGAAATTGAACGTGCGATGCTGGCGTACGGAATTATTTTTGAAAAAACATTATCGGAAAAGAATTTTCATGAATTGGTTTATGATTTGTCCGGCATTTTAAAAGGTCCGAACAAAAAAACACCGGTGGTGGAATACCGACGGGTTCCGGTCGCGATTTTTGACCGGCGCAGGCGGCGGGTTTATACACCGCCGGGACCGGAATTTTTAGGCGCGTTAATGAACGCCGTTTTTTCGCAAACGGTTCTTCTTTTAAAACAGGAGCTTTCGGTTTCTGAAATATTTTACCATGCGTCTTTAATTCACCTGCGTGTCATTCAAATCCACCCTTTTGTGAAAAATAATGTCAAAGCCGCGGTTTTACTGGAAAAATGGTTTTTAAAAGAAATGCTGGGAAAAAGTTTTGTGAAGCTGCCGTCGGAGAAATATTATTTTGAAGAGAAGGACCGATACAACATGAATACCCTCACCGGAACTGCGTTTAATAACATTGACGATGCGCGTTGCCTTCCGTTTTTGCAAATGCTTCCGGAAAGTTTGAAAATTCGGGAAATTTAAAAAATTAATTTAAAAACATATTCGCAATTTATTGAAATAAAATAAAAAATTGGCGCACCCCACGCGACGGCGGCGGCGCTCAGAAAACGAAAAAATGGGAACAAGAGAAAAGAGAAAAAAAGGGATAAAACCGTCTTTGGTTTTATCCGAATCTGTTTTAAAAAACACGACTTGAAATAATGTTTCGCTTATTTTGATTTGGACGTCGTGTAGAAATAATAGATTCCGGCACCGGCAATGATGATGACAACGACTCCGATGAGAATCCAAATCCAGGTGGATGAGGAGGAGGAAGATGCATCATCAATGCTTGTCAACTCGACATTAAATGTGGAGGAGCCGTTTGGGGCCGGACGGTTGCTGCTTGTAATCGGAACGGTTTCGGCATTGTAACCGGGTGCTTCAACGATTATTTTACTGATTGTGGTATTGTCGCTGTAAACGTTAATGGAAACAGAGCCCGCACTGATGAATCCGGTATAAGCGACTTGGCCGTTTGAATTGACCAAGGACACTTTGGCGCCGTCAACATTACAATTGACGATATACGTGCTGATGTTTCCCGGCGGCGGGCTTGAAATCGGCGTCAACGTGGCAATCACCGTGACGACTTGGCCGGTGTCCATCGGATATTGGACAATCGGGACGGTTTGGTTGTAATAGCCGCTGGCGGAAACCAAAACTTCATAAACAGGAGTGGCCGGGATGTAAATCGGGAACAGGACATATCCGTTGTGGATGGTTCCGGTGTAAACCACGACGCCATTGATGTTTACCAATTGAACAAAGGCGCCTTCGACATTACAATCCACTTCAATAAAAGCAATGTTTTCCCCGGTGTATTCGTCATCATCATCGTCGTCCGTTGGAGATAAACTGACGGAAATGGTGGTGGTTTGGCCGGCGGCCGGAGCGATTACCGGAACAACCGCCGTGTTATAGCCGTCGGCCGAAATGACAGCTTCGGACATGGGGGACCCGGTTGTGAAAACCGGAATGGCCGCGTAACCATTTTGGATGGTTCCGGTGTATTCAACACTTCCGTTGCTGTCCAAAAGCTGAACAATGGCGCCGTTTACGTTACAATTCACCATGATTGTTCCTTGGTCGCCCCCCAGCGCACCGGCGCCGGGAAGTACAAGCAAGAAGAGCAAAACAAAAACAAAAGAAAGTTTTCCAAGAGTTCTAAGATTGCGATTTTTCACAATTTTTCCAACCTGTGATTGTTTTCAATTAATAAAATTAAATCATAAATTATACAAAATATTATATTGAATATTATATTGAATATTATATTAATATTTGAATTTTAATATTATTTTAATAAAATATTTTTTTTCAAGATTCGTAAAAAGCATGAAAAATTTGAATATTTTTATTAAAATATATTTATTAAATACAATATATGTTATTTATATATTTTTAGGAGATTATTATTTTTCAATATCAAAAAAGCCTATAAAAACAAAAATCATTATGTATCCCAATCTTTTGGGTTACAAACATGCTTCTTAATTATTCAACCTGTTTTTTCAAATCAATCCAGATACTCTCAAAATTCCAACCTGTTTTTTCAAATCAATCCGGATACTCTCAAAATTCCAACCTGTTTTTTCAAATCAATCCGGATACTCTCAAAATTCCAATCGGATAAAACGTCCGATTCAATCAGATGCGGGACGCATCTGACTGAATCGAGGATTGTTATTTTGAATCGAATGTGGACCAAAAAATACAACAGCAACCCACAAAATTAGAAACAGACGCAGCAATTTTTAAAACAATCAGCAATTGCAGCAATTCTTAAAACCATCAACGGTTGCAGCAATTCTTAAAACCATCAACGGTTGCAGCAATTCTTAAAACCATCACCGGTTGCAGCAATTCTTAAAACCATCAACGGTTGCAGTAATTCTTAAAACTATCAACGGTTGCAGCAATACTTAAAAAAGTTAACAAACGCAGCAATACTTAAAACTGTAAAACAGAAAAATAGAAAACAAAAAAAAGATGAAACCATTTTTGGGTTTCATCCTTGATTATTTAGTTTAGTTTGTTTAGTTCGGACCGTTCATTTTCTCTTTCTTGTCCTTGTAGTAAAGGTAAGCAAGAGCAATCACCAAGAGAATGATTAAAATAATCAAAATCAGCGGAATCCACGGGAAAGAAGCCTTACCCATTTCAATCTTAATGGTGGAAGTTTGGTTTGCCAACGGGCGGCAGTTTTCCGTGATTGTGACAACGGTGGTTGTATATCCTTTGGCTTCAGCTTTCACTTTGTCAATCGGGGTTCCGGTCAGGTAAACCGGGAAGGATACTTCGCCGTTTTTAATGGTGCCATTGTAAGCCACTTTTCCATTGATGTCAATTAAGGAAATGGCTGCGCCTTCGACATTGCATTGGATGATGTAAGTTCCGATGCTGCCGCCGACCGTTTTAAAGTTAGCCGTCACGACGAGCGGTTCGGTTGTTGTCGGATAAGTTGTCATCGGAATGGTAATCGGGTTGTAACCGTCCGCACTGACGACGATTTTGTCGACCGGTGTGGCGGTCAAATAAATCAAGATATCAACGGTTCCATTTTGAATGGTGCCGTTGTAAGCAATGTTTCCATTGATGTCAATGAGTTGAACGGTTGCGCCGTTCACGTCGGAATTCACACGAACGATTCCTTGGCTTCCGCCAATCGGGTCGGCCGCAACGGCAACACCCAACATGGCAAACAAAACCAAGAAAACCGCAAGTGCGGAAAATAATTTTTGAATTTTTTGCATATTTTTGCCCTCAGTTTGAATTATTTTTTGAATTAATAAGGAAAGAGTGATATTGAGTTGTTCTGAAAAATCAGACATGAATACTCTACTCTATCCCAATTATAGATTGATAATATAAAAACATATGAGTCCTCAATATAAATAAGACAGGTATTATAATAATAATACAAAAAATATACAATAAATTGAATAATAAAAGGATTTCATTCTGCATTCATTCTGCATTTATTCTATTTATTCTATTTATTCTATTTATTCTATTTCTGCATTCTTTTGGATGATTCGTTCAAAATTAATTTTTAGATGGCAGACCGAGAGAATTAATTTGTCCGATCAGTTCTGAAAATGCCAAAATTTCAAAATCAAGAACGTCTTCCCGTGTCATTCCGGGCGACATTTCTCCATCCACCGATAGTGTATCCGGACCCCGCCGGACAATCCGGGAAACACCATCGGATTCCATCCACTCCTTCAGCTCACGGTCATGAACAAACGCGCGGCCCGGGATGAAAACGGTTTCTTTTATTTTTCTCATATCGGCCGGACTTAATTTTTTAAAATCTTCCATTGTAATCAGGCAGCCGATATCTTTGTCCACCGCAACGACATTGACCAACCCGCCGAGTTTTTCAAAAATATCGGCGAGAAGCGGAGCGGCCGCGTTTCCGGTGATAATTGTTGCCTCTTTGGTGATTTTCGGCAACTTTGAGAGGGAGGCCGGATCATTTCGAATCGTGAAAGGAGAATCTAATTTGGAATCCAGAAGCGGCGTTCCTGAAATTCGGAGATTTGGATGGTTTTGGGCCGCCTCCCGGACAATTTGTGAAAATTCCTCAATCGAATGGGAAACCACCCCGGGGATGACCGGTTCATTTCGAAGAATGAGACCATTCTCGTATTTGTTTGCAAAACGCATTAAAAGCGCACCCTTGGCACCGGTTTTTTCCAGCCAGGAAAGTGTTTTTTTAAGAACAGCGCCGTCATTGACGCCCGGAACCAAAACAATCGCCGCGTAAACATCGCAGCCGGCACACAATTCCTCAAAAACCAAAAGAGACATTTCCGGCTCAGGGTCGCCCATGTATTCCCGCCGCAACATCGGGTCGGATGAAAAAAGCGTAAAATTGACTTCCGAAACACCCGATTGAAGCAAAACCGGCGCTTCTTTTCCGAGGAATCCTTTTCCACTCGTATAACCGATTTTCACCGGAAGTTCAAATTCGGACAAAAAAGACAAAAGTGCGTAAAAATCCGGATAACAACTGACATCGCCACCCCCCGTAATCATAAATCCGTGAATATCTTCCGAATTCATCCGCGTCAGTTTCTGAGCCGTCTCGTCCAAAACTTGGCGAAGCGGCTTAAACCCTGAATAGGATTCCCGAACGCTTCGGGTACAATAATCACATCCTTTTTTAAACGGCAGACAGTATTTGCATCCGAGTGGCTCGGTATCTTTTACTTTTTTAAAATAACAATACCGACAAAATCCCCGGCAATCCGTTCCGGGGTTTCCACCGACATCCACTAAAATATCCATAAACCCAAAAGAAAAGCCATCTATTAAAAAAGTTCGCTTACAGATTTTTAACGCCGTTATAGAAGAGAGAACAAAACAAAAATTAAAGCACTCAGACAAAAAAACGCAGCCCAATAAATCAATAGGGGCAGATTTGAAAAATAATGATAATTCGTGTTAAATGATAGGCGTAAAAAAGAAGAAGAAAAGAGATTTTGAAAAATCCGGAAAAATAAATCCGAGAATGGACATGATTTTTGGACATAATTTTAAATTTTTTCACAGATTATTTTTGAAGGATACATGAACATTAATTAAATATGTTTTGATTCGATTTTTGAAAAATTTTCTTTCAAAAAAGATCTTTTTGGAAAAACGAAGACTTTGGGGGATTGTTAACACTTTTTTGTTTTGAAATAATACCCTGTGCTAAAAATAGAATGTGTCGTATTCCCTGATTGTTTTTTAAAATGATTTTTGGTTAACAAATCTCAAAAGCTTTAAGTATAGAACTTACGATTTGTTAGGTAATTGGAATGATAAAAGTCAATCTCTCAGAAGCCTTCGCTTTTGAATTTGATTTATATATTGTTTATCATAGCCAATTTCCATTTTAAATATTTAAGGAGGATATATCCGTGTCTGACACAGTAGATATCTACAGCGATAGAGGAAAACTCTTAGAGAGCAACGTGAATATCAGAGACCTTGCTCCAACAAAAAACAAGGCAGTCCAGAAAATTATCATGGACACTAAACGTTCAGTTGCAGTCAACATTGCCGGAATTGAAAAATCACTTTCAACCGGAAAGATGGGCGGTGCTGCAAAGCAAATTCTCGGACGCAAACTTGAGTACAAATTAGTTGCAGACTCAGGCGCGCTCACCGACGCGATCAAAAAACTCGTCCAAGTGGACGAAGGTGACGACACTGTTGTCAAACCCCTTGCAGGCGGAAAACAACTTTTGATTCAAATCCCGACCTCAAGATTAACTGCCGGCGCAGAATCCACCGCCTCCATGACGGTTTCCGCCGCAGCGGTGACACAAGCTATTCTTGACATGTACAACACCGACATGTACGACTCCATGATGGTGAAAGCCGCCATTTGGGGAAGCTACCCGCAAACCGTCGGTATGGCCGGAAGCCCGATTAAGAGCATTCTCGACATCCCGCAAAACAACGAAGGTCTCGGATACTCCCTCAGAAACATCACATCCAACCACGTTGCCGCTATTACCAAAAGAAACGCGATGAACGCAGCCGCGCTCTCCTCCATTTATGAGCAAGCCGGTATCTTTGAAATGGGCGGTGCCATCGGCGAATTCGAGAGACACCAACTTCTCGGTCTTGCCTACCAAGGCTTAAACGCCAACAACCTCGTCTACGACATCGTTAAAGAAAACGGTAAAACCGGAACTATCGGAACCGTTATCGAATCCATCGTTGAACGTGCGATCGAACAAAAAATCATTTCCGTGGACAAAACAGGTCCATCCGGATACAAATTCTACAAAGCAAACGATGTTGCCATGTGGAACGCTTGCGCAGCTGTCGGAACCCTTGCCGCAACCATGGTGAACTGTGGTGCTTCCCGTGCCGCACAAGACGTTGCCGCAACAATGCTTTACTTCAACGACGTCCTTGAAAAAGAAACAGGCCTTCCGGGCTGTGACTACGGAAAAGTTCAGGGAGCTTCCGTCGGATTCTCCTTCTTCAGCCACTCCATTTACGGTGGCGGTGGACCGGGTATCTTTAACGGTAACCACGTCGTTACAAGACACTCCAGAGGATTTGCCATCCCTTGTGTTGCCGCAGCCGTTTCACTCGACGCAGGAACACAGATGTTCACAATTGAATCCACATCCGCCATCATCGGTGACGTGTTCGGAACAATTGATGAGTTCAGAGAGCCAATCAAAGCCGTCGCAGGAGCCGTCTAAAATAACCAAGACAAGGTCTGATGTTTATGACAAATCCCACAGAATCAGGTATGAATTGCCCGGAACAACCGGAACTTGGGGACACCGTTCAAATTGAAATTGTCCCGCAGCGAATTTTGAGTCCTGAAACCTCGGAAAAACTTCTCGGAAAGATTTACGATTGCGAAGGGATTGTCAGAGTAATGGTTCAAGGATCACGGCTGCCGGATGCGGTCGGATACGGACCCGGAAAAGGCAAAAAAGTCAGCCACCCGCTCAAAAAGTCAATTGAAGTGGAAGGCCAAGAAATCAACATGCGTGTCAGTCTCGGACGCTTGCGCGTCGAAGTGATGGGCGAAGAATATGTGGAAGAAATCCGGCAGGCTTGTCAAGAGTCATTCGGTTTCCCGTTTGAGTTCTATGTTGGAACATTCTTCAAAAAGCACGCCACCGTTGTGGACTATGCCAAAATGGGGCCCTGTGCCGATGAAACGCTTCTTGGTATGACGGATCCGAAAGCAAAGCTGGACCAAATCGTCTACATCAAAAAAGAGAACGGCTCCGAAGAAAACAAAACTCAAACGCAACCCGACGAAGAATGTAAAAGCACTTGCGGATGCGACCGGGATTAAACAAAATCGATAAAGGATTGCAAAAGATATCTCAAAGACGTCTTTTTCAAAAAAAATTAAAAACACGTGATTCAAATGCTTAACTTTGACCGAACCACACAAGTTGTCGACTGCCGATGCGGCACCAGCCACGGAAAAGGTGGCAGCCTTGCCCGCGCGGGAACTCTTTCCCAAGCCGGAAAGCTGGAAGTCGTCGTTGTGGCGATGGGATCGGGCCGAAGACACGTGACCAAACCGATTTGTGAAATCACCTATGCCATCCGGCGGGAAAATATTCACACCGGCGTTTTGGTTCTTTACGCGGGAACCGGTTATCCGGATTCCGGTACAATGGGTTCCTTTGGAATTGACCCCAAAGAACTGGACCAAATCAACATGCACAAAATGGCGGTCATCCATTTCGGAAATGTCCGAAACCATTTTGTTAAAAAAGCCCGGGATATTTTCAGCGGCGTACACATTCCTGCCATCATCATTTGTCAAGCGCTTGTGGACTTTGAAGACTTCGCGAAAGTCGGTATCAAAACACGCAACGTTAAACCCAAAGAGAAAGACATGATTTCCGACGGTATGATCTTGGATATCATTACGGGAGTCGCAAGAGGCGATGCCTGTTCAAGAGAAAAACTGAGCGAGATTATTGTCAAAACAAAAGAAGCATTAGGCCAAATCCAATAAGGAGTTAATAATATGGCATACAAAGCACAATATTATCCAGGTACAACCTCTGTTGCAAAGAACAGAAGAAAACACATGGGTCATGACTTAGAGAAATTAAGAGAAATTTCCGACGAAGACTTGACCGCAATTCTCGGACACCGCGCTCCGGGTCAAGACTACCCCAGCACCCACCCGCCACTTGCGGAAATGGAAGAGCCGCCCTGCCCGGTGAGAGAACTCGTCGAGCCGACCCCCGGCGCAAAAGCCGGCGACCGTGTCAGATACGTTCAGTTCGTTGACTCCATGTACAACGCGCCGTCCGTTCCGTACATCCGGTCCTACTACGCCGCCATCAACTTCAGAGGCGTCGACCCGGGAACCCTTTCCGGTCGTCAAATCGTTGAGGCCCGTGAGAGAGACATGGAAGTTATCGCGAAAGACCAACTCGAAACCGAAATGACCTGTCCGGCCCGCTCAAGCATCCGCGGCGCAACCGTTCACGGACACTCCGTTCGTCTCCAAGAAGACGGCGTGATGTTTGACATGCTTGACAGAAGCAGAAAAGAAGGCGATGTCATTGTCATGGACAAAGACCAAGTCGCAATTCCGCTCGACAGAAAAGTCGTCCTCGGAAAACCGATGTCTGAGGGAGAATTAGCCAAGAGAACAACCATCTACCGCGTGGACAATGTCCCGTACCGGTCCGATGCGGAAGCAATCGAATGGGTTCACAGAGTTTACTTACAGAGAACTCAATACGGATTCAAGCCGGGATCAAAGAAAACCCAGTAAGGAGAGACAAAGATGGCACAAAATGATATTTTTGCAAGATTTAAGAGATCCATGGAAATCAAATTCGGTGAGGACTATGGAGACAACAGACAGGCCGGCACGGACATCACCTCAAAAACCGCAAAATTCTTGAGATTAGGTCCTGAGCAGAGCCCGAGAAAACGTGAAATGATCAAAGCCGGTAAAGAAATCGCAAAGAAAAGAGGTCTTGCCGGTTACAACCCCATGATGCACACCGGAGCCCCGCTCGGTCAAAGATGCATTACCCCGTACAGAATTTCAGGCACCGACATGGTCGTAGACCCCGATGACCTCCACTACGTCAACAACGCTGCGATGCAGCAAATGGTTGACGATATTAAGAGAACCAACATCGTCGGTTTGGACATGGCCCACGAGACCCTTGAGAAAAGACTCGGAAAGGAAGTCACTCCGGAAACCATCAACAACTACCTTGAAAACCTCAACCACTCCCTCCCCGGAGGAGCAGTCGTTCAGGAAATGATGGTCGAGTGCCACCCGGGACTTGTTGACGACTGTTACGTCAAGATCTTCACCGGAAACGATGAACTTGCCGATGAAATCGACAAGCAATTCTTAATCGACATCAACAAAATGTTCCCGGCCGAACAAGCCGCGCAACTCAAAGCCGCGATTGGAAACACTTCCTGGCAAGCACTCCACATCCCGACAATTGTTATCCGCTCCACTGACGGTGGTCAAACCAGCCGCTGGTCCGCGATGCAAATCGGTATGTCTTTCATCTCCGCGTACAACATGTGCGCCGGTGAAGCCGCTGTCGCCGACTTGTCCTACGCTGCCAAACACGCCGGAGTTATCAACATGGGAGAACTTCTCCCGGCCAGACGTGTCAGAGCCCCGAACGAGCCCGGAGGAGTTTCCTTCGGTCACCTTTGTGACATTGTCCAGTCCAGCCGTGTCAACGTGGACGACCCTGCAAAAGTCGCCCTCGAAGTCGTCGGCGCAGGCTGTGTCATGTACGACCAAATCTGGCTCGGCTCCTACATGTCCGGTGGTGTCGGTTTCACACAATATGCAACCGCAGGATACACGGACGACATCTTGGACAACAACTTGTACTACAACATGGACTACATCAACAGAAAGTACAACAACGCTGCCAAGACCGGAACAGCCAACAAAGTCAAAGCCACCAACGATATCATCAAGGACATCACCACGGAATCTACGCTCTTCGGTATCGAGGAATACGAAAAATACCCGTCCGCCCTTGAAGACCACTTCGGAGGCTCCCAAAGAGCAACCTCCCTTGCGGCCGCAGCAGGATGCGGTGTCTCCATCGCAACCGGAAACGGTAACGCCGGTCTCTCCGGATGGTACCTCTCCATGTACCTCCACAAGGAAGCCTGGGGACGTCTCGGATTCTACGGATACGACTTGCAAGACCAGTGCGGTGCGTCCAACGTTTGTTCCTACCAGGGCGACGAAGGATGTCCGGCAGAACTTCGCGGACCGAACTACCCGAACTACGCCATGAACGTGGGTCACCAGGGCGGTTACGCCGGTATCACAATGGCTGCTCACTCCACCCGTGGAGACGCATACACTGTGAGCCCGCTCGTGAAAGTCTGTTTCGCAGACGACCTTTTGCCGTTTGACTTCACCAGACCGAGATATGAATTCGGCCGCGGTGCACTCAGAGAATTCGAGCCGGCCGGCGAGAGATCTTTGATCATCCCCGCAAAATAAGCGTGCAGCAAACACAAATAAAAATTAAAAATATGAAATCCGGAAATGAAAATTCCGGCATTTCAAATCTGCCGGACAAACGAAAGTTTGTCCGGCTTTTTTTTTGGATTTTTTTTTGCAAATTCGGCTTTTATACATATTCATAAATATTCAAAATCACATTTTTAAATCAAGGATAAAATAACACAAATTGACCAATCGGTCGTGACAAAATGTTCAAAAATCGAATTGCTGCCGGATTGTTCGTTCTTTTCTTTTTAATATTGTATCTCCCATCCTGTTTTGCAAAAAACGAACAATGTACAATCGGGACCGGTTATTCCCTGCCGGAAACAACCGTTCATATTTGGATGGCGGGAATTGCTTTGGTTGTTCTTTTTGGGATTGTCAGTTTTCTCATCAAATTAAAACTTGACCGGATGAAAGAAATAAAAAAGAGATAAGGAAGATTGGCAAGATATAAAAAATTAAATCAAACTATTTTTTCAAGCTGATTCATCGATTATTTTTAAATATTTAAAAAATAATTTATTGAAACTTAATTTTATTATATTGTTTCATCCGCCAAAGATTCTTATCGGAAAATCCGCTCAATCCTTGATCTTCACGGGACAGATAATCCGCAAGTTCTTTGACAACCGATTGACCCCATTCTGATTTTTCAATACGTTCGCTGATATATTGGCCGACATTCCAATACAGGTAAATAAGCTCGGTGTTGACCATTTTTATAGCGTTTTGACGGGATTTTCGGATGAGCGACACGACATCCATAAACTGTTTTTGCTTTGTACTGAGTTTCATAAACGCTCAAAAGAGCAAAGATTTAAAAATATTTATAAATGAATCATAAAATGAGTTAAATGAATTAAATAGAAATTAATTGAATAAATATGATTATCCAAGTGGTGAGAGTTTTGAAGAAAAGAAAACAATAAGCGTTGCCACAAATGAAAGCAAAATAATTCCCAAGTGGTGAGAGTTTTTCAATATAAAATATATTTTATAAATTTTGAGAAAGAATGAAGTCAATTAAAGAAAGGTCTTACAAGAGGACAATTACAAGATAATAATGCCGATTGTACTTGTTTATGAAGGACATATTCAATGATTGAAGGGAAAGATGAGATTTTTTTAAAAGAGAATCAGATATGAAAATAGAAAAATAATCAAAAAACATGTCATTGCATAGTGGTGAGAGTTTTAGACAATAGAAAACAGAATCGATAGACGGATTTTAAAAATAGAATAAAACAAAGTGATGAGAGTTTTTAAATATAAAATTATCTTGATTCCGAATTTATTTTAATTTAAATGAATGGATTAAAAATCTAATTTCCCAATCAAATTTTCAATGTTTGGCAAAAAAATGAAAAATCCGATAAAATTTGCCACCCACTATTTTCATTCGCTCATGGATGATTTTATCAATCTCATTTTCATTTTAAACTTCAATTTCATTTGCAGTTTAAGTAAAGGCTTTATAAAAACGAATTCTTTTGGAGTTTAGATTTTTGTTTAGATTTTTGTTTAGATTTTGAATTTGTTTTACAAAAATCAGTTCGAGCAACAGGTGAAAAGAGATGGATGAGAAATCACACATGAAAATATGGATCATATTGTTAGCGGTCTTTTTTATTGTTATTGCGGCCGCCGGCGTCTATGCGGCGACATCCGGACAAAAAAATAATTCGGCCAATGAAACCGATTTGGGAACAATCATGATTAACTGGTATTTCCCGGAATACAATCAACTGATTGCAAAATCGGATTTAATTGTCGTTGCCAATGTGACGGATGAAAGGGGCGTTTGGGATACGGCCGACGGCAAAAAACCGGAAAATATTTCAAACTATGAAAATGAAACCGGCAAAAAAGCGACCATCTCCACGGAATACACCTTTAAAACCAACGAGATTTTGAAAGGAACGGTCAACGACACATTCCTCGGGCGCGTCAAAGGCGGAACCGCCGATGGTTATACATTTGCGGCCATGAAAGTCCCATCGTTTGACAAAGGCGACATTGTCCTTTTATTCATTCAATATCCGAAAGATGAAAACGGAAACATCATTCCGATGGACTACATTCAAATCGGGGAACCGGATGCGTTTATCCAAACAAGCGACGGCAACTTCTCGAATGATTATTACGGCGAGATTTCACTCGACCAATTGAAAAAAGATATTGCAGCCACCCCGGCTGCCTAATCTCTTTATTAATTTAATTATGGATAAAAAAACAGGATCGAAAAAAATGAACAATTTTCAGAAAAACATACTGATTGCAGTGGTTACCGTCTGCGTATTATTAATTTCAACGCTCACCGTCTATGCCGGATCAGAAAAAACCGATCAGATAGAAAACATACGGGCGCCGATGCCCGAACCAATCATTTGTTATGCCGATCCGGCCGAGGAAATAATTGTAAATACAGACGTGCCGGAACCAATCATTTGTTATGCCGATCCGGCCGAGGAAATAATTGTAAATACAGACGTTCCGGAACCAATCATTTGTTATGCCGGCCCGATAGAAGTGATGAATCTAAACATTTGAATTCTAACGTTTGACTGTAACAAATCAATTTTAAAGATCTGAAACACTGCGTTTGCATGTTTCCGATCAATTTTTTTGTATTATTATTTTTGATCTTACTTGATTCTACTTCGATTTTACTTTGATCTTACTTGATTCCACTTTGATTTAGATTTTATTTGATTGGATTTTTACTTGATTGGATTTTTACTTGTTTTTTATTTTTGATTCATTGAAAAAAAGAGCGGAGATTATGAACAAAAATCAAAAGATCATAGCCGGAATAATTATTGTGATTGTCCTTGCCGTGATGATTTCAGTCGTTGCGGTCTATATCGGCCACACCAAAAAAACAGGAGAGGGGGACATATCGCTTGGCGGAATGTGCATTTGTTACGTCGGAGTTCCGGTTGATGAAAAAATATCCGATTCCGACACTATTGTCATCGCGACACTAACGGATTCCAAAGGGATATGGAATTTGAAAAATTGGGCCGGCTCACGAGATGCAATGCCTTATGACATGCCGATTAACACAGAACATACTTTTAAAACCGATACCGTTTTGAAAGGAAAAATGCCGGCGGAATTTAAAAAGCAAATGTGGGGTGGAACCATTGATGGATTTACTTACGGCAATTGTTCACAAGAGCTGGAAATCGGCGGAAAATACATTTTATTTATCCGCAATAGCGAGACTGAACCGGAATATTTCATTTCCGATCTGTACATTGAACCGGCCGGAGAAAACGCGGAATTTTGGGACGGAACCAAATACATCGGCTTTGAGGAATTGATGAATAAAATTCAAGCGCAGAAGAACTAAAAAAGAAAACAATACCGGCACCGGCAAAACAGTAAAGTTGCGGCAAACAAAAAAATAAAAACCAACCACGAGTTTTTGTTGAAAAACAAAGCGAATAAATTTATTTTTTGTGTTCCCGTTTTTTAGACAATGCACTGGCAACCATAATTGCTTTTGTATAATGGCCGGCCGACCGGGACGTATCCACAAAAACATGATGGTCCATAAGAATCGGAGCGCCAAGGCCATCTCCGCCGCCTAAAAAAGTCAGCGCCCGAAAAATTAAATTCCCGGAAATGCCGTTGGGCGCGATAATATAATTGGAATTTTCAAATGCTTTTTCAAGATTCATATGGTAATCCACCGCATGAATCCCTTTTTCTTTCATGGCTGCCAAAATAATTTCCGATTCGGCTTTTCCGGCCGCTGTCGGTGCGGAAATGAGTCCGACACACGGGGAAACGCCAAGACGTTTAAGCAAATGCGTTCCAAGGCAGATGAATTTGACTTTGTCTTCCGCCGTCATTCCTTCATCAATGCCGACCGGCGCGAAAAAATAGGGGTTGCCTTGTTTTGTCAAAAGAATGGCGATTCGATGAATTTCATGGATATCGCAGGCATTTTTTAAACGTGACAGCGAATCGCCGGCTTTTGCCGTCCCCCGAATTGCAGCGTCCACTTCGCCCGACATCAAAAGAGAGACAAGCTTTTCTTCCGGCTCATTCGTATCAATGATTTGAAATGGGAGCGGTTTTTCGCTAAAAACGGATTTGGACACGCGTGTGATTTCATCGACATTTCCAACCAAAATCACATCCGCATACCCGTTCTCAACCGCGCGGCGGACGCATTTGATGGTATCGGTATCCGGCTCCCGAATTCCCATGGCAACCGTCGCGTGTTTTTGAACCGCGTAACGTTCAATCAGTCCGATAAGTTTACGCATTTCCTTAGAATCCGCAACTTGTTCCGGCCCGGATAAAACCGCCTCCGCCTGTTCGTTTTCAGACCGGTTCGAAGAATTGCTTGGAGTCATTTACTGCTGCCGCCGTTATTATTTGAATGCGAATGATTTAAGAAAATTATTGCAATGATTTGTTGTTATCGATTATTGTTATCGATTATTGTTATCGATTATTGTTATCGATTATTGTTATCGATTATTGTTATCGATTATTGTTATCGATTATTGTTATCGATTATTGTTATCGATTATTGTTATCGATTATTGTTATCGATTGATTGTTATCGATTGATTGTTATCGATTGGTTGTTATCGATTGGTTGTTGTCAAGCGCTTCTAAAACCGCCTGCCTCATGACGGAAATATCCGATTTTTGACCGGTCCAGATTTCAAAAGCCAGAGCGCCTTGAAATACCAGCATCATCATTCCGTTGATTGTTTTTGCGCCGGCTGCCCGAGATTCTTTTAAAAATTTTGTTTCCTTGGGATGATAGACAATATCAAAAACAACCTTGTCCGAAGTTAAATATTTTTTGAGTAAAACTGCCCTTTCCTCCCCCGAACAAAAATTCGGAATTTGATCAAAAACGGAAAAAGATTCATACACTCCCATCCCGAGTTCCGTTGTTTGAAGAATAATGTCCGCATTTGAAATATCGTTTAAAATATCAGCAAAACCGCCGCCGGATATTTTTTTATTTTGAAGATCCTCCGGCAGATGAGAAAAAATGTCGGCCGCTAATTTTTCTGCCCGTTCCGCCGTTCGATTGATAATTTTGAGTTCGCTTGCGATTTTTGAAAACAAAAAGGACAGAGAGCGAGAAGCGCCACCGGCTCCAATCACGAGTATTTTTTTGCCGGCCGGATGAATCTCCTCATATTCCAGTGCAAGCATGGCGCCGCCGGCATCCGTATTAAATCCTTCAATGAATCCATTTGAAAACCGTAAGGTATTGACAGCACCGGCCATTTTGGAGAAAGAATCGGGATTCAAAAAATCGAATTTTAAAACCGCTTCTTTGTGCGGAATGGTTAAATTAAGTCCCATAAAACCATCCGCTTGCGCCTTTAAAATAGAAGACTCCAACTCTTCCGGCTTAACTTCAAACGCCTGATAAACAGCCGGCAGACCCGCTTTGGAAAAGGCCGAATTTTGCATGACAGGGGATAAAGATTGAGAAACAGGATATCCGAAAACACCGTATTTTGAAACGGAAGATTTTGTTACGGAGTTTATATTCGGCATTTTCAAAAACCCGGTTTTTAATGATATTCTTCGTTTTATTTAACGTATTTATTTTTCGTTTTATTTAACGTATTTTTCGTTTTATTTAACGTATTTATTTTTCGTTTTATTTAACGTATTTATTTTTCGTTTTATTTAACGTATTTATTTTTCGTTTTATTTAACGTATTTATTTTTCGTTTTATTTAACATGTTTTGTCTGTGATCAACAGGTTTTTTCTTTTTCGAGAAGTGATGAACTCAAATTTAAACTTTTCATTCCGGCTTTGATTTCATCGACTCTTAATTGCCCCGGCGCTGCCGGCTCCGTAATAAATCCGTAGGAAAAAACGGAACCGAACAGGGGCGCAATAATTCTGGAATATTGGAAAGGTTCCCCCATCGCAATCAAACATAGATTTGCGGGCCCTGATTTTGATTTTAAGATCTCTTTTTGAGAGCGTGCGCCGGCTTCAAACAATTTTAAAACATCAGTATTGTCTTTAGGTGTGACCGCAATTTTTGAGACACATGCCCCAAACTTTTGAGAAACGGACAGCATTTTAACCATCTCTTTTTGGGACGGCATTTTTCCAAAATAATGAGAAGAAATAATCACGCGTGTGCAAGATTTTTGAGCGTGCTCGATCGCTTTTTTAAGCTTATTTTCCGAACTTGACCACTCCAAATCAATAAAATCGACATATGGCGTCACAAATCGGATCCACTTAAATAAATCACACGCATTCAAATCCATTGCGCCGCCTTCCTTTTTGGAACGAAACGTCCCGATAATGAAAAGACCGGTTTCTTTTACTTTTCGAATCAGAGAAAGAATTTCTTTCTTGGCCGCTTTTTCATCACCGTTTTTCATCAAATCCGCCAAAATCAAATCAAAACGAATTTCCAAAATATCGGCACCCAGTTCCCTCCCCACAAAAGCAGAATAAACCGGGTCACGGACAATTGTCCCGACAACAGACGGATAAACAAGATCTGAAGAACTCATAATAATCCCTGAGAAAAAATGAATGAAAAATAATATCAATTTGAACAGCAAATCTTTTTTCAAATATTTTTTCGAATTTTCGATATTTCATTAATTTTCAAATTTTTTTATTAATTGTTATAATTGTTTAGAGATTTAATTTTCAATAATTTTTTCATTGACACTCATCCCGAAATGACGTCCGGGCTTTTCTGTTTTGACCAAAACTTTGTCGCTTTCCTTTAAGCTTGTAATCGGGACGCTTTTTCCACCCGGCTGAATCAGCCGAATCGTTTCCGCATTTTGAAGAATCACTTTAATTGTTTTTCCATCGACTTGGGCTTCCACGAGCATCATCGGGCGGGATTCGATTTTGACACGTCCGACAATTCCGGGACGCGTCTCTCCTGACTCTTTTACAATTGTCACATCGTCCCCGGCTTTAAGTTCCGAAAGATAACGCATGGAATCCCCGACTTTCACATAAGAATAAACTGCGCCCGCATTGACTCGAAAAGGCCGGGATGCCACATATTGGCTTTCTTCCGATTCGGCCTGAACCAAAAATAAGCCGGAAGATTGAGAGCCGATGAGCATTCCCTCGCCGGGAACCATGAGATTACAGGTATCCACACACACCCGGTCGCCCATTCCCAAAGATTGGACTTTGGTGACCTGTGCCGTGCTTAAACTTTCCACCGCAAAATCCAGAGATTTCACTAAGGAAACGGCTTCTTTGATGTCGCCCACATCTTCGCAATCAATCAAAACACCGTCCACCCCTTTTTCCAAAATTTGAACCGCGGTTTGAACTTCAGAAACGGAACCGGCACACGCAATGATTTTGACATCATATTTGTCCAGCACCGCAATCAAATTTTCCAGCGGAATAATCCGCCAATCGCTTGCGGAAATAATCAGATAATCCAAATGCTTTCCAGCCTCAGCGGCATACTGTTCCGCTTTTTTGTTCCGAATGTCCACATATCCGGCAATTGTTTTTCCGGAGCGTTTCAACTCTTTCATCATTTTGACATTGAGCGCCTCGGTGTAATCATCCAAAACATCCCCGTTTTCAGGGGTTAGGTCCATAACCAACACATCGGCGCCTTCTTGATCTTCCTCAAAAAAACAGGCCACTTTAACGGTCCCGAGTTTCTTGATTTTGGAAATGTCCACCGAACCCGCAAAAACAAAATCGATTCCGGATTCAAGACCGACGGTAATCCGCCCTTTCTTTTGTTCCCAGTCGCCTTCATCTGCTTTAATCCATGCGGTTTTCATGACATTTCCTCTTTTTTAATTTTTCAATTGAATTCAATAAAATATTTCCAATAATTCTATCAAATTATTCTCATGAATTCAAATCGAATATATTTTTAATTCTTTTTATTCTTTTAATCTTTACATTCTTAAGACAAAACTCTGACTTAGACAACCTTTGATTTTCCATGATTTAAACTTTGTTTACGTTTTTTTTATTTTGCTTAAAGTTTGCTCTTAAAGTTTGCCTTTCTTCTCTTGATTTTCCCGTGCTTTCTTTTGGCTGTTTTTCAATTCGGCCGGCTTATTGCTGCTGGAAAATTTATGCGTATTTTCCTTGGATTTGGAGGACTGAGACGGTGCGGTATTTTTCGGTTTTGGCTTTGAGGAGGAGCTGCCGGAATTGCTGCCGGAATTGCCGCTACCGGACCCGTTGGAGCCGCCGCTTAAGAATCCGAATGTTGATGATTTCTGAGACGCATTTGCCGGTTTGGAAGATTTCGACTTGGAAGGGGTTGCCGATTTTGCCGATACTGATTTTGCCGATTTTGTCGATTTTGCCGGCTTTTTTGTTTTTTGGTTGCCGCGTTTCTTTTGCGTGAAATACCAAACCCCGCCGGCCAACACTAAAATCAACAAAAGAATGCCGCCGCCGATTGCAAGCATGTCCCAAGGAACGGCTGGTTTGCCGGATTCGTTCGAATAAAACGCAAACGATTGGTTGCCCACCGTAATCACATTGTATCCGGCTGTAAGAGGCTTTACCGTGTATGAAATCGTTTTAGATTCCCCCGGCTCAAGCGTCACTTTTTTGGTCGTGTTTTGATCATTAAAAGAGATGGAGACTTCCCCGACCCCTTTTTCTTTGCCGACGTTGGTGATTTCAAATGGAATTTTCGTCCGCTGGTTCATGAAAAATTCAAGTTCGGACAAAGGCGCGTTGGTCACCGCAAAGTACGGGCCGTAGGGCAAAATGTTTTGGCTCATGGCTCCCGGACCGTATCCTGATTTTGTGGCTTTGTATTCAAATGAGCCGGGCGCTTTGGCGGTGACGGAAACCGATCCGTTTTCATCAGACATTCCAATCAAAACATTATTTTCATAGACAGACGCACCGGTGACATATGCGTAAGAATCGTCCCGGACAAAAATCAGGAAAGAATCACTTTCAAAAATATAAAGCGGTGCCGTCATTGTCAGATTTTTTTCCGGATCCGTCGTGGATTTCATTTGGAAGGCGGAGGTGTACCCGTCTTTTTCCGCGGAAAAATTGTAAGTGCCGGATTCCCCCACCGTATATTGAATTTGTCCGGAAGAATTTGTTGACCCAATACTGTTTCCATTGACACGGACTTGGACGCCTTCGGCATTTATCCAATTGCTGCCATCAGACGCCTGCACCCGAATGTCTATGTCTTGATACGGATAAACCATATCCGGAAGGATTATTTTTAAGGATTTTTGCGTGGTTGACCCATTTTGATTGAAGAAGAAAAAGCGGACGTCATCCGAATCTGCGACGTGAAGAGATAAATTTCCAACCAACCGAATGTCGCGGCCACGGGACAAATCAATCGTGTCATTGTTCAGCAAATAAAATCCGGTCCGGCTGGTATATTCCACCCGCATGTTGTCTATGCGGCGGCCGGCAGTCACGTCGGTTGTGTTGTCGGAAATTTGGAAAATTCCGGAAATATTAATTTCGGTGCTGCTGCTGCCGACAAAAATAGATCCGACTCGGACAACGATTTGCGGAACGCCGCCGATTTCTCCAAAAGTGGTTTTGCGGATATAATTTTCGTTTTCGGACAGACTGGCATTTTCTACCGCCGATCCGTTTTTAAGAAGCGTCAGATTGAGCTTTTTGCTGCTTCCTTCGCCTTCTATTTTGTTTAATTTAAGCGCGTAGCCGTCTCCAAGGGAAATTTCGGAGCCGACGGAATAACTTCGGCTGCTGTTATTATTGACCAAAACTTTAGAAATCAGTCCTTTTTCAAGAATATTGTAATCGCTGCTTGTGAAATTGGTCGTGTTGTTCTTTTCAGAAGAATTGTAAGCGGTGTAGCCGGCAAAGTATTCGTCTCCGGCAATACGAACGGACTTAAAGCCGCCCCAATCGGAATAATTAAAAGAGGAGTTGTAAGACAACACTTCATAGCTGATTTCTTTGGGATTGAGCGTTCGACCGATATTTCCTTTGACATCCACCGTTAAGTTTTCGGGCGTCATTCCATTACTCCAAATGTAAGAGAACTCGCCATAACTGCGACCGGTCCAACTTTTCATATTGTTGTCATAAATGTCATAGACGGAGCTTCTGGAAGGGTATTTTTTTTCGGCAGTAGTAATCGGATCTGAAATCAAGCCGAAACGGAGTTTTGAGGAGTCGCCGACTTGAATTTTGATGTGTTCCATGAGGGTGATGTTGCGGTTGGCGGACAAATCAATCCGGCTCGGATTTTTCATGATAATGGATGTGTTGTTGACGTTTGTGATTTCCATGGCATCTACACGTTTTCCGGAAGAAACGTCTTTGGAATTTTCAGATATTTGGAAAATTCCGTCGATGACGGCTTTTCCGTCGGTGACGTCTCGGACGTGAACGGCAATAATGGGGATGCTTCCGGAATTGTCCAAGCTTTTCTCAAAGACAAATGTGGAATTGGAAGAGACGGTTTCGTTTTTGACCGCGCTGCCGCCTTTTTCAAGCGTCAGCCTGAATTCACGGTTGTTGGTATTGATGTCTGAAATCCGGAGTTTGTAATCGTTTTCCAAATTGTGAGTGTCTCCGGAACTGATTTTTCGTTCGGATTTTTCATTGATGAGAACCTCATACAATCTTTTGTCGGAAAGGGTACTGACATTGGATTTTGCAAAATAAGCCGTATCGTTTTTGTCGCCGGAATCATATTTTTCGTAGCCGGCGAAATAGGGTTTTCCGATCCAAGCAATAAAATCATAGCTTCCCCAATCGGAATACGCAAATCTGGCCGGTTCGACTTCCGTCATGTATCGGGCGTTTGAGGATTCGATTGTCCGGCCGGATGTGGAAATTGTCATTTCGAGGGATTCGGTGTATAAATCGGAATCGGTATCAAAATAGAATCCGGAATACAAATGCGGTGTCCAGTTGTAGGTGGACGGCATTCTTTGTTCTTCGTCCCAAATGTTGCTTCCTTTGGTATCGGCGGCGGCGGTGGCGCAAAGGCACCCGGCCAAAATGGTAAAAAGAATCGACAACAGGAAGAGCTTTCTTAAGGATAGTTGTGTTGTGGAATTATTTTTCATTCTCGAATACATGGACAAGTCTCGTTTATCTTTGTGGAATTGGAATAAAATCGTGTGAAAGAGAGAGGATAATGAAAGTTGGCGTTAAAGACATTAAATACGTGGCGTTAAAGACATTAAATAAGTGTGGCGTGGAATTAAATATAAATCGATTTAATTTAAAATTAAATTTCCGATTCGGGTTTTTAACTCTTTATAATTATGCCTCCCTTTTGGTATAATACTTTTTTGCTCTCCTGCCTTAGCAAATTGTGATTTTGACAAAAAACCGTATTTTGCTTGTTTTTATTGTTTTTTAATTTTTATTTGTTTTTCTTATTTTTTATTTTTATTTGTTTTATTTGCTTGTTTTATTTGTTTTTGAATAATATTTTAAAAAATTATTTAAAAAGACGGAAATACTTGAGGGGTTTTGTTGAGGCAGAGGATGAAAATGAGACACAAATTTTTCTTTTTCCGATTTTTAAAGAACCGGTCCGGCGTTTCCGCTGTTTTTGGCGCTTTGTTGCTTTTGGGAATTTTAGCGGTTGCCATTTCTTTAATCACTGCCAATGTTCTTCCGGCGCGGGCTCTTTTAGAAGAGGAAAAGGAAGAAAAAATCTTTTTTTCATCCGTTCTTCTTTTTGCGGAAAAAATCAATCTTTTGATGAAAAAATCAATTTCATTTACGGGACAAAGCGATTTTGTCTCCGAAACCCAAATTATTGTCTCTAAAAACACATCAGTTTTTGCGGATGAAAACGCCGGATATTTTTTTGTGCGGACCAACGCAACCCTACCGCCAAATTCCGTATTTATGATTGCAGATTCCAACGAGCATTCGTTTTTGGAAGCGGATTTTTTGCCGAAAAAAAACAAAAATGGAAACGAGATCAGAGACGGAAACGAGAACAAAGATGAAAACGAGAACAAAAATGAAAACGAGAACAAAGATGAAAATGAAAATGAAAAAAAGTTCGAAGTTTTAACACTCAGCCACGGGTCGGTTTTGTTTTCCAAAAAATATGAGCAGCTTCCGGACCAAATGTATTTTTACGGCCCGTCTTCTTGTGTTCTCGGCCAAAAAAACGGCGCCGTTTTTGTATCGTCTCCTTCCATATCGGTCCGGCGGGGGGAAAACAACCAAACCATGTTCACTTTTTCCGGACAAATTTTCAAAAGCCGAATGCCGCCGGTGGAAGCCGAACAAAAAAATCTCCGATTTTATGTGACAAAAACCGCAACCGTCCGGGACCGAGTCAATCTCCTGGAAATCCAATACAAACCGGAAACCTCCATTTTTGAGAAGGATGCGGAATATTATGAAAACCACAATCAACTTCTGGAGAATTGGATGATTTCTTTTTCCGAACAATTAAAAACAGATTTTCCGGCGTGGGAGATTCAATATGATTCCGAAAAAAGGACTATCCGAATAGAATCAGACACAACTTTTGAAATGGAGATGACCGTCTCGGAAATTGAAATAGAATGGGGCGGTGGTTGATGATAAAAAAGGCAAGACACAAAACAATAAAAAAATAACAAAAACGAAAAAACAAATAGCAAAAACAAATAACAAAAACGAAAAAACGAAAAAACGAAAAAACGAAAAAATAAAAACAAATAGCAAATAAAAATCCATAAAGAGAAAAACGGGCCCGGGAGGATTCGAACCCCCGACGTTCGGGTTAGAAGCCCGACGCTATATCCTGGCTAAGCCACGAGCCCAAGTGATTTACATCGACTGGGGGAGAGAAACGTTTCTTTTTCCTTATATAGTTTATGTTCTTTAAAATTCAATCCGCCGGCTAAATTGACAATTCGGTTGTTTGAATTCTATTTTTGAATTTAAATCTCATCATTCTAAAAGGCAAGCGGACGAAAAACATTTAAATGAATTGATATTTTTGTATGTTTTGTAGGTGTTGATTTTATATTTTAAATGAAAATGATTAAAAACAAAATCAATGGAAATGATTCAATGAGTGAAAAAGAAAATTTAATTTATGTGAACGGCAAGTTTGTTCCCCAAGGTCAAGCTTGTGTGTCCGTTTTTGACCATGGTTTTCTTTACGGAGACGGTGTCTTTGAAGGAATCCGCGCGTACAACAGCCGTGTTTTTAAATTAAAAGAACACGTTGACCGGTTATTTGACTCAGCGAAAGCCATTGATTTAAACGTCGGCATGACCAAAGAACAGATGTCGGAAGCGATCTTAGAAACGCTGCGCGTCAATGATCTCACCGACGCCTACATCCGCCCGCTCGTTACCCGTGGAAACGGTGATTTGGGACTTGACCCGAGAAAATGCGCAAAACCCAACGTTTACATCATTGCCAAATACTGGGGCTCCATGTACGGCGATTTGTACACAACCGGCTTAAAAGCCGTGACGGTCGGTGTCCGCCGTGTGGCGCCCGACGCACTTCCGCCCAACATCAAATCGATGAATTATTTGAACAACATCTTGGCCAAAATCGAAGCAAACGCCAAAGGCGCCGATGAAGCCATTTTCCTGGACAACTGCGGCCGAGTCGCCGAAGGTTCGGGAGACAACATTTTCATCATTAAAAACGGTGTTGTGTACACCCCACCGACGATTGGAAACTTAAAAGGAATTACCCGCGCAACCGCCATTGAACTTTTGCAGGAAGCCAAAATTCCGGTCAAAGTGGAAGAAATCGGAATTTTTGACGTGTACACCGCCGATGAAATTTTCGTAACCGGAACCGCCGCCGAAGCCGCGCCCGTCGTTTATGTGGACGGCCGGACAATCGGAACCGGAAAACCCGGACCCGTCACTTTGGATATGGTAAAAAGATTTGAAAAAATTACGCAAACCACCGGAACCCCGATTCAAAAATAATCGGGACTTCCGCTTCTTTTTTTGTTTTCTTTTTTTTCTTGTTTCAATTTTTTTGTTTCTTTTTTTCTTGTTTCTTTTTTTCTTGTTTCTATTTTTTATTTTTCCTTTTTGATGCTGCCTCCGCGCGCGTTACGGCAACAAAATTTTTAAAAATCAATAAGAACCGAGGTGTGTTTTTATTTTTAATTTTTACAAGCCTGCGTTTTAGTTTCATATTTTTAAAAATATAAAATTAATTAAAAGAAAGTGTTTTTGGAATAAACGTATTATTTTTAATTATTTTGATGAATTTATTTTAAATAAATTATTTTTAAAAATAGGCTGGAATCTATTGATATTCCATTGGAAAAAACGGGGGAGAAATACTTCAATAGAGTTCTTTTATTAAAATATAAATAAATAAGTTGTTTATTAGTTACTTAATGATATATGTTTGAAAATAAATCATAATTTTTCGGATTTTTTAAGACCTAAATACCAAACAACAACATAAACAACAAAAGCGGTCAGAATAAAGGCAACAATCTTTGGATCAAATTGATTCGGAAAAAGAAAAAGCCATGCAACAGACCCATAAAAGCAAACTCCGAAAACAAAAAACAAAAAAAACCATATTTTAGGCAAACGATAAGAATGGGGGTTTAATGAAGTATAAATACAAAAAGCACCCAAGCCCAAACTCTTAAACATAAAAAATCCATGTGGTTCCTGAAATTTCCAAATAAAAAAAATAATACTCGGTATGAGTAAAACCAGTAAAATAACTTTTTTTTGTTTTTGGTTCATCTTCAACACCTTTTCTATTAGCAATGAGTAAGTTTTTCAACTTACTCACTGTTTTTTTGCTCACCATACCGCATACGATGCTTCAATATATATTTTAATAGACGGAACAGTTGGGACACCAGAAAGAGCTCCTAACTCATTATTCAATATATTTGGAATCCAAATCTGCGTTAATGTAGAGTAAATATTTACATACAAATCTATGTCATCAAACCCCAAAAACTCTTCACCTAAAGCAATAAGGGTAGTTATCGTATCAATTACTGCAAGAGCCGCCCCAGTGCCTGCTGGTCCCCCAACAACACCTGCAAGAATGGTTGCTAAGTAGGAAACACTTACTAGTAAAACCACTCCAGAAGCATTACTAATAAGTAATGTTGAATAGGGGGGATAACTGCTATTGAAATAATGTGAACCGCGCAATGCATTAATTACAGGAAAATTGCTTTTATCAAGAGATTGTTGCGAGCTTTCAATTTGAATAATTTCCCTATCTCTTTGCATTAACTCCATTTATCGATGAAATTGTTACCAATTCATATGTGTTGTTACTGCCATTATTTTGAATTTTGGTAGAGAGAATCTCATAACACACATCTTCTTTATTTGTTACGAGATGATATGAATTATTGGAAATATCAATATTTGAATACATTTCTGCTTTTTGAGGAATGGATTTACTATCATTGATAGTATTGTATGTAATTTCTCCAAAAAGAATCAGATTCGTATCATTTGCTTTTATCTTTGTGTTGCTAATATTCAAGTCATTAACTTGAATTTCATACAAGTTTAAAAATTGGTTTACAATTTTTTCCATTTCTTCTGTGTCTTCGTTGCTTAATGTCTCCGCATCAGAATATTGGACACTTAAATCATAAATTTTTTTGGTTGCGATTTTTTGATTTTCCTCAGCCATGACCGCCGGAATAAAAAATGAAAATATCAAAACCGACACAGTAGAATTGAGGTTACTTTTGTTTTTTTCATTTTAATGACTCCTGTTGTTTTTAATTACCATTTTAAAAATAAAATGGCAATTAATCAAAAATCATCAAAATATATATATATGTTTGAATATAATATTTTAGAGATAAAAATGTATTTAATAAAAACATATTTTATATTCAATGATATAATGCATGCAATAGATCTTACAATACAAAAAATATCTAAGCATAATGATTTTTTGAAATAAAAGCACTATATATAATTTTTATATCAGAACTCACCTTAACAATTTTTAAAAATTGTATGATTATCTAAAACATACAAATTTTAATAATATGTGGCCGGTTTATTTTTCAAAACAATTTCGGATAAATGATGGATAAACTTTATGGATGATGGTTTCAAGGTTGACAATATCTTCTTTGTTGTACTGCAAAAGCGTATCCAGCGCTTCTTCATCCCCGCGCTCATACCGCCGCCAAAGACGGACCGCCTCAAACCCGTCCACGTTTTTGACATTCTCATCCCGCTCAATTCCCAATTGTCGTTCAATGCTTTTTAAGCCGCCCGAATAGCCGATTCGTTTGAGCGGATACATCAAATCCATATGCAAATGATTGAATTCAATTTCCGGAAATTCCCGCTTAATAAACGGCAAATCAAAACGTGCGCCGTTAAACGTTACCAGCATTTTGTATTTTGACAAGGCCGGGACAATTTCTTCCAAATCAATGCCTTTGACATATGTTTTTGCACATTTTCGGTCGTAAATTCCAACAACCGTGATACTGTCGTAGCCGGGCGCAAGTCCGGTCGTTTCAATATCAACAAAAGCCACGGACTCGGAAAATTCGGAATAAGCGCGCCAGTGTTCCGCCGACGGCAACCGCTGCGCGAAAAAAAGATGGTCTTCATCTTTCAAATGCGCCGCCGATTCGTCGATTCCTTTTTCAACGGCCGCTTTTTTGGTTTTGGAGACCGGAAGGCGATCTAATTGAGCAACGGCATCCTCCCAAGATTCGATGCCAAAATCCCAAATACTTTTTTCAGCGCCTTTGCCGATTCCATCCATTTGAATGTAAGAATTTCGAAGCATAAAGGAAAGTAACGGATTTCAAGTATATTGAATTCTGCGGTGGCTTTTCGGCTGTTTTTGGTACTTTTTTTTCAAGTTGTGTTCTTTTTGGGCTTGCAAACGTAAAAACCAAGAGGAATCACAAATACGGCTGAAATAAAAATAAATACCAGCTGCGTTGTGATGTCCGGTGGAAGAAAAAACAATGCTGTAAAATAAAAAAAGCAAACTAAAATAAAAAACAACAAAATTTTTGTTTCATTCTTCATGGAATTCCCCTTTAACTTAAATGTTTGAACCAAAAACTTAGTTTAAACGCGATCTATTAATATTTTTTGTTTTGGAACCGCCCATGCGCGTTATGGCACCGGATTTTTAAGACTTTTTCAAAATTATGGTCCGTTTTTTATTTTTTATAATTTTCAACCGGTTGATGCTTGTTTTTTTGCTCCAAAGCAAAAGTGAGCGCATTGATTTGCGTTGGAATCGCGCCGATTGCCGTGCATGTTTCCAAGGAAATGCGTTTGGATGTGATGTCCAAATGGTATTCCGCCCGCTCAAATAAGTCTTTAGGAAGTCCTTTTCGCCCGAGGCCGACCAAAAACATGTAAGACTTCTTTTTCAAATTTCCATCCGCCACATCCAAGGGCGTCAATGCTTTTTGCAGATATGGCTTAGACGTCGTCACCACAATGGAGCCGAAATGCGCCGGAAAGCCCTTAGCCGGCATATCCGACACATACAAATGATGCTCCTTGTTCAGAAGTTCCAAATATTTCCCGGACTCGCCAATTGTAGTCTGCTCGCGAACAAATTCTACCAACTCGTCTTTTTCCATTTTAAATGGAAAATCAAAGAGCGCCAAAGAAAAATCATAAGCATAACAAATCGGTGCCGCCCGCGCAATCGCGCGGTAATGGGCGTCCACGATTTTAATTTTATCATACATATTGACAATGCCAAGCGTTAACATAAATTCACATCAATAAACTCAATGAAAAATAAAATAAAAAATAAAATAAAATGAAAAGTAAAATAAAAAATAAAATAAAATTTTAATTTTAAATGTTTATACCGCCGCCCCGGATTTTTCCGGTTTTGTCTCCAGCAACTTTTGAATTCCGCGAACGGAGACGGAAAATCCAAGACCCAAAAGCAAAACGGCGAAAATCAACTGTAAACCGTCGCTGTAGATAATAAAGTCATGGGTAATGAATATTTTTTGAAACATATCCACAAGAGTCAAAAAGAGAGCTGAAAATGTCACCGCCATCATAAATACCATCGGAATGTAAAGCATCGCTCCTCTTCGGTTTGTTTTTTTCAAAAAAACGGCCAAAACAATCAGTGTAAGAGCTGCCAAAAGCTGATTGGCGGAACCAAAAAGCACCCAAATGTTAAGATAACCGCCCAAAGACAGCAAAAATCCGAAAAATAATGTCACCGCTGTCGCAAAATATTTATTGACAAACAAAGCGTAACCAAGCGGACTTTTATTTTTTAACCCATCGCCGGCAAAAAGTTCGGAAAATGTCAGCCGCCCGATTCTGGCAATAGAGTCAAGGGATGTCAACGCAAACGCTGAAATCGCAAGCGTAACCAATGTAAAAGAGAGTTCTGCCGGAAATCCGGCGGTCATCAAAAATCCGGAAATGGCCGTCGCAAAAATAACCGGCGGCGTTCCCGATGGCAGCACCCCTCCCATGGAAATCGCACCGACCGCAATAATCGCCGTGATTGCGAGAAGCACTTCCGCAAGCATCGCGCCAAAAGAAATCGGAAGAATATCCCGCTCATTATCGATTTGTTTGGATGTGGTTCCCGAACAAATCAGACTGTGAAAACCAGAAACCGCACCGCACGCCACCGTTACAAACAGCATGGGAAACAGGAATTGACCGTTGACAATAAACCCGGAATACGCCGGAAGCTGGATTTCCGGATTGGAAATAAGAATTCCGACAAATGCCGCCGCCATCATGGCCAGCAGCAAAAACGAATTCAGATAATCCCGCGGCTGAAGCAAAATCCAAATCGGAGTGACCGACGCAATAAAAATGTAAATAAAAACAATGTAAATCCATGTGGTTTCCGTTAAATAAACCGGAAACGTCAGGCCTACCGCCATACAAAGGCAAATTAAAACAATAGCTACCACCGTTGAGACGACCGATTTGGGATTAAATTTGTAAACAAATAATCCCATGAGAATGGCCGCAAAAACAAACATAATGGACGTCGATGCCGTCGCGGCATTGGAATAATTAGAAACGATTGTCCCGCCGTCCACGACCGTAAATCCGGAAAATGTACCGGCAACAATGTTGGAAAACGCGGCAATAACTAAAATAGAGAGCAGCCAAACAAAAACTAAAAAAAAGATTTTGCCGCTTTTTCCGATATACATTTCAATTAAATATCCAAGCGACTTGCCCTCATTTTTGACGGATGCGTAAAGGGAACCAAAATCGTGAACAGCACCGATAAAAATTCCGCCAACTAAAACCCATAACAGAACCGGAAGCCAGCCAAACATCGCCGCGATAATCGGACCATTAATCGGACCCGCGCCCGCGATGGACGAAAATTGGTGTCCGAAAACAACATTTCTTTTCGCCGGAACATAGTCGACGCCATCTTTTTTTGTGTGCGCCGGTGTTTGTTTTTTGGGATCAATCCCCCACGTTCGCTCCAGCCACTTTCCGTACAAAAAATAAGCCAATATCAAAAGAACAGCGGAGCCGCCCATCAAAATAAGCCCGTTCATTTTTCCACCCCAATCTTTTACCTCACGGTTACTTAAATTATTGTTTTTGAAAGCAATTTTTGCGCGCAGGAATCAAACTTTTCGCAAGATTCGCATTCTTCAAAAAGCTGTTTTTTTTCATTCGGATCAGCCATTGAAAAACCCATATGCAAAAAAAAATCGGGTGCTGTTGTCCGTGTATAAACCGTCTTTGATAAATCCGGATCGTCTAAGCCGGATATTTCATTCATTAAAATATTCAGCAATTTTTTTCCGTACCCTTTGTTCTTATAAGAGGGCAAAACCGCAATCGTGTGGATTTCACAAAAAGAAAAAGCGCTGTCTGTTTTGGATAAAGAATTGCCGGCCATACGGCGAACATTGTAAACGCCGCAGCCAATCACTTTGGAAGAAGAAACAGATCCAATTTCCGCGACCATAAATCGTTCATGTGAGATGTCGTCCCGGTCCAAAAAATAAGTGGAAAGAATGGATTCAATCGGCAAAACATCTGCCGGAGTTGCCGGTCGAATCTGAAATTTGTCGTATCCATCCGGCACAGGCTGTTTCATAGATCCATGCTCCCGCTTCTGAATCCTTCCAAATCCAATGTGACGTAGGAAAAACCTTTTTCTTTCAAAAAGCGAATGACCGGCTGAATTTTAGA
This sequence comes from Methanolapillus ohkumae, assembly GCF_032594355.1. NCBI lineage: Archaea > Methanobacteriati > Methanobacteriota > Methanomicrobia > Methanosarcinales > Methanosarcinaceae > Methanolapillus > Methanolapillus ohkumae. The sequence continues at coordinate 1,742,327 of NZ_CP131061.1, forward strand.
GTCTTTGGATAATTCTCCCGCTTTGCAATCGAATAATTTTCCCATTTCATCCTTATCAAGTTCGATTCGGGCAAACTTCCGGTGCTCTTGGTCCGTGTGGCACCGGATCCGGATTTGAGAAAAACCGGCTTTTGTCATCATTTGTTCGGCATCGTCCACCGTTTGCAAAAGTTCGGGCGTCAAAACCGTCCCGTAGGAAAAACGTGTGGCTAAACACGACATGGGTGGCTTGTCCGCCGGAAGGGTGCTTCTTTTCTTGGAAATTTTTAAAATATCACTCTTTGTAATTTCAAGATCCACAAACGGCATTCGGATGTCAAATCCCGGCTTGTTGTTCAGATCCATAATCGCATTGTATCCGGGGCGAGAAACATTACCGGTCACGTCGGAATAATTGGTGCCTTCCAAAATGGTGTCAAATCCTTGAGTCCGGGCAATTTGAGACAATGTCTCCATGACTTCCTTTTTACAAACATAACACCGGTTCAATTCATTTTTCCGAATTCCTTTTAAATCCAGCATCCGCTTTTCGATAATTCGAAGAGTAATTCCGATGTCAGCCGCTATTTTTTTGGCGATTTCAATTTCCCGTTGCGGAACAAGCGGGGACATGATAGTCACCGCCATCGATTTTAAGCCGGGAGTCTCCGCGGCGACCGAGGCCAAAAGAGAACTGTCGGCTCCGCCTGAAAACGCAATCAGAACACTGGATTGTTGAGAAAAATATTCCTTTAAATTTTGCTCCTTTTTCTCAAGTTGAGGGGAATTTAAAACAGACATGACATCACCTGAATTTCTTGAATTTTCTAATTTTTCTGAATTTTTGAAGTTCTTGTTTTTGAAGTTCTTGTTTTGGATTTCCTGATTTTTTTGATTTTTCGGATTTTTTGAATTTCCCGGGCTTGAATATTCCAGATTTTTTGAAATTCCCCGGGCTTGAATTTTCGGATTTTTTGAATTTCCCGGGCTTGAATATTCCGGATTTTGCTTTTGACCCGCCGGACCCATTTTGCAATGTTAACCGCAGACTCAAATATAAATATGGGTAATTATTGTAATTTCCTGAGATTATTTAAAATTATTCAATACAATAAATTTAAATCAAATTATGAAAAAGGAATTCCTATGAAAAATAAAACATCCCAATCCTTTCAAGGCACCGCCCATAAATTCGGAGACAATGTGGATACCGATGCGATTATTCCCGGAACTTGCCTGATTTACAACACCGCCGAGGAGCTGTCAAAATTCACATTTTCCGGCGTCCGCCCCGAATTCGCAACCCAGACTCGCCCGGGAGATATCGTTGTCGGCGGCAGCAATTTCGGATGCGGATCCTCTCGGGAACACGCTCCGCTCGCGCTGATCGGATCCGGCGTCAGCTGCGTGATTGCCAAGTCGTATGCCCGCATCTTTTTCAGAAATTCCATCAATATCGGTCTACCGCTGGTCGAATGTGAAGACGCGGACCGCATATCGGAAGGCGATATTTTAGAAGTCAATTTAGGCGCGGGAACCGTTAAAAACATGACCAAAAATGAAGAATATAAAGCCGTTCCGATTCCGGATTTTCTCATGGAAATCGTCAACGCTGGCGGACTGATTTCACACACCCGGCAGGAATTGTTTGAATAAACCGCCAAGAGATTGGAATTTGGTAAACCATAATCAAAATATAATCAAACCTATCAAATTAATCAAAACATAATCAAAATACAATTAAACCTATCAAAGAATCAAAACATACTCAAACGTAACATATTGGAATAAAAGTTGATTTAAAAATTAAAAACAAAATCGGAGTTTTAAAATGACACAATACAAAATACCGGTCATCGGCGGGGACGGCATTGGTCCCGAAATTGTGCGTGAAGGGAAAAAAGTGATTGACGCGGCCGGAGAAGTTTTCGGGTTTGACGTGGACTGGATTGACTTTCCGCATGGCGCCGACCATTATTTGGAAACGGGAGAACTCATTTCCGAAGAAACACTTCAAGAATTGTCCCGTCACAAAGCGATTTATTTGGGCGCGCTTGGAGACCCGCGTCTCTCCCCCGGTATTTTGGAAAAAGGAATTTTGCTCAACCTGCGTTTTTCGTTTGACGAATACATCAACTTGCGTCCGATTAAACTTTTGGAAGGAATTGAGTGTCCGATTCGCGGCAAAACCGCAAAAGATATTGATTTTGTCGTCGTCCGGGAAAATACGGAAGATTTCTACATCGGAATCGGCGGTCGTGCAAAAAAAGGCGAAAAAAAGGATCTTCTGGAAGTTCATCGGAACATGTATTCCGCCAAATTTGGATTGGACATTGAGACCGACAGCGAAGAAATCGCGTACCAAATTGGCATGATTTCCAAAGAAGGCACCCGCCGTGTGATTGACTACGCGTACGGTTTGGCGAAAGATCGAAACAATCATTTGTCCTCGGTCGACAAAGCAAATGTTCTCTCCGACATTTACGGTTTTTGGCGGGAAAATTTCACGGAAATCGGAAAAAAATACCCAAGCGTTCAAACGGATTTTAATTATGTAGACGCCGTCACCATGTGGTTTGTGAAAAATCCGGAGTTTTTCGATGTGGTCGTAACGCCGAACATGTTCGGAGATATTATTACCGACCTCGGCGCCATGATTCAAGGCGGACTCGGCCTTGCGCCCGGCGGAAACATCAACCCGAAAGGAACGAGCATGTTTGAGCCGATTCACGGTTCCGCCCCAAAATACAAAGGAATGGATAAAGTCAATCCTTTGGCAACGATTTGGGCGGGCGCTCTTTTGATGGAGACACTCGGGGAAAAAGAAGCGGCAAACGCGATTGTGTCCGCGATTGAAAAAAATGTGTCGGCCGGAATTGTCAAAACATCAGACATGGGCGGCACAAACAAATGTTCCGAAGTTGGAACAGATGTGGCGAGAATTGTAAGAGAAATCGGGAAAAATTAAAAATTGATTTTCCCGATTTTTTTTCATTTTTAAATGGCTTAAAACAGATTTTTAGATTTATAGATTTTTAATTCAAAAAAAATCTATAAAATTTAATTCAAATTCAATTTAATTTTTATTCTTCCGCTTCTTTTTCATTTTCGTCTTTTTTGTAGATCATGGTTCCGACACCGATATCGGTGAACAGTTCCAATAGAAGCGAATGTGGGGAACTTCCGTTAATAATGTGAACGCCCTCAACACCGCTTTTAACGGCCACTTCGGCGCCGCGAATTTTTGGGATCATGCCGCCCGTGATGATTTTGTCATCAATAAAACCGTCAATTTCGGAAAGCTCGATTTTGGAAATCCGGCTGGTTTTGTCTTTGACATCCCGCAAGACCCCGGAAATGTCGGTCATCATTATGAGTTTTTTGGCGCCAAGAGCTGCGGCAACGTCACCGGCCACCGTATCGGCGTTGATGTTGAGCATGTGTCCTTTTTTATCGGTCGCCACCGGTGAAATGACCGGAATGTAGCCGTCTTCAATCATTATTTTGAGAATTTTCGGGTTGATAATTTCGGTTTCGCCCACCCATCCGATATCGACATCTTCTTCATTTCCATCGACAACAATTTTTTGGGATTTTTTCTTTTTCGCCATGATTAAATTTGCGTCAACACCATTTAATCCGACGCCTTTTCCACCGAACCGGTTAATCAAAGAAACCATTTTGGTGTTGATGTTTCCAACCAAGACCATGGTGGCGATTTCAAGCGTATCGTCATCGGTGACACGCAGGCCGCCGATGAATTTGGGTTGCTTTCCCATCTTTTCCATTTTTTCATTGATTTCCGGGCCGCCACCATGGACAACCACCGTTTTAATGCCGACAAAATGCAAAAGAACAATATCTTGAATGATTTCTTCCATTAAGTTAGCGGCCGCTTCCGGTCCCATCATCGCATTTCCGCCGACTTTGATGACCATGACCGATTCCGAAAAATCCCGAATGTAGGGAAGGGATTCGATTAAAACATCTTCAAATTTTAATCCCATTGTTGGTCCTCATGATGATTTTTGTGGTTATTGTGATTTTTGAAAAATTTATGTAAATGAACTTAATCGTAGAATTTGAAAAGAACCGGTTCCATTTGAGCCGCTTATAAAAATCCCTAATCATTGCAATGTCTTAAAGATTTTGATGAGAATGCGGATTAAAGACAAAAAATGAAAAAAATGATTGGTTAAAAAGTAAAAGTACAAAAAATATGAACATGAAACCACTGTGAAATAACTATGAAATAACTGAAAATAACCATGAAACTGTGAAATAACTGAAAATAACTATGAAACTGTGAAATAACTGAAAATAACTATGAAACTGTAAAATAACAATATAGAGTTTTGTCCATTAATATATTTTTAATGTTTTTAGATTTTTAAAAAAAAGCAAAAGCGGATCACCGCTTTTGCTTAAAAGAGTAGGCATAACTATGAAAAAAATAACTTAGTCGTGCTTAGATCTCGTCGAGTTTGACGATTTCGACTTTTTTCACGAAGGGCTTGTTGATCTTCGGGGGCATCCAGGACGGTCTGTTCTTCGGAGCGTCAACGAGCTCTTTCCATGCCTTGAAAACGTGGACTTTTTTGGTTCCTCTCTCGCGGAGCATGATTGTTTCCGGTTTCTTTTTGTTGCCGTTGCCGCGGTTTGCGACTTTTAAGGCAGCTTGCCGGGGTTGTTTGCCGGTAAAGACACCGGATTCTGTACCATCTTTTTCTCTTAAAACAAAGTTTCTTGTTTCTGCCATCTTAATCACCTTTGCAATAAAATATATTGCTGGTGAATGAATTGTAAGTTCGTGTATATATAGTTTATCTATATATTGTCTCTTTTAACGCCGTTTTAACGATTTTTTTATTTTTTTTCGCAAAGAGGATAATTTTATACATACTATGCGAATATTTTTGATAAAAACGTTTTAAAATAAGCCGACTAAATTTGTTTTTCGAAAAATGGAAATTTAGAGAAATTATATTTATTTTAAGTCGCATCGAAACCGTGTAAATTTTTTAAAAAGTAAAAACACAATTGATCGACGGAACTATATAGTTCCGAAAAAAATCTGTAAAAACGACAAAATCGGCAAAAATAATAATAAATCCAATCAAAAACAACAAACCAATCAAAAACAACAAACCAATCAAAAACAACAAAAATCAACTACAAAAACAACAAAAAACAATAAAATCAGCAAAATAACAAAACAATAAATCAAAAAACAATAACCAATAAACAATAAACAATAAATCAAAAAACAATAACCAATAAACAATAAACAATAAATCAAAAAACAATAACCAATAAACAATAAACAATAAATCAAAAAACAATAAACAATAAATCAAAAAACAATAAACAATAAATCAAAAAACAATAAACAATAAATCAAAAAACAATAAACAATAAATCAATAAATCAAAAAACAACAAATAAAATAAACAGAAAAAAACTAAAATGAAAGGATATCATACAAGCTTTTATATCGACGGAAAATATTTGATATCACAAATTTTTAAATTATTCTTTAATTTTTCAATTTATTGATGATTTTTAAACCGAACTTAATTTTATTTTCGGTTTTTCTTTTACAGATCATTTGAATCATTTTACAAAAACAAATCATTCAATTTCATAACAGTAAGCGCAGGCATTTTTTTGAATATTTTGTTTTTAAAAACAATAGAGGTTAACACGAAATGAAAGTATGCCCGATTCTTCCGGACGTTCAGGCCAACAAACCCAGCGTTCCGATTAATTTGACACGTGTCGGCGTGACCGATGTCAAAAAATTGGTTGAAATCAAACGGGATAAAAAACGCCCGATTATTTTAATGTCCTCCTTTGACATTTTTGTCGATTTGCCTTCCGACCGCAAAGGAGCCAACCTGTCACGGAATTTTGAAGCGATTGACGAAACGCTCAACAACATATTCCATTTACCCATTTACGAAATTGAAGATTTGTGCGGAGACATTGCCGAAAATTTAATCGGCCGGCATGAATATGCGTCCCGCGCGGAAGTCCGCATGCGAAGCGAATACGTTCTCAAAAGAAAATCCCCGGCAACCGAAATCGAATGCCAGCAATTTGTAGACATTTTCGCGGATGCCGTCGCCGAGCGCGGGGAAAATGACCAATGTGTCCGTGTTCAAAAAATGATTGGCGCCGAAGTTATGGGAATGACGGCCTGCCCGTGTGCGCAATCCATGATGCAGGAAGAAGCGCAAATCCAATTGGAGAAGCTGGGAATTGAGCCGGACAAAATCGCCGAGTTTTTGAAAAATGTGCCAATGGCCACGCATAACCAACGTGGCCGTGGAATTATTTCCATTCAGACCACCGACACAAAAGGAGTCAGCCTGGACCAAATTATTAAAATTATCGAAGAATCCATGAGTTCCAACGTGTTTGAAGTACTCAAACGCGCCGATGAAAAAGTCGTCGTCGAACGCGCGCATAAAAACCCGAAATTTGTAGAGGACTGCGTCCGGACCATGGCCAAAAAAGTCGTGGAAACGTTCCCTGATTTGTCCGATGACTCTTTGGTCACGATTAAGCAAATCAATGAGGAAAGTATTCACAAACACAACGCTTTTGCCGAAAGAATCGCCCGGATCGGCGATATTCGAGATGAAATCGCAAACGGCTGAATAAATAATAAATACGGCAAAAAAATGAACCCAAAATTCGGGTCCATAAAAAAATGAAACAAAATATATAAATCCGTGAAAGACTAAAAGGAAAAAACATGGCAAATAAAGACCAAGAAAACATTCCGGTTGCGGATATCCGCGGCCTTGAAATGAACGTCGGGGACTTTGTCCGCTACATCAACACGGGGACCGTCGGTCATATTCTTGAAATCATGACCGATGACGAAGGAACTTGGGCATTTTTAGATTCCACCGAACTTTATTATAAGATTGAGTTTTTGGAAATAACACCGGAAACCAAAGCGGCAATCGATAAAAGAAAAGACTTGGAAGAAGACATCCAAGAAAAGATCAGCCGCCGCGAAGAAATTGCCGGCTCGGCGACAACTGAAAATGTGGAAATGGGTGGCGCGGGTTAAATTAAAACTCCCCGCTGTTTTATTTTTTTATTTTTTAGTTTTATCAAGTTTTATTTTATTAATTTATTATTTTTAGTTTACAATGGGATTGATTTTATTTCAGATTTGGCATTGGAAGTCGTTTTTGACGGGTCGTTATGCAATTTGCCGTTGTCGTTCTCTTTCTTGTTTTTTTATTAATTGCCGTCCGCCGGATTGGAAGTTTTCGGCTTCCGATTTGGGGAATTATGACCGCCGGTGCCGTCTTGGTCCTTTTGACCGGACAAATAACAATTCCAGACGCCTTTTTATCCATTCAATGGGAAACCATTCTCTTTTTATTCGGCATGTTTGTCATCGGTGCCGCCATTGATTTATCAGGGCTTCTCCGGTCTTACGCCGATTCTGTTTTTTCGGACGTACATTCACAAAAGAAAATGCTGCTGGGTTTTATTTTTGCCGCCGGCTTTTTTTCCGCGATTTTGATGAATGATACGATTGCGATTATTGGAACGCCGTTTGCGCTGTGGTGCGGCAAAAAGTACCAAATCCCGGCAAAAACCATGCTTTTTGCGCTGGCAGCCGCCGTGACAACCGGAAGTGCCGCATCTCCCATCGGAAACCCTCAAAATTTATTGATTGCGTCAAGCAGTCTTCACAATTCGTTTTTAGTCTTTTTGTATTACTTATTTATCCCAACCATCATCGGTCTTTTCATGATTTATGCCCTTTTGTCATGGACGCTTCCCAAAAATAAAAATGAAAAAAAGAAGGAGAAACATGAAATAAACCGGAATGAAAAACGGAATGAAATAAACCGGAATGAAAAACGGAATGAAATAAACACGGGCAATGAAATAAACACGGGCAATGAAATAAACCCTGCCGGTGATAAAAATGCGCAAGATAGTGAAAAGAAAAAATCCCGCTTCAATCTTTTATTTTTAACAAAATGTTCCGTCGCGCTTGTTTTTTTAATGATTGCCGTACTGATTGCCACATCTTTGTTTTCCCATGAATTTTCATTGGTCTACATCCCACTGGCCGGCGCTGTTTTGCTTTTAATCCTATCAAACCGTCGAAAAGAACTGCTTCAAAAAACAGATTGGTCGACACTTTTATTTTTCATATCCATGTTCATATTAATGAAAGCCGTCTACGTGACCGGGTTTTTCCAAAACCTTTTGCCTGAAAATTTTGAATCCTCTGTTCCGATTTTGTATTTGACAAGCCTCATCATCAGCCAATTCATTTCAAACGTTCCGTATGTCACCTTTGTTCTTCCGATTCTGGAAAATGCCGGATCGTCCGTCATCAGTTATATGACGCTCGCCGCCGGAAGTACTCTTGCCGGAAACTTATCTGTCTTTGGCGCCGCCAGCACCATTATTATCATTCAAAACGCGGAAAAACAAAACGAGACCCTGACTTTTTTGGATTTTCTCAAATTCGGAATTCCACTGACCATCGCCCAGACCATCCTGTTTATCGGCTGGTTGATGCTTCTTTCATAAAAACAGAGAGAGAGAGAAAACAGAAAAAGAAAGAAAAACAGAGAGAAAGAGAGAGAAAAAGAGAGAGAAAAACAGAGAGAAAGAGAGAGAAAAACAGAAGAGGCAGAATGGATTTTTTATTTTTTATTTTCCCCGCTGATACATCATCCTTTCGCCTAAAATGCATCCACCCCCATGATTTCCCCCGAGCGGATTTTTCGGGCAACCCAAAGAATTCATGCACCGGGCCATCACCGCGGCTCCCCGCGCAAGCCCGTCTTCGGCAAACAAAATCCGGCCTTCCGGATTTTTAATGTGGCGGCTCATTTTTTTAAGAATTAAATCCGGCTTTTTGCCGGTGGTTCCTGCCCGCCCCGTAATGCCGATGCAGGCGCCGTCCAAAAACAATCCGGAATCCATGACGCAGCGAATTAAATCCACCACGATGTCTGACATGACCGCGTCCATTAAATCCGACACCGCCGAAATCCCGCCGGTCTCATAAACAGACCGGCCGATGTCGCAAAGTTCAAGCAAACCGGATCCATTTTCACCCACGTCGCAACCGATTAACACAAAGCCGCTTTTTTCGGCCGCTTTGGAATTGACAGCAAACGGGCCAATCCGGGAACGCGTTTTGGGGATTTCAAAAACATGAACCAAAGAACTCACTTCATGATGTGCCGACCGGATTTTTCGAGCGGAAGAGGAGGATAAAAACGGCAAAACGGAAGAAAGAGAAGAAAAGGATGAAAGAGAAGAAAAAGATGAAAGAGATAATGAAGATTCTGATGAATTCGTTTGCTTTTGATTTGCGGACATTTCAGATTGACCGATTTCAGATTGACCGATTTTAGACCGACCAAACAGTTCAAAAGCACTTTGCTTTTCCGGATCAATATTTTTTACCAAATAATCGGAAACCGCGCCGGCATACCCGCAGAAATTGCCATGTGTTTTCGCATATGGCTTTTCATTTCCGATAATCCGTCCGGAAAGTGTGGTTCCCATATCTATGGCCAAACACGGATTTCGAAAATCAATGTTTGTGTGTTTGGCCGCTTCTTTTAAACCGGCGGCTGCCAGTTCCCCTTCCATTTCGTTGGAAACGATATTGTCGGCAAAACTTTTCGGCAGAAGAGCGCCCGCCACCGCGCCGTCAAAATAAACACGGTCCAGCAAAGAATAAGAACGAAACTGCGCCGGCATTTTTTCCAAATTCAAGTATCCGGTCATTTTCCGGGGAACAAAACCCGCCATTAAACATCCTTCCGCCAAAGCTTGAACGATGGATTCCATATCTTGGAATCCGGAATCATTGCCGGATTTTTGAACGGTACTGCTGTCATACGGTTCAGGTTTGGACTGGGTCACGCCGGTGGAACGAACCGCGAAATGGACATCTTCAACCGTCAACCCGGTTTTTAAAAGTGCATCCGATACCGTTTGAGAAACCAATTCCGCAAGGGATTGTTTTGTCAGCTGAACACCCGCAATTGTTTCTCCGAAAACAGGTTCCTCCGAATTAGGCCGCCGGACATTGCGCGTCAGACAGATATGTTTTCCAATCAGTTCAGCTTTTCCCGTTTTTAAATCGGTTGCCGAAAGAATACATTTCGTGGTCGTGTTGCCGACTTCAACGGACGCGACAACAAAAGAAGAATCTGTCGGCAAAAATTTAGTTCCTAAATAACGGCTGCTGATGAGTTCCGACATAGTTTTTTCTCAAAAAACAAATACGAAATAAAACATGATGGGCAATAAAAATATCAACTTCAAAATCTAAACATCTGCTTAATATTTAATTCATCGGTAAAATCAATCATTTCATATCAGCATTAAGTTCCATGGCGGTTTTTGTACAGGCTGCCGCAGCATTATATTTATTCACAATGGCGACCGCATTTATAACATTTGCAAAATTTACAATATTAGCTGCAACAGCAGCAACCGCAACCGTGACATGAGATAATAACAGCGCCGGCACAGGCATTCATCATTGCACCGGTTTTAACATTTTTTTAAAAATGACCCTTCGATTTGACGATATTTTAAAAAATGATCCGTTCTTGGACGAAAATTTAAAAATGACCCATCGGTTTGAACTATTTTTTTTAAATGATCCCGTCGGTTGATGAACATTTAAAAACTTGGACCTGCCGAGATGGATGAATTTTAAAAACATTGGATTCTATTTGATTTGAAGACAGATCAGGATTTATCGGCTTGATTTTTAAAAACGAATTTGTTTGAAACAATAATTATAATTTGAACTGATTTATTTTTTTCAACAAATCCGAGAGAAAATATTTGATGAAAGAACCCCTTTTCGGATTTGAGTCAAATGTCCAAAAAATTGAGTCGTCACCGATTCGATTAATAATCATGACGATTTTTTATGCAGATAGATAATGTTTTATTAGATAACAGTTACACATAAAAATAGTATAAATATTGTATAAATATTAAGAGTCAATCAAAACCGAAATGATCAACCGGACTTTTCTGCCGGTGGTTGGAGGGAGCGAATGATGATTCAAAAAGATGAGACGAAAAACTTAGCCTGGAACGCACGAATCGCCGTCAAAGAAGAAGACCTTTCCGAATATACCGACAAACTGAATGAAAAAATGGAACACTATACCCTTTTAAGCGACGTCTCAACCAACGATGTCAAACCCACCATTAACCCGTCAAAACTCGTCACTGTTCTTCGAAAAGATGTAGTGGTTCCATCCATGAGCGTGGAGGAAGCCCTCAAAAACGCACCCGAAACTTATGAAACGTCTTTTAAAATCCCGAAAATTCTCTAAGAGGAATAAAAATGGCAAAAGACATTGCAGAATTTAGAAAATCCGCTTCAAAAAGTGTGGAAAAAACCATTGCCAAAAGCATGGATAAAATAAAAACCGACGATTTAAACACGGTGATTGCGTTTTCCGACGCCGCGGTCTCTCTTGCGGAAAAAGAAGAGGGATGCCAACTTTTGGGCGATCCCGACCGTGCTCTTTTTGGAGTTCCCTACCTGGTTTCCGATAACATTTCCACAAAAGGAATCACCACCACCTGCGCATCCAAAATCATGGAAGGTTACATTCCGCCTTATGACGGTTTTGTCATCGAACGCCTGAACGAAGTCGGCGCGGTTCTTTTAGGAAAAGCCAACATGATGGAATTTGGAATTTTGGGCGCGCACGGCAAAGACGGCCTTGCGAAAAACCCGTGGGATAAAAACAAAAAGTCCGGACCCAGCGGCGGATGTGCAGCCGCTGTCAGCGCCGGAGAAGTTCCGTTTGCACTTTCTTCCGACGCCGGCGGAATTTTGCGTGTTTCCGCGTCTTACTGCGGCGTTTTCGGATTCCGGCCCAGTTACGGTGCCGTTTCCCGATTCGGACTGATTTACTGTACCGGATCCATGGACCAAATCGGTGTCGTTGCCTCCACCGTATCCGATATTGTAACCGTCATGGAGATAATTTCCGGAAATGATAAGCGAGATACAACTTCTCTGCCGGAAAAGATTGAGTTCCGAGACGAAACCACCAAAAAATCCGATAAACCGCTTTTGGGAATTCGAATCGGCGTCCCGTCGGAATACTTCAAAGGTATTGAACCGGCCGTTGAAAAAGCCTTTTATGAAGCGCTTTCCGCCTTTGAAAAAGCCGGCGCGACCGTCAGCAAATGTTCCCTTCCAAATACAAAATACTCGATGGCGGTGCATGACATTATTTTCTCCGGCGAATGTTCGGCGATGCTTGCGAAATACGATGGAACCCGATTCGGACCGCGGGAAACCGCCGACAATTGGCATGAAATGGTCGCCAAAACACGCGCCTTGTTTGGTCCCGTCGTTCAAAGAAAAATCATGCTCGGCGTTCACTTATTATCTGTGGGCCAATACAACGATTACTACGTCAAGGCGTTAAAGACCCGGACTTTGATTGCGGCCGAACTCGAAGAAGCCTTTTCCTCGTTCGATATTTTGGTGTCACCGACAACGCCGATCACCTCACCGCCTTTAGACGGCACGTGCTGTTACGGTTGTTCTCATGAAATGAGTGCGTTTTCTCCTGCCATTGCCGGCGTGGATTTGGCCGGTCTTCCCGCCATTTCCATTCCCTGCGTCTTGTGTGACATGCCGTCCGGAATTCAGCTCATCGGCGGATACAAAAAAGACGCTGTGATTTTAAAAGCGGCGGAAGTCTTTGAAAAACAAACCAACTGTGTCAAAACACCGGATGTGATCTAAAATGGTTTACGAAAACCCGGACCAAGTGATGATCGGCCTTGAGGTCCACGTTCAATTGAACAAAGCCAATACCAAAATGTTTTGCGGCTGCACGACCAACTATACGGATGAGGAAGCCAACACCTGCCTGTGTGCCGGCTGCTTGGCGCTTCCCGGAACAACACCGGTTCTCAACGAAAAATCCGTCGAGTATGCCATCAAAATCGGACTTGCGCTCAACGCGGAAATTTCCGATGAGACCGACTTTTATATGAAAAATTACTTTTATCCGGATTTGGGAAACGGATACCAAGTGACTCAGTTTGACAAACCGATTGTCAAAAATGGGCACATCGTGATTGAAGGCGAAGACGGTGAATTAAATGTTCGAATCCGCCGCGCCCACATGGAAGACGACCCCGGAAAAATGGCGCACTTTGGGTCGATTGAAAAATCGACCGGCAGCATTATTGACTTTAACCGGTCCGGAATGCCGCTTGTGGAAATCGTGACCGAGCCGGACATGAGAACAGCCAAAGAAGCCCGCCGCTTTTTGGACAAACTCCGAAGCATTTTGGAATACTTGGATGTTTTTGACGGTTCCCGTGAAGGTGCCATGAAAGCGGATGCCAATGTTTCCGTGTATTTGGGAACCCGCGTGGAAGTGAAAAATATTTCATCTCACAAATCGGTGGAAAAAGCGATTAATTATGAAATCATGCGTCAAAAAGATGCTCACCGGAAAGGAAAAAAGTTGGTCCAGGAAACCCGCCACTATGATGAGGGACGCAATGTCACCATCAGCCTCCGTGTCAAAGAAACCGCCGATGACTATCGTTATTTCCCGGACTTTGATTTGGTGCCGTTGTATGTGGGCGGCCGTGTGGAGGAAATTCGGGCAGCTATGCCGGAATTGCCGGATGCGAAACGGGAACGTTTTGTGGCACAATATGGAATTTCCGATGCGCACGCCAAAAGCCTGACGTCTGAAAAAGCCTTTGCTGACCTTTTTGAAAAAGTCGCAACAAAAGTGGACCCCAAAATTGCCGCGTCATGGGTAGCCGACATTGTCAAGGGCGAGCTCAACTATCGGGATTTGCCGGTGACAAAATGCGATGCGGACGATATTGCTTGCATTATTGATTTGGTGGGCTGCAAAAAAATCAGCGAGGAAAGTGGTGTGACAATTGTCCGGACGATGCTGGATGACGGTGGAAAACCGGATCAAATCGTTGCCGCCAAAGGACTTTTGATGGTCGGGGACGACTTTTTAGCAACCGCCGCCAAAGAAGCGATTGCTGAAAACCCAAGCGCGGTTGCGGACTATCGGGCCGGAATTGAAAAAGCGCTCAATTTCTTAGTCGGAAAAGTCATGCAAAAATCCAAAGGAAAAGCCGATGCCAGAACCGCCCGAGAACTCGTTTTAAAAGAACTGGGCGAATAAGCGGGCGGCTTTTGCAATTGTGATTGAAAAAATGATTCAAAATTAAATTTAGAAAATCTCAAACCTGTTTTTGTTTGAGATTTTTGTTTTTCTTTTCTGTATTTTTGAATTTTGAAAAAGCGGCACGCTCGCGCGTTACGGCGGCAAATTATTAAAGAGTCAACAAAGCGGATGAGCCTGCTTTTTTTTCTGTTTTCCAACAAAATGATTGGTGGCTTTTTTGTAATTTTTTGTTTTTTACCCGGATGGTTTGTTTAAAAAAGGGAGAAGAGCGGTCGGGAAGACCGCTCTTTGGGTTGATTATAGATTCGTTTTTTTGTTTTTATTATTTTGATTTTATTCATTGTGAAAACACAATTCTTCTAAAATCAAAATTCTGTAAGGTCCAACCACGAGGAAGGGTTGGTGGAAGCAACCGGACCGCCAAAAAGGCATAAGTTTTTCAGATTGCAATAAATGACATGGAATTTTTTTCTTTTTGAAAAAATAGAATGCAAATAATACATGACCCTTCAGACATACTTGTGTGAATACTATATACATAGTATAAATATATAAAATATTCTAAAATACCACAAATATAGTATAATTATAAAAATGATATATATATAGTACAAACTATAATATTAGTATGAATGGTCAAAATTCAAAGCATGGATGTAATAACCCAAAGAAAAAAAGCAATTTCTTTAACGGTGAGCCAACTGCTGCTCAATAAGATGAATAAACTCATGAAAGAGAACAAATTTTCATCTATATCGGATATTGTCAATGTTTCCGTATCGATGTTCATCGGTCAACTTTCCGTCTATGAACAAAATTCAAATTTTGACCGTACCCGATTCGCCGACGCTTCCCAAGAAGACAATACGCCGCGAATAAAAATTTCTGTCTCATACAGCGTTTTTTTAGACGACGAACTTGAAAAACTTTGCCAAACCACTCAAAAAAACAAATCCTTTATTGTCCGAATTGCCTTAGACAATTTCTTTGATTACTACGCGCATCCTGAAAAAAAGAAAGAAATTCAGAAAAAAACAGATTTTCCGGCTTCCCGAGAAGAGCTTCTCGCAATTATTCAAGAAATGATTGACGCCAACAAAACAGAACACATGTAAATGAAAAATGATTAAATTCGCATAAATGCCGGACCTTCGGCCGATTTTGAAAAACGATTAAGCGATTGAAAAAAAACAGAAATCGCCCCGTAATTCCCAAGAGAAATCTTTTGCCAAAAACTGCGTCTGATGTTTATTTTTCAATCGCGTTTGCCCCGATTTTTTTCATATCCTCAAAAAACCGTGGATAAGAAATACGGACAGACTCCGCCGTATCGATTGTGGTGCCACCGGTCATGAGCCCGGCCACAAAAAGCGCCATCACAATTCGGTGGTCATCCCATCCGCAAAGATTTGCTCCAAAAAGACCCGCGCCGCCTTTTCCCGAAATAATCAAACCGTCCGCGGTTTCAATGATTTCGGCACCCATTTTTGACAATTCCGTTGCCATCGCATGGAGACGATCGGTTTCTTTAAAACGTACATGTCCGGCATTTTTGATTTCCATCCTGCCCTCTGAAAACGTTCCTAATACAGCAAGCGTCGGAACCAAATCCGGAATTTCTCCAGCGTCCACGCAAATCCCGGTCAACGTTTTTCCGGAATTGGAAACATGCACGGTCCCTTCTTTTTTATCCCAAGAAATGTCGGCCCCCATTTCCTTTAAAATATGAATAATCGCAAGGTCCCCTTGTGCCGATGGAAACAAATTTTTGACATCAACATCCGACCCGGAAATCATGGCGGCGGCGGCCAAAACATAAGAGACGGATGAAAAATCCCCGGGAACCGTGTAGTTCTCCAAATGATAAGCTTGATTGCCTTTGATTTTGTAAGAAATTTTGCCGCCGGTTTTCGCCGAAACCGAATTCTTATTTTGGTCGGTTGGGTCGGTTGGGTCGGTTGGGTCAGTTTGTTCAATTTGCTCCAAAATTTCAATGCCGGCTGCTTTTGCCACATCCATTGTGATGTCCACGTATGGTTTGGATTTCAGTTCCCCGTGAATGGAAAGTTCGGTCGGCCCATCCAAAAGCGGACAAACTAAAAGAAGCGCTGAGATAAACTGAGAACTGACGCTGCCGTCAATGGAATAAATCCCCGGCTTTATTTTTCCTTCAACGACAAGTGGCGCACAGCCGTTGTTGTTTTTGGAATAGGCCCGTGCGCCCATTTTTTGAAGCGTTTCTAAAAGAGGCGTATTGGGACGTTTTTGAAGAGAGGCGTCTCCTAAAAGAGTAATTTCAGAGCCGCAAAGCGCGGAAAGCGCCGTCATAAAACGCAATGTTGTTCCTGAATTTCCAACATCGACAATCTCGTCGGGAACTTTTAACCGCTTTCCAAAGCCGGAAACATAAATTTTATCGGATATTTCCTCAAAAGAACCGCCGAAAAGGCGGCAAGCCTTCATGGTCGATCGAGTGTCTTCTGAAATCAGACAATTGGATAAACAACATTTGCCGTCCCCAAGCGCCGCGGCAAAAACTGCCCGATGCGTATAACTTTTAGAAGCAGGCGCACTCACTTCTCCGACAAGAATGGACTTTTGGACAGAAACAATCATGCGTCCCATAAAACCTTAAAAGATTATAAGGCTTTCAGCCGATTGGATGGATAACGAAAATAATAGAAATAAAAAAGATAAAAATGAAAAAATAAATTGGATCCGCTGGTTTTGCCGAATAAATTAAAAAATTGTTGCGATAACGCACGCGGTGGAAAAACTCAAAAAATGAAAAAATAAAACAAATAAAAAATAAAACAAATAAAAAAAGATGAGCCGGTTTTTCACAGTCATCCGGCTGCATGAGAATTATTTCTTTTTGCCGATTTCTTTAGATTTTTCGGCGCTCGCAATCACCGCATTCATAAAAGCCGCCCGGATTTTGTAATCTTCCAGCGTTTGAATGCCGACAATTGTTGTGCCGGCCGGTGAGCAAACCATGTCTTTGAGTTCTCCCGGATGGTCGCCCGACTCAATCACCATTTTCGCGGCACCGATCACGGTTTGCGCCGCCAGAATCTGAGCGGTTCGCCGGTCCAGTCCTTCATAAACACCGCCGTCGGCCAGCGCTTCAATCACCGGGAAAATGTATGCCGGACCGCTTCCGGAAAGACCGGTCACCGCGTCTAATAATTCTTCTCCGATTTCCATCGCGACACCGACCGTTGAAAAAACAGCTTTTACAAGATCAATATCCTCCTTGCTTGCGTTTTTTCCGGGACAAATTCCGGTCGCGCTTTCAAGAACGGTCGCGCAAATGTTGGGCATCACTCGGACAACCCGCGCGTTTTTGCCGGCCATTTCTTCCAAACTTGCGGTGGTCACGCCGGCCGCAATGGAAATGAATAATTTGTTCTCCAAAGATCCGGCTGTCGATAAGGCGGCCGCAATGTCTTTGGGTTTGACGGCCAAAATTAAAACATCGGATCTCTTAACGATTTCCGCGTTGTCGCCGGTCACAAAAATACCGAAATCTTTTCGGGCCGTTTCCGACGCCGGTTCATATTTTTCGCCGGCGCAAATGTTGTCTTTGGAAATGCCGCTTTTAATCAATCCGCGAATGATGGCGGACGCCATTTTTCCGGCCCCTAAAAAGCCGATTTTTTGTTCATCCAGTTTCATAAAGATTCTCCCAAATAAATTGATAAATTGTATTTGACAAGGAATGAAAAATTTAAATTATTTTAATTAATCCAAAAGCGCAATGTTCTCTTTTCGAATCACATTGTCATAATCCTTGTGCCCGAGGATTTTTTCTATTTCGTCGGTGTGAACGCCTTTGATTTTTTCAATGTCTTGCGCCCCGTAATCCGTAATTCCTTTGGCAAAAATTGCGCCGCCGCACTCCAATGCGACAACATCACCGCGATTGAAGTTTCCGGAAACAGATTTGATGCCTTTGGGCAAAAGACCGCCTGTTTTGATAACGGCATCCATCGCGCCACGGTCAACGGAAATGGTTCCTTCCGCCTTGGAAAAAGAAATCCACCGGCTTTTGTTTTTAGATACATTTTCCTCTTCGGCATAAAACAACGTTCCAATATTTTCGCCCGCCACCACCCGCTCAATGACATGGTCAATGCCGCTGTTTGCAATCACCATGTGGCACCCTGCTTTTTCACAGATTTTTCCGGCAATCAGTTTGGTCCGCATGCCGCCGACACCTTTCATGCTGGTCGGATCACCGCCATACGCTTCAATTTCAGGCGTAATTTTAGAAACGAAATGAATCAATTTCGCATCGGAGAACACTTTCGGATTTTTATCATAAAGGCCATCGATGTCGGAGAGAATGATGAGAAGATCCGCTTCAATTTTACTGGCAACCATTGCCGATAAACGGTCGTTGTCTCCAAAAACGGTTTCAATTTCATTGGTGCAGGTGCTGTCATTTTCATTCACGATTGGAACAACTCCATATCCGAGAAGGGTAATGATACTGTTTCTCAAATTCAGATACTTCACACGGTCGGAATAAAAGTCATAGGAGAGAAGGATTTGAGCGACTTTCGTACCGTAATTTTGATAAGCTTCGCTCCAATACCGCATCAATTCACTTTGCCCAACGGATGCCGCAGCCTGCCGGATCGGAATTTCTTTGGGTTTGGTCGGAATGCCGAGCATCAGTAAACCAACACCGATTGCGCCGGAAGTGACAATAATTACTTCTTTGCCACGGGCAAGAAGCGCGGCGGTCTGAGAGGCAACGCTGTCTAAAAAGGCGATATTGATCGTGGAATCGTCATTCATGATGGAAGTCGTTCCGATTTTAATGACGATACGCGACAAATCGTCCAATAATTCTTGTCGATTGACGTCACCGGATTTGGCCTGGGGAATATTTTTGTCCGACATAATTTTTCACGAAAATTTACAGAAATTAAAAAGTATCAAAATTGAAAAAGAATTACTGCAGCCGGCAATATTTTTCATCCGTCCGGCGGTGAATGTATTTTTTCGCGCCGGTTCCGGTGTAGTTGGCAACCACTTGACCGCTGCCGGAGAGGATATATTTGTAAATCATCAGGCCTTCCATGCCAACCGGTCCGCGGGAGTGAATTTTGTTGGTACTGATTCCGACTTCCGCTCCTTTTCCGTAGCGAAAACCATCCGAGAAACGGGAAGATGCATTGACCATCACGTTTCCGGAGTCGACAAGTCCCGTAAATTTGCCGATTGTCTTTTGATTTTGAGACAAAATGACATCGGTGTGGTGTGAGCCGTGTCGGTTGATGTGATGAATCGCATTGTCTGCGGAAGAAACAATCTTTATGGAAAGAATCAAATCGTTGTACTCGGAATCCCAATCCTTGTCGGACGCTTTCGTAAAAGAAACCCGGCTTCCGGCTTTTTTCATGACTTTTTCAGCGGCGTCATCCAGCCGAAGTTCGACCCCGTTTTGGGCATAAATTTCCGCCATCGGCGGCAAGAATTTATCGGCGATTTTTTCATGAATGAGAAGTGTCTCTATTGCGTTACAGGCCGCAGGATACTGAATTTTAGAATCCAGGCACACTTTTTGGGCAAGCACCAGGTCGGCGTCTTCGTCCACATACGCATGGCAAATGCCGCTGGAATGTCCAAGAACCGGAATTCTTGTGTTGTCTTGAATGTACTTGACAAAATCGTTGGAGCCGCGTGGAATGAGTAAATCGATGTAATTGTCCATGTCCAACATTTTGGCGACATCTTCCCGGCTTTCCGCCAAGTGGAAAGCCTCTGTGGGGATTTCCGGAACTTTGGAGAGGGCGCGAATCAGTGTGTCAAAAAGAATACGGTTGGAGTTTTTGGCTTCGCTGCCGCCTTTAAAAATCGTTGCGTTTCCGCTTTTTAAGCACAAAGACATTACTTGCGCAACGACGTCCGGACGCGCTTCAAAAATGACGCCGATAACACCGATTGGGCAGCTGATTTGGTAAAGTGTGAGCCCTTCGTCTAAAACAACGGTAGAGAGGGTTTTTCCGACCGGATCCTCCAGTTTGGCGACATCGGAAACTCCGCAAACCATATCGTTAAATTTGGCGTCGCTGAGTTTCAGCCGGTCAAAGAGGGACGCTGAAAGAGTTCCGGCCGCTTTTTGTTTTGCCGCCTCTTCCAAATCTTTCTGATTGGCGTCTAAGATTTGCTGTTTGCTGTTTAAAAGCTCTTCCGCCATCGCTTTAAGCGCCTTGTTTTTCAAATCCGTGGAAACGGTGGCCAAGTGAACGGAGGCCTGTTTCGCCAAATAAGCTTTCTCTTCAATTGTGTTTCCCATAAATAATATCCTGCCGATAACAAAAGCCGGCGGTTGAATAATGAAATTGTAATTAATGCTGAATAATAAAATAATAAAATATGAGGTGAATGAAAAGCAAATTACATTGCTTTTGAAATGATTTTATTTTTGCTGTGGAGTTGTCTGTGATATATAAATAAGTTATGAATCTGAAAAATCATGGAAACGAAAAGCAAAAAAAGATTCCTGAAAAGAGTTTTTGAAATGAAATCAATTTTTTATGACTTTTTGTCCAAATTAATTGAGTCTTCCGACTTTGCTTTGTAGACAAAAACCCGACAAGAATAACAAGAATATTTATAAGGGAATATATCTATAATATTGTGCTTAATAATTAAATAATGAAAAAAATATCGGATAATCATTCATTTTGGATAACGGCTCACAGATTTGCAGCAGTACAAACACATATGCAAAAATAATCCATATTTTTAATAAATATATATGAGAATTGCTTCAAGAAGCAGCTTGTGCAGAAGACCCCATATAGATTTAAATATATTAACATGATAATAAAAATAGATTAAAGATTTATGAGAAGATTTACATAATAAATAATTACATAATTCCCGAAAAATTTAAAAACATTTATAGGGAAAATATCATTAAGGTTCATGTCGCTTTATTATCAACAAAAAATTGGAAACGGATGACAGAATATTATTTTATAAAAATTGATGGAACATAAATAGAAGTTGAAGAAGATAATTCCGACAACAGAAAATTTATTTTTCAAGAATTGATATTATATAATCTAATATAATTCAATATAATTCAATATAATTCAATATAATTCAATATAATTTAAGACAATGTATAATAGATAATCATTTACAAAAACCATTCGTGGAAAAAATAAAAAACAATTCAACTAAAAAACCAAAAACGTCCATAAAAAACAAAATCAGTTAATTAAAAACGTCCATTGAAAACAAAAACGACTTAAAACCAAAAACAATTAAAACGGCAAAAAAACAAAGATTCGCAAAAACGGAAAATGGAAACAAATGTTTCAATAGAAAATGAGTTAAAAATGTAATATGTGGTGGATAAAAATGAAATCTTTCGCTTTAATTCGAGCAGATGACCCTGACAAAGTAAAAATTGCATTGCATGACTTAGAAACTTACGGGCACATGCAATTTAGTGACAATCCTAAAAATATCGCAACCAAATATGCCGACCAGATTTTGATGAATGTGATGAGTGTCACACTCAAAAATGAATGTTGTTCCGCGTCTCTTGTTCAGCTGGACACGCCGCCGGGGGCCGCCATCAGTAATCTGAAAAAGATTCATCCGCCGGCACACATCATTATCATCAGTCCTCGGCATGAAAAGGTGTACGACGAACTCATGAACAATTACGACAATTTCCCGGACTTTGACCGAAGATTCACAAACGCCATCAAGCCGCGAAAAGAAGATACGTAAAAAAAAATACAAATATAGAAGTAAAATTAAATCAACTTTTTTTTAATTTTAAGAATTTGTCATGTCCTGTTTTTTAGGTCATGACATTTTTTTTTCAAAATTTCAGATTTATCATTTTTCAATTAAAAATCATCCTCTTCCGAATGAAAATGAAATTCCCGACGATATTTTGAAACATATGAATAAAGGCTTTCGACATCTTTTATTTCTTTTTTGGTATAAAATAATATTTTTTCCCGAATTTCCAAATTGCACGTGACATCCAAATTTTTAAATTGTTCAAACAAACGGGACGCTAAAATTCCGCCGCGCCGGTCCCAATCTGTCAAAATGATGACTTCTTTTTTCAATTCGGCAATTTGTTCGCAAAATTTCGCCGTCGGTTGAAATGCGCATGGAAAAATCAAACCGCCGACTCCTAATTTTTGGAGAGATAAAATATCCCGGCGGCCTTCGACGACAATCACCGAGCGGGAAGAAACTTCTTCGCTTTTCAATCGAATTAAAAGATCTTCCAGCGCCAAAAGTGACTCTTTTTTTCGAATCGATTCGGAATCTAAAGACATAATTTTCATTCCCTGACGAATAAATACACAAATGAATGCACATCGGAAAAGTATTACAGTATCGTATTTATATTAAGACCCACACAACTCATTGAAATTTCACATTATTCAAAAATAAAACAAAAAATCAAAATAAAATTTAACAAAATTAGACAAAAATCAAATAAAATTAGCAAAATTACACAATATAATTAACCAAAATTAAATCAAATTACCAAAGAAATCTCGGAGAAATGGAATGCAAATTTATGATTATAAAGTGGTGAAGATCAACGCCGAAATTATTTCCGGAAAAGTTGTTTTTAATGCGATCGGCCCTCTTTCTTTAGCCGCCAAGCCGGTGATTGACCGGATTAACAAAGTTTTCCAAGAAGAAAAACCGATTTCCGTGACGGAAGATAAAATTATTTTTTCGACCTGGATTCCGCCGATTCCCGGACCTGTTTTTAGCCGTATGATTCATTCTCAAATTAATTTTTCCCTTTTCAAAAAAAGAATACCCGATCAATTTTCAATCGGCGTGACGCCCCGCTGTCCGAACAAATGTATTCACTGCGGTGCCGCCGACATGATGCAGCCCAACAAAGAAATGACATTTGAACAGGTAACCGGCGCAATTTCGCAGGCGCTCGATATGGGAACATATTTGGTGACTCTGGATGGCGGCGAGCCGATGCTTCGAAAAGACTTGCCGGAAATTGTTGCAGCAATTGACAAAGATCGGACGACCGTTTCCATGTTCACCTCAGGATTTCGTCTCAATGAAGAACGGGCAAAAGCACTTGCGGATGCGGGCCTGAATTCCGTAAAGATCAGTTTTGACAGCGCGGACCCGGAAGTTCATGACCGTTTCCGCGGACGAAAAGGTGCCTTTGAAGACGCCATTGCCGCTGTGAAAAACGCGAAAGCCGCCGGCATCATGACCGACATGTACCTGACCATTTCTCCGTACAATATCGACAACTTGGAAGAGTTATACGCACTTGCGACCGAACTTGAAATGGACGAAATGTCCATGACCGGAATCATTGCGGTCGGCAATTGGAAAAATCATGAAGATGAAGTCATCACGCGTGTCGATGCCAAGCGTCTGGAAGAATTCCATAAAAGAATTAATTCAACACCGGGCGGACCACGCGTTTCCGCGCTGCCGTATCTGTTGGGTCCGGACATGTTTGGTTGCTTTGCCGGAAGCCGCTGGATGCATGTCGCGTCCACCGGAGATGTTTTACCGTGCCCGTACACCCCCCTTTCTTTTGGAAATGTCACCCAAGAACCGCTGGCGGAAATTTGGGAAAATATCGGAAAATTCCCCGCCTACAAAAAACAATCCATGGTCTGCCTCATGCGTGACAAAGAATTCCGGTCCAAATACATCCACACCATTCCGGAAGGCGCCAAACTTCCGTATTATGTCGGTCCGAAAAATAAAGAAAAAGATGCGGAAAAAGTAAAAGAAAAAAATTAAAAATAATTTCCCGTTTTTGGTTTTTAAAAAACCGTACCCCGGTTTTGTTGAATTCATTCAAATGCGCCGCCATAACGCGCGCATGACGCCACCCGAAAAATAAAAAATGATAAAATAAAAAAGTGACGCCGGAAAAATTATTCTCCGCGCGCTTTTTTAATTTGGGCCGCGATTTGCCGAACCGCCGCCGTTTTGGGCTGTGTGTTTGAAATCAGTAATCGGCCGCTGTTTTCCCACCAGGAACGCGGGTAGGATTTATCCGATTCCAATTCCGGCTCCAATCCTAATTTTTGAGCGGCTTTTAAAATTTCATCAATCTGCGGCTCTTGGATGGCACTTTTTTTAGAAATAATTCTTCCGTCCGCCCGTGTTTTTGACCGGTCCAAACTGACGGGCCAAATAACTAATTTGCCTCTGTCCTTCATCATCATGATTATCCCGCCTGAAATTTAATTAATGATACGATAATATAAGATAAATAAAGATGCGAATGATATTAAATAAACGCTTTTGACACATATTCTTTTCCTAAAGGGATTTCATCCGTCGAAAATAATTCAAAATTAAAAATCCCATCGAAGCGGCCCAAATTTTTTAAAACGGAATAGTCAATAATTCCCTGTCCCGGACATAAATGTTCGTCCCCATTGTATTGTCCGGTGTTTCGGCCATGATTGTCATGAACATGAACATGAACAACATCCGGTGAAACCGTTTTTACGAATTCGGCTAATTTTTTTTGGTCTCCGCCGCATGTCAGATTCGCGTGACCGATATCTAAAACGGCACCCAGGTATTCGGAGTCCACCGCTTTGACAGCCGACATCAGTTCTTCCGCGTCGCAACATAAATTAAGTGGATCTGTTTTTTCCTTGTTTTCAAGACCCAAAAGAACGCCGGCATCTTCGGCATACTTGGCCAAGAGTCTTAAATTATGAACCATGCGCCAAAATGATTTTTTGGGAGCGTCTGTGATTCTTCCCGGGTGGAGAACCAAAACATCGCCACCCGCCAGTGCCGTAATATCAATGGCTTCCGTTAACAATCGAAGGTCAGCGCCATTTAAGTCGGACATGTCCACCGACAAATCCGGCGGATATTCTCCGGAAAAATCCGGGAAATACGGCGCGTGCGCCGTACATAAAAGATCGTAGGAAAAAAATTCGTCTAAAAACAAATTCAGACGGTCCTTTTGAAGAACCCGCCCGGAATAAAGATTCATTTTCGGAATGTAAAGTTCAATCGAATCAACCAAGACATTCAAATCGGAAAGAGAACCCGCAAAAGTAGAAGCACCGAATTTCATGCAGGCAACAAGGACACAAAAGGATTAAATCCTTTTGTTTTTGAGAAAGTTAAAAATAAAAAAACCTGTTAATTTTTATAAAAATTATTTTTCCTCTTTTGTTCATAAAGTTTTTAAAAGGATATGCCTTGTTCATAGAAAAACCGGCAATTTAACGAAATTATTCGGCAATGCCCTTCGAATTGACCGGATTTTTAAAAAAGAGGATACAAATGGACCCGTTTATCGGACTTGGCGTTTTGGCAATTATCGGCGCAGCGGCTGCTATCGCCGGCTGGTCCGAGGATTTGGAATCGGACGTCGGCTCACAAAGTAACCCAAATTCGCAAGTACAGCTGGCCCCTCAGATGGGATATCCGCACCGCTTATTTAACAAAGCCATTTCCGGAGAACCGCTTTCAAATGCCATGATGTGTACAGTTGGTGCTGTCATGGCGGTGATTTTCATGAACGTTCTCGGATTTACGGCCGTATTTTCCATTGCAGGCGGTGCTTTTGTTGCCGCGATGGTTCATGGCATGCTTTCCACCACGTCTTTTATGGGACGAATCGCCAGCCAAAAACGATTTAAACAACCCTTTTACAAAGACATTTGGCGGTCCCATCTGCCGGTTATTATGTCATACGCTTTTTTAACCACTGTTTTTGTCCTCATTATTTCCTACTTGATGATCGTTTACTTAAAAACACCGATTCCGCTGCCGATCATTGCACTGATTCTCGGCATTTCCGCCGGCTCCATCGGGTCATCCATCGGCGATATTCATTACGGCGCGGAAAGATTATTCCAAAATATGGAATTCGGTGCCGGTGTGAATGCCTCTTATTCCGGAAACATTGTCCGAAAAGCAGAATCCGGCGTTCGAACCGGATTTGACAATGTTTGGTTCTGCTCCAAATTCGGCGGACCGGCCACCGGACTCACCTTTTCCATAGTTCTTTTTACAACTTCGTGGATCATTCTTGTGTTTTCTCCGGAATATGGAAACCTGATCGGATGGCTCGGGGTTGGGACCGGACTTCTCATAACGATTTTTTTGTTTGCGGCCAACCGGATTTTGGAAAAAGCCGCCCGCAAAAAATACGGACCTTACCGGGAAGATAAAACGGAGGTTACCGAATGATTGCCACGGAAATTGGATACGTGTATTATCTCATCGATGATTTTTTCGAACTTTTGTGGCCGGTAATCTTTATTGCAGCCGGCGGCGTTTTAATTTCACTCAGTGTTCATTTCATTCCGGTCGGCGGCGCGCCGGCCGCAATGGCACAAGCCACCGGAGTCGGAACCGGAACCACACAGCTTGCGGCAGGCGCCGGACTGACCGGACTATTGATTGCGGCTGCCGTCTCCCTTCAAACCCATGATTTCGGACTGGTTTTATTTTTAGGCGCGATCGGGTCAACAATTATGATCGCTGTGGTGATGCTGATGGCAAACACGGTTTACATTTATGGTGTCGGCTGTCCGCCGGCTTCCGGAAAATCGGCAAAGGATCCCATTACCAAAGACCGACAAGATATTTACGTGTCCAAAGGAACGGAAGGGCATGGTATCCCAACCGTTTGCTTTATCAGCGGTCTTATCGGCGGATTTTTAGGCGGTTTGGGTGGGTCGCTCATTTTTGAAATCCTATTTACGTTATGCGGCGGAATGTTAGTTTTGCCGGTGACGGCCGCCTCTGTTGCCATCATGTTGTCCATCGCCTTATTTTTCATCAACGCGGTCATTGCGTCCTACAACATTTCCGGAACCATTGAAGGATTTCACGACCCGAAATTCAAAAAATGGAAAAAAGCCGCCTTGGTTTCCGCCATTATGACATTTGTTTTTGGCTTTTTGTGTGTTCTGGTCATTCAATTTATCGGAGGGGGAATATGGTTTTAATGAGTTTTGGAACGGTTCAAACCGTCCAAGTGGCACCTTCTGAAAAAGATTCGAAAAAAACTAAAAAGATTCCGCCAAAAAAAATTTCTTCCCAAAAAACCGTTGCCCTCCTTGGAATTTTGGGAGCGTTTGCCGGAATTATTTTGCCGGCCGTCTTGCCCCGAATTATTTTGGAAATTACCGGCGGAAACACATACATTCCCCCCGTCGCATTTTCATTTTTGGCCGGAATCGGTATGGTTTGCGCGCTGGTGTGGGCGGCGGGCGCTGTCCGGCGGGTCGCAAAATACGGACTTGGAACAGGTGTTCCGTCGATTGGTATGTACGGCGCCGGAATGAGCATGATTATTGCGCTTTTTGCGCTGTCTCTTCACACTTTGTGGGGAGCGGTGATCGGATTTGTTCTGGCTGCCGTTACCGGCTGGACCGGTGGATGGCTGGTCAATCATGTCATCGGCATGAAAATACCGGCGATGGAAACCCGGATGGCGGAGATTACAGCCGGAAGTATGCTGGCCTTTTACGCCTCTTTTATTCTCATCTTCGGAAGTGCGGAAACGATCGATATGCTCAATTATTTGACCGGCGGGATCATCGCCCTCGGATTTATCGGATGCGCGCTGGTTATTTTCCATTCCTACAATGCCGGTCTTGGACCGGACGAAATGCCGGACCGGACCCGGATGCTGACAATTTTGGATGGGTTTATGCTGATGCTGGTTTTTGGAATTGTATCTTTTATGTCCAAAAGTTTGACCGGACCCCTCGTCACAATCTTTATGTCAATTGTTTTCATAGGAATGTCATATCATCAATATTGGGCTTACGTCAAACGGGACGCCTACTCAATCAAAGAAGCCGGACTGCTTCCGGCCGAGGAGGAGTTATAACTTGAAAATTCAAATTTCACCGGAAACGGAACTGGTCATGGACCCGCTCACATCTGTCATTTCCAAACAAAAGCCGACGGCTCAACACCGCTCCATGATTGCGCTGATTAAAAAACTGGATGAAGCGGAACGTGCGGTGGATGGACTTGTGGATGCGCTGGCCCCGGATAAGCCGCTCCTCAATTCTTGGCGCGGCCGGGAAAAAACATCATTTGGCGCCGGATTTATTACGAATATATTTTATGGAATGATTGCCGGTCTGATTGTTGCCGGTATTTTTTTAATCGCGATTTATTTGGCAGGAGGCGTCT
Source organism: Methanolapillus ohkumae (assembly GCF_032594355.1). Taxonomy (NCBI): domain Archaea; kingdom Methanobacteriati; phylum Methanobacteriota; class Methanomicrobia; order Methanosarcinales; family Methanosarcinaceae; genus Methanolapillus; species Methanolapillus ohkumae. Next base: position 1,770,730 of record NZ_CP131061.1, read on the forward strand.
GAGATGCCTGAGAAAAAGAATGCTGCCGCCGGCTGGCCCATGTTAAAAGGAGAATACCGTTCCGGCGATCAAACGTCTTGTGTCGCGGTTGTGACCTGCGGGTCTCATTTGGAAGATGAGGCCTTGATTGCGGCGGGCGCGGCGATTTCGGGGTCCTGCAAAACGGAAAACCTGGGAATTGAAAAACTGGTAACGCATATTGTTTCAAACCCAAATATCCGGTATCTGATTGTTGCCGGTGCCGAAGTGAAAGGTCACATCACCGGAGAAGCGATTCTCATGCTTCACAAAAACGGCATTTCCAATAACCGGATTGTCGGCGCAAAGGGCGCAATTCCCTATGTGGAAAATTTATCAAAGAATGCCGTGGACAGGTTTATGGAACAAATCGAATGCATTAACATGATTAATGTGGAAGAGACCGGTTTGATTTCAAGTAAAATTCAAGAATGTCTTCAAAAAGACCCGGGTGCCTTTTCTAAACCGCCGCTTTTGCCGGATGTGAAAGAGAAAGACACGCAAAATTCAAAAGGCATTGGAAACGATCTTGAAAATGATTCAAAGAACGGGGTCGATCCGGCGGATTTTGCAAAAAGAGATGGAACCGGCGGAGAATATTTGGGAATTGAAAATGTGTCGTCTTTGGTGATGATGGCGCGGCTAAAAGCGATCGACCAAAAAATTGCCGGAATCGGCGACTACCACAAATTCCAAGCCGGATACCATGCCGGGCGAATGGAAGGTTTTGCGGTCGGATTTGTGATTATTTTAGCGATATTTGGTCTTTTACTATTGATTTTGTAAATTTGATTTTTTATTGTTGTAAACAGGATGAAAAAAATGGCCGGAAAAAAACAAAACATGGACAGCCTTTCCATTGACCGGATGGTGGAAAGCATTCAGCGGCGTTCTCAATTGACATCGCGATCTTTAAAATTAGATTCCGGAATTGAATCGACCCGATGGAGAGGTTTTTCGGTTGGATTTTTATTTTCATTTATGTTTGCGTTTGTTATCCCGATTTTGATTTTAGTTCTTCTCGGGGTTTTATAAGGACCGTATTTTAGGTTTCATTGAAAAAGGAATAAATTGCAATTCACCTTAATTTGTAGTTATTTTAGAAAATTTTTGGACAAAAGAGTTTTTGAGGAAAGGATGATGACGGAATCTCAGATTGCCGAGTATGAAGAAATACTGAACCGGCTGGACCGATTGGATGAGAAAGCGGAATTTGTCAGTTCCGAAGTTGCCCAGAGGATGGGAAAAAAACTCGGACGGGAAGTCGGTATTTTGTACGGAATTACCGCCGGTTTATTTTTAATTTTGGTTTACTTGCTGATTGGATGAGTTTTTGAAAAATGAGGAAATTTTATGTTTAAGTTTGACAAATCCCAGGAAATTTATGAGATCGGCGGCGTTCGTTTTGGCGGGCAGCCCGGCGAAGTTCCAACCGTCATTATCGGAACGATGTTTTACAACCGTCACAAAATTGTCACCCACGCGGAAGCGGGTCTTTTTGACAAGGCAGCGGCGGAAAAATTGTGGAACGACCAAGTGGAAATTTGTGACCAGACCGGCGTGGCTTGTGCCAATCAATTGGTGGGCGAAACGCCGGAAGCGATTAAAAATTATATCGATTGGTTTGTTGAAATCGAGGACAAAGCCCCGTTTTTGATGGATTCGTCCGATGGGGAAGTTCGGGCTTTTGCCGCGCGTTACGCGACAGAAATCGGCATCTGTGATCGTGCGATTTATAATTCGGTCAATGCCAGTATTGAAGAAAAAGAAATTCAAGCGCTTGCGGAAAGTGATATCGAATCCGCCATTATTTTAGCGTTTAATGCCGTCAACCCAACGGTTTTGGGAAAGGTTGAAATTTTAGAAAAGGGAGGGGCCGGCTTAAAAGGTGGATTGCTTCAAATTTCGAAAAATTGCGGGATTTCAAAGCCGTTGATTGACATTGCCGCCGTTCCGCTCGGATCCGGCGCCGGCGCGTCCATGCGCGGCATTACTGCTATTAAAGGACATCTCGGCTATCCGGCCGGTGGCGGCTTTCACAATACGGCGTCCGCTTGGGATTGGATTCGGGATTTTAAGAAAACGAAAGAAAATCCCAAGGAATATTATTTGCCGGCCGATGTCGGTACGAATCTGGTTGCTCAAACATTGGGCGCTGATTTTCTGCTGTACGGACCAATTGAAAATGCCAAATATGTCGCGCCGTCGGTGGCGATGGTGGATATCCTGTTGGAAGAAAACGCGAAAGATTTGGGAATTAAGTTAACCGATGAAGAAAAATTACCGATCGGGAAATTGATTTAATTCCCGGTTATTCTTTTTCGTTTATTTTTTTCGCTTTTTCTTTTTGCTTTTCGTTCTCATTTTTTATTTTTGGCGGCATGCGCGCGTTATGGCGACATATTTTTTTAAAACTTTAACAAAAGCGACGAGCTGTTTTTAATCTTATTTTAAAGTCCGGCATGCGATTTTACTTTTGTTGCTGCATTTGTTTACAGTAAATCGTTTACACCATTTGTTTCCAGTTTGTCGTTTATTGTTTTGCGTCATTTGTTGTTTGTTAATTTTATCTTTTTTTCAAAAAAGACTGTTTTTAAATTCAAAAATAAGAACGAAAGGCAACATCAATAATTATATATATAATAATATAATATAGTGGTTTTTAATTGTTTCAGAACCGTGTTTTGAAAAAATTAATAAATTGTAAAGTATATTGAATCATGTTTATTTTATTATATTTGCATAATTCGAGGGATACATCATGGATGATATGACAACACCTGAAAAAATGATTGAAAAACCGCCTGCTGCCACAAAACCAGCCACCCCGAAATCAACAGCAAAACCGGCCGGAACAAAAGCCGCAGCAAAACCAAAAGCTTCTCCGGCCGCAAAGACCGCCGGTACAAAAGCGGCAGCAAAGACCGGCACAAAATCGACAAGTGCCAGACCTGCCGGAACAAAATCTACCGGAACGAAGACAACCGGTACAAAATCAACCGGTCCACGGACGGCTGCGAAAGCGGCGGCAAAACCGGCAGCATCCAAATCAACAACCGTTAAGACCACCGCAAAAAAGCCGGCGGCAAAACCAAGAGCCGGTCCGGCTGCAAAACCGGCCGCAAAAGCTACAACAAAAGCCGCAACAAAATCTACGTCCGCCGCCAAGAAAATTCCGGTCAAAAGCACGGACAAAGATAATGAAATTGATGAAATAATTTTCTTTGAAGAAGATGAAGAAATCATCTTTGATGATGAAATGGAGGATGAAAATATGTATGGCAAAAAAGAGAAAAAGAACAAGAATAGAAAATTAAAGGAAATCGAAAAGCTCGCCTACTATGGAATTATCATAGGACTCGCGGCAATGATTCTTCACTTTTTCGCGGCCCACCATCACAAAAAGAAGTGAAATTTAAAAGATGAATAAATAATTTTAAAAATTCAATACCGGTTAAAGAGTTTTTCTGAAATCTCTTTAACCTTTTTTTTGAAAAATGCAGACTTTGTTCATTTTAAAGGAATGTTCTGATGAATTCACAAATCTGTTAATGAAAAATTGAAAACAAGAAGAAATCAAAAACGGGTAAAAACAACAGATGAGAAAACAAATAAAAACAAAAAAATGTTGAAAAATATTTCAACATTTCTTAAAAAAGCATTTTGCTGCCGAATTATTCGACAACTGTTGCAAAAGCGTATTTCGGAAGCACGCGTGTGATTTTAACGGTGACTTCTTCTCCGGCTGCGGTGTCCGGAACAAAAATGACATAGCCTTCAATTCTGGCAATGCCGTCGCCTTTTTGGGCGATATCTTCGATTTTGACATTATATGTCTTGCCTTCGGAAACCGGGGCGGTGACATTTTCGTTACTGTTCTTAAACATTGAATTTTTAAACATTTTAATCTACCTTTGAATTCATTTGCCAAAAGTTGCTTTTTTCATTCTCAATCCAAAAACAAAATTTGACGGCTTAAAAACTAATTTAAAAGAGAACAAACCATATATGTCAAATTGCGAAAGCAAAAAGAGAAGGCTTAGTATAATCTAATAAATTAATTAGTCACATCATATCAAGGATTATATAAATAGGTTCCGACATTACCGCCGATTATATAAATTCCTCCCGATTAATAAAAATGATTAAAATAAAATCCGAAAATATTTTAGAAAAAAATAGTAAAACAAAAAGCAACAAATAAAAATTTAGGCAAAAAAACAAATGAAAACAAACAAAAAGGTCCATCTAAATGTTGTTCTACTCATCGAAAATGGTTTTCGGAAACATTTATATAAGGTCAAGCGGATTATGGGATATTCGTTTCAGGACGGTTTCTTAAAAATCAATCAAGACAACGTTTTTGAATAACGATTTATTTTTAAAATGAATCTTCGGATTCAAACTTAAATTAAAAAATCAAGATGGGCCCGTGGCTTAGTCAGGCAGAGCGGTGGACTCTTAATCCATAGGTCGGGGGTTCAAATCCCTTCGGGCCCGCTTCACTCTTTTTTTAGAATATTAGATTCCATAATCACAGATTTTTTTCTCGTTTGTTTTCTCGATTTATATTATAGGTGACATACTCAAAAAAATCGTCCACGAAACAAAAAATAAAAGTTAAACACTAAAACTGTCAAGACCGAACCGGATGTGCCGACACAAACCGTCCGGAAATCCCAAAAGACAATCCTGCCACCGATTTGAAAAGCGAACTTCGGATGATTAAAAACGTTCTTCATGTTCACAGAAATCCGGATGAGGACTGATTTGGATGATTCATCCACGCCAGGGCTTACATTTTTCTCCTCCTTTTTTCATTGATGGCGTACCCAATCAACAATCTGAAAAACGATACATGCTTGTCGTTGACTGTGCCATTTCCGACGACGGAAAAAGGAGACATTTCTCTTGTTAATTTGACAAAACGTGAGAAAAGCAAACCGCGTGTTTCGGGAAGATTACGTTTTGATTATTCGGCATGATCCGCCATTTCCGAAAAGATCTTTTGCAAAAACAGATGGAATTTATAACTTAGAATATTTCAGCGATTTGGATAAACTTCTGCTCTCCAATGGAGAGAAGTTGCATGAAATTGATTTCGGAGATGTTATTGACAACATAACATCTCCAAAAGTGATCCGGTTTTCTGAAAATGACATACGCCGATTGAACCGATTCGGTTCAAAATAAATCAAATTTAAAAAAAGAGATGGTCCTCTTTTTGGAAATATTTTTTGATTTTTCAGTTTATTTTTAAAAATAGTTTTTCATTTTATAATTTATCCGTAGATGGAACCGTTGTTAATTTGGAAAATTTCACGCCGTTTAAAGACAAGATTTTTTCCGCGAGCAATTTGATTTCAACACCGTCTCCTTCCAAAACAACAACTTCCAGACAGTTTTCATGGTCCAGGTGAACATGAATAGATGTCTTGATGATGTTGGAGTGCTCGTGCTGAATTTCCGCCATCATATTGGAAAGGCCACGCTTCGTATGGTCGTAAACCAAAGAGATCGTTCCGACACGCTTTCCCTTGATGTCGTTCATCCATTCGTAATGGTTGATGTAACTGCGAATCGCATCACGGATGCCTTCTGACCGGGAAGAATAGCCACGCTCCTCAATAATATTATCAAATTTCGTCAGGAGATTATCCGGAAGCGAAACACCGATTCTCATTAATTCTTTTTCCGATACTTTTTTTTCGTCGATCATTTTTCCACCATTGATCTTAAATGAATTTTTTAAAAATAAACCAGAATTCAAAACCGTAATTAAAATGAATCCGATTCATTAAGAATAACCATAGTAACCTAATAACCATAAATATTTATTTCGTTTTTATAAGACTTTGTGTTATTATTGTCTATGTATTTAACACTTATTCAACGAAACGTAAAATTTTGTTTTATTAAAAATTACGAAAATTTAATTGCGTAAAAACACAATTTATATATACGGAAGAGCTTATTTGAGGAGACGGATTACTTCCAAATTATACAATAAATATGAAAAATAATAGAGCTGACCGAATAAATCGTAACACTGAATATAAAGAAAAAAACAAAAAAATCAAAAATGAAACAAATCAAAAAAAACAGAAAATGAAAGCAAAAAATGAAAGCAAAAACGAAACAAATCAAAAACGAAACAAATCAAAAAAACCGAAAATGAAATCAAAATCAATATGTGATGGACGTGACAAAAACTCAACAAATTGCCGGTAAAAATTATGCGGTCATTTTGGCTCTGACCGCCGCTCTTTTGTTTGGCCTCAACGCACCGTTTTCAAAACTGTTTTTGGAAAGATTGCCGCCCATGCTGATGGTTTCTCTTTTGTATTTGGGCGCCGGAATCGGCATTTTGGCCCTCAATTTGATGACCCGGGCGGCCGGACAAGAAAAGGCGGAAGCAAAAATCACAAAAAAAGAATTGCCTTGGACCATTTTCATGATTCTTTTAGATATTGCCGCCCCGTTTTTCTTAATGCTCGGGCTTTTGACCGCGACCGCCAACACCGCATCATTGCTGTTTAATTTTGAAATGGTCGCAACTTCCGTCATCGCCCTTGTTTTTTTCAAAGAAGCCGTGGGGAAAAGAATGTGGATGGCGATTGGAATCATTACGCTGGCATCCATAATTTTATCTTTGGATTGGACCGACATTTCTGCCATTGCGTTTTCCATGGGATCGGTTTTTGTTCTGTTGGCGTGCTGCTGCTGGGGACTTGAAAACAATTGCACGCGCAACATGTCGGAAAAGGATCCGGCGCAAATTGTGATTCTCAAAGGATTCGGTTCCGGCCTTGGTGCCGCGCTTATTTTCTTATTCTTTGAGCGGGCGGAGCTGACAAACTTTTCAATCTATTACGTTTTGGGTGCCTTGATTCTCGGGTTTATATCCTATGGCCTCAGTATTTTCTTATATGTCAAAGCCCAGCGCCATTTGGGCGCGGCCCGGACAAGTACTTATTATGCGGCGGCGCCTTTTATGGGCGTCATTGTTTCATTTATCATCTTTGGAACGACGCTGGACATTTCTTTTTGGCTGGCCGCCGTTTTAATGGTCGCCGGAACATATTTGGCGGTCCGGGAAAATCACGACCATGCGCATGTGCATGAGGAATTGGTTCACGAACATTTGCATGGACATGATGACGGGCACCACAGCCATAAGGAAAATAACTCTAATCATGATGAGAGGGAGAACGTTCACAGCCATGAACATACCCACAAAACTGAACAACACAGCCACAGCCACAATCCGGATATTCACCACCGGCATTCGCACTGAGAAACAAAAAAGCAAAAAAAAAAATAAAAAAGCAATGAAATGAATTCATTGCCCCGGCAGATATGAAAATGTGGCAATTAGCCAGAACCATAAAACAAAACCGCCAACTGCCAATAAAATGCATTCCATATTTGGGAATTTCTGATTATGAATTTTTTTATTGCCGACATTAAAATGAATGGTGCCAAAACCATTACGAGAAGAGATAAATAACCAAATATTGCATAATCATACGATTCCTCTTTTTTTAGTTATAGGGTCAAGATGAGTTAAGAGGATTTATTCTTATAATCTTTAGAATTAAAAGATATAAATCCTCGTTTCTATAATTGTACCTAAATTCACATTCCTTTAAGTGAAGTTTCAAAGTATTCTTTTTTAACTCCTTTATGCTTTGCCAATCTTGATTTTGAGAAACGTTCCGATTAAATGGAGAGCCGGTTTTTACAATGAAGAATCGCGAAAAATACTGAAAAAAAAGAGGAAGATTTAAAAAAAGAGAGGGATAACACTTTTGTGAAATCCCTTTATTTTTCGTTTTTACTTTTCGTTTTAATAATTCAAAAATTACTTTCTCCGGACCAGCAAAATCACGCCGACGACTGCCAAAATACCGGCAATGAGTTCAAATCCGGGCAAGGACGTGTCGGTTGTTTTTTCGGCGGAATTCATGCCGGAAAGCGGTTCCAAAACCGGAACCGTAAACGTAGTTTTGTAAGTTTGATTGCCTACGGCTTCTCCGGTTGCGACATACATCCAAACACCCGGCTCATAAACGGTGGACACGAAATTACCGTTGTTGTCGGCAAAGGACCGCTTGGAATAAATCAAATAAATATCGCCGCCGTCTCCGATGGATGGATATTTTGTTGTGATTTCATTGAGTTTTTGTTGGGCGGTGGTCAGATTGTTGACTTGTTCCGCATAAAAGGAAATATTGGTCACGGGACTGCCATTGCTTGTGATTTGCCCGTGAATGGTGCCGCCGGCTTCAACGGCGCTGAGGCGTGTGTACGGATCAAATTCAAGCGGAAGTCCGAGATTTTTGGAATAATTATCCCAGGTGCCGTTTCCGACAAACAGCATCATTTTCGAAACTTCTGTGGTGACCATCCCGGAAGTCGTATTTGTCGTGGACTGGAACGTGTAGAGGTAATAAATCCCGTCTTGGTCAAATGTGACAGTGGCTTGCTGGTAGCTGACTGGGGATGTGACATTTGCGAAAATGTCGGTCACATTTTCTATTTTTGTGGCGGTGGTGATATTTTTGACAGTCCCATCCGGCGCGACCACCGTTAATGTCAGCGGATTTTTTGTGTCGACATATTGGTATTCGTAACCATGTCCACCGGCAATAATAATGGATTTTGTGGTGCCGGCCGGAAATAAGTAGTCGGAAATATCGCACTCCGACGCGTCGGCGATACTGTCACCGGACATCATCATCAAAGAATGGGCGGATGCCGGCATGGCGGCGCAAATCAGAACAAAAAGGGCAACAAGTGCCAAAATTGTCATTTTTTTCAACATAATCATAACTCCGATAAATAAAATTAAAGTTCTTTTATCCAATTGAAACAGAAAGTTATTAACACGATTTTTAAAAATCGTGGTAAAAGTTAAGATGAAAATTAAATTATTTAAAACTTTTTCTATTAAAAAATAAAAGACTAAGACTAAAGAACAAAAATAAATTGAAAAACAGGATTTATTTCAAGGAATGAGAACAAAGAATGAAAACAAAGAACAAAAATTAAAAAACAATATCTGACCAAGTGCGTGATTGAATGAATTGGGATGGAAAAACATCCCCGTTTTTAAAAGATTTAAAGAGGCGTAGAGGGGTTTCTGTCAACAATATTCTTTTTGGTCAATATTGTTTTTTAGTAACACAAAAATTGAATTTTGTATTAATAAGTGGAATAATATTTCAAATATTTAAAACTTATTCTGTAAATTTGAGATCTGAAATATTTTTTAAAAAAATCAAACAAAAATTCAGAAAAATAAATAAAAAATCAGAAAAACAAAAAATCGCCTTGGTTTTTTGCTGATTTTTTAAAAAACACGGCATAACGCGCGTGACGGCGGCACAAAAAAAATGAAAAGACATTATTCCTTTTTGTCTTGTTCATCATTTTCGCGCATGGATTTTAATTTCTTTTCAGGAATGGACGTTGATAATTCCGGATTTTCCTCCAGTTTATCTTTAAGTTCTTCTTTCGAAAATCCTTCCGCCAACTCGGGCTTTTGTTCCAATTCCGTCTTGGAAGATACATTTTCCGGCTCTGAAATCACTCCATCCAAATCATCCATCCCCGGCTCAGATTCAAGTTTGGACTCAGACTTGAATTCCAATTTGGATTCAGGTTTAGATTCGGGTTTAGGTTCAAATTTGGATTCGGACTCGGGTTTGAATTCCGGCGCAGATTTGGATTCCAAGTCTGCTTCCTTTTGCGCAGCGGATAAATCCGGCGTTGTTTCCACCATATCGGAAGTCAAATCCGTAAGCTCTTTCGCGAATTGACTGGTCAGGTTTTCCTTGTATTTGTTAAAAGAATGGTCATGGTCACGCTTGTCCAAATCCACATAAACATAAGCGCCTTCGTGATAATCGAAATCGTCGCAGTAATCCCCTTGCCGTTTTCCGCAATACGCGTCAAAAACCGTCTGGTCGCACGGCGGAACATTAATGTTGTATGCGGCCCGCGCAATCACGTGCCCCGCCACCGGTGCGGTCATGAGAAGGAAAATGGCAATCGCGATAGATTTAATTCCAAGCGGCGTGAAACCATCCGCAATTAAAATGCCGAGTAGGACAAAAAACGCACCAGTCGTCGCAATTTTTGTCGTCGCGTGAAGACGGTTGTAAATGTCCGGCAGCCGGATAAGACCAATCATCCCAATCAGGATGTCCAAAACCCCCAAGAGCAGGAAGAAATAACATGCCCAGAGACGAATGGTTGAAAAATCAATGTCCACCTTAAATCACATCTCCCCGGTCAATGTATTTGGCAACCGCCAGCGTTCCGATAAAAGAAATTAATGCGAGCAGCAAGGAAATGTCAATCAAGAATTGAGAATCTTGCGCAAACGCATAAATCGCCAAAATAATCACAATCGTATTTCCAATTGCGTCCGCCGCCGCCACTCGATCCACAATGGTCGGACCGACAAAAACCCGGTAGACGGCCATGAAAAGTGCGGCCGTCGCGACGAAAAGCGCAATAGATACGGGCCAGCCGAATGTTGCCACCGGGTCAATCATTCAAAAGCCTCCAAAACCGGTTTTTCCAAGTCTTCCCGAATCGTGTCACGCACATCTTTAGGGCGGTCAATGTAAATGGAGTGAACATAATAGATTCCCGGACCTTTCAGCGTCGGATTTTTGATGTGAACGTCAATAATCAACGTTCCCGGCGTCAATGAAATCGTGTTGGCAAGCATTGTTGTGGAAATATTTTTTTGGGTCGCGAACGGATACGCGATAATTCCCGGCCGAATATCCAATTTCGGTTGAAGGATTTTGTAGGCCATAAAGAAATTGGCCTTGATAATTTCCCGAAACAATATATAGATGTAGCGGAGCTTTTTGGGAAGCTGGCGCAAGAAATGCCCAAAGGAATCCGTAAACGTAAACATGTCCCGAAACGGATACAAAATGAGATACGAGAAAAAGATGCCCAGCAGGAAGTTGCCGATGGAAAAGCTGCCGCTGATGAATACCCAAAGAAGGCCGAGCATCGCATAAACCAACAATCGCATGAAATTCATTTTAATTTTTTTCTTCATCTCGGACCCCTCTCAAGAACGGTGGAAATATACGCGCTCGGGTCAAGTATTTGTCCCGCGATTAAATTGGAAACCATATAAAGCGGCTCCGGATAAATGCCCAGCAAAAAAACAACGGCACACAAAACAACAATCGGAATAGCAATTTCAAAGGAAATTTTGTGCTTCTTGTGTTCCGGCTCCGGCAAAGCAGGCGCTGAATGAACATTATGCAAATCAACATGCGGACCGGCGGGCGAATCCGTGTGTGAATCAGTGTGCGGACCGGCAGACGAATCAGTGTGTGAATCAGTGTGCGGACCGGCAGGCGAATCGGAATGCGATTCTGTCAGATGTTCGTTCGAACTCACATCGGCCTCTGTTTTTAAGAAAGAATCGTTCCCCCGGTTTTCTCCCCAAAAGATGGAAATCCAAGTGCGGAACATGTAAAAAATGGTCGCGATCGCGCAGACCAATGCAATTAAAAACGGCAAATAGAATTGCCCCAAAACCGCCGACTGGAAAAGCGCAAATTTCGCGATAAATCCGCCGGTCGGCGGAATTCCCGCAATCGACATGGCACCGATCAAAAACGCCATGGAAAATAGCGGCAAAATCGTAATGAGACCCCCCATTTTTCGAAGGTCGCGGGTTTCCGTTTCATGAATAATACCGCCCGCCGTCAAAAACAAGAGAGACTTCGCCACCGCATGGTTTACCAAATACATGAGGGCTGCCGCAATCGCTCCAACCGTCCCAAAAGAAAGGCCCAAAAGAATGTAGCCGATTTGAGAAACGCTGGAATACGCAAGCACCCGTTTTAAATCCGATTGGCCGATTGCGGAAAACGCGCCAACGGCAATCGTGATCAACGCAAAAAACATGACAATCGGCAAAACAAAAGACAAAGCCGGCGCCAAAACGACAAACAAAATCCGAAGGATTCCGTAAATACCAACTTTAATTAAAACCCCACTGAGCATGGCACTAATCGGCGTCGGTGCCGTTGGATGCACATCGGGAAGCCAGAAATGAAGCGGAACCAAAGCCGCCTTGTTTCCAAAAACCACCACGAAGAGAAGAGCGGCGGCAATCACGACCCAAGGAACAGTTCCGGCATCCGTTAAAATTTGAATTTTCGCGGCCAAATCCGCAATGTTGAGAGAGCCGATGGACGCATAAATTGTCGTAATCGCAATCAACATGAGGAAAGAGCCCAGCATTCCAAGAACCAAATATTTGTACGTCGCTTCCAATTTGTGAGATGAATCCGTCACGCCCAGCGACTCGTTTGCCATAATGAGACCGGTTGACGACAAAAACATAATTTCAAAGAAAACGAACATGTTAAACAAGTCACCGGTCAGGAAAATACCGTTGATTCCGCCCAGCATCAAGAAAAATAAAACGAAATAGCTGTCGCTTAAAGACTTTCTCTCAATATAGTCCAGCGAATAAATCAACACCAAAAATCCGAGAAACGTATTCAAAAGAACCAAAAGCGCCGACAGCAAATCGCCAACAAGGACGATGCCGTACTTGCCGAATTCTCCGATATCATACACCAAGATTCCGTTTTTGTAAACGTTCAAAAACAAAACGATTCCGGTCAACAAAAGAAATGCGGAAACTCCAATCGCGATATATTTTTGCGCTTTGGCGGTGTTTCGAAGAAGAATCATCACCGGCGCCATCAGTAAACAGATCGCGATCGGAAGGACGACGATATTGGACAAAAATAAGGACATCACATAGTCGAGCGGTGATGAAAAAATAAGACTTGGGTCAAAGTTCATCCGCGCAGCCTCCTGAGCTCATCCACGTCGGTCGTCCCGTATTCTTCACTAATCCGGTATGCAAGCGTCAGAAAAATGGCGGTGGTCGCAAAACTGATGACGATGGCCGTCAATACCAGTGCCTGCGTCAGCGGGTCGGTAAACAAATAGTCTTCCGAATATCCCAGAACAATCGGCGCGAGGATGCCGTTTTCATAATCATCGCTGAAAACAAAATACGCGTATTTGTTAATCGTGCTCATCAAAATCGGAACGAGTGTGCCGTTTAAAATGCCGGATGTAACGATCGTTAAATTGATGGAATGGCTGATTAAACCAAACCCGATTGCGATTTTTATAATGTCGCGGCGCAAAATCAAATAAATTCCGATACCAAAGAGGAGCGAAATTGTCAATGCCATCCAAACGTTTGTCATTTTTGTTCCTCCAAAATAATTTTACCGGTATCATTTTTCGCATTGACCGCCTTAAAATCCGGATTTTTAAAATCCGACGCGCGGTTGACATCATCAATATTTGAATCCACATAAAGGTGGTGGCGGGTTGGAATTAAAGAATCCGACGGCAAGTTTAAAACGATTTTGGGAGGATTTTCCCGAACCGGCCCGTCCGCCGAGCCTGTGTATTTGAATGGAATTTCAGGGTCCGATTCCCGGATTTTGTCCGACGCGATGGACGAAACAATAAATAGAAGACCGCCGACAACGGTAAAGTAAACGCCGACATCAAAATACATCGACGAAATCAATTCGATATGCCCGAGATGAATTCCTAAAAATTCCACCGGAAAATCATCAAACACGCTTCGGAAGTAGTTATGCCCGACAAAAAGCGGCGCAATCGCCGTCAGCGACGCAAACAAAAGACCATAGCCGACCCATCCGAGCCAGTCCGGACGAATGCGGTTGTTAATGTATTTCATGCCGTACGTTACGTAAACCAGCGCAATTCCACAAACGAACAACACCCCGCCGACGAATCCGCCGCCCGGATAATTGCCGCCGTTGAGCAGCAAATAAATCGAGAAGAGAAGGCAGATCACCAAACAGGCTTTGGAGATGGTTTTGGCGATAATGGTGGTCATTTCTTCTCCTCCGGTTTGCTTTCTTGCTTTGCGGTACGGCTTTTGATAATATTATAAACGGCAAGCGCCGCGATACAAATGACGGATATTTCTCCGATTGTATCATAACCACGAAAATCCACAACGATTACGTTGACAATATTGCGACCGGCGGTCATTTCAATGCCGTTTTCAATGAAGTAATGAGAAAAGGTTTCAAACGGCGCCATTAAATCGGCTCCGGCCAGCATCATAAATAAAACAAACGCGCATGCTCCGGCAATAATGGCATTTTTTAATTTAAATCTTGTTTTTTCCGGACGGATCGCTTCTTTGTTTTTGAGTTTCATGATGACGACCAAAAACATGATCGTAGAGAGCGTTTCAACGCAAAGCTGCGTCATGGCCAAGTCCGGCGCTTTTAAATACGCGTAAAGAAGCGAGACAAAAAATCCGCAAGCGGACAGGGAAATAATCGCGGACAAATATTTCGGGAGCGAGGCGGCACCCCATGCTGCCAAAAGAATCAAAATAAAGACCAAAACTTCGGACGCAATGGCGGAAAAATCCAGCGTTTCCGGAAAAATCGGCTTGCCCAAGAGAAGGAAATACAAAACCGGAATCAATGCCAATGTTATCGAAAAAATCAGCAGCGATTTGACATATCCGATCGGTGGTCCTTTTTGAAGCATCCCCCCAAGTTCCGCACCAAAGTCAAAAGCGTTGTTCACCAAGACATTATAAACCCGATTGATGCTGATTTTGGGATGCTTTTCCCGAATTTGTGTTTGCCATGCCGCAATGGCATCATATTTCCAATAAACCAAAATCCCCAGCGCAAATGTCACCAGAGTCATGATAAACGGCCAAGTTATGCCGTGCCAAAGTGCGGCGTGCAGATGCGGCGCGTCTTGTAAAATGGCGTTAATGGCGGGTTGAACCAAATAATCAATAAATGGCGTCGGGAAAAGTCCGATGAGAATAATCAGCGCCGCTAGCAACACGGCAGGTCCTAAAAGAATCCAGGACGGGTCATGAACATGTTGGGGAACGTCGGGATCTGTGGTCCGTTTTCCGCAAAACACTTTTAAGATCAGGCGGAAGGAGTAGGCAAATGTAAAAACACCGCCGACAACGGCCAGAGCCGGGATGATGTAGGCCAACCCGCCGCCGAGCGCCTCTGCCATGTGAAGAGAGGATTCATAAAACAATTCTTTGCTCAAAAAACCATTGAGCGGCGGAATTCCGGCCATCGCGGCCGCGGCGATAATGGTCAAAATGAAGGTGATCGGCATTTCTTTTCGAAGGCCGCCCATTTTTCGGATGTCGCGGGTATGTAGTTCGTGTGCGATAATGCCAACTAAAAGAAAGAGGCAGGCTTTAAATGTCGCGTGGTTGAGCAAATGAAAAGTCGCTGCCGAGACACCGATTCCGGGTTCTGCCGCGGTTGTAAATCCGTACATCGTCATGAGATAGGCAAGCTGGCTGATGGTGGAATACGCTAAAATTCCTTTCAAATCATTTTGCCGGAGCGCTAAAAATCCGGCTCCGACCATGGTTACCAATCCCAGGCCGCAAACGAGAACAAACCAGTCGGTTGTTCCGGAAAACATGGGATGCATCCGGGCGACCAGAAACACGCCGGCTTTGACCATGGTGGCCGAGTGCAAAAAGGCACTGACGGGTGTCGGGGCTTCCATGGCGTTGGGAAGCCAAATGTAAAACGGTCCTTGGGCAGATTTGGCAAACGCGCCGATGAGAATGAAAATAAGAATAACGGTAAAGAGCGGGCTGTTTTTGACAGTATCAATTACGGCAGGATTGGTCAGCATATCGGAAATGCCGTAGGTACCGGTCACGGAAAAAAGAATCATGAAGCCGGCAAACATAAAGAGTCCGCCGCCACCGGTAATCAACAAAGCTTTTGTGGCGCCGTAGATGGATTCCGGTGTTTTTCGATAGTATCCGATCAGCATAAAGGAGCTGATGCTGGTGAGTTCCCAAAAAATAAACAATTGGATGAGATTATCGGAAAACGCAACTCCAAGCATGGACCCCATAAATACGAGCAAATATTCGTAATAGCGGACCAGATCTTCGTCTTTGGAGAGGTATTTGTTGGAATAGGTAAAAATCAGAATTCCGATAAAGGAGACGATGACTCCAAGCAAAACGGAAAGACCGTCGGCGTAAAATGCCAAATTTACGGAAAGTCCGGGAATCCAAGAAAAGTTTCCGGATAAAACCTCGCCGGCATATGTTTTAGGGATAATGGTTGCGATCAAAACAAAACAAAAAAATGCAACTGCTGCCGCAAACCATCCGACTTTGTCTTTTAACAGTTTATAGACAAGCGGTACGAACAGTGCCATGATAAACGGCAAAAAAACAATCCCCGCTAAAAAATAAAACGCATTCAAGAGAAATCCCAACTTTAACCGTGTTCTAAAAAGATATTGTATGTTATGATTCACCGTATATAAATTATTTGTAAAATTAAAATGATAAAAGAGAGAGCGATAAAAGATAATATTATAGAATAAAGCAAAAAAAGATGATTGAGAAAAAAGATGATTAAAAAATGGATGCCGAATTTTATTGGTTTTTTAAAAATCTGTTGCCATAACGTGCGCGGTGGCGGTGAACCAAAAAAAAGACAAGACACGAGATGAAAACAAAAACACGAAAGAGATGAAAAATAGGAAAGCAAGGAAGAGATGAAAAATAAGAAAGCCGGAAAATAAGATTCAAAAACAAGAAAAATAAAAGAAAATGGGGCTGCTGAGATTCGAACTCAGGTCGCAAGACCCCCAGCCTTGCAGGATGGACCAAGCTACCCTACAGCCCCGGATTGAAAAAGCAAGTCTTAAACCCTTTTTTATTATATAAACTTTTCATTTTGCCGCTTCTGCCAAAAAACAATTACGGAGAGGATTATTCATAATAATACATTTACAAAAACGTTCAAATAATATCATTTGTATCCGAATAATTATCATAAAAAATCAAAGAAATCAGAAAAAATATAATCATGAATCTAAATCATGAACTAAAAATCGGGAGCGGAGATTAAAATGGAAAACGTGAAAGAATTTATTGCGGCAGAAATTGAAAAAATGAAAAAACAAATTGATGGAAAAGCAATTATTGCGCTTTCCGGCGGTGTGGACAGCTCGGTTTGTGCGGAGCTGGCGTTTCGAGCAATTGGAGACCGCCTGTATCCGATTTTTATTGACACCGGTTTTATGAGAAAAAATGAG
Source organism: Methanolapillus ohkumae (assembly GCF_032594355.1). Classification (NCBI taxonomy): domain Archaea; kingdom Methanobacteriati; phylum Methanobacteriota; class Methanomicrobia; order Methanosarcinales; family Methanosarcinaceae; genus Methanolapillus; species Methanolapillus ohkumae. The sequence goes on from NZ_CP131061.1 coordinate 1,787,935, forward strand.
CCGGATCAAGTTCGTGCGGCATTTTCTCACATGAATTTGCAAGTGATTGACGCAAGCGACCGTTTCTTTGGCGCCGTTGCCGGAATGGACGACCCCGAACTGAAAAGAAAGGCAATCGGAGAAATGTTCATAAAGGTTTTTGAAGAAGAAGCCAAAAAAATCAATGCCGATTATTTGATTCAGGGAACGATTTATCCGGATGTTTTAGAATCGGAAAAAGGAATCAAAGCCCACCACAATGTCGGCGGAATGCCGGAAAAAATGGAATTTAAAGGAGTTGTTGAGCCGCTTTATTATCTTTACAAGGATGATGTCCGGCAAGTCGGCCGCGAACTCGGGCTTCAAGCGGTTTTGTCAGAGAGAATGCCGTTTCCGGGTCCTGGTCTTTCCGTTCGCGCGATTGGGGAAGCCACCCGTGAAAAAGTGGCAGCCGTTCGGGAAGCCAATGCGATTGTCGAAGAAGAATTAATGGAAAAATTCAAGCCTTGGCAGGCTTTTGCCGCCGTCATCGGCAAAGGAACCGGCATCAAAAATGGAGAACGCATCCACGGATGGATTGTTGCCGTTCGGGCCGTGGATTCCGACAACGCGATGACGGCTGAGCCTCTCAACCTGCCGTTTGAAACGCTGATTAAAATTCAGGAACGAATTACATCGGAAATTCCGGATGTGTGCCGTGTGGTGTACGACATAACATCAAAACCGCCGGGAACGATTGAATTCGAGTAAAAAAAATTCCTCGCTGCGCTCGGAATTTTTCATGGGCGGAGCGGGAGGGAAAAGTAAAGTCGCTGCGCGAAGGATTCCTACGCTACGCTTCGGAATATCTCAGGAGCGAGGGCGGGAAGTAAAGTCGCTGCGCGAAGGATTCCTACGCTGCGCTTCGGAATATTTCAGGAGCGAGGGCGGGAAGTAAAGTCGCTGCGCGAAGAATTCCTGCGCTGCGCTTCAGAATTACTTTTCTGTCTTTTCTTTTTTTTGCTTTTTGTGCCGCCGCGCGCGTTATGGCACCATATTTATATTTTCATCGGCAAAAAGCACAAGGTCGGGTTGTTTTTATTTTTGAGCTTTTCTTTCGACAAAGCCGCCGTCAAAATAAACAAAAACGGTGACTTCTTTTCCTTTTTCGTATTCCCGGATTTGCGTGTCGTAAACGCGGGGAACGAACCGGAGATTGTTTTTTTCAAAATGGGTGGCAAGCGCTTTTAAAAAATGCTGCTCTTGTTCGATGTATTTTTTTTCGTATTGAAAAGTCAGGCCGAAAATGTAATTTAGATCCGACTCTTTGATTTCCGTTTCATAAAATCCGTGTTCATTCAGACCGCTGATTTGCCGCCAATCATAATTCCCGGATTCGTCGGCTTCCCGATGAATCATGTACGGATAGACTTGACAAATGAGGGGACGGTTTTCATAGATTTGACAGCGGTTGTTTTCTAAAAAATGACAGCTTCCGACGTCATCATTTTTGGTTTTCAAACAAAAGCCGGAAACATAAAAATTTCCGTGCTGGTCACAATAATCAAAATAAGGAGACGGAATCAGAATCGAATCATCCGTTTCAAATTGAAGGTTGAATTGAGGATTGGATTGAGGATTGGATTGAGGATTGGATTGAGGATTGGATTGAGGAGTGAGTGAGCGGAGGTGCTTGACATCATCGTCTAACAAAAAAACGTGGTCATTGAATTCTTGGGTGCAGCATTTCCCGCACAAATCACACTCAAAGCCGACTTCCCGAATAACAGATATAAAATCCTCTTTCGGATAACTCAAAAGCGCTTTTTCCTCATCGCGGAAATAATCCAAATCCGACTTTATATTTTTCACAAAACCCGTTAAGTCTTTTTATGTTTTAAAATTTGTTGCAAAAAATCCGGTTTTAAACCATAAAGACGTAAGATTTATATCATTAAAATGGCGTTATAGTCAAACCTTAAAGGTTTTAACGAACACCGTATCAATTAAAATCAGTCGGCGGGATTGATATTATTACGTGTTTTGTCAATTTTATTGACGCAATCTTTATTCAAATCACAAATTTAAAATTTCAAAATCATTTGATTTTTCAATTTTATCACAAATTACAGGAAAAATAAATTATAAATTCATTAGGAGGCATGATTATGGGCAAAACCGGCAGCATTATCTGGGTTAAAGTGAAAGGAAGAAAAGGAAACGCAAAAAGAGTGGAAAACGGGTTAAGCACAAAAGCACACCCGGGTCCGGCGCAAAGATTCACTTCTTCCGGCCACAAAAGAAGATACATGAAGAGATCCCCCAAAGCTCTCTCCAAATAATTTCTTCTTTTTTTACTTTTTTATTTTTCTCTTTTATTTTTCTCTTTTATTTTACTTTTTTATTTTTAATTTTTTATTTTTGTCTTGTTTTTATTGTATTTCTTTTTTGGATACGGCCGCCCTTCGCACGTTGTCGTACCAAAATTTGAATTTATTCAACAAAGTCTGTAGACCGACATTTATTTTTTATTTTTTGAAAAGCTTTCCATCGCTTTTCCCGTGTTTTTCAAAAGTGCCGCCGCCAATTCCTGCGTCGGCCAAGACCCAAGACCGCAGTCGGGTCCTGCGTATTTAACCAAATCACCGAACGCTTTTGAAATATCGCTCAGACGTTTTTCAATCACTTGCGGAGTTTCCATTTCCGTCACGATTTTTTGAAGAATTTCAGGCTTATTCCAAGCGTTTCCGCCGTATTTTTCATTGAGAACGCCCGCCATGTTAAAAATATCCGTTCGGGAAATTCCGGCACGAATAAAAGTGTCCGTGTCGCTGAGCACTTTTTTATCCATCATATCCATGTAAGATGGCGTTGCGGCCGACTCCATGCCAATGACATTGATGGTGGGCGTCGCACATGCCAAATCGTAATAAAGCGGGGAATGAATGTGAATTTGAACATCGGCGCCATATTTGCCGGCAGCGCGGGTGGCGTTGGTTAGCGCGCGGATCATTTCGTCGGCCGGAAGGGACAATTCCGGATTAATGCCGATGCTGGGTTCGTCCAAAGAAACGGTTTGGATTTTGAAATGTTTCGCTTTTTTCATCGCGTTTCGGACAAAAAGGTTGACGTCTTTGGCAAATAATTGATAGATATCGACATAGTCCGCACTTCCAAATTCCTTGAGATAGAGTTCGGTCGGACCGGTGACACACATGCGGACAAGCGGTTTTTCAAATGAGTCTGTGTTTTTCTTTTGAGCTTTAAAATAAGCCTCCATCGCTTCGATTTCAACGGTGGACGCAAACTCTTCCTTTAAGGAAAAAGGCCCATCGCAACAGTTTTCATCCCGGATCGGATGCAAAAATTGTTCGGTCATGTCCCGAAATTGGGAATAATTGGGAATATGAACACCGGCATTGATTTTTTGCTCAAAAACCTGATTCAAAAGCGGAAATAATTTTTCATCGCAATCCCGGTCAAAAGCCGCACGGCTGACAAAATCTTTGGAAATACCGGCCGGAAGCGGAAAACTTCCGATATCATCAAATAAAATTTCAGACATGAAATTCTAATCGCCGTCTATGAATATAGATTTTATCATAAAAAATGAAAAATAAACAAAAAAAGAAAAACAGAAAAAATGAAAAATAAACAGAAAAGAAAAACAGAAAAAAATGAAAAGAAAATGAAAAATAACAAAAAAGAAAATGAAAAAAAGAGAAAAAAGAAAATGAAAAAAAGAGAAAAAAGAAAATGAAAAAAAGAGAAAAAATTAAACATGAAATCCGGTAAACGGCTTTTTTTTGTTTAATTTTTTTCAAATTTTGCCAGGCTTTTGCGAGAATGATACGGAATCCGGCTCATTTTGCCGCATTCAAAACACGTGGTGAGAATCATTCCGTTTTTCAGCCGGACCCGGCAATTTTCCCCGACCACCAGATGACTGTAACAATGTTTACAAACCTTACGTTTCTGTTCCCGCAAAAAACGAACGTTATAGCGCATGGAAATCAGGCGCGCTAACGCAATATATCTTTGGGAATGTGTCGGGCGTGTTTTTTGATAAAAATCCGCCAAACAAAAAAGGCGGAGAATTCTTTCTTCAGCGATTCTTTTGGTAAGATCTTTATTTTTTTTACGATTGTGCTTTGACATTTTTACTTCCGGAATGGATTGAATTGGATAATAGTTAACGGGTTGTAGAATAATTATAATGTGTAAGAATGTGATTGAGAATTTGAAAGAAAATTTGAAAGAGAATACGAAAAAGAATATTGGAAGAATGTTTAGAGGAACGTTATGAATAATGTTATTGAAGAATATTATTAGAATATTACCGTTGATATTTATTTGTTTTTTTGCCCGGTCCGGTCTCATTCGCCGGGTTTGCCTTTTTTTTGCTCTTGAGAGAGAGGGTCTCCTTGCAAAAGTGTGAGATTTCGATGGAGACAGCATCCTTTTCTTTGCTCTCGAGAGAGGAGGTTTCGTAACGACTGACCGATTCCGGAATCGATTTGACTTTGCCTTCCCCGATAAGCAGCTTGTTTGTTCCCGATTTTAAATTCGGGACATAGTTGTCGGAAATCTGAATTGAATCTAAATTGGACAGCATAAACCCAATTGTTTTATAAATAAAACCGATTGCCGGTTTTGCCATGTAAAATCCTTCCAGCTTGTTCTCGTTGTTTTGGAGAAAAATGCCGGCTTTCGTATTGGAAATGATGAAACATCCATCTTCTGCCTTCGTGTTTCCCATCAAATCATCGAATAGGGAAACGATATTAGGCGGATATAAATTGACCGAAAATGAAAAGTGATCATACTTCGATGTGTCGTTGACCAAAATCAAAACCCGAAGAGTCTCTTGGGCGGCATTGAGCAAATCCTCGATTTTAAACAAAACCTCCGGTGTATTACAAATAATGATGACACAATCCGTTTTTTCAAAAAGTTCCCGGATTTTATTTCGGACCGTCCAATCACTTCGGAGATACCAAACAGAAGACAAATCCCCATCATTGTCCGGCGGCTCAATCTCCATCTGGTCAAAAGCGTCCAGCAAAAAATCGGTTGTTTTTTCAAAATCCTCCCGAATCATTAAAATCAATTCGTCCGGATCGGTCGGCTTGTAATGAATCGGCGTTCCGTAAAGAATTTCCGCATATTTTTTTTCGACCAAACGGTCTAAAACCTCATAAATTTTGGCACGCGGAATATTGGTAAAGCCATGAAGCTCACGCGCACCGGCTTCTTGAAGCATGACAAGCCCGACATAAGCTTTCGCTTCGTTTTCAGCAAACCCGATTTTCTTCAAATTTGAAATCAATTCATTATCAATCATAAATTAACCTGAAAAACAGAAACGAAATCATTCATTAAAAATGTTACCCATAAAGTAACAACACTATTATATACCTCTCATTCAATTGAGAGTACGTTTTTCCAATAAATATTTTTCAAAATATTGAAAAATCAAACTTTAAAGGATTTTAAACATTTTTCAAAGAAATATTTCAAACAAAATATTTCAAACAAAATATTTCAAACAAAATAATGTTCAAACAAAATAATGTTCAAACAAAATAGATTTTTCGAATTTAACCGGCTTTAAAATATAATTAAAGAACTCAAATAAGATTTTTATACCCGTCTTTGCTTTTCTTCTCATTTAAAAACAACATGAGGTTATTTATGTCACTATCGTTGCCAACTCTTTTTGAAAAATTGGGAAAAATCACGTTCTCAAAAAGATGGTTGGTCTTTTTCGCCTTTCTCATCCTGATTCTTGTCAGTATGTACGGCGCCACCATGATTACGATGTATTCCGGTATGGATACATATATTTCAAAAGATTCCAAAATGTACCAAGACTTGGACCTTTACACCCGGTCATTCAGCAGCGAATCCGTTGTCATTATGATTGAAGGCGCCGACGCCACGGACCCGGCCTTGCTTAATGCATCTTTGCGACTGACGCGGATGATGATAAACGTTACCGGTGTCGAAGCCGTCACGAGTCCCGCCGGAATTGTCGCGCAAATCAATGGTCAGACAACCGGACGTTATGAAATTCCGGCAACGCAAGAAGAAGTCGATTCTCTTTTAGAAATGGCGCCCGACATCTACGGCACTTTGATTTACGATGACACCCACTCCCTTATTTTGGTGACATACGGAAATTTAACAGATTCCCAAAAATCGGAAATTCTTGCCGCCGCCAAAGATGCCGTTAATTTTGCCGGATTCCCGCCCGGATATAATTTAATTGTAACCGGATCGGCCGCACTTACGGAAGATATGAATATTGAAATGTCGGCCAGCATGGGAATTCTGCTCCTTTTGGCTATCATTTTGATGCTGGTTGCTTTATTGTTTGTTTTTAAAGGTGTCCGGTGGAGATTGTATCCGCTCGCAATTGTCGTTATCGGAATTATTTACACCTTCGGATTCATGGGTTTTGCCGGCATTAACATGACCATGGTGACGATTTCCGCCTTCCCAATTTTAATCGGTCTTGGAATCGACTACGCCATTCAATTCCACAACCGTATTGAGGAAGAGCTTCGAGAATGTGCGACCCGCCGAGAAGCTGTGGTTTCCACTTTTAAAAATATGGGCTTGGCCGTTATGACGGCGCTTGCGGTGACTTGTGTCAGTTTTATTTCTCTTTTAACCTCCTCCATCCCGATGATTCAGGATTTTGGAAAACTGTTGATTATCGGCTGTCTTTGTTGTTACATGGCGGCTTTGTTCTTTGGTGTGACATCGATTTATTTCCTGGATAAATTGTCTGAAAAGTTGGACCAAAAGAAGCAAAAAACCGGAAAAACGTACAAAATCGCGTCTTTTTTGGTTCCCAAAGGCTACAAAAGCAAAAGATTCACAGAAAACGAAAACTGGAAAAACGGAAATGAGAGACGCGAAAACGGAAAAACAAAAGCCGGCAGCGAAAAAACAGAACATCAAGAAATGCCGGACAACTTTATCACAACGGCTTTGAAAAAGACCGTTGATTTTACGCTCCGGTACAAAAATCTCATATTCATCATTGCGATTATCACCGGAATTTTAGGCGTTTACGCCGATTCAACCATTCCGGCGGAAACCGATTTTAAAAAATACATTCCTCAAGACATGCCGGCACTGGTGGATTTCACCCATATGAACACCGTCATGGGTGGATCTGACGCCATCAATATTATGATTGTCACTGAAGATATCGCGTCACCTTATGTTCTTAAATGGGTGGATGAATTCGGAACGTATGAACTGGAAAATCAAATTTATGTTCTTGGTGTCGACAGTTTGGCAAATGTTGTCAAACAACACAACGGTGGCGTAATTCCGGATACGGAAGAAGAAATCCGCGCCATTTACGACCAATTACCACCGGAAACCCTGGAAAGATATACACGCGGTAATTCGATGATGCTTCTGAATTTAAACATGGGCAACGCGTTCACCGCGCTTCCGATGGAAAGTGTCAAATCGTTCGTCGAATTGATCGAAGAGGATATTATTTGGCATCAGCCGCCACCGGGAACATCGGCGACGATCACCGGACAAAGCGTTCCATTCACGGAATTGTTGACATCCCTTTTATCTGGACGGGTAGAGCAAACTGTTCTTGGTCTCATATTGGTGTTTTTGGCGCTTTTGATCATTTACCGTGATTTTATCAAAGCAGTTGCGCCACTCATCACCATTGCGCTTGTAATTGGTTGGTCCGGACTCATCATGTATGCCTTTGACATTGTCTACACCCCGATGACCGCGGTGATGGGATGCATGATATTAGGCGCCGGATCGGAATATTCCATTTTGCTGATGGAGCGGTTCTACGAGGAAAGAGGAAAAGGACACAAAGCCGTAGAAGCGATGGAAAAAACCGTGAAAAACACAGGAATCGCATTGGTTGTATCCGGTGTGACAACGACTTTCGGATTTTTAGCACTGACCGCATCCGCTTTTGGAATTGTGTCCAGTTTTGGGATTGTGACGGTGATTAATATGCTGATGACGCTTTTGGCATCCTTCGTAATATTCCCGCCGCTGATGATTACTTTCGATGAAATGAAAGAGAAAGGATTCCGTGCGACCATTGTCGGTTTTAAGAATAAAATTACCCAACGAATATCACACAACAAAAAACAATCGGGGGCATCCCAATGATTAAGAAAATGATGACTATGAGGACATCTCCATCCGTTTTACCGACCCACTCAAATTTAAAACAAAATTCAAGAAGGAGATCCCTGATACGTTGGCTTGTACCGGCCATTCTTCTCTTGGTTTTGGTCAGCCCGGCTTTGGCCGCATCTTCAACATACAGTTTCCTCCCGGTCATGAAAACGGACACCATTGACTTTTATCAAGGCTACGGCGACCCGGTTTTGTCGGCCTCTTTGGTTGGCAATCAAGAGTTGAGCAAAGGAGAATCCGCAACGCTTCAATTCTCCATTGCAAACAAAGGATCCGTTTCCCGTATGAAAAGCATTGAATACATCAGCGACGCAAAACTGAATACAACAACGGTTCAAAATCTCATCGATGACGGATATATTAGTATTGATGATCCAACCATGGACTCTTCGCTGGTAAATGGCAGTTTTGCCGTCATTCTTCCATCGGATTTGTTGAAATATATGGCCGATTCCGCCGGATTTTCAGCATTCAATCAACTAGCGACTACGGAAATGCAATTGGAAGCCAATCGGATCAATGCGCAATCACTCAATATTCAAATGAGCTGCGACAGTCCGTACATTGAAGTTTTGACCGGTTCGGATTATGTATATTTGTCATCCTTATCCAGCGGCTCTTACAGTACGATTTCCGCACCGATTCGAATCAATCCGAATACGCCTGCCGGAACGTATTATATAAATATGACGATTAATTACGAATTTCCGGACAATGCCCGAATGATGGATTTCAGTTCAATGCCGCTTTCGACATCGTTTATCTATTCCGACACTTACATTCAGGAATACAAGAGGGAAAACGTCAATTTCCAAATTCCGTTTGTCATCCAACAATCTCCGGTTTTTGAAATTACAAACATTAACGGGACGCTTCAAAATGGCTCCAAAAAGATATTGGCTGTGACTTACACGAACACAGGAGACAAAACCGCCTACGACGCGGAATGTAAAATCGATATGATGTACCCGCTCAGCTCGACGCAAAACAAAGGATTGTTAGGCGATGTGAAACCGGGCGAGTCGATCGTGATTGAATATCCGATTCAGTCTCACGCCAAAGCTACGCCGAAAATTTACGGAATCAACTCCGATGTCCGTTACTACGATGAAAATGGAGATTTACATGTTTCCCCAAGCATCAAACTAAACGTTGAAATGACACAAAGACATACGATTTTGACGTTTGAAAACGTCATTATCGGCGTTGTCATTTTGTTCTTCGGGGCAATCGGTTATGATTATTATAAGAAAAGAAAAAACGGGAACGGTAAAAACGGAAATGATAAAAATGAAAATCTAATTTCGGATGAAAAATCCAATAAATAAGAACAAATCAAATTTCAAAATTCAATTCATTAACACCATACACAATAATTTAAACCAAATTCCATTCAATAATTTAAACCAAATTCCATTCAATAATTTAAACCAAATTTAATTCATAAATGATTAAAAAATTCAATTCATAATAATTTAAACCAAATTCAATTCATAATGATTTAAAAATTAAATTGTGATTCTCATGTTCAACAAAGCTCAAACAATTTCAAAAGGCTTGACTCTTTCCTTGTTGTTGGTCTTGCTCCTTTCGGCAACGGTTTCCGTTGCAATCTGTGCGCCGGCCAATCAAACCTATTACGGCGACTTAGACAAAAACTATTATTCATTCTATGGCGCACCTGACATTCATGCCAATGTCCAAGGAAACGGAGAACTCAATCGTGGACAAACATCTACAGTCTCGATTATTCTGTCCAATCAAGGTGTTTTGGAAGGATTTAAAACGGAAGTCGAAGTGAAAAGTGCCGACACTCCCGAAAATAAATTGAATGCCACCCTTCAACAAATGGAAGTTCAAAACGTCGCCGGAGTCTTAACCGCCGTCGGAGTTGTGGCAACCCTTGAATCTTCGAATCCGGATATTTTAATTAAAACCGGCCCGCAGGAAGCCGGAAGTTTGCCAACCGGACAAACCACCTCCAGCCCGCTCCGGTACACGATTGATGTCGGAAAAGACGTTCCGGCAGGCGAATATAACATGACTTTAAATGTCACCTACAAACATCTTCGGAATGTGATTTACAGCGCCGACTCCGCAACATACGGAAACGGTGTCCGGAATTTAAACGCTTCTTACTGGTACAACGAAAATGTGACACAATTGGTCCCGGTGAAAATCATCGTAAAAGCTGCGACCAACTTTGAAATTACAGAAGTTGACAGTGGACTTGGAACAAACGGAACTTTAAAAATCACCTACAAAAACGCCGGCGAAGAGCCTGCCAAAGATGCGTTTGTCCGCCTCAGCACCACAACTCCGTTTAGTACAACCGACGACCAATCCTATTTGGGAACCGTCAACCCGGGAGAGTCTGCCGTCGCGACATTTAAAATCAGCGTGGATGACGACACCGTCATCTATGACAAACTGTACGCAATCAATAGCGAAATTTTGTACAACGACAACTATGGCCATCAACAAATCACTGATTCTTTGAAAATTGAAGTGCAAGTGCCTCAAAAAGAAGGATTGTCAACGACCATGATTATCGTCATTGCCGCAATCGCCATTTTAATCATTGCCGGCGCCGCATTCTATTACTTTAACTACTACAAAAAAGGTAAAAAACTGAGCCTGAAAAAAGCGAACTAACCTCGCTTTTTTCTTCTTTATTTTTTATTTCTTATTCTTATTTTCATTTTTTTCTCTTCGTTTGATTGTTTTGGCACGGCCACCGCGCATTATAGCAACACATTTTTGAAAATTTTTACAAAAACAGCGATTCATTTTCTATTTGATTTTTGTTTGATTTTGCCTGATTTTTGTTTTTGGGTTTGATTTTTGAGTTTGGTTTTTGGGTTTGGTTTTTGGGTTTGGTTTTTGGGTTTGGTTTTGGGGTTTGGTTTTTGTTTGATTTCTGATTTTTAAGAGGTTTTATATCTTTGTTTTATCTTTTGGTTCTATAATTATTCATTTCATTTTGTGATAATTTATGACGCTCAATCAGGAAGTATTAGAAATTCGCAACCGTCAGCGAATTAAATTCAAACCGATGGATGAACCGGCTGCCTGCTGGCTTGGAACCGATAACATCCGCGGTGAAATATTAGATGTTTTGACGGTGATTTTTCAAACATCCGGCTGCTATTGGGGAAAAAACGGCGGCTGTACCATGTGCGGATATGTCTATGACAGCGCTGCAAAACCGCCATCGGAAGACGAAATCTCGGCCCAGCTGGAAACGGCGCTTTTGCGGGCATCCGACAAAGACAAGTTTATGGTTAAAATTTTCACATCGGGCAGCTTCTTAGATGTCCGAGAAATCAGTCGCGAACTTCGGAGTAAAATTCTGTCCCGGCTTTCCCAAGACGACCGAATTGTTGCGGTTTTGGCGGAAACCCGACCCGAATTTGTCAACCAAACCGCAATTGATGACTGTTTGGACGCGATGAACAATAAGCCGCTGGAATTTGCGTACGGGCTTGAAACGTCTTCCGACAAAATCCGAAAAGAGTCGATTAATAAAGGTTTTTCGTTCAATGATTTTAAAAAGGCCTGTGTTTTGTCCAAAGAAAACGGAATTTATTCCAAAGCCTATCTCATGCTCAAACCCCCGTTTTTATCGGAAAAAGAAGCGATGGAAGACATTCAAAAAAGCATCGACGATGCGGCACCCTATGTGGAAACAATTTCCATCAACCTGTGCAACGTCCAAAACGGAACGTTTGTTGAAAAAATGTGGGAAAATAAAGAATTTCGGCCGCCGTGGCTTTGGAGCATGGTGGAGATTTTAAAAACCGCAAAGGAAAAGCATCCTAAAACATATTTGATGTCCGACCCGGTCGGCGCCGGCTCAAAAAGAGGCCCACGGAATTGTAAAAATTGCAGTTATGATGTTGCTGACCGGATTCGTGAATTTTCAAAAACCCAAGATGTCCGTATTTTGGAAAAATGCGATTGTGACTGCCGTCTTTTATGGGAAAAGGAATTGCTTTTGGATGGCTTGACATTCGGATCACCGATCCGGGATTGAAATGAAATTGAAAAAAAATCTTTGGTAAAAATTATGTCTCAAAAAAAAATATTTGAAAAAAAAATGTCTTCCGATAACGATGGTATTCGGTTCGCGACGCCCGAGCCGGTGGCCCGGTATCGCGCCGCGCGCTTAAAATGCGGAAATATTGCCGACATCAGCTGCGGAATCGGCGGACAAACCATCTATTTTGCGATGCAGTGCCGGCATGTGTATGCGGTAGAAATTGATCCGGTCAAATTAGAATATGCCCGCGAAAACTGCAAAAAGCACAACTTGACCAACGTTACATTCATTTGCGGAGATGCTCTGGATCCGGAAGTTATCCGCCAGATTCCGCCGGTAGATATTGTATTTTCCGACCCGGCCCGGCCGCCGGAAGAAGAAACCCGAAAAATGACAGGCCTTTGTCCGCAGATTCCGGATGTTATGACGGCCTATGCGCAAAAATGTCAAAATTTTGCATTTGAAGCGCCGCCGCAAATGCCACCCGAGCGGATTTTGGCAGACGGCTTGGACTGTGAAATGGAATATCTGTCTTTAAACGGCCAACTCAACCGGCTGACACTCTATTTTGGAAATATTAAAAGACATAAGCGTGTTGCGGTTTCTTTGCCGTCGGGAAATGCCATGGTTGACGCGCCGGTGGATTTGCCGCCGATTGTGGAAACAAACAAGTTGATGCTTTTTGCGTATGAGCCGGATCCGTCAATTGTTGCCGCCGGTCTCTTAAATGAATTGACGGACGATTTAATTAAAATTACAGGTCCGGTTCGCTTAATTCATGTGGACAAAAAAAGAATATTGTTGACATCGGATTTGTTGACAATTCACCCCATGGTGAAAAACAATTACATCGCCCTTCGAACCATGCCGGCCAAAACCAATGAAGATTTGGAAAAAATCCGGGAATTCTTAGAAAAAAGCAATGTCGGAAAAGTGGTCATTCGGGGAAATGTCGACCCAAAAGAGTACTGGAATTTTAGAAATTCGCTGGAAAGCGGGCTTTTCGGAACCAAAAAAGTGCATTTGTATTTGAACGGTGAAAACGCCATGATTTGCGAACTTATCTACGACGAATAAAAGCGAAAGAAAAAGAGAATTGGAAAAAGCCGGAACGGATAAAAAATACGGAGATTATTCGTCGAGCCGGTTCTTATTTTTATTCGTTCCGGCTTTTTTCTTTTTTTACTTTATTTTTTCTTATTTGTTGATTTTTTATTGTTTATTTTTTGTATGTTTCTTAATTGTTTTTTTTGTTGATATTTCTATTGTTGATTTTTTTGTATGTTTCTTAATTGTTTTTTTTGTTGATTTTTCTATTGTTGATTTTTTTGTATGTTTCTTAATTGTTTTTTTTTGTTGATATTTCTTTGTTGGTTTTCTTGTTTTTATTTTTCTTAATTGTTTTCGGGGCCGCACATGCCAGAATTATCATACACGTTTTTTAAAAATAACATGATCCGATACCGAATTTTAATATTTTTGAATTAACCATTTTCATTGTTTTTATTTTTATCAAATTAATTTTTATTGATTTTTGTTGAATTCTTTTTTTCAACATATTTTTAAACTTATTTTTGATACAAATATATAAATAGTTTTGAAAATATATAAATAGGTGAATGTTATTAAAAGTAATAACTTCACCATAACATAATTCGGATAAAAACGGATCAGAAGGCGAAAAATGATGATGAAACCGATCTTTATGTGTTTTGCTGTTCTTTTGACAATAACGACAATTTCTCAAGCCGCTGCATATCAAGCCATGGACTGGAAGTGGGAAGATCCAAATGTGACGCTCACCTATGTTACCGAGGGAGAAGGTGCGCTTCCGACCAACTGGGTCGACGCACTTGATGCCGCCCAAAAAACATGGAATAATGCGGATTCGAGTCTTCAATTTTCAAGCGGCTCGAATGGAAACAATGTTTATTATACGCAAATGCCGGCCGGTTATGCCGGAAAAATCGGACTTGTTTGGATTTCCATGCCCCCCAATCCTTCCAATTCAAATATTACGTCTCCGGAATATAATTCATCGGATGTTCCGCTTCGTTTTAAGTATGTTGAGATTATTTTTAACAGCAACATTACTAATTGGACAACAAACGGAAGCCGGAGAGGGCCGGATGTTCAGGGTGTTGCGACTCATGAGTTGGGTCATGTTTTGGGTCTTGATCACAACATTCAGGTTGATGCATCCAAAACCATCATGATTCCCAGCGGCTCAAATACCACCGCCCTTCGGGCGTTAAAAGAAGATGATTTGATCGGACTTCACGCACTTTATCCCAACTTGAATCGGTCGGCTGGCATGACAACTATTGCTGGGACATACTCGGAAGACATAACCAAAAACATAACGGAGAGTCCCCACCCCGATGTGAAAAATAATACAAACCAAACGGACCCGCTCAATGAAAATCACTCCATAATAGATCACGTGATTTTGTACATAAAAACCATAATTGAGGGTTTTCTTTAATTATTTTTGCCGATTTTTTAAAAATATAATTTTTTAAAAATAATAATTATTTGTAATTAATAGAAGATATTAAATAAGATAAATATTTTAAAGAATATATGCCGGAAGAATCTAGATTAAATAAATCCAGATAAATCTGCATCGGATAATTCTGCATAAATTTATTCATAAATGTATTCATAGATTTATTCACAGATTTATTCAATAGATTTATTCACAGATTTATCAATAGATTTATTCAATAGATTTATTCACAGATTTATCAATAGATTTATTCAATAGATTTATTCATAGATTTATTCAATAGATTTATTCATAGATTTATTTTTTAGTTCATTATCAATAAATCAATCATTTTAGGCGATGGGATGAAGAAAAAAAGTATTGTCAAACTGGGAATTATTGCCGCCTTGTTTGTTTTATTTATGTTTTTAGCGGCAGGATCCGTTGCTGTCAAAACTTTTGACAAGGCCTGTGCCCCTCATGAAATTATATTTGAACCGACTCAAAGACGTTCTTTAACGGACGCGGAAATAAATCAATATAAGGAAAGCTGGAACCATTTGAGTTCCAAGGATTCATTTTGGACTTTCACCGAGCCGGATATTCATGGAATGGACGCCAATATGTCAATTTCCGAATGCAAAGACATCGCCGATATTGTGATTGTTGGAACGGTAAAAGAAGTATATCCGAGCCGATGGAATACCGCCGACGGAAAACCGCCAAACAGAACGTCGATTGTGGATGGATATATTGTGACAGAGGCAACCGTCACCGTAGATTATTATCTCAAAGATAGTCCAGACCTTTTTGAGAAATATAACATGAGTTATGACGAAATTTTGATTGATTATTATGGCGGAACTGTCGGAGACCGATACATGGCCGGAGACAGTAGTTACAATTTCGTAGAGGGAGAAAAGGTTCTTTTGTTTTTACAATTGAATGAAACGGAAGAAATGACGCCAAAAGATGTGGCTTCTCACTTTGAACCGTTTGGTCCGGCGTTGACTTACCGGGTAATTGGCGATGAACTTGTCCGGGGACCCCCCTACAACACCACCGAAAACTTCGGTTTGTTTGTTGCGGAAATGCAAAATGAACATGTTTCCGTCTGGAGCCGGATTATTAACGGGTTTTAAAACAGCCGATTGACTTTTATTTTTTATTTATTTCAATTATTATTCTCGTCTTCTATTTATTTTCTAGTATTAATGCTGCCACCGTGCACGTATTAATTCGACAATTTTTTAGAAGATTTCAAAAAATGGTGGATTGATTTTTAATAAAAAATTTACCCGGCATGTTTTATTTTTCAGGTTTTGATTTTTAATCAAATACGAAACGCATCTGATTAAAAATCAAGAGGTTGCCTGAATAAAAATTAAAAAAAAGAGTTGAATCAACTGCAAAAAATTTATTTTTTAAAAGCCGGGTTAAAGCCCGGAATAATATTCATCCCGCGCCGAAACAAATGCTTTTAAATTTCCAAGAGGCGTCCTGGGTGCGATTCCGCATCCCGGAGATAAAATCCGGGCGCCATCTTTGAGGCATTGTTTTGTTTCTTTTCGGATGACATCGGGCGTTTCTAAAAGTAAAGTTCGCGCGGGAGAGACATTTCCGATGAGGCAAATTTTTTCGCCAATTATTCGAGAGGCTTCTGCCATATTTGTTTTTTCTTCAATGCTGACGGCCATAAAACCGGAATTCCCCAACGGCTCTAAAATGGATGTTGCATTGCCGCACATATGCAAGAGAGAGGGACCGTTCATTTGAGAGGTCATTTTTTTGTAAATCGGGACGACCACAGATTCGAATAGCGGAGGTGGGAATAAATCCGGACCCGCTTCCGAGTCGACCACCAATACGGCATCTACGCCGGCATCATAAAGAAGGTTAATGTAATCCAAGCTTGCTTTTGTGCAAAAGTTCATGAGTTCTAAAAACAAATCCGGCTCCAAGAGACTCCACATCAAATAATTATTCACGCCGCAAAGACAAGATGAAAGAGCGGCCGGGCCAAGAACGCCGGCAATAATTGGAACATTTTCCGCCGAGTCGCCGAGTTGTTTTTGAATGGCGGTGGTTGCGTCCATAATCACGGAGATTCCTTGGTTTTTAGATAAATCCTCTAAAAGACTCAATTGTGAAATATCTTGGATGTCTTTGACCGGAAAATCCAATTGATGCGGCTGAGAATCCAGGGTTCCGGTTGAAATTTCACATCCGTAAGCTTCGGGAAGTTCAAACATGCTGAATGGGTAGCGGACGGCTTCAAGTCCGGCAAATTTATGTGCCGCAATTGCCAATGTGGCCATCTTTTCCGAGTCGTAATGTGCATCCGGCCAAAATGCCCCGGAAAGATGCATTAAATCGACTGTTCCGGTTTGTGTAACAGAACAGACGGGAACTTTGTCGACTTTTTCTCTCTTTAGGGAACGAATAAAGCGCTCTTTCATGGTTAAATCCAAACTATCACCTTGAAAAATTAAAAATATTATTGTAAATCTTAATTCAAATGCATATACTGCTTTTCCTTTACAAATCTTTCTCTGACTTTTTACAAACAGTTCCACACTTTTTAAATATTCACACTTTTAATTTTCTGTGGCCCTCAATTCATAATGAATCTCCACCATTTCAGACGCCATGCGTCTGAAATGGCGTTATGCTTTGTGTAAAAATAAGATTGATAGAAAGAGTTCATCCCAAACACTTGCACATAGCCTAAGAATTAAAAAATGCCCCCGTTTTCGCATATGAATCAAAAAATTAAAAAATGAATCCATGTGAACTGGAAAAATGCCCAAGAATTTCTTCCTGAAAAAGTCCTTTCAAAAACGGACCGATCCCCTTCCCGGCGCCGCCCGTCCGGACGAATAAGCACAAAAAAAGAGAAACGGAAAAATCTCAGAAATCAGAGAAAAATAGAGAGAGGAAATTTATTGATAAAAAATAGAAGAGAAAGCATTCATTGATAAAAAAATGAAAAAGTTGAATTAAAGATAAAGAAAGGCCTTTGGCAGCGATCAGTATTTCCCGAAGGCTCGCACACTTCAGTACAGTAAAGAACGCCGGCGGGCTTATCTTCTGTGTTCGGTATGGGTACAGGAGTTTCCCCGCCGCTATGGCCGCCAAAGACCTCGCTTTAAGTGGAATGGATTAATGAATAAAACGGATTTAAACGTTTTGGCATGAATGTCATGTATTTGGATTGAAACTATTATTTTTCGGGAACTATTTTTATTTTTAATTGCCTTGGTCATATTTTCAGATATCGCCTGAAAAACTCGGTTTGCCGGTACGGACAATTAGTAAACGCGGACTGAACACCTCGTTGCCTTGATGCTTACATCCCGTTTCTATTGACCTCATCTTTTATGAGTGTCCTTATTGATGTCTCTTTTTGAGTGTGATTTCGAGCTTAGATGCGTTCAGCTCTTATTCATTGGCGCGTAGCTGCCCTGCGGTGCCTTGTCAGACAACAGGTAGACCAGTGGCGCCGTTGCTCTGTTCCTCTCGTACTAAAAGCAACTTACCCTCAGACATCGGGCACTTCCGGTAGATAGTAACCAACCTGTCTCACGACGGTCTAAACCCAGCTCACGATCTCCTTTAATAGGCGAACAACCTCACCCTTGGCTGCTGCTGCACAGCCAGGATGGAAAGAACCGACATCGAAGTAGCAAGCTGCCGGGTCGATATGTACTCTTGCCGGCAACGACACAATTATCCCCAGGGTAACTTTTCTGTAGTTTTTGGCCCGCACCAAGCGGGCTCAAAAGTTCGCTAGAACCGACTTTCGTCTCGTCATTCCTTGTTGTGCGGAATAACGTCAGGCTGACTTATGCTCTTGCACTCTTCAGTGAGTTTCCGACCCACTTGAGTCAACCATTGCGCACCCTCGATATCTTTTCAAGGGCGTCCCGCCCCAGGCAAACTGCCCACCAATCGGGGTCCTCTCGTAAGAGAGTGAGAATCGTAATTCCAAAAGGGTAGTGTCCCACTTTCGGCTCCACGTATGCTGGCGCACACGCTTCGACGCCTCCTACCTACACTGTACATTCGAAATCACAATTCAGCGACAGGCTGCAGTAAAGCTCCATGGGGTCTTCACTTCCCCCCGGAAGTCTCATGACTGTGCACATGAAAGTAAGCTTCACCGGATTCCGGTTTGGGACAGTAGAGCTCTCATTGATCCATTCATGCAAGTCGCCAATTAAGCGACAAGGTACTACGCTACCTTAAGAGGGTCATAGTTACCCCCGCTGTTTACAGGCCCTTCGTTCCGTTGAACCGGAGGTTGAGGTACCTGCACTGAGCAGGATTCAGAGATCGTACTCACCCTTACGGGTTTGCGATCTCCTATGTTGATATTAGACAGTTGGAGCTCCCTGGTCACTGCGACCTGCTGTCTTCACAGCAGGCACTCCTTCTCCCGAAGTTACGGAGCTAATTTGCCGAATTCCCTAAACCGAATTACTCCGTCACGCCTAAGCCTTTTCAGCTAGGGGCACCTGTGTCAGATCTTGGTACGGTCATTTGACACCCTTTTCACGGGCTCATGGGTGCAGCCGGCTTTCGCCATAACATATTCGCTCACTTCTCGCCATGACGGCTCTCCATAAGTTTAGATGATTAGACGGCGCGACAACGCCGCCCGGCCTGCCCTTAAGCGTCAGGATATATTTGTCAAAGGTACAGGAATATTAACCTGTTTCCCAATTCGATGCACTCGTGTTACGGTGCACCTTAGGACCGACTAACCCTCGGCTGATGATCATTGCCGAGGAAACCTGGCCCCTTCGGCGGTCAAGATTTTCACTTGACTATGCTGCTACTATTACCAGGATTTTCGTTTGCGAACGGTCCACGGGACCTCACGGCCCCGCTTCTGCCCGAACGCAACGCCCTCCTACAAGATTACCTAAACGGTACTCCATGGTATCGGTGGTCGGCTTAAGCCCCGTCAATTTTCGGGGCCCCAAACCTCGACTGGTGATCTGTTACGAACTCTTTAAAGGGTAGCTGCTTCTAAGCTAACCTTCCAGCTGTTTTGGGCTTGGGACGCCCTTTAGTGTTTACACTGAGCCGACACTTCGGGACCTTAACCATGGGCAGGGTTGTCTCCCTTACGCACTACAAGCTTACCCCAGCAGTGCGGACTCCGACCGTCTACGGTGTGGGTGGGTTTGGAGTTTGACAGGGGAGCGAAGAATTTCTTCCCCGGATTCCCCAATCAGTGCTCTACTCCACCAACGACCTCAGGTCAGGTCATGCTGCGACATGTTTCGGAGGGAACCAGCGGATGCCGGGCTAGATTAGCATTTCACTCCGAGACGTGGGTCACGTGAATGATTTGCAGATCAATACCACTTGCGGTCCTCCACGCGGCTTTCGCTACGCTTCAACCTGCCCACGCCTAGATCGCCCGGCTTCGGGTCTTATCCCGGTGACTCCGCGCACTTGTATACGCCGTGCCTCATCTTACGATTGCGCACATGTTGCTTTCGCTTTGGCTTCTTAAACAAATTAATTAGCCGTCGCCACCAAGATAAACTCCCTGGCCCGTTCTTCAAAACGTAAGATATGACGCCGGCAGTCTTGCACGTACTAAAGCCTCACGGCTTCCTCCTTCGCAAGAAAGATCCTTTCACGCCATATCGTTCCATAGCCAACAGGTTTCAGGCACTTTTTACCTCCCTTCTCGGGGTACTTTTCAGCGTTCGGTCACCCTACTAATTCGCTATCGGACTCAAGAGGTATTTAGTTTTGGAGATTGGTGTCCCCCATATTCGCGCGAGATTTCCGACCCACGCTACTCAGGAACAGGCCTTTTTCCTTTTATTCGACGCCGACGTGACTATCACACTCTATGGTCTGCCGTTTCAGGCAAGTTTGGCTGAATAACATTGGAAAAATAAGGCCGTCCGTAAACCACATCTCCGTCTTATTCCTAAAACGGATTCAGTTTGAACTCTGCCGGTTTCAATCGCCTTTACTAACGGCATCTCTTGTTGATTTCTCTTCCTGCCCCTACTAAGATGTTTCAATTCGGGGCGTTCCCGACCATGACTGGTCAATACTGATGTATTGGGATTCCCATTCGGAAATCTCAGGTTCATCGGCTCCTTGCGCCTACCCTGAGCTTTTCGCAGCTTGGCACGTCCTTCATCAGCCCTTGAGCCCAGCCATCCACCTGTTGGCGTTACACCAAACAAACCGACTTTTTCAGTAGGCGTCTGATATAACCAAGTTTAATTCTTTAAAACAAAACCATCACAAATTTTAAAATTTGGTCAGAATTTTATTCAAAGATTTTTCCCGGACAATTTCTCTCATTTTTTGTCAGCATTGAACAAAAAGGGCTCTCAAATTTATTTTAAAAAATCAAAGAACCACGAAAAATTGTCGTTTATGTCTCAATCCTTTACATGACTTCACGCGAAAAGCAATTGGCTTTTGTGCCTTTCATCCGTCCTTCCCCCGCGAAATTTCACGGGGTGCATTTTAACTTTATCAGAGGAATCGAACCTCTAAAACCGAATTTTTAATTTTAAGAAACATAGGTCATGTTTTTTAAAACATATTTTAAAACGGTTTTTCCTTTTTTGGAATTTTATTTCCGATTCATTATTTTGGAATTTTATTTCCGATTCATTATTTTGGAATTTTATTTCCGATTCATTATTTTGGAATTTTATTTCCGATTTATTATTTTGGAATTTTATTTCCGGTTTTAACCCGAAAAAATGGACTTGCGGGGATTTGAACCCCGGGCCTCACCCATGCGAAGGGTGCAATCTTCCAGCTGATCTACAAGCCCCTGTTGATTTTTGCGGGCTTTTGACCCATTTTTGGGGGGCTTAGACCCGCTTTTTTTCGAGTAATTGGAGTAATTTTATTTTTTGTGACCTGATGTTTTTTCGGCATCTGACGGTGTTTTTGTTCTTAGGAGGTGATCCAGCCGCAGATTCCCCTACGGCTACCTTGTTACGACTTAACCCCCCTTGCAAAATTCAGGTTCGAATACGGCACAAATGTCCATACCCTCACCCATACCTCACTCGGGTGGTTTGACGGGCGGTGTGTGCAAGGAGCAGGGACGTATTCACCGCGCTATGTTGAAACGCGATTACTACGGATTCCAGCTTCACGAGGGTGGGTTTCAACCCTCGATCCGAACTAAGAACGGGTTTATGAGATTAACATCCCCTTTCGGGGTAGTGGCCCATTGTCCCGTCCATTGTAGCCCGCGTGTAGCCCAAGAGATTCGGGGCATACTGATCTACCGTAGCCCGCACCTTCCTCCGGTTTAGCACCGGCGGTCCCTACAGAGTCCCCGGCCATCCGAAGATGCCGCTGGTAACTGTAGGCACGGGTCTCGCTCGTTGCCTGACTTAACAGGATGCTTCACAGTACGAACTGGCGACGACCATGCACCTCCTCTCAGCGATTCAGGTAAAGTCTTCAGCTTGACCTACATATTGCTGTCTCTCCTGGTGAGTTTTCCGGCGTTGAGTCCAATTAAACCGCAGGCTCCACCCGTTGTGGTGCTCCCCCGCCAATTTCTTTAAGTTTCAGCCTTGCGGCCGTACTTCCCAGGTGGTTCGCTTCACGGCTTCCCTTCGGCACCAGACATAGTCACGCCATGCCTGACACCTAGCGAACATCGTTTACGGCTGGGACTACCCGGGTATCTAATCCGGTTCGTGCCCCCAGCTTTCGTCCCTCACCGTCGGACTCGTTTTGGTAAGGCGCCTTCGCCACAGGTGGTCCCACAAGGATTACAAGATTTCACTCCTACCCCTGTAGTACCCCTTACCTCCCCCGATCCCGAGTCCGGAAGTATCCGCTGATAGCCCGAATGTTGAGCATTCGGATTTCCCAACGGACTGTCCGGACAGGCTACGGACCCTTTAGACCCAATAAAAGCGGCTACCACTCGGGCCACCGGTATTACCGCGGCGGCTGGCACCGGTCTTGCCCGGCCCTTGCTAACACTTACGACTTAAGTAAGTGGACAGCCCGCATTTGATGCGAGCACTCGGTGTCTCCTTATCACAGTTTCCTGCATTGTAAAGTTTTCGCGCCTGCTGCGCCCCGTAGGGCCTGGATTCATGTCTCAGAATCCATCTCCGGGCTCTTGCTCTCACAACCCGTACCCGTTGTCGGCTAGCGGGTACGTTACACCCGCTACAACCTGATAGGCCGCAGACCCATCCTCAGACGAAATTCTTTCACCCTCAAAGCAGTTCCAGCAAATGAGGGTTATCCGGAATTATCCTCAGTTTCCCGAGGTTATGCCGGATCTGAGGGCAGGTTATCCACGTGTTACTGAGCATTACGCCATGTCTTGCGACATTTGACTCGCATGGCTTAGTCAAACACCGATAGCAGTAACCTCCGGCAGAATCAACCGGAATTATTACGGCAATCAATTTATTTTGCCTGCACAAGCTTTTATTTTAATTTTAGTTTTTGGGAAAAACAAAACGAAATTGGTCAAGAGAAAACAACCAAAAACAAGTTGAGCTTTTTTGCTGTCATTTTGTCAAATACTTTCTCAAGCGGTTGCTTGAAATCAAATTTTTCAAAATGCAAAAAACTCCCTTCTTTTTAAGATTTGCATTCACTTGCAGTACACATTTTGTTGATGTTTTTCGATTTCACACTTTTCGCGTGGTTAAGAATTTTATTTTCAAAAACCACCGTCAGAGTTTACCGAAACATCAGGTCACATATCAGTCACGGAAAAAACTCCGGACCTCATTATTAATTGGATAATTGTTATTTCCATGCTTTGCGATTTTGCTTCGCAAAATCTCGCAACGCAAGAGATACTTCAAAGAGC
Organism: Methanolapillus ohkumae; assembly: GCF_032594355.1. Classification (NCBI taxonomy): domain Archaea; kingdom Methanobacteriati; phylum Methanobacteriota; class Methanomicrobia; order Methanosarcinales; family Methanosarcinaceae; genus Methanolapillus; species Methanolapillus ohkumae. The sequence goes on from NZ_CP131061.1 coordinate 1,811,482, forward strand.
TTTGTGATATTTAAAGGTTTTCACCCAAGATCTAATGAAGGAAATAAATCGTAAAGATCATTGAAATTTTTCGCAATTTTTCGCAAATTTCTGACATGATCTATTTTATTTCAAAACTTCAAACTAAGATTTATGTTTCATCAAACCCGTAATTTGAAGGGATTCTCAAAAGATACCGAAAATATATAACCGTTTTGATACGGAGAAAGAAAAGCATGAAACTTGAGAATAAACAAACATCGTTTCCGGATCAGTCCACCGACCATATTTAGGATCAGAATCCGGACCACGTTTGCCATGTTTGCAGCGAGATTTTGGATCAGAATCCAGACCATGTTTGCCATGTTTGCAGCGAGATTTTGGATCAAAATCCGGACCACATTTGCCATGTTTGTAGTGAAATTTTGGATCAGACTCGGGTTTCGGACCAAATTCTCTACCGGCACATGGAAAAAACCGGAGATGATTTGTCCATACTCGGGTACGGTTGCATGCGTTTTCCTCAAAAAAATAATAAAATTGATGTGGAACGGACAAAAAAACAAATTCTTTTCGCCATCGAAAACGGAATCAACTATTTGGATACCGCCTACATCTATTCCGGCAGCGAAACCGTTCTTGGAAAAATTCTGGCTGGTGGCTACAGAGACCGGGTAAAATTGGCTACAAAAATGCCGATTCCAACCATATTAAGCCGAGCCGATATGGAAATTGTTTTTCAAACTCAACTTGAGCGGTTGCAAACCAATCGCATTGATTACTATTTGATTCACAACATTATCCATTTTGAAGAATGGGAGCGGTTAAAGCAAATCGGAATTTTAGAATTTATCCGGAAGAAAAAAGAAAACAAACAAATCATAAATATCGGATTCTCCTTTCATGGAAATTTACAAACTTTCAAGCAAATCATTGACGATTATGAGTGGGATTTTTGCCAAATTCAATACAATTATTTGGATGAAAATTTTCAAGCCGGAACGGCCGGACTCGAATACGCCGCATCCAAAGGATTGGGGATTGTTGTCATGGAACCGCTGCGCGGCGGAACTCTGGCAGAGGGATTTGCACCGGAAATTCAAAGAATCCTAGATGATTTTGAAATTAAAAGAAGTCCGGCCGAATGGGGTCTTCGCTTTGTTTGGAATCGGCCCGAAGTTTCCGTCGTTTTATCCGGGATGAATGAAGAAGCCCATATTTTAGAAAACATTCGGATTGCATCAAATGCCCGGCCAAATACGCTGACCGCCGAAGAATTAAAAATGATATCTTCCGTCAAAGACAAAATCCGAGAAAAAATAAAAGTCGAATGCACCGGCTGCTCTTACTGCATGCCGTGTCCGTTTGGCGTAGATATTCCGCAATGTTTCGCGTATTACAATAACGCCTACATGTATGGCGGAATCACCCCAAAAATCGCCTACCTGATGGGAACCGGCGGATACGAAATGCCGCCGTCCAAAGCATCTTTGTGCCAAGAGTGTGGCATTTGCGAAACAAAATGTCCGCAAAACATCCCGATTCGAAAAGAGCTCAAATCCGTCGCGAAAGAAATGGAAAAATGGCATTGGCGCGGAATTGTCCGCCTGCTCCGGTGGAAAATGTATCGCAAAGGCGGCGGACAAAATTTACGAAATATGAATCGGTAAAAGGAAAAAATAATAAAATGGAGAATTATTTTGACAAAGGATGATTGTAAAAATTAATCAAAACCAATCAAAAAAATAAAAAATAAAACGGCAAAAATTTACTTGCGAAATACTAAATTATAAATACCAAAACCTGTTTTTAAGTTTGATCATTATGACCAATCCAGAAAATATGGGGTGTTGTTTTTTACACGCCTGAACAAAAAAACAGAACAGAAAGTAGAACAGTAACGATTTTTGATACAACACTTCGGGATGGAGAACAAACCCCCGGAGTAACGATTCCGGTTGAGAAAAAAATAGAAATCGCCTATCAACTGGACAAATTGGGCGTCGACGCAATAGAAGCCGGTTTTCCGATCTCTTCTCCGGGAGATAAGGAAGCGGTGAAAAGAATTGCCGGTCTTGGTCTTTCTTCCGATATTTGCGGTCTGGCGCGTTCCGTCAAAAAGGATATCGATGCTTGCATGGATTGCGATGTGGACATGGTCCACGTCTTCATTCCGACATCCGATATCCAACGGGAACATACGATTCGAAAAACACGTGAAGAAACGTTGACTTCCGCCGTGGACATGGTCGAATATATCAAAAGCCATGGATTCAAATGCATGTTTTCGCCGATGGACGCCACCCGGACAGATTTTGATTATTTGGTTCAAATTTCAAAAGCTGTCAAAAACGCCGGATGCGACATTGTGAACATTCCCGACACCGTCGGCGTGATGGTTCCGACCGCCACCTACCGTTTGGTTCGTGATTTGTGCGACCGCGTGGACATGAAATACGATATGCACTGCCATAATGATTTTGGTCTTGCAAACGCGAACAGCATCACCGCCGTTGAAGCCGGCACCTCTCAAGTCCAAGTCACGATCAACGGAATCGGAGAGCGGGCCGGAAATGCATCCTTGGCAGAAGTCGTGATGGCGCTAACATCCATTTATGGTTATAAAACCAACATCAAAACCGAATATTTGACGGAAACGTCCAAAATGGTGGAAAGATATACCGGCGTAAAAATGCCGCCCACCCTTCCGATTGTCGGCGACAATGCGTTCTCTCATGAATCCGGCATTCACACGCAAGGTGTTTTGGAAAAAGCGGCCACGTTTGAGCCCGGAATCATGACGCCGGAAATGGTCGGACAAAAAAGAAGAATCGTTCTTGGAAAACATGCCGGAAAGCATGCCGTCCTCAAATATTTGGAAAACGCCGGCATTTGCCCGACGGAAGAGCAGCTTTTGGAAATTCTCGCAAAAATTAAAGAGATCGGAGACCGCGGAAAAACCGTCACCGACGCTGACCTTTATGTGGTGGCGTCGATCGTTCTTGGAAAGCGCGGAATCGATGAAGCGATTCAACTGAGTGAAGTGTCGGTCATGACCGGAAACCGGGTCACGCCGACTGCCGTCATCCGCGCGAACATCAACGGAAAAGAAATGATTGCCGCCGGAACCGGTGTCGGTCCCGTTGACGCTGCGCTTGGGGCGGTTGAAAAGATTGTAGGGGATTCCAAATTTAAAGTTCAGGACTTTAACATTGAAGCAATTTCCGGCGGCTCCGAATCCTTGGCAAAAGTGACAATCACTCTTGAAAATGAGAAAGGAAGGACGGTCACCGCAAAATCCGCAAACGCCGACATTGTAATGGCGTCGGTGGAGGCGCTTGTCAATGCGATGAACGCGCTTTTTACGATGGATTAAAATAATGTAAATTAAAAATATTTCCGGCAGCAAAAGCCGGAAATGGTTTTTTAAAAAAAATAAAAGTTGCAGAAAAAAGAGAAACCATAAAAGAACTGTGAAAAAACTAAAAAAGGATTGAGGAAAAGGAAAAATTGAAAAGAAGGATTAGATTTCAATTCCGCTTTTTTTCATAAATTTTTCAATCGCATCCGTCACGATTTTTTTCAATTCCTCTGATTCGATACCGGTCGCCGCCGACAATATTTTGAGTTTTGAAACCGGATCTTTTGAATCAGAATCAATGATTTCAAATTGCGGATCCTCTTCCGATGTGGTCAGATTGGTTTTGAAAGTCTTGCCGTTATTTTCCAAAAACAGTTTGATATGACCCAAAAAATTCGGACTTTTTGAAAGAACATTTTTTTGAATTTGAGACATGATGTCCTTGGCAATATTTTCACAATCGGAATCACTCATATTTTGAACATACCGTTGATTTTTAAAAACAAATTCCGCTGAAAATGACCCGACGCCGGAGTCTGCAATGGATTGGGCGGATTTGCGACCGGTGTTGCCGGCACTGTTGCCGATTCCACCAAAATTGTTGTTGCCGATTCCACCAAAATTGTTGTTTCCAATGCTGCCGCCGGCCATGAAAAGATTGCCGTTTTGTCCAAGCAATGCCTTTTCTTTTTGAACGGCATCGGGCTGTTGCCGGGCTTCATCCAATATGTCAATCAAATTCGCCATGCTGTCCGGATTTTTAGAAGATATTCGAATGATTCGTGCATTGGGATTCATTTGCTGAATACCGGATTCAATCACCGGAAGCATGACCGGATCCACCAAATCACATTTGCTGACGGCAATTACTTCCGCATCTTTGAGTTGTCCGGATGCGAAATTTTTGATTTCTTTCATGATTTGTTTAAAACGGCTGCCATCAAAAAGCGTGAGAAGCGGCGCCATAATATATCCGGATTTGAGATTCATCAAATCAATTTCATCCCGGATAAGACCCGGATAAGCAACACCGGTCGACTCAATAATTACAATATCGGGATTAAAATTTTCAATCATGGTCAACAGCGTTGCTCGAAGTGTCATTTTCAAACTGCAACAAATACAGCCGGCCGTAATTTCTTTGGTTTCCAGGCCGAAACGAGAAATGACATCCCCGTCAATTCCGATTTCACCGACTTCATTGACAATGATTCCGACCGATTTTTGAAGGGAAGAATAATACGTTCCGAGTTGGATGACCGTTGTTGTTTTTCCACTTCCCAAAAATCCGCCGATGACAATAATTTTCAAATTTCCACCTCATTCACCCAAAATGGATGAAATTGTTTTGCCGAAATGCCATTAAGTTGTCGATTTATATTGATTTTTATGATGGTTTTGTGCCGGTTTTTATGATGGATTTATTCTTCCGCTTCTGCGGTTTCCGCGCCGGGAATGACATCTTCCACCGACAAACGGTCCCAGCCAAACACTTCCTTGGGCAAAAACCGCGTGCATTTTTTACAGTTGGAGCCGTCGCACAAATCCGACCGGATTCGAATTACATCGCCTTTAAAACTCATGGCATGCGTCGGGCACTCACGAATCTTTTCCTTGCATTCCGGACAATTGTCTATTTTCATGGACAAATACGTACCGGTCTGCTTGATGAGTTCGTAGCCTTCGTCTCCAAAGACCGGAATGTCACGCTCCACCTGTTTGTCCACAACCGAATCCACTGTCGATTCATCAATTTGCGGCAACTCTTTCTTTTTGAGGAACTTTTTCAGCATCTTAAAGTCCATGCCTTCGCCCCAGTAAGCCAGTTCCAAAATATACGCCTCCTTAAAAGCCGGATCGGTTGCAAACATAACATGCGTTCCGACAATCTGCGTCGCGATTTTTTGAAGTTCTTTGAGGCGAACGTCTGACAACAAAATTTCACGCGCCATTTTGAGCGATGTGTTGCCGATTTGCGTAATGTAGGACGCGTTGTAGGGGTTCATCCCGATTTTTTGCGCTTTTTTCGCGTTCATGTAGGTGCCGGCCGCACCCGACATGTGGGAAATTTTGAGATCCGCCATTTCTACACCGGCCGCTTTACACAAGGTGATGTGTCCGGCACGAAGAGCACCGATTGCGTTTCCGGCTTCCCGGACATCGTGTTCGGAAAAAGTAATGCCATCTTGCAAATGAATCAGTTCGTCTGACGTGAGAATTTTTGGAAGCTTAATGACTCCGTTTCTCATGCCTTCTTCCAAAAGAGAAATGACACCCGTTCCGGTAATCGCTTTGGCGCGAATGGGACCTTTTTCCACAACCGACCCATCTTTGGGGTTGACAAGGTCTCCTTTAATTGTTTTCATTTCCTGGTCCAAGATGTAGCAGCGCAAATTATCTCCTTCAAATTCGACATCGCAAATCACATAAGGAGACGCAAGCGCACCACAACTGATTTCTTGACCTTCCAGTGCAGGACCGGCGGCAGCCGACCCTGTATAAATCACACCGTTTGCTTTGAGCGCCATTTCCGCGTTTGTTCCAAAATCCGTTGCAATCGCAAGCTCATCACTATCAAGCATTCCGGAATTGACAATCAGCGCCAGCGCATCGGCTCCGATTTCGTGTTTAATGGCCGGCGGAATGACCACCGCGCATTTTGGAAAAATTTCAAGACCCGCCACTTCGGAACTTTTCAAAATAACAGATTCCCTCTTTTGTTCCTGAATATTAAGCTTTTCCCGCTTGCGCTCTCCCGCATAAGCCAAATCATCAATCGGAATTCCCTGAAAAAGAGAGAGTTGAATCGGGTTTCCACAAACGGAAAGGCGTTCCAGTTCATCCGGATTGACACCCAACCGGTCAATAATCACCAAAATCGCATTGATCACCAAGCGATGGGCTTTATCCAGACCGTAATTAATGGCAAAATCCATGTGGTCCATCACATTGGCACCGGGAAGCGGATTTCGCATAGTAACCACGGTTTTTCTGATTTCACCGGTATCCAAATCCACCTTTTGCGCCCGAAAGCCGCTCGTTCCAAGATCAATGGCAACTCCTGTTTTCATAATCATTCACTCCACACATTCTGAATTTTTACCTTTTGACCACATTTCACACACAAGATTCAAAAGGTTTACATTACTTATATTGCAATGATTTATGTAAATAGCTTACCTATTCAAAAATTACAACAAAATGATTTTTAAAAATCATATTTGAATATTATGAACAGATTACACACTTATTAGAAATTATTCCTATTAATATTTGCCTTCCCAAAAGAAAAATTCAGATAAATACAAGAAAAATACAAAAAAGGAAAAGCCAAAAAAAAGAGGAGAACCTTAATAACCATTTAAATTAAATCCATGCAACAGATTCATATAAAAATTATTAAATAAAAGTTTAAAATTTCAAGCAGATAAAAATAATATCCAAATGAAGAAAATAATATTTAATGAGCAAAAACGATCCAGTGAACAAAAACGATCCAGTGAACAAAAATAAAATTCAGACAATACAAAACATATTTTGACTGAAAAAAACGAATAATACAGGAAAGTTACGGATAACCAATGAAATTTCTAATTTTTAGAGAGGAAGAAGATGAATTCATTAATTGATACGGTTTTTTTTTCGGAAAAAAGAAAAGCTGTTCTTCTTTTGCTTTTAGAATCTGAAACGCTTTCTCTTGATGAAATAAAATCAAGGCTTAATGAGACATCTGTTTCCATTTTACCTCAAATTAAAATTTTAATTGACCGAAAACTTGTCACCTTAGAAGAGGGAAAATACCGGTTGACCATGCTGGGGAAAATTATTACGGGAAACGTGTCACCGTTTGTGAAAAATGTATCCGTTTTTGAAAAAAATACATCTTTTTGGAGCGAGCACGATTTAACATCCATTCCCGAAAAATTATTAAAAAGAATCGGAGATATCGGCGAATTTGAAATTATTGACGTCGATTTGCGATCTGTTTACTATGACCCAAATCCGGTGATGAAAGATTTTATCAAAAACGCCCGCTATATCAATACTTTTATTACATACTATGCTCCCGAATATGTCAGTACATATTACGAGCGCCTCTTGAGTGGCATTCCGATATCTGTGATTACCACCAATTATCTTATGGAAATGGCTTTAAAATATCGAAATAAAATCAATGATCTGCTCCGGCTGGACAATGCTGAGCTTTACATATGCTCTGCCGATACGAAAATCGCAGAAGTCACGATCACCGATAAAGTTCTTATTTTATTTTTATACTCCGCCTCCGGAAATTTAAATTACTCCTATCTGATAAGCCAAGAGCCGAGTGCGGTTTTGTGGGGAGAAGAACTTTTTGAATACCTAAAAAGCCGCTCCGGCCGCAAAAAAGAGATTTAAAAAAACGGACACGAAGAGAAGGGCGCGAAGAGAAGACCATGAATGCAATGGGCAGGAGGGAATGAACATGAAGGATGAATCACTCACAGATACTCTTTTTTTGTCGGAAAAAAGACGTCAAATATTGCTCTATTTGATTTCCGGTCCCAAAACCATTGAGGAAATCAAAGAGAATCTTCATTCAAAATCGAGCCCGATTATGGTTCAGATTCGAATTTTGATACGTTCTCATCTTGTTATGGAAAAAAACGGCATGTATGAGCTGACCGGTCTTGGAAAAAGCACGGTTTTTGAAATGGTCTCCATTTTAGATATGTTTTCCGTTTTTGACAGCTGTCCGGATTATTGGACCGATGTGGATTTGGAAGCATTTCCGACGCATCTACTCAACCGGATTGGAGAATTGGGACAAATGGATTTGTATGTCCCGGACCGCGCTCACATATTCGATTGCTCCCGGCAGGTTTTTGAAGAACTCAAAGATGCTGGATCCGTGATTGAAATTTCATCCATTTTCAGAAAAACGTATGTCAAAGACTATGTTTCCGTTGCCGAGAAGGGATTTAACGTGACGTTTGTTTTGTCCAACGAAGTTTTGGAACGGATTGAAAACGAATTTCCGGAAATTTATTACCGGTACATGCGGTTGGACAACGTCCGGTTTTTCATTGCGCCGGAAATGAAAATGGCCTCCTGCCTGATTACGGATAAATTTGTTTCCTTGTCTTTGCTTACAAAAGACGGAAAATTTTTCAATCATGATTTGGTCAGCCGAAACAAAAACGCAATCAATTGGGGAATTGATTTATTTTATCACTACCGGGCACTTTCAAAAATCCATCAGCTGCAAGAATAAGAGTTTTATTTTGTGAGGGGTGTTTTTTTGCCGTCATCACACGTTATAGCATCAGATTATTAATTTGACCAACAGACCCGACTGCCGTTTTTATTTTTGTCTTTAGCTTTTTGTCTTTTACTTTTTGTCTTTTGCTTTTTGTCTTTTGCTTTTTGTCTTTTGCTTTTTGTCTTTTACTTTGTGTTTTGTTGTTTCGCTGATTTTTTTATATTAAAAAAGAAATTTTAAAGGATATGTTTTTAATTTTTTAAACATATTTTATATAAATAGTGAGACATTGAAAAGTCGACCACATTCTACAAATACCATTTGTCGTCTATAAAGGCGCACTGTTATTGAAATGATTCCATCCTTATGAATTATTTTATTTCATGAAAGGCTCCGAATTTCACAAAAAATTCGAGAGCGAACGTATTAATTTAAGAGACATAAAAAAACAAGATCAGATTTGGGAGAAATGAAAATGCCGAATGATAAAAAATTGCCCTATTTTGAAATCGGAGAAGCTTTAATCGGAACCGGCCCGGAAGTCGCTCACGTTGATTTAATGATCGGAGTAAAGAATGGTCCCGTCGGCCAGGCTTTCGCTTCCGGGTTGACACAATTGTCCGCCGGCCACACCCCTCTTTTATCCGTCATCCGTCCGAACTTGCCGGCCAAACCGTCGACTTTGATTGTTCCAAAAGTGACACTCAAAAAAGGAGCGGACACCGCGAAAATTTTCGGACCGGCTCAAACCGCCGTCGCAAAAGCCGTTGCGGATGCCGTTGAAGAAGGAACCATTCCCAAAGACATTGCCGACGAGATCGTTATTGTTGTCAGCGTATTTATCGCGCCCGATGCTGAAGATTTCGGAAAAATCTATCGGTTCAATTACGGCGCCACCAAGTTGGCATTGAAAAGAGCGATGGAAAAATTCCCAAACATCGACACCGTTCTTGAAGAAAACAACAAATCCACCCATGCCATTATGGGATTCAAAGTTTCACGGCTCTGGAACCCGCCCTATCTTCAAGTTGCTTTTGATACGACCAGCCTTGATTTTGTCTTAGAAGCCGTCAAAATTTTGCCACAAAACGACCATTTATTAATCGAAGCGGGAACGCCGCTCATCAAACGCTTTGGAACCGATGTGATTTCTAAAATTCGGGAAGTGCGTCCGGATGCGTTCATTGTCGCCGACTTAAAAACATTGGATACCGGCAACTTGGAAGCCCGGATGGTTGCCGATGCGGCCGGAGACGCTGTTGTCGTATCTGCGCTCGCGCCGGTTTCGACTATTGTCAAAGCCATTCAAGAAGCTCACAAAACCGGAATTTACGCCATTGTTGACACGTTGAATTTAGCCGATCCGGTTCCGCTGATCAAAGAATTGGTCAAGCAAAATGCGATTCCGGACGTTGTGGAACTCCACCGCGGCATTGATGTCGAAACCACGGAATACTCTTGGGGAAGCATCCCGGACATTAAAAAGATCTCACCCAAGACTTACATTGCCGTTGCCGGCGGTGTAAAATTGGATACGGTCCCCATCGCGTTAAAAGCCAAAGCCGATATTTTAGTAGTCGGTCGGGCAATTACAGGATCAAAAGATCTGCGCGCAACCGCCGAACAATTTATTTCCCGCATCGGAAACCCGGAAATCGACCAATTCAGAATTATGACCGATTTCTGATTTTTAAAAATATTTTTTAAATAAAAACGAGATTCGTCTCGTTTTTTTTATATTTCTGCTTTCGTATTTCTGTTCTGCTTTCGTATTTCTATTTCTTGTTGGAGAATATTGTGTCGCCGCCTGCGCACGTTACGGCAACAATTTTTTAAAAAATCCAATAACATCATCCGCCGTTTTTATTATTTTTTAAATTCAAAGTTTGCTGCATTTGTTTGCTGTTTTGCGGTTGCTGCTCTTGCCACCATCTGCATGGGTTACGGCAACAATTTTTAAAATTCAAAGATAACAAAACCATCCGGCGGTGCTATTATTTTTTAATTTTAAAGATTGTTGCATTCGTTTTTAATTCATCTTTGAATTTTGCCGGAGTGAAAGCATTCCGTATTTTTTAGAAATGAAACATAATATCTGATTTTTGGTTACAATGGTTTTAGAATATTGTAATAATATTGTAATTTTTTGTTGGTTTTTTCATATTAAATCCGATTTTGAATATGCTAAAGAGATATTTAAAATCACATACGGTGACAATTTGATATATAAATTTGTCCCATATTTTTTAAAAAAAATAGGGATGCAGGGGGGTTTTAATTATATTTTAATATAAAATGAATAATATATTTAATTTTTTGACGAAGAAATATGAGTTTCATCTAAAAATAGTGTGTCAAGATATCAAAAATTTTGATGGCATTTTCACTTTGAAAAAAGCCAAAAAAACAGAATTAAAAAACATTTAATAATTTATATTTTATAAAACAAGATGAAACGATTGAAAATAAAGATAGTTTGTTTTATTTTATTTTATTTTTTGAGTGGAACATAAAAATTGATTTTAAAAAAATAACTGCGGTTAATGTATATACCTCAATTTGAGATGTTTGAGTGTAAGAAAAAACCGGATAATAAGCAAATTTCAGAAAAATTAATTTTTCGGGAAAATGAAAACAACCGTTTCTCGAAAAACACATCTGTTTTTTGTTTGGTTTTGGTTTTTTCTGAAATGAATGTGGTTTTAGAAATTGCAGAGATTTTACAGATCCAAAAACATCGACGAATAACCGATTAAAATGATTTTTGATGACGGGTTAAAGTAAAGGCATGATTGAAAAGGCCAATTCCCCAACAAATGGTCTTTTCGTGTGTGTGGCAAAATGGAAACCTGAATTAAAAATCAAGTTGACAAATCAACAAATTGAGGATAAAATCCGAAAAACACGACTTCTAAGGATCATAAAAACCTGAAAAAGGAAAGAAAATCCAAACGGATCACGAACAAAATCCAAATCGGATTGCGAACAAAATCCAAACCGGATTGCGAACAAAATCCAAACCGGATTGCGAATAAGATGAATCCAAAAAATCGTGTTGCAACGGAAAAAAAATGAATCAATTTTGATGAATTACCAACATTTTTGGTTGTTCGATGCCGGAACTGTTTTTTCTGTAAATTTACAAACGGAGGATTAAATATGTTAGACCTTAAAAAAGAAGACATCGCAACGATTCTTACCAGATACAATGTTGCCATGGAAAAATCCATGACACCGGATGAGGCGGCAGAACAGCTTTATCCGAAAGATGCACTTTACAAAGCCGTCGCAAAGGCAATTTATGAAGGCGAAGAGGATGATGTGATTGCCGCTCTTGACGCCTGCTTAAAAGCCGGAAAAACTCCAATTAAACTCATCGACGAAGCCCTCCTTCCGGGAATGGCGGTCGTGTCCAAACTTTATGACCAAGGAATTATCTTCCTTCCCAATGTCATGATGTCGGCCGACGCTATGCTTGAAGGAATAGACTATTGTAAATCCAAAACCAAAGAAATTCCGAAATCTAAGGGAACTGTCGTTTGCCACGTGGCGGAAGGAGACGTTCACGACATCGGCAAAAACATCGTCGCCGCCCTCCTTCGTGCGGACGGATTCGACGTTGTGGACTTAGGCCGTGATGTGCCGGTGGATGAAGTGGTGGCCGCAGTCGCCAAAGCAAAACCGGTGATGGTGACTGGAACCGCACTTATGACAACCACCATGTACGCGTTTAAAGAAGTGAACGACAAAATGGTTGAAAAAGGATTAAAAATCCCGTTCGCCTGTGGCGGCGGTGCCGTCAATCAAGAATTCGTCGAAAGCTACAGCCTGGGTGTGTATGGTGAAGAGGCTTCGGAAGCAGCCCTATTTGCAAACTACATCTTAAAGAACGGAGCGAACATCGAAAAGATGAGAAACGAGTTCCACTACCCCTAAGGAGGCAAAGAATATGGCAATCAACAGATACACAAAAATGGCATACACCAGTGCCGACGAAATGGTTTTCGGACACGCAAAATTCCCCGTGAAGGCAGGATTAGGACTTGAAATCGGTGCCGGATATACAATCCCGGAATTAAACTATGCGCCAAGACCGCAAGCCGGTGTTTCCAAAGAAGCACTCGTTAAAGAATACGAAAGAATTACAAAAGACGCCATGGCCAGAATTGTTCAAATCGGTGCCCCGGCCGTCTGTTTAGAAACAGAACACGTCCAACAGATGTCCAACAACCCGTCTTGGGGAGCCGCTGTTGCGCACGCCCAAAAAACAATCTTAGAAGAATACCATGAAGAATACGGCGTGAAATGCGGTCTGAGACACACCATCGGTGACATTCGAGAAGACAGAGACTATCTCGCCCTGCGTGGAAAAAAGAACGACATCATGCTTGAAGCATTCGATCAGTGTGCTGCACAAGGTGCCGACCTCTTATCCATCGAATCCATGGGTGGAAAGGAAGTTTTCGACTATGCCATCATCCGTGATGACATCGCGGGAGTTCTTTTCGGTATCGGTGTCCTTGGAACAAGTGACATGGACTTTGTTTGGCAAAACATTGTCGACATCGCCAAAAAGAGAAAAGTCGTTGCTGCCGGTGACACGGACTGTGCCGAAGCCAACACCGCCATGTTCATTGCAGGCGGTCTCTTGGACAAGAACTTAGCCCACACCACCGCCATCGTCGCCCGGTGTATTTCCGCTGCAAGAACTCTTGCTGCCTATGAAGCCGGCGCAACCGGACCTGGAAAAGACTGTGGTTATGAAAACACAATCGTCAAATCCATTTCCGGTGTCCCGATCACCCAAGAAGGAAAATCTTCGACCTGTGCTCACTCCGACGTCATGGGCAACTTAACCATGCAGTGCTGTGACATGTGGTCCAACGAATCGGTCGAATACCACGGTGAATTCGGTGGTACAACCGTTCAGGTTTGGGTGGAAAGTTTGGCCTATGACTGTTCTTTGATGAACACGGCCATTAAGACCGGAAACCAAAAGATCCTCCGTGACCTTTTGACCCTCTCTGACAAATACAGAGACCCGCAAGGCTATGTCCTCGCCTACGACAATGCTTACAGAGTCGGAGAAGCCATCGCAAAGAACGGAAAAGACACCTACCTCCGGTCCAAAGCCGCTGCAGAAGAATGCTGCAAGATTTTGGATGAAGGTATCAAGGGCGGAAAATTGAAATTGACGAAGTTTGAAACCAACGCTTTGAACGCCGTTAAGAAAGATTTGGCCGCACTCCCAACCGAGAAAGCCAAATTCGTGGACCAATGTATGACAAAGTACAAAGCAGAAGTGCCGGTCTTTAAGACTGAAAACTATGTTTTGTAAACAGTATTTTGGAAATATTTTTTCGGTAAATAACATCAAATAAACATCAATAACATCAATTTAAAAGAGAAATTGGGTTAAATAATAGCGGGGAATTCCCCCTCCCCGTTTTTATTAACCCTATCTTTTAAAACCTGACTCATTTTCCGGTTTTCGGACACGAAAAAAACGTCCGGAAAAACTCAAACCTCTTTGAATTGAAAAATTTTCAAATTAAAAAAACATTTGAAAAATAACTCAAATCCTTTTTTGGTTTTGGGGTTTGTTATTTTTCAATTTTTAAATTTATGCGGTGCGTTATTCCCATCTGCATGTTCGCATCTGCATATTATTTGTTATTGTTGTTGGTTTTTTCATTTTTGTTCTTTTATTTGAAAAAGTCAAAAATGAAAATGAAAAACGGATGGTTTATTGGTTTGACTTTTCCAAAGGAAAATTGAAAAAAAAGGAAACGAATGAAAAGAAAATAGAATTGTTGGAGTTGAGATTATGAGTGAAACAAATGTTAAAATATCGGATGTGACCGCCAATTCCGCGGTTTTAGGATTTGCCGGTTTGGCTCTTGCGGCGATTATTCTTGGCCTTCAGGGAATGGGTTTAATCACGGATGCCATTGTCGTTGTATCGATGTCGATTTTTATCGGCGGTTTTGCGCAAACGTTTGCCGGCTTGCAGCTGTGGAGAAAAGGAAATAATTTTGCGGCAACCGCATTTACGGCATTCAGTTTATTTTGGTTTTCGTTTGCCTACATTTTAATTACACCTTATGGTGAGCCGGCCGGTGCCGCGTCGCTTGCTTGGTATTTATTAGTATGGGGAATATTCGCGACCGGCCTCACGGTTGGCTCGTTGAAGTTGGGTTCAAAATCGTTAATTGTTGTGTTGATTCTTTTGGACTTGACGTTCTTCTCAACCACCGTTGCTTTCTTCGGCATTAATTTAAGTATTCTTCCGGGTGTGATTACATTGATTATGGGACTTGCGGCTTTGTACACGTCCCTGTCAATTATCCTGAACGAGTGCGGCTACAAACTACCGAATTAAAAAGGGATTCAGAAGCAAATAAAGCAGCAAATAAAGCAGCCAACTAAAAAGCAACGAATACCAAAAAAAACAACAAATATTAAAGTTAAGTTTTTTAAAAAAACTTGACTCATTTCATACCTCAAACAAAATAACCGACCGGCAATAACCTTACGCTCTTTTCAATATTTGCCGGCCGGACTTGTTTTCCTGGTTTCTTGATTTCTAATTTATAGAGTATATTGAAGAAGAATAGACGCCAAAAATGCATATATAGGACGTCACCCCTATAATAATAATTAGAATCGTATGGAAAATATTACATAAATAATATTTTCGTGATTTTAACTCAAAACAAAACATAGAGGGGCTTGAATGAGACGAACCGATTTAAAAAAACATGTGTGGAATATATTATCAGTAACTTTCCTTTTGCTTCTGATTCTTATTTTAATCGCACCATCTGCCTTGGCCGCAGATGCTTCAATAACAAAAAGCGCCGGAATGCCGATTAGAAATGATTTTCCGGGATTTGACGCATCCGGCAACAACATAACAATTTCCGGAAATCCATTGGAAGACAGTGACTGGGAGGATTTGAAAAATATAAACCAACCGTTTAATCTGACTTTAATGGATCAAATTGTAATCAACGATACGGCTTTTAGAAATAATGAATATTTGATTTCAATTTCAGCTGATGACACCACAGATATCGGATTTCGGACATTTTATAACTGTTCCAATTTGACCTCTGCCGAGTTCCCGAATGTTACAAACATTGGACAAGCCGCTTTTAGAGATTGTACAAATTTAACTTATGCTTATTTCCCAAATGCAACCACCCTGGAACAAAATGCGTTTTTGAATTGTTCGAATTTGTCTGGGACGGAGTTTTCAAACGTAACGGACATTGGACAAGCCGCATTTAATAATTGCACAAATTTAACTTATGCTTATTTCCCAAACGCAACCACCATTGAACAAAATGCGTTTTTTAATTGTTCGAATTTAACTAATATTGATTTTCCCAATGCAACTGACATTGGACATGCCGCATTTAATAATTGCACAAATTTAACTTATGCTTATTTCCCAAACGCAACCACCATTGAACAAAATGCATTTTTTAATTGTTCGAATTTAACTTTTGTCGATTTTCCAAACGCAACCGTTGTTGAACAAGCCGCTTTTAAAGATTGTATAAATTTAACGGATGCTTATTTTCCAAGCGCAACAACCATTGAACAAAATGCATTTTTAAATTGTTCGAATTTATTGTGGATGGACTTTTCAAATGTAACGGACATCGGGACCGGAGCTTTTAGGAATTGTACAGGCTTGATTTTCGCTGTGTTCCCGAATGTTGCAAGCATGGGGAACAATGTGTTCTTGGACTGTTCCAATCTAAGTACAATTCAACTGGGAGACGTCCCACCAACTCTGACGGGAAATACATTTAAAAATGTTTCAAGTCTTTTGATATTGGTTCCGGATGAAATGAATTATTCGCCGCTTCCTGCCTATTTCCCGGCCGATTCATTCACACGCGTCGGAAGTATCTCCATAGGTTTCAACCTCATAAATGCCGGAGAAACGCTCCTTTTAGAGAACGATATCACTCCAATTTCAGAAGACATCTTTTCATGGTCCTTGGAAACAATGGACCAAGATATAGATTTGCAATACAATGGTGTCAATTACACAAAAATAAATGCACAGCCAAATGATTCCGGAACATACATAGCCTTTTTGGAAAACAACGGTGTCTACCACCTAATCGGAATATTTTATGCGGGGATTCTTGAAAATGAAGTTCGGGGAAGCGGCGGTTATGGCGAAGCCCGGGTTATCAACACGGTGCCCATACAAACAAATGCCAGCGGATTTGAAGAGAATACAACTGAAATCAATTCGACAAATTCTACAAATTCCACGCCGGCAACACCCACAGCCGAGCCGGTTGAAAATTCAACACCTTTGGAACAATCCACTCCAATAATCAGCCGAACGTTTTTGATTTTATTGGTTTTAGCGGTTGTTGTGATTCTTGGTATTGTTGGAGCCGCATACTACTTTAAACAGAAAAAAGGAAACTGAGATTTCCTCTTTTCTTTTTTATTTTTTGGATGATTTCTTGGCACCAGATTGCTTTTTTTCAGCGCTTTTTTAATGGTTTTTATTTTTCCGTGTTTTTTAATTGATTTTATTTTTGCCGCCGTCCGCCATTATGGCAACAATTTTTGGATTCGTTTTTCAACAAAACCAGCAGACGGTTTTTATCTTTCTTCTTTTACCTTTCATCCTTTACTTTTCTTCTTTTACTTTTCTTCTTTTACTTTTCTTCTTTTACTTTTCTTCATTCCAATTTTTCAATTTTTCAATTTTTTAATTTTTTAATTTTTCAAAAAAATAGAATCTGTTGTTGATTGTCGAATTTTTAAATCCCAAAGGTTGATTTTTTTCGGGAATAGTCGAGCCTCATTTAGAGGGAAGCCGATTCTTTTTTTTGAAAAAACGTGTGAGAGAGATTTTTTGATTTATGTCAACCGGAATGGAAATCTTTTTAACAGGATAGGAATATTAGAAGCCGGATTTGTCATGAATTATTCTGATGGATCTTAAAAAACGGATACTGTGAGAAAAACAGGGTCTAAATTAAGAAAGATAAAAACGAAAAAAACAGTAAAAACAGTGAAAAACGGATTGAAACGATAAAACGGTTTTCATAACCGTTTTAAAAACGTCTCCGGTTTGCCGGTTGACGAAATTAAAATTTTTGAGTGTAAAAACGATTGATTTTTGGTCCCTTGGTTCTTTTTTTGAAAAACATTATTTTTTCAAAAAAACCAATCCGGAGAAGAAATATGAGTGAAATACAATTGATAAAAACGGTAGACACTACCGCAAACCCGGGACCGCTTGGACTGACCGGATTTAGCATCGCAACTTTAATGCTGGGACTTCATAACGCCGGTCTTTTTCCGGATAATTTAGTCGTCATCGCCATGGCCATTTTCGTTGGCGGATTGGCTCAATTTTTAGCCGGAATCCTGGCTTGGAAAAAAGGAAACACCTTTGAAACCGTCGCATTCATCGGTTTTGGTGTCTTTTGGCTCAGTTTTGCCTACATCTTAATCGCTCCGTTTGGAGCAGCCGCCGCCACGACGGAATCTGTCGGATGGTATCTGGCTCTGTGGGGATTGTTTGGCCTTGGACTGCTTTTGGCCACGTTGAAAATGAAAAACCGCGCACTGGTCGTTATTTTCGTTCTTTTGGTCTTGACTTTCTTCATTACAGCAATCGCCCACTTTGGAATCGCACTTGGAATTGTGCCGGGAATCTGTGCCCTTTTGTTGGGACTTTCGGCCTTTTACACCGCCATGGCCACCGTCATGAATGAGCAAGGATACAATTTGCCGATGTAAAAAAATAAGAATAACAACATCATCAAAATCGAAATTGAACTCCATCAATTTTGATTTTTTTCTATTTTTTGTTCATTTTCTCTTTTGTTCATTTTTTCTTTTGTTCATTTTTGCTTTTTGCGCCGCTGCCGTCGCGCGTTATGGCAACACGTTTTTAAAAATCACATAAACACGACAGATTCTTTTTTTAACTTTAAGATTATTGAAACGTATTTTTGTTTTTATCAATGTACCCATTTTTTATTATCGTTTTTGGATTCAATCATTTTTTTCCAAATAAATCTTGATATACTATTGAAACCCAATTAACATGGAATCATCTTTTTTTCAAATTACAATTCAAAATTGCGGTGCGAAAATGACATTCAGTTTGGGAATCGATGCCGGTGGGACATATACGGATGCCGTTTTAATTCAAGATGAGGATGGCTGCGTTGTCGAATCGGGAAAAGCATTGACCACTTATCCGGACCCGATTACGGGAATTAAAAACGCGATGAAACTGTTGGATCCTGAAAAACTCAAAAATGTATCCATTGTCTCCCTCTCAACAACGCTTTCGACCAACACGATTTTGGAAAACAAAGGATTTCCGGTCGGCCTCATTATGGTTGGTGAGTTTCATATTCCGGATGCGATTCCGGCATCCATGTACTGCGTTGTTGCCGGTGGTCACGACAGCAATGGGGAAGAAATTTGTCCGTTGGATATCGAACCGGTCCGAAAATTCGCGCGTTCCGTCCAAGACAAAGTGGCGGCTTTTGCCGTATCGTCTTTGTTCAGCACCCGAAATGCCGACCACGAGCTTTTTGTGAAAAAAGAAATTTTCGAACTCACCGGCCTTCCGGTCGTTTGCGGGCACGAGCTTTCTCAGGATCTGGGTGCTTACGAGCGGGCCGTCACTGCTTTTTTAAATGCGCAGCTGATTCCCATCACCTACAAATTTACGCAGTCCGTCGTCACTGAAATGAAAGCGTCCGGCATGAACGCGACCCTTCTCATGCTCAAATGCGATGGTTCCGTCGTCGGGATTGATGAGGCCCTGGAAAAACCGATTGAAACCATTTTTTCCGGCCCTGCCGCCAGTTTAATGGGTGCGGCCCATTTGTCCGGTCTCAAAACGTGTGCCGTCATCGACATTGGCGGAACAAGTACGGATGTCGCGCTGATTCAAAACGGGCTTCCGGAAATGGATGAGTCCGGCGCCGTTGTCGGTGGTTGGTCGACGCGTGTCAAAGCGATTCGGATGGAAACAATGGCTACCGGCGGAGACAGCCACGTTTTTGCGACCGACGACCCCAATCAAAAAATTCATTTGGGACCGATTCGTGTGATGCCGCTGTGCCGGGCAGCGATTCTTTATCCGGGATTTTTGAATAAGCTCAAAGACATCAAGTTGCCGCCCCGAAAATATTTATCGGAATTCATCTTGCCGTCTGTGTTTTACATCCGGACCGGTTTTGTCCCAATGGAGCTGACCCCGCTTGAAAAAACGCATTACGCCGCCGTTGATGAGTTTCCGGCATCGTGGAGCGATTTGTTTGACCGCCTGGGCGGACAAATGCCGCTCTCACTTGCGCTGGAATCGTTGGTCAAAAAAAGACTGATTCAGCCGATTGGGTTTACGCCGACGGATGCGCTTCACATTCTGGGAGATTACACGGAATGGGATCAAGAAGCTGCACTGACCGGCGCCGAAAAAATGGAGCGGCTGACCAAAAAGAATCCGAAAGAACTTGCCCTTTACACGAAAAATCGTGTGGCAAAGAATATGTCTAAAAGCCTCATCGAATATTTGGTCCCGGGAATCGAAAGCAAGGACGTGGAAAAAATCCTGTCCGGGGAATTTCATACCAAATTTTCAATCTCCGTCCCGATTATTCTCATCGGCGGCCCGTCCAAAGCCTACGTTTCCGAAATTCAAAACATTATTGAAGGAGATGTGTCGGCACCCAAATTTTCGGACGTTGGAAACGCGGTCGGTGCCTTGACCGGAAAAGGAGTCAAACGGCTGGAAATTATTATTAAGGAAAATAAAGTCAAGCAAAAAGGAGCCGCTGCCTTTGAAAATAAGCTGGAGGAAATCCGCGAAGAAAACGGTGAAGAAAAAAACGAACCGAAAAATAAAAAGAAAATTGATGAAAAGAAAATTGATGAAAAAAAGAATGAAAAGAAAAGTGATGAAAAGAAAAGTGATGAAAAAAAGAATGAAAAAAGAAAGGAGCCGGATGATTTGGATAAGCGGTGCGATGGGCGCTGTTCCAAAAAATGCAAAAGCGATTGCAAGGCTTTTGGAGGAAATTTGGCCGGAAAGGAAGCAAAAGGTGCCGACGGAAAGGAAACAAAAAACCCCGCCGGACAAGAAGAATCCAACAAAACCCCCGACGGCATTGTTCCCGGAAAAATGATTTTGGAATATTTGGTTTTCCATGACGGGAAGCGGACTGTTTTTAAAAATTATTCGGACGCCTATGATTTCGCCTGTGCCGCCGGCCAAAAAACGGTTTTGGATGTCATGAAAAAAACCGGTTTAAAGGAAGAGCAAATCGAGATCAATTTCACCAAAAAAGAAATCCGGACCGGGACAGAAAATCCGATTGAGACAAAAATCACTTTTGTCGGTGTGGAAACGGCGAAAAATGAAGATTTTAAATGCAACATTCCGGATTTCGTGAAATTTATCAATCCGGAAAAAAAGTATCGGGAAGAGAAATAATCTCTTTTCTGATTTTGAAATTAAAATATTTGTTCTATTCCAAAAGCATTGACGATTACGTTTTTTGAATTAATATTTTTTAAAAAATTTGAAACAGATTATTGTGGCGGATTAAACAGATAAATCATAAAAATAATAAAAACAAGTATAAAAAATATTGTAATCAAAAATGAGGTTTGAAATATCATCAATATTGGAACAAGTATAAAAATGAATGAAAATATAAAAACAAAAATATTAGATATTAAGTTCGATTTATTATTTTGTACCTCGGAAATTTTTCCGATTTCATTCATCTTTGCTTTTTTATCTTTCTGTCTGTTCATCCAGTACATTGAAGTAGCAATAATCAACCCACCAAAAATAATTGATAATATTTCAATACTTTGTGTTGATGACATTTTTTCACCGGGAATAAATAAAGTAAATTGACTTTTGGAAAGAGGATATACTCAAATTTAAATTTGCTGCCGACTTCTCACCAATACATCTATTCATATGAACAATCCGAGAAATTCGGACGCGGTACGCGTCCGAATTTTCGGGAGGGTTTGCTTGATTGGGATAATAGTTGTTATTTTGTTATTTTGTTATTTTGTTATTTTGTTATTTTGTTGTTGTTTTACCATTTCATTTTTCGGTAAACAAAAGCAACACCTGCCAAAGCCAAAATTCCAAAAATCAATTCAAATCCGGGAATGGATTTTGATTTTTCTGCGGAATTTTCAGGATTCAAGTAAGAAGCGTCTCCGGGGCTTTCCGTTTGCCAATCAAAAACGGGGAGCTGATAATTTTCAAAATCCTTTAAAGCCCAGAAATAGCTGCCGAAGTTACCCCAATTGTCGGGATTTCCCCAAATATCTTCACTTCTAACGGTTGTCGAATATTCTGTTTTAGGATCTTCTTTTCTGAATTTTGTGTTCGTGGTCATTCCATCCCAAGGGTTGGCCCAGTAAATGGATCCTGTATTGTAAAAATATTCATTGATACCGGCGACTCTACCGATTGATTTTTTATTTCCGGACTCAAAATATGTGCTTCCGACATTGACAGATTTCGTGAGCACCCAGCTGTCTTTTAAAACACCCCGGTTTTTTCCGGCCATTCCACCGGCATAATCCTGCCATGCAAAAACAGTTCCGGTTGCATAGCAGCCTTCAATAAATCCTTCATAATTTTGACCGGCAAAACCACCGACAACAGATTCCCCGATAACAGCACTATTAGAATAGCAATTTTGAATTTTTCCCTGGAAATTGTTTCCAACGAAACCACCGGCTTCATACCCTTTTCCTTCAATTGAACAGGCGGCATAACTACAATTAATAAAACCATAATTGGCACCGACAAGGCCTCCAATTGTGTTTTCCCCAAAAAGTTCTCCTGTGGCAAAACATCCGGCTATTGAACCAAAATTACAGCCAACAAGGCCACCCAGATCATTATTTGAATTGCCTTTCACATGGACGGCTGAACAATTTTGAATGCTTCCATAATTCCGTCCAACAAGGCTTCCAACTCCGGAATCTCCTGAAAAAGATGGATTTACGAGGCCAAGATTTTTTACTTCTCCCCCTTGATCAATATAACCAAACAATCCCGAAGATTGACTTTTGGAAGAGGATATACTCAAATTTTGAATTATTTTCCCATTTCCATTTAGTTGACCGGAAAAAAAATTCTTTTCTTCTTGAAAACTTCCAATCGGCTCCCAAACATCCGAATCAGAAAAATCCAAATCGTTCATGAGAATATAGCTGGCGGACAAATTGTTTCTAATTTCATCCAGTTGTTCGATGGTGGTGATTTGAAATGGATTTTCAGAGGTTCCGTTTCCATCGCCGGAAAATGCATAAACGGGGTTACAACATAAAACGAAAATAAAAAGTATAATCATCAAAGATGGTACAGAATTTATTGATAAATGTTTTATCATGATATCCACCCGGTATTTTAATAAAAATAAAGAAGGAATATCTCCCTTCTTTTTAAATATTGATTACTTAATTGATTGCTTATTTAGATACTCTAAACTCCCAACCATTTGAATCAACTCCATTTCCGCCAGTACTAAAACTGATGCCGAGGGCTCCAATGGTGAAGGAGTAAGTCAAAACCGCTTTAGAATGGACATAATAAATATGAAAACGAACATCGCTGACGTCACCTTGCCGCTTCAAAGATACGGTTCCAATACCATTCATTGCATGGCTTTGTGGAGCTGAAGATATTTGCATAGGGAATTGATATTTCGTACCATAAAACCCATCAACAGAAGAAGATCCAGAAACAGATTTAGTTAGTGTTGACCCTTTATAGTAATTTATAGTCACTGGAGAATAGCCATAAGTATGGATCGATGTGTTTGGTCCAAGGTTTATGTCATTCCAACCAAGAGCAAAAGAATCGGTAAATGCCCATACTGGAAGACGCGTCCACTGATATTCGTATTTAACTTTTATAGTTGTTTCATTTTTTGAAGAATTATACTTTAATGGTTCTAATATAGTAAATTTTACTGTCATGTTAGCGGCCAAATCCGCAGAAGTCTTAGCCGAACTATCAAAATTTCTTATTAACTCAACTTCATTTTTTGTGTAACCAAATCCAATCAGTTCATCATCAGAATAAGTTTCGTTGATTAATTTTATGTGTTTTTTAAATTCATTATCATAATTTTTTATAATTTTGATATCATCATCCGAGAAGCCACTTATTTTAAGTGATTTTTCTGATTGTTTTGAAAGATTTGATACAAATTCAAATTCATTAATTGTCGCCGTTGCTGAGTCATTCTCTTCAGAAAGTGTTATATTTTCCTCTACCGCCATCGTCGGTCCCAAAAGACTGACTAAAATGAACAATGCACAAAGCAAACTCATCCATGTATTTTTCTTTAACATATTTTTATACCTCACAGTAATGTTTTACTGAGTTTATTTTAAATACTCTAAAAACAATATGTGAGCGAATCGGACTTCTCAGTTTTGATTCACTCACTAAAAATTGGCGCCGGATTACAGCCGGCGTCAATTCGAAGTCTCAATCAAATACGTTTGATTTTAACTCTTTTGATTAATTAAAACTGGTATTATATTAATACTCCCATCAATTAAAAGAAAATCAGGATATTTCTAAATATATTCAAATGATGAATCATTTTGAATATGCAGTAAGTCTGTTAAAATTGTTTTTCCCAATAAATTATCATAAAACTTTCTACGTATTTTTTTTTGCTTTTTAAATTTTAAAAAATGTATTCAGAGGAACTTTACAAAAGCAATATTTAGTATTGAGCAAATTTACTTGATTTGCATCTACAGATGCTGTTTTTTAAATAAAATTTTAATTTTGACCGTTTTTAACAGATTCAAAAAAGGCAACTGAATTCGTATTGAAAAAATAAAAAATATTTGGGATCTGTCTTTTTTTATTTTTTACTTTGCTTTTTTGTGCTGGCGCCGTCCGCGCGCGTTATGGCAACAAATTTTTGATTTTTCAACAAAACCGTCGGCCTGTTTTTAGCATTGCTGCAACAGTCTACTGTTTTAGGATTGCTGCAACAGTCTACTGTTTTAGGATTGCTGCAACTGTTTACTGTTTCAGGATTGCTGCAACTGTTTACTGTTTCAGGATTGCTGCCGACTTCTCACCAACACATCTATTCATATGAACAATCCGAGAAATTCGGACGCGGTACGCGTCCGAATTTTCGGGAGGGTTTGCTTGATTGGGATAATAGTTGTTATTTTGTTATTTTGTTATTTTGTTGTTATTTTATCGTCTCATTTTTCGGTAAACAAAAGCAACCCCTGCCAAAGCCAAAATTCCAAAAATCAATTCAAATCCGGGAATGGATTTTGACTTTTCTGCGGAATTTTCAGGATTCAAATAAGAAGCGTCTCCGGGACTTTCCGTTTGCCATTCAAAAACGGGGAGCTGATAATTTTCAAAATCTTTGAGGGTCCAATAATAATCATACCCACTCCAACAAAACTTATTTCCGAATGTCCCCCAAATTTCTTCACTGCTGACAGAGGAAACATATTCTCTTTTAGATTTTTCTTTTCTGAATTTTGCATTGGTCATCATTCCATCCCACGAGCTGCACCAATATATTGTTCCCGGATATTCATTTATACCCGTAATTTTTCCGACCGATTTTTGATTTTCGGACTTAAAATATTGAGCTCCAAGACTGATTTCTTTATTTAACGCCATGCTGTATTTTAAAATACCAAGATTTTTGCCGGCAAGTCCGCCTACGCGACCGTTTTCTGCAAAAACCGTTCCAGCCACATAACAGTTATCAATGAGTCCTTCATAATTTTGACCAACAAGACCACCAACAACATCATTTCCGGAAACAGAACCCATAAAATAACAATCCTGAATCTTTCCTTGATAATTGTTCCCAACAAAACCCCCAATACTATTGCCTTTTCCGTTAATAAAACCGGCAACAGAGCAATTATTAATCAAATTATAATTGGTTCCGGAAAAACCGCCAACCATGTTTTCACCAAAAAGTTTGCCGGTCACCCTACTATTAGAAATTGATCCACTGTTTGAACCGACAAGACCCCCCAGATTATCTTTTGAATACATTTCAACGTTAATCGCTGAACAATTATGGATTAAACCATAATTATCGCCAGCAAAACTTCCAGCGATGGATTCACTCGAAACGGATGGATTGACAAGACTCAGATTTGTTAGTTCTCCTCTTGGACTAATGTAAGCAAATAATCCGGAATATGACCCTTTAGGAGAAGAAATGTTCAAATTTTGAATAATTTTGCCATTTCCGTTTAATTGTCCCGAAAAATACGTTTTGTTTTGAAAATCTCCAATCGGTTCCCATGGAATATTGGAACCGGTAAAGTCCAAATCATTCATCAAAATATAAGATGCGGACAAATTGCTTCGGATTTCATTCAATTGATTGTTTGTCGTAATTTGAAACGGGTCGTTGGGAGTTCCCGAGCCGGAGCCGGAAAATGCCAGTGCCTGCGGAAAATAAAAAACAAAAAACAAAAAACAAAGTACAATACACAAAAAAATAACATATTTGTTCATAATAGTCCTCCGTTTTTAATACATAATATTAAAAAAGAGGATTTTTTATAAATCCTCTATAAATTTTTGTTATTTGGTTACATTAAATGCCCAGCTTGCCCAATCAACCCCACTTTCACCCGAATTAAAATTAAGACCTCCTGATAATATACTAAAGGCATAAGAAAGAGTAAGTTTTGCATGAACGTAATAAACATGGAAATTAATATTATTACAGTCTCCCGATTGCACCAAAGATACTTCTCCGGTTCCATGCATTGCATGACTGCTTGGCTGTGCCCAAGATTGCATTGGGAATTGGCATTTTGTTCCATAGAAGCCATTAGGCATTGAAGTTACTGTATCGGTTCTTGTTAATGTTGATCCCAAATAGTAATCTATTCTCACAGGAGAATGCCCATAATTATGAATCGACGTGTTGGGCCCAATACTTGTATTATTCCAACCCAATGCAAAAGAATCAGTGAATGTAAAAAACGGAAGGCGTGTCCATTGATATTCATATTTAATTTTCACGGTGGTTTCATTTTTTGTTTGGTCATATTGAAGAGATTCCAGTACAGTGAAATATATTGTCAAATTAGCTTTTAATTCATCACTCGATTTGGCGGAATTTTGTAATTTGTCAAAATTTCTGATTAACTTAACCTCATCTTTTGTATATCCAAACCCAATCAACTCTTCATCTGAATACGTTTCGTTAATTGAAATAATATGTTTAACAAATTCATCTTCATAATTTTTTATACGTTTGATTTCTTCATCTGAGAAGCCATTTTTCTTAAGTGTTTCCTCAGATTGTTTTGACAAATTGGAAATTAAATCAAACTCATTAATTGTTATGGATACCGTATCATTTTTCTTTGATAAAGTTACGCCTTCTTCCGCCGCCATCGCCGGCACCAAAAGACTGACCAAAATGAGCAATGCACAGAGCAGGCTCATCCATCTGTTTTTTGAATCATTTTTTTCACCGAATTGTTCTTGAGTTTATTTTAGGTTTATTTTAAATATGTTCAATACAATGGGTGAATGAATCCGTGGCCTGTGAAAGTTTACAGATTCATGCACATAAAAATTGATGCCGGCTTTTGCCGGTGTCAATTTGCAGGATTGAATCAATATTGATAAAATCCTCAATAACAAAAAAGATGAAATACTATTTAGTATTTTCCAAAATTTATAAAAAGATATAGATATTTTTTTTGTTTAAAAATATCAAAACATAACTCATAAAAGGGCAAGTTTTGGCACTGAAGAGTTATTAAAATAAAAATAATTCTTATTAAATTCAAAATATCAGGCCTTTATTTTAAAATTTTATGAAATTCATTTTTCAATATGTTTCCATCTCACTTTATTTTTCATATTTGGTTTTTCCAATTCTGTTTTTTCCAATTCTGTTTTTTCAACTCTTTCCCTTAACTTTTCCCTTTTTCAAAAACAAAAATGGTTTGTAGCCCGGCCTTATTTTCAATAAAATCTGTGAAATCACAACCAACACCGGAAGTTCTATCAGTGGTCCAATGACCAACGCCAGCGCAATCAAGGGACTTTCCGGAAAGGCTGAAACCGCAATTGCCAACGACAATGGCGAATTTCGGGCCAACGTTGTCAGATTTAAAGCGGCGGTGTCTTCATAATTCATTTGAAGCGTACGCCCGACGACTTGCCCGAGAAGAAACGTCGCGGCGAAAAAAATCAGAACCGGAACGAGCATTTGAAGAAGAAGTCCCGGATTTTTGAGCAACAATTCACCTTGGGACGCAAACATGGCGATGATGGCCAAATTCAAAAACAAAAACTGCATGTTGTCATTGTGGATGAGAATCTTGTTTTCAAACTTTTCCGTTCCCCATTTTAACACAAATAATTTTCTAAAAATCGTGGCGGCGACAAACGGAATCAAAAGAACAATGACAATGCTTTTGACCAACGTCAGCATGTCAATTTCAACAACGCTGCCCGCAAAAACATACAAATAGACCGGCAAAAGCGCAATCTGCAAAATCAGATTGATCGGCAGCTGAGCAGCCCCCAGACTCACATTTCCTTTGGCGGCGCCGGTAAAAATAATGTACCAATCCGTGCACGGCGTCACCATCAGCATCAAAAACCCTACTTGAAGGTCAGGCGACCCGGTCAAAAACAAATCCGCCAAAAACCAAGCGAAAAGCGGTGTCCAGACAAAATTAAAAATGACAGCGGTGGACGCAAATTTTACATTTTTAAATGCTTTCCCAAGACTGCCCAAATCAATTTGTAAGAATACGCCAAAAAGCATAATCATCAAAAACGGCTCAACCAGCATGCTTGCGTTTGCGCCGACCAATTCCGATTGCCCGAGAAAAACACCGATAAAAATCGACACCAAAATAATAACTGTCCGGAATTGGTTGAGAAAATTCAATTGAGATCCCCGTAAATTTGGATTGAAATATTCATTTTATTATTTTATCCGTTTTATTATTTTATTGTTTTATTTTGTTTTTATTTTATTATTTTATCCGTTTTATTATTTTATTGTTTTATTTTGTTTTTATTTTCTTTTATTTTCTTTTTTTTCGTTTTACTTTCTTTTTATTTTTTTTTATTTTTACTTTAATTTTATTCGATTTATTTTTAATTTTATTCAATTTATTTTGATTTTAATTCAACTAATATTTAATTTTTTGATTTTATTCTATTTATTGCTCTTGTTTTTTTACATTTTCCCTAAAAAATTGATTTAGGGTTATCTTTTTAATATCAGAGAGTTATTTTACATTTTGGTTTTTAGTCTATAATTTGAAATCCGTCTCCGTATTGGAACAAATTATAGATGGTTGACAATTTTTTAGGATGGTTTTAGAAATGACAACGTTAAAAGAAAATCTCTTAAAAGCTTTAAACGGCGAACCCGTTGAAAAAACGCCGGTTGTCTCCGTGACACAAACCGGAATTGTCGAATTGATGGACTTGGTCAACGCTCCGTGGCCGGAATCTCAATCCAATGCCAAAATGATGGCAGACTTAGCTGTTGCCGCTCACGAACTTGGCGGCCTTGAAGCCGTCCGCGTCCCCTATTGTTTAACAGTCCTTGCGCAAGCGATGGGCTGCGAAGTCAACATGGGAACCAAAAACCGGCAGCCGTCCGTGACGGCGCATCCATATGAAAAACCGGAAATGCTGGACGATGCCAAAAAGCCGGACTTAAAAAATGCCGGAAGAATCCCGGCCGTTTTGGAAGCCATTCGATTGGTTCGCCAAAAAGTCGGACCCGATGTTCCGATTATCGGCGGCATGGAAGGACCGATTACGCTTGCGTCCGACCTGTGCAGTGTGAAATCATTTATGAAATGGTCCATTAAAAAACCGGATGACCTCAAACGGGTGATTGATTTCGCAAATGTTGCCGCCATTGAATATGCCAACTTGATGGTGGAAGCCGGCGCAGATATTATTTGTATTGCCGACCCGGTTTCATCTCCGGACCTGATGAGCCCGCAAGATTTCCATGACAAACTCATGGGAGCCATTACTGAATTTGCCGACAAAGTCAAGGCACCGGTTGTTCTTCACGTCTGCGGAAATGTGACCGCCATTTTAAATGACATGGCCGACTGTCACTGCAAAGGACTCAGTATTGAAGAAAAAGTGGAAGATGTTAAGGGTGCCGTTGAACTCACCAAAGGCCGTGCCGTCATTATCGGAAATGTCTCCAGCCCATTCGTGCTTTTAAGCGGAGATCCGGCAAAAGTCGCCGCTGCTGTCAATAATGCGCTGGATGCCGGTGTTGCCATTCTTGCGCCGGGATGCGGAATCGCGCCGATGACACCGCTTGCCAACATCAAAGCGATGGTGGACGCACGAAACAAATATTTCCAAAAATAAGGAAGAAATATTCTCGAACACAGATGAATAATTAAAATATCAAAATCAAATAGTTCAAAAAACATATGCCGGCAGCAAAATTGTTGCCGGCTTTTTTTATTTATTTTTCAAAAATGGATTTTTAGATAATTATGTCGCAGATGGCTGTTCATTTTATCACCAGTCGCAGCAAAAAAGATGTTTGAAAAATTGAAATCCGACATAAAATTGTATGAAAACGAGCATGGGGTTATTGTAACTGATTTTGAAAATGATCCGACATACCCATAAAAATGAAAAAAGAATGAATGATCTAAAACGTAATAATTTTACATTATAACCATAGCACCCAAAGTATTGCAACAAGTGATAATAAAATTACAAAACAAGAAGAGCTGCGTGGATTTTGTATGATGAAATTCCCAATTTTGTTACGTTCTGATAATGAATTTGATGTATCTTGTATAGGTTGTATAGGAAATCGATTTATCCAATTCTCCATATAAATTATTAAAATGCACATCGCAATATACATTAGAAGAATGGAAATATTAAAAAACAAAAACAATAACCCAATACATACATTTTCTTTTGTTAAATTTGTAGATTGGGTTAAAATATTCCAAATATCTCTCAGAGTGTCAAAAATACTATCTGACAATTCATATGATTTGCTCGCAATAAACACTGCAGAAGTCATCCAAACTGCTTTTGTCAACAGAATAAGAGTTGGTGTTCTTATCAAATTCATACAAATCATTGATTCCGCTTCAAATATTTTTCAAAGTCCGCTTGCGTTCCCGGCCGCATTCCCATTGTTTTGAGCCGCTCAATCACACTTTTTGCGTCACGTTTTCTTGCCGACAACGGAACGTCGCGGTCAAAATTCACAACACCTTCTAATGTCGAGTCCGCTGAAATAATCGATGTCACCACATTCGCCCCGGCATTGAGGCGGTCGACCATTCCGTCAATTCCGGCAACGTCAAGGGATGCCGGAATAAACCGGTCCGGAAACAAAAACCGAAGAACGGAAATAATTTTAAGTTCCATGAGATATGGCGCTTGAATTGTTTTTTCTAAAGGCGTTCCGGGCTGTGGCTCAAACGTCATGACACGGACTTGATCCGGATCCGATTTTTGCATTTCCCGAAGCGAATAAAGTGCTGACTTCACATCGTCCACCACAAAATCCGGTGTGTTGAGAACAGATTTTGAAAAACCGGTGAGGATGCCGTCTTCCGTACACATGCCGGCCGCTTTGGCCGCGTTTCGTGCTTGAATTCGCCCCTCAAAAGACTGACCGACCCGCAATTTTTCATACAAATCCCGCTGATAAGTTTCTTGGTAAAGCGCAAAAAAATCGGCGCCGGCTTCGGCTAATTTTTGAATGAGATCATCGCTCACGACGCCGGGAGAAATCATCACCGGAAGACCGGCAACTTCTTGGGCGATTTGGACAAATTCAATCAAATTTTCGGGATGATTGTGGAAATGCGGGTCTTCGCCCATCGTTAAATCAATCATGTGCACGCCTTCGTTTTTGAGTTTTGCGCACATTTCCCGAAGTTCCCCGGGCGTTAACCGGTAGCGGTCAATATTATTGGCAGCACGGTAATAGCAAAAAGCACATTTGTTTTTACAATAAGTGGAAAAATAAACAAAACTGTAAAGATAGACATTGTTGGAAAAAAAGTGATTGCGTACAGCTCTTGCCGCCTCAAACATCTTTTGAAGATCTTCATCGTCCGTCGCGGAAAGCATGCTCAAAATCGCATCGTCCGAAATCGCTTGTTTGGAAATTCGGTCAGACACGAACTTAGAAATGTCCGCTTCATTCATATTTTTAAAATAATCCGTCAACACACACTCCCCCAAAAAACACGGTCACCCAATATTTTTTTAAATTTACAAGTTGTTTTAAATTTAAAAAATCGTTTTTTAATTTGCAAAATCGTTTTTTAATTTGCAAAATCGTTTTTTAATTTGCAAAATCGTTTTTTAATTTGCAAAATCGTTTTTAAAATTACAATTTTGTGTAAATGCCGTTATAATAAAATTCCGAGCGGCTGCCCCGCTTAATATTTTTAAATTTGTGTCGGGCTTTAAGCAAACGTTCCAGCCCGAATCCGGCACCGATCCACGGTTTGCTGACGCCCCAGTCCATATCCATCGGAACCGGACCGACCACCGCGGACGATAATTCCATATCGCCATGCATCACGTCCACCGTCGCGCCGTAAACCATGCACTCGTCTCCCTCAATCGTGTAATCAATTCCAAGGAACGTCAAGAATTCATCCAGAAGCGCGATTAAGTTTTCCCGAGTCGACCCTTCTCCCATCTGACAGAAATTCACCATTGTGAATTCTTCCAAGTGGCTGCTGCCATCGGATTCTTTGCGGTAGCAGGGTCCGATTTCAAATATTTTCACCGGATCCGGCAAGACTTTATCGAATCGAGCCAAATAATTGTAAAGCACCGGCGCCAGCATTGGGCGCAGGCATAAATTGTCATCTGTCCGGAAGATTTGTTTGGATAATTCCTCATCTTTGTCAATTCCCATTCGGATGATGTATTCTTCAGGAATCAGAATGGAGGATTTGATTTCAATAAATCCTTTGGAAATTAAAAAGGCAGAGATATCACGTTCCAATTTTGCAAGCATGTGTTCGCGACTGTTTGCGTAGATGTCGCACAATTCTTTTTTCCGGCGGCCGGTCAACAAGGATTCAATTTCGGAAAAGCTCATGTCTGTTTGTTCCAAATCAATTTCATCATCGGACACAAGCAGGGACTCCAGCCGGCTTCGCTGAGACGGAGAAAAAGATTTCTTTTCGGTTTTTTCGGTTTTTTCCGCTTTTACATTCTGTTGCTCCGACTGTTCCGGTTTTTCAGTGGGGTTGGAATTGGACATAAATTTAACTTCCGATTTTGATTCTGGTTTCATGGAACCCGAATCTGATTTCATGGAAACAGATTCTGTTTTTTGTGTGGCCGGAATCTGAGACAGTGGCGGCTGGAATGGCACCGGCTGGGATGGCACCGGCTGGGATGACACCGGCTGGGATGACACCGTTGAAACGGGCCTCGACGTGTCTTTTTTTCCGACTTTTTTGGAAACGGATGCTTTGGCGATCGGCTCAACAAAAGTAATTCCTTCATAGAAGTTTTTGGAAACAAACCGTTGGATGCGGTCGTCCGACAAACGGCATTTTTTACAGACTTTTTTGTATTTCGAATTGCGAAGAGAGCGTGCCGACGCGCTGTTTCTTGAATTTCTGGCCGTGACCACATCGCCGCAATCCATCGTAATACGAATATTTTGCCGGGAAACCTCATACCGGGAAACACCGTGAAGAACATCTTTTCGAGAAAGCCAAACACCATTGAGTTTGACAAGTCTTTCAAGGGTTGGGCGGTCCATTTTTAAGTCAATCCTGAGGTTTTTTGAAAAAGTTTAATTTGAAAAATTGATGATTTAAAAAAATGAAAAGGACGGAGACCCCGGGAATCTAACCCGGCTAAACGGATCTAGAGTCCATTCGATCTACCTGACCAGATCTCCTTTTGCCGATTTTGGAATTCCCCCCGACTCTTTTTAAACAAAAGGCAAGCGGGAAGTTGCAGAAGAATAAGCCGTTTTTTGAATTAAATACTTTCCCACAAAATGGACGGATTTGATGGATTTGATGATTTTGATGGATTTGATGATTTTTTAAAAAATCCATTAAATGATCAATTTTATGCAAAAATTATCAATTAAATGATCAGTATAAAAATTTAGACATATGGGATTGTGCCAAAACCGCCAGGCATGTTTTGTTGAAATCATTTTCAAAAGAACCGTTTTTTTCCTGAATGGAGAAAAGTTTTGGAAGGGACGCAACACAGGCTGGATTGTCCACCCGGGACAGCGCCAGCAAAACCAGGCAGCTTGTTGCGGTTGAGTTCCAAAAACCGTTCCTTCGTTCCAGAATCAGCCAATTGGATTTTCGGGAAATAAATTCCGAAACTTCCAAATCTTCGGCGCCGGAAAAAAGCCGAAGTTCCCGCTGCTTTTGAAGTGCTGTTAAAATAAGTGCGGTCGTCCCCGGAAATTTCCATTCCAAAAGATCGCGCCGGCACACATCCAAACACACATCGGGCTCAAAGATTCCGGCGTCAGCCGTGGCGGCCAATGCATAAACCAAATCATAAATATCGTCTGTTCCGGCTGCCCAATTCTTTTTTTGAGTGATCAGTTCATCGGTTGCTTTTTGGAGGGAGGTTTGAAGATTTTTTTGCGCTGCCGCGTCAAAATAAATATCGGAGCCGGAAGAATCGGAAGAAGAACCTGCCCGGCTCAGATATTTTTGAACGACGGACAAACAAGAAACCGCACGCGCCGTATCTTTGATGTCCCCAAAAGAACCGTTTTGATTTTGTTTTTGAAGAAGAGTCAGCGTTGCCGGCAAAAAAACCGGTGTTTTACTCCAATAAAGAGAACATAAAATTAAATTGGACAACTCTTTGACCGAAAAATCAAAATGCGGCTTGCCGTCCTTGCCGTTTATTTGAGAGAGAATCCAAGAGAAACTGCGCCCAATCGACAAAAAAGCTTGATTGGAAATTTCAACGACTTCCTCATCCAAGTGTCGGGAAAAATCCAAATCCGAATCCTCCGAAAAATAATATCCATCGGAACCGGAATCCGAACTTTCGAGACTTTGGACGTCTGTGTCTTGACCGTTTGTATCTTGACCGTCCGCATCTTGACTGTCCGCGTCTTGACCGTCCGCATCTTGACCGTCCGCATCTTGACCGTCCGCATCTTGACCGTCCGCATCTTGACCGTCTGTATCTCGAATGTTAACTTTTTGTCTGCTCATGTTCCTCAAACAAAAATAAGAATCGGAGTATAAAAAAGTAACATCTTGATTTGAATAATAATAAAAATCAAAAAAATAATAAAATCGACGATAAAAACGATAATAATATTAAAAATAACAAGGACCGTTTACGGCAAATCAGTTAATTCAAATTTAAAGACAGTTGGAACGATTAAAAAAAGGAGTTTCCACGTTGTGGAAACTCTTGTGTGTGTGTTTTTATATGGGTTTGTGGTTTTATAGAATGTGTGGTTTTAGACTTTTTGAACATGAACGTTTTTCAAAAGAATCCAAAAGCAACTTTTACAAAGAACAACCCCTATAAAAACCTGTTGTTGATTTTAAGGAAGCCGTTGTATAAAATTGACAAAACCGGCACGGAAAATCAATCAGTTTTTGAATTTTACCGTTATAATATGCAAACATAATTGTAGTATAATATAACAACACGCCTGTATTTCGGATTGGCTAATTTATTTCCATCATTTTTTTGAAATCGGAAGAAATTCGATTTTCCGGATATGCTTTTATAGTTTGAATGGATTGTATATTTGCATTATTATAATTATAATTGTTTTTTTATACAAAATATAATGAGGTTTTGAAATGTTTTGGATGATTGCGGAACATCTGATGGGCGTAAAAGGCCTGGCAAGCTTAGATGAAAAAATACCTTTTAAATTTGAAAGAAACATCGGACGGGAAGACCGGGTTCGAAGATTCCTTATCGGTTCCGTCGCGTTAATCGCTCTTATTTTTGTCCGGCGCGGATTTATTTTCCGGTATTTCCTCGGACTGGCCGCCCTGGCCGGACTTGTGACGGCTTACACTAAATTCTCACCGGTTTACGCGTTAATCGGGGAAAATACGACCAAAAAAGGAAAGAAGAAAAATAAGTAAACAAATTGATTTCCTTTTTTATTTTTCTTTTTTGTTTGTTTTGTTTCTTTTTTGTTCTGTTTCTTATTGCTTGTTTGTTTTGATTCCTTTTTGTTCTGTTTCTTATTTTGCTTTTGTTTGATTGCGTCGCACGCACTATGACGACAATTCGTTTTAAAAAATTG
The DNA here is from genome assembly GCF_032594355.1 of Methanolapillus ohkumae. NCBI lineage: Archaea > Methanobacteriati > Methanobacteriota > Methanomicrobia > Methanosarcinales > Methanosarcinaceae > Methanolapillus > Methanolapillus ohkumae. The sequence goes on from NZ_CP131061.1 coordinate 1,847,435, forward strand.
ACAAAACAATCCTCCGTTTTTTGATTTTTTCAAAATTTAAAATTTACTGCAATCTGTTTACAATTATTTGGTTTTATATCTGATTTTTGTCTGATTTTTGTCTGATTTGATGTTTGCTGCATTTTTTGTCTGATTTTTGTCTGATTTGATGTTTGCTTCATTTTATTACCGTTGTTTGACCGCTGTCGGTCATTTTACCTTAGCCTTGTGTTTTTGGATGTATATTAAAATATTAATAATTATAATATAATTTATATATTTAAAATGTAATTTATTGTTGGTTCTTTAACCAAATAAAAATAAGGAGCATGAAAATGAACCCGTTCTTGAAATTATTACCTGAAATGATGACCTGGCCTTTTGGAAACAAAAAGGATGAGGACCCGAAAACCCCTGCCTCTTCCACCGATGATGAAATTTTTTACCAGCGCGCTGTCCAAACCGCTATTTGGTCTCTGCCGGTCGTGAATTCCATTTCCACTTACCAAAGCCTCAACAGCCTCGGCGCCAAATACAACGACGTGATTTATTTTTCAAAACCGATGGACTCCCGCCATCTGTTTTTAACACCCAACAACCAAACCCCATACACTCTTTCCTTTATTGATTTGAGATACGGTCCGATTGTTGTGGAAATTCCCCCGGCGAATGATAAAGTGTCTCTTTTCGGAAGTTTTAACGATACCTGGTCCCAGCCCATCGAAGATTTCGGACCGGCCGGCGCCGACCAAGGCAATGGCGGAAAATATCTCTTACTGCCTCCCGATTTTTCCGGAAAAATTTGCGAAGGCGGATACATTATCCGTCAATCCAACACCTACTTTGTCACACTTGGCGGCCGTCCTATCATCAGCAAAATGGGAACGGCCGAAGATGTCGTCGCCGTCAGCAAAAAAGTTAAAATTTATCCGGTATCACAATCCGGAAAGCCCGCGCCAAACACCTACATTGACGCCTATCCGAAATCCTGGAATGCTTTGACAGATTACGATTTATCCTACTTTAAAAAATTGTCCGACTTCGTCAACCTGGAATTTTTGCAAGAAAGAGATGCTGCAATGATTGGAATGCTGGCAGCCATCGGAATTGAAAAAGGAAAAAAATTCAGTCCGGATCCCAAACAAATCCAACTCTTTGAAAAAGCAATTCATACCGCCTATGCTTTCATGAACAACTACTTCATCACCCTCGGAAAAGGATATGAAAAATATTGGGCGGACCGGCAATGGGGTTTTGTTCATTTCACCGAAAAAGAAAATTTTACCTTCGTGGTGGATAACAAAATGCTCCTGGACGAACGCTCCGGAGGCTTTACTTTTTGGGCCGTCTCCATTCCGAAAAAATTGGGAGCGACTTCATACATGCTCGGCCTCCGAGACAAAGATGGAAAAGTTTTCGACCCGAAAAAAACATACCGGCTGACCGTCCCTGCGGACGTTCCCGTCCGCGATTTTTGGTCGGTTGTTGTCTACAGCATGAAAACAAAATCTTTTGTCCCAAATCCCTTAGAACGCGTCGGGTTGTCCTCTTATGACAAATCCAAACTCGCGGTCAACCCGGACAAAACCATTGACATTTATATGAGTGCAAAGGCCCCCGAAGGCAAAGAATCCAACTGGATTCCAACCAAGGGAGAAGATTTCTTTTTAATATTCCGGCTCTATGGGCCCGAAAAACCATTCTTTGACAAAACCTGGAAATTAGCCGATGTTGAAGAAATGAAATAAAACCCGAATCCTTTTTTGGATAATATAAAATTTGTGAGGAAATATCATGAAACAGAAAAAATTCTCTATGCTGCCTACCGCATCTGTTCTTTTAGTCAGCGGCGGAAATACCCAAAAAGAAAGTAAAACCGAAATCACCCATAACCAAACTTCCAATAAACAAGCTCCCAATAACCAAACTTCCAATAAACAAGCTCCCAATAAACAAGCTCCTAATCTTTTCTTGGCCGGAGAAAAATATGCGATGACGCACTTTGACCCCGGTCAAAGCGACGCATTCGCGCACAATGTCCCCCGCGGCACTTTTAAAATTGATTTGCGAAAATTTCCGCGCATTGCCGGCGGACCGGTCAATTTTATGCAAATGATCTCCACCGACCCGAAATATATGTGGTCGACCTCAACCGGCGGCATTTCCTATGTGGACGTATCCAATGACGGATGGAAACCGGTCGCTCAAATCAACACCCCCAATTTAAAAGTTATTCCTCCGGAAGTTTTGGATAAAGGACTCGGCCAAGAAATCCGAAATATTAAGCAAGCGGAAAATATTGTTTTAAAAGATTGGGGCGTTAACTGGTCCCGTTTGGCCAACAATGTTTACATGTTTGTGGACAAGACCAACGTTTTGTATGCGAACGCTCAGCCATCGCATGTTCATGCGTACGGGCTCAAAGATCCGAAAAATCCGGCTGCCGGAATCCAAATCTTACGAACGCTCGACTTTTCGGAAACATTAAAAAAGGTTGCTAAAGGCGTGAACAATCCGTCTTTGCAAAAATATGGCGCGCCGATTATCGGGCTTTCGATGACTTATGACGGTCAAATCATTATCTTATCGCCGTTTTCAGTGTCCATCATTGACCGAGAATTTAAAAATAAGCCGCAAACCATCGAATTACCCAAAGACGAATTTGTTTCCAATTCCGTCTGTGTGGATGAAAAAAACGCCATTTATGTTGCCAGCGATAAGATGATGCGCAAAATTGTCTGGACCGGCAAAAAATTGTCGGTCGATGAAGCCGATGGCGCCTGGGCGTCGCCTTATGATTTTGGGGAAGAACCGCCCAGCGTCAAATTCGGAACCGGAACCGGTTCAACCCCGACACTCATGGGTTTTGGGGACGATCCCGACAAATTGGTGGTCATTACGGATGGTGCCAACCGCATGAACTTGGTTGCTTTTTGGCGGGATGAAATTCCGGCCGATTTTAAACAGCAGCCAAAAACAAAATCCCGCCGTATCGCCGGACAAATCGGAATCACATGCGGACTTGTGCCTTTGCCGAAATTCATTCAAAGCGAACAATCCGTTGTGGTTGACGGCTACGGCGCGTTTGTGGTCAACAATATCCGAGACGAAGGACACGAAGACAAACTGGTTGACGTCTTAGCCGGAGGTCCTGTGTTCACGCCGCCGATCGGAGTTGAGCGCTGCGAATGGGATCCGAAAACACACAGCTGGAAATCGGTGTGGACGCGGGACGATGTGGTTGGAACCAGCATGGTTCCGTCCATGAGCATCCCCTCAAAAATCGTATTGGTAAACGGCTATACGCTTGGAGATGGATGGGAATTGACCGGAATGGATTGGAATACCGGAGAAACAGTCACACGAATCATTTTCGGACAAGACAATCTTGGAAACGGCGCTTACGCGCTCATTCAATTCCTTCCCAACGGCGATCTTCTATTTAACAGCATCGGCGGACCCGTTCGTGTCTCGTTCAAAAAATAAATAAATAAATAAATAAATAAACTTGCATACACCGAACCGGTTTTACCGGCCGGTGTTTTCATTTTTAAGATCTTTTTTTGATGTTTTTTATTTTGCTTTTTTTGTTGTTATTTCTTTTGTTGTTATTTTTTTTGTTGTTATTTCTTTTATTGTTATTTTTTTGTTGTATTTTTTTATTTCTCTTAAATTTTTTCATTATTTCTTCGTCATTGCTTGTTTATTTTATTTTCAGCATTCGACAATGTCCATAAAAAGCGAAAATTGATTAAGTTATAAAATCGTTGTTCATTTGATTGTTAAATTATTGTGCTCAACAGCAAGAGAGGGATGTGTTGTGGATAAAATCGAATTGGAAAATGAGTTAAATATGTCCGGAAAAACCGTTTCCGTTATTTTGACAAACGAATGCCACCCGGAATACGGAAACCCAATGCCGGGTTGCGTTTTAAATTCCATAAACGATGTTTTTTTGGGGAAAACAATTATTTTTTCCGACGAAACAAAAGGTTGCCCGGGTTTTAAAACGGGATTTGGATTTCGTGACGGAATTCCGGACATCAAAGGTGGATTTGGCTATTTCCTGACTTGCGGCCGGGGAGAAGGATATCCGCCGGGTGAACGTATAAAATCATCTATTGATGTTGCGGAAAAACTGCTTCAGGAACAGCCACAAAACGTATTGGCCGGCCATAAATACATTGTCTTAAAACCGTACGAACCAAAAGATGACGCTGCAATCGTTTTGTTTTTGGTCAATCCGGACCAGTTGTCTGCGCTTGTCCATTTGTTCAACTACAGAAAACCGGATTACGACAACGTAATCGCACCAATGACATCCGGATGCGCCTCCGTATTTCGAATTCCACTCGGCGAAGCTCAAAAAGAAAAACCGCGCGCAGTAATTGGAAACATTGATGTTTTTTCAAGACCGCATTTTCCCAAAGACACATTTTTTTTTGCGGTGCCGGCAAATTCTTTTAAAGAAATGCTTTTCGATGCCGATGAAAGTTTTTTAATTTCTCCCATTTGGAATAAAGTGCGGGAAAGAGTGCATCACAAGTAAAAACACTCATGAAATAAGAAAAACAAGTATGAAATAAAGAGAAAAGGATTGTGATTAAAAAAGAGGGATTGAAAGAATTTGAAAAAAATTATTTCATTATTTTTCCAATCGCTGTGAACCGCTGGTTGTCTTCAAGGCCGGCAAATAAGAACTGGTCGCCTTTACCGTACGCCACTTTTTTGGAACTGGTCACGTGCAAAATGCAAGATTCTCCCGCACCGATTTTTTCTTTTTCCACACCGCCTGCAATAATTTTTTTGACACGCACCGGCTCGGACTGCAATCCCACAAACATGTGGATGACATCTTCTAATTCAATGCCGGCTTTTGCGAATTTGGATAATTGGCATTCAATTTCAAATTCGGTCGCAACAATTTCTTCATTGGATAGCAAATACCCGCGGTCAAGTTCCCGTTCCAAAAGACCTTTGAGGGCAAGACCAACCCGCGCGCCTGTTTTTGCTTCTTTGACATCAATGTCATGTGTTTGAATGGAACGAATGTCCACTTTTTTGTCCGGCGGGAAAAGCCCAATTTTGTCGTGCGTGTGAATCGTTCCTTGAAGAACTTTCCCCAAAACAACGATTCCGATTCCGGTAACATTGAAAAAATGATCGATAACAACGCGTGGCGGAAGATTGTCTTTTAATTTTTGTTCCGGTTCAATTTGGTCGGCGATGTTGTGAATTTTATTTTTGAGTTCTTCTAATCCTTCAAATGGATTTGCGGCGTCTTTGTTGGTGTTGAGCGCCAAAATTTCCCAATTTTCAAGAACCGTTCCGACGGTCATTTTTTTAAGCTTTTGAGAAAATGCTTCAATTTCCATCGGATAGCTGGTATCCGCTTTGGTAATCACGATAACGCCGTGTTTCATCCCCAGCAAATCCAGCGCAATGACACATTCTCCCATATGTGGTGTCACGCCGCCCGGTGTCACACACAAAAGAGCCATATCCGCCAAATTCAGCGCGGACATAATGGATTTGATGGATTTTGGATAGGATTTGGCATCCACGTAAACATATTTTCGTTCGTGGCGATCGTCGTCATAAAGCGTGATGTCAGAGTCCGTTCCCTTTTTCCCGAGTTTGGATGCGAGCGACGTGCGTCCGGATTTTTCATCGCCGATAATTGCAATATTGGTCATAAAATCATCATCCTGAATTGTTATTTAGATTAAATAAAGTCTTGAATCGCTGAATTAAATCGGTTTTCAGATATATGAATTTGTTCAACAAAATGAAATGAAAATGAAAAATAATGAATAAATTGATGAATAAATTGATGAAAGTTTTTTAAATAAATAAAAATAAATAGAAGATTATAAATTATTTATTAATAAATATATAATTAATTAATATAATTGAATAGATATTAATATAACAACAAAATTAAAAAAAGCATTGGGAAGAAATGAGGTTGAAGAAAACCATGATTTAAAAAGTAAATAAATTTTTATGGTTTTGTTTTGTTAATTGATTCGTTCTTAATAGAACATTATTATTTCATTGAGAAAAGGGAAATAGTATGAGTCATACACAAAAACAATCAACCCCCAAAAAACAACCGATATTTCATTTTTTAATTACTTCCGTTCTTCTTTTGAGTTTTTTATTGGCTGTTGCCGGCATTGCGACCGCCACCGGCAGTTGGAGTGATGAAACTAATCGGGATACGGCGTGGGCGGATGGAGCAATTTCCACTCCGTTCCAACTTGCTCAATTTGCGTATCTGGTTAACAATAATGCTTATTCCGGATCCGGAAACGTCTATTTGGAAGACAATATTGATTTGAATGGTCATGAATGGGTTCCCATCGGAATTATCATGCAGGATTCAACGATGTTTTTCTACGACGGTATTTTTGACGGAAACGGATTTACGGTCAGTAACATGTCCATCACGGATTTCCCAACCGAAGATCCATCGAATATTTTTGTATTTGGTTTATTCGGCTACAGCGAAGCGGAAATTAAAAATCTGATTGTCTCCGGATCCATTGAGTTTAATGGCGGTTCCATGAACAATATGATTGGCGGAATCATCGGTGATTCCGCCGGAAGCATAACAAACTGTACCAGCAATGTTAATATTTTGGTCAACTCCATCAGTTTCACCGGAGGATGGATTGGCGGAATTGCCGGCATCAACGAAAACGAGATCACCTGGTGTACAAATAACGGAGACCTTGATATTGATGCAGGAAGTACGGTCGGTGTTGCCGGAATTTGTGGAGCAAATGTCGGCCGCGTTGACCGCTGTGTCAATAATGGTAATTTGACCAGTCCGACCCAATGGTATATTGGAGGAATTGTTGAAGAAATGTGGAGTGAGTTTGGAATTGTCCCTTCCGTTACAAATTGTTACAATACCGGAAAAATCGGTCCCGTTGATGTCATCGCCGGCAGTGGTATTGCCGGCATGATTTTTGAAGGCAATATTGAAAACTGTTATAGTGTCGGAGAATCCGCCGGACAAAATAATGGCGGACTCGTCGGAAATCTGACATTGGACGGAACCGTAACAAACTGTTACTTCTTGGATTCCTCCAGCGATTACGGAGTTGTTTTAATTGTCAATGACAAAACTTCGGAAAATCCCACTCAGGATCAGGGAATCAAAAAAACAGACGCACAAATGAGGTCATCCGGATTTGTATCTGAACTCAATGGCGCAGACCGTGCGTTTATATTTAATTCGGAAGGCTATCCGGTATTAAACAGAGATTCAAATGACTCGGAACAAAATCCAGGTGGCAGCGGCGGAATCGGACAGGCAACCATTCGGGAAAAAGAACCGGTTTTACCAACCGACCCCGAACCGGAAAACAACACAACAAATAGCAGCAGCCAAAACAATTCATCTGTGCCGCCTGTTGAGGAAGAAGATGAAAATAAAAAACCGAATTGGATTTTTTGGATTTTGTTGCTGATTTTCATAATTCTGTTGATTGTCGCCGGCCGGTATGCGTACAAAAAATATAATCAAAAAACGTAAGTGGTCAGCAAATAATAAACAAAAAAGATCAGCAAATAATAAACAAAAAAGATCAACAAGATACGATTAAATCGAACAAAAACAATGCGGTAAAGAAATTTTCTTAAAATTTTAAAATCTCTTTGCCGCTTTATTTGAACATTTTTCTCATAATAATTCCGGTACCGGATTTTTTTTGCCGCCCGCTGCTTTTTTCAATCATTTGCGGTTCTGCATTCGCATCCGCTTTCGATTTCATCTCCGCCCCGGTTTTCAAATTTACTTCCGTTCCGGTTTTTAAATTTAAATTCGGAAAAAAACCGTCGATTTTGCCGATTTCAACAAATCCTTCCTTCTGATACATATTGTACGCATTTTCCCAGTCGCTGTTGACGATTAAGATGGAACTGAAAATATCATATTCAAATTGGAGCGCCTCCAATAATTTCAAAAAAAGTTTCTTGCCGATTTTTTCGCCGCGAACATCGGGATAAACCGCAACAGATGAAATGTAAATTTCATTTCCATCCGGTTTGTGCGTGTCTCGAATGGAGTGGTTGATGCTGAAATTGGAATACGGAATATCCGGCGAATAATTCCAAAGCTCGGATGAAATGTAGCCGACGACCCGCCCATTCATTTCAGCGAGCAAAAACCCATCGGAGAAGACGGAAATACGAGCCAAAAATACATCCTACGACTCGATTATTTCCGGATGAAAGGAATACTTTTCAATATCCATAACGGCATTAATGTCATCCAGACAGGCTTTTCGAATAATTACAGAACTGTTTTTCATAAAATATTAACCATCCCTTCTGAATCAATCGTTCTTGGGTTTTATTTTGGGTTTTATTTTTATTTTGGGTTTTTCGGGCTTTATTTTTCAGCCTTTTATGACACCAATCGGAATCAGACGCGCGACTTTACAAGCGATTCCAAGCTGATCCACGACATCCACCACTTCGTCGCTGGGCTTGTAAACGCTGGGCGCCTCTTCGGCAATCACCGAAGGTTTGTCGGCCCGAACCGTAATTCCCTGACGTTCCAACTCTTTTTGAATTTCTTCGCCGCTCATGTTGTGTTTCGCTTGTCCGCGTCCCATCACGCGTCCGGCACCATGGCAAGCGCTTCCAAAAGACAATTCCATGGACTTGGGGCCACCTTTTAAAACAAAAGAAGGCGTCCCCATGCTTCCCGGAATGAGGACCGGCTGGCCGATATCGCGATAATGGAACGGAACTTCGGCATGTCCGGCCGGAAACGCCCGGGTGGCGCCTTTTCGGTGAACATAAACATCTTTCTTTTTGCCGTCAACGACGTGCGTTTCATATTTCGCGACATTGTGCGCCACATCATACAAAAGCTTCATGCCAAGCTCATCGACATCTTTTCCGTAAAAGTTTTCAAAAACCTCACGCGTCCAATGCATGATCACTTGACGGTTCGCCCATGCGTAATTCGCGCCGCAAATCATCGCTTCAAAATAATCCTGCGCTTCCTTAGACTGCGCCGGCGCACATGCCAACTGCTTGTCCGGAATCGAAATTTTATATTTTTTGACTGCTTCATTCAGATTCTGCAAATGGTCGGTACAAATTTGGTGGCCGGCACCGCGGGAACCGCAATGAATCATGACGTTGACCTGGCCTTCATAAAGACCATAAGCTGCCGCCGCCACCGGATCGTAAATTTTGTCCACATACTGGATTTCCAAAAAGTGATTTCCACTGCCAAGCGTCCCGAATTGCGGACGTCCGCGCTGACGCGCTTTGGTTCCGACTTTGTCCGGACTGCCGCCGGTCATAAATCCGCCGGATTCGCAATTTTTCGTATCATCCTCGATTCCGTAACCGGATTCCACGGCCCATTCCGAGCCATGCAAAAACGCGTCCGTTAATTGAACATCATTCACCCTGAATTGTCCTTTGGAGCCGACCCCGGATGGAATTTTATGAAACAGGTTTTCCGTCAGCGTCTTGATGTGCGGTACCACTTCTTCCCGAGATAAACTTGTTTTCATCAGGCGGACGCCGCAATTAATATCAAATCCGACGCCTCCGGGACTGATGATGCCTTCTTCCGGATCAAACGCCGCAACGCCGCCGATGGTAAAACCGTATCCCAAATGAACATCGGGCATCGCCATTGAGTAATCCAAAATTCCGGGAAGCATGGAAACATTTGCGATTTGATCGATGGTTGCCAAGTCAATGCTGGACAATAATTTTTCCGACAAAAAAATGCGGCCGGGAACACGCATTCCGGGAAGGCGGGACGCTGGAATGTCCCATGTGTTGTCATTGACCCGGGTGAGTACATTTAAAACGTCTTGAGGAGCAAAATCCGAATCATCTGCCGGATCTCCTTTTTCCTGATTTTGTGTCATAATTTTTTCAAACCGTTGAATAGAATAAATCTTTTTGAAAATGTAAATTTTAAAGTATGAATTTTGAAATGTGAATTTTAAAAATGTGAATTTTAAAAATGTGAATTTTAAAGTATGAATTGAAAAATATGAATTTTGAAATGAGAAATATAAATAAGGATAATCATTCTTTGATTTAATTGTTTGTTATGAAAAAACAGAAAAATGTTTGATAAAATTCGAATCATGAAAGGGGATGACAGTTTGTTTAAATTTATGTCGGCGGATGAGGCGGTGGGTTTAATTCAAGATGGAAATGTGATTGGAGTGAATGCGTTTTTATCCATTTCCAATCCGACCGAACTTCATTTGGCCTTGACGCGCCGGTTTCAAAAAACAAAAAGCCCACGTAACTTAACGGTTTTTTGTTCCGCGGGATTTGGAGATTGGAAGGAGAATTCGCCGATTGAAGGATACATTCAAGATGGGGCGGTTTCGTGCGCGATTTTGGGACATTTGGGATCTATGCCGACCGCTGCCAAAAGAATAGGGATGGAAGAAATTGAAGGATATAATTTGCCGCTTGGAACCATGTCCCATATGATCCGGGCGGCCGCCGGCGGAAAAGAATTTTATGCCACTCGAATCGGATTAAATTTATTCACCGATCCGGATGTCGGCGGATACCAACTCAACCGCATTTCAAAAACGGATTGGGTTTCTAAAACAAAAATCGGCGGCAAACCCTATCTTTTGTACAAAACCCCGGAAATCGACATTGCCTTTATCAAAGGAACCAGTTCCGACGCTTTGGGAAATATTTCATTTGAGAAGGAATGCGCAACCGTTGACGCGCTTGCGCTCGCGCAAGCGGTGCACCGGCGGGGCGGAAAAGTGATTGTGCAAGTGGAGCGTGTCATTTCCAATCATTTGCGTCCCCGCAATGTGATTGTTCCCGGAATTTTGGTGGACGCGATTGTCGTTTGTTCCAACCAAAGCCAGCTCGTGAGCGTTCACGGGTATGAGCCGACATATTCGGGAGACACTTACATTCCACCGCAGGAACTGAGTGATTGGGCAAAAGCAAAAGAGAAAAACGCGTCCAATCTTAATGATCCGGAGCGTCTGTTAGTCGCGTCCCGTGCGTTTTTGGAATTGTCGGCCGGCCAAGTCGCAAACATCGGGATTGGAATTCCGGAGGCGGTCGCTGTCGTCGCTGCCAAAGAAGGGCTTTTAAAAGATATTACGCTGACGGTGGAATCCGGTGCGATCGGCGGCCTCCCGGCATCCGGGATTTCTTTTGGCGCTGCGAGTGGCGCAGACACGATTTACGATATGTCGCAACAATTTGATTTTTATGATGGCGGCGGCCTGGATATTTGTTTTATTGGTGCTTTAGAAATTGATGCTCTCGGAAATGTGAACGGTCACATGTCCGCCGGAAGAATGACGGGAATCGGCGGCTTTGCCAACATTACGCAATCAACACCGGTTGTCGTTTTTTGTGCGACGTTTAGTGCGGGCGGCCTTTTAATCAAAATTGAAAATAAAGACGGAAATGGACATGAAAAACTCAAAATCGTAACGGAGGGAAAGTATCCAAAGTTTGTTCAAAATGTCCGGTCAGTCAGTTTTAGCGCCAAAAACGCACAGGAGTCCGGCCAAAAGGTTCTTTATATTACGGAAAGATGTGTTTTTCAATTGACTGGTGCCGGCTTGATGCTGACGGAAATCGTGGACGGCATTGATTTGAAGCGGGATATTTTAGACCGTCTTCCATTTGACGTATTGATTTCACCGGATTTAAAAACAATTCCGGCAAAACTAGTCGGAGACAAAGAAGAATTCAAATAAAAAAAATTCAAATTAATTTTTTCGGCAAAAATAAAATCCGATGCGTTGTTTTTGTGGATAAATGAAAAATTGGTGCTGTCATATACGGTGGCGACGCCTCAAAATAATATCAAAGATCTAAAACAACTTCCGTTTCAAACCCGAAAGCCGTTTTTTCAACTCGGATTCCGTTATAGGTCACTGCTTTGACTTCCGTCCTGAAATTTTGTTTGGACGAATCAACGGGTTCTCCGAAAACTTGGAATGAAACAATCCATCCGTCTTCTTTTTTGCGGAGCGCGTTTACCCGGACCGTTCCAAAAAGTGTTTCTTTTGCGTCGAATAAAAAAAGGATTTCCGACAAAAACCGAACCAATAGGTCTTCCAATTCCGGCGCGAAAATTTCCGCCTGAAATTCGACCTCGTGGGATAGGCCGGAAATGTCCGCAATGACATTGAGCATCGCCAATGCCGAATTTTCAAAAACGTTCTCCAATGAAAACCCGTAGGCAATAAACCGAGTATCTGCGATGTGATCAAGATAAATAAAAGGCGGGTGGTTTGCGGATTTGCCGGAATCAGATGTCATTGTTTCAACTGTTTTTGATTTGAATATGCTTTTAATTTGAATGCATTTTTGATTGCATGATTGCGTTTTGATTGCGTTTTTAATTTGTAAAATTACCTGTTGTCGTCATTTGATTGAATTTCCTGCATCTTACTTTTTTCTTCGGCTTTGATGGCTTTCCAAATGTGGTAAATGCGTTGGAATGCTGTGACGTGAGAGAAAATCGCGATGATGACCATGACCCATCCTAAAAATGACAATCCATACAATAAAAAGGAGTGGTCGTAAATTGCAATGTAAATGATATCCAAAAGGGTTCCGACCAAAATGATAATTAGGCGGTCGGCACGCCCCATGATTCCGCCGTAATAGCGCCCAATATCCATGGCTTGCGCTTGTGTTCCAAGGTAGCTGGTTAAAAGAACGCCGACAATCGCGATGAGACCGATTTGCCAAGGACAAAGGCCGCCAAAAATAATGCCACCAATGATGAAAACATCGGCATAGCGGTCAATAACGTGATCTAAAAAGTCTCCTTTTTTGCCGGCAATTCCCATCATGCGCGCGACCGCACCGTCAAATGCGTCCAATCCGGAATTAATCAGCACACAAACGCCGGCCGCAAAAAGCATCCAGACCGGCTCAAATGTTGTTGTGGTTCCGGCCAAATAAAAAAAGATGCCGGCAATGAGTGAAAAAACCAAAGAAACAATGGAAAGTGTGTCCGGCGTAACTTTATATTTTGCCAAACGGGATGCGACCGGATTGATGATTTTTTTGGTGAAATAAGGTCTTAAAGAGTCGGCTGCCATTGAATATTTCTCCGCAATTAAAGGGATGATGAAACTGGATGAATTTTATTTTTCGCGCTTTCCAATTTTGATTTTATTTTGATTTTATTTTGGTTTTATTTTTGATTTTATGGATGGACTCATTATTAAATTGATTTATAAATAATATTCAATAAATAAAAATTTTTGGATGCTTATTTTGGATGAAAACATTATGCTCAAACAAAAACATAAACATTTTGCTTAAAACAGATTCTTTGCCGACGCATACAGATATTTTATTTTGGACGCGTATTCCAATTGTGTTGTGATCCGGTAAGCTTCTTTGAGTGTGTTTCCGATTGCAATTGTCCCATGTCCACAGATAATGATTCCTGAAAGGTTTGAGTTTAAATTTGAATGTGAGTTAACACCGCTGCAAAATGCGTCTGCCGCATTTTTTGCAAGTTCTACGCTTCCGATTCCGCCGGTTACAATTGGGATTTCCCCGAGGAAAAGCTTTCCTTCGCTGTCAATCGGAATCAGAGATGAATTCCCAATTTCGGTTTCCAGGATGGACATCACCACCGAATACGGACAATGCGCGTGAAGAATGGCTTTTGCGTTTGTTTTTTGATAAATCATCCGATGGATAGGCGTTTCCGATGACGCTAATTTTTCCGCAGGGGATTTTTCCATGGCGGATTTTTCCGCGACGGATTTTTCTGTGGCGGATTTTTCTGTGGCGGATTTTTTAACAGCCATGTTTCCCGCCTCTGCTTTGTATTTTTCCGGATAAAGAGGAACTTCAATGATGCCATTTTTGTCAATTTCATCCAAGGCAACGCCTGTTTTTGTAATCACAAAGGTTTCGCCGGAACCGGACAAAACGCTCATGTTTCCGAAATTGGATTCGACCAAGCCGGAGGAGACGACTTTTTGTCCAACGGACTGAAATTCCTGCCACATTTTTTAACTTCCCATCCCAAAATGATTCGACAAAATGATTCTGATGCATCTAAATAATTCAAAAAAATATAAAAGTATCCGAAAAAAGCAAGAATCATAAGATTTATTAAGAAGGATGGTATTAAGGGTTTGTTCCAAAATGCCTCGTTAGCTCAGCGGTGGAGCGAGTGATTTGTAATCACTAGGTCGCGTGTTCAAATCACGCACGGGGCTTTTTCTGTTTTCTTTTTTTCAATTTTTTTTGAGCTTTTGTTTGATAACTAGATTTGTTTTAAATTTTGTGAATTGCAAATCCAAACGTTTTATGTTTATTTATATATATTTAATAAAATAAAATGATGAAAAAAATATATAATATTAAATTTATGGATTAGTTAGCCTCACTTCAATGGGGCATTTGTAACAGAGTTAAATCAAAGTAAAGAGGTTATAAAATGTAAAAGAGGTTATGAAAATGAAAAAACAATTAGAATTGCTACTTTTAGTCTGTCTATTTTTTGTAATTTTTACAAATCCTGTAAATGCTCAAGAGATTAATTATGCTAATGGAATTCAAAATGAATCTCATATAAACATCAGTTTTGATCCTAATAGCAATTTTAACAATTCTGAAAAAAGTGAAATTGCAGCAGCATCGAATTCATGGGAGCAAACCGGAATTGCATTGAATATGGCTCGAACCCCGATGTTTTACAACAGCAGTACTTATAATACTACAGATGGTGTTTCTTTCAAAAAAGGGTATATCAGTGGTACTCCTATAGCTAATTGTGCATATAATCTAGCCGATAGCCAAACGGTTAAAAGTTCACACATAACATTTTCAACAAACACAAGTTATTCTTGGACGACAAATATTGGGGAAGCTAATGGAAGTGAAGATGTATGGATATGGGATGTTCAATCAGTTGCTTTACATGAACTTGGTCATAGCTTAGGACTCGGCCACTTTTCAAATTTTGACGCAGTTATGTATGCACAAATGGCTGTTTATGGAAAGAGAAATGTAACAGTTCACGATAAATTTTATTTGACTCAGATATATGACTCTTCAAGTTTATCAGCTTCTTCTAATTACTGGATTTCACAAGGTTTGACATTTCAACCTAATGAAAATCATTTGAATTTGAGACAAAGCCCAGTCGAAAAAGAAAAAAGTTATGATATCGAACTTGGCATGGATATATTTTACCCAGCATTTGATGATGAACAAATGGTAAATGTATCTGATTTAATTGTTAAAGGCCGTGTCAAAGAAATCACCCCTTCTTGGTGGAATACCTCTGATGGAAAGGCACCTCCTATTGAAAATATGCTTGAATATAGTTTATTCCATGATGTTATTATTGAAGTTGAGGAAACTTTCAAAGGAAATATTACAGGAAAATCACAGGAAATTATTATTCGGCAGGCTGGTGGAACATTAGATAATGTCCGACAAACAACTTCGGTTCCTCAATATTATGAAGATGAAGAAGTTATATTGTATTTAGTTGAAGAAGCATTGTCAGACAAAACTGGTTTGAAATATTATACCCAAATCAGTGAAAAAGGTCAAATTTTTATTATTGAAGAAAATTTCGCTGTAAACGGTCTCGGACAAGAAATCAATATTCAGGAAAATGTTGTGTCACAAATTGAAAAATGAGGACATGTAATAAATTGAAACACGAAGAATTGTAAGATTAAACAATATTTAAAAATCCAAAATAAGAGGGGATGTTTATGAAAATAAAAATATTTCTTCTTTTATTTTTTTTAGTTTTTTTAACGACCTCAATTTCCACATCAGAAGCAGAAGAGATCCAACCCATATCCATGAATCCGGTTTATGTTGCCGACGACTTGAAAAAAATCGGTGGCGAATGGGGATATAATGAAAACATTATTTTGATGAATGATATTGAAATCGTCGATGAAACATGGCGGCCGATTGGATATATCGGAAAACCGTTTACCGGAGATGTTTTTGGAGGAAACCATACAATAACATTTACAAAGGATACGAAATTTGTTCAATTTTCGGGATCGACTGATGCAAATGGGTATGGTTTATTCGGCAACGTTTACGGCATCAAAATCGAAAATTTAAATATAATTACAAAAGGGAATGTAACCGGTGAAAATAATGCCGGCCTGCTTGCCGGCGTTGCCGGTGGGAGTAGCAGTGATCCGACCATCATTTTTAATTGCTCTGTTCGTGGTGATGAAAACGTATCCGTCAACGGAAAAGATAATGTTGGCGGCTTGATCGGATCTTTTGTCAACGGAACGATGAAAAATTGTTCCTCAAATGTTTCCACTCATGCTGAAACAAACAACGTCGGCGGTTTAATTGGATATTCTTACCTGTGTAATATTTCCGCCGTATCTGCCACAGGCTCCGTAAAAGCCGGAAAAAACAATTCCGGCGGCTTGATCGGATATGATTATTTCAGCAAAATTTTGAATTCTTATGCAACCGGAATCGTCAGTGCCGGTGAAGGAAATGCCGGTGGATTTTTGGGCTATGCTCAAGACGCAACGAAAATTTCATACTGCACCGCCACTGGAACGGTTGAATCGCCAAAAAAAACCGGTTTTATCGGTGGATGGGATGAAGAAAATAAACCAATTGTTACCGGAAGTTTCTACCGTGAAACGGAAGTGGATTTGAACAATCCAGCTGGTTTGGAAAAAGAAAATTACAAAAATTACAAAATATTCATTGCCGTTGCCGTTGGTTTAGTTTTAACCGGCATTCTATTGATTTTTGCCGTCAAAATCCGGTCCGGTAAAAAACAAAGGGAGTTGTGATTCCGATGAAAATAAAAACATGTCTTCTCTTGTTTATTATTTCAACGCTTATTTTCAGCATAAATCCGGGTTTGGCAGACGATTCAAAACTTGAAAAAACAGAAAAGCCGGAAATGCCCGAATTTCATAGGGTTCAGACAGCGGATGATTTTAAAAAAATCGGCAACGACTGGGGACTTGATGGAAAATATACTTTGATTGCCGACATTGAAATCGTGGATGAAACCTGGCAGCCGATCGGGTCCGCGAGCCGCCCGTTTACCGGAAGTTTTTCCGGTCAATTCTTTACGATTACATTTTCCAAGGACACAAAACTGATTCAGCCGGATGGTCCGGAAACGAACGGTGAGGCAAACGGATATGGATTGTTTGGCAATGTTGAAGGGGAAGCTCAAATTCATAATCTGACGGTCATTTTGAAAGGAAATATGACCGGTGAAAACAATGTCGGCCCGCTGGTTGGAATCGTTGACCGGCCTGATGTCAACCGATCAATTGCCTTTTGGAATTGTTCCGTTCAAAGTCAAAATAATGCCATCGTCATCGGAAAAAGTAATGTCGGCGGGATTGTTGGTTCATGGAAAAATGGAACGATTGAAAATATTTCCTCGGATGTTACCGTCAAAGCCGAATCCGAAAATGCGGGCGGTCTTATTGGAAATGCATATGTTTGCAACATTTCGGACTCATTTGCAGCGGGCGACGTGAAAGCCGGACAGGAAAATGCCGGCGGTTTGATCGGATATGTAAAAAGCGGCCGGATTTTTAACACTTATGCCGCCGGAAATATCAGTTCCAAAAACAACGTCGGCGGATTTATCGGATACATTTCGGATGAAATAAATTTGTCCTACTGTACTGCAACGGGAGTCGTCAAAACAGATGAATCCAAAACCAAGACCGGGTTTTTCGGAGGAGAAAACGGCGGAAATAAATCGATTGTAAATGGTTGCTTTTACCGGGGCGTTGAAGTCAATTAACCGATAAGCCAAACGCCCGGTATTTTGCAATACAATAAAAGAAGGTGGCAAAAGAAGAATTTGTTTTGAAATATTTTTGTTTTGAAACCGTTTGAAATAATCTTATTTTGAAACAATTTCAATCATTTTTTCCATGTCTTTTGACAAATGAATTTCCGATATTTTTTTGCTGCATTTCCGCCTTTGAACAACATATTCATGAGCGAATGCCCGACTCATGAAATTAATTTCTTGAAAATCAACAACAATTTCCTTTGCGGAATTGAGTTCTATTTTTTCAAATAACTCCATCGCAGATTCTCGAATAAAAAGAACCGGCGAGATTTCGTTGGCGAGATTTATTTTTTCAATAGAACTCATCGGAGGAACCTCTCTTTCCCTTGAAATGTTGATAAACGTCAATGTAGTCATATAAATTAACTTGTTTTTTTGGATTTCTTAATCCAATAAGTGTTCCTGAAATATTATATTTTTCTTTGCATTCGCAAAGAAGCGGATCCGCATTTGGTTCAATGAAAACCGCTCCCTTTTGAGAAGCAATAAACAGTTCTCCGCCAAACCCGTTGACAATGATTTGAGCCGAAGAATTCATTCCATGACCACGTGACCCTTCTTCATAAAACATTTTTTTTGAAGACATGCCATTTATCGCTTTAAGGATGAGCACACTGTCCTTTTGATTTTCAAAAACAAAATCGTATTTTTTTAAAGACTGAGGAATCGAAATGCCGTCATCATAAAAACAAACTTCTAAAAATGGATGGCTCTGATTCTGAAATTTGCGAATCATCACATAAGCTTTTGAAAAGCCGGAGTGGTTGAAAATATTGCCGCCAAGTTCATACAAAACATACTTTAAAGCTTGTCCGCCATATTCCAATGACATTTGGTTAACCGTATTAAAAAGTAAATCCGCTTCTCTAAATTCCGGCTTTAATTCCTCAATTTCAAAAAACTCCGTGTCGCTGCGATTGCCGGCCGGTTTTATTTTTGGAATTTGGCTCCAAACATCCGGATGAATCAAATACCTCCGGCTCAAAATTTCAGGCAAAGGCGGCAAAAGTGTTATCGGATAGGGCAGCAAAATATTTTCGATGGATTCATTGTTTCGAATTTTTTCTCTCAGCCGACCGAATTCTAAAAAGCAATCTTTTAAGTTTGTGTTTTCCATGAAAAACGGAAAAACTATCAACCATTTTAAATATTTTTACATTTTTAGAAAATAAATTTAAATGATTTTAATGATATTGTTTTTATTAAAAATAATAAATGAAAAAAGGAATAGAAAATAAAAAAAGATAAAGAGAAAGATAAAGAAAAATGAGCCGCCATTTTTGTTGAAATATTTAAAAATTTGCAGTCATACCGCGCGCACACCGCCACTCGAAAAAAAAGAAAAGGAAAAGGAAAAAAGAAAATGAATTGTTCATGACCTGCCATCATAAAAAACGTAACCGACGTTTTCCTTTTCAACTAAAACCGCGCTTTGGTGAAGTTCTTTTAAAACATCATTCATAATCGCAATAATGTGTTCTTCATCCGTTCGGTAAAAAACATACACGAGCGTATTTTCATCAATCAAAACACCATTTTCAGTTGTCCAATGCCCGGAAGCCTCAAACACCGTGTAACCCGGAACATATTTGTCGCAAATCGGATTCACAATCTGTTTGGCTTCCTCCAAAGAATAGATGGCGTTTCCGTTTTTATCGCTTGTTCCGACATAGAGCGTGTATTTTTCAACTTCTTGGTAATCCAAGGCAGTCTCGGGTTGAGAAGGATGGGAGAAATAAATCCATCCAGCAAGACCGGCGGTTGCCAAAAGATTGACCAAAAGCAGAATTAAAATGACAACTTTCATTGTTTTTATTCTCTTTTTATCGTCCATTTTTATCCCTCTTTTTCTCTTTTTTATCCTTTTTTCTTTTATTTCTCTTTATCCCTTTTTATTTCTCTTTATCCCTTTTTACTTCAATAATTTTTTCTTGATTTCACCAAGTTTTAGCAATGCTTCCACCGGTGTCATATGATCAACATTCAATGCCGCCAGTTCAACTTTAACAGCTGCGGTGTCGGGGTCTTCAATGTGTTTTTCAACAACTTTTTCAACAACTCTCTCAATGACTTTTTCAACCACGCGTTCGTTCTCCGCGGACGGGTCCACCAAAAGGAGTTGCGTGTAGCGTGCACCGCGCTTCTTTTTACCGTCGCCTTCGCTCTCATTCTCAATCATGTTTTCATTTTCAAGCTCTCTGAGAATTTCCGATGACCGCTCAATTACTTTATCGGGAACGCCGGCCAATTTCGCGACATGAATTCCGTAACTTTTGTCGGTGGCACCCGGCAGAATTTTTCGCAAGAACACCAAATCTTTCCCGGTTTCCAAAACCGCAATATGATAATTTTTCAGCCGTTTGAGTTTGTTTTCAAGCGCCGTCAACTGATGGTAATGTGTCGCAAAAAGCGTTCGGATTCCTTTTTTGTCTTTGTTGTGAATAAACTCCGTCACCGCTTTTGCAATGCTGTAGCCGTCGTATGTGCTGGTCCCCCGGCCAATTTCATCCAACAAAATTAAACTGCGCTCTCCGGCATTGTTTAAAATGTTGGACAATTCCACCATTTCCACCATAAACGTACTCTGGCCGGCCGCTAAATCGTCATACGCCCCGATTCTTGTGAAGATGCGGTCGACAATTCCGATTTTGGCGTAAGACGCCGGCACAAACGATCCGGCCTGCGCCATAAGCACAATCATCGCCACTTGGCGCATGTATGTGGATTTTCCCGCCATGTTCGGACCGGTAATCAGCAAAAATTGATTCTCCTGCGCATCTATTTCCGTATCATTGGGAACAAAAGACGATGCGGAAGAACTGAGTGTTTTTCCGGCATTTGTCGCTTTTTCCACAATCGGATGGCGCCCATCGCGAATCAAAATTTCAAAACCGTTGTCCACTTCCGGACAAACGTAATTGTTATCAATTGCAACCTCCGCAAAACCGCACAAAACGTCCACTTCGGCGATCAATTTTGAAATATTCTGAATCTCTCGGGCGTAGCCGGAGACTTTATCCGTGACGGTTTTAAAAATATTGTATTCAACCGCGACCGCTCGATCGTCCGCCGACAAAATCAGGCTTTCCCGCTCTTTGAGTTCCGGCGTATAGTAGCGCTCTCCGTTCGCCATTGTTTGTTTTCGGATGTAATTGCTTGGAATGGAATTCTTGTAAACGTTGGTGATTTCAATAAAATAGCCGAAAACTTTGTTGTAGCCGACTTTTAAACTTTTAATGCCGGTCCGCTCCCGCTCATCCGCCTGAAATTTTGCGATCCAATCTTTACTGTCGCCGGCGGCGTCCCGAAGGTCATCCAGTTCGGCATTGTAGCCGGGCTGAATCATTTTACCTTCCCGAACCGTAATCGGCGGCTCGTCAACGATGGCTTGGGTGATGAGGTCAATGAGTTCCTCGTAGAAATCAAAATCAATCAATTCGTTTTTTATGTCTTCCATCAACGCGGACTCTCCGCCAAGCAAATTCGTGTCTAAGAGATGGGAAATTTCCGGAATTTTAAGGAGAGAATTGCGCATGGAAATTAAATCCCGCGCATTGGAATTGCCGTAAATCATCCGGCTGACCAGTCGCTCCATGTCTGAAATTTCCGACAAACATTTCCGAAGGTCAAACCGAAGCAAATTGTTTTCTTTCAAAAATTCAACCGCAAAAAGACGGTTTTGAATGGATTTTGGCAAAAGAAGCGGCCGCAGCAACCAATTTTTAAGAAGACGGGCACCCATCGGTGTTTTGGTTTTATCCAAAATCCGGATGAGAGAATAATTGGTTTCCTCGTCGCGGACATTTTTAATGATTTCCAAGTTACGCAGCGTCATGGAATCTAATATGACGTAATCGGATGTGGAATAGGTCCGAATGAATTGAATATGTTCCAAGTCGCGCATTTGTGTTTGAATGGCGTAGCTGAGTGCTTTTCCGGCGGAAAGAATGGAATAATCTTTTCCGCGCAGCCCCATGCCTTCCAAGGTTGATGTTTTGAACCGGGAATTCAGTAAGTCTTCCGCGGCTTTTGTTTCGGCGGCAAAATTTTTGTCCATCGGAAAAGAGCCGGTTTTGATTTTTCCTTCCAGAAATCTGTCAACCAATATCGAATTTTTCAAAAGGGCGGGCTGCAAAAGACATTCCGACGGCTTGAATTTCGCAACTTCGCTCATGACTTTTTCATAAGGAGCGGCGTCTTCAAATTCCGTCGTCAAGAATTCGCCGGTGGAAATGTCCAAAAATGAAATTCCAAAAGTTTCAACATCCGGCGAGGCTGAACCTTTTTTGACGGATTTGGAATCCCTCGGTTTCGTTTCCGAAGAATCTGTGGATTCTGGTTCCTTTGAACTCGATTCCTTTGAACTCGATTCCTTTGAACCGGTTTCTTTGGGTTCTTTAAAAGAGCCGGAAATCACCATCAAGTAGTTGTTGGACGAATCGGTAATAATTGATGAATCGATTGCGGTCCCCGGCGTTACCACCCGGACAATGCCGCGTTTGACGACGCCTTTGGCTTGTTTTGGGTCTTCCAATTGTTCACAAATGGCGACCTTGTATCCTTTTTTGATGAGCCGCGGCAAATATGTATCAATCGCATGGTAAGGAATTCCGGCCAGCGGCATTTTTTGTCCGTCTGCTGTTTTTCCACGATTGGTCAGCGTGATTTCAAGTTCCCTTGAAATCGTTTTGGCGTCTTCCCCAAACGATTCGTAAAAGTCACCCATTCGGAAAAAAACGAGAGCGTCCGGACACTCTTTTTTGGCATCATAATATTGACGCATGGCCGGCGTTGACTGGTCCATTTTGATCTGCCTTTGAAATGTTTAAATAATATAAAAAATAATTAATACTACCGATTGAATTTAAGATTGTTATTTTTATTTCACGTCTTGTCTATTATATCTATTATTATTCAATGAATAAACCGTAAACCGGAAGTGAAAAATCATGAAACATATTTGTCCTCAATGCGGATATACGGAACTTTATATGGAAAGCGGCGGCATTATGGGAAATATTTACCACTGCAAAAGATGCAATTATGTCGGATCCTTCGTCATTGAAGGAGAAGAAGACATGATTCAGGAAATTGAAGAAGGACGCAAAGTCGAAACCGGAAAACCATAATTTTTCATTTTTTCATAATTTTTTATTTTTTATTTTTTTTTGTTTTTCCCATTTTGCTTTTCTTTTTAATTTGATTTTTACATTTTTTATTTACTTTCGTCTCTTCTTGTTTTTGGATATTTGCTGAGCTTCTTTTTTCGCGTCTTCCCGCTCTTTTTCAGATTCAGATTCATCGGTAACGGCGGCGGCGAAAAAGTTTTTTTCCGCATTGCTGACGTACTTGCCGGAATTTTGCGCATCCGATTTTGTAGAACTGCCCGCATTTGAAACGGGGTCTGCGTCTTTAGAATTTGCGTGATTGAATTCGGCATCCGATTTTTTATCTTCATCAATTTTGTTTGAATCCGGACTTTCCATTTCTGTTTCTGTTTCCGATTCCGCATTCGCGTTCTCGTTGGCATCGGCGTTCTCGTTCTTTATATTTTCGTTTTTTTCCGGCATTTTTTCACTCATTTTTTCGCCGGAAAAAACATCCACAATTTCAAGATCCGCCTGTTGTTTGGATTTGCCAGCCTGCGCTTTTCTGCGGGATTGCCGGTTTTTCCGGGAAGAGGAAACTTTTGATCCGGATGTTTGCGTTTCTGTTTCCGTGCTTACGTCTGTTTTTGATTCAAAGCCTGTTTTCGTTGCGTTCGCTTGGATTTCGGAATTCGTATCCGAATTTGAATCTGCGCCGGCGCCTGTATTAATATTTGAATTCATACCGGTTTCCACATCTGTTCTTACGCCAGTTTCCGCATCTTTTCCTACGCCGGTTTCCGCATCTGTTTCCACACCGATTTCCGCATCTGTTCCTACGCCGGTTTCCGCATCTGTTCCTACGCCGGTTTCCACATCTGTTTCCACATCTGTTTCCACGTCACCGTTTTCGTCCACGTCATCCGTTTCCGCCGGCTTTTCCCGAACATTGGTTTTGAGATAATCAACCGATTCCGATCGGGATAAAATTTTGGTCCCTTCTTTGTCGATATTTCTCGGATCAAATTCACCCAGCACAAACCGGACGTTGCCGGAAGAAATCTTTCCTTCGACAAAGGATGTTTCGTGAATGAGAATGGATTTCGCGCTGATATTTCCGCAAATCGTTGCGTTTTTATCCAAAATAAGTTTTCCGGACGCCTGAATATTTCCGATGACTTTGGCACCCCCGGACAAAAGAACATCGCCTTTTGAGCGCAAGTCGCCGTTGAAAACAAAATTTTCGCCGGCTTCAAAATTTTTACAAATAATTTTTCCCATCCATTCGCAATCGTTTCCAAAGACAGCGTTGTCCGGAATATTCGTGCTGCTGCCGGAAATTTTCGAGCCGAGCGGGATAATTAAAAGCCGGCCGGTTCCGATAATTTTGGATAAATCCATCTCCTTCAATTTTTCCAAATCGAGTTCCTCATCGTCTTCAAAAAGATCAGACAGGGCCTTGTCGATTTCCTCACTGGTTTTCCCAACCCCGATAAGCTCACGGATGTAGAGAAAAATAAAAATCATAATCGGAAGCGGATTTCGAACGACCACCCACCCTTTGGACAAGAAACCGCCGTTTAATTTGACTTCTTTGCCGATGTCCAAATCGCCGTCCACAACAATTTTTCCGTTGATGACAGTAAATTCCCCTAAATAAACGTCACCGCCGGCATGAACATCTTTTTCAAATTTGCACCAAACGTCCGCCCGAATGTCGGATTCCGCTTGCACCTGCCCCGCAATCAGAACGCCTTCCCCAACCATCATCGTATCCGCGAAAATATCACAGCCGACCGCCGCGTGATTTCCAATCACCATACTCGCCGGCGTTGTTAAAATATTATCCTGTAACCGGGTGTGATCGGGAATGACAAATGTCATAAAAATGTTTTCGGGCAGTGGCGTCAGCTCCTCTTTTATTGGTGGCGGTTGAAGAAAATATAAAAAATGAATGGGAATTGAAATAAAATGATAAATAAATATAGATAAAATAATTCTTGAATGGAATATGATTGAGCCTATTGGGATTTAAAATTATTGTAAACAATTGGAAAAAATTTCAGACAAGATTGACCAAATTTTTAAATATCTTATTTCATTTTTCTGTTCATGCACGAACAGGGAATTTCCGAAGAAGAAATTTTTGAAGAACTGGAACGGTTTTCTTCTTTGGACACGAATTTTAAAAAGGTGATGAGTTCCATGTGTACCCTCCCTCATCCCATTGCAATTCGTGCGCATCAGCGTTTTATTCATACCAATATCGGAGATCCCGGACTGTTTATCGGAACTTGCGAAATGGAGAAACAAGTCATTGAAATGGCCGCCGTTCTTTTAAAACATGACAATCCAAAAGAAGCAGCCGGACATTTGACATCCGGCGGAACGGAGTCCAATATCGAAGCGGTTTACCATATGAAAAACCGATTCATGCATGCGAAAGACACAAATGAAAATGATGCCGGTGCAAGAAGTGAAAACGCAAAAGATGTCAAACTGAATTTGATTGTTCCGGCAACCGCTCACTTTTCTTTTGAAAAAATTGCCAACATGTTTAATCTTCAGCTCCGCAAAGCGGAGCTTGATTCGACTTACCGGGTTGTTCCCCGGTCGGTCGAATCTAAAATTGATGAAAACACCATCGGAATTATCGGGATTGCCGGCAACACGGAATTTGGGGAAATGGATCCGATTGGAAAACTGTCGGAAATCGCCATCAAGAATAACCTTCCGCTTCATATTGATGCTGCTTTTGGTGGATTTGTGTACCCGTTTTTAAAGGATCAAAATGAACTCAACCAATTTGGGTTTGACCTTCCGGGCGTCACTTCCGTATCCTTAGACCCGCACAAAATGGGTTTTTCCGTCATTCCGGCCGGAATTATTGTTTTTAAAAACGCGTCCGTGCTGGACACATCGTTGGACCGGATCAAAGTAAAAACGCCTTACTTGACCAGCAATTATCAGTCAACACTCACCGGAACCCGTCCCGGGTCAGCCGTTGCCGCGACATACGCCGTCATGAAATATTTGGGCCGGGAAGGCTATCAAAAAAATGTGGCCTATTGCCTGGATTTAACGGAATATTTGTTCCAAAAATTGATCGGGATCAAGCTTAAGCCGAAATTTCCTGCCATTAACATAATGGTTGTGGAAGTCGGCGGAGTTCAGCAAACCACACACATCCGGCGGTGCTTACGTGAACAATTCGGGTGGTACATTTCGGAAACAAAAACAAAAGTCGCGCTCCGCTTGGTTTTAATGCCACACGTCACCAAAGAAGACATTGACCAATTTGTCCTGGATTTGAAATATATTCTGGACAATGAAGATTTGGAATGCACCTGTTGCTAAAACAGCTTTTAAAAAAACAACTTTAACAACCGTTTTTAATAAAACATTAAACAGTACAAATTGTGCTGTTTCTTTTTTATATTTATTTCTGTTTATGTTTATATCTTTGTTTAAATTTCGTTGTCTCTGTTTAAATTTATTTGTCTCTGTTTAAATTTCGTCGTCTCTGTTTAAATTTATTTGTTATTATTTTTAAATTTCGTTGTTTCTGTTTAAATTTATTTATTATCATTTTTAAAATTTTTATAAATATATATATTCTTTTTTAAATTTTTTATTATATTATATTAATTTTAATCAGATAGATTTATTATAATCACCCCGTTTACCATTATACCAATGTCCATTATTA
Organism: Methanolapillus ohkumae; assembly: GCF_032594355.1. Lineage (NCBI taxonomy): Archaea > Methanobacteriati > Methanobacteriota > Methanomicrobia > Methanosarcinales > Methanosarcinaceae > Methanolapillus > Methanolapillus ohkumae. The sequence continues at coordinate 1,874,073 of NZ_CP131061.1, forward strand.
TTCATACAATTGTTTAATAATATATTTATATGTTGAAAACATATAAAGTATTATAAGATATAATATTAATAAAAAGGCATAATCTATGAAAATTCAAAAAAATGATATTAAAATTGGATTTATTATTTTGATCGTTCTCTTGCTCGCACTTTTTTTTACGACTTGCCTGAGTCAAAAAACAAAAGAAACGTTGTGCGATTGTTCCATTTCAAATTCCGCCGGAGAAGGATTTATTTATCGCGGCGAGAACGGGCAAACTCAGGCAAATCCGCCCGCTGATCCGGTTCATGTCCTTCCGGGAGGCAACGGCCGGGGCCCTGACTTTTCAGCAGAACTCTATGATTTTAAATATGATTCCGGAATCGGAACCCTTCGATTACTTGTCACTCCCAAAAAACCGATCTCCAACCCATTGGATATCAATACATATGTTGTCGGTTTTAGAAATATCAACAATCCGAATGATAACAATGTGGGAACGGTAACCCATGTGGAGGAATATACATCCGACCCAGCGGTTTATTTGGTTTCAATTCAAGGCACTCCGTTAAACACCCCGGGAAGCGGTCAATCCTACACCTATTCCATTTCAAACAGAACCGGACTTCCGGGAACCGTCAATTACCCGTTTGAATCCGGAATCGGAACCAACGCAAATCCGTTTACAATAGAAAATATTGTTCAATTTGACGCCCTTCGATATTACACGAACAGCGATGCCGTCGCTTCTGAAAAATATTTCCAGCTGAATGTGGATTTGGAATATCCGGAGGATTGGAATAATGCATCAAATCCATTTGAACGGGCCGGAAATGATGATTCCGGGTGGTCCCCCATCGGCAGCGGCGACTTGGATGCTTTTGATGGAAAATTCAACGGAAACGACAAACAGATGACAGGTTTTTTCATTGACAAACCGGCTTTGGATTATGTCGGGATTTTTGGGTCAACCGCCTCCGCTTCAAAAATTGAAAATATCACGGTGGATTTGACCGGACAAAATATTGTCGGGAAGAGCAACGCCGGTAGTTTAGCCGGTTCAAATGGAGGATCTATTTCCAATGCTGAGATCGTTGTTGAAACAATCACTGGAAACGGCGGCAATGTCGGCGGTTTGACCGGCTCGAATTTCGGGTCTATTTTCAATGCCAATGTCACTGTAAAAACCGTCACAGGACAGGGCGACAACGTCGGCGGATTTGCCGGCTATAACCTCGGAACGATTTCCACTCCCGATTCATTTTCTGCCGGAACCGTAACGTCGACCGGTAATAATGTCGGGGGTTTTGTTGGCAACAATGCGGCCCTTATAGAAAATAGTGTAATTATTACATCCGGTACCCTTGAAATGACCTCTCCGCTCACTTTCTCAAAACCCGTTTTTGGAAACAGCTATGTCGGCGGAATGATTGGACATAACACCGGAAAAATAACAAATATGAGTTTAGAGAATGTGATTACCGTAACGAGCGAAGCAGCCGTAAGCGGGACGGGAGGAGGTGTTGGCGGTTTTATGGGTTATAACACCGCATCGGGAACAACACTGAGTTACATCACAACACAAAATGATGTGACCGCCATGAACGGAGCGGGAGTTGGGGGCTTAATCGGCGTCAATACGGGAGATATCATGTATGCTTCAGCCTGCGGAAACGTCATTGGAAATCAAAAATCAGGTGGTTTGCTTGGAACAAATTCGGGAAATGTCTCCTATGTAAAAACCGTTAAAAAGGCGGATGGCACCGCCGGAAAAGTAACAACAACCGGGAGTTATGTCGGCGGACTGGTCGGTCAAAATTCCGGAAATATTTCCTATGCGGAAACCGTGACAAGTGTAGAGGGTGTCGCTTCGGTCGGTGGTTTGATTGGCCATTTTTCAAAAGGCAGTGTCTCCAATTGTCAAATCGGAACAAGTGAAACCCGAATTTCAATTCAAGGAAACACAAGAGTTGGTGGTTTGGCCGGCAACAGCTCCGGAGATATTTCAAGTTCAGTTGTTTTTTCAAGCATTACGGCCTCTTCAAACAGTGTTGGTGGTCTTGTCGGCGATAATGAGAAGAATGGTCAAATTATTTACGATTCGGATTCCTTGGTGGATTCAAGCATTTCCGCACCAAGCAGTTCCACGCCAAACAGTTCTAATGTTGGCGGCCTTGTCGGCAACAATGCCGGAACAATGAAAATCAATTCTTCGTTTAGTCCGCTTTACCCTTTTTCCGGAAATGCGAGTGTTGGCGGATTGGCCGGCAGTAATGGCGGAACGATTGAAATTAATGCTCCGCTGACTTTTTCAAAACCCATTTCCGGAAACAGCAGTCTTGGCGGGGTGATTGGTTACAGTACCGGAAAATTAACGAATCAAAGCGCCACCAATACGATTACCGTGACGAATGACGCTTCCGTAACCGGCACGGGAAGTGCGATCGGTGGTTTTATTGGAAACAGTAAAGCAGCCGAAATAACGTATTGTTATGTGACAACGCAAAACAATGTGACCGGAACCCATCTGGTTGGCGGTTTAATTGGAATTCAAAATATAACTCCGGCAAACAATGTTAATGTTCACCATGTTCAATCTTCCGGCACCGTTCGCGCAACAATTTCCACTCAGGGAGAACATACCGGCTCTGCCGGTGGTCTCTTCGGACTTTTCGATAACGGAAATTTGAGTGATTCAACGACATCCTCTATTGTCGTTGGAGAAAATTGCCGTTTTGTCGGTGGATTGGTGGGTAATTCTACGAATTTGACAATTGAAAATTGCTCGGCAACAGGGAGCGTTACCGGAAACCGTGATGTCGGGGGCTTAGTTGGGCGGATTTCAAACTCTACTTCCATCCAAAACAATTCCGCACATGGTTCTGTCATCGTAACAAATAGTGGAACTTCACCTCATATGGATGCGGGTGGCTTAATCGGAAGAGTGAGCAATTCCACCATTCAAAATTGTTATGCGGAAGGGTCTGTTAATATGCCCAACATATCAACAGGTAGTTTTGCAAATGCCGGGGGATTAATCGGTAGCATAGCAAATGGTACATCCATTTCGAATTGTTACGCATCCGGAGATGTGAAGGGGTATTCAAATATCGGTGGTCTTATCGGAAACAGTGACACCAGTTCCAAAATTTCATCCGGCGTTGCTTTAAACAGTATAATCGAAGGGACTTCAAACCGTCATAGAATTCTTGGGACAGGGGCACCGACGTTGCAAAACAATTATGCACTTCAAGGAATGATCGGCGGCGGAACAAGTTTTGGTTTAACCGGAATAGATGGGGAGAATGTGAGTTCAACAAATTCTAAATCCGAAGAATTCTATGACGGAACTCTTCCATCTGCCCTGGCTTGGGATTTCACGACACCGGTTTGGAAATTCGTTAGTGGAAGCGATTATCCAAGGCTTTCTTGGGAAACGTAAAAACCGCCATTGGTTTTTCGTTTTTCAATTTTTTTCTCTTTTTTTCTTTTTCTCTCATTAAATTTGTTTTCTGATTTTTTAAAAGATTAATTTTTCAATACACCTTTTGCTGCCTTTTTTAGAACTATTAAAAGCGGTATTTTTGTTTTTATTTTTAAAACGATGTCAGAAGAGTTAAATCAAGTAAATTTGTTCAAAAAACAATATTATTTTTGTAAAGTGGCTGCGAATACAATTTTTAAAATTTAATAAACAAAAAAAGATATGTAGGATGTTTATTAAAAATGTTTATTTGAAAAAATTAAAACTGATTTGTCGCCTATTTAAACTTATTAGTCGTTTGAATATATTTGGAAAATCTCTGATTTTTTTAAATGATGGGAAAATTAATATAATACTTAATTTAATTAATCAAAAGAGTTGAAATCAAACGTATTTGATTGAGACTTGAATTGACGCCGGCGGAAAATCCGGCGCCAATTTTTAGTGAGTGAATCAAAACTGAGAAGTCCGATTCGCTCACATATTGGTTTTAGAGTATTTAAAATAAACTCAGTAAAACAATACTGTGAGGAATAAAATGAAAAATAACTGTTTAAAATTTGTCTCATTATTGATAGTTTTAATGATGACATTGTGTTTGATCCCAACAACAATAGCTGAACAAAATGTAAATGATGTAAAAGTGCACGACTTATCAGAATTACATCTAAACTTTGACATTAGTAGCATCGATGCAAGTAATATTTCTGAAAAAGAAGCAACCAAGATGTCAGAAACTGCAAGATTAGCAATTGAAAAAGAAATTGAAAAAGAAATTGAAGCATCTGTTAAAGGATTATCGCGCAATCCATCCCAAACAAAAGTTGCACAAGCCGTAACTCTTGGTAGAAATACATCATTTTCAACAGCTGACACATTAAATTATTCGACAAGTAAATGGGGAGTTAGTTTAAAAACCGTAACAAATTCTACTTCAAGTACATCCTCCAAAACTTCACAAGAATTTGCTTTTGCCTATCCGGGTGTCGGTGGATGCGGTGCTTGGGCCTATGTAGGACAAAAATTTAATGTTAGTGGATCCGGTTCGCAGAATGCAAATATAAGAATGATAGGAACGATTAGTGGGGATACAGAAGCTTTAGGAGGAGCTACCGCTGGCAGCAAAGCTGAACTTGTTATTTACGATTTTACTACGGGGACATCTTACAAAGAAACAATATATAATCAATCAAGATCCATAGCTGGCGTTTCCAGAGTAAATCAAAGTTTCAATGTTGGAAAAACAGTTCTATTGCAGGGCGGCCACCAGTATGTTGCTTATTTATTGATTGAAGGAACTGCTTCAGCTGTTGTTGCTGGAGAGGCTGGATCTGATTTTGGTCCATGGGATGGAGGAATTGGCGATCCTGCATTCCAGGGTGTAAAATATTCAATAATTTATATTGATTTTTAAAGGTAATAGAAAAATTGAATGGCAATGGAATGATGTTTATCATTTTAGATGAATTCGTTTTATTGCTTTTTTATTTTTTACATTTTTAATTTAAATGAAGCATTTTTCCTGTTTATTGCAATAATAAATTCTTTCAAAAATCTAATTAATTATATTATGCATCATGAGAGGGATTTCCTTTGAAAAAAGAGAGAGGCGAATACTTAAAAGAAATGCGTTCGACAAACGATAAAAACATTGCTATATATCTGTTGTCTGAAATAAAAACAAAAATTTGTAATAGCTTTTCTTTTTATCTTTTCTTTTTATTCATTGTGATTTTTCCTGGTCTTTATGCCATTCTTGAATTGGTTGGTATGGTTTTATCACCAGGTTCCTACGACTCTTTATTTATTTCTCTGATCAATTATTTAATGATATTATTTGTAATATTTATTTTTACATCTGTCATTAGAGGACTTTATGACACGTATTTATTGTACCTTGAAAGACAAGAAATGTTAAAAATATTTAATGAAAATATGGACGACTATTTAAATCAGGAAAATAAAGATATGAGGTCTGGTTCAAATCCATATTATAAATATTTGTACTATTCGGAAAATAAAGAAAAAGCTTTTACAATTATAGATAAAACAAGAAAATGGAAGAATAAGTCACTATTGTCGAGTATTTCTCTTTTTATTATTACATTGTTATGTTTGATATGGTTTAATTTTTTTGTTTCGTTCTTCTTTCTCATTGTAGCAATTTGGGAATTATTCATTTATGTAACGAGGTCTCAAGAATACAAAAAATCTTTAGAATTTTTTAATAGTAAATGGGGATGATTTTAACTAATTTATTTAACTCCAGATAGCCTAAATTATTGACCAAATTCTTTCCATTCTTCCCATTTTTTCAACTTCTTTTTCTTTAATACAAATCCATCCGCCTCTTTTCATCACATGGTATTTAAATAATTAAAAGTGTTTTTAGTATCATGACTTCCAAACCAAAGATTCGTTTTTACCCTTCTTCTAACACTTACGTTATTCCCAAAGGTTCTTTTTTTGAGGACAGCATTCTGATTCACGGAAATTTAATTGCCGGCCCCGGTGTTCACTTCTGGAAAAATGTGATTGTCGAAGGAAACGTTCAGTTGGGAAAGGGCTGCACGCTTGCCGGAAATTTAAAAGCGGTCAATGTCATCGTTGGCGCGAAATCCAAAGTCGGCGGCAAAATTACGGCGGATTGGAACACCTCCGTTTTTCAAAATTCGGAAATCGGCTCCATTGAATGTCTGGGGCATTTGGTGATTATGAATGGCTGCGTTGTCGGGTATGCGAACGCCGAAAAAACCATGGAAATTCTTGGGAAAGCCGACATTAAGAAAATCGGACGGGTCACCAAAGTGACCGTTCGCACGAATGAGGTTTTGCCGGTCCCGGAAGAGAAAGATATTCCTGCAGAATTTGAAAACATGGATGACGGTCCTTCCGGCAAAATGAATTTTGAAGTCGAAGCAATTGAAATCGAAACGGCTACAGCCGAAACGATTGCAACCGAACCTGTTGCATTCGAAACTGTTGAATCCGAAACGATTGAAATTGATATAAAAACAGGAGCGGAAGAAAATTCTGATTTTGAAATCATTGAGCCGGAATCTTTGAAAATTGAAGAAGCCGAATTTAAAATTGAAGAAGCGAATGAATCGGCGGACACGATTTTCGCGGATGCCGGCGGCACCATCGGCGAAGATGAAACCGATGACGCGGAAATCATTTCACATACGGAAAGCGGCATTGTGACCAAAACTGTCATTGAAACGGCATTTGGACCGGTGACGATTGAAGATTATGAATACGAAACGGAAGTCGAGTTTGATTTCGGATTGGAAGAAAATGGTTTGGAAAAGGAAGAGAGAAGCGAAAAGGAAACCGACAAGAACGCTTGCCCGAAATCCAAATTTTTAAAACACACGTCTCAAAAGTCCAAGCCGGTGGAGCCGGAAGACGACGATGCCGAAGTCTATGAAGATGAAAAAGAAAAAGATATGACCGGCTCGTATGTGAATTTTAACAAAAAAAGAAGAGCCGGCGGCGCCGAACTGATTTACGATGCCGAGCGGGACGGGAATTTTGACCCGACGCTTCCGGAAGATGAGGCGCGGCGGATTGAAAACACGCACTACGGAACCGACAGTCGGTCGCCCAAATTTGCGACAAAAACAGAAACAGTTTCGCCGGCAAAATTCAAAGCTGCGCCCGATCCGTTTAGTCCGGCCACCGGGTGCGTGACCGACAAAAAAATCTACAAGCCGTATGATGACGGAAAAACGAGAGCTTCTCAGCCGTCCAAACAACCGGCAAGAATCGGAGAAATTCCAATTTCCGAATTGATGAAAAAGGAAAAGGAAATCAAAAAACAACCGGCCGCTTCCAATGATTTTTACCGCTATCCGCCGGAATTTAGCGGGCGGAGCCGAGCCGGAGCCAAAACAAAAGTTCAATTGGATGAAACCGACCGGGAAGACGCGAAAAAGTGGTATGAGGAACGGCAGAGCGGTGTTTCCAAGACTTCTAAAAAGGAGTATCCGCCTTATATTTGATGTGAGGCGGCATTTTTTAAGTTTTAATTTTGGGTTTTGATGATGGATTTTTCTGATCAAGACCCTGATTTTTCATCATTCTTTTTTTCATCATCTACCAAAATGACCGGTTTGAAATCATCAAAATCTTGGTTTAATTCCAGAATCAAAATATCTCTTGCCTTTTTTGTAATAATCCAAAATCGTTGAGGAGTATACGGCTTATTTGCATCGTTCCCAAAATATTCAAATGTCAAATTAAAATCCAATGCATTCATGGTATCTGATTGAGAATAAGAAACAGAGTCAATTACAAGCACATCATCTCCCATTAAATAACGTGTGCCATAAACTTCTGTTTCAGGTCTTACAGGAGGCATCAAATGTGTTGCCAAAAGTTGAAAATATTTTACTTTTTCGATTGCATTTTTCTTTTTGTTACGAACCGGACGAATTTGAAAACCTGATAAATTGTATTTATGAAGAACGTCAAGGGCTTTTTCACTCACAATAATTTCGCCGTTATATGTTAGAGCATAATCAATGCCTTTTAATTTCTTAAAATCAATAATCATGTCTTCCATCTGGATCCCAATTAACAGTCCTCTATTTTCTCTTTTGGGGTAACTGAATTTCGTACCGTCCGTTTTTCCTCCAAAATTATAATGCTTTTTATATTGGCAACAAATATAAAAAACGTATTCCCTGGATTCTATTTCGTTGTCTATTCGTATTTCTTCATCATTTCTTATCACAAACTTATTAACAATTAAAATGAGCAGTAAACTGATAGTCATTGAAAGAGCCATACTTAGAAATCCATAAAATAGTGTTATATTTTCAAGATTTACAAAATAATTTGGATTAAAAGTGTAAACAGAAAATGACAAAAAAGCAGTTGTCATAGAAAATACTGGAATTGTATAAACGAGTTTAATCCAAAAAACATCATATTTTTCATTAAAAACCACCAGAAAATCTTTTTTTGTCGAAAAATAAATTCCCGGAATGAGCGAAATCAGAAAAACACCATAAATTAAAAAATTCATTGGGATTCACCTGTTTCTAACCTTTTTCTTTTTTTTTCCATTTCTTCGGATTTCGGTTTCATAACTAAAATATACAACAATTTAGAAAATAAAGCATATAATAAACATGAGGAGGAAAGACTCAGCAAAGTAATTGAATATAAATTTTCTAATCCGATTAAACTTAAAAAATCAGATTGTAAATACAAAATGTAATCTATAATCTGCCACAAAAAAAGTATGTTAAATATATGTGCAATAAAAGATAAGAGCACTGTCATTCCCGAAGGATACATTATTTTTGTTTTTTTCACTCTTGCATAAAGTATTCCACATTGCGATAAGCAAAAAGTTATTGAAAAAACATATATCAAAATAAAAAGCAAGGTAAAAGATATTGGGCCTTTAAAAAAAAGGTATAAAAATAGAAATAACATGAATAAAATAGCGTATGTTTTTATATTGTAAAGTCTTGAAAAATAATATTGTGCTTCTTTTGTCATTCCTTTTCCTCTTCAAACATCAGTCAGAAATGTTTATTTTAATTTTATTTTAATTTGAAATGGTTTAGGCTGTGAAACTTTCACAGCCCACATTATTACTTTATGTTTAATTTTTTCTTAAATGCGTCTATACTATTATTAATGCTTTGTTTTTTTGGTTCCCAGCTCGTTTTAAGAGAATTCGAAAGATTATTAAGTGCATTATGAGCAGGATCACCAAAATTATTGTTAAGAGATTGAGAAACGGACACGCCCCCTAAGGAATTTGCAGTCCCTGTACTTGCTATAACTGAAGCCGCGTTGCTTGCAATTAAACCGACTTCAGTTCCATAAGCTTTTGTAATGGGTCCTTCAACACTTCCTCCAACCGCTCCCCCAACGGCACCAGATACAGCTTCAATTGTAATCGCATTGAGTAAACCATTTCCAGTGATTGTTTCATGTGGATCTTTACCATAAATTAAACTTTCCGCCGTACCTATAGTTAAATATGAAAATGGTGCCACCACGGTGCCAACAATAGCTCCTGTAAGGATTGCACCAACGCCGGTAGGCGCGGCCAATAAGGTAGCACCGCCCACAGCAGCAATTGAGCCCACAGTAACACTTGTCTTTACTGTATAAAATGCCCCATATTGAGCAACTGCTTTCCAATTATTTACTTCACCGTACCTAAAATACTGGTTCATACATTCAATCGAAGCACCTTGAATAAAAAGCATAGACAACAGAATCGGTGAATTCCCACTCGGATCCGTATACTTCAAAGGATTATTCAAACAATAGGAATACCGGTTCAAAGCTTGCGGATTATACACATCCGGAATTATTGAATCCGCTTGTGTAAACACAAAAGTTTCGGGATTATAATATCGGGCACCATAATAGTAAAGTCCGATTTCAGAATCGAACTCCTTGCCGGTAAAAGTGTATTTTTCAGCTTCGCCGCCTTCACGGTAGCTTCCAAACGGATAGTAAAGCGTCCGTTCGACGAGTTCGCCTTCCTCGTCAATCATGACGCTTGTTGATCCAAGATGATCGTCCAAATACCAGAATTGGCCGTCGGCCGATTTCTTGGAAACTCGGTTGTCGTTGGCGAAATAGTAAACCGTTTCAATATTGTCTTCGATGTCATAATCGTCGCTGACGTAGTAAGAAACAATTCCCTCTTCGATTTTTTTGACACGGTTGCCGGACTCATCGTAGAAGAATTCGGCAACGATTCTGTTGTCTTCGGATTTTTTTTGCACTTCTTTTAAGTGATTGGCATCGTTGTAGACGTATAGGAAGGTGGCGTCTTCAATCAAATTTCCGTTGGCGTCGTAGATGAGATCCGAATCGCCGACTTTTGTCGGCGCGTGGATTCCGGTGCCATTGCCGTACTCGAACAAGATGACGTCTGCACCATTTTGGTGGGCAAGAATGCTTCCAAGCGGATTGTACACGAATTTTTGCGTGTAAGTTTCGCTTCCTGCGGAGATCAGCCGGTCGAGGTCGTCATAAGCGAATTGCTGTGTTTCTTCGACAATGTGGTCGGCAATGCCGATGATGTTTCCTTTTTCGTCAAAGGAGTAATCCATGTCTTGAAGTTCGGGTGTGTTGATGTTTTTAAGACGCATGGTCCAATCATCGTAAGTGAGGTCGGTTGTTACCCCGTTTGCAAATTCTTTTTTAGTCATCAAATTCATAGAATTGTATTCAATGTTGTCGATGACGCCCGGAATTGAGGACAACAGGGCTTGATTGTTGTAATTGTACCGAATAATTTCGCCGTTTGGAAGGGTTTTTTGAGTGATCCGGTCCATGGAATCGTAGATGTAAGTCGTGATGTAATCTGCTTCAAATTCAAATGGGTCTTGCCATGGATTTACTTGTTACTTCATTTTGACCTACCAAAATCACTGGTTTAAAATCATCAAATTCTTGATTTAATTCCAGAATCAAAATATCTCTTGCCTTTTTTGTAATAATCCAAAACCGTTGTGGTAGATATGGAATATTTCCTTCGTTCCCAAAATATTCAAAGGTAGAATTAAAATCTAATACATTTGATACTTCTGATTGATAATAATAAACCAAATCATCCACAAGTACTTCATTTCCCATCAAATAAAGCATGTCATAAATTTTTGTTTCCGGCATTGTCGGAGGCATTAACTGTGTTGCCAAAAGCTGAAAATATTTTTCTTCCACGATCATTTTTGATTTTTTATTTCGAACCGAACGAACTTGAAATCCAGATAAATTATTTTTATGAAGGATGTTAAGAGCTTTCTCACTCACAATAATTTCACCATTGTGTGTTAATGCATAATCAATTCCTTTTAATTTTTTAAAATCAATAATCATATCCTCCATTTGGGTACCAACAAGCAATTCTCTACCTTTTCTCTTAGGATAACTAAATTTTGTACCATCTTTTTTCCCTCCAAAATTTCGATATTTTTGATTTTGGCAACAAACGTAAAGGTCATATTCCTTTGATTCCATTTCTTTATCTATTTGTAATTCTTTATCATTTTTTATCATAAATTTATTAACAATTAAAATGAATAATAAACTGATAATTATTGAAATAATAAAACTCAAAATTCCTTGGGTCATTTCTATATTTTCAGGACTTACAAAATAATTTGGTTCTAAAACAAAAGCATAAGCAGACAAGAGAAAAATTGTCATTGAAAAAGCCGGAGTCGTGTAAATAAGTTTAATCCAAAAAACATTATATCTCTCACTATATGCGATTAAAAAATTCTTTTTTGTTGAAAAATAAATTCCTGGAATAAGCGAAATCAAGAGAGTACTCAAAATTAAAAAATTCATTAAGAGTCACCCATTTTCAATTTTTTTCGTTTTTGTTCCATTTCTTCAGATCTTGATTTCATGACCTGAACATGTAACAATTTAGAAAAAAGAATATACAAAAGACATGAAATAGAGAGATTTAATAGTGTAACTGAGTATGGGTTTTCAAATCCTACTAAATTTAAAAAATCAGGCATTCTATTAAAAAAATAATCTATTGCCTTCCATAAAAAAAATATGTTTAATGCATGAGCAATAAAAGACAAAATGATCGTAATATCGAGAGAAGATATTAGTTGTGATTTTTTTGTATTCACATAAAGTATACTGCATTTGGATAAACAATATGTTATTGAAAAATATGATATTAAAATAAAAAGCAAGGTAAAGGATATCGGGCCTTTGAAAAAAAAATATAAGCTTAGAAACAATATAAATAAAACAATAAAAGCTTTTATGTTATAGGATCTCTAAAAATAATATTGCTCTATTTTCGTCATACTTTTCCTCTTAAAAATCATAGAATATAATTTTATAATCATATCTTTAACTGAAATGATATTAGGCTGTGAAATTTCACAGCCTATATTATTTATTTTTATTACTTTTATTTACTTTATATTTAATTTTTTCTTAAGTGAATCTATGCCATTGTTAACACTTTGCTTCACAGGTTCCCACCCTGATTTAAGAGAATTTGAAAGGTTATTCAGTGTGTTGTGGGCAGGTTCACCAAAATTTTTGTTAAGAGATTGAGAAACCGACACGCCTCCTAAAGAATTACTCGCTCCTATGCTTGTCGCAGCTGATGCAGCATTGCCAGCAATTAAGCCCGCCTCTGTCCCGTAAGCTTTTGCAACAGGTACACCAATGCCTTCTCCAACAGCCCCCCCAACGGCACCAGATACAGCTTCAATTGTAATCGCATTGAGTAAACCATTTCCAGTGATTGTTTCATGTGGATCTTTACCATAAATTAAACTTTCAGCCGTACCTATAGTTAAATATGAAAATGGTGCCACCACGGTGCCAACAATAGCTCCTGTAAGGATTGCACCAACGCCGGTAGGCGCGGCCAAGGTAGCACCGCCCACAGCAGCAATTGAGCCCACAGTAACACTTGTCTTTACGGTATAAAATGCCCCATATTGAGCAACTGCTTTCCAATTATTTACTTCACCGTACCTAAAATATTGGTTCATACATTCAATCGAAGCACCTTGAATAAAAAGCATAGGCAACAGAATCGGTGAATTCCCACTCGGATCCGTATACTTCAAAGGATTATTCAAACAATACGAATACCGGTTCAAAGCTTGCGGATTATACACATCCGGAATTATTGAATCCGCTTGTGTAAACACAAACGTTTCCGGATTGTAATACCTTGCGCCGTAATAGTAAAGTCCGATTTCAGAATCGAACTCCTTGCCGGTAAAAGTATATTTTTCGGCTTCGCCGCCTTCACGGTAGCTTCCAAACGGATAGTAAAGCGTCCGTTCGACGAGTTCGCCTTCTTCGTCAATCATGACGCTTGTTGATCCAAGATGATCGTCCAAATACCAAAATTGGCCTTCGGCAGATTTCTTGGAAACACGATTATCATTGGCGAAATAGTAAACCGTTTCAACATTGTCTTCGATATCATAATCGTCGCTGACGTAGTAAGAAACAGTGCCTTCTTCGATTTTTTTGACACGGTTGCCGGGACTCATCGTAGAAAAATTCGGCAACGACCCGGTTGTCTTCGGATTTTTTTTGCACTTCTTTTAAGTGATTGGCATCGTTGTAGACGTATAGGAAGGTGGCGTCTTCAATCAAATTTCCGTTGGCGTCGTAGATGAGATCCGAATCGCCGACTTTCGTCGGCGCGTGGATTCCGGCGCCGTTGCCGTATTCGAACAAGATGACGTCTGCACCATTTTGGTGGGCAAGAATGCTTCCAAGCGGATTGTACACGAATTTTTGCGTGTAAGTTTCGCTTCCTGCGGATGTTAATCTATCCAAGTCGTCATAAGCGAATTGTTGTGTTTCTTCGACAATGTGGTCGGCAATGCCGATGATGTTTCCTTTTTCGTCAAAGGAGTAATCCATATCTTGAAGTCCGGGAATTTTTTAATCTTCGTCTACCAAAATCACAGGTTTAAAATCGTTTTCATTTTGACCCAAATTTGTAATTAAAATTTGCTGAAGCCTTTTTGTGACAATCCAAAACCGTTGTGGAAAATAAGGATCCCCATCAGTGCTTCCTAAATATTCGAAAGATAAATTAAAATCTGAAACGTTTTTCAAATCAGATTTTTGATATTTAAATTTGCTATTGGATGGAATGTTTTTGACCGTGATCAGGGATTCGCTCTTTTGAATTGCGTCTTCCGGAACCGGTGGCATGAAACTTGTGCCGATGAGATGGAAATATTTTTTATGGATTTCCAGTTCTGATTCTTGATTGTTTATGATGGATTCGATTCGGTATCCGGTTATGTTATTTTTCTCAAAGATTTCAAGTGCCTCTTCACTGATGATAATTTCTCCGTCCCTTGTTGAAATTATATCATATGGTTCTAGATAATTGAACCCCATCTTGAATTTTCCGGTTTGTGTCCCAATCAAAAAGTCTTTTGACGTTCTCTTTTTTGGATAAATATATTTGACATAATAACGGCTTTCCGGGATCTTTTCTTGAGAGAAATAAATGTAAAATTCATGTTCTCCCGGATAAGGTTGATAAGAATTAGAGATTTTTTTTCGAAAAGCATATTTTATGAGCAAAAGAATTGGAAAAACAATGAGTATCGGAACAATCCATGGAACATATTGGCCAAAAATTTCAGAAAAAGATGGACTCATGAAGGGCAATGCACCGCTTATGATAGAAGAGAAAAAGAGAAAAAAAGACCAAATAACGGCTGTAGGAATGGGAATGGTATATATTATCCGGACCCAAAAAATGTTGTACTTTGGATTCGAAATAACAATAAAATTGTTGAATGAAGCCAAATATATTCCGGAAATAGAACCCATTAAACTCCAATAAATAGTCAAAAATCCGGTCATTTCCATTATTTTTCCTCCTTTTGGAGAAGGGGTTCTTTAGGCGGTTTTGAAAAGAGCCGACCTGTTTTTGTAAAGAAAGAAAAATAAACAATGTTTGTAACTAAAACAACCGCTACTTCGAAAAAGGGTATATTGAGTAATTCATGAGCCGTGACCGAATAAAATAAATTAACGACGGCCCACAGAAAAATGGTAACACAAATCCAGAAAATAAATGTGTACAAAAAATGAGTCAGAAAAGACATTAAAAACTCAACCCCGTCATGAACCGGCAAATTGTTTTCAGTATAAATGTGGAAGCTTTTATATGAAGTTGCATAATAAGATAGAAAAATGGAATTGTAGGTCATAATCCCAAATGTCAAATCAAAGTTGCCGATTAAAATTAAACATGAAGCTATCATCAAAAACACCATGTAAAGAATTAAAATATTTTGTTTCTTCATGTTTCTTCCTTTTATTGCTTTCTTTTATTCGTCTATTAAAGTCACAGGTTTAAAATCTCTTTTGGGTTGGTTGAATTCATTGATTAGAACTTCAACAGCTTTTTTTGAAAGGGTCCAATAGTTTTGAGGGCGATAACCCCATGCATCTTTTCCACTGATTGAGTCGTTACTTCTGTTAAAATTAAAAGAATCTTGAAGAGATTTACGGTTATAAAAAAATAAAATAAAGTGAGTACAGCTAAAATAAAAAAGGAAGAGTATGAGAGATAAAAAATTGATAAAAGACCAACAATAAAAATTGCAATTATCTTATTTTTTGATATTTTCATAATTTCAGTACCCACGATTACACTTTTTTTCTGCATCTTCAACTAAAAATGTAGAGATAAAATCACTCTCTTTCTGTTTTGCTGAATTTATTAAAATTTTATGAACATTAGCCGATATAATCCATAATTTTTGAATGAAATACGGTTTACCATCTGTGCTTCCAAAATATTCTAAACTTTTATTAAAATCTGGGAGATTGAATACTTCATTTTTATTGTAATAAAGCGACTTTTCAACCAAATTTTTATAAGATAAAAGACCAGACTTTGACTTGATGATTGTTGCAGGAGATACAGAGGGCATTAAACTATCCGTCATAATTTGAAAATATCTCTTTTTGGAAGCATAATTTTTTCTAAAATTTTTTACAGTCCGTATTTGATATCCAGTTAAATTGTTTTCTTTGAAAAGGTTAAGAATATCTTCACTGACAACAATTTCTCCTGTTGTTGTATAAGCAATTTCTTTCCCATTTAAATTTTTGATATCAATAATTAAATCATCTATTTGTTCATAAATGAGTAATTCATCAGAAGATTTTCTCTTAGGATTTGTGAACTTTGTGCCAAAATGCTTTCCTCCAAGAATTTTATATTTTGGCATATAAACATAATATTGAATACGAAAACCCCCTTTTTAATTTTGTCTGATTTTTTTAGATATATTATAAATTGTTTGTGGAAAAGAAAAATGATTTATGATTTAGTTTTAAATCATAAATCTATCAATTTCTTTTAGCTTGTAGTATTTTTCCAGCTGTTGAATTTTTTGGTATTTTTATTGATAACCTTCCGCTTCCATATGTAAAATAGTTTGATTCGCCCGAATTACTGACAGAATTCGCTGCCTTATCCAAAACTTTATTTGTAGATGCTTCAAACCCAATTTGTGAGACCTGTGAAATTCCTTCTGAAATAAAAATATTTTTACCACTATCGTACGCCGCATAAGAAGAAATTGATGTCGATGTACCTCCTCCTACAATTCCTCCTAAAGCGCCGCTAGCCATATCGCTAATCATTGCTTCTCCGTTTAATGCATATTTTAGAGTATTGTCGCCCCCATTTAATTCATTTTCCACGGCTCTTCCAGCAACTCCTCCTGTTAATCCTGCATAACCCCCAATATGAGCTAGAACAACTGCTCCAGCAATATAATCTCCTCCGACAATTGCTAAACCCCCTGTACTTGTTGCTGTTGCCCCAGCTGTTGCTGCACTTGCACCCAATAAAGTTCCTCCAACTAAACTTGTCCCAATTCCTAAAGTCAATCCGGCAACTCCTCCAGCAACACCTCCAACAAACATTGATTTTGCCAAACCACCAACGGTTATAGCATTTCCTGTGCTATGTTGTTTGTATGCATAAATAAGACCGCCAGCTGCAGCTCCGATTAATGCCCCAGCTCCCGCAGTCACAAGAAGAACCGGTATATGCCCACTCGGATCCTCATATTTCATTGGATTGTTGTAGCAATATGAATAACGGTTCAAAGATTGTGGATTGTAGTAATTAGGAATAATAGAATCCGCTTGCGTAAACACAAACGTTTCCGGATTGTAATACCTTGCGCCGTAATAGTAAAGTCCGATTTCAGAATCGAACTCCTTGCCGGTAAAAGTGTATTTTTCAGCTTCGCCGCCTTCACGGTAGCTTCCAAACGGATAGTAAAGCGTTCGTTCGACGAGTTCGCCTTCCTCGTCAATCATGACGCTTGTTGATCCAAGATGATCGTCCAAATACCAAAATTGGCCTTCGGCAGATTTCTTGGAAACACGGTTATCATTGGCGAAATAGTAAACCGTTTCAATATTGTCTTCGATATCATAATCGTCGCTGACGTAGTAAGAAACGATTCCCTCTTCGATTTTTTTGACACGGTTGCCGGACTCATCGTAGAAGAATTCAGCAACGATTCTGTTGTCTTCGGATTTTTTTTGCACTTCTTTTAAGTGATTTGCATCGTTGTAGACATACAGGAAAGCGGCATCTTCAATCAAATTTCCGTTGGCGTCGTAAATGAGCGTTGAGTCGCCGACTTTCGTCGGCGCGTGGATTCCTGCGCCATTGCCATATTCGAACAGAGTGATGTCTGCACCATTTTGGTGGGCAAGAATGCTTCCAAGCGGATTGTACACGAATTTTTGCGTGTAAGTTTCGCTTCCTGCGGAGATCAGCCGGTCGAGGTCGTCATAAGCGAATTGTTGCGTTTCTTCGACGATGTGGTCGGCGATTCCGACGATGTTTTATTCTTCATCCACTAAAATCACAGGTTTAAAGTCTTTTTTGGGTTGATTAAGTTCGTTAATGAGAATTTCAACCACCCTTCTTGAAAGAATCCAATAACTTTGTGGGAAGTAACCAATCATATCTTTTGGGCCGATTGTCTCAAAACTTCTGTTAAAATCAAAGGATTCCAAAAGAACTTTTTTCTCATAACAAATATCACCATCATAGACAATTCTTTCAGCAGAATAACCAACTTTTTTTGTTGATTTCTTTGAAAATGGTGGCATTGCACGAGTCGTTATAATCTGAAAATATTGAATATTCAAATCGGTTTTGCTTTTTTTATTTTGATGATTTTGATCAGAATATTGCACAGGCAAAGCTTGAAAGCCGGTTAAATTATTTTTGTTGAAAATTTCAAGAACCTCTTCACTGATAATAATTTCACCTCTTTTTGTATAAGCTAAGCTGACTCCTTTCACGTCCGATTTGCTTATAGTGATTTCTTTATGACTATCATAAAGCGATTCTACTTCCTTTAAAGACGTAAAAATTCTGGCATCAATTATTGAAATAACCGGAGTGAAAACATACAAATCATAACTCATAAAGTTTGGTTGGAACTCAAATGGGAAATCTGACCGTAATATAAATTTTTTGAAAAATAAAATAACAAATAATTCGATAGCGATTGGCGAAAGCAAAACCGGATATTTCAAAATTAATTGAATTGTAATGGGATAACTGAAAAGATCATCATAGTGAAAAACGAATATGAGAGAAAGAAGCCAAATGAAAGAAAAAGATGGAAAAAGAAACAATGCTCTAGATAAGATGGAGTCAAATCTTCGATTAGGAATGATGATAAAATTTTTCCTTGAAGCAAAATAAAAAACAAAAATCAAATCAATCAACAAAAAGAAAATGATCACTTTCATATTTTTTTCTCCGTTTTATTCATTGATTTTTCTGTGTGGATTTTTGAAAATATTTTATCAATCAGCGTAAAAAATATGAGATAAATAATGCTTGAGAGGAAAATACACAAGTAATCAATCAGAGTGGATTCAGAAGATTTAAAACCAGGTTCAATTAACAGGATTATTTTTGGTAAAAAAATATCAATTGAGATAAATAGAATAAAAATAAAAATAAAATATGTTGAAAATGAAAAAAATATTTTTAACCAATAAGCAAAAAGTTCCTTAGAATGAACATAAAATGAATTAAAAGTGAAAAGACCATAGATTGACAAAAAAATAAAGCTCACTAAAGTTATTAACACAAGAATATTCGGAAAAATTGATGAGGAAGACAAATAGCTCAGGCAGATGAAAACAAGTTGTATAACGACCAAAATTGCAACTCCGACTGAAAAATCTGTAGGTTGAAAATTACGGATCGGTTTCATTTTAAACTCCAAATTTCTTGAAATAAAATAAGTTGTGAGTTGACCCACAACTTGAAGTTTTTTAATTTAGGTTATACTTTTTCTTAAATTTATCTATTTTATTTTGGAAAGATTCTTTGTGTGGTTCCCATTTACTTTTAGCGGAATTAGATACTTGATTTAATTGGTCATGAGCCGGGTCTCCAAACTCTGTTTTAAGGATATTTGCTCCGGAATTTAAAGATGAAACAACGTCGACTTTATTCGATGTTGTTGAAGCTGTTATACCCAAGCCAGATTCAACAAAGGGACTGTATGACCCATGAACCGCATCTGTAACCATACAATCTATATCAAATGTTGTTTTTGTGATTACCGATAAATTTTGTTTATCTATCAATGCTGTTGCACCACGCGTAAACATTCCTGTACCCACCGAAAGGCTGGAACTTGTTACAATAAGAACTCCACCTAATGTAATTCCCGTCGTTGCTGAAGCAATTCCAACAGCTGCTGTCCCAGAGATGACAAGTCCGGCAGACCCTCCAATAATAGCTCCTTTAGTTGCTTCTTTCCCAACCGTTATTGCTTTAGATAAAGTGTCTCCCTCAGTATTTTTTTGTTCTTTGTAACTTTGATATCCATATACGCCAGCACCAACAAGTGCACAAGCTGCAGTAAAAATAGCAACTCCAGCTAGTAGCCCAGCATACTGATAAGCATGCCCGCTTGGATCTTCATACTTCAAAGGATTATTCAAACAATACGAATACCGATTCAAAGCTTGCGGATTATACACATCCGGAATAATAGAATCCGCTTGTGTAAACACAAACGTTTCCGAGTTGTAATACCTTGCCCCATAATAGTAAAGCCCAATTTCAGAATCGAACTCCTTGCCGGTAAAAGTGTATTTTTCAGCTTCGCCGCCTTCACGGTAACTGCCAAACGGATAGTAAAGCGTTCGTTCGACGAGTTCGCCTTCCTCGTCAATCATGACGCTTGTTGATCCAAGATGATCGTCCAAATACCAAAATTGGCCGTCGGCAGATTTCTTGGAAACACGATTATCATTGGCGAAATAATAAACCGTTTCAACATTGTCTTCGATATCATAATCGTCGCTGACGTAGTAAGAAACGATTCCTTCTTCGATTTTTTTGACCCGGTTGCCGGACTCATCGTAGAAAAATTCGGCAACGATTCTGTTGTCTTCGGATTTTTTTTGCACTTCTTTTAAGTGATTGGCATCGTTGTAGACGTATAGGAAGGTGGCATCTTCAATCAAATTTCCGTTGGCGTCGTAGATGAGATCCGAATCGCCGACTTTCGTCGGCGCGTGGATTCCTGCGCCGTTGCCGTATTCGAACAAGGTGATATCTGCACCGTTTTGGTGGGCAAGAATGCTTCCAAGCGGATTGTACACGAATTTTTGCGTGTAAGTTTCGCTTCCTGCGGAGATCAGCCGGTCGAGGTCGTCATAAGCGAATTGCTGCGTTTCTTCGACAATGTGGTCGGCAATGCCGATGATGTTTCCTTTTTCGTCAAAGGAGTAATCCATGTCTTGAAGTTCGGGTGTGTTGATGTTTTTAAGACGCATGGTCCAATCATCGTAAGTGAGGTCGGTTGTTACCCCGTTTGCAAATTCTTTTTTAGTCATCAAATTCATAGAATTGTATTCAATGTTGTCGATGACGCCCGGAATTGAGGACAACAGGGCTTGATTGTTGTAATTGTACCGAATAATTTCGCCGTTTGGAAGGGTTTTTTGAGTGATCCGGTCCATGGAATCGTAGATGTAAGTCGT